>NZ_JBBCUB010000019.1:0-221 GCF_037148075.1 Gordonia malaquae | reverse complement strand
AGATTCTGGTGGTGGTGTTGGTGGGTCCGGTTGCCGCCGATACGCCGATTTGCACTGCAGAGCGGGGTGAGGCTAGACTGGAAAAGTTCGCCCGAAACGGCGGCAAATATTCAAGTTCACTGGAGTTCGGCCCGCGAGTGTGTGGGTTGGTGCTGGTGGGTGTGTGTTCTTTGAGAACTCGATAGTGTGTAAATAGATGTTCTTGTGCCACATTATTTTTG
>NZ_JBBCUB010000018.1:0-221 GCF_037148075.1 Gordonia malaquae | reverse complement strand
CGAAGGGGCCTTTCCGTTCGACTTGCATGTGTTAAGCACGCCGCCAGCGTTCGTCCTGAGCCAGGATCAAACTCTCCAACAAAAAATGTGAAACAAACACACCCCAAAGAGCGCGTGATTTCAGCACAAGCCAGAAAGCAAAACCTGACCAAATCCAAAAAACTGACAAAGATTCAATCATAAACAAAACAAAAACAAATTCTTGTCCGTCACAACATCCT
>NZ_JBBCUB010000017.1:0-223 GCF_037148075.1 Gordonia malaquae | reverse complement strand
CCCCCCCCCCCCCCCCCCCCCCCCCCCCCCCCCCCCCCCCCCCCCCCCCCCCCCCCCCCCCCCCCCCCCCCCCCCCCCCCCCCCCCCCCCCCCCCCCCCCCCCCCCCCCCCGCCCCCCCCCCCCCCCCCCCCCCCCCCCCCCCCCCCCCCCCCCCCCCCCCCCCCCCCCCCCCCCCCCCCCCCCCCCCCCCCCCCCCCCCCCCCCCCCCCCCCCCCCCCCCCC
>NZ_JBBCUB010000016.1:0-223 GCF_037148075.1 Gordonia malaquae | reverse complement strand
GGCCGCGCAGTTCGCCCAGGGCGTGAAGGTCGGATTCGAGCAGGACGTCGAGATCTGGCGCGACAAGGCCCCGATCGACAATCCCCTCCTGTCGGAGGAAGACGGCCCCGTGTACCAGCTCCGCCGCTGGTACAAGCAGTTCTACGTCGACGTCGAGGACATCACCGACGACATGACCAACCGCTTCGAGTTCGAGATCGACACCACGCGTGCCGTCGAGAGC
>NZ_JBBCUB010000015.1:0-223 GCF_037148075.1 Gordonia malaquae | reverse complement strand
GGCGGCGGCGAGGGCCTCGGCGTCGGCACCGTAGGCAGTCCCGTGCGGGGACTCCGGGTCGTCCGGGTTGTTCATCCCTGGCTCTGCCCAGAGGGTGAGAATTGCTTCGAGCTTTGCTCGAAGCGACGGCGACAGTTGCGCCCGGATCTTGGACATCAGCCGCTTGTCCTGCGGCTGGATCGCGAATCCCCGCGTCCGGGCGCGATCGGCGTCATCGGTCAGC
>NZ_JBBCUB010000014.1:0-223 GCF_037148075.1 Gordonia malaquae | reverse complement strand
GCGTTCCAATCGCCGGTCCGACGGCATCGGCGCCCGCCTGTACGCAGAGGTCTCCACCCGCGGCGCCTACCGCAAAGCTGGCGTCCAGACGCCGGGCAAGTACCTCACCGCCGCCCTGCGCCTGGGCCTCGGCGCCAGCAAGCGCCGCGTCGCCGCAGCATTGGCGATCAGCCCGATGTACAACTACTCGGGCGACCAGCTCGACCCGGCACTGCCGGCCACC
>NZ_JBBCUB010000013.1:0-271 GCF_037148075.1 Gordonia malaquae | reverse complement strand
CGCGTTCGCGGGCGGCGGCGAGGGCCTCGGCGTCGGCACCGTAGGCAGTCCCGTGCGGGGACTCCGGGTCGTCCGGGTTGTTCATCCCTGGCTCTGCCCAGAGGGTGAGAACGGCTTCGAGCTTGGCTCGAAGCGACGGCGACAGTTGCGCCCGGATCTCGGACATCAGCCGCTTGTCCTGCGGCTGGATCGCGAATCCCCGCGTCCGGGCGCGATCGGCGTCATCGGTCAGCGACCCGTCGGGGTCCAGGTGGGCCAGGATCCGGCGGCC
>NZ_JBBCUB010000012.1:0-672 GCF_037148075.1 Gordonia malaquae | reverse complement strand
TGACCTTCCACGGCTCGGTCGAGCCGGAGGGTCGCCATCCGACCCGGCCCTTGAACGGGCCAGAGGTGAGGACGGTGGTCTCCCATCCGCCGGGTGTGGTGGAGACGCTGCGGTTGTGTCCTCCGCAGGCCCCGCCCAAATGATCGATATCGGTGGGTCCGCCGTCTTGCCAGTCCGGCATGTGGTGCGCCTGAGTCCGTGACCACGGGGTAGTGCAGCCGGGCGCGGTGCATCCGCGGTCCCGACCGAACAACGCGAGCCGCTGAGCCAGCGAGGCCAACCGGCGGCCGCGCCCGAAGTGCAGGATCTGCGAGGACTGGCCTTCGAACACTTCAAGCCACGGCGTGGCGTCGGCGGCGATGTCGACCAGATCAGTGACCGGCAGACGAGTGCCGGTCGCGGTGACCGCAACACCCGCCCGGTTCTCGAGGTCCTCCAGCGAAGCGGTGACCACAAGGTGTGAGGGGAGGGCGACGGAATCACCGAGCGCGCCGTTCGCCAAAAGGTGGTCGAGCATCGCTTCGAGCGCGTCGTGGTTGCGCTGGGACTGTGACCGGGTGTCGCGTTCGCGGGCGGCGGCGAGGGCCTCGGCGTCGGCACCGTAGGCAGTCCCGTGCGGGGACTCCGGGTCGTCCGGGTTGTTCATCCCTGGCTCTGCCCAGAGGGTGAGAA
>NZ_JBBCUB010000011.1:0-745 GCF_037148075.1 Gordonia malaquae | reverse complement strand
CGCGTTCGCGGGCGGCGGCGAGGGCCTCGGCGTCGGCACCGTAGGCAGTCCCGTGCGGGGACTCCGGGTCGTCCGGGTTGTTCATCCCTGGCTCTGCCCAGAGGGTGAGAATTGCTTCGAGTTTTGCTCGAAGCGACGGCGACAGTTGCGCCCGGATCTTGGACATCAGCCGCTTGTCCTGCGGCTGGATCGCGAATCCCCGCGTCCGGGCGCGATCGGCGTCATCGGTCAGCGACCCGTCGGGGTCCAGGTGGGCCAGGATCCGGCGGCCGACCTCCCGCGTCCCCTCCGGGGTCAACTGCCGGGACAGTTCGGCGAGCTCCTGCTCAGCACGAGCCTTGTCCTCGGCGGGGATGGCGGCGGGGATCTCGTCGATCACGGCGACGATCTCATTGACGTGGTCGACCGACAGATCACCATCGGCAACGGCGGCGGCGGTGGCCGGCAGTGCCGGGTCGAGCTGGTCGCCCGAGTAGTTGTACATCGGGCTGATCGCCAATGCTGCGGCGACGCGGCGCTTGCTGGCGCCGAGGCCCAGGCGCAGGGCTGCGGTGAGGTACTTGCCCGGCGTCTGGACGCCAGCTTTGCGGTAGGCGCCGCGGGTGGAGACCTCTGCGTACAGGCGGGCGCCGATGCCGTCGGACCGGCGATTGGAACGCTCGAACACCTCGGACATGTGCAGGACGTCATCATCGGACATCGGGGTCAGCGACACCGATGACAGCTTGGCGGCCACCGCGTCCTG
>NZ_JBBCUB010000010.1:0-5372 GCF_037148075.1 Gordonia malaquae | reverse complement strand
ATGTTGAGTTCGGCGGTGTCCTACTCTCCCACACTGACTAAAGTGCAGTACCATCGGCGCTGGAGGGCTTAGCTTCCGGGTTCGGAATGGGGCCGGGCGTTTCCCCTCCGCTATAGCCACCGAAACAATATGAAACTATCACCAACCACAACCCCCCAAAAAAGGGGATCACAGTCGTGTGTTGTTTCAGAAGTAGATAGTGGATGCGACCATCACAGACACAAAAACGTGTGTCACGAATGCGTGTGAGTGTTGTTAGTAAGTCCTCGGCCTATTAGTACCAGTCACCTGAACACATTACTATGCTTACAGTTCTGGCCTATCAACCCCATAGTCTGTAGGGGGCCTTACCCACCCCGAAGGGTGGTGAGAAACCTCATCTTGGAACAGGCTTCCCGCTTAGATGCTTTCAGCGGTTATCCCTTCCGAACGTAGCTAACCAGCAGTGCTCCTGGCGGAACAACTGGCACACCAGAGGTTCGTCCGTCCCGGTCCTCTCGTACTAGGGACAGGTTTCCTCAAGTTTCTAATCGCGCGCGGCGGATAGAGACCGAACTGTCTCACGACGTTCTAAACCCAGCTCGCGTGCCGCTTTAATGGGCGAACAGCCCAACCCTTGGGACCTACTCCAGCCCCAGGATGCGACGAGCCGACATCGAGGTGCCAAACCATCCCGTCGATATGGACTCTTGGGGAAGATCAGCCTGTTATCCCCGGGGTACCTTTTATCCGTTGAGCGACACCGCTTCCACTTGCCGGTGCCGGATCACTAGTCCCGACTTTCGTCCCTGCTCGACATGTACGTCTCACAGTCAAGCTCCCTTGTGCACTTACACTCAACACCTGATTGCCATCCAGGCTGAGGGAACCTTTGGGCGCCTCCGTTACATTTTAGGAGGCAACCGCCCCAGTTAAACTACCCACCAGGCACTGTCCCTGAACCCGATCAGGGTCCGAGGTTAGAAGCCCAATACGATCAGAGTGGTATTTCAACAACGACTCCACCAACACTAGCGTGCCAGCTTCACAGTCTCCCACCTATCCTACACAAACCGTACCGAACACCAATACCAAGCTATAGTGAAGGTCCCGGGGTCTTTTCGTCCTGCCGCGCGAAACGAGCATCTTTACTCGTACTGCAATTTCGCCGAGTCTGTGGTTGAGACAGCAGAGAAGTCGTTACGCCATTCGTGCAGGTCGGAACTTACCCGACAAGGAATTTCGCTACCTTAGGATGGTTATAGTTACCACCGCCGTTTACTGGGGCTTAAATTCTCAGCTTCGCGGAACAAGTCCACTAACCGGTCCTCTTAACCTTCCAGCACCGGGCAGGCGTCAGTCCGTATACATCGTCTTACGACTTCGCACGGACCTGTGTTTTTAGTAAACAGTCGCTTCTCTCTGGTCTCTGCGACCACAACCAGCTCACACCGCAAAGAGTGATCACCAGCCATGGCCCCCCTTCTCCCGAAGTTACGGGGGTAATTTGCCGAGTTCCTTAACCACAGTTATCTCGATCGCCTTAGTATTCTCTACCTGACCACCTGTGTCGGTTTGGGGTACGGGCCGTGCACCAACTCACTAGAGGCTTTTCTCGGCAGCATAGGATCACTGAATTCACCAAAACGGCTACGCATCACCTCTCAGGATCAATGTGACACGGATTTGCCTATGTCACTCCCTACAGGCTTACACCAGTACAACCACTGACTGGCCCAGCTACCTTCCTGCGTCACCCCATCGCTTGACTACTACACCCAAGGTCCCACGCAGCCACACCAAGACAACCCCGAAAGGTCGAAACAGTGCTTTTGGATGGTTAGTACAGATGATTCGCCACTGGGCGCGGATACACGGGTACGGGAATATCAACCCGTTGTCCATCGACTACGCCTGTCGGCCTCGCCTTAGGTCCCGACTCACCCTGGGCGGATTAACCTGGCCCAGGAACCCTTGGTCATTCGGCGGACAAGTTTCTCACTTGTCTTTCGCTACTCATGCCTGCATTCTCACTCCCACACCCTCCACCACTAGATCACTCTGCGGCTTCCACGGATGCAGGACGCTCCCCTACCCACCCACACCACTAGACAACCCCCCAAAAGGGGTCGCCGATGTACATGTGTGAGTGCCGCGGCTTCGGCGGTGTACTTGAGCCCCGCTACATTGTCGGCGCAGGATCACTTGACCAGTGAGCTATTACGCACTCTTTCAAGGGTGGCTGCTTCTAAGCCAACCTCCTGGTTGTCTTCGCGACCCCACATCCTTTTCCACTTAGTACACGCTTAGGGGCCTTAGCCGGCGATCTGGGCTGTTTCCCTCTCGACTACGAAGCTTATCCCCCGCAGTCTCACTGCCACGCTCTCACTTACCGGCATTCGGAGTTTGGCTGACGTCAGTAACCTTGTAGGGCCCATCGGCCATCCAGTAGCTCTACCTCCAGTAAGAAACACGTGACGCTGCACCTAAATGCATTTCGGGGAGAACCAGCTATCACGGAGTTTGATTGGCCTTTCACCCCTACCCACAACTCATCCCCTCCATTTTCAACTGAAGTGGGTTCGGGCCTCCACAAAGTCTTACCTCTGCTTCACCCTGGCCATGGGTAGATCACTCCGCTTCGGGTCTAGACCCAGCGACTCATGCGCCCTATTCAGACTCGCTTTCGCTACGGCTACCCCACACGGGTTAACCTTGCCACTGAGCACTAACTCGCAGGCTCATTCTTCAAAAGGCACGCCATCACCCCACCCCAAAGGGAAGGCTCTGACGGATTGTAAGCGTCCGGTTTCAGGTACTATTTCACTCCCCTCCCGGGGTACTTTTCACCTTTCCCTCACGGTACTAGTCCGCTATCGGTCACCAGAGAGTATTTAGGCTTACCGGGTGGTCCCGGCAGATTCACAGCAGATTCCACGAGCCCGCTGCTACTTGGGAAACACCAAAGCCAGACCACAAGTTTTCGGTTACGGGACTCTCACCCCCTACGGCAGACCATTCCAGGCCACTTCACCTAACCCATGATTTTCTTACTGACCTCACCGCCGGCAGACGATGACATGATGCTCCCACAACCCCACACGCACAACCCCTGCCGGGTATCACATACGCGCAGTTTAGCCCCATCCGCTTTCGCTCGCCACTACTCACGGAATCACTATTGTTTTCTCTTCCTGTGGGTACTGAGATGTTTCACTTCCCCACGTTCCCTCCACACTCCCTATACATTCAGAAGTGGGTAACACGACATAACTCGTGCTGGGTTTCCCCATTCGGACACCCTCGGATCACAGCTCGTTTGACAACTCCCCGAGGACTATCGCGGCCTACCACGTCCTTCATCGGCTCCTGGTACCAAGGCATCCACCGAACGCCCTAAAACACTTACAACAACACCCACAAACACCCCACAACCCCAACGAGGCTCTGGAACGAATGTGGACATCACATTTCAATTCAACATACTTTTTGAAATTGCAATACAAAACACCCTGACACGTGTCAAGATGCTCGCATCCACTATCCACTTCTCAAACAACACACACCCACCCACCCCCACACCCGACAAACGGGCGGAAAGTCAGCAAGCAGTCTAGAAAGAACAACAACCGACAGAATCAACTGCCGGCCGGTGTGTTCTCTCAGAACCCCGATAGTGTGCAAAAAGCAGCCATGCAGTCACCCGCATGACTACCACCAGCCACGCCGACCACTCTGTGGGTCGACCCAGCCATATATGCGGTGGCGTCTTGTGTTTCACCCATGAACAAACACCAACCATCATCACATTCGGATGACGCGTTGGGTGTTGTCTGCTCCTTAGAAAGGAGGTGATCCAGCCGCACCTTCCGGTACGGCTACCTTGTTACGACTTCGTCCCAATCGCCGATCCCACCTTCGACGGCTCCCTCCCCGAGGGGTTAGGCCACCGGCTTCGGGTGTTACCGACTTTCATGACGTGACGGGCGGTGTGTACAAGGCCCGGGAACGTATTCACCGCAGCGTTGCTGATCTGCGATTACTAGCGACTCCGACTTCATGGGGTCGAGTTGCAGACCCCAATCCGAACTGAGACGCGCTTTAAGGGATTCGCTCCACCTCACGGTCTCGCAGCCCTCTGTACGCGCCATTGTAGCATGTGTGAAGCCCTGGACATAAGGGGCATGATGACTTGACGTCATCCCCACCTTCCTCCGAGTTGACCCCGGCAGTCTCCTGCAAGTCCCCACCATTACGTGCTGGCAATACAGGACAAGGGTTGCGCTCGTTGCGGGACTTAACCCAACATCTCACGACACGAGCTGACGACAGCCATGCACCACCTGTACACCAACCACAAGGGAATATGTATCTCTACATACGTCTGGTGTATGTCAAACCCAGGTAAGGTTCTTCGCGTTGCATCGAATTAATCCACATGCTCCGCCGCTTGTGCGGGCCCCCGTCAATTCCTTTGAGTTTTAGCCTTGCGGCCGTACTCCCCAGGCGGGGTACTTAATGCGTTAGCTACGGCACGGAACTCGTGAAATGAGCCCCACACCTAGTACCCACCGTTTACGGCGTGGACTACCAGGGTATCTAATCCTGTTCGCTCCCCACGCTTTCGCTCCTCAGCGTCAGTTACTACCCAGAGACCCGCCTTCGCCACCGGTGTTCCTCCTGATATCTGCGCATTTCACCGCTACACCAGGAATTCCAGTCTCCCCTGTAGTACTCAAGTCTGCCCGTATCGCCTGCACGCCTGCAATTGAGTTGCAGAATTTCACAGACGACGCGACAAACCGCCTACGAGCTCTTTACGCCCAGTAATTCCGGACAACGCTCGCACCCTACGTATTACCGCGGCTGCTGGCACGTAGTTGGCCGGTGCTTCTTCTGCAGGTACCGTCACTTGCGCTTCGTCCCTGCCGAAAGAGGTTTACAACCCGAAGGCCGTCATCCCTCACGCGGCGTCGCTGCATCAGGCTTGCGCCCATTGTGCAATATTCCCCACTGCTGCCTCCCGTAGGAGTCTGGGCCGTGTCTCAGTCCCAGTGTGGCCGATCACCCTCTCAGGTCGGCTACCCGTCGTCGCCTTGGTAGGCCATTACCCCACCAACAAGCTGATAGGCCGCGGGCCCATCCCAAACCGCAAAAGCTTTCCACCAACCACCATGAAGCAGAAGGTCATATCCAGTATTAGACCCAGTTTCCCAGGCTTATCCCAGAGTTTGGGGCAGATCACCCACGTGTTACTCACCCGTTCGCCACTCGAGTACCCCCGAAGGGGCCTTTCCGTTCGACTTGCATGTGTTAAGCACGCCGCCAGCGTTCGTCCTGAGCCAGGATCAAACTCTCCAACAAAAAATGTGAAACAAACACACCCCAAAGAG
>NZ_JBBCUB010000009.1:0-62559 GCF_037148075.1 Gordonia malaquae | reverse complement strand
CCCTCCAGCGCCGATGGTACTGCACTTTAGTCAGTGTGGGAGAGTAGGACACCGCCGAACTCAACATTTATTCGAGCCCCTCAACCCTTGTGGTTGAGGGGCTCGAATACTATCTACACCCATGACGAGTGCACGCACAGCGATCGAACGCACGTGGCGCCCTGTACTCGCACTCACCGTCCTCGGCTTCTCGACGTTCATTGCGTTCAGCAAGTACGCCGCCGTGATCAGAGCAGGCGGAAACGATCACCAGACCGGTGACTGGCTGATCAATTACGCCGGCGGATTCATCCGGCGCGGATTCACCGGTGAACTTCTACGCATCGCCTATCCAGACGACCTGCTCGTTGCGACAGCGGTACTCCAGATGGTCTTGTGGTCGCTGTTCGTAGTCTTTGTGATCTACCGACTACGGCGCGACGAGTGGTCGACGACGTCGATCCTCCTCTGGTGCGGGCCGGCGGCAGTCCCGTTCGCCGGATGGGACCCGGCGGGTGGACTCCGCAAGGAGATCATCGCTTTCCTCGCGCTCGCACTCATGAGCATGGCGGCCGACAGAACTGCACGCGCGAGGATCGCTCTGGTGGCGGCATCGACGATCGTCTGGGCAGTATCGCTTCTGTCGTGGGAAGCGACAGTCGTCCTGCTGCCGACACTCCTCACCCTCTGCTGGCGAGCTCTGTCGGATGTCCGACGACAATGGTGGACCGCAGCAGGAGGAATCGTCCTGACATCGGCAGCCATCGTCGGCGCCAGCATGCTGGCGCCCGGCGGCGCTCGCGCCGCGACAGCGATCTGCGACGACCTCATCGCCCGCGGATATCAACCACAACTCTGCAATGGGTCGGTTCGCTGGCTCGAGTACACCATGCAGTACGGGTTCGACTACACGATCGGATTCTGGCCCCAGAACGCCTACTTCATTCCACTGGCCGCGCTTGCGCTGCTACCTGTCTGCTGGCTCGGTCGATTCTGCGAACGACGATGGTTGTGGCCGCTGCAGATGGCCGCCGTCTTCCCGCTGTTCCTCATAGCTGCAGACTATGGACGCTGGATTCACATGGCGGCCATCGCAACGGCGTTCCTGGCGCTGGGACGCGACGAGGAGCGACGGGAACCGCCCGTCGGCTTCGTGATCGTCTACCTGCTCGGCTGGGGTGTTCAGCACGCGCTGTTCGGAATGGCTCGGATCCCGGTGTGGCGTGGCGGCTGGATCACCTTCGTCCAGCACTACCTGTCCTGACCGGCTCCGGCCAGGAGTCACGCGCCGGCGAGTCAGACGGTCTGATGGATCACGAGGGGAAGAACCGCTGACGCTCCGACGTCCCGCAGAGCTGCAGCGGCCAGAGTCACCGCCCACCCTGTCGTGGTCTCGTCGACCACGAGGAGTACGGATCGGCCCGCGACGTCCGACGGAGTCGGGCCGAGGTGATCACTCCAGTAGGTAGCCTCCACACCGCTTGTCGCCTCCCTCCCCGGAATGGGCCCGGGCACGACACCGAACTGCGAACCGGGACGGCGTCCAACTGTGCGGAGACGCTCGGCCAGATCGGCCGCGATGGTTCCGCCCTGCAAGTCGAGCGAGACGATCGAATCCGGGCGCATCCCTCCACGGCGTCCCCAGTCGCCGAGAACAGCGACAGCCGACTCGGCGAGTCGCTCGCGTGCCGCTGTGTCCCCACGCTTGGCCCCGGTCAAGACGTCGCCCCACTGGGGAGCGTCCGCAAACGCCAGTACCCGACCGGGTTCGGCGGCGAGTTCCGCGGAGATCCGTCCACCACGAGAGAACGTCCCCTTGGGAGGCCACATCTTGCGCGGTGCGTACGCCTGAGCATCTGTCCTCAGCACTGCCGAGATGGTCGCGACCGTCTCGACATTCGGCCGGGCGTTGAGTCCGGGAGTCAGTTCGCCTCGGCACACTGAGCACCGACCGCAATCCGCGGCCGCCGGGTCGTCCAACGATTCGGTGAGCAGTCTCATCAGACACTTCTCACCGCGCACGAATGCCCGCATGATGTCCGCCTCGCGCCGCCGGACCTCGAGGACTCCGCCGTAATGTGCGGCGTCGTACGTCCAGGGTTTTCCGGTAGCGAGCCATCCCTCGGCCGTGCGCTCCACAACTCCGTCCACGGCCAACTGCTTGAGCATCAACTCGACCTTGCCGCGCCTGATCCCCGTCTCCGATTCGAGGCTGATCACACTGAGCGGCCCTCCCGCATCGTTCATCGCGTCCAGCAGACGGGACATCCGCTTCGGGTCGGGGATCGTGGCAGTGGCGAAATGCTCCCAGATCGCGTCGTCGAGGGCTGACGCCAGGAGCACGACGACGGCCTCGTCGAGCGCTCGGCCGGCACGACCGACCTGCTGATAGTAGGAGACCGGCGACGGCGGAGCTCCGACGTGAACGACAAAACCGAGGTCGGGCTTGTCGAAGCCCATGCCGAGGGCTGACGTCGCGACGAGCGCCTTGACCTTATTGCTCAGGAGTGCGTCCTCGAGACCGTGACGTTCGTCGGCGGGCAATTGACCCGTGTAGGCGGCGACCGGGTACTCGTCGCCCCACACCGAGCGGATAGCCGTCACGAGACGGTCCGCGTCGGCGACGGTGAGGACGTAGACGATGCCGGAGCCCGGAAGGAACGGCATCTCCTGGGTCACCCAGCCGTACCTCTGAATCGGAGACAGTCCATCGACAACGTTCAGGTGCAATGACTTTCGGGCAAGCGGTCCGCGAAGAACCAAGGTCGCCTCGCCGAGTTGGGCGGCGACGTCGTCCGTGACCCGCTCGTTGGCGGTCGCCGTGGTGGCGAGCACCGAAGTCTGCGGGTTCAGGTTCTGGAGGACATCGGACACCCGGCGATAATCGGGCCGGAAGTCGTGCCCCCAGTCGGAGATCGCGTGGGCCTCATCGATCACGACAAGACCGAGCTTCCCCGCGAGAGCGCTGAGGACCCTGGCGCCGAATCCCGGATTGGCGAGACGCTCGGGCGACACCAGCAGCACGTCCAACCGGCCCGAGAGCAGGTCGCCTTCGACTGCAGCCCACTCGTCGATGTTCGCCGAGTTCACGGTGGCGGCGGCGAGCCCCGCCCGTCCGGCCGCGGCGACCTGGTCGCGCATCAACGACAACAACGGCGACACGATGAGCGTCGGCCCTCCTCCCGCCGCCCGGATGACTGCGGTCGCAGCCCAGTAGACCGCGGACTTGCCCCAACCTGTCGCCTGGACGACCAGAGCGCGTGAGCCGGGAGTCGACAGCGTCGCGACGGCAGTCTCCTGATCGGCGCGGAGTGCGGCGTCGGGGCCTGCGAGTGAGGTGATGACACGATCGGCGACGAGCCGCTGAGCGTCGGTGAGATCCGTCGTGGATGACATGCCACCAACCTATCGGCGCAGTCCGACATGGTCGAACAGGTTGTGCACAGCCAGTCGCACGCGCGGTCCGGATACTGTCGAAATCATGGAACTGTCATCCGTTCGAACGATGCGTGCTCCGGCCGCGGCCCTTCTCTCACTGGTGATGGTCGCGGGGTTCGTCGTCGCCTGCGGGGCTGACGAGTCGCCCGCCCAGAAGCTGGCAAACGCGCTGACCAGGCATGATCCGGACGCGTCTGCCGATCTGACGTCCGCCCCCGACGACGCGCGGAAGACGTTCACCGACACGTTCGACGGTATGGGCGACGCGACCGTGAACGTGGCGGCGAACGACGACGGGACCGAACTCACGTGGACGTGGAGCCTTCCACGCGATCGGACCGCGACGTACACGGCGCGTGTTGAAACGTCTGGCGACCGCGTGACGTGGGCGCCGACGATCATTCATCCGAACGCACCCGAGGGCGGCAGGCTTCTCTACAGCGAGCTCAAGGCGTATGACACACAGGTCACGGACCGGCAGGGGCGTCCACTGCTCACGTGGCAGGAGGTGTCCGTCGTGTCGCTCGACCCTGCACGAGCCGACTCGGCCGCCAGACTCGCGCAGCGGTTGAACAGGGTGGCGCCCGATGTGACGGCAGTGTCGATCCGCAAGGATCTCGCAGGCAAGATCCGGCCGCAGACCGTCGTCGCACTGCGGCCGGACGATGCCGCAGCAGTGGGCGATCTGACCCGGATCGGTGGTGTCTCCGTCCGTCGGGAAGGACGGTTGATCACGGCTTCGAAGAATGTGAAGTCGCCTGCGACAGCGGGGCTCGAGGACCGCTGGCGCGAAGTGATCGACGCTGCTGCCGGCGCAGACGTGAACGTCGTCGACGCTGCGGGAGAGGCCGTCACACGTGTTCAACGTTTCGAGGGCACCACTCCCGATCCGGTCCGCACCTGGATGGACGTCGCACTGCAGCAGGCCGCGAACGCCGCAGTGGCGAAGGAGAAGCGTCCGACGATGCTCGTCGCGATCCGACCGTCGACCGGCGGAATCCTCGCCGTAGCACAGAACGACGCCGCAGACCGGCAGGGCCCGATCGCCCTCACCGGTCTCTACGCGCCCGGCTCGACGTTCAAGACAGTGACGACCGCAGCGGCCCTGAAATCCGGAGTCGCCACCATCGACAGCCGCCTGCCGTGCCCGGGGAAGCAGCGGTTCGGGGATCGGACCATCCCCAACGAGGACGAGTTCGACCTCGGTGTGGTGCCGTTGCACACCGCGTTCGCCCAGTCGTGCAACACCACGATGGCAGGGCTGTCCACCAAGCTCGACGATGACGCGCTCACCGACACGGCGCGCACATTCGGTCTCGGCGTCGACTATTCGGTGCCCGGACTGACAACGATCACAGGAAAGGTCCCGTCCGCAGACTCCGATGCACACAAGGTCGAGAGCGGAATCGGACAGGGACGGGTGACGGCGTCGCCGTTCGGTATGGCACTCGTTGAGGCATCCCTCGCCGCCCGGAAGACAGTGACTCCGGTCCTGATCCAGGGCATGGCGACGACTGCCGACAGCGACCCGTCGGCGATCGGGTCCCCGGTCGCCACCGCCATCCGGTCGGCGATGCGTGAGGCCGTCACGTCGGGAACCGCGGGCAGCCTCCGCGACATCAGCGGCCTCGGCGGAAAGACGGGCACCGCCGAGTACGGCGACAACAAGCATGCCCACGGCTGGTTCGCAGGCATCGTCGGCGACCTCGCTTTCGCGACCCTTGTGGTCGGCGGTGACAGTTCCGCACCGGCGCTGACGGTGAGCGGGGACTTTCTGCGGTCCAGTGAAGGTTCCCGCCCTCGGGGCTGAAAGCTCTTGCCCTGGAGTGCACTCCAGGTTCTACCGTTGGTGTCATGCCTGAAGACATGAGCATCGCCGATGTGTCCGCCCGCACCGGACTCTCCCGGGACACGCTGCGCTGGTACGAAGCCGAGGGACTGATCCCCGCGGTCCCGCGCACGTCGGCAGGCGTCCGAAGGTACGACGACACGACCATCCGCATGATCGACCTGCTGGTGCGGCTGCGTCGAACGGGGATGTCGGTGGCGCACATGCGGGATTTCGTCACGATGGTCGATCAAGGCGCCCGGACGCACGGCAGACGGATGCGACTCCTCGAGGATCACCGCGAGGAGATCGAGTCACGCATCCGAGAGCTGATCGACGACCTCGAATCCGTCGACGACAAGATCGCGCACTACCGGCGCCTCATCGATGCAGGTCTGGACTGCAGTGAGCAGCCAATCAACGATCCTGCCGTTATCGAACAACAACGCCTGCTCGGCGACTGACAGCGCGGACGACCTCATAACGACAACCTCACCAGGAGGATCTATGCACACCACAGTTCTCGGCGACTCCCTTCAGACCTCGGCCCTCGGATTCGGCGGCATGGCGCTCACACACGTGTACGGCGGCACCGACGACGACGCGGCGCTCGGCGTTCTGAACAGTGCGGTCGATGCAGGCGTCACGTTCATCGACACCGCTGACGTGTACGGACAGCCGCAGCCCGGGGTTGACGGCCCATCGGGCGCAAACGAACGTCTCGTCGCGCGGCTTCTGGCAGACCGACGCGACGACGTGACTCTCGCGACCAAGTTCGGGATCACCGGCAAGGTGCCGCTGGCAGGTCAGGAGAGCGCCAAGCCGACACGCGGTGACGCCGCATATGTGCGGGAAGCTCTCGAGAAGTCACTGACTCGTCTCGACACCGACGTCATCGACCTCTGGTACCTGCACCGCCGCGATCCCGACGTGCCGATCGAGGAGACCGTCGCTGCGATGGCGGAGGCCGTCGCCGCAGGCAAGGTCCGCCACCTCGGACTGTCGGAGGTCACCGCCGCAGAACTGCGCGCAGCACAAGCGGTCCACCCGATCGCCGCCGTGCAGAGCGAGTGGAGCCTGTGGTCGCGTGACGTCGAAGCGAACGTGATCCCGGCGTGCGTGGAGTCGGGCGTCGGATTCGTTCCGTACTCGCCGCTGGGGCGTGGTTTCCTCACCGGGACGCTCACCCGCGATCAGGTGGCGTCCGACATGCGCGGATCCACCGCACGTTTCGGCGACGACAACTGGGACGCGAACCAGCGAGCCCTCGCCGTCGTCGCAGACGTGGCCCGGCGGCTCGACGCGACGAACGCACAGGTGGCGCTTGCCTGGCTGTACGAATCGGGACGCCGGGCCAGTCTGCCGACGGTCCCTATCCCGGGGACCCGGTCGCCGTCGCGGATCGCCGAGAACGCGGCCGCCGTCGACCTGGTCCTCGACGATGACGCGATGACCGCACTCGACGACGTGTCATCGCTCATCCACGGGACACGCAACATCGTGGCCGATCCCGCGTGGATCTCATCGGGTCGGGAGTGACCGACATGACCGTGATCCCGGACAGTCACCGCGACCTGCTCGAACGGCCGCTGTACGCCCATCTCGCAACGATCCGGCCGGACGGCCGCCCGCAGGTGAACCCGATGTGGTTCTCCTGGGACGGCGAGCACCTGCTCTTCACGAACACGACGACCCGCCAGAAATACAAGAACGTGACGGCCCACCCCGAAGTCGCGATCTCAGTGAACGATCCCGACCAGCCGTACCGCTACCTCGAAGTCCGCGGTGTGGTCGAACGGATCGACGACGACTCCGACGGAATCGTGTTCGCCGCTCTCGCCGAACGTTACGGCCTACCGACGGACGGACCGCCCGGCGACGTCGCCGACAGAGTCGTCTATCGGGTCACGCCGGTGTCCACCAGCAGTCAGTGACGCCCACAGGAACCTGACAGGTCGATCGCAGTGGGGCGGGAGGTGGGGGAGCGAGTCTTGCTCCATGACGACAACACTCGACCCCGACCCGGCGGCGCGCTCCGGCGCGGCCGCCGGGGCGCCCCCGCCACCAGTCCTGGACATCGTGATCCCGGTGTTCAATGAAGAAGACGACCTTGACGCAGCCGTTCTCGCCCTTCGCGATCACCTGCATCAGGCAGTCCCGTACCCCGCCCGAATCACAATCGCCGACAACGCGAGCACCGACACGACACTGCAGGTGGCCAAGGCGCTCGCCGCGCAGTTCGACGACGTTCGGGCGGTGCATCTGTCGAGGAAGGGACGCGGCGGAGCACTCAATCGAGTATGGCGAGACAGTGACGCGGAGATCGTCGCCTACTGCGACGTCGACCTCTCGACCGACCTCAACGCGTTGATGCCGCTGATCGCGCCGCTGATCTCCGGTCACTCCGACATCGCGATCGGGACCCGGCTGTCGCGGTCGTCGCGCGTGGTCCGCGGGCCGAAACGCGAAATGATCTCCCGTTCGTACAACCTGCTGTTGCGCACCACGATGCACGCGCGGTTCTCGGATGCGCAATGCGGATTCAAAGCGATGCGCACCGATGTCGCACGGCGTCTGCTGCCCTACGTCGAGGACACCGGATGGTTCTTCGACACCGAACTCCTCGTACTCGCCGAACGGGTCGGACTCCGGATCGCCGAAGTCCCCGTGGACTGGACCGACGACCCGAACAGCTCGGTCGACATCGTGTCCACCGCGGTCGCCGACCTGCGCGGATGCGCGAGGGTGGGATGGGCACTCGCGCGGGGCCGCCTCCCGATCGCGGAACTGCGGGCGACGCTCGGACGAGATCGCAGGCCTGGCCCCGCCGTCGACGGAGTGCCGGTCGGGATGGTCGGTCAGCTCGTCCGGTTCTGCGCGGTCGGCGTCACATCGACCGTCGCGTACGCACTCCTGTACTTGATGCTGCACTCTGTCGCCGGAGCACAGGCCGCGAACTTCCTTGCGCTTGGCATCACCGCGATCGCCAACACTGCGGTCAACAGACGGTTCACATTCGGCGTCCGCGGCACCGAACGTGCGATGCGTGACCACCTGACGGGCCTCGCGGTGTTCATGTTCGGCTGGCTCGTCACCGCAGGTTCGCTCGCGACCCTGCACAGCTTCGCTCCTGACGTGGGTCGAGTCGCCGAGCTCGCCGTCCTGGTGGCAGCCAACCTGGTGGCGACCGCCACCCGGTTCGTCGGACTGCGCCGGCTCTTCTCCTCACGCAGCACCCGCTCGGAAGGAGCAACCGCATGACCGCCATCGACATCGTGGACAGCGCGGACCGAAACGGGGTGGACGTCAGCGGGGAACCGCCCGCGACCCTCGACCGTTCGGCCCATCAGTCCGTCGACGGTCCGCAGCCGTCCCGGCGCACGACGATCTGGTCGCTGGGGGCGTTGCTCGTCGCGACCACCGTCCTCTACCTCTGGAATCTGTCCGCCAACGGATGGGGCAATTCGTTCTACACCGCGGCCATCCAGGCGGGTTCACAATCGTGGAAGGCCTGGTTCTTCGGGTCGTCCGACATGGCGAACTCGATCACCGTCGACAAACCGCCCGCCTCCCTGTGGATCCCTGCGTTGTTCGTGCGGGTGTTCGGCCTCAACTCGTGGTCGGTGCTGGTCCCCGAGGTGCTGATGGGCGTCGCCTCCGTGGCTCTGCTGTACGTCATCACGCGCAGCCGATTCGGTCACTGGGCGGGCATCGGGGCTGGAACGGTCCTGGCGCTGACTCCGGTCGCCGCACTGATGTTCCGATTCGACAACCCCGAAGCGCTGCTCATCCTGCTGATGATCGCGGCGATGGGCGCACTGCTCAAGGCTGTCGACACGGGCAGGCTGCGGTGGATGATCGCGGCGGGCGCGGCAGTCGGCTTCGGCTTCCTCACCAAGCAACTCGAGGTGATGCTGATCGTTCCGCCGATGGTGATCGTGTACTTCGTCGCCGGTTCCGGTGGGTGGGTGCGACGTGTCGGCCACCTGTTCGCCGCTCTGGGGGCGTTGATCGTCAGCGCGGGTTGGTGGATCCTCACCGTCGAACTGTGGCCCGCGTCCAGCCGTCCGTACATCGGCGGGTCGCAGAACAACTCGATTCTCGAGTTGACCCTCGGCTACAACGGTTTCGGCAGACTGAACGGAAATGAGGAGGGCAGCGTCGGCGGCGGTGGTCGGCGCAGCCAGTTCGCGGAGATGGCCGGTCAGCAGGGCCCCGGCGGAGGTCCGGGCGCCGGTGGCGGCATGTGGGGCCAGACCGGCATCACGCGGATGTTCGACGCCGAACAGGGCGGCCAGATCGCCTGGCTCATTCCGGCGGCGATCGTTCTCGGGGCGGCGGCGCTCGTCCTCATCGGTCGTGCGCCGCGCACCGACCGTCGGCGCGCGTACCTGCTGCTGTTCGGCGGCTGGCTCGCCGTCATGACGTTGACGTTCAGCTTCATGGCGGGCATCTTCCACAGCTACTACACGGCGGCGATGGCACCCGCGATCGCGGCGGTGATCGCCGGATCGGCGGCGATCGTCTGGCCCGCGCGTCACCGACTGTGGGTGAGGCTGGTCCTCGCCGGTGCGGTGTGGACAACGGCGGGATGGGGCTTCGCGTTGCTGGCTCGTACACCCGACTTCGTACCGTGGCTGCGTTGGCTGGTCCTGATCGTCGGAGTGGCTTCAGGCGTCGCACTGCTC
The DNA here is from genome assembly GCF_037148075.1 of Gordonia malaquae. Lineage (NCBI taxonomy): Bacteria > Bacillati > Actinomycetota > Actinomycetes > Mycobacteriales > Gordoniaceae > Gordonia > Gordonia malaquae. The sequence continues at coordinate 52,626 of NZ_JBBCUB010000009.1, read as the reverse complement.
GTGGCACCCGGCGCTGGCTGGCGGAATCGGACGGCCGCAGTCGCCGCGGCAGGCGCGATCATCGCTGCGCTCGCCGGTCCCACCGCGTACACGATCGACACCGTCAACACGGGCAAGCAGGGATCCATCATCACAGCCGGACCGCAGACGGAAGGCGGAATGTTCGGGCCCGGTGGTCGGCACCGCGGCGGCCCGGGCGGCCCCGGCGGAATGATGCCGCCGGGAATGAGCACAGGCAGCCGACAAGCTGGATTTCCAGGCATGAACGGCGGCTTCCCCGGAATGAACGGCGCTGAAGGCATGGCAGGTGGACCGGGAGGACTGCTGAACGGTTCCACTCCGAGTGATGAGATGATCGCACTGCTTCGGGACAACGCGTCCGAGTACACCTGGGTCGCCGCGGCCATCGGTTCCAATGAGGCGTCCGGCTACCAGATCGCGTCAGGGTACTCGGTGATGCCGATCGGCGGATTCAATGGAACCGACCCGTCGCCCACGTTGGAGCAGTTCAAGCAGTACGTCGCCGACGGCCGAATCCACTACTTCGTCAACAGCGGGCGAGGCATGATGGGCGGCGATTCGTCGGGCGCATCGGCGCAGATCAAGGAGTGGGTCACCGCCACCTACACGTCGACCACCGTCGACGGGGTGACCCTGTACGACCTGACCTCGCCGCGCTGACCGCACTCGCAGACACGCCCGCCGTCGTCCAGACGGCGGGCGCGTTCGTGTCTAGAGTTGGCCCGTGCCAGTGAGAACCGAGTTGCAGTGGATGACCGGCCGCGATGCGGACGAAGGGGAGCGCGCGGGAAGCGGGCTCGAAGTCTTCTACGACCTGATCTTCGTCGTCCTGTTCGCGGTCGCCGGTGTGCAGTTGGCGGAGTACCTCGCCGAGGGCCACATCTTCACCGCGATCGTCGGCTATTCGCTCGTCACCTTCGCCGCCATCTGGGCGTGGATCAACTTCGCGTGGTTCGCGTCGGCCTTCGACACCGACGACCCGTGGTTCCGGCTGTCGGTCTTCGTCCAGATGATCGGTGTGTCGATCATGGCGACCGGCGTCCCGGCCGTGTTCTCGTCGATCGACGCGGACGAGCACATCGACATGAAGGTCATCGTCTTCGGCTACATGGTGATGCGTATCGGACTGGTGCCGCAGTGGATTCGTGCCGCACTGCAGGCCAGGAACTACCGGCGTACCTGCCTCACCTATGCGGTCGCGTGCATCGTCGCACAGTTGGGGTGGACCGTCGTCGCACTCGCACCGATGAACCTCAGAGTGACCCTCATCGCGATCGCAGTCTGCGCCTTCATCGAGTTCCTCGGCCCGTTCGTTGCCGAGGTGCTCGTCAAACGGACGCCGTGGAACCCGTTCCACATCACCGAGCGCTATGCGACGCTCGTCGTGATCACGCTCGGCGAGGGTGTGGTCGGGACCGTCGCCGTCCTGCAAGCCCAGATCTCGCGGACCGGCTGGAGCACCCAGGCAGCGGTGCTGGGTGTCACCGCGCTCACCGTCACTTTCGCGATGTGGTGGCTCTACACGATCATGCCCAACGGTGAGGCTCTCGCCGAGAAGCGTGAACGATGCTTCCTGTGGGGGTACGGAAGCATCCCGATGTTCATGGGATGTGCCGCTGTCGGAGCAGGGATGCACGTGATCGCACTGTGGATCGAGGGTGAGGCCCACATCTCCGAGCTGGCTGTTCTGCTCACGTCGGCGATCCCGATGCTGATCTTCGCAGTCGTCGCCATCGGTCTGCACTTCTACCTGACCGGTCCGTCGCGTCTCGCCCTGTGGATGCTGATCGGAGCCATGCTGCCGATCGGGGCTGCCGTTCTCCTCCTCGCCGCAGGTGGTCCGCTGCTCGCAGGCGTGGTCGTCGGAGCCCTCGCCCCCGTGCTCCCGGTGCTTGTGATCGAGTTCAACAGCAAGGTCGCCCCGGCAGGCGCGTGACGTCCTCGCTACGCTGATACGCGTGCGCGCACTGGTGATCGGCTCGGGCGGCCGCGAACACGCCCTCCTCCTCGGACTCGACCGCGACCCGTCGGTGACGGAACTTCACGCTGCTCCCGGCAACGCCGGAACCGCTTCCGTCGCGACCAACCATGCGGTCGACGCGAACTCTGGCGACGCCGTCGTCGCCCTGGCGCGCGAGATCGGAGCGGACCTCGTGGTGATCGGCCCCGAAGTGCCGCTGGTCCACGGTGTCGCCGACGCGCTGCGCGCCGCGGGATTCCCGACGTTCGGACCGAGCGCCGAAGCCGCTCAGATCGAAGGATCGAAGGCGTACGCCAAGGACGTCATGGCCGCAGCCGGCGTCGCGACCGCACGCGCGGAGAGCGTCACCGCGGTCGACGACGTCGACGCAGCCCTCGACCGCTTCGGTCCCACCTGGGTGGTCAAGGACGACGGTCTCGCCGCAGGCAAGGGTGTCGTCGTGACAGCCGACCGCGGCGCAGCGCGTGCGCACGCCGTCGACGTGATCGAGAACGGTCACCCAGTGCTGCTCGAGAGCTTCCTCGACGGTCCCGAGGTATCGCTGTTCTGCCTGGTCGACGGCGACACCGTTGTTCCGCTCCTGCCCGCGCAGGACCACAAGCGGGTCGGAGACAACGACGAAGGCCCCAACACCGGGGGCATGGGTGCATACACCCCGCTTCCGTGGCTGCCCGACGGCATGGTCGACACCATCGTCGACGACGTGGTCCGCCCTGTCGCCGCGGAGATGGTCAAGCGCGGTAACCCCTTCTCCGGCCTTCTCTACGCGGGACTGGCCATCGGCGCGGAGGGCCCGTCGGTCGTCGAGTTCAACTGCCGCTTCGGTGATCCGGAGACCCAAGCCGTCCTCGATCTCCTCGAGACTCCGCTCGGCGAGGTGCTCGGCGCCGTCGCCAACGGAACCCTGACGGACCTTCCTCCGCTGGAGTGGCACGACGGAAGTGCCGTCGTGGTGGTGCTCGCCGCGGACAACTACCCAGGCACTCCGCGGACCGGAGACCCGATCTCCGGCTCCCACACCGAGGGCGTCCTGCACGCGGGGACCAAGCTGGTCGACGGCACGATCGTCTCGTCGGGCGGCCGTGTGCTGTCCGTCGTCGGTCGCGGTGCGGATCTCGCCGAAGCACGCGCGCAGGCGTACGAACGCCTCGCCCGCGTCGAGTTGGACGGCGCGCACTTCCGCACCGACATCGGCAAGGCTGCCGAAGAGGGCCGCATCTCGCTGTAGTGTCGTCTGTTTGAACGACGCCGGTGATACGGCTGCGCGGCATCGCCCGATGATCGAGACAAGACCGTCCGATCACCAGGGGAGGCGTCATGAACCGACGAGCGCTGTACGTATCGATCACCGCCGCGGCGATGGCATGCAGTCTGGCCGCGTGCAACACTGCACAGCCGGACACCGCAACGCCGTCGTCTGAGGTGAACGAGCCCACCGCCACCATCTCGACGACTGCCACGGGGGTCGACGCTGCGCCGCAGATCGCCTCCGGCGAACCGACGCCGCCGAATCCCACCGCGGTCACCACGACGACACAACCAGCCGCACCGTACGGCAGCGGGCACGGGCTCTGCTTCGACCTGAACTCACGCCTGGCCAAAGACTCGATGGAATCGCTCGGGGTCGACTCGAACGGTGGGCAGTGGCAGGTCGACGGCGCAAGCAACCATCCCCTCTCCGGCGGATGCGGCCTCGACTGGCTCAAGGTGGACGGTTCCGGATTCGGCGACGCGACCTACACCTCGCGCGTGCTGCTCTTCCAGGGCGGTGCGTTCGTCGGCACCGTGGAACCGCACGAATACTCGTACACGTCCATCGCAGGCGACACGCTCGAGTCGGTGACGGTGAGGTACCGCTGGCTGCGGTCGGACGATCCGTTCTGCTGCCCGCAAGGCGGGCCGACGACGGTCACCGCATCCGTGTCGAACGGCTCGATCATGCGTGACGGCCAGTTCCCGCCGCCGGTGAAGTAGCCCGTTCAGTCCGTTCGGTGGGCGAGTTCGCGACCGAGGAACTCGAGTTGATCGTCCATCACCGACCGCCAGAAGCGGTTCGTGTGCCCGCCGGGTGTGGTCGCGAACGCTGCAGGCGGATGCAGGTCGGCCGCCCACTGTCGCGTGTAGGTGTAGAACTGGTCGGACGATCCGATGCTGATCATCAGCGGGATCTTCTTGAACACGTGCTGCTGCCCGAACAACGAGTTCGCCTGGTAGTCGGCGAACGAATCGAAGGCCCTCGGAGGGAACATCAGCGGGTCGGCCCACATCGCCGGTGAGCTGACCGCGATCGACGCGACACGCTGTGGACCGAGGATCGACGCGATGCGCAGCGCACCGTAGCCGCCCATCGACCATCCGTAGAGGCCGATGCGATCGATGCGAAGGTTGAGTTCGGGGTTCTCGTCGAGCATCGGCATGAACTCGTCGATGATCATCGCTGCGCCGTCCGACCCGTCGGTGCGCAGATGGAAGTAGTTGCGTCCGACATCGGCTGCGGCGAGCGCAAACGGCGGATTCCCCGCGTCGACGTACTTCTGGAGTGCGCCCTGCATGTTCATCGACGGACGGAACAGCGACTTCTCGTTGGTGTTGAGGGCGTGCGCGACGATCACAACGGGGAGTTCGCCGGTGACGCCTCGAGGGCGCGCAACCGCCCACCGGGTGTTCCGGCCTGCCATCTTCGCCGATGCGAACTCGCCGGTCACCACGGGCGGGTCGGTCGGGATGTCGGCGGGCGAGGTCTCGACTGGCAGTTCGTCGTCGGGTCCGACGTGGACTGCTTCGTCGGCCTCGATCGGATCGTGTGACGTGCACGCGGCGACGCCGAGAGCGGCCGCGCCGACGGCCGCCGTCAGCAGGCCGCGTCGTGTCAGTTCAGTGGAGCGCACTTCAGCGTGGGCACGTGCAGCGCTGCTCAGGCGCGACCTGACTCATGACCTCGTCGACGTGCGAACCGCATCCGTCCCAGGTGATCTTGCCGCAACGGTTACAGGTGACCGGAAAACACATGTGGCCAGTCTACTCGTCAGAGTTCGTTCGGAAGATCGCGCCGAGAGTTGATGCCGAGCTTCCGGTACGCGTTGGCCGTGTGATTCTCGACTGTGCGACGCGACAGGTTCAGACGGTCGGCGATCTCTCTGCTTGTCAACCTGCGTGCCACAAGACGTCCGATTTCGAGTTCGCGTGCTGTCAACGAATCGACGGCTCTAGGCCGGACATGTCTGACCAGCCCGCCGACCACCGTTTCCGCGAATACGCCGTGAGAACTCGCGATCGCACGGGCGTCAGCGACTAGTCGAAGATACTCAGCAGTGGACGTGGCCGCGGCGGTCGCCGCTTCGGCGAGGACTGCGAGATGGTCGCCGATCACGGCTGCGCGTGGCAGTCCGGCTGCTTCGTCGAGTGCGGTGCGGGCGTCCGTGAAGCGGCCCGCGGACGCCAAGGCCAGTGCCAACCATTGGAGCGCGACCCGTTGGTCACTGAGGTGACCGCTGCGTTGCAGCAGGTCGGCCGCTCGCCGCGCCGAAGGAATCGCCTGGGCCGCGTCCGAGGAGTACCACGCGATCTCCGAGCGATACGTGTGCAAAAGTGCTCGCATCCGAAGATCCGACGGCGACGTCTGCTCGGCTGATGAGTCGAGGTGTGCGTGGGCCGACGCCCAGTCCCGACGCAGGATTGCTCCGCGCGCCCGCATCGCAGCGAACAGCGCGGGCACGATCTCTCCGGACGCACAGTCCACACGGTCGAGCGCCGCGTCAAGATCAGGGGATTCGGTCAGCGATGCGGCGAGAAACCACGCCGCCCAAGCGGACTGCCTGGTGAAATGGCCGGATCCGTTCTCCGCGAGTTGGAGCGGTTCGGCAGTGTTCGGCGTCCCGGTGTACGTGCCGAGGAGGCAACGGGCAACGACCACCAACTCGTGCTCCGGAGCCGAGGCGAGTTCGCGGACGGCGCGGTCGGCGTCGCCGTCCTTCATGAACGCCAAAGTCGCCAGAAACGCCTCTGCTGGGAGGTCTCGAATCACGCCGGACTCGGAGAGGGAAGCGACGATCCGGCGCACCTTTGGTGCGATCGCCGCAGAGCGTGCGGACCCCATGAGAAGGGGCGGAAGCCAACCGATGGCTGTGGAAGGACCCGGATCTGAGGAGAACGCGAGTGCCGCATGCACTTCGGCTCCGTCGGGATCCCCCTGAGCGAGGAGTTCTGCCGCTGCGGCGCTGTGATCGGCCGCCGTCGTGGCGGCTCCGGCGGCGAGTGCCCAACGTGCACGTCTGGCTGACGTGTCGGCCACGGCCACGAGGTCGACGAGAACACGTCGACGAGCGATCTCGTCCGACAGGACGGACGCAGCGACCGCTTCCGAGGTCGGACGCACACCGACGACATCGACGTCGACGAGATCCGCGACCACGAGATGGTCAACGGTCGATGTCGCACCGAGACGGTCGATCTCGCTCCAGGTGAGCGCTCCCGTCGCACAGATCGCAACCAGGACGTCACGCGACGCCTCATCGGGCAGTCGCCGTTCGACGACGTCGATGAGCCGATCGGTTGTCGCGACGATGAGCCCGGGGTTGCCTTCTCCCGCTGCAGAACGGAGACCGACCGCTTCGGCGAGGGCGTCAGCGTCCGAGTCTGCGAGCGCACCGAGTGCCACGCGAGTCCACGAACCGTCGATCAGTGCATCGTGGACGCTGCCCGGGATCTTCACACCGTCGGGGACAGTCATGACAAAACGAGTGGGCGACACGTCGGCGACGGCGCGCAGACGGTCGAGTGCAGCGGACGGGAAGAGGTGGACGTCGTCGACCAGGACGACGCGAAAGGGGGCGACCGGAGCCGACACGAGGGCATCGACGATCTCCGCGACATCGTGATTGGCCGATCGCAACGAGTGGCCGAAAATGCCTGCGGCTGCTGCTTCAGCGATGAGGCGACTGCGTCCGATCCCTGCCGGACCGGTGACGAGAACACCGTCGTGAGTGCGGAGAAGGCGCCGAATCAGATGCAGATCCGGGTCACGACCGATGAATGGAGCAGGTACATGGCCGGGGCCAGGCAGCCCCACGAGCCGGTACCGGTCGTCGTCACGGTGGAGGCATGCGGGCGGGAGGACGGCGCGTAGTCGAGACAACGTCGTCTCCAACGCCCGGCGCGGGTGTGCAGGCATCTCATGCGGCCACGTCGCACCTAGCAGTGCGTCGGTGGTCAGTCCGTCAGGGGCACGGAGGAGGGCTGTCAGTGCTCTGCGGACTGTGGGGCGCAGATGGATGCGGTTGTGTTCAGAGTCGATCAGATCGAGCCGAGGTCTCGTGACGTACCCTGCCGCCACCTGTTGGCCTTGGACTTTCCGCTCGTTGGCCATGTCTGAGTATTTCATACTCAGGTGATCTCCTCGCCGAGGCGAGAGGCTCTCGCCATGATCGCAATTCGTCTTCTCATGCTGCTTGCGTCCGCCGCCACGCTGACCTGTTTGACCGCCACCGGACTGGCACTCGCGTCGTCGCCCAACGTCTCCACGCTCGCAGCCTCCCTCGTTGCTGTGGTGTCGGGAATTGTCGCGGTCCTCGCGGTGGTCGGTGTCCGAGTGCGCAACCGGCGAGATGGGACTGCGTTCACCCTGTTCACCATTTGACGAGTTTTCGTCGTCGGCCACGGCCGCCGTAGACTGTCCGACGTGGGTAAACCGGCTATCAGCAACGTCCTCGCCAACCGCTACGCGTCCGCCGATCTCGCCGGCATCTGGTCGCCGCAGCACAAGATCGTCCTGGAGCGTCAGCTCTGGATCGCCGTGATGAAGGCGCAGCGCGACCTGGGGATCGACGTCCCGGCCGATGCGATCGCCGATTACGAGCGAGTGGTCGACCAGATCGACCTCGACTCGATCGCCGACCGCGAGCGGGTCACTCGACACGACGTCAAGGCGCGTATCGAGGAGTTCAACGCCCTCGCAGGCCACGAGCACATTCACAAGGGCATGACGAGCCGCGACCTCACGGAGAACGTCGAGCAGCTTCAGGTGCTGCTGTCGCTGCAGCACGTCCGCGCAGGCGGCGTCGCGGTCCTCGCACGCATCACCGAGCGCGCCGCCCAGTACGCGAGCGTCGTCATGGCGGGCCGCAGCCACAACGTCGCGGCGCAGTCGACCACGCTCGGCAAGCGATTCGCGTCGGCCGCCGACGAGCTGATGATCGCGCTGACCCGCATCGACGAGTTGATCAACCGATACCCGCTGCGCGGCATCAAGGGCCCGATGGGCACCAGCCAGGACATGCTCGACCTGCTCGACGGCGACGCCGCCAAGCTCGACGAGCTCGAAGGCAAGGTCGCCGCACACCTCGGCTTCGCCAATGCACTGACCTCCGTCGGTCAGGTGTACCCGCGGTCGCTCGACTTCGACGTCGTGTCGGGCCTGGTCCAGGTCGCCGCCGGACCGTCGTCGCTCGCCACCACGATCCGCCTCATGGCGGGTCACGAGCTCGTCACCGAGGGCTTCCAGCCCGGTCAGGTCGGCAGCTCGGCGATGCCGCACAAGATGAACACGCGCAGCTGCGAGCGAGTCAACGGACTCGCCGTGATCCTCCGCGGCTACGCGTCGATGACCGGTGAACTCGCGGGCGCGCAGTGGAACGAGGGAGACGTGTTCTGCTCGGTCGTGCGCCGCGTGGCGCTGCCCGATGCGTTCTTCGCCATCGACGGCCTCATGGAGACGTTCCTGACGGTGCTCGCCGAGTTCGGCGCCTACCCGGCCGTGATCGCCAACGAACTGGACCGATACCTGCCGTTCCTCGCCACGACCAAGGTGCTGATGGCGTCGGTTCGCGCGGGTGTCGGGCGCGAGACGGCCCACGAGGCGATCAAGGAGCACGCGGTGGCCGTCGCCCTCGCGATGCGCGAGGAGGGCCGCGAGCCCGATCTCCTGGATCGCCTCGCCGCCGACGACCGCATCCCGCTCGATCGCGCACAGCTCGACGAACTGATCGCGGACAAGTCCGCATTCACCGGTGCCGCCGACGCCCAGGTCGCGGGTGTCGTCGCCGCCGCGCAGGCGTGGTTCGACGCCTACCCGGACGCTGTCGCCTACGCGCCGGCCCCGATCCTGTAGTTCCCCGACCCATCCGCCCTGACTCGAAGGTCTCAGCAACTCACATGCGTCCCGCACTCTCCGACTACCGTCACGTCGCGTCCGGCAAGGTCCGCGACATCTACGAGATCGACGAGCAGACGCTGCTGTTGGTCACCTCCGACCGGATCTCGGCCTACGACTACATCTTGTCGACGCCGATCCCGGACAAGGGGCGGATCCTGACGGCCGCCAGCTTCTTCTGGTTCGACGCACTGGCCGTCCCGAACCATCTGTCGGGCGGGCCGACCGACGAGCGGATCCCCGCGGAGTTGGTCGGACGGTCCATGGTCGTGAAGAAGCTGCCGATGGTGCCGGTCGAGTGCGTAGCCCGCGGATACCTCACTGGATCCGGCCTCGTCGACTACACCGCGACCGGCTCCGTGTGCGGGGTGGAACTGCCCGCCGGTCTGGGTGAGGCCGACAAGCTCCCCGAGCCGATTTTCACCCCGGCCACCAAAGCGGACCTCGGTGACCACGACGAGAACGTGTCGATCGACCAGGTCGCGGAGACCGTCGGGCGCGAACTCGCCGAACTGCTTCGCGACACCACCCTCGACATCTACCGCCGAGGCTCCGAACTGGCCGCTGAACGCGGAATCATCTTGGCCGACACCAAGTTCGAGTTCGGGCGGGCTGAGAACGGATCGCTGGTGCTCGCCGACGAAGTGCTCACCCCCGACTCGTCGCGCTACTGGGATGCCGACGGCTACGCGCCGGGACGCGTCCAGCCGAGCTTCGACAAGCAGATCGTGCGGAACTGGCTCACCGGTCCCGACTCCGGCTGGGACAAGGCATCGGGCGACGAGCCTCCGGCCCTGCCATCCGACATCGTCGAGCGCACCCGTGCCCGCTACATCGAGGCCTACGAACGCATCTCGTCGCTCTCCTTCGCCGACTGGCCGGACCGCGTGGATGTCTGAGCTCACTCCTCCCGTCGCCAAGCGAGTTCACAGCGAACGTGTTCATCACGGCGACGTGTTCGTCGACGAATACGCCTGGCTGGGCGACAAGTCCGACGCGGAGGTGATCTCGTACCTCGACGGGCAGAACGCGTTTGTCGACGCCCAGACCGCCGACCTGGCGGAGCTTCGGGAGTCGATCTTCGGCGAGATCAAGGCCCGCACCAAGGAAACAGACATGGGTCTGGCCACTCGGAGCGAGGGCTACTGGTACTTCGCTCGGACCACCGAGGGCCACGCGTACCCGCGATTCTGTCGATGCCCTATCTCCGGCGACGACGATTGGACGCCGCCCGAGGTGTCGGCCGATAAGCCGCTCCCCGGTGAGCAGGTGTACTTCGACATGGACGCAGAGGCCCAGGGTCACGAGTTCTTCAGTGCGGGCGCGGTCGCGGTGAGCCACGACGGTCGGCGTCTCGCGTACAGCGTCGACCTCGAGGGCGACGAGCGGTACACCCTGCGAGTCCGCGATCTGGACACCGGTGAGGACCTGCCCGGTGCCGTCGCAGGCACCGCGGGAAGTGCGACGTGGTCAAAAGACGGCCGCTTCCTCTTCTACCTGACGGTCGACGAGTCGTGGCGCCCCGACAAGGTGTGGCGCCACGAAGTCGGGGCAGGCACGGATGACGTCCTCGTATTCCACGAGACCGACGAGCATTTCTGGGTCGGTGTCGGCGCCACCGCCAGCGACGCCTACCTGATGATCGGTGCGGACTCGAAGGTCACGTCGGAGGTGTACGTCCTCTCCGCGGACGACCCGACAGGTGAGTTCGTCAGCGTCGCCGGGCGCACGCCGGGTGTGGAGTACAGCGTCGATCACGCCGTCATCGACGGCGACGACTACTTCGTGATCGTCCACAACGGTGATGACGGCGACGGCGGCAGGTCGATCGAATATGCCGTCGACATCGCTCCCGTCGACGACATCGCGGCTCGTCGGACCCTGGTCCCGCACGATCAGTCCCGCCGCATCGAAGACGTGGAGTGCTTCCGCGACTACCTCGTGCTGTCGTACCGGTCCGGTGCCGTCCCTCGCCTGGCCGTCGCCGATCTGCGTGCCGTGGACGGCATCCCGACCGTTGACGACTTCCACGAGATCGTCTTCGACCAGGAGCTGTCCGCGCCCGCCCTCGGATCGAATCCGGAGTGGACCACCCCGCGCCTGCGTCTTGTGTACTCGAGCTTCGTCGACCCCGTCGAGGCCCTCGACCTGAACGTCGCGACCGGTGAACGGACACTTCTGCGCAGGCAGACCGTGCTCGGCGACTACGACCCGTCCGAGTACGTCGCTACGCGTGACTGGGCGATCGCCGACGACGGGACCCGGGTCCCGGTGTCGTTGGTCCGACGCCGCGACCTCGCCGACGGACCCGCGCCGGTGCTGCTCGTCGGGTACGGCGCCTACGAGATGTCGATGGATCCGGGCTTCTCCATTCCGCGGCTGTCGCTGCTGGACCGCGGTGTCGTCCTCGCGTATGCGCACGTCCGGGGCGGTGGTGAGCTGGGCCGGAAGTGGTACGAGAACGGGAAGCTGCAACACAAGCAGAACACCTTCACCGACTACATCGCCGTCGCGCGGCACCTGATCGACTCGGGACGTACCTCGCCGGAGCGTCTCGTCGCCGACGGCGGATCGGCGGGCGGACTGCTCATGGGCGCGGTGATGAACATGGCGCCGGAGTTGTTCGCCGGTGTGCTCGCCGCTGTGCCGTTCGTCGACGCCCTGACGTCGATGCTCGACCCGGAGCTTCCGTTGACGGTCACCGAGTGGGACGAGTGGGGCGATCCGTTCCACGACCCCGACGTGTACGCCTACATGAAGCAGTACTCGCCGTACGAGAACGTGGCGCCCCGCGCCTATCCCGCGGTCCTGGCGCTCGCGTCGTTCAACGACACCCGCGTGCTCTACACCGAGGCCGCGAAATGGGTCGCCGCGCTTCAGGCCGCGACCACCTCCGACCGCCCGATTCTGCTCAAGACCGAGATGTCCGCAGGCCACGGCGGTGTGACCGGGCGGTACAAGCAGTGGGCGGAGATCGCCTTCGAGCACTCCTGGATCCTGCGGGCCTCCGGCGCAGTCTGACCTCTCAAACAACGTCGGCACTCTCCGCCGCGCATAGCGCGGCAGAGAGTGCCGACGTTCGTCACAGCCGTGGATCGACCGGCTCAGACTCCAAGGCGAGGACACCGAACACGTTCTGATGGACCTCCCACAGGGGACGTCCGTCGACGAACGCGCTCAACGCGTCCAACCCGAGTCCGTGCTCGCGGGTCGCCAGTGAGCGCTTCCGGCCCAGCCCACGCGATCGCAGCACGTCGAGCGAATCGGTGTAGTCCGGGCCGTAGATGATGCGCAGATACTCCCGACCACGGACCTTCAGTCCCGGCTGCATCCTCGGCGACACGAGATCGGCGGGTTTGACCACCATGCCCTCGCCTCCGGCGCTCGTCAGCTCCGTCCACCACCGCACGGCCTCCTCACGGTCGGATTCCGACGTGAGGTCGACGGCCCGGTGGCGCGTCGGCACGATCAACGGATGATCGAGGCGTCCCAGCTCGGCCATGTGCCACTCGTGTGACTGAGTCTCGGCGAGCAGGCGGCCGTCGGCGGCGAGGATCTGGAAGGGAGCGACGCGGATCGTCTGCTCACCGGACTCGCAGTAGGCGGCGTAGGCGTCACGAAAAGCTCGCGCGTTGTCGAGACGTGTCGAGACCCGTTCGGTCGGTTCCGCGACGTCGAGCCCTCGAGCGGCCGCTCGACCGAGCAGATCACCGACAGCGGGCAGCGCGTTGATCGCCGCAGCTCCCACCGACGCGTACTGCGACGTGATCAACCCGAGAGCCTTCGCCGACCACGGAAGCACCTCGCAGTCGAGGACCAACCAGTCGGACTCCAGCGAACTGAACAGCGGCGCGACAGCATCACGCAGCTCGTCGACCAGCGCCGAGGTGTCATCGAAGAACGAACGACCCGTCCGCGTGTACACGGCGCCGGAGCTGCCGTCGGTGACCCCGAAACGTCGGGCCGCCACCGCGGGATCTCGAGCTATCACTGCGATGCCGCGCGAACCCATGTGCTTCTCCTCGCAGACCACGCGCTGCACACCCCACCCGAGGTAGTCGTCGAACGCCTGCTGTGGATGCTCGAGGAAGCCGTCGATCGTCGACGTGGCGGCGGGTGACATCGTCGGCGGTAGATACACCAGCCACCTGGGGTCCACAGCGAAGCGGCTCATCACCTCCAACGCCGCAGCGGCGTTCTCCTGCGGGATCTTGATCTTGCCCACGCGCGGGCTCTCGACCCAACGGGTACCCGCGACGTCGTCGATACGAAGCACCGCGGGATCCCGACGAGGCTCCACCGGTGCCGGCGGCCGCGACGGCGGATACCACTCGCGGTCGGCAGAGACGGACACCAGATCCCGCTCCGGGTAGCGCAGCGCGGTCAGTGAACCGCCGAACACTGCGCCGGTGTCGATGCAGATCGTGTTGTTGACCCACTCCGGAGCTGGGGTGGGCGTGTGCCCGTAGACGACGGTGGCCGAGCCGCGGTACTCGTCGGCCCACGGGTAGCGAACCGGAAGGCCGAACTCGTCCGTCTCGCCAGACGTGTCGCCGTACAGTGCAAAAGCGCGTACCCGTCGGGACGACCGCCCGTGGTAGGCCTCCTTCAGTCCCGCGTGAGCGACGACAAGACGGCCGCCGTCGAGAACGAAGTGGCTGATCAGTCCGTCGAGGAATTCGGCGCACGTCGTGCGGAAGCCGTCGGTCTCGGCGTCCAGCTGTGTAAGAGACTCGGCGAGGCCGTGCGAGACCGTCACCTTTCGTCCGCGAAGCGCACGAGCGAGCTTGTCGTCGTGATTGCCCGCGACGCACAGTGCGGCCCCCGCGTCGACCATCGCCATGACGAGTCGAAGCACACCCGGAGTGTCGGGGCCACGGTCGACGAGATCGCCCACGAAGACCGCCGTACGGCCTTCCGGGTGGTGAGCGCCGACAGCGATGCCGTCGGTGTGCTCGACAACCCAGCCGAGAGTCGTGAGCAGCGACACGAGCTCAGAAGCACACCCGTGGACGTCTCCGATCACGTCGAACGGACCTGTCAGGTCCGATCGGTCGTTCCACGGGCGGTCACGCCGGATGCTCACGTTGTCGATCTCCTCGACCCCGCGCAACTGGTGGACTCTACGGAATCCCTCCTTCCGCATCTTGGACAGCGATCGCTTGAGGTCGGCCCTCTGGCGTCGGATCACATGTGCGCCGAAATCACGGTCGGACCGTGCATCGTTGCGGGCCACCGCGACAGACTCCGGAACGTCGAGGACCACCGCGTCCACCAGGACGTCGTGGTCGCGTGCGAGGCGGATCAACGACGCCCGTGACTTGGGCTGGGTGTTGGTCGCGTCGACGACGGTGAGCAGACCGCGGCGGAGCCGGATGCCGACGAGGTGATGCAGCAGATCGAATGCGTCGGCCGTCGCGGCCAGATCGTTCTCGTCGTCGGAGACCAGGCCTCGGCAGACGTCGCTCGACACGACCTCGGTGGGGAGGAAGTGCCGGGCGGCGAACGTGCTCTTGCCGGATCCTGACGTGCCGACGAGCAGCACAAGACCCGCGATCGGCACACCGATCACGGTCGGGTCGGAAACGTCAGTCACGAGTGAACACCGCCATCTGAGTAGGGGATCCAAGAGCGGGGTCGGTGTCGCCGATCCCGCGGTAGTCGACCCGGTAGCCGTTGTCGGCCGCGACGCGGTCGGCCCACGCCGAGAACTCCGCGCGCGACCACTCGAACCGGTGATCCGGATGGCGGGCGCCGACAAGATCTTCGTAGCGGGCGTTGTACTCGACATTGGGGGTGGTCACGAGGACCGCACCGGGCCGGGCGACGCCGAAGACGACATGTTCGAGAGCGCCGAGTCGGGGGATGTCGAGATGCTCGATCACCTCCATGAGGACGGCGACGTCGTACCCGGCGAACCTCTCGTCGACGTAGGTCAGCGCGGCCTGGAAGAGGTTCAGGCGCGCGGACTGGCGTTCGGTCATGTTCTCCACGTGCAGGTGCTCGGCCGCTCGGGCGAGCTCGCGTGTGGACACATCACAGCCGGCGACACGCGAGACGTTCGTTCGCAGAATCTTCGACAGGAGCCGCCCGGACCCGCAACCGAGGTCGATCACGGAGTCGGGCCGGAGGCGATCGATCTCCGCGAGCACCGCTTCGTGCCGCCGCATGTTGAGCGGAACCGAGCGCGGAGCCACGGGAAGATCGTCCGCGGGCTCGTCTGGGGCGCCGTCGAGCTCGGCGAGGCGCGCGCGTGCGATGCCGGTGAGTCCGCCGGTGCGGGCCAGATACCGGGAGACGATCGTGTCGCGCGCAGGGTGGGATGCGAGCCAATCGCCTCCGGCGCTCAGGAGTTTGTCGACCTCGGTCGAGTCCTGCCAGTAGTGCTTCGACGAGTCGAACGCGGGCAGCAGCACGTACAGCTGATTCACCGCATCGGCGAGCCGGACATCGCCCTTCAACTGCAGGCGGATGTACTTCGAGTCTCCCCAATCCGGAAACGCGGGATCGAGAGCGATCGGGTCGGCGTCGACCTCCCACCCGAGGGGAGAGAAGATCTTCCGCGCGAAGTCTGGTCCTCCACGGCAGGGGAGTACAGGGACCGCGATCTCGAGCGGGATCACGGAGTCGGCGAGTGCTTGCCGCGAATCGCAGCGACCCGTCCGGGCGGTGCGGAAGACACGGCCGAGCGCGACCGCGAGGAGCGACGTCGCGGCGTACGGTCGGTCGTTCACGTACTGCGCAAGAGCGAAATCAGGTGATCGCCGACCGCGTGAACGGGCCAGCGCGATGGGATCGACGTCCAGCATCAAGGCCACCGTGCAGCGATCTTCATCGGCATCCGGGTAGAAGACAGTCGCCGAACCGAACGATTCCGAGAACCGCTGAACCCGATCCGGATGCTTGTGCAGGAGGAACCCGAGGTCGGTGGCAGGCTGGTGTGTCGTCGAGATGGTCAGGATCACCGGAGAACATTCCCCTGAATAGTGCGGATACGGACACTCATGTCTATCCCGGCTGCAACTCTCGGGCAACAACATTCCGCCGAAACGACTTCGGCACTCCCTGCCGCGCACAGCGCGGCGGAGAGTGCCGAAGTTTGAAAGTCCGGTGCGATCAGTGCATCGCGACGGGGACCTTCTGCTCGGTGTCCGAGCCCTCTGCCACCAGCTTGCGGCGGGGGAGGAAGAACGCCGGGATCAGCGTCAGAGCGACGAGCACCGTGGCCACGATGAACGTGTCGCCATAGGTAGAGGCGATGTCCGAGATGACGCTGCCGCCTGCGTCGGCGACTGCTGCCGGATCCTTGACGTCGACGCCGTTCGCGACCATCGCCTCGCCGACCTTCGCCTGGTCGCCGCCGGCCTGCATGACCGCCTGCGACAGCGGCATCAGCATGGTGGTGAAGATGACGGTGATGACGCCGGTGCCGATCGACGAAGCGGTCTGCTGGACGGCGTTCATCAGCGTCGAGCCGTCGGCGATCTCGGCACCGCGCAGAGTTGCCAGCGCGGACGACATGATCGGCATCATCGTCATGCCCATGCCGAGACCCTGGACGAACAGGGCCGCGCACAGGAACCAGTACGACGTGTCGGTGCCGAGCGTGATGAACGCGGCGACGCCGATGCCGATCAGGACGAGGCCGCCGAGAACAAACTTGCCGGGACCGATCTTGTCGGTCATCTTGCCCGCGATCGGCATGGTCAGCATCGCGCCGAGACCCTGGGGAGCGAGCAGCAGTCCGGCCATCAGGGTCGACTCGCCGCGCACGATGATGAAGTACTGCGGGTACAGCAGCGATGCGCCGAAGAAGGCGACCGCGAACAGTGACATCGTGATGACGGAGATCCGCAGTGTCGGGTTCCGGAAGAGCCGGAGATCGAGCAGCGGGTTGGTCGTGCGGAACGCGTGCCGGATGAACAGTGCGATCAGGATCGCGCCGATGATCATCGGGATGTAGACGCGCGGTGCGTTGAACGTGCGCTCCTCGGCGCTCGACGAGACGCCGAACAGGAACAGTGCCAGACCCGGCGACAGCATGAGCAGGCCCGGGACGTCGATCTTCTTACCCGGCTCCTGGTCGTTGGCCGGAAGCGCGAACCATGCGTAGACGAGGGCGATGATGCCGATCGGGATGTTGATCAGGAACACCCAGTGCCACGACGCGATCTCGATGAGCCAGCCGCCGAGGATCGGGCCCATGATCGGGCCGAGCAGCATCGGGATGCCGAGCACGGCCATGACCGAGCCGACACGCTCCGGACCTGCGGCGCGAGTCATGATCATCATGCCGATGGGCATGAGCAGACCGCCGCCGAAGCCCTGGATCACGCGGAACGCGACGAGCGAGCCGATGTTCCAGGCGAGCGCACAGAGAATCGATCCGATGAGGAACAGGACGAGCGACGCCATGTAGACGCGCTTGGTGCCGAAGCGGGACGCGGCCCAGCTGGCAGTGGGGATGACGGCGGCGAGTGCCAGCGTGTAGCCGGTCATCGACCACGCGGCGCCTGCCGACGTGGTGCCGAACTCGGTGATGAACGTGGGCTGCGCGACCGAGACGACGGTCACGTCGAGAATCGACATGATCGCGCCGAGCACGATGACGCCGGCGACGACGAAGACGTCGCGGCCGAGCTTGTCCGGCGCGGACGCCGAAGCAGGTGAGGTCATGAGGTCACTTTCTCTGGTGAGAGATGGATCAGAGCGTCGGACAGGGCGTCGTGCAGACGGGCCCGGACTTCGGTTGGCAGGCGCGTGACCATGTCTTTCAGGTCGTCGTCCTTGAGTGCGAACTGCTTGTCGAGAAGTTCGGTGCCCTTGTCGGTCAGCGAGAGGCGCTTGACCCTGCGGTCAGTGGCGTCCTCGCGGCGATCGACGAGTTCGATGCCGACCAGTCGGTCGACGCCTCGCCCGGCCGCGGCGAGCGACAGGCCCACCTCGTCGGCGAGGCAGTTCACTGAGATCGCTTCGCACTTCTGGCGGAGTACGAGCAGCATCCTGACCTGCGAGAGCGTGAGCTCCGTGGTCGCGATGGTGTCCGCGGTGCACCGTCCGTGCATCTCGGCGAGGTGCTCCAGAAACCTCCGGAGCACCGCGGAGGTGCTGCGGACGGATTCGTCGACTCGTTCGATTGAAGGCACTGAATTAAGTTACGTCCACGCAACTATTGCTGCAACACAATTAGTGGTGAGGTTGCTCACCGACCACTACGCTGAGCGACATGAGTCACTCTGTGAAAACCGTGCCCGTTGCCGCCCTCGACGGGTCAGCCCTCGACCTCTCCTCCTTCAAAGGGCCGCTCCTCGTGGTCAACGTCGCCTCCAAGTGCGGCCTCACCCCGCAGTACGCAGGCCTGGAGAAGCTGCAGGAGACGTACGGTCCACGCGGCCTGACCGTCGTCGGCATGCCGTGCAACCAGTTCATGGGCCAGGAACCCGGTACTGCCGACGAGATCGCGACATTCTGCTCCACCACGTACGGAGTCAGTTTTCCGCTGCTCGAGAAGGCCGACGTGAACGGCGACGATCGTCATCCTCTCTACGACGTGCTCACCCAGACGGCCGACGCAGACGGCGAGGCGGGCGACATCCAGTGGAACTTCGAGAAGTTCCTCGTCGGATCCGACGGTGGCGTGATCGCGCGTTTCCGACCCCGCACCGAACCCGACGCACCCGAGGTGATCGCCGCGATCGAAGCCGCGCTGTAGCGGCTCAACCGGTGGCACGACGCCGCCGTCACGGCAGGTAGGATACGTCCGAAGGACTTCACCACAGAAGGAGCGATGCCGCGATGGCGCGTGTAGTTGTCGATGTGATGCCCAAGGCCGAGATTCTGGATCCGCAGGGACAGGCCATCGTCGGTGCTCTGGGCCGTCTCGGATTCTCTGGAATCGCCGACGTCCGGCAGGGCAAGCGGTTCGAACTCGAAGTCGACGGCACCGTCGACGACGCTGCGCTCGAGCGCATCGCGGAAGAGCTCCTGACCAACACGGTCATCGAGAACTTCAACGTGTCGCGCGTGGCGGAGTGAGCATGACCGCCCGCATCGGAGTCATCACGTTCCCCGGAACCCTCGACGACGTCGACGCCGCGCGCGCCGTGACCGCAGCAGGCGGAGAAGCCGTGTCCCTGTGGCACGGCGACGCCGACCTGAAGGGCGTCGACGCGATCGTCGTGCCCGGCGGCTTCTCGTACGGCGATTACCTGCGTGCAGGCGCCATCGCGAAGTTCGCGCCGGTCATGGGCGAGGTCGTCAAGGCCGCCGAGGGAGGCATGCCCGTACTCGGCATCTGCAACGGCTTCCAGATCATCTGCGAGGCGGGGCTGCTGCCGGGCGCGCTGATCCGCAACGAGGGGCTGCACTTCATTTGTCGCGACGAGTGGCTGCGCGTCGAGTCGAACACGACCGCCTGGACCAGTCGCTACGAGGTCGGCGCCGAGATCCTGATCCCGCTCAAGTCGGGTGAAGGCCGCTACGTCGCGTCCGACGAGACGCTCGAAGAGCTCAAGGGCGAAGGTCGCATCGCGTTCACGTACGCGGGCGACAACCCGAACGGCTCCCAACTCGACATCGCAGGCATCTCGAGTGCCAACGGCCGCGTCGTCGGTCTGATGCCGCACCCGGAGCACGCGACGGAGGCTTTGACCGGTCCGTCCGACGACGGTCTCGGCCTGTTCTACTCGGCGCTGGACTCGGTGCTGTCGGCAGTCTGATGGCGGTGAACACGTCTGCGACGGCGGCGGGGCTCGGTGACTTCATCGACGCCTCGCCGTCGCCGTTTCATGTCTGTGCCACAGTCGCCGCGGAACTCGATGCCGCGGGCTACGTGCGCGTGTTCGAGGATCGCCCCTGGTCGACGACGGTCCGCGGCTATGTGATCCGCGGCGGCTCGATCATCGCGTGGGACGCGTCGGTGCTGGAAGGACTCAGTTCGTATGCGCCGCAACCGTTCCGCATCGTCGGCGGCCACACGGACAGTCCGAACCTGCGGGTCAAGCAGAACCCGGACCGAACGGCCGCCGGCCTGTCGACGGTGGCGCTCGAACCGTACGGCGGCGCCTGGCTCAACTCGTGGCTGGACCGGGACCTCGGCCTCTCGGGCCGACTCGCGTACAACGACGGCGGCCGCGTGGCGCACACGTTGGTCCGCATCGACGAACCCGTGCTGCGCGTGCCGCAGCTCGCGATCCACCTGTCCGACGACCGTAAAGGCGTTCATCTCGACCCGCAGCGTCATGTGGACGGGATCCGCGGCGTCGGAGAGAATCAACCGCTGCTCGAATACGTCGCCGACCGGGCAGGTGTCGACCCCGACGCGGTCCTCGGCTGGGAGTTGATGACCCACGACGTCACGCCGTCACGCATCATCGGATCTGCGGGTGACCTCCTCAGCGCGCCGCGTCTCGACAATCAGGGGACCTGCTACGCCGGTCTCCGGGCGTTGTTGGATGTCCCTCGACTGCGCTCGGGAGGCGAGGGCGGACAGCCGCGCGGGATCGCGATGCTCGCTCTCTTCGACCACGAAGAAGTCGGGTCGGGGTCCGAACGTGGAGCGTCGTCCGACTTCCTGGTCACCGTCTGCGAACGGATCGTCGGCGCGCTCGGCGGCGACCGCGACGAGTTCCTGCGGATCATGGCGTCGAGCATCTGCGCGTCGGGCGACATGGCCCACGCCACCCATCCCAACTACTCCGAGCGGCACGAGCCGAGTCACCACATCGCGGTGAACGGCGGCCCGGTGCTGAAGGTGAATCAGAACCTGCGGTACGCGTCGGATGCGATCGGCGAGGCCGAGTTCGCGCTGGCGTGCCGCGACGCCGGCGTCCCGTTGCAGCGGTACATCCATCGAGCCGACCTGCCGTGCGGTTCGACGATCGGTCCGCTGACCGCGACCCGGACCGGTCTGCTGACCGTCGACGTGGGGGCGCCGCAGCTCGCCATGCACAGTTGTCGTGAACTCATGGGCGCCGACGACGTAGCCATGTACTCCGCCGCACTGGCAGCGTTCCTGCGCTGAAACAGACGATGGGCCCCGATCTGTGATCGAGGCCCATCGTGGCAGATGAAAGTCAGGAACCGGTGATCTTTCCGATCACCTCATTGGCCTTGTCCTTGACCTCTTCGATGCCCTTCTTGACGGCCGACGAGGCCTGATCGGCCTTTCCCTCGTTCTTCAGATCGTCGTCTCCGGTCGCGGCGCCTGCGGCCTCTTTCGCGCGGCCCTTCAGTTCCTCGGCCTTGTTCTCGAACTTGTCGTTGATGCCCATTGATCATTCCTCTTTCGTGATGGATCGATTGTCATCAGTGCGAGTGGAGTCGACTTCCGTTCCACTGCGAACGATCGCCGCGCACAGACCGGCTGCGAGCAGCAGGGCGCACCCTCCGGCGAGGGCCCCGAGGATGCTGAACAGCCATCCCCCTTCGGCGGCGTCGACGCCGATCGTGCGGATGACAGAACCGCCGGACACTCCACCTGTCGCCCCCACCAGCAGGTACGCTCGCCGGTCTCGGTGAGTCGACTCCTGGAGTAGTCGGCCGGCAAGCCATCCGACGGCGCCTCCCACGGCGCCCCAACCGATCGCAAGACCCAAGGCCGCCGTCATCGCAGTCCTTCTCGTGATGGTGCACGACCCGGTCGGGACTCCGCCCGACCTCCTGTGACGCGTCGACTGTTCGCACTCCTCGAGTGAGCGCACAGTGCGCCGAGATCCTCCTTCTCGGCGCTGGACCGAACATTACGGAGAATGAATGGCGCCTGTCTTCACCCCCAGGGGTGAAAGATTCAATTGAGTATTGTGTGGCACGTGAATGCGATTCGAATTGCGATCGTCGACGATTACGAAGTCGTCGTGCGTGGTCTCGCCGCGATGCTGCGCGCCTATGGCGACGATGTCGAGATCGTCGAGCTGAACGCGAACACGACAGTCGACGACAGGGTCGACATAGCGCTGTACGACTCATTCGCCAATCCGCAGGGTGACAAGGATCAGGTTCGTGAACTGGCCGCGAACCCGGCGGTCGGACGCGTTGTGGTCTATTCATGGAACGTCGAGAGTCGTCTGGTGCGCTCCGCGCTCGCGAACGGTGCGGGTGGATACATCGCGAAAGGGTTGCCGGCCGCGAAGCTTGTCGCCGCGCTCCGCGCGGTCCACGACGGGACGGAGACGATCCACCTCGGAGGCTCCCGCACGAAGGTCGCGGCAGGCGACTGGCCGGGTCGCGAGGAGGGGCTGACCCAGCGAGAATCGGAAGTTCTCGCGTTGATCACTCAGGGGTTGAGCAATGTGGAGATCGCGGAACGGGCCGGCTTGTCGATCAATTCCGTGAAGACGTACATCCGCAGCGGATATCGGCGCATCGGCGTCTCGACGCGCGCCCAGGCCGTCATCTGGGGCGCGGGTCACGGCTTTCTGCCCGACCGGATCCGGGTCGACGACCCGGGGACCGAACTCGCGGACTGACTCAGCCGTTGCGTCGCGCGTCGTGTGCTTCCTGCGACTCGTGAACCTCGGCGATGTGCCCTTCGACGAGGTCGATCAGGTCCGCCAGCCGCTCGGCCGCTGCGGCTCCGAGCTCCGTCAGCGAGTACTCGACGCGTGGCGGGATCGCCTGCAGCACTTCCCGATTGACGAATCCGTCGCGTTCGAGCGACTGCAGGGTCTGTGACAGCATGCGCTCACTGATCCCGTCGACACGGCGACGCAGGGCGCTGAACCGGAGGTCGCCGTCGCGCAGCGCGACAAGGGCGAGCAGACCCCATCGGCTCGTGGCGTTCTGTAGAACGGCGCGCGACGAACAGTTGCGTGAGAACACGTCGGCCTCCAGCGTCGGGTCGACGTCAGAGGCAGTCGGGTTCTCGGTCATGCCTCACATTCTAGCCCCACGAGAGTGCTGGTGCTGACTACTAGTGTTGCACTGTACGAAATGTAAGTGCATGATCGTGGGGTAGCGATCAGTCGATCGCCGGACGAGAACTCTCGAAGGGGCAACCATGACGACGTACGCAGTGACCGGAGCAACTGGTGGACTCGGTGGGGCGGCAGTGGCCGCGCTCATCCGACGAGGCGTGGCGGCCTCCGACATCGTCGCGATCGTGCGGGACACCACGAAAGCGGGAACGCTCGCCGAGTCGGGTGTCGTGGTCCGCACCGGAGACTACGAGAAGCCGGAGACCCTCGCGGGTGCACTCGCAGGCGTCGACAAGCTGTTGTTCGTGTCCGGATCAGAGGTAGGGCGTCGTACCGCACAGCACACCAACGTGATCGAGGCCGCGAAGAACGCCGGTGTCGGTCTGGTCGCCTACACGAGCCTGCTGGGCGCGCCGACCTCGCCGCTGATGCTGGCGGCCGAGCACCGGGAGACCGAGAAACTGCTCGCCGACAGCGGCCTCGACGTGATCCTGCTCCGCAACGGCTGGTACTCCGAGAATTACGCTGCCTCGGCGCAGGCCGCGATCGACGGCGGCGTCTTCTACGGATCGGCCGGGACCGCGACGGTCGCGCCTGCGGCGCGCGCCGACTACGCCGACGCCGCTGCGGCGGCACTCATCGGCTCGGCGGCCGGGTCGGTCTATGAACTCGCAGGGGCTGAGCACCTGACCTACGCGGACATCGCCGCGACCTTCGCCGCGGTGTCGGGCACGGATGTCGTGTACCAGGACCTTCCGGTCGCCGACTACGCCGCCGCCCTCATTCAGGCGGGCCTGCCGGAGGGTGCGGCGCACGTGTTCTCCGACTCCGACGGCGGAGCCGCACAGGGTGCGCTCGACTCGGAGTCCACGGACCTCGCGGACCTTCGCGGTGCTGCCGGAACCACGTTCGCCGAGGTTATCGGGGCAGCGCTGCGCTGATTCTCCTATGGCGCGAGGACGGTCAGGGTGGAGCCCTGTTGGAGGGCGATCCGACCGTCGATGTCGTATGCGGCGCCGCCGATGGGGTAGGTCCACGCCACTGAGCCGGTCGACGGGCGATACGCGGTGAGCTGGTTGCCGTCGGTGAAGACGGCGATGTCGTCGGACGCCCCGACGCAGGCGAGTTTGTCGATGTCCGCGGACGGGTCGCCGAATGCCGGAGGTGGAAGCTCACCGATCACGGTTCCCTCCGCGAGCGACAGGAACACGCGCGAGCGGTCCTTGCGGGCGACGGTGACGTGTGGACCGCACGGGCGGGTGTGGACCTTCGACAGTTCCTTGTCGTTCACCTGCCACAGGGCGTCGCCGGTCGCCGGGTCGACGACCTGGTAGCGGCCGTGGGTCTCCATGGACTGATCGCCTGCGGCGCCGAGCACCGGCAGCGTGGACGGTCCGGACACGAGCGACTGGCTTCGCGCGGTGTGCACGGAATCGGCGTCGACGACACCGTTCACCACGGGGTGGAAGTCGACGGACGCTCGTCCGAGCGGGTCGTGGGAGACGAGCACTCCCGTCGGGTAGGTCTGCACCGTGCACGTCCGGCAGGCGAGGACGTCGTCGCCGGTCAGGGGATCGAGGACCTGTGCGCTGCCGTCGGTGTTCTGGACGACCAGCACGCCGTCGGTGTACGACGGGGTCGCCGCCGACGCGAACGTCCGACTCCACCGGACCTCGCCGTCGATCGTGCGACGTGACACCTGGTAGCGAGTGCTGTTGACGTGCACGAAATCGGTTGCGAGGCCGACAAGTGCCGACGTGTCGGACTCGTCGGTCTGGCGTTCGAGGGACCCGGAGTCGGAGACGAGGTAGAAGCCGTTGTCCGGACCGTCGGTGCGGGTGCGGACGGCGCAGCCCACCTGTCCGGCAGTGTTGAACGCGCACGCACCGAAGCCCGCGTTGACCGGCGCGTCCCATCGAAGCGACCCTGTGTTCGCGTCGACCAGCACGTACTGGCGCCGGATGCCCGCGGTGTACGACACGAGCCAGTCCCCGCGGTGGACGTCGGCGATGGCGACGTCTCCGTCGCCGGTGAGGCCGGGCAGCGACGTGTCGTCGAGAGTCCACTGTTCGGTCGGGGCCGACGTGTACTCCTCGAGCACACCGTGCGCGGCGTCGTCCGACGACACGGAGTCGCCGGGCATCAGCACGACGCCTGCCGTCACGACCAGGGCCACGGCGCCGACCGCGGCCACCGTTCCCATCCCGAACGGCAGACGTGCGAGGGTGCTCCGGATCGACATGCGATCAGTACATCACGCGGGCGGAAGGGGCTCGGCGTCCCGCGCCTTCAGCATCACGGTCATCTGGCCGATCTCGTCGCCCTGTTCGGTGATCATGGCGAGTGCCAGGCGTCGGGTGGCACCCGACGCCTCGTCCGAGTTCTGCGCTGCGGTCGCCATCTCAATGCCTCCCTCGTGGTGTCGGATCATCAGCTGGAGAAACCAGACCTCGGCGTCCACGCCGTGAGCGGAGGCGAGGCGGGCGAGATCGTCGGTGCTCGCGAAACCCGGCATCGGAGGGGTGTTGTCGTCCGCCTGTGGCGCCGGGCCGTGGTCGTCGTGCTCGGACGGATGCATCCATGACATCGGCGCGCTGGGCGTCAGCGGCTCACCGAACCAGTCGAGCCAGCCGCGCATGGTCGCCGCCTCGGCGGTCTGCGTCGCCACGATCCGATCGGCGAGTCCGCGGACCTCTGGTGCGACGTCGCGGGCCAGTGTCTGCGCCATCAGTATCGCCTGATCGTGGTGGACGCTCATGTCCTGCGCGAACCCGACATCGACGGGCCGTGGTTCGTGAGAGCGTGCCTCGGCGCGGTGGTTCTCCCAGGCGACGCCCGCGAACAGGCCCGCGATGACGAGCAGCACGGCGACGCCGACTGCGCATACGGCAGTCATCGCACGTCGGGTCATCCGATGGTCGACTCCTGGTCGGCGGGCGGCGTGTAGATCCGTGGACTCAGCTCCAACGCGTAGAAGCCGCCGTCGGCGCACGTCGTCCACACCTGCTGGCCGTGGAACTCCGGAGGCGAGAAGCACCAGTCGGTCGACATGTCGCCGCCGACGACCATGCCCGAGCGTGGGCCCAGCGCATCGTTGAGCTTCACTTTGCCGTTGACGATGGACATTCCGAGGCTGAGGAACTCGATGGCGGGCACCCCGATGATCGAACCGAGGACGTGCGGCGAATTCGGCAGGTCGGCGATCGTCGCATTCTTCTGGGCGGGCGGGTTGTAGTAGCCGATCTCAGAGATCTTCTTCAGATCTCTGATGTCGAAGACTCTGATGCCCGACGACTCCCACGAGCAGGCGAGGGTCGTCGGCTCGTTCGGGCGGTCGACCGCGCAGTAGTGCGGGTTCGACGAGAACAGACTGCCGCCCATCGAGGAGCGGAGATTGGTGTCGAGGTTCTCCGGAAGGTTCACCTCGAGTTTGATCTGCGCGACGTACTTCGGGCTGTTCACCTTCGTCACATCGAACACCTTGACGCCGCCGGAGCCGCCCTCATCGGCGGTGATGATGTGCGGACGGTCGCCGATCATCACCGGAATCGAGTGCTGATTGAGCTGGCCGTCCGGCCACAGGTACGCGGCGAGGTGCCTGACCTGCGGGAACCGAGTGCGCCGCTGAACTGAGCTGATGTCGAGGACGGTGATCCCGGCCATGTTCGACAGGTACATGCGGTTGCCGTCGGGGGAGATGCCGAACCCGTGTCCGAGGAAGCTGTGCAATCCCTGCCAGATGACCCTCGGTGATCGCGGATTGGAGATGTCGATGGCGCTGAGGTGACCGGGGAAGACGCCGGACGCCCAGTACGTCCTGCCGTCCGGCGAGAATCCGCCCTCGTGCGAGGTGAACGGAAGCGGCGTAGCGGTTCCGGGACCGGAGTTGAGGAGCTTCGGATGCTCGCAGTCGGAGATGTCGTACACAGCGAAGAATCCGCCGCCCCACAGGAGCGGGACCGCCGTCGCCGCGAGGAGCTTGCGCTTCCGGTTGACCTTCAACGTCTCCCACGTGCCGCCGCGCATGGCGGGTGACGTGAGCGATCCGACGACCTTCGGGTTCGCCGGGTCGGCGACGTTCACCACCTGCACGCCGGGCTGCCGGACGAGGTTGTTGCCGGGGAACAGACTGCCGGTGTAGCTGCAATGGTCGTAGGTGGCCGACACTATGCCGCCGCCGGCACCGCGGACCCCGCCGACCTTCGTGATGTTGCAGCGGTAGCCGAGACGTGACCGGCCCGAGTTCCGGTCCTCTGCGCTCACCAGGCCCTGCATCCCCTTCTCGGGAAGGGACCCCGGACCGCAGTCCGCGCGGTCGACGGCGACATCGGAGATGTCCGGGAACAAGTGATTGGCGGCGTCGGCCGGTGGCGCGGAGATCATCGAGCCGATGAGAGCCAGAATCACTGCGAGTGTGATCGTCGCGAACCGTGTCCGCGCCCGCTTCCGAGCATGATCGATCCGCATTCCGCCCACCCCGTCTGAGAAGTCGTGATCGTCTCGGACGCTAACACTCTCGACCTGCACTCTGTGGCCCGTTCGGGCCAATTCGAGAGATCCGATGCCCGCCTTGAGCGTCGTTCGCTCACGGCGTACACAGTCGGGAACATCGTGCCTGCGTGCGACGTTGTCAACCTCAGACCCCCATCGCGGGCCTTGGCATCCGCCAGGGGCATCCGTAATGCAGGCACAGTTCGGCCAGAGCACTAGAGTGAAGGCAGGGCTGGTCGTATCTACAGCCACGGCTGACGTGGCAGCGACCGGGGCGCAAGCAATCGAGGGAGAACAATGTTCGAACGGTTCACCGACCGCGCACGCCGGGTTGTCGTCCTGGCGCAGGAAGAAGCGCGGATGCTCAACCACAACTACATCGGCACGGAGCACATCCTGCTGGGCCTCATCCACGAGGGTGAAGGCGTGGCGGCGAAGGCTCTCGAGTCGCTCGGCATCTCGCTCGAGGCCGTCCGTAGTCAGGTCGAGGAGATCATCGGCCAGGGCCAGCAGGCCCCGTCCGGGCACATCCCGTTCACGCCGCGTGCGAAGAAGGTTCTCGAGCTCAGCCTCCGCGAGGCGCTGCAGCTCGGTCACAACTACATCGGCACCGAGCACATCCTGCTCGGCCTGATCCGCGAGGGCGAGGGCGTCGCCGCCCAGGTCCTCGTGAAGCTGGGCGCCGACCTCAATCGGGTCCGCCAGCAGGTCATTCAGCTGCTGTCCGGCTACCAGGGCAAGGAGCCGGAGACGGCAGGCACCGGCGGTCGCTCCAACGACTCCGGCACCCCGTCGACGTCACTCGTGCTCGACCAGTTCGGTCGCAACCTGACCACAGCGGCGTCCGAGGGCAAGCTCGACCCGGTGATCGGCCGTGAGAAGGAAGTCGAGCGGATCATGCAGGTCCTCTCGCGCCGCACCAAGAACAACCCGGTCCTCATCGGCGAGCCCGGCGTCGGCAAGACCGCCGTCGTCGAAGGCCTCGCGCAGGCCATCGTCTCGGGCAATGTCCCCGAGACGCTGAAGGACAAGCAGCTGTACACCCTCGACCTGGGTTCCCTGGTCGCGGGCAGCCGCTACCGCGGTGACTTCGAGGAACGCCTCAAGAAGGTCCTCAAGGAGATCAACACCCGCGGCGACATCATCCTGTTCATCGACGAGCTGCACCAGCTCGTCGGAGCGGGTGCCGCCGAGGGCGCGATCGACGCCGCCAGCATCCTGAAGCCGAAGTTGGCCCGCGGTGAGCTGCAGACCATCGGCGCCACCACTCTCGACGAGTACCGCAAGTACATCGAGAAGGACGCCGCACTGGAACGCCGCTTCCAGCCGGTTCAGGTCGGCGAGCCGTCGGTGGAGCACACCATCGAGATCCTCAAGGGTCTGCGCGACCGCTACGAACAGCACCACAAGGTGTCCATCACCGACGGCGCCCTCGCGGCCGCCGCGTCGCTGGCCGACCGCTACATCAACGACCGCTTCCTGCCGGACAAGGCGATCGACCTCATCGACGAGGCCGGCGCCCGCATGCGCATCCGCCGGATGACTGCGCCGCCAGATCTCCGCGAGTTCGACGATCGCATCGCCGACGCCCGCAAGGAGAAGGAGTCGGCGATCGACGCGCAGGACTTCGAGAAGGCGGCCAGCCTCCGGGACAAGGAGAAGAAGCTGGTCTCCGAGCGCGCCGAGCGGGAGAAGCAGTGGCGTGCAGGCGACCTCGACATCGTCTCCGAGGTCGACGACGAGCAGATCGCCGAGGTCCTCGGCAACTGGACCGGCATCCCTGTCTTCAAGCTCACCGAGGAGGAGACCAAGCGTCTGCTCCGCATGGAGGACGAGCTGCACAAGCGGATCATCGGCCAGGAGGACGCCGTCAAGGCGGTCTCGAAGGCGATCCGTCGTACCCGCGCAGGTCTGAAGGACCCGAAGCGTCCGTCGGGCTCGTTCATCTTCGCCGGCCCGTCCGGCGTCGGTAAGACCGAGCTGTCGAAGGCCCTCGCGAACTTCCTGTTCGGCGAGGACGACGCCCTCATCCAGATCGACATGGGCGAGTTCCACGACCGCTTCACCGCGTCGCGTCTCTTCGGTGCGCCTCCCGGCTACGTCGGCTACGACGAGGGCGGCCAGCTCACCGAGAAGGTTCGTCGCAAGCCGTTCTCCGTCGTCCTGTTCGACGAGATCGAGAAGGCACACCCGGAGATCTACAACACGCTGCTTCAGGTGTTGGAGGACGGCCGTCTCACCGACGGTCAGGGCCGTACGGTCGACTTCAAGAACACCGTTCTGATCTTCACGTCCAACCTGGGCACGTCCGATATCTCCAAGGCTGTCGGCATGGGCTTTAGCAAGGACGACGGTCGCGGATCGAACTACGACCGGATGAAGCAGAAGGTCAATGACGAGCTGAAGAAGCACTTCCGCCCCGAGTTCCTGAACCGCATCGACGACGTCATCGTGTTCCACCAGCTCAAACAGGACGAGATTCTGCAGATGGTCGACTTGATGATCGGTCGTGTCGAGCAGCAGCTCAAGAACAAGGACATGGACATCGAGCTGACCGAGCGGGCCAAGAACCTGCTTGCCAAGCGCGGTTTCGATCCAGTGCTCGGTGCCCGTCCGCTGCGTCGCACCATTCAGCGCGAGATCGAGGACCAGCTGTCGGAGAAGATCCTCTTCGAGGAGATCAAGGCCGGTCAGATCGTCCTGGTCGACGTCGAAGGCTGGGACGGCGAGGGCGACGGCGAAGACGCGCACTTCACCTTCACCGGTTCGGAGCGTCCGCGGAACATCCCCGATGACGCCGTGGAACTGACCAAGACCGCAGGTTCGGGCGACGACGTGGCCTGATCTGCAATAGATCCAGCAGTACGGCGGCCGGTGGGACACTCCCACCGGCCGTCGTCGTCTGTCGCGGTCGTGTGAACGAATGACCTCGTTCGAGCGGGAGTGGCGGGCGTCTCCTAGAGTGAAGGGTCAGCGCACCCCTGCCGGGTGCATGATCCATCACTACGTCGGGGAGATTTCATGACCTACGGTCCGCCCAACCCGCAATATCCTTCGGGTCCGAATCCGCAGCAGCCTGGACCTCCGCCCTTCGGAGCTGCACCAGCGAAGGCTTCGGCGGCCCAGGCGATCCTTGCGCCGACCGCGGCACCGAATCAGAAGAGTCTGATCGTCGGAGCTGTCGCAGCCGTGATCGGACTATTGCTTGTGGTGTTCAGCTTCCTCACGTGGGCGTCGATTTCTGTCGACCAGTCGACTTCGCTTGGCGGCGACTCGATGAGCGTGAAGATCGAGATGTCGATCAGTGGTCTTGGCAATGCGGATGTCTCGACTGACGTCAACCTTCCGGGATCTCTGCCGGACTCGGTGAAGGATGAGATTCTCAAGTCCGCGCCCACCGCTGACGAGCTGAACAGCGACGAGGACGGCCCGGGCAAACCCGGTGTGTGGATGATCGTGTTCGGTGTCGTTCTGATCGTCGGCGGAGTATTGATCGTCGTTCGCAAGTTCCCGGGCATCGGTGCAGTGGTCGCAACTGTCGCAGGTGTCGCTGCGACCATCACCGCTATCGTGTTCGTCGCTGATCCGATCGGCGCATTCGGTGGCACGATGAAGGACACTCCGGCAGGTGCCGGTGTGGACAGCGGAGCGTCGTACGGCCTGTGGCTGACGTTGCTGGCTTCGCTTGCGGCCCTCGCGGTCGGCGGTCTGGCAGTCCTGATGACGATCGCACCCGAAAAGCTCGGTGGATCGCGAGCCGGTGGTCTGCCGACCGGAAACGCCGTGCCTGGTGCTCCTGGCTTCGCGCAGCCTGGACCCGCGCAGCCCGGTTCGGTTCCGCCTGCTGCACCGAACTACGGCCAGCAGCCTGCGCAGCCGAACTACGGGCAGCAGCCGGGCCAGCCGCAGGGTGGCTTCCCGCCGGTGCCGCCGCAGGGCGCTCCGGGGCAGCAGTACCCGGGACAGCAGCCGCCGCAGGGCTACGGCCCGCCACAGCACTGACGTCATCTCCCAGAGGAGGGTCCGACCGTATCGGTCGGGCCCTTCTCGTTTGTCGCCGCGACACGCCGCCACGGGCGGCGGCGACAGAAGCCATCGTGTGGTGCAGCCGCGTTGATGCGCGGCAAACATCACACACTCGGTCGTGTCGACGTTCGGCAACTTCACAGGTTCTCATGGGAAACTAGCCGTCATGCCCTCGTCTCGATTCCAACTGTCGCGCGTCATGATCGTCATCGTTGCGATGGCGCTTGTGGCGGGTCTCGGCGTGGCGATCGCGACTTCGCGGGACGCTCACAGCGGCGCGTCGACAACACCGACGATGGCCGCTGCACACCCGAAGGCAGAGTTGCCGAAGTATGTGGCGATGGGGAGTTCGTTCGCTTCGGGACCGTCGTCCAACAAGCGTGGCGTGAACAACTGCGGACGCAGCGACGACAACTACCCGAGTCGTGTCGCCGAGACCATGCACTACCGGTTGATGGACGTGACCTGCGCCGGATCGACGACGTCCGAGATCCTGGCACCGTCCAAGCGCTATCACAAGCCGGCCCAGATCAACGCTGTCACCGCAGACACCTCGCTTGTCACGATCACGAGCGGCGGCAACGATGTCGGCTACATCGGCCGGCTTGGCGTGCAGAGCTGCGTGAACCTGGCGATGTCGGGTCTTACGCCCGTGCATTGCAATGCGTCACGAATCCCGGCACCGGCACCGACACCCGCCGACTTCGTGAAGGTGGAACAGAACCTGATCGCGATCGCGCGAGAAGTTCACAAGCGTGCACCCACGGCGCGGATCGTGTTCGTCGACTACCTGCCTGTCGTGTCGGCTGCTGACATCGTCTGTCCCGGACTCCCGCTGGCCCCGTGGGAGGTTCTCGAGGCCAGCGTCGTGGCAGATACGCTCGCCGGCGCGACCGCTCGTGCTGCGCGTGCGACTGGTTCGACCCTCGTACAGGCGTCGCAATCGGGTAAGGCGCACACCGTGTGCTCGCCTGAACCATGGCTGCAGGGCTTCCCTGGCCGCCCTCCGTACCATCCGACGACCGCCGGCAAGGCCGGAGTCGCGAAGCTTGTCGAGGACGTTCTCCGTCCGCGCTAGTGTCGCGT
Organism: Gordonia malaquae; assembly: GCF_037148075.1. NCBI lineage: Bacteria > Bacillati > Actinomycetota > Actinomycetes > Mycobacteriales > Gordoniaceae > Gordonia > Gordonia malaquae. The sequence continues at coordinate 19,961 of NZ_JBBCUB010000009.1, read as the reverse complement.
GTTCTCAACGCTTTTGAGCATGGCAGTGTCCCCGCCTGACCAGCTCAGGCGGGGTTGCGCACCACGTCGACCCCTGGTGGGGCCGGTGGTCCCGGTGGTGGTGCCGGGATCCGGCACGACAACCATTTCTCGACCGCCGACCCGGACTGAGTGGCACGGATGGCCGGGAGCAGCTTCTCCGGCTGCAACGAGTGGTTGACTTTCCACGGCTGGTTCGAGCCGGTGGGTCGCCATCCGACTCGGCCTTTGAACGGGCCGGAGGTGAGGATGGTGGTCTCCCATCCGCCGGGTGTGGTGGAGACGCTGCGGTTGTGTCCTCCGCAGGCCCCGCCGAGGTGGTTGATGTCGGTGGGTCCGCCGTCTTGCCAGTCGGGCATGTGGTGGGCTTGGGTGCGTGACCACGGGGTAGTGCAGCCGGGCGCGGTGCATCCGCGGTCCCGACCGAACAACGCCAGCCGCTGAGCCAACGAGGCCAGTCGCTTGCCGCGACCCAGGTGCAGAACCTGTGAGGACTGGCCTTCGAACACTTCGAGCCATGGTGTCGCGTCGGCGGCGATGTCGACCAGATCAGTGACCGGCAAGCGTGTGCCGGTTGCGGTGACCGCAACACCTGCCCGGTTCTCGAGGTCCTCCAGCGAAGCGGTGACCACAAGGTGTGAGGGGAGGGCGGCGGAGTCGCCGAGGGCGCCGTTGGCGAGCAGGTGGTCGAGCATTGCTTCGAGCGCGTCGTGGTTGCGCTGGGACTGCGAGCGCGTGTCCCGCTCGCGGGCGGCGGAAAGAGCCTCGGCGTCCGCTCCGAGCGCCGCGCCGCGGGGTGATTCGGGGTCGTCGGGGTTGTTCATTCCGGGTTCGGCCCAGAGGGTGAGGGTTGCTTCGAGCTTTGCTCGAAGCGACGGCGACAGTTGTGCCCGGATCTTGGACATCAGCCGCTTGTCTTGCGGTTGGATCGCGAATCCGCGGGTGCGGGCGCGGTCGGCGTCGTCGGTCAGCGACCCGTCGGGGTCGAGGTGGGCGAGGATCCGGCGGCCGACTTCGCGGGTGGCTTCCGGGGTGAGTTCCCGGGACAGTTCGGCGAGCTCGGCTTCGGCACGGGCCTTGTCCTCGGCCGGGATGGCGGCGGGTATCTCGTCGATGACGGCGGAGATCTCGGTGATGTGGTCGACCGACAGATCACCATCGGCGACTGCTGCCGCGGTGGCCGGCAGGGTCGGGTCGAGTTGGTCGCCGGAGTAGTTGTACATCGGGCTGATCGCCAGCGCGGCGGTCAGGCGGCGTTTACTGGCGCCCGCACTGAGACGCAGCGCGGAAGTCAGGTACTTGCCCGGCGTCTGCGCTCCCGCTTTGCGGTACGCGCCGCGGGTGGAGACTTCGGCGAAGATACGAGCGTCCACGCCGTCGGACCGGCGATGCGACTGTTCCAAGACCTTCGCGGTGAGCAGGACGTCATCGTCGGTCATCGGGGTCAGGGACACCGATGACAGCTTCGCGGCCACCGCGTCCTGCAGGCGAGCGAGTTCGAGAGGCGAATCAGGGAGATCAAAGGTGCTGGTCATGGTGTCCGCCTCCCTTCCGCGAGTCGTGGACTGTGTCCGGTTTTGCTGTTATCTCCAGTATAGGCTAGTGTGCGACAAATCATAGAAGTCTCGCAAAATAGTTCGATCAGATGTCAAAATCAACGCCCGGCGAGAAATCTCGCCGGGCGTTGTCGTGAGGGTCGAGCTGTCAGACTTTCTTGTCGGTGACCCTTGCGGGGGTCTCGTCGTCGACGGGGATGTCGGTGACGGGATCCTCGATCTCATCCACCAGTGACGGTTCAGGCTCGGCGAGTGCGGCTGCGCGGTCGGCGGCACGCTCCTCACGAGTCTCCGACAGCTGTCGGGCGGCGACAACGGCGGCCGACCAGAGGAGCAGCACGCCGATCGCGGCGATGAGCGAACCAATCGACGTGTTGGCCCACTCGCGGAGTGCCCCTCCGACGACGATCGCGCCAATGGCGACGGCTGCTGACTTCGCCGGTGTCTGCTTGCGCCAGTCTTCGCGTTCGCGGCCGGTGGTCACCAGGCTCACTGGGCTACGGCGCAGGACCTCGGCGAGGAACACGGTCAAGATCAGCGTGATGACGTACGTGATCAGGATGTTCATGCCCATGGACAGGCTGTCCCACCGGCGAGTGGTCGACATGACCTCCGACAGGACGATGACGTGGCCTAGATAGATCGCGAATGAGCGGTCGGAACCCTTTCGGAGGATCGTGTCGGCCAGCGATCCCGGGCGGCGTCGTGCCTGCCACGCCATGCCGCCGATGAAGAGGATGCAGATGACTGACAGGAAGAGGAACACGTTGTGGAACATGAAGACGTTCGTTGCGCGGAACATCTCTTCGGTGCCTGCGGCCGGGTCGGGCATGTCGACGGCGCCGTTCGCCTTGCCCTTGAAGTAGACGAGTGTTGCGATGATCGTCGCAGTGGCTGCGCCGACGATGTAGAAGCGGTACTTCTTCATGAAGCCGGTGAATGCTTCGAAGTGGTAGGCGGCGAGGCAGCCGGCGAAGATGAAGAACTGGTACGGCAGGATTGTGATCGGCAGGTATCGCCACAGTGTGCCGAGCGGCGTGTCCTCGAAGAGTGACGAGACGTCGAGGCCGAGGAAAGACTTCGGGTAGTCGCGGACCATCTGGAACATGAACCACGCCTGGACTGCTGCACTGAGCGCCAGCAGGTAGCGGTGGTAACCCCACGTCCGTTTGATGACCCACAGAACGAGTGGGAACACGACGTAGATCTGCATGCTCACCGACAGGAAGTACAGGTGATAGGCGGCGTGGCCGGTGATCAGGTCGTACGCGAAGCTCTTGACGGCGAGTCGGATCGTGTGGCTGTCATCGAAGATCGCGAAGACGTTCTCGAGGCCGCCCTTCTGATAGTGCTTGTTCAGCCAGTAGAAGAGCGACCAGACGAGAAACGGCAGGCCGATGAGCTTGAACCGTCGTCGCCAGAACGTCGGAGCGTGGAGATCCCGGTTCCGATACTGATACGTCAGGACGAAACCGGTCAGTGCGAAGAAGCAGTACCTGGTGTACCGAAGGATCAGGCCGGCACCCTGGGCGATGATCGCCGTGTACGGTGCCATCCCCAGAATCACGTGGTCGAGGATCACTCCCGCGAACGTCACCAGTCGCACGAAGTCGATCTGATAGAGGTGGCGGTCCTTCTTCGCAGGCTTCTTCTCGGGAGTGCCTGTTTCGGTGTCTGACATGTCGCGTTGAAGTCCGTCTCGTCTGGCGGGGCGCCTGGCGTGGGCGCGATTCTGGCTTGTTGGAACGTTACTAGTTGCCTTCGCCAACTCCCGCATCGAAACCGGCCCAGCGCTGTTCTGCCGTTTCCGGTGGGGCTGTCGTCGCGCTAGAATCTGTGACAGTTGTTTCGCATGAGACTAATGGGGTGGATGATGCGACGATCTGTTGTCCGAGGGGCAGTTGCACTGACAGTGCTGGCAATGGCCTGCACTGGAACCGGTGTGGCGTCGGCAGACCCGGCGGTCACGCCGTCGTCGACTGCGCCTGCGACCGCTCAGTTGCCGTCGCGGATCGTGACGAAGGCGGTCGTCGCTGGGCAGGAGACGCTCCTCGAGGTGTACTCGGCGGCGATGGGTCGAGTCATCCCGCTCACCGTTCTTCGTCCGAAAGACACGTCGCGTCCCGCGCCGGTCCTCTACCTCTTGAACGGTGCAGGCGGTGGCGAGGATTCAGCGACGTGGAAGGCGAAGACCGACTACCAGAAGTTCTTCGCCGACAAGCATGTGAACGTCGTGACCCCGAACAGCGGCGCCTTCTCCTACTACACGGATTGGCAGAAGGACGACCCGGTGCTCGGGCGGAACAAGTGGCAGACCTTCCTCACCCAGGAGCTCCCCCCGCTCGTCGACGAGGCGTTCAACACCACGGGCGCGGATGCGATCGCGGGCATCTCGATGGCAGGCACGTCGGTCTTCAACCTCGCGATCGCGGCACCGAAGCTGTACCGTTCCGTCGCCGCGTTCAGCGGTTGCGCGCGAACGAGTGATCCGCTCGGCCAGGCGTACATCCGGACCGTTGTCGGCGACCGCGGGCGCGGCGACATCACCAACATGTGGGGACCGCTCGACGGCCCCGGTTGGAAGGACAACGATCCGTTCCTCCACGCCGACAAACTGAAGGGCGTCAAGGTGTACATGACCACCGGAACCGGCCTTCCCGGTCGGTACGACGTCCCGAACGCTCGCCTCATCGACGGGAACCCCGCGACGCTGCTCGATCAGGTGCTGATGGGTGGAGTCATCGAAGCGGTCGTCGACAGCTGCACCCAGCAGATGCAGCAGGCGCTCGTCGCGAACGGCGTCGACACGACCCTCACCGTCCGGCCGACCGGAACTCACTCGTGGGAGTACTGGGAGCGTGAGCTCCACAGCACCTGGCCTGAGATCGCCAAGGACCTCGCGGCCCAGAGCTGACAGTCTGACGCGGTTTGTCGTACCGGACCGATACAGTTCGGTGCATGGGGAGGCGAATGCGTGGGCAGGCAGCGACAGTTCTCATGGTCGTCCTGATGGTGATCTTGGCGGCGTGCGGTGATTCCACCAAGAACTCGCCCGACGGCGTCGCGACGGTCACCGTGACTGCAGGTGCGAGCAGTCAGACGACTTCATGCACTGACGCCATTCCAGAGGTCACCGGGCCGTTCACGACAAGCCAGTCCGGAACGTACTTCCATCCGGAGAAGTCGACCCAGAATGGCGGCGACAGCTGCTTCGGCTTCCGTGTCTACGACGGGTCTCTCGGCGATGCCTCCGGGCCTGCAGGCACAGGCTCGTCGACGGGGCAGATTCTGGTGGTGTTCGTGAACGGTTCGCCAGTCGTCGACCCGCGTCCATACGTCATGAAGACGATCCGTGTGACGCAGTGGTCTGGCGACCAACTCGACGTCCAATTGGACCTTCGAGAGCGTGGGATCGATCCGGAGTCGTGGGCGGACGTGCCCTATCGAAAGTCTGGGACCAGCGTGCAAGCGTCCATCCCGGATCAGGGTTCGCGCACCTACATCACGTCGTTCGGTTCGACCGGCGCCGTGCCGACGACGTCGACGTCGAGCGGGTCGACGGTCCCTCTCGAGCGGTTCCGGAGCGGAAATCAGTCGGCTTTCCGGTCGCCGACCGGTGCGATCGTCTGTGTGTCGCACGAGACGTCGTTTCGGTGTGAGACGCCCAATGCGCCGCATCGGGTCTCGAAGGATCTGGTTTGTGGGATCTATCCCGCCCAGTATGAGACCGCCAACTCCAACGTGTTCATGTGGCGGCCCACCGGGGCCTGCACGACCACGCTGCAAGGTCAATGGGCGACGCCGCACGGTGTCCTCCAGTACAGCGAGAAGGTAACCGTCCCCGTGTCGGGCGGAACACTGACGTGCTCGTCGAGCACTGCCGGATTCCGGTGCGTCACACCTGATGGGAAAGGGTTCACGGTGTCGCGGGAGGGCTTCGCGCGGATCTGATCCCGCTGGGCGGGAGCGGGCGTCGAGGTCGGCCTTTCCGCCGCGCTAGCGTGCGGTGACCGCCGACTAGGAGACGACATGGGCACACGCCGAACCGACCTGCATCCCGACGTTGAGGAGATGCTCGCACGACTCGACGAAGGGTTTCCGACGGTGTCGCACATGACGGGCGCCGAGGCCCGTGCCGCGATCGAAGCGCGTCGTGGGCCCCGCGGCACCGAACCCGATCTCGCATCGCTGACCGACCTGTCGATCGACGGACCGGGCGGACCGCTCGCGCTCCGCGTCTACGTCCCGCATCGGCAGGAGCGGACTGGAGCGCTGCCCGTCATCGTGTTCGCACACGGCGGCGGCTTCGTGTTCTGCAACCTCGACACTCACGACGAGTTCTGCCGGGCAATGGCGCACAACACCGAGACGATTGTCGTATCCGTCGACTATCGGCTCGCACCGGAGAACCCCGCCCCCGCCGCGATGGAGGACATGTATGCCGCCGTCGAGTGGGCGGCAGCGTCGATCGGCGAGTTCGGAGGCGATCCGACCTGCATCGCCGTCGCCGGGGACAGTGCCGGAGGAAACCTGTCGGCGACAGTCAGCATCGCGGCCCGGGACCGCGGCGGACCGCGGATCGCGGGTCAGGTCCTCATCTACCCGGTGCTCGGCGAGGGCTCGGGAACCGCGTCGTACACGGAGTACGCCAAGGGGTACTACAACGATGTGGCGTCGCTCGAGTGGTACTGGAACAACTACGCTCCCACCGGGCGCGACTCGGCGCTGGTGGACCCGACCAGGGCGTCCTCACACGAGGGGCTGCCGCCCGCGGTGATCGCTCCGGCCGAACTCGACGCATTGTGCGACTCCGCCGAGGCGTACGCGGACACACTCCGTGCGGCCGGAGTCCCCGTCACCTTCCACCGCTTCGACGGACTGTTTCACGGGGTCCTGACATTCGCCCAGTTCTCGCTCACTCCCGCCGCTCGCGCACAGATGTGGGCGCTTGTCCGAGGTTTGCCGGGCTTCGCCTGACGCGAAGGTGTGTCGCCCAACTCGCTTCGCGCGTTGGGCGACACACCTTTAGGTCCGCTGATCGGGACGGACACCCATTCGGGTGCCCGTCCCGATTTACATTCGGCGAATGACCTCATCAACAAAGCGAATGGACGGGAAGGTCGTGCTCGTGACGGGCGCGGCGAGCGGCATGGGCAGAGCCCACGCGGTCCGGCTGGCGCAGGAGGGCGCGGAGATCATCGCGCTCGACCTGCCCGCGGCTGACGAGGGCCTTGCCGAGACGGCCGGTCTCATCGCAGGCGCCGGAGGCCGCTGCACAGTTGGGCATGCGGACGTGACCTCGCAGGACAGCGTCCGGGAGGCCGTCGAGAACGCCATCGGCGCCGACGGTCATCTGCACACCGTGGTGGCGAATGCCGGGATCTACCCGTCGGCAGGCCTGTCATGGGAACTCGACGACGCGGACTGGCAGCGTCCTATCGACGTCAACCTCACCGGCGTGTGGAACACCGTCAAGGCGACGTTGCCGCACCTGAAGTCGGGAGCGTCGATCGTCATCATCAGCTCGGTCAACGGGCACAAGGGCGGCGCGCGGGTGGCGCACTACTCCGCGGGCAAACACGCCGTCGTCGGCCTCATGCGAACGCTCGCCAACGAACTCGGCGCCTCCGGAATCCGCGTCAACACGGTGAACCCCGGCTCCGTCGCGACGCCGATGATCCTCAACGACGAGGTGTTCGCCAAGCTGCGCCCCGACCTCGACAATCCCACCCTCGACGACGCGGCACGTGAACTCGGCGGCCGAAACCTGCTGCCGGTGCCGTGGGTGGACGCCGAAGACGTGAGTAACGCAGTCCTCTTCCTCGCATGCGACGAGTCCCGCTACGTGACGGGAACTCAGATCGTCGTCGACGCGGGCCTGACCCAGAAAGTTATCTGACATGAGTGGACGTCTAGAAGGAAAGGTCGCGCTGATCACCGGCGCGGCACGCGGCATCGGACGCGCTCAGGCGGTGCGGTTCGCACAGGAGGGCGCCGACGTGATCGGCATCGACCTGTGCGGTCCCGTCGACACCGTCTCCATCCCGCACGCGACGCGCGAAGACCTCGCGGAGACCGCGGCGGCAGTCCGTGCAGAGGGGCGACGGTTCGTCGAGGACGTCGTCGACGTCCGCGACGGCGCGGCCCTCCGCGCCGCCGTCGACGCAGGCGTCGCCGAACTCGGCGGGCTCGACACCGTGTGCGCCACCGCGGGAATCACCTCGCGCGGAATGACGTCGGAGATGACCGAGGATCAATGGCGCACCATGATCGACGTCAACCTGACCGGTGTCTGGCAGACGACGAAGGCGGCTGTGCCGCACCTGATCACGCGCGGAAGCGGCTCGATCACGTTGATCAGTTCCATCGCGGGGCTGCGCGGACTGTACGGGGTCGGGCACTACGTGGCTGCCAAACACGGTGTGGTCGGTCTGATGCGCTCACTCGCGCAGGAGACGGCCGAGTACGGGATCCGAGTCAACACCGTCCACCCGACCAATGTGAACACACCGATGATCCGGAACGACGTCGTCGCTCGCGGGTTCCGCCCCGACCTTGATCGGAGCCCCACCGAGGAGGAGTTCGCGGCGTCGGCCAGGACCATGAACATGCTAGACATCCCGTGGATCGAACCGGTCGACGTCGCCAACGCGTGTCTGTTCCTGGCGTCGGACGAGGCACGTTACATCACCGCGGTGACGCTCCCCGTCGACGCCGGCAGCACTCAGCGGTAGCGTCACGGCCTTCGACCCGCGGCGCTCACGCGAGCAGAAGAGAACTCCGCTCGAGGAACCTGTGTTCCTCGAGCGGAGTTCTCTTCTGAGTCGAAAGGCCCCGAGAATCAGGACTCGAGCAGGAAGCCCATCACGGTGCGTTCGAAGGCTGCCTTGGCCTCGATCATCGCCCAGTGGCCACAGTTCGGGAACACGTGGAGTTCGGCGTCGGGGATGGTGCGCATCGGCACGAGGGCCATGTCGAGCGGGCTCACTCGGTCGTCTCGACCCCAGGTCAGCAGGGTCTTCGCCGACACCTTGTGCATCATCGCCCACTGCGGCGGAGTGTCGGAGGCGTTCATCGCCTGAATCATCGCGGCGAATGCGGCCTTGCCGTACATGCGGCGCGCGCTCTCCAACGTGCCGGGTTCGGTGGCGAGCGCCCAGCGTTCCTCGATGAGCTGATCCGTGACGACTGAAGGGTCGTAGACCATCGAGTGCAGCCACTGGATCAGACCCTCGCGGGTGGGGTTCTCGGTGAACTCCTGGAGGAGTTTGATGCCTTCGCCCGGACCCGGGCTGAAGATGTTCCGCCCGATGCCGCCGATGGTGACGAGACGACGGATGCGGCCGGGGTTCGCGATGTCGTAGCCGACGCCGACGCCTCCGCCCATCGAGTTGCCGACGACGTCGAACGTGTCCAACCCGAGCGCGTCGACGAATGCGCCGAGTGCGCCTCCGGCGGTGACCATGGGATGACCGCCCCAGTCGTCGCTCACGCCGAAGCCGGGGAACTCGAGGACGAGGCACCGGAAGTGTTCGCCGAACAGGGCGAGATTGCCGCGATAGTTGCGCCAGCCGGTCACACCGGGGCCCGAACCGTGCAGCAGTACGAGGGGAGGACCGTCGCCGTACTCGTGATAGCGCAGGACACCCTGGGGCGTCTGCAGTTCTCGAAGAGTGGCGTCGTAGTCGACGTCCGTCATGTTTCTACTCCTGAAGTGGATGTTCTGGTGTCAGCGGATGAGGCCGGGAACGGGCTCGCGACGGAGGTCGGCGGTGCCGAGCTTGCCGTCGTGGACGGCCTTCTCGATGGCGTCGCGCAAGGCCAGGCAGGTGGGGATGTTCTGCGTCTTCTCGCCGCGCGCGACTCGCTCGGCGAACTCGGGGCATGCGTTCTCTGAATCGTCGAGCCATTGCACGCTCGTGTGCGTCGGGCTGAACTTCTCAACCAAGACGCGGTTGGTGCAGGTCCCGCAACTTATCTCGTGCATCTTTCACACCTTCTCTTCTCAGGCGACGGTCATGTCGGACGGCGCCCAGAAGGCGCGCATCGAGGTGATGAGGCCGTCGGCGTCGAATGTCATGACGTCGATGGGCTCGACGATGTACTTCGCATCGCCTGCGGTGGTGACCACGCGGAAATGGAACGCCGCCTGCAGCCCGCAGACGCGCGCGGTCAGCAACTCGGTGGTGAGCTCGGCGCCTGCGAGGCCGCCGTAGAACTCGGCGATCGCGTCGCGGCCACGCCGGACGTCGGAGCCGACCGGGTCTTCGAGAGTCGCGTCGGGTGCGTAGAGCGCGGCGACAGCTGCGGCGTCGCCGGTGGCGACGGTGTCCAGGTAGGTGCGGATGGTGGCGTTGATGTCGGGTTCGGACATGGGTCTCTCCTGTAGTCGGGCTGGGGTCAGCCGAGTTCACGGACGGGATCGGTCCCGTCCCAGTGGCGGGCGGCGGCGACGCCCGCGGCGATCAATTCACGCATCATGCCGCCCTCGATGTACTCCACGATCAGACCCGGCTGGTCAGCGGATTCCAGGTAGGCGACGCGTGTCATCTCGTTGCCCGCGCGGAACAGGACGGACAGTCCGTTGCGTTCCGCGGCGGCGATGGATCCGTCGAGATCGTCGGAGATCCAGGCGACGTGGTGGGGCCCGAGGCGGGGCGAGCCGTCGACGTCGGCGTACGGAGACGGTGTCGACGACGTGATCTGCATCAGTTCGACCTGCAGTTCGCCGCTGTATCCCATCGCGACGTCCATCGTCACGGTGGTCGCCTCACCGCGATACTCGCCGTCGAGTGTGACGTTGCGGAACACCGTCCACGGTCCGATTCCGGTGGTCCGGATCCAGTGGTCGACGGCGGCGTCGAGATCGTCGACGACGTACCCGTTCTGAACGATGGCTCCGCTGGTCATTCGGACGCCGCAGTCTGTTCGGTGCGCTGGTCGGCGGTCTTGTCGGCGGCGTGATTGGCGGCGATCCACCCGAACGTCATCGCCGGTCCGATCGTGGCGCCGGGTCCGGCGTACTCGTTGCCCATCACCGCGGCAGAGGTGTTGCCGACGGCGTACAGCCCGTCGATGATCGACCCGTCGGTGCGCCGGACCTGTGCGTTCTCGTTGTAGACGAGGCCGCCCTTGGTGCCGAGATCGCCGACCCGCATCCGCATCGCGTAGTACGGTGCACGATCGACCGAGTCGAGCACGGGATGAGGGAGCGACGGGTCGCCGTAGTACCGGTCGTACGCGCTGTCGCCTCGGCTGAAGTCGTCGTCGTGACCGCGGTCCGCGAGTTCGTTGACGCGAGCGACCTCGGCGCCGAGACCTTCCGGGTCGACGCCGATCGACTGCGCGAGCTCGGTGACGGTGTCGGCGGTGTGGATGAGGCCGTCGGCGAGCCACGACTTGGGGAACTTCTGGCCGGGCATGATGCCGCCGACCGGGTAGCGGTTCTTCGCCCGCGAGTCGAAGATGAACCACGCGTCGACGTGTCCGCCTTCGAGCTGCGCGTGAGTGAACGTGACGTAGGGGGACGCCTCGTTGGTGAACCGCCGGCCCGTCGTGTCGACGATGAGCGAGCGGGGGATCGACCTCTCGGCTACCAAGACCTGCATCACCCCGTTCGGAAGCTGCATCGACGGCATCCACCAGGCGTCGTCCATCAGGTCGACGGCGGCGCCGACCGCCTGACCCGCGCGGATGCCGTCTCCGGTGTTGTCCTTGGACGCCGCGCTGTAGTTCGGTCCGGCCCCGTCGGGCAGGTACGCGTCGCGCATCTCCTGGTTGTGCTCGAACCCGCCGGTCGCGAGGATCACGCCACGGCGTGCGGTGAGGGTGAGACGGTCACCGTCACGCGTCACCTCGACGCCCGTGACGGCTCCGGTCTCGTCGGTGACGAGCGATTCCATCGGGGTGCTCAACCACAGGGGGATGTGGGCGTCCTTGACCGCCAGACGCAGCCGGGCCGCGAGCGCGCGGCCGAGCGTCTCCATGCGCGCTTTGCGGGCGACGGCGATGACGGCGGCGACACCGGTCTTCAGTGCCTGCCGCCGGGCCTTCCACGTGCGGGTCACCATGTTGAGCTGCACGAAGTCCTTCTGCGTGATGTACAGCCCCGGGGGAGTGGCGAGAGCCGCCGAGCGCAGCAGGTCCGCGTCTTCGCCGAGTGCCCGGATGTCGAAGGGCATCGGCTCCACCGAGCGGCCTTCGGGCCTGCCGCCGGGATTCTCCGGGTGGTAGTCGCTGTATCCGGTGCACCACTGGAACTTCAGGTGAGGACTGCGGTCGAGGAAGGCCATCATCTTCGGCCCCTCGTCGATGAACGCATCGAGATTCGCTGACGGGACGTGATCTCCGACGATGGAGTCGAGGTAGCCGCGCACGCTCGCTCGGCTGTCGACGATGCCGATGCGCTCCAGCTGCGGGCTGTTCGGGATCCACACGCCGCCGCCCGACAGCGCAGTGCTGCCTCCGTAGACGTCGGCCTTTTCGATGATGAGCGTCGACAGGCCGCGATCGGCCGCGGCCAACGCGGCTGTCAGTCCGCCTGCACCACTGCCGACGACGATGACGTCGTATTCGGTCTTCATGCCGAAGCCTCCTGCTTCGCGTCGGCCATCGCACGAACGGCCAGGTGGCTGAACAGCATCGACGTGCCGATGGGGTTGCCGCCACCGGGGTAGACGGTGCCGCTGGGTGCGGCCATCGTGTTGCCCGCCGCGTACAGGCCCGTGATCGCGGATCCGTCGGCGCGGAGCACGTTGCCGGTGACGTCGGTGGTGAGTCCGCCCTTCGTCCCGAGGTCGGAGACGCCGAACGCCGCAGCGTGGAACGGTCCCTGATCGACGGTCACCAGCGGCGGCTCGCCGCCGGAGAACGCGCGGTCGTAGGCCTCGTCGCCGCGCCCGAAGTCGGGGTCGACGCCGGTCGGGACGTGGCCGTTGTACTTCTCGACGGTGGCGACGAGTGCATCAGCCGGGACGCCGATCTTCGCGGCCAGCTCCTCAAGGGTGTCCGCCGTGTGCCAGAGGCCTGCGTCGACGTACTCCTGTGTGGGGGAGAACGACACGTTCGGCGCCTTGCACGGTGGCACTTCGCCTTCCTTGTCGTCGTAGATCATCCAGAACGGGAGCGTCACCTCTCCTGCGGCCATCTGATCGAGGACGTCGCGGCCGAGGCGGTCGTACGGTGCGGACTCGTTCACAAAACGTTCGCCGTTCTGGTTGACGAAGATGCCGCCGGTGAACCACAGAGCGAACGCCGACCGGCCGTCCGGGTGCGTCAGACCGGGGGACCACCATGCCTGATCCATCAGGTCGGTGGCTGCACCCGCGGCGATGCCCGCCCGGTGGGCCTGTCCGGTGTTGGTGGCCGGACCCATCGTGTCGCGGGCCACGCCGGGCACACCGTATTCGGCGCGCATGGTGTCGTTGCCTTCGAAGCCGCCGGTCGCGAGCAGGACGCCGCGGCGGGCACGGATCGCCTCGCGCTTGCCGTCGCGCTCGACGATCACGCCGGTCACCTCGCCGTCGTCGGTGACGAGGTCGACGAGAGCCGTATTGAGCTGCAACGTCGCGTTGTCGCGGGGTTCGAGAGCCATCAGGAAGCGGGCGACAAGAGCGCGCCCGCCGATGTAATAGTCGGGAGTCGGCGCACCGAGCCGGTCGACGTCGAGTGGGCCTCGCACCACGTCCTTGTAGGCCGGCGCATCGGACACGGGAAACGGCGTCGGCATCGTGTGGCGCTGTCCGTCGAGGCGGGCCTTCGGCGCCTTGCCGAAGTAGTCGGGCCACGGCAGCATCTCGAACTTCAGGTTCTCGTCCTGCTCGAGGTACTCGATGAGCGGTGCGCCGCCTCGGACGTAGGTCTCCTGAAGGTCGGCCGGAGTGCGGTCGCCGACCACCGAGCGGTAGTAGGTGAGAGCGTCCTCGATCGTGTCGTCGGTGCCCGCCCGCATCAGCACCGGGTTGCACGGGAACCAGACGCCGCCGCCTCCCGAGTAGGCGGTGGTTCCGCCGAACTTGTCGGACGCCTCCACCAGGAGGACCGACAGGCCCTCACGTGCGGCCGTGTAGGCGCCGCACATGCCGCCGCCTCCCGATCCGGCGACGACGACGTCGTACTCCTGCGTCCAGTCCACGCTCAACGGTCCACTCCTGACTCATGACGAAAATGTCGTTCGACGCCGACGGTAAGCCGCGCGGCAACACTGGCGACGGCGGCTTCCCGGTGACCGGGACGTACCGGTGAGCGGGAATCACGCTGTCTACCCGGCTGCGATGGTCTTAGCGTCGTTGCTGTTGGTCGGGGAGGTCCCGGCACAGTGACGAGAGGCGCAGCGTGAGTGAGACTGTGGAGTCCGTAGACGTCGACGTGGTGGTTGTCGGTGCAGGTTTCGGTGGGCTGTACGCTCTGCACCGCCTGCGTTCGGACGGCAAGAGCGTCCGGCTGTTCGAGGCGGGCGGCGGCATCGGCGGTGTCTGGTACTGGAACCGTTACCCCGGCGCCCGATGCGACGTCGAGAGCGTCGACTACTCGTACTCGTTTGACGAGGACCTCCAGCAGGAGTGGGACTGGAGCGAGAAGTACGCGACCCAGCCTGAGATCCTCCGGTACGTGGATCACGTCGCGACACGTTTCGACCTGTACCGCGACATCAGCCTCAACACCAGGGTGGAGCAGATCGCCCTCGACGAGGACACGCTGACGTGGACGGTGAGGACCGACGCCGGTGAGACGGTGACCGCTCGGTGGGTCGTCCTGGCGCTCGGGCCGCTGTCGAACTCGAACATCCCGGCGATCGACGGGATCAACGAGTTCGCCGGCCCCGTGCTGCACACGGGACAGTGGCCGCACGAGCAGGTCGACTTCACCGGGCAGCGTGTCGGAGTCATCGGAACCGGATCGTCCGGGATCCAGTCGATTCCCGAGATCGCGAAGCAGGCCGATCACCTCACGGTGTTCCAGCGCACCGCCAACTACAGCATTCCCGCCGGGAACCGGCCTCTGTCCGACGCCGATCGCGCAGCGCAGAAGGCCGACTACGCGGAGCGTCGACGACTGTCGATGGCGAGCGGCGGAGGCTCACCGCACATGGCGTACCCGAAGAACACGCTCGACGCGACCGAACAGGAACGTCAGGCGGCGTACGAGGAACGCTGGGAACTGGGCGGAGTCCTGTTCAGCAAGACGTTCCCCGACCAGCTGACGTCACTCGACGCCAACGTCCCCGCCCGTGAGTTCTGGGAGTCGAAGGTACGCGCGGTGATCGACGATCCCCAGGTCGCGGCCGATCTGATCCCGTCTGATCACCCGATCGGCACCAAGCGGATCTGCACCGACAGCGGATACTTCGAGACGTACAACCGTGACAACGTCGAACTGGTGAACTTGCGGAAGGCCCCCATCGAGCGGATCGACGCGACTGGCGTGGTCACCGCGGACGGGCGCCATCACGACATCGACGTACTGGTGCTCGCGACCGGCTTCGACGCGATGACCGGCTCTGTCGCCAAGATCGACATCGTCGGTCGTGGCGGCCGGACGCTGAACGACGAGTGGGCGGCCGGTCCGCGCACATACCTGGGGCTCGGCATCGCGGGTTTCCCGAATCTGTTCAACCTGACCGGTCCCGGCAGCCCGTCGGTGTTGGCGAACATGGTGCTGCACTCGGAACTGCACGTCGACTGGATCTCCGATGCGATCGCACATGTCGACGACTCGGGCTCGGTCGGTTTCGAAGCTCGCGCCGAGGCAGTCGACGAGTGGGTCGACGAGTGCAGGCGTCGGGCGGAGGGGTCCCTCATGGTTCAGGCCAACTCCTGGTACCTCGGGGCCAACATTCCCGGTCGTCCGCGAGTGTTCATGCCGTTCGTCGGCGGGTTCGGAGCGTACGGCGACATCATCGCGAAAGTCGCAGCCAACGACTACGAGGGTTTCCAACTCCTCTGACCTATTTGAGACTGCTCGTCCCCGATTTCGGCACCCGCCGCCGCTTGATGCGGTCGACGGGTGCCGAAGTCGTCTGCAACCTGGGGCGACGTGCCTCCCGGTGACTGGTTGCAGGCACGAGCGCGCGTCACTGCGTTGTTACGATCAGGAAGTGCAGGATGATTCCGACGGCGAGAGCCGGCCTCTCCCCGACATCCCTCCGACCGGCTGGGCGGTCCTCGGTCTGCTCAGTTCCAACGAGAGCGGATCAGGCTACGACGTGAAGAAGTGGGCCGACTGGTCGATCGGCCACTTCTACTGGAGTCCGTCGTTCAGCCAGGTGTACAGCGAGATGAAACGCCTCGAGAAGTTGGGCTTGGCGAAGTCGTGGACGGAGAAGAGTGCAGGCGAGCGGTCGCGCCGACTGTACGCGGTCACTGAGGAAGGTCATCGCGCGCTCGAAGAATGGGTGATGACCGGGCCGGTCGACCTCCCGATTCTCAAACACCCGGTATTGATGCGCATCTGGCTCGGGCACTTGAGCTCCCCGGACCGTCTGAAGGCGATTCTGACCGACTACATGGACCAGCTTCGTGACCTGATCAAGACGGCCGAGAACGACGGCGAGTTGGCGACGATCGAACCGTCATGGGCGTATCCGAGGCTCGCACTTCGCTGGGCGCACCGGCACTATCAAGCGGAACTGGAGCTGGCGCAGGACCTCTACGACGAGATCGACGCGACGTACGCGGCGTTGACGCCTGCACTCGATGAGAACGGGCGCCTCATTCCGCCTGCCCCGGAACGCTGGCGTGAGGTGGACGCGATGGCGCGAGCGGCCGCTGAGGCCGCCGCAGCGACGAACGACGCCGCCCCCGAATGATCGGGAGCGGCGTCGGTTAGAGCAGAGGGTCTCGCGGTCAGGCGACGGGGCGCTGCGCCGTTGGAAGGAAGCCGCGTCGCTGCTGGAGGGTAGGCGTGATGCGGACCGCATCGTCCGCGGTGTTCCGCCAGATGCCGAGGGCAGCCATCCGCAGGGGTGATGTGAGACGGTTGTCGAAGGTCATCTTCTCGATCGGGCCGCACATCGAGATCGCGGCGACGGCCTGTCCGGGTTCGCCGATCGGCACCGCGACGCAGCCGAATCGCGCGACCGCCTCTTCGCGTTCGAATGCGACGCCGTGCGCGCGAACCTTCGCGAGCTCGGCAGTCAATGCCGACGACGATGCGATCGAGAAGCGCGTGCGGCGCTCCAGCGGTGCGCTCTGGTCGATGTCGTCGGTG
Source organism: Gordonia malaquae (assembly GCF_037148075.1). Taxonomy (NCBI): domain Bacteria; kingdom Bacillati; phylum Actinomycetota; class Actinomycetes; order Mycobacteriales; family Gordoniaceae; genus Gordonia; species Gordonia malaquae. The sequence goes on along the minus strand of NZ_JBBCUB010000009.1, from coordinate 3,180 downwards.
TGTGCGAGCAGTGCCTTGCCGATAGCCGTGCAGTGTGCCGGCTGGCGGCCGCCGACGCGGGTGGGGAGCGCCTTTCCGAGGCCTTCGCCGATCTTCTCGAGGTACACCACGTCGCTGCCCTGTAGGACTGCGAGGTGAATGACGAAGCCCGTCATCCGGTGGAGCTCATGGAGGAACGGCATGGCGGCCGAGTGCAGGCGGTCCTGGTGCACGGCGAGGGAACCGAGCTCCACCAGGCGCATGCCGAGCTCGTAGTCGCGACCGTCGCGGCGGAGCCAGCGGAGTGCGACGAGGCGTTCGAGCATGCGGTGGGCGGAAGACCGGGGCAGTCCGGTGCGGCGGACGATCTCGGCGAGGTTCTGACGGGCGTGTCCTTCGAAGGCGTCGAGGACGAGGGAGACGCGGTCGAGGACGGCGTTGGGAGTGTTGTCGGTCATGACTCTCCAGGAGGGTGGGGGCTGAGTGTCATTGCCTAGCCGACTGAGCTCAAGGCTGTGACCTCGGTATTTCGATTAGGCATATTGAGAATAGCGCTCACTGAGGCCTGTGTCACGTTTTTCTTCGAATATGACGCTGACTTCATTGAAAGCGCAGGTCAGTGGCGTCTCCCGGATACGAGAAAGGGAGCCGTGCTCCCCCGTGGGGTGGGCAACACGGCTCCCTCTCGCGTGATGACTCACTACGTCTCGACTCCGCTCGACGAGCGGGGAGGCAACCCGCTCGACGGGCGGGCTGGTGGCACCGTCACATCGCTGCGAGCGGCTCGCTTCCGGACCAGTCGTGGCCCCAGTAGCTGTCGGCGGTGATCTCTTCCGACGTGTAGTGGGCCTCGTCGACCTTCATGCCCTCGCAGCCGAACTCGATGTCCCAGCCGCCGGGCGCGCGGACGTAGAACGACACCATTTTGTCGTTCGTGTGGCGGCCCAGCGTCGACGACAGGGAGAACCCGTCCTTTCCGACGCGGTCGAGAGCCTGGCCGACGGCGTCGAGCGTGTCGACCTCGACCATCACGTGAATGAGGCCGGGGGCGCCGCCGTGCGGCGCCGGGCACAGCGCGAGGCTGTGGTGACGCTCGTTGACGCCCATGAACCGGATGCGGACCGGGCCGAACTCCGGCGGCGCGGGGATGCGCATCGCGCCGCGGGGCAGGAAGCCGAGCACGTCCTGGTAGAACTCGAATGCGCCGTTCAGGTCCATCACCGGGAGCACGACGTGGCCGAGGCCCTGGCCGCCGGTCACGAACGTGGAGCCGAACGGGGTCACGATCGGGCTGTGATCGAGGATCGGGCCGTGGAACACCTCGAGGGTGGCGCCCGCGGGATCGGTGAACGAGATCCCGGCTTCGATGCGGCGAGCGTCTGCCTCCTCGCCGGACAGGTCGGTGACGCTCACGCCTGCAGCGGTGACCGCGTCCCGGACGCGTGCGAGCGCCTTGCCGTCTCGGACCTCCCATCCGATGGTGACGATCTCGTCGGTCTCGCCCTCGACGATGACGATGCGCGCTGCGCGCTCGTCCATCCGCAGGTACAGAGCGTTCTCGTCGGGGCCGGAGCCCTTCGCGAAGCCGAGGACGTCGAACGCGAAGGTGCGCCAGCGATCCATGTCGTGGGTCTGGACCTTGATGTAGCCAAGGCTCTTGATGTCGGTCATGGTGGGTCTTTCTTTGTTGGGAGGGGCGTCAGATCATCGAGCGGAGGTTGTCGGGAACCTCCAGGCCCATCGAGGCCAGGGCGGACGCGTGGTACGGGGTGCTCGGCACGTGGATGGCGTGGTTGAGGCCGGCATGCACGTCGCGCCAGAAACGCTGCAGCGGCTTGTCCATGCGGAGTGCGTTGCCGCCGGACCGCGCGTAGATCTGGTCGACGGCCATCACCGCGCGCCAGGCGGCCCGGATCTGAGTGCGTCGACCCGCTGCACGGTCGGCGAAGGTGATCTCCTTGCCTTCCTCGACCATGTCGAAGATCCGGTCGACGTTCGCCAACAGCTCCTGGCGGGCGGCGTTGATGTCGGCCGCCGCCTCGCCGATGGCGAAGAGGTTGTACGGATCGTCCTTCACCGCGACGCCCTGGGCGCCGACTCGGTCGCGCTGGTAGTCGAGATGGCATGCGAGGGCGCCTTCGGCGATGCCGATCACCGCGGAGGTGATGCCGAGCGGGAACATCGACGACCACGGCATCTTGAAGAGCGTCGAGGTCATGCCGGCCTCTGCCTGTGCGGTTCCGTCGATCACGTGGTCGCCGTTCATCACCCGGTAAGACGGGACAAAAGCGTCCTTGACGATGATGTCCTTGGATCCGGTGCCCTTGAGGCCGACGACGTTCCAGGAGTCCTCGACGATCGTGTAGTCGCTGCGCGGCAGGATCATGTGCAGCATGGTCGGCGGCAACGCCATGTCGCCCTCGGGAGTGCCGAGCATCGCGCCGAGGAAGATCCAGTCGCAGTGGTCGGTGCCGGAGCTGAACTGCCAGCGGCCGTTGAAGATGTAGCCACCGTCGACGGGGCGGGCGATGCCGGTCGGTGCGTACGGCGACGCGATCCAGGTGTTGTCGTCCTCGCCCCACACCTCCTCCTGCACCTTGGGGTCGGCGAACGCCATCTGCCACGGGTGGACGCCGACGATGCCGCACACCCATCCGGTGGCGCCGTCGAGGCTCGCGGCCTTCATGACGGTCTCGGCGAATTCGCGCGGATGTGCTTCGAGGCCGCCGTACTGTGCGGGCGCGAGCAGCTTCATCACGCCGGAGGCTTTCAGCTTCTTCGCGGTCTCGTCGGGCAGCCGGCCGAGATCTTCGGCCTCGGGGCCCTGATCGCGGATCTGGTCGGCGATCGCTTCGATGTTCTCAATGGGTCGGGTCATGATTCCTCGTTAGTGGAGTGTGAAGGAGGGGAGGGCTGGGTCAGGAGACGGTGTTGACGATGCGGCCTGCGGCGATGTTGTCCGCGACCTCCTTCTCCCAGCTCTCGACGGCACGCGTGGTGTCGATCTCGAACTCGAAGCGGTTGGTCATGTCGTCGGTGATGTCCTCGACGTCGACGTAGAACTGCTTGTACCAGCGGCGGAGCTGGTATACGGGGCCGTCTTCCTCCGACAGGAGGGGATTGTCGATCGGGGCCTTGTCGCGCCAGATCTCGACGTCCTGCTCGAATCCGACCTTCACGCCCTGGGCGAACTGCGCGGCC
>NZ_JBBCUB010000008.1:0-177626 GCF_037148075.1 Gordonia malaquae | reverse complement strand
GGCACCACACCACTACTGCTGTTGCGTCCAGGACTGAGGACGGCGGCACGCCGCGGGGCTAGGGCGCTGCGCGCCCTTTCCCAGACGGGCGCTTCGCGCCCGTCAGAAGCCCGCTGCGCGGGCAGTGCCCTGCCGGACTTCACGAGGGGTCGAACAGGTCGCTGCGCGACCCTCTGAACAGCGAAACCCGTTCCCCACCAGGCGATCCCGTCACCACAGCCGAGGTTCGACGCTCCGCGCCAAACCCCTGCGCCCGCTCCGCGGACACCCAACCAAACCACGGAACCCTCCACGTTCCCTACCACGGAACCAACCACGGTCCCACCCAAGTAACCCCACCCGGCACGGTAATGTGGTATAAACGAATAAGGTACGTGTCATTTGTGTGTCGCCTCCCTATGCTTTCGGCCCTACCCATCCTCGCGTGATCACGCCCCAACGCGAGTCTGCAGCACGCTACTGTTCTGTATCTCTCCCAGAAAGTAGACGCGCACCAATGCCCCTGACCTCCCATCGGCGATCACCGCGCCTCATATGTGGCTTCATGTGTGCGGCTTCTGTGATCGCGGCGGCAGCACTCATCAGTGCCTGCGACCTTCCAGCAGCACTCACCTCAACGAGCACTACGGCTCCCATCCACGAGCCCACCCCGGACGCCTCCGAGTGCGTGCCACCGACTCTCCAGGTCACCGCGGACTGGCGCCGGGCGACCGCCTCCGAGATCCGCAGCTACCGCTGGGAGTTCCCGCCGCAAGCCGTGGTCTTCGTCTTGCCCCACGTGGAGATCGAATTCAAGAACGTCTCGCCGGAGAAGATCTGGATTCGCGAAGCATGGATCGACAACAAGTGGATCAGCTCCGACGGCGGCGCCGACTCCTCCAGGTACATCAAAGGCGCTGGCGCGTACGCCTCGGTCGTCCCCAAGCCGTACAGCTCGTCAGCTGACAACGACGCTCAATCGGTACAGCCAGGCGACACGATCAGGTTCACCCGTGACTGGGACACCTCCGGGTACCTCCCCGACGCCGAGTTCGCCGACACCAACGGCATCGCGCCGACGACGTACGTCGAGCCCGGCAACTTCTCCTGGTGGTTCGATTCGCCCGATCACCGGTCCTCGTGCGACGACCGACCATCCTCAGCACCCGCGCAAGCCCCAAAATAGAACCGCCCCACCCGCCATGGAAGCGCCCCGTTACTCGCTGATGAAGGGTCCCCATCTGGACGGCGTCCGACGCCCTCTACTCAGAAGTCCTACCGCCTGGTTGGACAGCGACCACGCCGATCGTTCGTGCCCCGAACATCGTGCGAGTGCCGTTGTGCGGCGGGTAGATCACCTTCTGATCGCCGCGGACCGGACGTAGCTGTCCACCCACAACGACAGTGTCGACGGAGATCCGATAGCGGCTGCACCCTTCGTGGACGCCTCCATCGATCTTGTCGAGGAAGCCCTCGACGTAGCAGGCCCGATCGCCGTGCAGGTCCATTCCCACGGGCTGTCCATTGATCACCTGGCTGAAGTCGAACGACCGCACCCGGCACCCCTCGGCCAGCGACTGCCCGTAGAGGTCTGTGTAGGCGTCGAGATCGTCTGGTGAAGCCGTCACGGGGTTGCTCCCACCGGCCGGTAGGTCGCCCCGTCCGGGACCTGTTGTGCGATCGCCGGTGCGGTCATCTCGAATTCATCGGTCCGCACTTCCAGTTCGGCGTCGACTTCGCGGCGCAGCCTCGCAGGATCAACCGCCACGGCCAGTTCTACCAGCCGAACTGTTGACCGATTCCCGGTCTCCTTCTCAATCTGACACCACTGCCGGTACCGCTGCTCAGCTGGTGCGCGGTCACTGAACCAGTCCCACGCCCCGACGCCTCCTTCACCGCTGTCGGCCGGGGCCGACGACACCACGAACACCGTATAGTCGCCCACTCTTTAGACGCCCTTCCCCCGCGTATTGATCGCATGCTCAAACAGTTCGCAAGCAGAGTGCCAGTGATAGTATCAGCAGCCACAGGCAGCACGGCCCGGGATATGATCCAGCCCCGACACCCATAATGGAAGCAGGCAGTCGTGACCAAGAGCCGGACGCACCTGATCGGGGCAGGACTACTAGCTGCGATCGGTATCGCTGCGCTGTCGAGCTGTGGGACAAGCGAGGGCCCGGCGGCGGAGCCGACCACACACGCCGTCGAGCAATCCGCGAGCCCGACATCGCCAGCACGGCCAACGCCAAGCTCCACACCAGCACCGCCAACGTCCCGCCCGACCGTGCAGCCGCCACAAGGCCCGCCGGTGCTGACCTACCGCCGCCAGGCCGCTCCCACGGCCCGCCCACCGGCCCTTCCCACGTCGTCGCCGACCCGCACCCCCAGCGCCGACATCGAGGTCACTGGACGGTGGACCGGCAGCATCCGCTCCTCGAAACTCAGCTGCGGGGCGCGGTACGGCTACGACCCCAACGACCGCACCCCAGTCGGGTGGGAGTACTACGCGGCTGGCGGCGTCCCGGGATACGCCGCAGTGAGCTTCACCTGGTCCGAAGCCTCCCGACAACCGAACGTTGCGATCACGTTCGTCGACCAGGACGGCACCCGCTGGGAAGCGAGCAGCGGAGGCGATCTGACCGGCGACGAGCCCACACTGTTCACGATCAGCGACGATCACCGAACCGTCACATTCTCCGCCGCCGGAGTAGCCACGCCACTGACGACCCCTGCCGACGACGACACGATCGCCCAGATATCGACTATCGCCTTCCGCGGCACCATCGCCTGCCGGACACTCCATCTTCGCTAGGCATCGGCCGCCCTGCCACCTGAAGCCCGCGGCCGAGGGTGAGGCCGAGAATCAATGGACTTAGGGGGTGAATCATCCCCTTGGACTACACCCCAAGAAGCCCACATCTCCGAATTCGGATCTCTACTCCAAGCACTGGATAGTATTCCTCGTCAGCTCTACCCAAGACGTGAAGGAACATCGACGTTGAACGTGCGTACTGGAACTACCCTGGCGCTGCTGTGTATCGCGCTCACCGCTGTAGCTGGATGCAGCAGCTCTAACACCGACACCGCGGCGGACTCCACGCCGACCGCCTCTCAGTGCCGTCAACTCGTGCCGTTCAGCGGGGGTGGCGCCCGGGGTGTCACCGCTGACGACGCCAGCCAGGCCCAGGAGGTCGCCGCATCGGTCCCTCTGCCCAAAGGCACATCACTGATCACTGGCCGACTGAGCACCGACAGTGACGTCAAGGATAAGTTCGCGATCGCGATCGACCTGTGCGGCTCGGGCATCGGCGACGCCAACGCCCTGCGGCCACTGGCAACACAGATCGCCAAGGCCTATAAGGCCTCACCACTGAGCGACTCGATCTTCGCCCTGTACGTCGCGCACTCGACGAGCTACACCGACACCGACGTCACCGGTCAGGTCAAGCTCAAAGACGCGGACTTCGCCACCCACCTGTGGAACGGCAAGCCCAGCGCTGCCGCCGAACAGCAGCAGTGGCAGGTCGTCGGCGCCGCCTGATCGCCCCTGCCCCGCTCCACTTCCCTCGGGAGTAGCAGAGGGCCCCGAGCGCTGGTTGCGGTCGGGGCCCTCTATTGCGGATCTGGACGATTCGCCGCCTGCGTGGTCGCGTTCTCATGGATCGCGCAGCCACGCAATCGCAGCGGCCTTGGCGAGGTCCGCGGTCGGCGCCGTACCTGAGGTGGATCTCAGCGGTATGTTCCACTCGTCTTCGCTTCCGGCTGTCCAGGTCCACTGCCCCTCCGACGGTTCGACCCACGCATACAGCAGCTCCCCCGAATCGGTCTCAGACGTGTCGTCGAGCACGAACCCACCCCCGCGCCGTGGAGTCCACATGTTCTCCAGCAGGGGTTCGACCTTGCCCATCAGGTCAGTCTTTCCAGGCGCGCGAGGTCGCCTCGATGGTGCCGAATGGGTCTTCGGCCGCGCGCTTCTCCAGGTAGTCCTGGTGGGCCACGATGCCTTCGTGGATGGTCTCGAAGGTCGGTTCGCCGCCCCACTGGTACGGGCGATCCTCCAGCCCCAGTTTCTTCACCTGTTCGGTCAGATCGACCTTGTCGTCACCCATCATTCGATGATCTCACTTTCGTTCTCGGGCTAGCTCCTGTGTGCAACGCAGCATCATCGCGTTGTCAGAGACACGGCCGCCGCTGAGTTCCAGTCGATTCCGTCGGCGTTGAACCGGTGTATCGACACCCCTTCAACGATCCCCGCGTCAGGAAATCCCGATGCTTCACCGTACGGGTCGGCCAATGCGTGGGCACGGAACTGCCCGACGGTCTTGTACAGGATCTCTTGCGCGGCGGACCGTGCTTCGTCGGCGCTGGCGAAGGGGCCGAGTCCTCCGACGTTGTCGTAGTCGATATTCCCGTCCTGCCGCTCGAAACGGCCGGTGACTTCGACCTCCCACTGGTATCCGTCCGCGTCACACCCAACTGTGCGCATCAGAACGCGGCCTCAGCTTCGGCCCGCGACGGGGGCAGCCCATCGCTGGTGAAGTGGCCGCCGACCGACTCGGACCCTCTCTCGATTGCGTACACGTCGCCTTCGGCCCACTGCGCGTACAGCTTGGCGATATTCTCGGCTTCCTGCCGAGATGTTGCTGCGCCTTCGAACCGGGACCCGTTGTACTCGTACTCCGCGATCACAACGTTCGGATCGGAAAGGACTGACTGGTCGCCACTCCACGAATCCCCCTTTCGACGGGCCGCGTTCCGGCAGCTGTAGAAATCCCCGGCCGGGCAGCTCGGCTCGGGGTCGACACCGATCGCCCACTCCTTGCCGCCGGACTCCCATCGCTCAATCGCAGTGTCACTGCTGTTGAAGAAGATCGACATGGCGTGCTCTCTTTTCGTGTTGGGGGTGGTCAGGCCAGGACGAGGTCGCTCGCGGACGAGCAGGGGTCCACGTTGTGGACGGATTCGATTGCTTCGCGGATCGTATGCGCTACTGCCGACACGATGTCGTGTGCTCGCGTCTGATCGACGGTGACCTGTGGCGGGACAGCGATGCTGTCGACGTCGTCCTTGCCGTCCTCGCGGAGCCCGTCGTACGGATCTACCGTCGTCCCGGCGGCCCATGCGTCGAACGCGACGGGAAAGTGCGCGTTGACCGCGGCCTGCAGTTCCTCATCGCGAGGCTCGTCGAGTTTCAGGTTCGCGATGTCTACGGCCTTGCGAACTGCGGCAATGTCGATGGGTGTGCTCATGTGTCGGTCCTATCTGAGGATGTGGTGAAGGTCAGCTGCGACCATTGTCGCGGACCTTGCGCCGGTAGTAGCCGTCGATGCTGTCTCCGGCGATCTCGGCTCCACGGGCGACGAGGTCATCGAGTTCGTACGGCGCCACGGTGCCCGCGTTCAGCGTGAGGGGGAGTTCGCCGGTGGCGGCTAGGACGTCGACGGCGCTCATCCGGTTGTCTCGGTCGGTTCCTGCCAGCGCCGCCCACACGCGGTCCTTGGCCTCCCAGTAGGCGGCCTCGGTGTCGATTCTGGCGGTCATTCTTCGAGCTGGATCTGTGCGGCGACCGCTTCCCAGTTGATCCGGTCGTAGTCCGCCGATGCCAGCTCTGAGCGGACATCGCGGGCGTCGGGGTGGGTCCGGACGATGCCGGTGACGTAGGTCTTCAGGCCGTCGAGGTCTCCCGCCTTGGCTAGGTCTGAGGCGCGGTAGGCGATACGGCGGCCATTGTCGTCGCCACCTTCGTTGCTGATGTACAGCGCGACCATCTCGGTGATCACCGCTTCGTAGCTGGCAGTCATGGGTCAATCCTCTTCTCGTTTGGCCTGCTCGGGTTCGTTCGCGAACTGCGGCATCATTTGCCGTCGGCGGGTAGTCCCGCCGATTCGTCGCGGCCGTCGTCGAGGTTGCGCTGCACCAGCTCATCGACGATGAGCGTGTACCAGTCGACCTCGTCCAGTGCGGCGTCGCTGATTTCTCCGAGGTCGCCGCGTGGGTCTGTGGCTCGCCCGAGGGTCTGGATCTCCTGAACGTACTGCTTCAGCTGCTGAGCAGCGGTCTCGACGCCGGTCCACTCGTGGTCGTCCTCGTCCCAGGTCGCGACGCCGACGCGTTTCATGTACTCGCGGTATAGCGGCTCGTTGCTTGTCAGATTCATCCGGACGGCGGCGGTGTCTCCGTGCGCCTTGTTGAATGCGGTCATTGGGCTGTCGCCTCTCTGCGCTCGATGCGCGTCTTGCTCTGGTCTTGCGTGCAATGAGTCTGGCTATCAGTCGGTCGGGGACCCTCTGCCTTGGTCATGCACAGCGTCGTTGCCTCGGGCGTGGGGCCGATGCCAGCTCGCCCGTCGAGGAGCGGTAGCAGAATGCGAGAGCCCCTGGGAGCGCTCGCGGCCTATCGACGGGGCGAGATGTCGCGGAGGAACCCGATTGCGCCCCGGAGGATTCCTCCGGCGGCATCCTGTTCGCCCTGGCTGAGGGTGTCCCACTGTTCGAGGAGGTCTGTAGCGTCGTACTTGCCGCGGTTGGCGACGTTGTACATGACGCCGCCGAAGCTGTCGTTGAGGACTTCCTTCATCACGGGGTGCTCTTGGATGTCGGTGATGGTGGCCATTTGTGTCTCCTGTTGGTAGATGGTGATCTGGGTTCGTATGGGTGGATCGGCTAGTCGCCGATGGCGTATCCGATACCTCCGTCGCAGCGCGAGCTTGTCGGTGCTGTCGTAGTACGCGTTGTCGTTGGAATCGACGACTACACCATGTTTTCTGCGGAGAACTCTGCGATGAACTCAGGGGTGAGACCCCCGTCAATAGTCCCGGTTGCAGGATTCGCCTCGCCCATGACTGTGGCATGTCCTCGACCGTTGAAGTTCCAGAACCGAATGGCGATTCCTGTCGCACCGTGATTGCTCCAGATAAGGCCCCCTTCGGAGATGTACATCTCTTCGGTGAAGTGCTTCCTGTAATCCTCGACCAGGTCTGGTTCCACGGTCTTTAGGACGATTTCTACGGTGGCCGCCCGAAGCTCTTCCATTGTCACTTATCTGCCTCCATGTCGGTTTGCCTGTTCGAAGGCAGTTCTTCCAGGATTATGATTTCACTATCGGCGTATCCCCAGCCGACAGGGGCCCCGTACACGTCTCTGATGTTCCATTTACCCGTCACATGCGCTCGTGCGCCGAGGTATTTCTCGATGCCCTCTGGAGCTTCCGTTTGACCTTCCACATCGTCGTCATTCTTCAGAGCAACGACATACTTCCATACGTTATTGGATGCGTCCGATGGATCAATGGTCGACGTGGGTAGTTTCATGGGTTCTCTTCTATCGCCGGTTGACGTCTCTGCGCTCGATGCGCGTCTTGCTCTGGTCTTGCGTGCAATGGGTCTGGCTGTCAGTCGACTCGAATCAACTGCCACCCGTGTAGCCAGAACAGTTCCTGGCCGTGCGATCGGTACTTGTCGGGGACCCTCGGGAAGTACTCCCAGTCGTCTGGGTCTTCGCAGTCTGACTTGGTCATGCACAGCGTCGTCGCCTCGGGCGTGGGCCCCTCGACGCACGCGAATACCTCGCCCCACGTGCCGTTGCGGTCGTTGTCTGCCCAGACTGCGACGAAGTCGGACAACGCCTTCTCGGTGACCACTGCGTAGCCGTCGAGGTCTCCGTGCGCCACGAGCATCAGATCGCCGTCGTCGACGTAGTCCTCGGAGAGTGCGTAGCGAGCTGTCATGGTGAAGTTCCTGCCCTCTAGTACCGCGCGTGGACGGCGTAGTTTCCCCGTCCGTCGCAAGCTGTCGTAGCCGCCAAATTGATCTCTGGCGCTGCTGGTCCGTACCAGCTGTCCGGTTGGCCGTGGCCTGCTCTCGCGGCGTCGCCGGGGGCCTCGAATAGGAACAAGTGGAGCGCTTCCGCGATCTGGTGCGGGACGCCGTCTTTGACAATGTGGAGACAGGAGTCACCGCCGTAGCCGCAGTCATCGACGTACTCCCACACACAGATCAACTCCACGTCGGCACCAGAGTTTATTTCCTGCAGGACTGAGCCGATGAGATCGTCGTCGTAGCCGTCGAGGAAGACCCCTGCGAGGTCGTCGTCGAGTGTGATGGTGGGCATGGGGCGTATCGCCTTTCACGTCGTTGTGGTCGGTTGAGCGGAGTCCTGCTTCATCTGCCGTAATGGGACCGCTCGATGTAGCCGAGTAGATCGTCGATGAGCTTGTTGACCACGGTGCGGGCGTCGCTTCCTGCGCTCGCCATCCCGCGGAGGCTGGCGTAGAGGTTGTCGAGGGGTTCAGCCAAGTAGGGGCCCACTGCCTCGGTGAGAGGGTCCTCGACGTCGACGTTCGCCGCACGACAGTCGTCGATCACGGCTATTCCGTCGCGGAGGGTGCCGAGCAGGTCGCCGACGTCGTCGAGCGTGCGGAACGGGCGACCGGCACCACCGTTGATGATGCTCTCGATGTGATCGATGAACCCACCGGTGACAGCGTTGTCGGGGTCGCGGTCGTTGACGGCAAGGCGGGCGGCTTCGATGAACTGGTCTGTCGTTGGTGAACTCATCTGCTGCGATTCTCTTTCGGTGTCAGGCGGGTAAGAGGCGATCCGATGCGACGCTGGCTCTGGAGGAAGCTCCTTAGCCGCATACCGCGCAGGGAGGCCCGCCGTCGAGCTGGCAGCCGCACTCGGCGTCCGTGTCCTGGCTGTGGTCGGTCGTCATCGGCGGGGCCACGATGCTGCCTCCTGGACGAGCTTCAGGAGGCCCTCTGGAGTTCCGTCGGCGGTGCTGAGGATCGCGTCGTCGTCAGTTTCCATGGCACTGTTGATGCGGCCCTGATCGGTGCACCGGCTGACCGACCACCCTTGGTGATCGAGGCGACTCCATGCCAGCGGCGCAAGCTCATCGGTGATCAGGAGCCAATGACGAGGAGTGCTCAGGGCGACCTCCAGGGCTGCACAGTTTCCGCCGGTTGTCGTCGGGCGGCCCTCAAAGCCAGCGCCAGTGAGAGCTGTGATCACGTCGCTGTATTCGCTGGTCAGGATCGCAGCGTAGTCCTCAGTCATGAGCGTTCTCTTTCGATGTATGGGTCGCTACGGGTTCAACGCGGTGCGCTGTGTCGCCGCACTCACCGGCAGCTACCAACGTGGAAGTCGACTTTCCTACGGCTTCCTCACCCTCGTTGGGGGTCAGAGTTCTTGTAGTGGTGTGTCTCCGCGTAGGTACTTCACGGCGCCGTCGTGGTCGAGGTGGGTTTTTCCGAATCGGTGTGGATCATCGCGGGTGTAGATCAGGTGGGCTCCGTCGAATCCTGTTTCCAGGTAGACAGTGCGCTCACCGTTCTGGAGGATCGAACGACCTTCGTTGTCCTTCTCCGACCACTCCGTGGTGTGTTCTTCGGGTGCCACGTTGGCGGCGGCCGCGAGCGTGTTCGCGGCGTCGACGTGTGCTGTGTGTGCTTCTGATGTCATCATTACCTTCGTTGTTCTTAGATCAGGCCTCTAGTGATGCCCGGGTCTAGTGCCAGTGGATCTACTTCTGCGAGGATCTCGTCGACCTCCTCTATCGGGATCGACTTCGTTTCGTTGGCGCCCTCGTAGACGAACGTCCGCTCTGATTGCACCCATTTGGCGTGGTTGACTGTTCGCGGATAGCGTCCGATCAGCTGGTACCACTTGCCGTCGGTGAGGCCTTGCCCGTAGGTGTTCTTGATCGTGTCGGGGACCGGCATACTAGCCATTGCGATGCTCCTCGATCGTTTGCCGAGCTGCATCGACGGAATCTAACCGAGTCTGGTCATGGTCGAGATACTTCACTCGGCCGTCGTCGGTGACGTGGACTGCGGCATACCAGCGTCCGTCTCCTTCGTGGTGGGCTTTGGCGCGGGATTCCACCCAGTAGTGGCCATCGATGATGGCTGTCTCGGCTCTGCAGGGCTGGTCGAACCAGGCTCCGCCTGCGGCCTTGTTTGCATTCCGGATCTCAGTGATGGTGGAGAACGGCATTGATCGGTAGTCCTTGTCGGTACGTTGTGTCGATGGTCGCCGGGACGCCCGTGGCTACGGTGAGGAGCGGGATGAGCATCATGCCCTTCCGCTCCTTAGCCTGCGGAGTCGGGTGTGGGCTGTTTCTTGGCCCATTCTTGGTAGAGTGCGCCGGGCAGATCGATTGTTGATGCTTCAGTCACTTCAGCTCGCGCTGTCTCCACGCCGTCGAGATAGGTGACCATCTCGCTGTGGCTGTACGCTCCGTCGTCATCGGCGACGTGTTCCAACTCGTAGTCGACTCGTGTTCCCACGTTTCCCCCCCTTGTAGTTGTTTTCTCGGTGGCGGATTTCGCCGTCGAGGTGATGTTGGTGCTGCCTCTACGTGAGGTCGTCGATCAGTACCCGAGCGACGACGGCTCCGTCAGCGGAATGGATCTCGTATCCGCCGGATGATGCGGCAAGCTCATCTGTCGGCACCGGACTCTGTCGGATGTGCGCGCGTATGGCGTTCAGTGCGTCTTCGACACAGGTGTGCGGTCCTGTCTCGAACAGTGGCAGGCTCTGCTCATCAGCAGCGTCGATGACGGTCGCCTGGATCATCGCTGGTGTTCCTCGCGTGACACCCGCAGACTCCTACCTGGTTCAAGGGCAGAGTTTCTCATCGGTTTGACCCCCCGGTCATGAAGTTTCAGGCCGATGATTCCCCCTCATTCGGCCTCTATTCTTCGGTGAGAATATCAGACTGAAACCACGGCTGGGTAGGGTCTGGATGTACCGACCGCAACCAGGGTCCAGGGCCTCGGACCGGCCGGGAATTCATCCGGGCCTATCGCCCCTCGACACCGCCTCCTCCTGGGCAGACCGTTGCGCGGGTCGACTGTCGCACCCTGGTGCATGCGGCGCCGGTCAGCTGCGGCGCGGTCTGTCCCTCCCGTCGTAGGGCACGGAGTCGTGCGGCTCGTCGAGCACTGTCGGACAGGCAGTGCGAAGCCAACGATTGCGGCGCCGCTACCCCTTCTCGACCACGCATCTATTGGACGGCCGGATGGTGATCTTCATGCGCACAGTGATGTTCCGCTTCTGGCGACTGAAAATGTCGTAGCCCTGTGTTGGACTATCGCCATGAGGTTGCATTCTCTTGACGGCGTACGTCGGAACGCTGAGGCTGAACTTGCTCGATGCCAGTCGGCTCGACTTTTGCGGACCGATGCGGTGATTCTCGATACCGAAACGACGGATCTGGATGGTTTCTGTGTCGAGATCGCGATCATCAGTGCCCGGACGGGCCTGACGATCCTCGACACTCTGGTTGATCCCAGGGCCGAGATCTCGCCCGAGGCCGCGGCTGTGCACGGCATTGCTCCTGTCGAGCTTTCTGGTGCCCCGACATGGCCTCAGATCGCTGCAGAGGTTCGTGCAGCCATCAGCGGCCGCACAGTTCTGGCCTACAACGCTCAGTTCGATCGGGCCGTCCTCGATCGCGAATTCACCCGAGCTGGCCTTATCGCTCCGGCGGCGCGTTGGCAGTGCCTTGCCGAGCTTCGGCGCAGGCGGGAAGGGAGCGATCGGCGTCGGCGCCTCGACGGTGGCCATCGTGCCCTCGGCGACTGCCACAGCGCTCGCGAGGTTCTGATGTCCGCCGCCAGGGCGGCGTAGCCGAGCAGTCCGCTGGTCGCGACTTGTGCCGCGCAGCGCAGACGACACCGCACCCCGGGGACGGGCGCGGTGTCGTCTGCGGCTTGATTTCGCCGGGCGCTAGTGTGCGGCGACGTACGCCGCGAGGATCTCCCGCGGAATACGGCCGCGGTCAGAGAGGACGTGGCCGTTCTCCTGTGCCCATTCGCGCACCTCACGGGTGCTGGCACCGGTGGCCGACAGGGCCGTTATTTGTTCGCCAGTCCCGCCGCGGCGGGATGAGGCCTGCGACGAGACCTTGCGAGCGGCGTCGAGAAGCTCTCCGAGGGTCCGATCCCGAAGGGACTCGTAGTTCGCCACGCTCGTGTCCAGTTCGTACTGTGCGCCTTCGAAGGCGAATCGCGCAACGCGCGCGTCGCCCTTCTCGATGATCTGTCCATCAAGGTCGTCGTAGATCTCGACAACTTTTTTGCGTGCCATAGTCTTCTCCCTTATCCCAGGACCTGATTGCGTGCGATCGGTGTCGGTTCATCCGCCACTTCTCGCGACTTCTTTGGGACTATACATTCTTTGTTCCGAATGCATGCTAGTCGATGCCATTTTCACCATTATCCGGTCTTAGCTTTCATCCCAGCCTTCGGGAACGGATATCGGCAGTGGGGTTCCCGGTGGCCACGCGTGGCCGCCGCGGTCGAGAATCATTTGCGAGATGAGGTGGCGAGTCCGTTGAGTCTCGATGAATTCCCGTTCGGCAGCACTGCGGGTGACGACTCTCATCGTCCAGCGGTCGCCGAGGACACTGGTGTATGTGACGTGACTGCCATCGCTCAATGTCGCCATCAGTTCCCGCCCGTACGGACCGCGTCGGGCGAGCATGTGTCGGGCGCCCGCAGCGATCGCCTGACGCTGGTTTGCTTCGTCTAGGCCTGGGTCCCACCCTCCCGATCGCGGGGTCGCGTACACCGTGAAAGCCCGTCTGCCGGAGTCTGATTGGACGAGCAGAGTGTCTAGGACGGAGTCTGCGTGACTGACCAGCGATAGGTCATAGCCGTCAAGCGCGGCTTCAGGGAGAATTATCGATCCGAAATCCAGCATCGTCTGGGTCGGGGTGTTCAGCGCGTGCTCACGGGCTTCCGGTGTGGTGATTGCACGGGGGCCTGGACCCATTCGACGGCGCGTCTGTGGCCTCATCCGTGCCCCCAGCGCATTGTGGTCTTCCGGGAGCGCGTGGCGACCTGTACTCACCGATTCACCTGCGAGTATCCGCGTGCGTGGCCGCTAGGCGCTACGATCAGTCCCTGGCAATGTTTCGCCGGGATTTCCGTCGGATATGGCCGGATATGACCGCGCACGCAGATGGGGAGATGAACAGGGCGATGGCTGACAAGATAATCCGGCAGCGCGTTGACGATTTTGACAACTCGTTGGATGCCGATCATCGAGTGATCTTCTCGGTCGATAGCCGCTGGTACCGGCTCGATGTGACTGATGCGAACCGCGACGCCTTGCATAAGGCGCTCGCACCATTTGTGAAGGTAGCCGAGAAGCTGCCCAGCCCTCCGCGTGGACACACCCTGACCGCGGCCAATGCCGCCAGCGACGCCGAGATTCGAGCCTGGGGTCGCGCCCAGGGGCTGACCGTCTCCGATCGAGGCCGCGTCAGCCAGGACCTGGTGGCCAAGTACTACGAAGCGCACTGAATCTACTCCGCGATCGACAGTCGCCATTTTGCGACGTACGGAGCCAGTGAGGTGACCATGATGCGATCCGAGTGGCCGGTCTGCGTCCCTTCCAGGATTCCGGCGGCCATGAGCGAGCCGTCCGTCGTTCTGGCGTACACCGGCGCCCCCGAGTCTCCGTGGTCCGCTTCGCCGATGAACGTGAAGTAGCCGTCAGCGACCTCGACCAGAGGTCCGCAGGTCAGCTCCGTTGTGGACCCCTTCTTGCACACCACTGGCCGGGTAGCCCTGAGCGTGTCAGCGCTGATAATGCCGGTGACATCGCCCTCGCCTGTCACCGCGGCGTACACGGGGTCCTTCGCGCGGATCGAGATCATCGCGATGTCCGCCGGTGCGGCGGAGACCTTCTCAACGACACCGACTGGGGCACCCGTGGTGGTCCGCACGACGGCGCCTTTGTCTCCGCAGTGACGCGCGGTGAGGCCTTTTGCCTTGCCTCGGGAATCGGCGAGCAAGAAACCCAGAGTGCATTCTTTCTCGCCGATGTCGATCGTCATCGCGGGCGCGATCGCCTGCGGGGACGCTCCGGAATGACTGGCCGGTCCTGCGCCGACGATCAGCATCGTTGACGCCGACACACCGACAACTCTCATCCACTGCACACAGTGATAGTACCACAGAGAATAGTGAAGGAATGGGCTCCTAATGCGGCGCCCGCGACGCACGAAACCCCTAGCCTGGAGACGGGCTCCGCGGCTAGGGGCTGTGCTGCAACACCGGATGCGCCCGGCGTCAGGCGTGGTGGCGAGGCAGGGTCAGACGCTCTGGGCCGCCGACTCCGCCGACAGCGCCCAGGTGATCTCGTTGAGCAAGTACACCGCGTCGTCGCGGCCGTAGTCTCCTACTCCTGCGATGGCAAGTTGCGCTTCGCAGGCGAGGTAGCGCAGCCACACGTCGTGGTAGCCGTACCACCCGTCCGAGTGGGTCCACCGAGCAGCTTCCAGCTGCCCGACGATCTCGGCCTGGTCGTCGGCGGTGACTCCCAATTCGGTGCCGAGCGCGGTGAGGAACATCGCCGCCTGCTCGTCCAAGGCGGCACCGTCGGCGAGCTGGCCGCGGCCCCGCGAGGCGAGGTCCTCGGCGTGGACTGCGAGCTTGGCGAACAGTGCTGGAGGCTGGGTGAAGACCGGCACTCCGCCGACGCTCCCTGATCCTTCTGTGGCGGACACTACGACCGTCAGAGATCCGACGGCGCCGGGGATCTCGGCACTGGCGGCCGCCAGCTTCGCCACGGCCGAACTGTGGCCACGCCACCGCCCGTAGAAGCTGACGTCGGCAAGCTCGGAGAGCATCGTGACGTTCTCGGGAGCTGCGCAGCCGTGCGGCAGGTAGCTGATCCCGTCGCCTGTCGCGGCGATCAGTCGGCCTTGTCCTTCGCGGACGAACACGCCGACGGCGACCTCGCTGAACACCGCCCGTGCCTGCTGCTGAGCCCGGATCGTGGCCAGCGCCTGCTGTGCGCGGATCTCCATCGACGGCAGCCCTGGCAGCAGAGCAGACGCGAACGCGAACGCGTCGGCGAGACTGACCGGCGCTGCGCTGCTCGTCGGTGCGGCAGCCGGGGACGCCGGAGCAGAGGGGGCTGACTGCGGGCCCGCGACGCCAGTAGTAGGAGGCGGCGCGACTGGGCTGTGCAAGGGTCCCGGGCCAGCGGTGACCGGCGGCGAGGAGGGCACCTGCGGAGCAGCGGTCCACGGCGCCGTGGTTCCAGCGACCCCTGCCGGGCTGCCGAGGAACGGACCGGCCCCGATGGGCGCTGCGGCTGGCGCAACTGCGGCCGGTGCCGCAGCCATCGGCGCCGATGCTGCAGCGAGCGATGTCGCCGCACCTGCCGCCGACGAGGTCTGCGTGGCTACATCTGCCGACGACGTCGTCGTCGGCGCGTCTCCGTGGGCTGCGGTCAGGGTCGTTTCAACCGCGGCTGGAGCGACGTGCTGGACCGCAGACACGGCATCGTTGACGCCTTGATGCGCCAGTCCCGCCGCGCCGTCGATGATCTGGTGTGCACCGGACTGCAACTGCGTGACCGGATCGACCGCACCGTCTGAGGATGCCGAGGCAATCGTCGATTCATGGTCGGGAAGCTCCTCCCCGCCTTGCGGTGCCGAGTCGTCACCGCCCTTGGGCGAGGAGAAGGACGACTCGCTCTTGGGCGTCGGGGCGTCGGGGCCGTCGTCCTTCGGCCCATCGTCCGGCGCCTTGGGGTCCGACCCGCCGGTCGCCGGTCCGACATCGCCGCCCTCGGTTGCTGAGCCTCCGGCGTCAGACGCCTTGTCTCCCAGGCCGAGGCGGTCGGCGATGGCGTCTGTGACACTCGACGGAACTGCTGGACCGAGCGCCTGACGAAGATCCGCGGTGGTGTTGATCCCGCCTTCCCCGGCGATCTTGGACAGGGTGTCGGGGTCTCCAGCCGCCACCTTTCCCAGCAGGTTGGCCACGCCGTCGGTCTGTCCTTGCCCGGTGAATCCGTTGGCCATCTGGTTCAGAAGGTTGCCGGTGTTCGCGCCGTTCATCATCGGCATCGACGGCTGCTGCCCCATCATCGGGTTTCCACCCATCATCGGGTTGCCGCCCATCATGGGGTTCATTCCGCCCATCATCGGGTTCATCCCACCCATCATGGGGTTCATTCCGCCCATCATGGGATTGCCGCCCATCATGGCGTTCTGCCCGGCCAAACCCTGCAGGAGACCAGTACCGAACTGCTGCGCGGTCGACCCAACGTTCTGCCCCAGTGCCGTTGTCGGCGTCGCCGGAGTGGGTGTACCCGGAGTCGGGGTCGCCGGAGTCGGCGTCGCGGGAGCGGGCGTCGTCGGGGTCGTTGTTGTACTGGGCGTGGTCGTCGAACTCGGCGATGTCGTCGTGCTGGGCGAGGTGCCGCTCGGTGCGGGGGTCGTGGGTGTGCCGCCGGTGTTGCTGATGTCTTCGGTCGACTTCGCCGACGGGCCGCTCGTCTCGGAGTCGGTTCCGGTCTTCCCCTCGGTACCGGTGGTGCCCGCCTTATCGTCACCGCCCTTATCGTCGCCGCCCTTGTCCTCGCCGCTGGTCGTGCCGTCGTCTTCGCCCTCGCCCGTGCCTTCGGTCTTGACCGTCCGGACAGTGCCCTTCGCAGGGCGTGATCCTGTCGCGCCGAGTGTCTGCAGACGATGCAGCATCGAGTTGTATTCACCCATGAAGCTCGTCTGCGCAGCGGCCACCTGCCCTTGGGCCTGGCTCCGCAGTGAGGTGATCTGCTGTTCGGTCACTGCCGCAGCGGCAGCTGCCGTCGCCGGTCCACCTGCGACAGCTCCGGCGGCCGTTGCCGTCGCGCCTGCCTGCTGCATCGCGGCTTTCTGGGTGTGGAAAGCGGTATCGATCGTGTTCAGACGGGTCTGGAAGCTGTCGATCCCGGCAGCCATCTGCTGCATCAAGGCTGCAGCCTGCGAGTGATCGTCTTCGGCGCCGGTCAGGGTCCGCGCGTGATTGGCTGACTTGACCTGGAACGCGGTTCCGGTCAGTCCGACGAGCGCCGGGTCCACTGATGCCGCGGCTTGGCGGACCACGCCAACGCCATCTGCTGCCAGCGAGGCGTTCTCGGTCTGACCGGCCGCGTCCGCACGGAGTGCATCGGCGCTTTCGTGAGCCGAGTCCCACACTCCACCGATCAGGGCGGCGGACTCTTCGTTGGCATTCATCGGCACAGCCATGGCGCGCCCCCTTCGTCATTGAACGTCATTATCTGCAGATACTACCGTCGAGCTGCCGTAGACATCGGCACTACATTCCCCGCATCTGGGTCCTGAATATCCTCGGCTGAGTCGACCGGCATCTCGCTGAGAATTTTATTCAAGTCGTTGGCCTCGGCAAGGATGTCCCCGTTCGCCTCAGCCAAGTCCAGGACTTCGTTGATGGTGTGCATGAAGGCCGCCGACACACTGTCGACATCACCGAGGTTCTCCAACGACGACAGCATCGCCATCGGCTTGTCCTGGACCCAGAACCCCTGAATGATCGGCCCTGGCTCGTCGACGACCTCGCGCAGCTCATCACGGAAGCGTCCCAGGATCACGTTTGCACGCTCTTGCATGGTCATTCGCAGTCTTCTCCTGGCCTAGTACCCGATGTATCCACCGGCGCGCTGCGCCATGAACTCATCGAGACCGCCGCCGTCCTTGCGGGCTCCGCGGTTGGCGATCATATGGTTGATTCCGGCGCCAAAGCTGGCCTCCGGGTCGTAGATGTTGTTCGAGGTCCCCGCCGCGTGGTAGGCGGCGAAAGTCGTCGGGATGGTCTGCATAGGGCCGCGCGAGGATTGAGCGGGCGCGCCGTCGACCTGCGTCGGGCCGATCGCGTTCGAGTCGGTGAGGTTGACTGCGTTCGCGTCGCCACCTGACTCGTGGTGCGACATGTATTTGAGGACAGCTTTCCACTTGGGCCGCGCCTCCGGCTCGATGCCGGTCTTGTCCATCGCGCCTTCAATGGCGGCGTCGATCTGCGCTTCACTGAGCTTGCCGTGAGTCTTCTCGTAGGCAACCTGGTTGACGCTGATCGGCTCTGGCTTGGTCGACCCGTTCCACGCTTGCTTGACTGCCGAGAGCGCGTTGCTACGCCCTTCGGGGGTGCCGAGCGCGTCGGCCAGTTGCGCCATCTGCTGCGCTGACAGGAATACCGTGCCCTGCGGGTACTGCGGTGCCGTTGACGCCTGCTGCATCATCGGCGCCGCGGCCATCATCGGCATCATGGCCGCACGCTGGGCCATCTGGGCCATCTGAGCGGCTTGCTGGGCCATCGCCTGCTGTTGCGCCATCTGCTGAACCATCGGGGCGACGGTCGTCGGTCCCGAGCCTGTGCGCCCGGTGAGCGCCGACGCGAGGTCCCCTGGGACCGACTGGACACGGGTGGCCCCTGCCCGGTCAGCGGCGACGATCTTGTCGACCCCCGTGCGAGTCTTGTCCTGGGTCACCCCGGCACCATCGAGTTCGCGACGTGTGCGCGTTGCCAGCGCGTCGAGAACGTTGCGGACGCCCGGCTCGCGGGCGTTCTGCTTGTCGGTGACGCGACCGCCCAGCTCGTCGACCTGGCGGCGGCCTGCGTCCAACGCCGACGTCGCAGCGGGAACATTCACCTTCGTGGGTGTCATCTCGCTCTATGCCTTCGCAACTAGTCGCCGGTCGGCACGGAGCCGGGCTTGGTCGGCCCACCCGCATCGGTCGGCGGCGTCTTCGGATCAACTGCCTGGCCGGGCTTGGGTCCTCCGGTGAGAAGATCCGTCGCGGCCCGTTCGCCACTGTTCGGGTCCTTCGTCTGCCCGGGTGAGACCTCGCCGGAGACAGCGTGGTCGCCGGTTCCCGTCTTGCCGGGATCGGGGACGTCGTACTTGTTCGGCGATGTTCCCTGAGTGGGGCCGTCGGCCTTCGGCTCGGTACCGGGATTGGGGTCCGGTCCGGGCTTGGGGTCTGGTCCGGGCTTGGGGTCGGAGTCCGCAGCCGGAGCGGGGGCATCGCCCTTGGGTTCGAGTTCGAAGATCCCCTGATGTGGGCCGTTGAAGCTCGCGACCTCACTGAGCGGCATGACCTTCCCGTCGACGAGCACTCGCTGCTCGCCGAGGTAGACGCCCTTGTGATCGTCACCGACGATGACATGGCCCGGGCGCAGCTCTGCGTTGGAGACGACCTTGCCCATGTCCTGTCCGGGTGCGCCGACTTTGAAGCCGTGATCCCCGGCGGCCTTCTCGATCGTCGGCGCAGTCGCCCCGTCCTGCGGGTAGAGGGCCTTGACCATCTGGGCGGTCTTCTCGTCGGGGAACTTGACGTCCTTGCCGTCGATCTTCACCGTCTTATCCGCTTCGCCGTCGTGCTTCTTTCCCGTGTCCGCAGGCGCGTCCTTGTCCTTGGAGTCCTCGGCCTTCCCGTCGTCGCTCTTGCCCGGCTTGGAGTCGTCCTTATCCCCCGCGGGGCCGCCCTTAGCTGGCGCTTTGTCCTTGGGCTTGTCGTCCTTGGGCTTGTCCTCGGACTTGTCGGAGTCCTTCGAGGGTTTCTTCGGCTCGTCGCCGCTCTTGGGAGCGGCCGACTTCGGCGTCTCGGCGCCCTTGGGCTTGTCCTTTCCGAGATCACGCGAGAGCAGATCCTGGAGCGACCGCTGATTCTGCCCGAGCGGGTTCTGCTGCCCCAGCTGGTTCAACGGGTTCTGGTTCATCGGGTTCTGCCCGAGCGGGTTCTGGTTCATCGGGTTCTGCCCGAGCGGGTTCTGCTGCTGCTTGCCCTGATCCAGGATCGACTTGAGCTTGTCCACGCCGGTGGGCGTGGTGGAACTCGGGGTGGTCGACGTCGGCGACGGCGAGGTCGGAGTCGTCGACACCGGTGTCGTCACCGACGGCACCGAGGTGACCGGGCTCGGCGTCGTCTTCTTCGACTCGCGGTCCTCGTCCTTGTCCTTGTCGGTGTCCTTCTTCGTTCCGTCGTCAGTGACGGTCGGCTTCTTCGGCTCAGGCACCCACGACGAGGGCTTATCGCCGGTGGGTCCGCCGCCGAGACCACGGGTACGGGCCCACGCCTGTGCGGCCGCCTCGGCCTTCTTCACTTCGGCGTCGATGCTCTTGTTCGCGTTATCGACCACGGTCGACATGTTCTTCAGGCTGCCCTCGTCCACGCTCGTGAACTGCGGCGGCATGATCCCTGCGCCGGTCTTGGCGATCGCCTCACGCGCGTTGACGTTCTGCTCGCGAACTGCCTGGTAGGCAGTGTTCGCGGCAGTAGCGGTGGCACTGACCGCATTGCCCATCGGCACGATCACATCGGTGCCGAGCGCGCCCAGCGCCTTCAGTGACGGTTCAGCGTTCTGGTGGTACTTGGCGATGACCGGCTCGTCGGCGCCGTACTTGCGGAACAAGCCACTGATCTTGTTCGACATCTCTTCACCGCGGTCGACGAGCGCGTTGAGCGCGTCGATCGCTGCGGCCAGGTCCGGGGTAATCGGACGCGAGGGGTCCTGCGGCCAGGTCTCCTCCGGATCGATCCGGAAGAGGGTGTTGTTCACGATCTGCAGCTCAGCGTCGCGAGTTCGGACCACGACATCGCGTGAGCCGTCGTTGGTCACGGGCAAGTACTGGGTCGTAGTGGCTTGACCCCCCTCGGTGACCTGGTCGATGAACTCAGTCCCCGGGGTCCGTTCTGGACGGTCGTCCACTGAGGGCGCACCCAGACCGAAAGCGCTCCAGACGACTGATCGCATATCCGAATCGAAGAGCCACGTCGCGAGCAGGATTCCGCCGCCGATAATCCAACCGGGCCCGGGAATAGCTAGTGCGGCCACGCGTAGGCCGACACGGGCCCCCAGCCCTGCCAGACGTTTGGTGCCTGCCTTGACCAGAGTCTTCGAAGCGACCCTGCCGATCGGCTTTCCAACGAACGGCACCTTCGTTGCCGTCTTTCCGACCGCCCGAACAACCGGCTTCTTGGCGACCTGGCTCATCTTGTTGTTCCAGTTCGCGATCATCCGCGTCTTGCTCACCGGTCCTGGATTCGCAGGAACGTGAACACGCGGCATTGCCCGTGTGGGCGCACCCGATGGGTTGACGCGAGGAGGAGGTACCGGACGCGCTGGCGTGTTGACCGTCGGCGCTGTTGCGGGCTTGCCGTAGTTGCGCGCCTTGTCCGCCAGCGTCCCCCCTCGACCGGCGTCCGTGACGTGACTGCGCAGCGCCGCCTGCCATGCCGGAGTCATGGGAGAGAGCTTGCGCTGTACGACCGCTGCTCCTGCTGCACCGGCAACAACCAGCGACGGCGTCCAGAACCCGAGGGAAGGATCGTACGACTCGATCGCGCTGGCGGTGTCGCGAATCGTGGGGTCGGTGATGGTGCTCGGACCCTCCGTTGCAGAATCGCCGAGCACCGAGGTCATGTCGACCTGCGAGGACGGGAACGGCAGGCCGAGGTCGTCGTTAGACATCTGTCACCTTCTTTGCCGTCGACTGGTCAATGTCCTGAGTTCCGTTGGCCTGCTTGATAAGCGCGTCCGCAACTTTCGTCACGTTCCCAGCGATGACTCCGACCTCTTCGAGAGTGATCTTCACTCCGCCTTCGAGCCGGACAAGCACGTTCTCCACCACCGGCATGACGTGACTACCGACCGTGGCCGCTTCGCGCACTGTCGCGATCGCCGCCTTCAGATCAGCCTCGTACGTGAGGACCTCTTCGGCGACCGCCTTGAACTCGCCTCCCGCCGCACGCAGGGCGTCGGGGTCCATGTTGACGATCTTGTTATCGCTCATTGCGTGTCCCCCCTACTTGCTGTGCGATGTTCGTATTCATCGGTCACCGCCCCCCTGTCGACATCGTCAGACGATCGGCGAAGTCCACGCGCCAGGCTTCCTGAGCGGCGTGGATGACACCGTTGACCAGTGAGTTGAATCCCAATAGGGCCATCTGATGACGTCTGCGCGCCTGATCATCGGAGTCCGAGGGACGTCGGGCCGCATCGGATTGGAAGCTCTCCAGCAGCGCGGGTGCGACTTGCAGGAACGCGACACGGTTCCTCTGGACTGCGCAGATGATCGACGGGTCCTCTGGGTCGTCTCCGGCGCTCCCAAAAGCGTCGTAGAAGGCGTTAGCGCGCGCCTCCTCGATTTGACGCAGTCGCGTGACCGCGTCCAGTCCTACGTCCGGCATCCAGGCATCCCCCGCCTTCGCTTGCTGTCACGCGACCCGGCCGCCGCCTCGCCCTGTGGCGATGCGGACCCCCTGACCGAATCCGATCCAGACCTTTCGTCTACTGATAATACAGCACAGTTCCCGGGCCGCACCAGCGAACGCCACGCCGACTTGGGTGTGTCGATATTCGTTCCGGCGGCGCACTTAGAATGGCCGATAATTGCAGCCACTCATAGGGCGCAATTCATGCCTCGACGTACCGCAAATATCAGGTGTTGATGCCGAGTTTTACGACCCGGCAGCCGTGCGAACATCCAGTCCCCACTTGTCGAGCTGATCCGACACCGGCGTGCCCAGTCCATCGCGCGCAACATGGACGCCGACCAGGTAGAGCCCACTTTCAGTACGGAGGAAGAGGCCTGCCCCGGAGTCGCCGGGGGCGCTCGGTGCCGACACTTGCACTCTGTCATCGCTGGCGTGGCCGTTGAGCGCACCACAGCGGTATCCCGAGGTCGCTCCGCGTGAGCAGATCTGGGGCGACTGAACTTGGTTGAGTTCCTCGGGACTCAGGACTCCCACGATGGGCAGCGGACCCTCTCCGTTGAGATCCACCGAGTCGGTGTAGGTCGTCCCCACATCGAGCGCGATCACGCCCAGGTCCCCGTCGTCGATTGCGACAACCCGACGGACTTCTCCAACACGGTCGCCGACTTGCTCGCCATGGGCGCTGTACACGGCGTCACCTTCAGCTCCACAGTGCCCGGCAGTAAGAGCGAAGATCGCGCCACGTCGCGATGTGCCAATGGCGGCCACCGTGCAGTAGGACCACCCGTCCGCCGATTCGACGGCGATCTCTGTCGCCGCCGCGACCGGCCGAGACGGCGTCGACGCCCCAGCCTGCCCCGCGAACAACATGGCCACACCAGTGAGTACTGCCAGAACGGCTACGATACCAGCTCCGCGTCGTAGTGAATTCACATGATTCATAGTGGTGATAGTATCACACGTAAAGTGTTCTATCCGACGCGTCCGCGCTTGACGATCTTGTCAAGGAGTTTCTGTGCATCAGTGCCGGGGTCGTCTATCTCGGCACGACCGTGGCGCGCCGCCGCCTCCCCGCTATCGAATAGCGGCACCGGCGACTGATACGCGATGATCGCCTGGGCAACCTCCGGTTCCATCATTCCGCGCGATACAGCCACCCTCGGCGCCAGCAACTCCTCGCCGTGACATCCGGCCCAACCAGCACTACACGCGCATCCTCAGACACTCCGTCGTACTGGTGACACAAGAACAGGCGGACCGGCTGCTCTCCAGTCGGAGCATCGTATGCGCGGAGCTTCTCGTACTCCGACTCGGCCCAGACGCCCGATGGGACGTCTCGCCGATACGGACACGACTCACACGGCCTGGGTGCTGGCGAGGTCACTTTCACCTTCGCCATACTACACGTCCCCATACCGCCGCATGGCACGCGCAGTAATTGCATTTCTCTCGATTCCGTGTGTTACTATCACTGCTGTAGAAGTTGATAGACACCACGAACTGGAGAGAACAATGAACTGGACCTCAGCCCTCGCCGACCTCGTCTTCGCATCCATCGTCGTCGGCCTGATCGCTTTCCTCCTCATGGCCGCAGTGCAGTTCCTGCGCGCCCCGATCTACCCCAACCGGCCGCGCTTCCACCGGGACAACATCACCGCCCGGCACACTCGCGCTCCGCAGCAGTCGCGGCACACCCATCCGAACCTCGTCCGCCCGAAGGCCCCGCACACGGTGCACTCCACACGCACCCCGGCGCCCGTCCCGACCTACCGCGAGCCTCATTACCGGCGCGCGGCATGAGACTGGGCCAACCTCGCCGGGCTACCGGTAGTCGCTCAGGTCCACAACCGCAACCGCCGTCAGTCCTGATCGTTCGCCCAGGCCGTCGAGGGATTGGATCAGATCTGGCCGGAGGGCGTCGGCGGTGCGCAGTTGCTGGATCTGGGTGACGTACTCCGGCGCAGATCCGGCACGCGGCCGATCGTCCGGGCGGGCACCGTCGTTGTCGCCCGTCGCATGTGGAGCGGGAAGCAGTCCGTACTCGGTGAACAAGATCGTCGACAGTGGCAACGATTGCTTGAAGAATGGCTCTACCTCGGGCTCAGACGCGGCCCCTGCGAACTGCGCCTTCACCAGCTCCGCGTGGAGCGCCGACGCTCCCCAGTACGCGATGTGAGACTTGCTGATGTAGCCGAGCCGATCGCCGCAGTCTCGACAGTCATACGCGACTCGGCCCGAACAGACCTGATCGTGATCGTGATAGTCGATGGCCCAGGAGTTCCACGTGGGCGCGCTCGCACGTACGCTCGCCGCGGCCGCAAGCTCGCTCTGAAGTCCCCGGACCGCCGCTGCAGCAGCCACTCCGTACTCGTCGTGGCCGGGGGGCGTGGTCGGCCATCCGTTGTAGAAGCAGTAGTACGGGGTGATGACGAAGGTCGCGGAGTTCCCGGACATGTGCCCGTGTGAATCCAGCCCCTGCGCCGACGAACTCAACAGGGCATCGATCTGCAGTCGGCGCGATCGACCGACCGTGTCTTTCAACGCTGGGTAGCGCGCTGTGAGCGCAGCCGTACGCGGATAGGCCATCTTCGCCTGCACTCGCGCGCATCGCCAGTTCGTGCCATCCCGGGTGATCCACCACTCCCAGTCCGCGCCGGTCTTCGCCTCCATCGCTTTCGACCGGAAGACGTATTGCGAGACGCCGCCCATCGCCTTGATCCGGCGGGTCAGTGTCGTAGTCAGGTGCTCCTCATTGAGCACCGCACTGCCGCTGTGCCCCCGGAACGACAGCCAGTCCGTGGACATCTCTTTCCACGTGTCCTTGCCGAACTCGTCGATGGCCTGAGCGATCTTCTCCAGTTGTCGTCGAGCCGTCGGCACTGTGGCCATCAGAGGATCACCTGCGCACGTACTCGGCGATGCACCACAACGAACTCCTAGATCGGTGGAACGAGCACTCGCCGATCTACTGCGGTCGGCGAGTGCTCATTGACCTTCGTTCGAGCCAAGGTAGGCCATCAGTGCTGCGACGTTTGCCACCGGGTCGTAGATGTTCATCGACGTGCTCGGCCTGTGGTGCCGGAGGAACGTCGCGGGGATCAGCATTCCCAGCCCTCGACCCGCCGACGGCGCTCCGCCGTCGGCCAACGCCACATCCACCGAATCTGGCTTCTGCTCCAGGGCGTCGACGCGGCGCCCGCTCTCTGTCTCGATGACCTCGCGAGCCCGTGTTCGCACATCCACGCCCGAGCTGGTCAGCCCTGGCGCTCCGGCCTGGTCGTAGGCCAGGTCCAGCAGCGCCTCGACTTGATCGGGGGTGAGGGTCCGCGGGGCGGGTCGATCGAAGACCACGACCGCCTCCGGCGGCGTCGGCGGCGGCGGCGCGTCGCCTGCATTGCGCGAGCAGCTCGCGATGACCGCGACGATCGCGATCATGGACACCACGACCGCAGTTGTCAGCGGCCTGGATCGCGAGGGTGGGCGTCTATCACCGAGCGTCGCCGGTGTCTCACGGCCCTGATTCGTTGCCGGGTCCATCTCAGCTCAGGTGTCGAACGGCAATGTCGGTCGCCTCGTTGACGCTGACCGGGCCCACCGTCTTGTTGGGACTGGTGGACGAGCCTGTCACGACGTCGAAGCCGCCTGCGACACGTCCAATGGCCGCCCAGCGTTCCCCACCGTTGATCCTGACAACCGACGCCGTTCCGTAGTTGTCGTCGTTGCGGATCTCGGGGGCGCCGCCGATGCGGGCTGCGACGTCCTCGGCGATGGACAGTGTGGTGACTGAGTCGCTCATGCGGGGTGGCCTTTCGAAGGTTGCGAGTATGTCGAGATGGGACGCAGAGCGATCCTCCCGATCACTGCCACCCCCGGATTCTACCTTCGATATTATCAGCAGTTGTCGAGACGGTTGAAGAATCCGACTGGACGACATTCGCTCGTCGTCGGCAGGCGTTCTCCTTCTACTCGGCCTGCACAGGCAGCGCCGCGGAGATCATGACCGACAGGTCGAGGTAGTCGGTCCGGCACAATGCCCGGGTGTCGGTCTGGTCGCCGGAGCAGTTGCGGCTGTAGTGCTCTGCAAGCGTGGTCAGGTAGCGCTGCCGGTGCCCGGCGACCCGGGCGGTCGTGCTCGCGCGACTGGTCAGCGCCACGACCCCGGTGGCCGCAATGTGATCGCACTTCGCGATCGTTTCGGCGGCTGACGAACACGTCCGCAGCCCCGTCGCTACGGCCGCCAGCGTCGGCACCGGTTGCTCGACCTCATCGCGCCCGAAGACGACCCACGCCGCCGAGGTGGCGATGATCGCCAACAGCACTGCCAGTGCCGCCGCACCCGTCCGAATCACGCCCTTCCCGCTGTCGCGGCCATCAGTTCCCCCGAAGATGTCCATGTCCCGATATTATCGGCGGGCACCACTGGCTGGGATGAGCGGCCAGGCCGCGACGCCGGGTCTCGCTGTTTACCGGGGCGGGACGTAGAATCGATTCAGATTCCAGCACATCAGGGGGAAATGATGTCCGACGATCAACTCTCGCTATTCGACGTCGTCGACACGGTCGCACGGTCGAGCAGTCACGGGTTCCGCATTCCCGCGGTCCAGGCGACCACTGGCGTGACCTACCGCCAACTCGACTACTGGGCCCGCACACACGTCGTCGAACCGAGCATCCAGGCCGCCGCAGGATCGGGGACCAAGCGGCTCTACTCGTTCACTGACATCGTCCACGTGAAGATCGTCAAACGCCTCCTGGACACCGGCATTTCACTGCAGAGCATCCGCCGCGCCCTGGACATCTTGCGCGCTCGGGGCGACGACGCTGAGGCGCTCTCGGCCATCACCCTGGTAGGCGACGGCACCACCATCTACGAGTGCACCGACGACGGCGACGTCATCGACCTCCTCGCGGGTGGACAGTGCGTCTTCGGCATCGCGATCAAACGCACAGTCGAGGAGGTTCGCGGCCAGATCGCGCAGTTCCCTGCCGAAGCGGGCGCTGCGACCTCCGCCGCCGCTACCGAGGACGTCGTCCTCGGTGACGAACTCGCCCTACGACGAGCACGACGGGCAGGCTGACTCAGCCACCACGCCCGGGGGGCACACCGCTGGCGCTGCTCACCACCCTGGCGAGCAGCGACCGGCGATCAGGACGCGATGGCGATGACGGTCTCGATGTACGCGCGCGCGGCATCAGTCGAGGCGAATCGTTCCCCTCCGGCCAGGTATCCGACGTCGCCGGTCGGGGTAGCTTCCACCGCGCGGTAGATCCTGCCGGAGTCTTCATCGCCGGGGACCCCGAAGCTCGATTCGACGAAGTAGCGGCCGCCTATGACCTCGCTCTCGATGCGCGACCCGTGGTAGGCCGTGGTCGTCGGATCGAACCAGCTGTGGCCGATCTTGGTGTTGGCCGCTTTGATGTCGTCGATCGTGTTGTAGGTGCTCATCCGGTTACCTTCTCTCTGCGTATCACTCTCGTGCGCAGGTGTGGATGGTGCATGAATCGGGGTCGATCCTGCAGTTGTTCAGCAGCCCGCGAGCACGCGGGCCATCGCCGATTTCTCTGATGCGGTGACCCACAGATCGTACCGCTTTTTAACCAGGACCTGGCGCGTGATGTACTCGCACCTGAAAGCCTTGTTCGGCGGCAGCCATGCGTCAGCGCTCTTGTCGCCCTTGGATTGGTTGGTTTTTCCGTCCACCGCAAGCAGGTTTATAGGGTCGTTGGCCAGGTCTTGCCGTCGGGCTGCGCTGATGTTCTGAGCCCCGGTTATCCAGGCGTTCTTCAGGGCGACGATGTGCTCGATATTGATCTTGTCGAAGGGCACCACGGTTCCGGTGTACTTGTCGTGGAGGATTCCCGCTGTGACTTTGCATCCGTGGGTCCCGGGCTTGATGGTGACCTCGACGAGATCTCGCCGTCGGATGTCCGACTTGGTGTCGCATCCGTTGTGCCCGCCCTGGACCGTGACGTCGTCGGTCCACGGCGGCCCGAAGGAACCTCTCCTGTCGTATCCGGTCTCGGGCGCCTTACCGCGGACTGGAAGGCTTTCCAGTATCGCCATCGGTGGCGCCTCCGCGGTGGGCGCGGCGCTGGTTGCTTCCGGTGCCACGCTGGGGAGGTCTGATGCGGGCGGGAGCGCATCTCGGCTACCGACGGGTGCCTGACTCGTCGAGGGCGGCGCAGCACTGCTGTCGGAGTGCGACTTCGGGCTGGCCAGCATTGCCGCAACGACGGCTATGACCGGGACGATGAGCAGCACCAGCCGAATCCATCCGCGGCGCGATGCCGGGAGTCGTCGTGGCAGGCGGCGCGCGAGCCTGGCCGCTGCTGTGGCGATATTCGCGAGGGTCACGAGGCGCTCACGCACGCGCCGTCGGATGAGTTCTCGGCAGATTCGGCCCGGGCGAGCGCGGCGTGCAGTTCTCGAATGTATGCGCGTTGGTACTGGCGAGTCGCCCGTACGCGCCTGGTGACAAGTACGACAAGCCAATCGATGAGCACGCCGATGACGACGATCACGGTCGTCCCAGCGGCGGCGAAGGTGTACAGGCCGTCGACGACGGCCGGTGGACGTCCGATGTAGACCGCGAGAACCGACGCCGTTGCGACAATGCCGAGCCAGATCGCCGAACGTGCGACGACGATGACCGATCCCGGCCTACAACGGCCATGGATGCCGGTGATGGCGGCCAGGACGCCGATGGCGCCTCCCAAGTAGAGCAACAGGGGCACCGTCCACAGTGACCAGTCTTGAAGATCCTCTACCACCAGCACCTATTCGCTCCTCCTCGGTGACTGTGCGGCGCCGAGTGGCGCGCGTGTTCGCAGTCGCCGTTGCTGCATCGCCATGTTGTCTGCTCGATGAGCCAGTAGTCCTCACCGGTGAAGTCCAGCAGCCCCATCGCCCGCCAGATCATATCGGTCAAACGGCGGCGGCTACGCCGATCGTCGCTGGTGTGCGGCAGCTCGTTGTGCAGTGCCGCCAATGCCTCTGGCGGGAGCGATGTCGCGTATCGATCGTGCTGCAACGGCAGTGGCCCACCGAGGGCTTTTCCGTAGCCTTCGGCCGCGAGCGCGTGATGGACGATGAGCGATGCGTGCGCGGCGTGCACTGGCACGCTCAGTCCTCGGGAGGACCGCAGCAGGTACTTGTCACGAACTGGAGCGGGAAGACACTCGGGGTGCATGGTCGGGTGCGGCCCAGCTGGCTCGTGCTCGACGGCGCCGATCTGGTCCCTGGCGACTTCGATGCTCGTCGCGGAAGGGTCACCGCAGGGCAGGACCGAGCACGCTCCGCGTGGGCTCAACGGAGTGGCGGTCACGATCGCGAGCACCTCTCGCCGCTGCAACCGCACTCGCACCCACTCCCCGACAGTCGGCCTCGACAGTGATGTGGTCATAGCGTCGGCAAGGGGTCGAAGGTGATGCCGCCTGCCGGGGTCCCGTAGGGATCGAGCGTAGGCATCGCAGCGTGAGTGTCGGGCAGTGCGTGCCTCGGCCGGTGACCGCGGCCAGCGCCGATTGTCGGAGCTGGACTGGCCTGCTGGTCGCTCCGCAGGAGCGTGTCCGCCAGGAGTCGGGCGGCCGAGTCGCTGGCAGATCGATCCCCACTGCTCTCGGCTCGCCGGAATGCGGCCAGGGCGCTGCTCAGGTCGGGTCCGAGAATATCGGTGGTGCTCATAACGTGTTGTCCTCCCCAGTTACCAACAAAGTCATGGTGATATTATCACATCAGTTTGTGTGCTCTGCTGAACACGATGGATCGTTGTTCGTCACGCATCTGCTGCGTGCAGCTCAGGTCCCGAGGTCGGTTCGATCTCGGGCTTTCCATAGCTCGCTGTGGTGACTGCACAGGCGAAGGCGAGGCGCTGACGAGCCTGCAATTACCCGTAGGACACGCGCCCGCTGGCGGCGGCCGAAGGCGCCGCGCGTCTCACACTGTCGAGCGAAGCACTCGTCGCAGTCGGGAGCAGGTGAACGTACCGCCTGATACGACACCCGCTCTCGCGGCCTCAGATGCTGTTCGTCGGTGTCGAAAGTCGCCGACAGGGTCTGGTTCGAATCGTCCACTGTCGTCACCTCCACCGACGCCTTTGAACTCGGCCTGAGTTGATGTGATGTTGATCCACAGCGTCCCCCCGGATGCGCGTTGATTATCTGAGACAGATTCTAAACCTTTTTGCTGCATATATCGAGGTCTTTACCCGCTCCGAATCGCGCGCCTGAGAGCCTCGTTGGTACCGGCTCCAGCATCGTCTGATCAGGTGCGTGATCTCATGCCCATGGCTCCGCTAGTCCTGGTAGTATCAGCCGCTATCCAGATCCAACGGTTGTCTCTATGACGGCGGGTCTGGTGCCGGGTACGACTTCCGTGCCCGGGTCGAATATTGCTTCCATGCAGGGGGAACCAGAGATGAACCGAACCAAGAAATTCGCGGTCGCTGCGGCGGCCTGTGCCGCACTTATCGGCGGGGCGGGCGCCGTCGTGGACAGTCCCGCCGACGCCGCGATCTACCCGGTCGGGAAGGTCCAAGGGCACGCCGCGTTCGCCATCGGTCCGTACGCCAAGAAGGAGGTGTGCCAGAAGCGCGCCGACATCCTGAAGTCCGCGGGGGCCAAGCGATTCGGGTCGATGTTCGGCGAGTGCTACTTCCGCAACGGGGCCTGGTGGGCCCGCAGCCCCTGGGCCGCCTGACTCGTGGCCATCCAACCTCGATCCGAGACCGGGCGGAACCTCCGCCGGATCGCCGACAACCTCCGCCAACGGCAGGTGACCGTGATCGTCGAGGCACTCTCGACCGAGGCGATCCCTGGTGACGAGGATCTGCGATATCTGCACTCAGTCATCGCCGACGCCCACGCGGTGCTCACTCGCGCCGTCGATGAGATCTGATCGACGACGCGCACCAACGCAGTAGAGGGCGGGACTCCACGAGTCCCGCCCTCTTCCGTTCATCGGAGCCTTCCCACGCCACCTCAGACCTGCCGGACTCCCGGTGTTGCGATCCAGGCAGCTCGGAGCGTCGTCGACTGTTGCGGCATCGCCATGAGCGCACCCTCGTACACCCCGCCCGGACGAAGCTGGTCACGGTATCCCGCGATCGTGGTCACTGATCCGTCCTTGCACAGCTTCGCCTCGACGACCACCTCGCGGCCAGCGTGCTCGACCTGCCTGATTACTTCGAACTTCAGCGCAGTCATTCGTCCCCCTTGTCGGCGCTCGCCAGCAGAGCACCCATTCTTTGTGATAGTAGCACTTCGCGAAGAGGGAGATGCTGCCATGTTGGCGCGATCGGACCAGTAGTCGGTGACCCGCACGTATCGCAAATGCGGTCCGATCACCGCACGTAGCGGTAGGATTCGATTCCAGCGGGCCTCGTTCGATTGGTTGTGGAGGTGCCCCCACGTGACCGCCATCCCCCAGGCGGCATCCCCCGGGGGTAGCTTTCCTGCCAAGTCTGCGCAGACACGATGGCGCCCGCATTGTGGGTCAGAAGCGCGCCGACCTTATCGACCCCCCGAGGGTCGGCGCGCTTCTCACCCGAGAATTCCGCGTCGCGCAGCCACGACCATTGGACCGAGTTCCCGCGCGTCCAATGGTTCGGTGGAGATGATGCGATCGAGGTCCACCCGACGGAGGCGCACCACCACCGGCGGCCTGGCTGCATCGAGTGCACGGACCGCGAGGATTGCCAGCACCACATCGAGCGCGACCACGATCGACAACCCGATCGCGGGCCCGTACCAGCCGAGCGCCCCCGATACGATCGCCCCGGCGGCGGCCGCCAGCAGCTGGACCACAGACAGCGTGAGTGCGCCTTGCTGTGCGCGGTAGCGCCCGACTGCGAGGAGTCGCGCTCGCGACCGCGCTGATTCTCGCGCCGCGGGTCCAAGGTCAGGGTCGACCATGTCGCGCAGCGCAGTGGCGTAGTCCTGGCTGCGTCGGCGCAGCCAGCTGGTGGTCCCGATCGCAAGCGCCGTCCGCGCGAGCCCTGAGGCCACCACCACGCCGACTGCGGCCGCCAGCCACCACTCGGTGGTCATTCCAGTCCGGCCTTAGCCTTCACCTGCGCCCATCCGCCGAACCGCTTCGCGAGGTTGGGTAGACCCAATCCGTCGTTTGCTTCCCGCCAGCTGGTGTAGAAGTCCTGGGTCATCCGCCGCGGAGCTTTTCCGGTCTCCTCTGCGTAGGCGGCACCGGCCTTCTGGACGCCCCCGAGGGCCTCCTCGTCGCTGATGTGGACTTCTCCGGCCTTGCTGTACGGGTTCGGGTCGAGCCCGGCCGCAGCGCAGGCGTTCTTCCATCCCTTGAACCGTCTGATTGCAGTGATCACGGCCGGTTCATCATCTTCGACGTAACGGACGTACTGATTGGTCGACAGGGTGGTCACTCCGCCCAGTTCGGCCGCGATGCGCTGAATGGCGGCGATGACTCTGGCCTTGGCCTCATCATCGTCGGCGGCACGTCGGCCTGCAGGAGCACGCTTGACTTGGGACCGGGTGCGGACTTCGGCGTCGTCGACGACCAGGCCCGCAGCGCGAAGCCCGGCCTTCCAGTTGCCGAATAGTCGAGTCGCGGTCACGGCCGCGGGGTCATCGTCGGTGCGGTGGCGCTGGTAGTCGCTGTAGCTCAGGGTGGATACCCCTTGTTCGCGAGCGATGCGCTGAATGGCGGCAACCACGGCCGCCGAGGTGTCGCCGTTCGTCCGGTTGTCGGTCATCGTGTG
Source organism: Gordonia malaquae (assembly GCF_037148075.1). Classification (NCBI taxonomy): domain Bacteria; kingdom Bacillati; phylum Actinomycetota; class Actinomycetes; order Mycobacteriales; family Gordoniaceae; genus Gordonia; species Gordonia malaquae. The sequence continues at coordinate 144,895 of NZ_JBBCUB010000008.1, read as the reverse complement.
GCTCTCCCTCCTCTCTGCGTACGCGGGGTTACGCGCCTGATCAGACCGGATCGATCGTCGGGCACAGCTTCCACCGCTCCTTCTCCCACTTCATGACCACCGTGAAGGTGCGCCGTTGGGGCGTAGGAGGCACCTTCCAGTTGTCGGTGATGCTGGCCGAGACTTGCACTTGCCCGTCCGCGGGCGCGTGACCTGACGCTGCGAGCACCTGCGCATCGGCGATCTCTTGGACTGGCACGAACTTCTTTGCTCGCCGGTACGCGTCCAGTAGCGACGCGGTGTCGGTGAGTCCTCGAAGCTCGATGTCGGCGTCGATGAACTCTTGGCACGTCGCTTGCGCGAAGCTGTCTACGTCCTCGGCGTCTTTCGCCGACTGGTGCAGGTCCCACACTTGCTTGGCCGCGTCGAGGGTCAGGTCTTCTTTGGCGGCGAGGTCGTCAGCGTCCGGATCGCCTGTGCTCCCGCTGCTTATTCGCGGGTGTGCTGGATCTTCGGCTACGGCGGTACCGTTGTCGCGGCCTCCCACGATCACGGCAACGAGGACCGCTACGGCGATCGTCACTGCGGTCAATCCGATGATCGCCACAGGCCGCCAGGGACCGCTGGGCGGTCGCTGCTGGGTCACGCTGTCTCCGCCCTTCGCCGATACAGCTGGGCTCCATTGCCCAGCATTTCACCATACGATAATGTCACATGGTAAATATTGGTGCAAGGAGACGCACTGGGGGCACGTTGAATTCCACGCAGACCAATCGCACGGCATCGCACTACGTTAAGCAGGTCGTACGCTCGAAGATATTCCTGTGGATCGCGGCCTTCTTTGTCGCCGTCGCGGTCGCTTCGGCAGTCGTGAGCACCACCATCAGCGCCGTGGCGGCGCCAGCAGCAGGCATCAAAGCGGCCGTGGACTGGTTCTTTGACTTCATCACTCCCGGCAGTGACGACGAACCCGACCAGTCGGCCAAAGACTCGCTGCTCTCCTGCCTGTCCAGCACAGACCCCGCCGATTACGAATCCGTCATCGCCTCGATTCCCGATCAGTCAGATCCCCATATAGCCCACGGATTCATCCTCATGAGTCTCATTGAAAACCAGGGCTTAACTCCAGCCACACCGTCCACATCGGCCACCCATTCATCGGCCCGACCCAGCGCACGCGCCACCGAGGACCGCGCATCCGACACCGATGACTACGAGATGTTCGCCCAACGGTGGAAGGACGCCGACGCCGAGATCCTTGCCCCGGATGACTCGGCAACCCCGACAGTCAAACGCCTACGCCCACGCGACGGCTCCTGGCCATCGGTCCCGCCGGAACTCCAGGTGATCGATCCGACGATGACCGACCAGGTGGCCGAGCCCTACAGCGCCGACGCCCTGGCCGTCCTACTCATCCTCGATCGCCAGGGGACAGTAGACCTGTCCGAGGACGACAACTTCGCAGCCTCAGCAGCGCTCGCCCAACGCTGCGACGTCGACGAGTGACCCCTTCACTGACCCGCACAACCACCACCGATCACACCGCAGGGGGACGACCTTCGTGAACCGCATGGACCTTCAGCTTGGCCACATGATCCACCTACTCTCACTCGCCAAGCGCCGAACCTTCGAACTCGGCCCGATCCCCACCGAACTGCCCGACGACGTCCGAGCAGTGGTCATCGACCACCTTCACCAAGCCGGGCTCACCGACTCCAACGGCGCGACACTGACCGAACTGGGCCAAAGCCTGATCGAGCCACTCGGCGCCACCGACGAGCACTACTGGGGCATCTTGACCCTGCACAACATGCGACAGCCCGTCGTGTTCGACGTCGACGACCACTGGATGTACATGCTGCAGGAAAGCCTGCGCACCGCGGCAATCAGCGGCCCCAAGGTGTACTTCCTCATCGCCCGCAGCGACAAGGTCCTCACCACCGCCATCCGCAACGGCAACGAGTTCTCGTTGTCCACCCAACCGCTCACCGGCGGCAGATCCTTCACCGAGCGCACGGCCGAGTTCATCATGACCCTGGCCGACCCGACCGGCCGAACCTGGCCGGTCGCCCCGATCACGTCCTTCGCCGTGCCGTACAGCGCGCTGGGCGATGCTCCGGCACGCGGATTCAACGCCGATGCACCCGCTGAACAGAAGAACGCCTACCGGCGCCTGGTCTCGTCCTGGACCTCGGGCCTTGCCGATCGGCTGCCTGCACCGGCTCTGTCGACCCTGACTCGCCTGCTCACCGCCGACCACTCCGCGGCCGCATCAGTGCTCTACACCCGCGGCCCCGAGCGTCACACCAGCGATCACTCGGCGACCCTGGATTTCTTCCACGAGCTGGGAATCGTGGCCACCCATCCTCGTCAGACCGGCGATGGCGCCCTCTGGAAGCACATTGCTCCGGGAACCTCGGCGGCGTTCGAGACGGCCCTACAGTCGCTGGTGACCGGCCCCTCGACACCGCAGAAGGTGTTCGACACCGCGAGTACCGCGGCCCGCAGCGCGAAGGAGCGCCAGGCGCAGGAGGCCCGACAGTACGTCGATATCGGGCTGCTCGCTTCGCATATCGATCCGTCGCGTCTTGCATTCCTGACCGTCGACCCCGCCAGCGAGGCTCATCAGCAGTTGGTCGAGCACTTCAAGCTCACCGTCGTACCGGCGTGGGTAGCCTCGGGCGAACTGGCGGTCTCGGACTGGGACCTCGCTGCTGCCTGCCCCGTGCTGCCCGCGTCGATCTCTGTCGAGCAGCTCGCCGCGGCGCTGCGAGCCGAGCCCGAACGCCTCGCAGCCGCCGAGCAGCTTCGCGCCACGCGTTCGATCGCCACGGTGGAGGAGCTGATCGTCGCCGACATCGTCGGCAGCTACCAAATGACCATCGTCATGGCGTTCACCTCCCTGCAGGGAAGCCACTGACCTGTCGGCGGCCACAGACAGCATCAGGGGCGCACATCCTAGGTGGATGTGCGCCCCTGATGTATGTGCAGTGAACAGATCAGTTGATCGGCACCCTGCGGACGTGCGTGTGAATCAGGCGATCTGCGCGGCGGTGGACGAGTCCAGACCGGCCGTGTCCGATGCGTTGTTCACGCTGGCACGGGCGAGCAGCTGAACGGTCTGTTCTGCGGAGTCGATGATGCCGCGGTTCGACTGCGCGAACGCCAGACCGGCGTTGACGACGCCACCGGCACCGTCGGCGGCGATGGTCTGGAACGAGGTGCCCGTTGCGGTAGCAGACTCGACCAGGCCCTGGCCGTTGGCGCGGGCAACTGCAGCGGTCGATTCGACGCCGCCCTGATCGCTAACAATGCGTGTCATGGTGTTTCTCCCCTGTGTTCGTAAGTGTGGTGGTGAGCCGGAGTGGGTTAGACCGGGATCGCGTTCATCGCCGCGGCACCCTGCGCCTGCAGGTCCTGGTTCTGAGCGGTGTAGGTCGTCACCTTCTGGCTGGTGGCCTCGACGATCTGGGCCTGCTGGTTCATGCGCGCGCGCAGTTCGCCTGCCTTCACTGCCAGTGCGGTGCCCGCGGCACCGATCTGGACGCTCTGCGATGCCTGCTCGGCAGCCGAAGCGATTGCTCCGCCGTGCTGCATCGTGCGACCAGCGTGTTCCATCATCTTGCTGGCCTCCCCCACGAAGACGTCCGGTGTCTGAGCGGTACGTGGTGCCATGTTCGGTTCCTCCCGGTCACACAGTCCCTGGCCGGGACCGTGAGCGAATTTGTTGTCATCAAGGCTACGACTCGCGTTGTCTGCACTCGACGGCCTACACCTCGTAATCGGCACTATACCGCAACGGCGCGCTGTTGCGCAGTACCAGATTCATCGGATTTTGATGTCGGAATAATCGTGAGCGGAAACTCTTGTTCCGCCGCCTGAATAACTTGACCGGGAGACGCCGCGGAAGCGGCCGCTTTACGCGCACCATGGGGGTGCATCGGCGGCATCATGGGCGCAGCCGGGCGCGTCGCGGTAGGAGCATTGGGCACGCCGGAGAATCCCGCTGGAGCAGCGGCGACCGGCGTCGCAGTCCGCGTCATCTCACCCAACGGCATCGCTGTAGGCATCAAACCGCCGCCCACGCCGCCGCCGAGACCACCGCCCGAACTGGAACCCGAACCCGAGGACGACCCGCCAGTGAACGCCCCCAGAGGCGCTCCACCACCGAGCATGTTTCCCCAGTTCGTCGTGTCGCCCGAGCTGGGTGGGTACATCATCGGATTCATCATCTGTTGCCCCATGCCCATGCTTTGCGACATCGCCTGTTGGGGCAACTGCTGCGCGGCGGTGTTGGCCGCATGCGGCTGTCCCGCCTGCGAGGTAACGCTCTTGCCGTGGGCATCAGCGACGGTCTTGGCCGCACTGGCCAGGTCCCCGGCGCCACCAGTGGTCAGCGGCGGCGGAAGCGGCACCGGCTTAAAGGCGGTCGCCGAATTCACGCCGATGTCGTAGGCGGTCATGACCGATCCGTTGTGCGCCCAGTAGGCGGCGTATTCGAGTTCCAACCGGACGGCCTCGGTGTTGGGCGCTCCGAGGAAACAAGCTATCTGAGCAGTGCGCGCGGCGACCCGGTTGGCGATGATGATGGGAAGGGGGACCATCGTCATCAGACCAGTGAAGTACGTCTGCACGACCTGCCAGCTCGCGGTCGCATTGACCATCGACATGGTCTGCATCTTGGCCAACCATGCCGCGAACGGAGCTGCAGCGCCCGCGAATTTCCCTGACCCGAGACCGGCCCAGTTGCCGGTGATCAAACCGGTCTGCGCGGCGAAGGTCGCCGTGGTCTCGGCGACGATGCCGACCTGCGCGGTCCATTCCAGTGCGGCCGCGAACCAGGTCGGTACGCCCACTCCACTGCCGTATCGTCCTGCATTGATCTCCGGCGGATACAAGCCCCACGGCTCGACTCCCATGACCTACCCCGTTCTTTCGTGCCACCCACCTACGAACGCAAGAACTGCCCGTCCTTCGGCCCGCTTGATGAGCAGAAGAACGGGCAGCCCGCGTCGAACGTCGGTGGTCTGCGTCTTTCTTAGACTGCGACCGCGCCAATGGTCGCCGCACCGGCGGCGTCGATGGCCAAGTTCTTGACGTTGTTCACGCTGACCAGGGCCGCGACCTTGGCCATCTGGTCCAGGCCGAGGTTCAGCGCTGCCGAGAACTCCTGAGTGTTCACCTGCTGCTGGGCCACTGCCTGCGCGCTCGCACTGTCGTTGGTCGGCGGGAAGATTGCGCTGGTGATCGCATGCACTGCGTTGTGTGCCAGCGCGGTCTGTCCCGACAACGCGCCGACAGCGGCCGAAACGGCGTCCTGGGCGCCGGTGTCGGCGATCTTCATGGTGTTCACGTCTGTTTCCCTCCCTGATGAACATGTGTGGGCGGCGGCGTTGCCGACCCCCCTCCCCTGGCAGCTTAGCAGCTTGCAGGGGAGGTCACTAGATACGCCGAGTGCGGCGGTTCGGAGCCGATGGATAACTCTCAGTTTGTGCCCCACATATCCCACCGCGGTCTACAACCCGAAGTGCGGTCTACTATCCGCCCAACTCCACCTTCGTGTCAGCCGTGGCGGCATCGAGGAGCGCCACCAGCGCATTGACGTCTGCGAGGTTGTATCGCTCAACGAGGTCACCGATCTCCTGACGTTCACGCACCGGCTGCAACGTCTCTGGCGCCGCGGTGAACGCGGAGGCCGACGTCGGAGATGGTGATGCCGCGGCCGCAGCGGTGATCGCTTCCGCGATATCGCGGCCGATCCGTCGCGGACCACCACGGTCGAAGTAGTCGTGCACCACCCCAACCTGGATACTCCGGTCGTGGACTTCAGTCGTGTCGAATCCTCGCACCGCTATCAGGCCACCGTCGGCATCGCGCAGGAGACCGTCACCGAACCCGAGGCGCAGGGACACAGCGTATGGTCCTCCGATCAACGCCTGCGACTCATACTCGTTGTTCACCCGCATCGCGTGCACGATCCGGATACGCGGCAGCAGACTTCTGAGTTCATGGTCCTGTGCATGTTGTGCCGAGACGATGATGGTCATACCGATCGTCGGCCCGGCGTCCGACGCGGCGCGGAGCACTCGTTCAAGCATCCGGCCCGAGGACGACGAAGAATCCAGCGCACGCTGTATCTCCTCGACGATCACGACGAGATCAGGGAGCGGTGGAAGCGATGAATCCTCCTGGCACGCGGCCCGGTACTGGCCGATGCCTCCGTAGTCGGCGACCACCTCCTGGCGGCGGCTGATCTCGGTGTCCAGCTGGGCTACGAACTGGGCGGCATTCGCAGAGCTATCGCGAAGCCAGTTGTACTCTGCGATCACGTGCGGCACCTGCGGCGCGCGTCCGCCGCTGTACGAGGCCCACACTATGTGCAGCCGGGTCGGCGAGTACAGCGCAGCCAGCGCGAGTATCCACGCCTCCTGCGCGATCGACTTCCCGGACCCTGTCTCTCCTGCGATCACGCAGAACCGGCCTGCTACGTCAGTGACGACCGGGCTACCCAGGCTCGCGGTCGCTCCGCCAACCGACTCGATTCGTTCGCGGCCTACTGGGATCTGCAGTCCTGCACTGAATTCGGTCGCGGCCCAGGCGGTCTGCGGATTCCACCCCGACAGCTCATGTCCGATTCCCAGCGCGTCGAAGAACGCCCCGGCCGGTTCACTGACCGCACGTGCCGCGCGCACCCGTCCTCTGGCCTGCTTCAGGGTCAGGGAGGGGTTGGTGGCGCGCAAGGCGCGGACGTCGCGGTCGAATTTACTGTTGCTCATGAAGAGAATTCCTCGTCACTTGGCGCGGCGCCCCAGCCCACCGCTAAGCGATAAGGAGTCTTCGGGGATCATGTACGGCGACCTGTTGTCCGCGGTGCGGCACGAGTTGGCTTGCGGTGTGCGACAGCTGGGATGTCGCGGCAAAGCCGTGGGTGCCACGGAAAGGCTCGCCCCGAAAGAGAGCCTTGTACTGCGTGTTTCATCCTACACGCGGATCGCGGCGGACCCAGGCAAAACTACGTCAGTTTCTACTCTGAAGTTGCTGCGGCGTTGGCGGGAGCACGTGGCGCGGCCGCGGGGAGGAATGCCATCTCTTCAGCCGAGGGGTTCCAGCGGAAGGTGACTTCGCCGTCGGGCGTGGAGATCGTCGCGTTGCCCTGGCGGTCCATCACCAGTGAGAACGTCGTTCGTGATGGGAGCTGCTTGGGGCACCACACCACTACTGCTGTTGCGTCCAGGACTGAGGACGGCGGCACGTCGCGGTAGAACTCCACACTCTGACGCTTGGCTGGTTTCACCTTCATCTGCGTGGGGTTGACGCGTTCGCAGAGATCGACCCATCCCTGTCCATCCAGGTGCAGGCCCACGTTCGCGCCGACTGCTGAGGCTCGGGCGGCGAAGGACGCCACGAACTGTGCTGGAGCGTGGACCCACAGGACCTCGCCTCCGGTCTGCAGATTGACGAATGCTCGACCGCCGTCGTCTGTGACTCCGAGGTACATGCCCAGCCCCGCGCCGTACACGGTGACGGGGTACTCCTCGCCCGGGGCGAGTGGACGGCGGTTGGCACTGGGGTTGTCATCGACGGCCAGCGGCAACATCTCGGTCATCGAATCGCCCTGGGCCTGGATTGCGCGGGTGAGCGAGTGGGCCTTGTCGGGGAACTTCTCTGCGCTGGGGTAGGCGTAGGCCAGTTGGGCGTGTGTGGTGATGGTCGAGAAGCGTCCCGATTCCAGAACGAACACCGATGCCATTCGGTCACTGGGAACGCTCCACCACTTCTCCGAGGCGCTGGGTGTCCACTCACGCGGCCGTGAGACGGCCACGGGCATCTTGCCGCCGAGGTGGGTGCGGTGCTCATCGAGCAGGCCGCTGTTGGACCACGCGAGCATCGACTGGTGCCGCCATTCGATTTCGCGACTGGTGAGCAGACGAGCCTCGTAGCCTTCGACGTTGAGGGCTCGGGACAGGCGTGATGCCACCAGCGAGACCGTTGATCCGAGTGCGGCAGGCACGCTGTGTGCGATGTTGCGGCGCAGGACTGCGGCCATGGACTTGTCCAGGTTGACCGTGACTTCGATGACTGTGGTCATCGAGGTGGGCAACGGGAGGTCGCCGACGTCGCCCTCGTAGACGCCGGTGAAGGCGTTTCGCGCGAATCGCCGGTAGCCCATCTGGCCGACTTTGAGCCGTTCGCAGGAGATGTCACCTTGAACGAGGTAGTTGGTGAGCAGGTCCATCGGCACCGGCTCGGGAAGAATCGGGTCGGGGCGGTCGATGACGGAGATCTGCCAGGGCTTCGCCGAGAATGCGACGAACATCGAGACCGATTCGCCGTCCCAGGCCACGCCGACCCTGTTGGTGCTGTAGAGCGTCGAGGGACGGCGACGGGACAGGCGGCGGGCGAATCGTCGACGATCGCTCCAACGTTCGCCCATGGTGCGGCCGTTGACCGCCACCAGCAGGGCCAGTGCGACCACTGCGATGACAGCGATGATGGCGTAGCCGACTGGGCGGAGAGCGTCCCAGGTGAGGACGGCGGCGACGGCTCCGGCCAGCGCCAGCCACGCGATCATGGTCGAGCGGTGTGCGTCCAGACGGATCATCGAGTCACCTTCCCCTTCTTACTTGCTGATAATATCAGTTCGTTTTCGCGGTTGGTGCGGAGCCGATGCCAGCCCACGATCACAGCGGCGGCAACGATCACCGTTCCCAGACCCCCCAACGCGACCATCGTCTTGATCCAGCGGTCACTGATCCCAGGCTCGGGCATCGTCATCGACTTCGACCGCGGGCCGTCTTCACGGGCCTGCGGCGCGCCCGGAGCCGACAATGCCGCCACCGGGTCGACCAATCCACGCCCGAACGCGTTCTGCTGCTGCAACGACGGCGTCGCCGCGGTGTTGACGATGCGCTCGCGTACCTGCGTTGCGGTCAGGCTGGGCCACCGGGATCGAATCAGTGCCGCCAGCCCGCTGACGTAGGCGGCAGCGAAGCTGGTCCCAGCGATCTGCTCAGGCCCCTCTTTGCCTGCCTGCGCGTTGACCAGCCCCCCAGAGGACTTTGCCGGGTCCAGCGACACGATCCGTTCAGCGGGCGCGGCGACGTCGACCCATGGGCCGGTGAGCGTTCCCGGGTAGACCTCGCCAGTGAGGCTCGCGCCACCGACAGAGATCACCAGCGGCGAGAAGTAGGAGGGCATCGACACGGTCTTCACGCCCTGCCAGTTCCTCGGGTCGCCGCCGTTGGCCGGATCGAACCCGGGGTTCTGCTTGCATGAGGAACTGTTGGACTCGGTCGAGTTCCCCGCCGACGCGACGACCACGACGTCTTTGTCCTTCACTGCCCACCGCAGTGCCTTGGACAGGTCGTCGTCGATCGAGGTTCCGGTGGACACGCACGCGGTCACCGACAGGTTGATCACCTTGGCTCCCAGCGTCGCTGCGTGCACCACCGCGCGCGCCAGCGTGGACAGCGTCGAGGACGACTCGCCGTCGTCTCGATTGGCGGGCTCGTAGGCCGCACTGGTCTGTCGGATGGAGATCAGCGACGCTCCAGGCGCGACGCCGACGAAGCCGTCGTCCCGCGACGGCGCGGCGCCGATGATTCCGGCGATCAGCGTCCCGTGATGGTCGCAGTCGGTCAGGCCGTTGGTTGAGGTGATGTAGTCGCCGCCGCCGCGAAGTCGCGGGAGGCGATCGTTGGGCTCCACACCCGAGTCGATTACTGCCACTGTGACGCCGTCACCAGTGGAGAACCGGTGGAGCGCAGGGACATCGAACGCCAAGTTCGCGGGCGCGGTTCTGTCGAAGTCGCTCCCGGCGAACGTCGCCGATACCGCGCACTTGCTCTTCTGCTTCATCGGGACCGGCGAGCTGGGTTCGCTATCGCGTGGGGTCACCACGGGGATTCCGGCGATGTCAGGACGCGGCACCGCTTCGGCGCGACCGGCTGTGGCCAGGGCGCCGACGGCCGCCGATCCGGCCACCAGCCAGCTGCACACCCCCAGCGCCACTGCGCGCCTGACCGGCGTGCTCACATCATGCCCCGGACGGTTCCGATCAGGTCGACCGTGAACGCCCACATCGGCGGAATCACTGCAAAGCAGGCGGTTTCGGCCCATTCGAGCATCCTCTGGCGAGGGGCGGCTTCCACGGCTTTCACGCGCACCGCGGCCCACATGCCGACCAGTGACCCGATCACCAGGAGGCCCGCGGCGATCAGGGTCAGTTCGATGCGGCCGCCCGAGGCCGCCGACGCGATCGTGAACACGGCGCCGATCGCGAATGCTCCACCGAGCCATGAGCCCTGCTGAACTGCATCGCCGGAGGACTTTCCACGAAACAGCAGCCCGAGCACGATGGCCGTCCAGAAGATCAGGACGAAGATGCCTTGGCTCGTCGAGCCGTTCATGCCGACGAATCCGGTGACTCCTGCGCTGATCAGCAGCAGGATCAGCGGGCCCCAGACCGCGCCGACCAGGATTCCGCGGGCGGTGATCGAGCGGTCCTTCTGGTTGATGATCTCGCTGATCACTTCGTTGCGCGTGGCGTTGTCGAAGCTGGTCAGGTCGTGTTCATCGCGCAGGAATGTCTGGCCCTGCGCTGGAATTTCGGGGACCTCGATCTTCGCTGAACTGCGTGCGACCGACGAGGACAAGATGGCGACGAAGGCCACGGTCAGGGCGGCGGTGAACATTGCGGTGCCCAGCGGACCGGCGTCGACGGCCACGCTCAGTGCCGCGCCCACGGCTGTGATCGCACCGGCGAACATCGCTGCGAAGTTGACCGCTGCGGGGAATTCGACGACGCGGTTGATGATCCACGCACTGGCTGCCAGGAGGCCGCCCGCGAGGATGAACGAGAACCCGTTGGGCGAGGACGGCACCAACAGCAGGCCAGCACCGGCCACGCACACGTAGCCGCTGGTGATCACTCCTGCTTGTACGCGCTGCAGCTCGACATCGGCTGCGTCGCCGGTAGCCGAGGTGCTCGCACCCACGAGGGCGAGGATGGCGGCGAACAGCAGGGCTCCGCCGCCGATGTACTGACCGATCTCGCCGAGGGCTCCTCCTGCCACGCCCCAGACCAACGCCACGACGGCGGTCAGCGCGGCCAGGGGGGCGACCATTCCGGCCAGCGACCGGCCGTGCTTGGACCCCCATTCCTGGAAGTACATCGTCTGGTCCTGCGCGATCGAGTCGGCGATGTCGTCCATGAGCGGCCGGTAGTTCTCACGTTGATGTGAGTCGACCAGGGCGACCATGTCACCGTCGCTCAGGCCCGACTGCGACAGCGGGAGTTCGGCGTCGTAGTGCTGGCCAGTCGGCGACACGACCTGCCAGTAAGCCCACGGATCGGCGAGGCGTTCGCGAATCCGGTCGTACTGTGCGCCGTCGAAGTCCTCGAAGGTCTTACGCAGGTATCGCAGCAGCTCGGCGGCGACCTGCGCCATCGGCATGTCTTTGAGCAGCACCACATCGACCGCGACGTGGTCCACGCTCGGAATCGCCGACCGATCGCGGTTCGGGCGCCGCGATCGCTCCAGGTCTTCGTCGGTCATTCGACCGGCCGACACCTTGACCGACAGGCGTGTGAATGCTTCAGCCAACGGCATCCGGGGGTCCCTTCGTAGTTCCTAGATCGAGAGCGTCCGCTGGTTAGACCAGCGGGCTGGTGGAGGTCTTGTCTGCTCGGCGGCCGCCACCGCGCCGGGCGTTCTTGCGCGGCGTGCGGGCCTTCGGCGGGTCGACGATGGGGTCCAGGCCGACCTTGGCCAGGACTGCCTCGGGGTATCCGTTCTTGACCGATTCGGCGTAGGAGGCCTTGTAGGCGGCCGTGGCCTGCTCGACCTCCTGCTGTGCCGCTTCACGGGCCGCCTCAGCGGCGACCATGCGGTCCTTGGCCTTGGTCAGCTCGGCGATCTCGTTGCGGAGTTCGGCGACGTACTGGTCGACAACGTCGGTTGTGGATGCGGCGGTCGCATCTGACGGCTGAACCTCGGGTTCGGAGTAGGGCGTGTAGGTGTTGTCCATCGAAAGGCCTCTCGTCATCACGGCGATGTGCAGTGCGGGGGCGCTGACGATGTGTTCACCAAAGCCCCCCCGCTTCGCTCTGATAATATCACTGATTTTCTGGGGTGGGTGGGCACCCACGACTACTCCCCCGCGCCCCTCGCAGATCCCAGTCCGGCGAGCGCGGCGACTGCGCTTACCCTCGGCCAGTCAGGTCCAACGTGGCGTCGATCAACGCAGCACCGGCCATCTCGATGCCGTAGCGCGTGTTCGGCGTTAGCTCCGCGGCGATGACCAGCTCGCGGCTGTTGATCCGCTTGTCGAACGGGACCTCCGCGACGTCCGAGCCTCGCGGATTCTCGGTCTCCCCGGCCGCAGACTCGTGCAGCTTCAGCTTGGCCGCCACGTCGGCCTGCGAGGCGTCCCCCTTGGCCCGCTTGATGTTGTTGATGACGGTGATGCGCTGCTTGATCAGGCGATCGGCACCCATTCCTGACGGCGCCCGATCCGAGAGCATGTTCCGCGTGTTGTCCAGGAAGTCGACCTCAGCCATCGACGGCAGGGTGACCATGATCAGCCCGTCCAGGCTGCGCAAGACAGTCTGGTAGTGCTCGGTGTTGCCGACCTGGGCCATGTCGACCACGACCACCGGGAAGTTCGCCCGCAGCAGGTTGACCACCGCGGCGTACCCGTCGACCGACAGCCGGGTGGCCTCCCCCTTGCGGTTGCCCGGGATGTAGCTGTAGCCCGGCTCAACGCGATGCGCGTAGTGCTCCAGATCGATCTGCTCGACGCCGTAGACCTCTGCTCGCGAGCAGAGCGTGGTCATGTTGTCCGCATCGCCTGACCGGAGCGTGGATTCGGGTTCGCTGCACGCGCGGAGCATGCCGTACCAGTCCGTGTCGATCGCGCACACCGCACCCCACGCGGTGTAGTTGCCGAGTCGGTAGCCGGTCGCGTCCAGTTCCTTGTGGAGCATCTCGGCGATCACTTTCGCCAACATCACCGCGATGCGCGTCTTTCCGCAGCCTCCCTTGAAGCTGGACACTCCCAGCACCAGGCCTTGCCCGGTGTCCTGGAACACCTCCAGCGCTTTGCCGATGATGTCCGCGGCCATGTCCAGGTCGTCAGCGATCAGCTCACGCTTGCCCTTGCCGAGTTCGACGTTGAACGTCCGCGCTACCCATCCACGCCAGCCGGTCTTGGCGACGTGGTCGAGATCGCTGGCTCGAACCTTCTCCTCGGCAGCCGACGGCGCAGCTGCGTGACGCGGAGAGGCGAACTCCGACGGCGCCGCCGACCCCTGCTGCGGCGCAGCGGTCAGTCCCGTTGTCGCCGCGTCCGGATTGATCGCAGCCCGCACTGCACCGAAGGCCTCCGGGTGGTCGGTGAGGTACTGCTGAAGACGCCCCTGGTCGCTGATGGCCATCACGCGGATGGCCGCGACCCATTCGGCGCTGCCGATCTCGCCTCGGGGCTCCGCCGAAGCCGCAGCGGGCACCGGCGCCGGTGTCGGTGCTGAGGCTTGGGGTGCAGCTCCGTAGCCGTGATCGATGTCCTCGAACCCCTCAGAGGCAACGACATCGGGCTCGCCGTAGCGACCCGCCCCGACTGGCGCGTGGCCCCGCCGCCCGTGCACGTCGGCAGGCGGGGGTCCCGGATCGTAGGAGTCTGCGGGAGCGACCTCCGTTGGCGGCGCCATCGGGTTGCTCTGCGCGCCGAACATCGGCATCGGCGCGGCGTGCTCGGGTGCGACCGGCGTGTCCATCGCGGGCAGCCCCGTCGCCTGACTCAGCTCCTGGTTGTACGCCTCGTTCGCGTCGAATCTCGCCATGGTGTCCGTCACCGTGCTTTCGTCTCTGTCGTAGCGGGTGCCAAGCGGAACGAACCGCCTACTCTCCGTGCGATACTATCAGTTCCCTTTTCGGGTGGGTGGTCACAGGTCGTCACCGAATCCGCGAGGATTCCCGAACCGCACCTGCGGCCCGTCGGGACCATCAACGATTCTCGCGCGACCGGCCGCTTCTGCCGAATCGTCGACCACCGCCTCCGGAGCAACACCAAGGATGTCCGCGAGCCGCTTGAACTCGACATACCGGTTGTGCATTGATTCGGCGGCCATGAACGGTGCCTGCTGCGGCGCCCCGGACGCGACCGGACTGACGATCACCTGCTCGCCAGTGACCGGGTTGGCCGCTGGCTCATCGACTGCATCGGCGAACCCCTGCTGAGTTCGAGTCAGCGCGGCCGCGGCAACGGAATCGATCCGAGCCACGTCGCGAACGCCACCGTCAGTACTGATCCCAGCATTCGAACGAACACCGGCGGAGAAGTCCTCGGCGCCTGGCCCTCCCGCAGCGGCAGGCGATCCGAACGCCGGTTCCGGGGCATCCTGTTGCAACGCCCGGACCTGTTCCTGATACTGCTGAGCTGCGTCGATCGGACTCATCGGAGCCGACTTGGCCGATTCGGGGATAGCGGTATCGCTGACGGGGCCGACGACCGTCCCATCGACGATCCTCGGTCCCGAGACTGTGGTCTTGCGCGAGGAATCGATGGAGGTGGTCGATGAATCGATAGTGGTCACCGAGTTGTCGTTGTGCACGGTGGTGCTGTTGTTCACCACGGTCTGCTGCGTGAGGTACTGCTGCAGCTGTTCGCGGCTGGAGAAGACCATCAGCGGCGGCGCCGTCGTCAGCGGAGCGACACCAGGGACACGGTCGTCACCGCCCACGACCGCGCCCAGCGCAGCGGCCGGGGTCGACTGTCCCGGCGCACCGGCAGGCCCCGACGGACCGGCGGCGCGGGTTTTCGCGAAGGACATCGCGCTCGATGCTCCGGCCGGTAGCGCTGCTGCGCTCGGTGGCCGCAGCAGCACCGGGAGTGTCGGCACCCGAGATCCAGATGTATCGGAGGTGTCGCGGCCGTCCATCGCTTGCTCGATGGTCTCGCGCTCCTGATCGTTCATCGCACCGGATTCCCCTGTCGTCGCCTTGACTGTATCTACTGCCGCCTTCTCCTCCACGCGCCCAGCGGGCGTCTCGGTTACAGCCGCTTCAGCTTCTGCTTCGTACTGAGCGCGCAGGCTGCGGTAGTCCTCGACCTGCGGCTTGATCTTGCGGCGGTACAGATCCGCCCAAGAGGTCATCGGCCCGTTCTCGGCGATCACCAGCACCGGACGCTTTTTCTCCGCGGACCACTTGACCGGGTGCCCGTACCACTTCCACACCGCGTACCCGGCTCCGGCGTACATCGCGGCCATCACCAGCAGCGCGGGAACGATGTACGCTTCGTTCCCCGTCGCCACCACGAAACGGTAGGACGCGGCGGTGGTCAGCCCCGGCAGCAGCAGGGCCAGCAGGATCAGGCCCGCGGCCCACAGCAGCGCGATGATCGCTTCACGGAAGGTCCGAACCCCCTCGTCCAGGCGCTGACGGTTCACGCCCGGGCTGGCGATCATCCACGCGATCTGCCAGGGCAGCACGGCCATATGCCAGACCATCTTCCCTTCGAAGAAGGTCAGTTTCAGGAACGCCGCACCGCTGAAGAAGATCAGGGCGGCCGCGATCACGATCATCAGCAGCGCCGCGATGACCATCGTGAACGTCGGCTCGCCTTCACCGTCGACGCAGCTCAGCTCCAGCACATCTCCACCTGCGGAGATGGTCTGCGACCATTGCTGCGAGCAGTCCGGCTCCAGGACGTGGCCGAAGTTGATCATCTGCAGGACCGGGACCAGCATGCCGTCGACGACAGTGCTGGTCACCGTCCCTGCTCCGTTGGACAGTGCGGTTGTGGCCGTCGTCGCGAACCACGTCAGCATCCCGAACATCATGCCGAGCACCTTGAATGGGTTCGCCAGCAGGAACGCCATCACCATGAGCAGCATCGAGACCTGCACCAGCTCGTTGACGACCTTCTTGCGGAACCCCTCGTCCTCGCTCAGCGTCGACTTGTTGAGCGCGAACTTCATCCGCGTCGTCTTGTCTTTGAGCGTCTCGCGCTGGAACTCGCCGATGAACAGCCGGAACAGCAGGATCGGCAGCGCGAACATCACGATGATCCACGGGCTGATCACCTGGTAGATCGCGTCGAGCACAGACTGGTAGACCCCGCCGATGATCTCCACGAACAGCGACTGGTCCTGCACCAAACCCATCAGCCAGATCGCCAGCATCATCGGCACCATGCCGATCGCGACGATCAGCTCGGTCAGGCCGCCCGGGAACGCGAGCCAGAACCGCGTGATCGAGTACTTCAGCCACACCGACATCTCCGACGCCTGTGTCCCGTACTGGTCGACGACGTCGATCCATCCAGTGATCGGATTAGAAGCCATCGCGATCCCCCCGCGAGTTCGTCATCGCCGTCACCGACCTGCCACCACGGCGTCGCGGTCGTCCTCGTCCTCGACGTGAATCCGCCGCGAGGACGTCGTATCGGCCATCCGCATGACCTCGGGATTCAGCGGCGGAATGCACTGCACCCGCACCACGTTGCCGAACCCGTCGTTGTACCAACCTTCACCTTCACGACCGCGCTTCGGCCGGTTGTTGTCCTCCGGGTCCGGCGGCGAGGTATCGGTGAGCATCCTGGTTACCAGCGACTCCAGGGGCGGCATCTCGACCCACTGCAGCGCCGACTTGGCGTTATCGGATGTCTCCTGGCGCAGCGCGGTCTTGCACCGAATCAGGTCGAACGCACCCGAGGCCATGTGCTTGGGCAGCTGCCCGGCGAACACCGCGATGTTGGCGTCCTTACGACCGGTGCGGTCCAGGTCGCCAATCATCTGCTGGACGGCATCTGAGCCCTCCCAGAACGCGACCTCGTCGCCGACCATCGCGCACAGTCCCGTGATGCGCCGGAAGTCCGCCTGCGTCAGACGCGCCATCAACGAGTGCATCGCCACGCTGAACCGCGCCTTGGGCGGAGTGTTCTCCGTCAGCGGCCCCCGGTGAACCGGCAGTCCGTGGGTCACGAACACCACCGACGTGTCGTCGCTCTCACGGCGGAACGCCGGGAGCTGCTTGATGACCTGACCGGAGTCGTTGATCGGGTCGAACAAGGCTTGGTTGTACGCACGCTGGCCCGACCAGAAGCTGAATGCGCGAGACAGCTCTGCTGCTCCGGCCCGAGTTCTGATCGCGCCCGACTCGTCGAGTACGCGCATCAGATCGCGCATCGATCCGATGTCTTTACTGCGGCGCATACCCGGCTGCACCAGGTCGCTCAGCAGCAGCATCTGCGGGGAATCGGCAGCCCATCCGGTCAGGATCTGCCACACCTCGATCATGACCTCCTGCGCCATGTCCGGATCGTCCGCGAACACCTTCAGCGGATCGAAGGACATAGCGGGGCGGACCACCTCGACCGGCTGGCACTTCATCAGTGCGCGGGCGTAGACCAAGAACTCACGGGCCGCCGACGGGTCGAAGATGTTGCACGGGCGCTGCATGGCGGCCAGCCAGTCGATGATCGCTTTGAGTTCCATGCTCTTGCCTGAACCCTGCGCGCCGGTGATCGCAAGGGAGCCCGAGCCTTTGTCCGTCGACCCGAGGAAGTCGCGCAGGATCATCTGCCCCAGGGCGTTCTCGCGGTTGATCGCGTACGGGATGCCGACGGCGTCGCCAGCTTCAGTCCGGCGGATCGGCATGCACGCGGCGAACTTGCGTACGGTCGTCCCGCCTTTGAGATCGTTGACCAGGTTCGAGGTCGACACGCACGGCATCATCTGTCGCAGCAGATCGAACTGGCCACCGACCGGCGCCAGCACCGAAAAGCCCTTGTTCTCCAGTGTCGACACATATTCGGTGCGGAACTGCCGGAGCGTCTCGGCCTTCGGATGAGCCAGCGCGAACAGGGCGGTCACCGCCATGGACCGTGGAGCAGACTCGGCGTCGACCTGCTGAGCCAGGAGCGCTCGCTCATGGGCCTGGTCGGAGTATCGCGCCTGGTCGTGACTGTCTTTGCTGTTCGAGGTGGACTCGGCACCGATGGCGCGGGTGAACGCGCGATGCTGCTCGACCGAGATATCGTCCTGGTCGAAGTGCATGCGCAGCGCGAAGTCGGCGTCGAGGGATGCGTCCCGGTCCACCAGTGAGGTGAAGGTGTTCAGCGTGACCTTCGACTGGATCGGATAGCCGGTCACTGCCAGGAGCGTTTGCCGCGAGACCGGCCCGTCGGGCAGCGACGGGGTCCGTTCTTCTGGGGAGTACACCGCGACCATGCCGCCCATCAGTGCCGCACGGTAGTTCCGGCGGTACTGCCGCAGGCGCCCCTTGTCGACCTGGGGCGTCGAGCCCTCCCCGGTCTCTTTGATGAACGCGTCGATGACGGGCTCGCTGTCGGCGACCTTGTTGATCATGACCGAGGAGAACGAGCGCGGGTTGAACCGCTGGGTGCCGCCCGAGGGCATCATCGGCACGTCGAGCCCGCGCAGGCGCATCCGTTCGTGCATCCACGTCAGGTGTTCCGGGCGGGCCATCAGTTCGTCTCGGTTTCGTGCGAACACCGACGGGATCAGCTCGACGAACTGCTCTTGGTACTCGGCCCATTCGGACCAGTTCACCTTGCTCAGGACATCAACTTTGCCTGATTTGATCAGTGCCTGCGCCTGCGAGGTGAGGCCGGTGGGGATCTTCACTGACATGAAGTAGTTGCGTCGGTACTCCTTGTACCGCCCGTACTTCATCTCCTGGACCACGCGATTGACACGATCGAGCAACTCGGGGTGCGATTGTCCGCTGATCTTTGTCACGCCTTGGACGATCCGGTTGGCCGTCTCTTCGGGGTTCACTCGCGACTTGATTCCAGCGAGGTAGATGTCCCTGGTAGGCATGCGCGAGCATGCGTTGAACAGCTCTTCGTTGGCGGCCTGCGCACTTGCGATCGACCCCGGTGAGGATGGGATCATTTGCGCGCCTCGGAGCAGGTAGTTGGCCCATACGCTGCCATCTTCAGCGTTGATGACCAGGTTGTTGTGCGCGGCGGCCAGCTTGGCCAGGTATTCCCCCATGAAGAGCCTGTTCTTTCGTGATCGGACACACGCCGCATGAACGACGGCATCGTGATTGTTTCCCCCGCTGGAAGGTCCAGATACACCTCAACTACATGCGATATTATCACATGTAGTTGGTTAGTGATTGCGGTAGATCGTCTCGCTCATGTCGACGTCGAACCCCTGCGACGGCTCGTCCGGCGCATCGAAGTTCGTGTACCAGGGATCGGCCACCGTGTCTTTCAGGAGCGGCACGTGGGTACGTTCCCGGATGCGCGCAGGTTCTGGCGACAAGAATTTGAGCCGTCGCACCCACACGAGCATCACCATCTCGCCAACGACGCCGATCACCGCAATGATCAGGGCGAGTGCGACTCCGACCACTCCGCCGATCATCAGACTCAGGCCCACCAGCGCCACCGCGGCGAGCAGCCATCCTCCCAGGGCTGCCACGGTCGGCCATTCCAGCAGCATCGGACCGATCGGGAACTGCGCCCCGACCCGAAGCGTCCCGTTGTAGACCCGGAAGGTCTTCGTCGTGCTACTCATCTGTCACCTACCCCCTCGCTGGTATCGGTGGTCGATCAGACGAAGCTGCCGAAGCCGTCGCTGAACCAGCCGACGAGGAATCCCAGCAGGCCGCGGACGCATCCGACGATGGCGATGAACGCAGCTCCGTCCATCACCTGCGACAGGTACTTCTTGCCCTTCTCTTCCATCTGAATCTGACCGCCCGCCTCGGCCTTGGCGCTACCACCCCAGTAGACCTGCCACACGCGGTACAGGACCACCACGACGGCCAGCGCCGCCAAGGCCCCCGCCAGCCAGTTGAAGATCGTCGACATGTCGAACGAAGATCCAGATTCCATTGCCTGTTCCCCCTGATGTGTTCTGAGTACTTGCTTGCCTCAGTCGCCGGTCGGCGAGCTGAGAATTCTCACCTGGTTTCCCAGGGATGACGTGGTGGGCCAGCGGGCCCCATTGGAGCCGGATAGATCATGCCACTCGCCGCGGCGATCTCCGCACTCAACTGAACTTGATGCACTGCACCAGCCCGATCGCGAACGTTGAAAAATACCATCCACGCTCCACCGCAGGCAGCCGTAGCCAGCACTGCGGCCAGAGCAACGATGAACTCGTCCCCCGACCCCGCCGCCAGGAGTGCCACAGCAGCAGCGATCAGCCCCGCGACGACAACCATTTCCACGACTCCACCGGCAACGTCTACGCCGAATCGCCGAGCGCGCGACAGGACCCCCATCCTCCACGCGAGAGCGACCGCAAGCACCAGTGCCGACACAGCCAGCACGACGACGACCCCCGCAAGCACTTGGTGCCAAACGACTCCGCCATTCGCTACTTCGTTCACGCGACGAATCGTATCAGCCAATCGAGTTCCCATCCAGCCTATGAACTCTGGCGTTGGCACGAAAATTTCCTACCACCGGGCGACGATCGTTTCAGCGGCGAATGCGCCAACTCTTGCCCCTATGAGACCGCACCCACACACTTCCACGATTCACCCCACGGTTCTCCACACACATTCAGCCCGTGCACGGCGCTGTAGACACGGAATGCAGACCACTCCCATGAGGTTCCAGTTTCCGGAACACTGCACGTCAACACCGTAAACTGCCCACTCTGCCTACCACTCATCGGTCCACGCTCATGTTCACCAACACTCTGAGAATACGGGCCTTTGCTACCTGGATTCTGATCGGCGCTGCTGATACGATTCGCTGCATGGACTTGTACGTGTCGCAACCGCGCGGATACGCGGCGAATTTCCCGCGGCAGATCATGCGCGTGGCCAAGCTCTACCAGTCCGGCTTTCTCGACGACGACTCATCGGTCTGGATCAACACCAACGCCATCAGTCCAGTGTTCTGGTGCTACAACGGCCGCGGTACCGCCATCTACTGGTTCGACGCTCCCACCGCGGGTAGCGTCCGCATCACCAGGGACCGGGTGCGCTGGGCATCCTCGTACTCCGGCACCCAGGACTCGCCCCTGCTCGACCTGTCACTTGCCAGCCTGAACGTGCTGAACAAGGACTCTCGACTGACCTTCGTCGTCGACAACACCTTCCACGCTCCCGGCGCCACGGTGAACATTGCCGAAGGCCGCGAATCAGACACGATGGTCGGTGGCTACTGGGAAGGCTCTTTCGGGATCGCCGTGCTCGACCTTCCGCGCTTCGACCGCACGCAGCTCCCCAGCCTCACCGAGTCCCGCCGCGACTACGAACACTCCCTGGCGCGCTACCAGGGGCTCCAACTCCTGTATGCCGGGATGAAAGCGGAAGGTAAGTCACGCGTGGTCGACAACACCGATGACTACCGGGTCACGCTCAGCCGAGAGGTCCTCGGCGCTCTCACCCAATCGCTCGACGCATTCTCCACGACTGCCTCGTCGATCTCCGAGACGCTGTTCACCGATCACACCGACACCGCTGAAGACGACTGACCTTCAGGGCCGGTTGTGCGCGGCTCCTTTGTCACCCCTGCGTGGGAAGCTCACGCATGCCCGGGGACTCCTGGGCATCCATCCGCATATCAGGGGGAATCGACGTGCTTTTTGCTTTCATCCAGCAGGGCGGCAGCGGCTTCGAGTGGTACCTACATGTGCACGACACACTCGCGTCTGCCGAGCGCCACGTGACGTCGTGCGACGAGGGCGCCTACCGCACGACCGAGATCGTCGCCATCGACGCCGACACCGACCTCGACGCGCTCGATGACCAGGTCGAGAACGAGATCGGTTACGAGGACTGGGGCATGGCCAACGAACTCCTCGGAGCCGTCAGCGCTCCCGACCCCGGGTAAGCACGCCGCCAGATCGCCTGTGCCGGTGGAACGCTGATCTCCTAACGCCGTTCGACCCGAGGCCAACCAGGGACCGGCAGCGGCCCGAGCAGGACCGCGAGACCGACGCTCACATCGCAGCCGAGCCGCAGCAGAAAACAAGTCAGGGTGTGGTCGAAACTGAGTTTCGACCACACCCTGACTTTGTTGTCCGCGGTGGTGGCTTCCTGGCGTAGTCAGCCACCACTGCGGCGGATCGCTAGACCGCTCCCGGAGGCGGGTTCCCCTTGGACAACTCGGGCCACGGCTTCTCATCGGGAACCTGCAGCAACGGGTAGTGCATCCACTGCGGGTTGTACAACTGCCCCAGACCGGGACGGCGGCGAGCGAACTTCGCCGACTGCTCGCTGCCGGTGAAGCCAAACACGGTGCCCTGCACACTGCCCGAAAGCATCAGCACGCTGGCGTTGCCGTTGATCAGGTTCGACACCGTGGGCCGGTTCGACTGCACCGCGTTCTGCAGTTCGGCAGCGTTCAGCGTCATCCACAGTCGCACGCCGAGGTCGTTGCGTTCGGAGAGCAGTCGGGTCAGCTCGTCGGCGGGCCCGGTTCCGAAACCACCCGAACTCATCAACGACGCTCCTGGATCGCCGACGATGAACAGTTCCGGTCCTGACCACCAGCTGCGGTTCTTCAGTTCCGACGCTGTCATGGTGTCCGGGTTGGTCGGCATCCGCTCCTCGACCTTCTTCTGGATCTCGGTCAGCATCGGAGTCACGTTGTTCCGATCGGCGGTGTACGCGCCCAGCATGCCCTTGGCCATCAGGTGATCACGTTCGGTGAGCAGCTGGTAGCCGGTGTCGATCATGAACACGACCGCTTCGCCAGGCTGGTAGGTGTTCATGATCCACCGCAGCAGCCACCGCAGCGCCGTGGTCTTGCCCGAGGTGCCGCGGTCACCGGCGAGAATCAGGTTCGCCGACGCCGCCAGGTCCTGCGCCGAATCAGGCATGCCCACCAGGCTCAGGTCCTCTGCCGAGATACCCAGCGGAACCATGTACCGCAGCCGAGGATCGGCACGACGCGCTGCCTCGTAGGCCTCGGCGAACATGTCCGCGTTGAGGTCCTTGTCGACGGTCACGATCTGCGGTGCCCGCTCAGTGGTGGCCGAGGACAGCTCCGCTCCGAGCTGCTCGATCGCCGAACGCCAGTCGTGCTTGTAGCTCCACTTCGGATTCGATTCGTTCCGGGTCAACGTCGGGTCCGGTCCATAGGCGACACTGTGCGGCATCATGATGCGGCCGTGAAGCCCCGTGGACAGCTCCAGGACTCGACCTGCCTCGTCGGCGGGCATCGCTTCCTTGATCTCGTTCTTCAGCTCGTAGCTCGGGTACACAATCGAGCCCGCGCTGACATCGTTGGCCTTCAGATGCACGATCGACGAGAACTGCGGGTCAACCTTGTACGACAGGGTGCCGGTTCCGGCGCCGACGATGACGTGCACCCCCAGCGCTGCACCCTTGGACAGGATCTCGACGCTTCGACGCTGACGGGTCTGGGTGACCTCGTCGTCCTCTCGGAAGAACGTGTCCGCGTGATCGATGACCAGGATGAAGTGCCCGTAGGGATCGTTGGCGACCGGATCGCTCTGCTTGGACTCCCAGTAGGCACCGAACGAGGACAACCCACGCTCCTGCATGATGGCCTGTCGCGTCTCGATCACGCGCAGAGCCTCGCCCATGTACCGCTCGATCCGCTCGCTGTCGTCGGCGGCGCGTGTGGCGGTGGTGTAGCCGCCGACGTTCGGGAAGCCTCGCATCTCGCTGAGCTTGTTGCCCGCGTCGATGATGTAGAACTGAGCCCCCAGAGGGCCGACTTGGACGGCCGCGGCCGCGATCATGGCCTCGATCGTCATCGTCACGCCCGTCCCGCGGTCACCGGCGATGCGCACGTGCGCTCCGGCACCGTCGAGAACGAGGGTGTACGGCATGCGTGCGTGTTCGGACGGGTCGTCCAGGACGCCGATCGTCAGTTCCATAGAGGTCATCTGCTGCTGCAGGCTTCGGTCCGACGCGTGGGCCATCACCTCCGAGAACGGCAACGGCCGAGACAGCGTCGGCAGCCACATCCGATGCGGCGCCGGAATTGATTGCTCCGCGGCGATCCGGTCGACGAGGACCTTCTCCATGGTCGGCCGCTCATCGAACCCGGAGACGACTTCGGGTTGTGCCGTCACTGCCGGGATCGCCTCAGCCTGGGAGGAACTGACGATGGCTGGTGCGGCGTGTTCGCCGACAAGGTTCATCGAGTCGAATGCCGCGACCGCGCTTCCATCGGCCACTTCCATCGCCAGCCGCATGGCGCTGAGTCCGGCCCGCCCGCTGCCGGTGTTTCCTCCCGTGGTGCTCACCTTCGCTGGCGGCGAGTATTTGGCTTTGATGTCCCACGAGCGGAACAGCACGCGGTCGTTGTCGGGAACCTTGCGCCACAGGTAGGCGTCACCGGTGTGGATCTTCAGGTCCGCCGCCGCTGGGCTCTTGATGACAGCCATCGAGTTCGACGTGTCTTCCACCGCCAGCGAGATGCCGTAGGTCATGTTTTTCTTCGTCGCACCGATGATCGAATCGTCGATGAACTGACTGACCAGCAGGAGGTGCATTCCGAGCGCTCGGCCGACCTGCGCAATGGATTCGAACATCCCCAGGTACGAGCGGTTGTTCTGGATGAACTCTCTGAACTCGTCGGCGACGATCATCAGGTTGGGGATCGCTTCCAGCCCGAGTTCGGGCTTGGCTGCGCGCAGCGTCCGGTACTCATCCAGGGAGTCGCACTTGGCCTCGGTCATGATGAGGCGCTCGCGGCGCTCGATCTCGCCGAGCACGACCTTCTGCATGCGGACGAGCAGGTGCTTCTCGGATTCGAGGTTGGTCACGACCGCCTGGACGTGTGCCATCCGGTCGTATCCGATGAAGGTCGACCCGCCTTTGAAGTCCATCAACAGGAAGTTCAGGCGTTCGGGGCTGTAGCGCGCGGCGAGGGTGGTCACCAGACCACGCAGCAGGTACGACTTGCCCGCGCCGGTGGTTCCCTGCGCTGCACCCGAGGGTCCTGTACCGCCCGCTGCGGCCTCAGCCAGGTCCAGCTCGACCACGGTCGAGGTCTTGTTCCCGCTGTCGTCGAGTTCGTTGCCGACCAGTGCGATCGTGTGCCGATCGTGCTCGCGTTTACGCCATCCGATCAGTGGGTCCCAGTCCTCGATCAGACCGGTGACACCGAGCGCCTCCAGGAGCGTCTGGACCTTCTCCGGGGTCGCCGCCGAGGTGTCGACGGAGTCATTGGTCGCGCCCCATCCGACGGGCCGGTAGCCACTCATCGCTCGGACGAACACGCCAAACTCCGCTTCGCCCATCTGGTCTGCTCGGGCGATGTTGCGGTCGATGCCGGTGGAGATCATCAGAGTCGAGTCACCTGCTGCTGCCCGCGAGCGGACGGACTGGACTTCGTCCAGGTACAGCGTTGCTTCCTCGGTCACGGCCAGCTGCGCCGGGGCGCGGCCGACCCACAGGAACGTCATCTCTCCCACGCCGCGGCGGTCCAGGCCGGTGGGCAGCACCGCGGCGTCGTCGCCGTCGGGCAGATCGACGATCACCAGGACCTTCGAGGGTGCTTGTGCGCCGGTCTTCAGTGCAGCGTTCGCCGCACCGAGGTTGAACATTCCGCGATCGGCGCGAGTCTCGGCCGTTTCGGTCCAGAACTGTTCCATCGAGGTGTAGATCTGGCGGCGGACATCACCGGTGGGCTGAGCCTTGCGTTCTTGGGTGTGCGGGAGCCACTTGAAGCCTGACCAGCGGGAGCTGTCGGGTTCGTCGGTGACGAGGATCAGCGTCAGTTCCAGCGGAGAGTGGTTGAACGCCAGGTTCGCCACCATCGCGCGCACCAGTGCCAACGACGGTTCGTAGTCGCCGTCGACCTGGTAGAAAGCGGCGCGTTTGAGGTCGAATCCGATCGGCATGTCGGTGACGAACCGCTGGAGCCGCATGAAGGCTCTGTAGGCCGAGTAGGTGACCGGTTCGAGGTTCTCCTGGATCTGCTGTTCGCTGACCTCCACCCGGGGGTCGAGCAGCGTGGTGCCCAGCCCCAGCCTGGCAGACATGTACGGGTTGTAGGTGACGCCTGCAGCCGATTCGGTGTCGTTGACTTTCACGCCCGATTCGGTGTTGTGCCGGATGGCCCACATGCGCGGAACTCCCGCGCCGTCGCGATCACGTGAGGCGCCGGACTGCCGGTGGCCTACGAGTGAGTGCAGGACCGCGGGCTGGGGGAAGAACGTGCGCTGTGCTTGGAAGAGCGTCTTGGCCTGCTTGTGAACGAGTTTGCGGGCTTCACGCAGCTCCAGCAGGTAGTTCCGGACGGCGGAGGCGATCTTGCCGACGCCGCTGCCGACGCCACCACCGGCGGCCATGCCCATCATCATGACCATGCTGACCAGCATCATCATCATCATCGGGTTCTGGGCGAGGGCGCCGGAGGTGACCATCCAGGCGAGCATGCCGAGCATCAGGACCGGCATGAGGAACTTCATGATCCGCCCGGCGATCGGCGGCTTCTCGTCCTCGGGCCGAGCGAGAATGTTCGGGACGGTGATCGGCTGGCCGTCGAGTTCGATCGGCTTGGACGGTGGCGGCTTGTACAGAGTGGGCTTCATCAGTTCAGCTCCTTGCCTTCCGGCGCGGGTCCTTGTGCCTGGTCAATCGGGATCGTCGCGTGCACCACTCGGGCGTTCTCCGGCGACAACGTGTTTCCTGCTGGGAGTAGCTGCAGAGTCGGCCATGGCACCGGTGTGGGCTGGGTCGATCCGAGACCGAGCTGTCCGATGACCTGGTCGATCGAGGTGTCTGCGTCTCCGGCGAGCGCGTACCGCACACCGTTGTCGGCGACCCACCACAGCTGCCCTTCCACCAGGGACTTGTCGGTCGATCCGCTGGCAGTGACCAGCCAGCCGCGGCCGGGTGTTGTGTAGAAGGCGTCCGCTTGCGGCGTCCGGGTCCGGGCGGGCAGCAGCCACGCCGCGTCCTTGCGGGCGCCGGAGGAGACCGGCAGTCCCGGTCCGGCGGCGAACGCGCCACGGATCTGACCGGTTCCGGTCCGGCTCCACCGGTAGCACACCGACGTCGCGTCGGATTTGATCGTCGGCACCGTCCAGGGCCACCCGTCCAGTTCGTCGTCGGTGGTGTGCGGCGCTTCGTCGACGGTCTGCTTGGACACGCCGCGGAAGGCCTGCGAGCCGGTGCTGAGCATCATCTGCGCGGTGAAGGTACCGACGTGCTGCAGACCGTCGTCCAGGACCAGCCACCGTTCGGGCTCGTCGAGGCCATCTGTGGTCAGGATCGTCCCGACGGTGTAGTCGCTCATCGCTGTCGAGGTCTGGCCGTCGCGGGTGAAGCTCGGGCGCTCGAAGGTTGCGCGCGGCGGGATCGCGGCGATCACCTCGTTGCTGACCGGTGCCGCGTTGTCCAGATCGGCGCTGGTCAGCCGGAGGGTCGACAGCAGCGAGTTGTCTGAGCTGTCGATCTGCATGCGTCGGCCGCCCTGGAGCAGCCAGGTCGACCGGACGTCGTCGCCGCCGGTGATCGAGGTGGTCTTGCTCGACACCAGAATTGCTGTCGAGTCCGGGATGAGGGCGTCGGCCGGTGCTGCGTCTTCTCCGGCGACCACCAGGGTCGTGGCATCGTCCGAGCGGGTCAGGTCCAGGGCTGAACTCGCGTCGTATTGCGAGCACACGGCCCACACCACGGGGTCGTCGGCGCGCGCGGACATCTCATCGGGTGCCGACGGGATGCCCATGAGCTGTCCGCGGGGGAACTTGGCCAGTTCCTTGTCGCTGACGTTCTTGGCCGAGGCGTTCGATCCGGTGATGAGTCGGGCCGAGGACAGGTTGGTCACCGGGTGGACGCGGCCGTCGACGACGACGAACCGCGCCCCAGCCTTGGTTGCCAGGATCGGTGCGTCACCAGCTTTGCCCGCTGGTGAGAGCCACCCGAAGACGGCGCCGCCGACGGCCATGAGCGTCACCAGGCCCACGGCGATCCAGGTGGCCGATCGTTGCCGATCGAAGGGTGATCCGAAGTCGCGGACGTCGCGGCTGATGAGCGCTTGTTCGATGCGCTGGACAGTCAGCTTGTAGCCTGAGACCTGCAGTTTGTCGGTACTTCGCCGAGCACCTGGGTGCTTGAATGACCTGCGCGCCACGCGTCTGGCCCCCCTTGTTGTTCAAACGACTCACGCAATTGCACTGATAATATCAGATGCTATGAGTTGCGTTTGAGGATCTCCACCGCAGCCGTCACCAGGTCGACCGCTTCGAGCCGATCGAGCGCATCATCGGTCAACGACTCCAACTCCATCGACGCCAAACGGTCCGAACGCAGCTCCTCAGCACGCTCAACAGTCATCTCCATGAACCGGCCATTACCGGCCTTGTCGATCGGCGACAACCGCTTGTCGTTGCGCACGTTCGGCGTGTTCTGCTCGATCGCCCGCTCCAACTCCAGCAGCGCTTCCTTGTCGACCAGGCTCCCCCGAACCGTCGCGATGACCTCTGCGATCTGAGCCAGCTCATGCGGACTGTACGAGCGGAACTTGATCCACCGCTTGAAACGGCCCTGCATACCCTCGTTGACGTCGAGGAAAGCCTGGAGCTTGTCCTCGTAGCCCGCGATGATGACCACCATCTCGTCCTTGTACCGGATCATCTCCGTCAGCAGCAGGGTCACCACCTCCTGACCGAACGGGTCAGCCTGACCGGACCCGCGATCCTGAATCAGGTCATAGGCCTCGTCGATGAACAGCACGCCGCCGCGGGCGGACTGGATCACCGCCGCCGCCTTCTCCGTCGTGTGACCTTCGTACTTGCCGATCAGATCCTTACGCGTGACCTCCACGAAGTTGTCCGACGGCAACACACCGTAGCCACAGAGGATCTTCCCGATGACCCGCGCGATCGTCGTCTTACCCGTCCCGGGAGGACCCGAGAGCACCATGTGCCGCGACGACGCCATCACCTCTTTGCCGCGTCGCTTACGCTCGGCGTCCATCCGAACAGTGTTCTTCAGCGACGCCACCTGCTGCTTGACGTCGTCCATGCCGATCTGTCGATCCAGCTCCTCCTGAGCCTCAGCCAACGCGATCTGCTTGGCGTCGGCGGACTCTGTGGCGAGCACGTGATCAAGCAACGGCTCGGTCGCCGCATCCCAGTAGCTCGTGCGCTGGGCGATCAGATCCTCACGAGTGATCGACAACCCAATACCCTCATCGGCCTGCGCCCGCACCAACTCCGGCAATTGGAACACACTCACACCGGCACCGAACAGTTCCTGAGCTGCCGTTTCATCACCCTTACGGCGACGGATCAGCCCACCCAGATACAGAGCCCCCGCGGCCACACCGGGGAACACCCCGGACATCGCCGTTTCACCCATCTTCTCCAGCACCGCTTCGGCAGCGTCGATCTGGTTCAAGTGCGCGAATGCCGTCGCCTGCAAGAGGCTCCCCAACAGCGCCAACGCCTCGTTACGCTGCGGGACACCCTGGTTACTCAGGGCGACCGCGTCATTGTCGGCGAGCAGCTGCTGCGACCCCAGCTGCGAGGTCGCCGCACTGAGATCTCCCCACCGGCGACTCTTCAGAAACAGCAGCGCCCACGCCGTGGCGATCGCCGGGTGTGCACGCTCAGTAGCGGCGTGCTGCTTCAGCAGGGTCGACGCTCGCTCGAACTCGCCGTTGTTGATGCACACAATCGCCATGGTGCCGGTCAGATCGTTGACAGTCGTCACCTTCTGGTGCAGCCCCCAGCCGATGTCGTAGGCCAGTGGGACCGCGAACGGCATGATCGCCATCTGCTCCGGCGGTGTCCCCGGGAAATAGGTCTGCGCCGCCTCCACCAGCAGTGCGCCCCACGTATTGCGGGCTTCCCACATCTTGACCACGTCCGCATCGGTGATCAGGCCGCCGTTGCCCTGCATCCTCGACCGCGCCAACGCCATCAGCCGCCGGGTGTCCGCCTGCACCCACCCGGCCTCGGCATACCCTTCGTCAGCCCACGCCGCATGCTCGATCGCGAGCGACTCGTTACCACCCCCATTGGGGGTGGCCATGATCTTCCACGCTTCGTAGAAGTTCTCCAGAAACTCACTGGTCGCCGTAGTCATCGACGGACCTCCCCTGTCTTGGATCGTGTTGAACTGTTCAAGTCTCTGCTATTGCGAGCGGCAACGAACATCGGTGTGTGCGCCCACTGTGCCGCCGCAACGGCGGGATCAGTTTGGGTCATCTACTCATGCCTCCCGGCCCGTGATCACGATGCTCGACATCGCGAAGCTGTCATCCTTGCCGCGGCTCGCGGTCGGCAGTGATCCCGACCGCGCACCCTTACCGGGCTCGGCCGTCGACTGCACCATCAGTGTGACCGTCTGCGTCGCGATCGCGTTGACCTTCAGTCGAGCACCCGTGCGCACCGGATTGATCTGCTGCACCATCTGCTCGTCACCAATGCGCCACAGAATTCGGGTGACCACCCGGTGCCGCGTCCACTGATCGATGCCACTGCTCTCGACGTAGTTGTACCCCGGTGTCACCTCGATCTCGTTGATCACCACGGGCCGTTGGAACGTGATCGTCATCAGCGCTCCATCGATCCCGTTCGCGCGCGTGCACACCCACGCATCACGCTTCTCGCTTGTGAACGCCAGCTCCGGTCGCGTCGATCCGGCGGGGCAATCAGACTCCACCGAGTCCGGCACCAAGACCCCTGCAGTCGACGAGGTCGTCTCCTGCGACGGTGTCTCCACCGCTGTCACGACTTCGCCGCCGATGGGCTCACTGTCGGGAGTCTCTTCCCCGCCGCCACCGAAGCACTTCGAGACGCCGAACAACAGCACGAGCACCACCACGCAGGCGCCGCCGATCTGGTACAGCATCGGCTGACGACGGAACGCACCCCACGCCTTCTGCGCCTTCTCCGCAGCGACCTCTTTACCGCCGGGACGACGAGCTGAGTCCGCATCCGAGGCACCGTTCTCTGCGCGCACCGCGGATTCATCAGGGACAGCCGATGAGGCCGCCGCCGACGCGTCAACTGCAGCGGGTTCCGGGCGCGCGGGCGCATGCTCAGGCGCCACAGGAGCGGCAGCGCGCGGGGCGCTCTCTTCGCGTTGGGTCGCGCTACTGGAGGGTTCGGTGATGGTGGGGATTCGGTCGCCGGTAGAGGCGGGCAGTGGCGTCACCGGTGTCGGTTCCGCGGGCGAGTCCACTTCGCTCCCCTGGTTCGCCAGCGCGGAGGTGAACATGTTCGCGACGAAGTCGTCCGAAACAGTGAACCCCACCGGCGCAGGCGGGGTGGGCGCGGGCGGCGTCGGAGCCGGTGGCTGCGCGCGCATCACACCGTCAGTCGAGACCTCGACGCTGTCACCCTCATGGGCATCGTCGCGCTCGTCGTGGCGCGGTCGGTCGTCAGTGGACACAGGGTCCTCCCCCAGTGAAACCAGAGCGGGAACATCCAGCTCGATTTCGTCGTCGAGTTCATCGGCGCCTGCGACCCCGACGTGTTCCATCCGGCTACGAGCACGGCGCGCTGCTGCACGTTCGGCGGCCTCCACCGATCCGACCAACGGCACGGCGTCTGCGGCTGCCGCAGCTGCCGCATCAGCGGCCCGTTCACGCTCAACACGCTCACGTGCTCGCGCACGGTCGTAATCGGCGAACATCGAGTCAATGTCGACGTCGTCGTCGAGTGACATGTTCGCCAGTCGGTCAAGCTCGTCACGAGCGTTGCTTGCCATCGGTGCTCGGCTTCCCTCCCCCGAACGAATGCAATCGCAGTTCCCCCTCTGCAGCGCGCCACGACCATGGTCGAATCGCGGTCGGCTACAGAGATGACTCCCCCGGAAATTACGCACCGATAGTATCATGGAGACATGAAGAAGTTTCGGTCGCCGCAAATCCACAGCCGCCTGTTCAGCCAAGAACGCTTCACCACAACGCTGCAGTGGGGGTTCTATCTCGCCCTCACCGCCGTTGTCATGAGCACGCTCAGTCTGATCATCACCGCCACGCGCACCACCCCCCAGCCACCCGACACGACCGAAGCGTTCAACCGCATCAGCCGTGCACAGTTCGTCGCGCAGAACTACTTGCGGTTGTGGCTCACCGCGACCGAAGCAGACAAGGCTTCATTCAAAGTCATGCTCTCGGATCAGAACGCCATTCCCAAGCAGTGGGCCACCGACCCCTTGCAAGTCAGCGACGTCAACACCGCCAACATCGAGTCCCGCACTGCCGAGGACGGACAGACCGTTCAGTGGAGCTTCATCATCGGCGCCACCATCACCACTCCGGGCAACGACAACGCCTCCCGAAACTACTTCGCGATCACACTGATGGACCGACCAGGAACCGCCATCCGAGCCGTCATGCTGCCGCGCCCGGTCAACTCCATCCGACCCAACATCGCCGTCACTCTGGACTACCCCAACTCGGTTCCCGCCACGACAACTCTCGGCGCCGCCGTTGCGAACTTCGCCAACGCGTACTACACCGACCAGACCGGATCGCTGCCTAGCTACACCTCGCGCGAGTTCCACCACGTCCCGATCGTCGGCACCCCGTACACCTCCACCGAGCTGATCTCGATTCGCTCCACCACGCCGTTCACCAAGACCGCCAAGGAAGGCACAACGCTGGACGTCATCGCTGAGATCAAAGCATCGATCTCCGCCTCGTCATTCCAGACCATCTCCGTCCCGATGCGAGTCAAAGCGATCGAGAACGGACAGTGGGTCGTCGACGACCTGACCGACTTCGTCTACTACAGCAAGGCCACCGAAACGAAGTAGCCTCGCCGCGCACCGAACCGCAGCCACGAACGGCCCCGAGCACACCGCTCGGGGCCGCTTCTATTGCACCAGTCGCACTCGTCCGCATCTCACATCTAGACGCCCCCAACGGACTCCCGTGACCGCCGCTGACGCGCACCACTACGCACGCTTCACGCTCCCGACCTGAGTGCCGTCGACCACCGCAACCGACCACGCCCCTTGCCCGCTGAAACCCCACCACGAACGACACACGAACGCCGCCACCCAACCAGCTCTGGGTACGCGCATCCCAGCACTACCGGCAGCACCCGTAGCGCACAGAAGAAACAACAACTGTGCACACGAATCAGCGCACGCTCTACTGCTCACATCCGGCCCCGCCATACTCCACTCTGCACTGCACTCCTCATCGCCGCTCAGAGCAATTATCGCCCACTCGCTAATGCACTCCGAATGGCACTCCAGCCTCACTGCCCCACCGGGAGTCCCAAAACTGAAATACACTTTGACCTGCACTAATATGGCCACAAGTCACCGGAAGGGCACCCTCCCACCCTCCCACGACCCCTCAAATCAAGGCACACAGCCACCCACTCCCGACCGGGCGATCAGAACGCACTACAGGCGGCACACGGTCCTTTTCCGGATTGGCGTTGCCCATCAACGCAACCAAGCGTTCCCAGTTCCCCACCACGCCGCGATCGATCAACCATTCCCCCCGGCGCAGCGCCCAACGGGCAGAGCCGACGCTGCAACGCAGCCTCGCTCGCGCACCTTCCACAGACCCTCCGCGTCCAACACCAAGGCCAACTTGCGACCGACCACGCACCCGACCGCCGAAGACACCTCACGAGCAGCCGACGCAATCACCCCTGCAACGCATCACCGACGCGACGGCGTTGCCACGCACCTGAACCGTCCAGTGGGGCCCACCAACCCGCCAACGCAAAGGGCCGCCGCCGACAATCGGCGGCGGCCCTACAGAGCAACCAGATCCAACACCAACAGTGCTGCTACCTCGCGGCGGCGTCCTCTTCTGACGTCGACTCAGCCTCTACTGAGAAGATCGATTCGATCCGTCGAACACTGTCAGCAGTGAGCAGAATCTGACGCATCTCATCGGTCAGCTCCACACGGCTCTTCAGTTCCAGACGCCCCAACGCCTGAGTCTTATCCGACAGCGCATCGACCTGTTCCTCGGTGGCGCACAGGTACGTCCACGAGTCCGTGTGC
The DNA here is from genome assembly GCF_037148075.1 of Gordonia malaquae. Lineage (NCBI taxonomy): Bacteria > Bacillati > Actinomycetota > Actinomycetes > Mycobacteriales > Gordoniaceae > Gordonia > Gordonia malaquae. Next base: position 111,002 of record NZ_JBBCUB010000008.1, on the reverse strand, counting down.
GAGGCAATCGGCCACAGTCCCGTCTCGGCGGCAATGCGCGCCGCCTGACGACGACCACGCCGCCGCGAGCCCGCGATAATCGCGTACCGCCACATCGGTTGAAAGTGCTGATGCTTGTACTTCGACGACCACGCGTCCTCGTTCACCAACCGACCGACGTACGCCTTGTACATCGACCCAATCAGCCCCTTCGCGCACCGATCGCCACTCTCGATCGCAGCCGCCCGTCCCTTACGCAACAGAGACGCCCACGCTTCAAGCACACGCCCCTGATGCTCGTACACGTACGCCTTCTCGATGTCGAGAGACCAGATGTCAATATCAGCCCCACCATCGGCCAGCGGGGAGCACAACGTCATCAACGATTCGGTCGTCAACCACGCCTGCACCGCACGGTCCTGACGCATCACCGGCAGCGGCAACGGCATGTTCGGCTCGGCGAAGATCTCACCTCCAGCAGGCACCGTCACCAACCACAAACCGAATGGAATCTTCGACCCCGACAGATGCGCCTCAACGCCAGCACGATCGAGCAGTTCAGCGCTGCCCCACCCGAACTCCTGCATCCCCGCCGAGGCAAGATACGACGCCCGCTGATCGACGGTCACCATGAACCTCGCGTCTGCGACTTCATCCTCACTGGGACGGCGCGACCACAACAGCTCAGCTTCGACCGGGACATCGCGATCAAGCAACGACGGCCACGGCGTCGGAGCATCGACATACGCACCGACACCGGTCTTCTTACGACGCTTGTAGATCTGGTCAAGCAACGCTGCCGCAGTGCCACCAGAGGTTGCCGACGGCAAGATCTCGAACGTGTCCATCATCCACCGCAGACGCCGCGCCAACTCCCCAGTGGTGCCACGCTCATCCTGCGGAGGCATCGTGTCCGCAGCGGTACTCCCCAGAATCCCGTAGTCGTTCTTGCTCGACAACGTCCACAGGTACGGCTCAACAAATACGTTGATCCGAAACCAACTCGTCCGTCCGTTGCTACCGGGCCGCGCCGACTTCAGATTCACCAGCGGGCCGCCGCGGAACTCCGACTCCTCTCCCGCCCCCAGCGCCCACCCGCGCTCGCTCAATCCGGCAGCCATCAACTCACCGCTGATGCGCTCAGAGAGCATGCGCTTGGCTTTGCTCAACACCTCATCACGCGAGAGGTCTGGGTTGTCGAGTTCCTCCATCACCGCGTCGTCGGCGTAGTCGAGATTCCACCCCACTGCCGCCGCCACCGTCTCCCCGACGATCCACACCTGAGGCGAGGCACCCAAGGGCACCAGACGTCCCTCATCGCGGATCATCTCCAGCAGTGCAAGCAGCTCGTCGGTCGACCCTGGCGCATCGCCCACGCGTGCACCGAACACAGTGAAAGTGCCGCGCGAGTTGATCAGCAACACGTGGTGCTCCGTGCCTCCACGGCCACCCGCATTCGCCTGACGCCCACGACTCATGATCACTGCCTTTCGCTCGCACTTTTCGGGTCCACCAAACCGATCACCGCGGGGCCGCATCGCGGGCGCGGTGAACACCGCCCCGAGACCGGAGCGGGCACGCGATAGGAAGCTGCTCGCGCAGCAACCCCTACTTCCTCTTCGAGCGTTGCGTCGGCTGCTCGGGGTACGCCAGCTCCAGCGCCGCACTCACCAGCGCACGACGCGAGGGCGCGTTCCACCGCTCGACCAACGCGTCGAGCTGCTGGTCCTCCTCCGGTGTCATTCCCGTCAGGTTCAGTCGATCCGTCTGTTCCTTCGCCGTCGACTCCGCAGCACGCACCGCCGCCGACAGCCCGGGGAACAACTCGCCCGCCTCTGCCGGTGCGGGCTCGGCCCACTTCGTAGCCAGCGCCGCCGCGTTGTCGCTGATGGCGAGCAGCACCAGCTGCAGGTAGCCCAGACGGGCCTGCGCATGGTGAGCACGCACGCGCGCGGCCACCTCACGGGGCACATCGACACTGGTGCTCAGCGTCTCGGTCCGAGCCGCCCTCGCACGCCGAACGCGCGGCCGACGCTCGGCCCGAGCCTTCGCACCGGCAGTGACGCTCTCGCGGCCCTCAGGAGCCCCCTGGCGGGCTGTCGGAGCCTCGTCGACCTCGGGGGCCACCGACGGCGCTTCCGGTGCCTGAGCGCGAACACCGGCAGCAGGGGTCGGCAGTTGCGTAATCAGGTCAGTCAGCGACGAGTCCTTCGCCGTGTCCGCGAGGTTGAATCCACGTGCCCTAGCCATGATCAGTTCTCCTTGTTCTGCTCGGTCTCACCGGACGCCGCCGCGTCGCGGGAGAATTCGACGACCCGCCCGACGATCTCCTTCGTCAGGTCCCGATAGTCATCAACCAGTCGACTTGCGTCACGTGACCAAAGGTCCCCTCGACGCAGGCTCCCGGCTTCGACGCGCTCCTGGAACACTCCGGTCCGGAAGTCGGCCGGGACCAGGTTGTGCTTGCGCAGATCCCTCGCCAACGCCTGCTGCAGGGTGATCGTCGAGTCGAACACCGCAGCGGACTCCCCGCCGAACATTTCGACGATCTGGCTCGACGTGGCGGCGTTGCGCTTCGTCGCCTGAGGATTGACCGCTGTCAGTACGACACCGAGCAATCCGATGTCAGTCACCCCGCGGGAGTTCAGCGCTTCCATGCGCGTGCCCAGGAGCTTGACTCCGTCGATGCTGCCGTCGTCCTCGCGGGTGGGCATCACCAGCCAGTCGGACAACGCCATGTATCCATCGAGCATCAGAACATCGCCCGGTCCGGCGTCGATCACGACGAAGCTGTAGCCCTCTTGGGCAACGAGGTCGCGAAGGGCTCCACCCAGGTTCGTCGCGAGCGTCGCGTCCCCCGTCGAGTTCACAGTGACTGCCTGCGAGGCCAGCACGGCTGGAATTCCGGCCAGGTGCATGCCGCCTGCAATGACGTCGAGGTTCTCTCGCGCCGGGATCGGGGTCAGCGGCACACCGTACTGCATGGTCATCGCCAGGCCGCGGCCGTGATCCCCCTCGACGCCGTAGTCGCGGGCTGTGACGTTGCCCTGCAGGTCGCCGTCGACGACCAGTACGCGCAGGCCGTTCGCCGCCAGCTCGGCGGCCGTAGCTGAGGCCAGCGAGGACTTCAGGACGCCGCCCTTCTGGCTGGCCACGAGGATGATGTGCGCAGCGTGGGCGGGAGTGGGGTTCTGCGTTCCGTTCATGAAAATTACCCTACAGTACTATCACCTTTCCGTGCAAGCTCACCGGCAGGTTTTCTTACCAATTTCCGTTCCGTTGACCGGGCCGGGTCCACCCCCGTGGGGCCACCCTGGAATCGTGCACTGACAACTCCCTGGTTATCGATTGGTCTCCGCGCACTGGACCGGCACCGTGAGTCGACATTGGAACCTTCAAGTCACCATGACGTTGACCTCCCGTAGAACACCACATAGTTCCAACCGATGAACCAGCGCACTTCACCGCAGTGGTACCCGGTTTGGCACTCAGCCGATTAGCCGGACGCTTCACTCCCCGGTTCCACAGTTGCCTTCCATCACGTTTTACGTCCCTAGTGGCCAACCCGTTTCCCGCTACTGAGCCTTCCCCGTTCACCCCACTGGCAGCGTGCCGCTTCCTAGTTTGGTTCCACGCACCTATCCCTCCCGCTTTGCCGCCCCGGTTTACACCCGCTTCCCACCCTTGCTCTAGCCATGTTCCCGCCCCGTGTTCCGTGCCTGTTTGTTTCCCGGGTATTTGCCATGGTCAGCTCCCGGGTTTCGCCCACGGTGACGTTCCGCGCACCGTGCCCACTACCCGCCCCAGCTCTTGCTTGTGTCGCTGGCCCGGTTCCGCCCAATGGCAGGCGCACGCATCCCAAGCAGGGAGTTACCAGCTCTCACCGCCCGGTCTCGATTCGGTTCCGCACCCCATGCACTGCCCCACTCCCCCACACTCAACGCTGGGCTCAGTTCCCAGTGCATCCAGGCGAAACCTGCACAGGGGCATACCTCGGAAGCCCCGCTTCGGTGGCCGATCACAACCGTGTGAGTATCCGAATGATGCTGTACTACAGCGCAACTCGGCACCACAGCCCATTGCCCAACCGCAGTGGTTAGGTACCGCTTGCTGCCGGGAATCTGCCTTTCACGCAGCCTCTCGACACCGAGATCGCAGCGCCCGCGCATGGCTCAGCCAGAGCCGCTTTCACCTGTTCCGCCCTCCACGTCCGCGAGAGGGTCGCCAGTGGGAAGGACGCCCTCGCACCTTCTCGGCGCCTTTGCACCACTCTCCGCAGCCGCGCGAACAGCCGAGGCCGTCCTCCGCCAATGCCGACGTTCCGCATACTCCGAGTGCGCGGCAAGAGCCGCCCCAGTTCGAGTGTTGACAAGCCCTACTCTGACTGCGAACTATGCCCAGCGCTTCGCAAGATCCGTGTCACTGATCGCTGAGTGTCGCGCCGTACGTCCTCGTATCTGCTCGACTCATCCACTGCCTGAGTGTCGCCGTCGGATGCAGGATTCAGTCGTACCGGTGCCACCAGTGAGCCGTGAATCTGGGGCCAGAACCGACGTGAGTCACGTTGCACTGATGGTTCCGTGACCGACGCTACGGCGTGACAGTCGGCGACCCATTCTGCATGTGTTGCGCACTCTCGCTTGTGCCGTCCGGCGGCCGAGAATCGTGAGATTATCCTCCGTCACAGGGACCCAGTTTCATCTTGTAACGGACTCCAGATTCGGTTCCTCCGTGGCGTGCAGCGGCACGTATCTGGGCCTCGTTCAAGCGGCAAGTCCGCACGTCTGGGCCCACAGTAACGGCGTCATAGCCGCCCAGTTCCGACTCACATACGCTCGATCCAGACACCCTGCTCGGCGGCGCTGATCTGTGAGGTCAACGCCGAACAGCCGTCGCTCAACCCGAACTAGCCGTCACAGTGACGTTTCGTGTGTGTGCACTTACATCAGGCCCTGTCACGGTCCGTTTCAACCTATATGCGGCCTTACGGTCCGGTGGGGCCACGATGCTCTAGATTCTCTACTCATCGTGGCCGAAACTCAGTTACGGCCACATGTGTGCAATGTTGTGGCCAGCTAACCACATAGGCGCGTTTCGGCAACTCATTGGCGAGTGCGGATTGGCGGTGGTCGAATCGCCTTCTCGGACACCGGGCTGATGAGGCAGGTGTGCGTCAACGAGACTTGTCGCGGTCCTCCTCAGGAGCACACGTCGCGCCCCGCACGACTGGACGGTTGAGCCAGCAAGGCCGCTACGACGTTCTCTGTTGGCCGTTGGCCAGGGGAGCCCGCAGTGTCCCGGCAAGGTCACGCCGCCGCTGTACCGGCTCCTGCAGGAGGTCGACGAGAGTCCTTCTCGTCTAGCCTCCTGGAGCCGTCAGGACGCCTCGGGCATCCCTGGGGTACGTCGACGCCCGCCGGGCCGTCAGGAGGCCAATGAAGGCATAAGAATGGCGGCTGCGCGAGGTGCGCAGCCGCCATGGTTGAGCGGGTGGGGGAGAGGGGCTATTCCCAGGTGACGTCCCAGTCGCTGATGCTGTCCAGGTGCATCCCCAGATCGTCGGAGAAGCCCGCAAAAGAGGCGTACGAGGTCGAGGCGTGTTCGGAGATGATCGCGAGCGCGTCGGCCGTGCGTCCCGTGACCAGGGCAGCCGCCAGTTCCATGGCCTGAGCAGGGGGAATCTCGGTCGAGTCGGACTGTCGAAGGTTGATCGCACGCTGCTTGCTGGTGTAGCTGTAGCCCTTCTCTCCCGGCATGCGAATCTCAACGCTGGCTCGCAGCTCCACGACCGGGGTCTTCAGCGTGCCGCCCGGTGTCATCATCCCGCCGCGGATCATCCGTTCACGGATGCGCGCGGCGGCGACCAGGTCGTTGGCAATGCCGCGAAACGACGTCTGACGACCGAGCATCCACTTGCGCACCGACGACACCGACCGGCCGATCATGGCCGCGATCCCGTCGACACCGCCGTTGGCGGCGACGAATCGGTGGCGCTCCAACGCTCCCGCCAGCTCGACGTTCGGCACCCGGTCGGTCTGAGCCCACCGCCGCAGCGTCCGCGGCGACGGCGATCGCCCGGTCACCACTCGGGCAATCCGCGTGATCTCCGCATCAGACAGGGAGGTACGCAGGTCACGCACTGTCGTGCCCCGATCGAATGCGCGCTGCTGGGCGACGAAGTCCTCATTCCGCAGCACGCTGACCAGCGCGGACTGCGCGATCCCGACCGTCCCAGACTCGCTCGACACAGTGCGGCGACTCCGATCGCCAAATCCTGGCGGGAAACTCTGCGGCATAACGCCAACCTCCGCGTTCACATACGAGCCATAATCCGACTCGCACTATCGTATAAAACAGTCATAGCCTGCACCGGAAGCGGTGCAGGCTATGGAGACCTATTCGGTGAGCATTACGCCGCTACGCGTGTCGCCAAACGCTTGAGCTTATCGGGACGGAAACCCGACCAGTGATCGTCACCGTCGACGACAACTGGCGCCTGCAGGTAGCCGAGGCCCATCACGTAGTCACGCGCGGTGTCGTCCTCAGAAATGTCGATTACCTCGTACGACACCCCGAGCTTGTCGAGCTGCTTGTGCGTCGCGTTGCACTGAACGCATGCTGGCTTGGTGTAAAGAACGACACTCATTTCGGCCTCCCGATCCGGTCCTAATATCTTCATCAATGCTATCCGATATAGCCACATTATGCAACCGCAATACCGTCTAGATATTGGCAATCAAACCGACGCCAATCGAGTCCGAAGGGCGGCGATAAATATCGCGTCGAAATGCCTCAGAACTCGGCTTAGATTCCGACGCGTATTCACCGACCAGGGGAGTCGACGTCCCCGTCGACACGGGACCTCGTACGCGCACGTGCACGGGTCCATGCCCGGACTCTTCCCGGGTACCGATCCGGGTCGTCACCACGGTCTGCGCCACGGAGAACTCCCTGGTGGGGGCCATGGGCCGCTCCAGGTGGGCGGCTCGCTGCTCTGGGTTGCGCGCACGGTGGCGATCCGCGGTGGGAGCGTGGTGGTCAGAGCGAGCGGTGTGGGCGGCAGGCGTGGTCCAGTCGGCGGGTGGCTCCGATGCCGGGATCGCGGTGTCCCAGTCGATCCGGCCGAGGCGCCAGGCCAGATACGCTTCGGGCCGGTCAATGCGATCCGGCCAGGTAATCGACGCTTCACGAGCATCGCGGTTCAGCTCGGCGACGACGTCGGCGGCGCTCCAGCGTCCTGCGTCGATGCCGGAGGCGGCCACAACGCGCCAGATCCTGCTCAACCGTCCTACGCCGACCTCCAGGCCCCGGCAACGCCGCAGGAGGCCAGCCACGAGCCGTTTCACGGCCATGCTGATCGACCGCACGGCACCTGGACGCTTGGACGTGGACTTCTTCGGCGTCCTCGCCTGCTCTCGCGCGCGCCGCGCGCGCTTAGTGAGTTCCTCAGGAACAGAAGAAGAGATCTTAGAAGAACCACGCGAGGGTAGGGGGTCAGCAGGAACCATCCCCACGGGGATGGTCAGCGCGAGATCGCTGGCGACTCCCCGCTGCACGCCGCCGTGATGCCTTGCCGCAGCATCGATTTCAGCTGTGGTCAATCGGCGGCCGACAACGAGAGTCACCGCCAGTCCCATCGACGTCAGGACGCGCCGCACCCGCTTGGACACGGACTCGGACACTCCAGCCTGCGCGGCGATGCTCGCGTGGGCGAGCGTGCAGTGCCGACCGGTTCGGCCGTCGGCGGCCTCGGCGCATACCCGAGCGACCTGTGCGACCCGATCGGCGGTGACCGAGTGCTCGGCGAGGGCCGCCGCCCCGCTGGCGCTGGCGATCTCACGCTCGACTGTGGCAAGCCATGATTGGCGCGACGGCCAGCAGGGGATCGTCGCCGCCGGGGCTCCGTCGGCGGTCACTTCGGCGTCAGGCAGGTGCCAGGACCGTTCACTGCGCTGCTCAACGACGGCGACCTGCTCGACCGCGGGCCGGTCGGCACCAGCCAGCAGAAGCTGCAGAACCACGGAGCTGATCATGTGCAGCCGGATGGGCAGCGAAAGCTCAGGAGGAACGAGCTGGTTGAGAATACGATCAGCCGCCCGCACCACCGGATGGGTAGTGCGGGCGGCTGATGCCCCCAACTCCTCACGTACGTGCCAGACTCGCTTCAGCGTCGGCAAAGTCAATCGCGGCGACCCCTCGAAGCCATGATTGACGACGCTAAACCAACGGTCCAGATCAGCAGTGTTGCCGAACTGCCCGACCAGATCCCACCCCCGTGTGACCTGGGAGTACGACACGTTGTGGCGACGGCACACACGCCGCATACCACAATCACTTGCGCCCGGAAAAGAGCGCAGTGTACTATCAGAGTTGCCGACCAAAGCAACCCTCCTAAGGATTCGTCCGCGGGAGGACTCGAAGCCCCCCGGTTCTTATGCCGAGGGGCTTCGCTGTTTCACAAAGCCGCACCTGGGCATCGCTATGAAAGTGTTCGGTACCTCGTCAGTGCGTCAGGGAGCGGCAGCCCCCGATCCCAAGCCCACAGGGACTTGAACGCCGATGGGGAACAGGGCGTTTCGGATGACCCGAGAACGCCGAGACTGAGGCATGACCCGGACCTGCGCATCGGCGATCTGGGCCTGGAGGGCAACTGCTGCTTCAGTTGCTTCGGTGAGGCTGCTGAAGGACACCGTGGACTGCAGCGGGACGCCGGAGACCGTCACGGCGAGCCAGAAATCCGTGGCCGCCATCACGCGGCCGCAGCGGTGTAGTGCCGTGCTCGACCCGTCAGTTCGGGGAGGTCAACGGCAGGGGAGTAGACGGGCTGCATCGCAGCCGAGAACGGCGTCGAAACTCGCGACGAAATCGAACGGTAGTCCGTTTCGGGATCGTTGCAGGAGCTAACGCCTGGGGCGTATGCTGAAGGCACTGATCGGCCCTTCCCTTATGTGGCTAGGTTCGGTGGTCACTCCGTTGAGGAGTGTTGGTTGTGGAAGAGAGTGCGAGCTTAGGGAGCTGGACACTTCACTAAGGGGCTCGTACTTCTCACATATTCAAATATCGAGGTTGGCGTCATCTGGTGGTTCGGGTGGCGCCATCTTCGTGTTCTAGGCGGCCTGGTTGTGGCCGTCGTACGCTCGCTTCACGCTCTTCAGCCCCACGCCGGTGGCCTGGGTGACTCGGGCTCGGGGGAGTCCGGCCTTGGCCAGCATCTTCACGCGGCTGATGGTGAACTCCTCTGCGCTGAGTCGTACAGCCTGAGACCTGGTCACAAGTTCGGTCGCATGAGCCAGCTCTTGGAGCTGCTTGGCTAGCTGCGCGTCCATCCGGTGTCCCTCCTCGCTGAAACCTACGCTGGTTTTGTTGTTCTGTGCCGTCATCCTACGCGGGTCGGGGGCTGTGGTGTCAAGCACTTCGCCGCGGGGCCCGTTCGGCGTGTCGCATGGATGCACCAGCCGATCAGGAACGCCCCACTGACCCCGTGGCGATCGCCGCGGGATCAATAACTCGCCAGAACTGACCAAAAAACACCTCCACCGAAGAGCGTACGTTCCAGCGCCAAATAGGGCAACATATGACTCCCGCCGGCCAACGCCGAACCCCGCTCTACCTGCACCGTTGCGTACGACGCGCCCACACCGCCAGACCCCAGAATCGGTCCTAGAACGCGCAACAATAATCCAGGAAATCTCGACCATTCACACCGCGACACAGGTCCGGTATATTCGACCATCACACACCCACCCTGTGGCCGAAACTCCGAAACGACCACCACGACGCCTAGAATCAAGCCAACTCGCGTGGCCGAAACCCCGTTCCGGCCACACGCCCACACAAACCGACAAAACAACTGTGAGGAAGACCACACACCATGGATGAGCAGCGCATCCCCGACGAGGCCCTCATCGCCCTGGCCGACCTCGCCGACCACCAAGCCCGCGAAGCCCGCGCAGAACAGTTCGAACGCGACGTCAACGAAGCCAACGTCGAGCGCGCCATCCACCTCCGCGAGGAAGGCGTCTCACTCGCCGCCATCGCCAACTCCCTGAACATCGACGCCGCCGTCCTCGGCGCACGCATCCTCCGACGCCGCAGCGCCACCGGCACAGCACAACGAGCCATCGACTACCGCAACGACAGCATCGTCCGCGCCTACGAAGCCGGAATGAGCCCCAAAACCCTCGCCACCACCTTCGACGTACGCACCGACGAAGTGTTCGCCCTCCTCAACCGCCGAGGCATCACCATCAGCCGCGCCGAGCGAGACGAGGCCCGCGATGGATAGCCCCTCCCACCACCCCTACGAACTGAACACCCTGGTCAACGAAGCGACCAACGCACTCATCCGCCTCGACGAGCGCATCGCGAACCTCGGGGCCATGACCACCCCGATCGCCAACGCTCTGGCGGCACTCGAAGCTGCACGAAGCGCCGCACTCGACCACGTCCACTACGCCGCACACCCCATCGCCTCGGCACTGCTGACCAACGACGCAACACGCCACCCCGTCGCACGACTGACCAGCGCACTCATCGCCGCACACGACCCTGACCGCACGCGCGACCCCATCACCGCACTGACCCAGGTCAACACCATCGCAGCGGGAAGCCCAGTCCACGCAGGACGTCTACGACTGCACCCCGCAGACCCACACTCCGTCCTGCCCACAGCACCGCACTCGACGGAGATATCCGACCAGCTGACCGCCCTCGGCGACTGCGTCACCGGCCACCTCCGCGCCCACCCCATCGGCACGATCGCCTGGGCCCACACCCGAGCACACGCCCTCGTCCCGTACGCCCACGCCTCCGAACAGACCGCCCGAGCCTGGACCACATACCTGCTCGACCGCGCCTCAGTGACCTTCACAATCCCGGCCCCACTCGCCACCGGACTGACCGCAGACACCCACCACCAGCTCCTGATCGCCTACGCCAACACCGACCACGAAACCCTCACCGAGATCACCGCCCAAGCCCTCCTGCAGGGCACCGTCACCGCCGCAAACTTCGCCGACGCGCTCCTGGCCGAAGCCGCCGCCATGCGCGAGACCCTCACCCACGCCCGCATGCGCAGCAACTCCCTGACCTGGGCTGCAGCCGACAATCTCATCGCTCACCCCGTCACCCACTCCGCCCACATCGGCGCCCTCCTCGACAGCGACCGATTCGGCGGACACGCCACCATCGCCAAACTCGCCGCCCTCGGCATCCTCGAACCAGACGCCCGCGACACGCACCACGCACCCCGCATACTCACCCTCTGGAACACCGCCATGACCAGCCCCTGAGAATCCGCTCAGAAAAAGTCCCCACCAACAGCGCAAATATCAACGGCAGATACCCGCTACAATCAGCCCGAGATACACGCACCAAACACAGGGGGGAACACCACATGGCAGAGAAGACCGTCGTCGTCCAGATCGACGATATCGACCGCACCACCGAAGCAGCCGAACGCCGCCACTTCGCCGTCGGCAACAAGCACTACGAAATCGATCTCAACGCCGAGCACAGCGCAGCGTTCACCGCAGCCCTCGCGCCGTGGATCAAGCACGCCCGCAGCGTCGCCAACCCGGCCAAGACCGAGATCACCAACCTGCGCATCCGGCTCTGGGCGATGAAGAACGGCCACCCGATCAGCCTCACCGGCCGCATCCCCAACAAGATCATCGCCGCCTACAACCAGGACTAACCGACACCCGGCCCGCACATTCCAGTCGCCGGGCGGCCTGCTTGGGGGAGCAGCCCGCCCGGCGACCGGGATATCACCGGCGCCACGTGTCCGAACCCAGCCGTAGTCTGAACGCCGTGAGCACCACAGCCTTCGGAGAACGCGCCCTCAACGAGATCGTCGAGGACATCCTCGCCCGCGGCGACGCCGCAGAATCAGCCGGGCTGGAAGTCAAATCCGAACTGGACCTGACCAAACGCGGTCTCGGCATCGCCAAGGCCGCCAAGTTCATCCTCGGCGCGGCCAACCGCGACATCGCCGTCGCCCAACAGTTCTACGGCGGCCGAGCCATCATGGTGATCGGCGTCGCCAAGGACCAGGCCCCCGGAGTCGCCCCCGGCGTGGAACCTCACCAACTCGGCGACCGGCTCCGCGGCTACTTCGCCGACGCCGAGCCGCCATGGGACCTGCTCCGCATCCCAGCCCGTGACATCCCCGGCAACGAGATCCTGTTCCTCATCGTCGAACCACCTCAACCTGGTGACCCGATCCGCGTCTGCAGCAAGGACTTCCAACCCGCCGACAGCGCAGACCGCAAGCACGCCCTCGTCGACGGCGGCATCTACGTCCGCGACAAGAGCCAGACCCGCACCGCGAACTCGGCCGACATCAAACGCCTCGCCAACCGCGCTGCGGCAACAACCACAGCCGAACCGACCATCGACGTCTCGACCACACGACCACTACTGGTCACCGACGAGTCCGCCGACGACGGCCGTGAGCGCTGGATCGAGATCCAGGAAGTGGCCTACCGCCGGACCCGTCCAGCCAAGCCGCGAAAGCGCGAGGTCTACGCGCCCTACGTCCCCCCGTCGGACAAGCACCGATACCGACCGATCGACGACGTGATCGCCGACGGTATCGACAACGTCAACCAGAACTGGCCGGATGCCCTCGACTACTTCACGCAGGGGCTCGGCGGCGGCAACTCCGTGACCATCGAAGTCAGTGAGTTCATCAAATCCCCCGAGTTGATCCTGACCATCCCCGACGCACAGGCCTACTGGTACGAAGAGGCCACAGCCGATGGCATCAAAAAGGCCCTCCCGCTACTCGTGGTGCCCGACGAGGACGACCTAGTCGCAAGCCTGATTCGGACAACAACCTACTTTCCACCGGCCCCGTCGGCACCGCCCGAGTTGGACCTGGAGATCGACTACAACGACGACGGAGCACTCATCCTGACCTGCACGCCGCCGTCGCTTCGACCCGGCACCCCGTGGGTGAGCGAGGAACTGGCGATCTACATCGAATCGACAACACCCGGGCCCCGCGAAGTCGACGCAACGTGGACTCTCACCGGAGAAGGGCTGGGCTTCGTCCAGGGAACGACCACACTCTCGGTCCATACGGAAAGTCCCTCACTGCAGGAATCCGTGGCGAACGCTATCGAGATATTCGCACAGGGCCTCGATAGCGATCCCGGCGACGACAACCCCCTGACCGCAATAGGGGAGTGAACCCAACGCCTCAGAACGGAGCAGATTCTAGGTGATAGTATCGGAACTGATTGGAGTGTTGACCACAACAAACAAGGGGTCCCGCATGACGACATCAACCACTCAATCCACGCCACGCACCGACGTCACCACCGCCCGCACCTGGGCCGCCGAACCCATCCGGCACATGACCGACGCGGCAGGAATGGCCGACTACCTCGCCACCCAGCTCGAAGGCCTCACCCGACTCGCCGAGCACACCACCAGCGAGATCCTCGGCCCGCACGTCACCTGCGAGATCCAGACCGCCGCCGAAGCCTGCACGAGCCCCGCGATCGCCATCCAATGGCGCGACGCCTTCGCCGACCTCGTCTGCGCCGACCACGCCGCACAGGCCCACGCCAACGGCATCACCGTCGTCTACGGCCGCCGCCACGACGGCGCCACCACCTGAACCAGGAGAACCCCTCACGCATGTCTGAACTCATCTACGTCTTCGAAGGCGACGACCACGAACGCGAAACACTGACCGCCGACTCCGAAGCCGACGCCCGCACCCAATGCGCCGACGCATTCAACGACCGCTACTCCTGCGACTGCGACGGCCGCGGCGGCAACCACACCGACGACTGCTCACGCGGAACCTACGACGGCACCGAGTTCGATCTGATCGGCACCTACCGCGGCAACATCGACGACCCAGACACCTGGACCAGAGCCTCCTGATGGACGTCTTCATGAACCGGGCGCAAGTCGAAGACCGCGCCGGTCTCGCGCGCGGCTCGCTGTCCAAGGTGGCCAAGCCGCCGGTGGCCGTGGTCATCGGCCCGATCAACCCGGACGGCTCGATCCCACGCGGAACAGTCGTGGGCTACGACCCTGACGACGTCGAGAAATGGGTGCGCGAACGCAGTAGGCAACGCGGGCGCCCCAAAAAGAAGACAAATACCCTGCCATAGGGTAATAATGGTGGGAGTCCAGCCCAAAGGAGCCACACATGTCCACCACCACACCCACCCGCTTCCAGATCACCCAGGCCGAAAACCGCGCCGCCGCAGCCGCAATCCTCGACAGCCCCTATCCCAAGAACTACATCGACGGCACCGTCTTCGAAGGCCGCAGCTGGGAATACACGTCAGCCTTCGCCGACGAACTCGCCTCGCGCAGCGACCACCTCACCCGCGACCAGTGGGGGATCGTCGTCAGTGCGGTGGGCAAGGGACTCCCCGTAGTCATCGACACTCGCGAAAACCTCGGCGTCCGCCGCGGCACGTACATCATCGAGCACTTCGCGCACCCCACCAGCACTCACGCCGGATTTCTCCGCGTGCGCACCTGGGGCTTCGCCTTCAATCAGCACATCGCCGACATCGTCAACCTGTCCATGCCCACCGCCGACTTCCTCGACAACTAACGTGCCACCGACCACCGCCCTCGCCGCCGCCGACAACGACGGCGGCGAGGACCTGATGACAGCGATCGCCCACATGTCAGCCAAGGCCTGCGACGCCAAGCACGGAACCCGAATCGCCGACCACTTCGAGAACACCGACGACCCCGAGTCGACGTGACGGCCACACGGCCAGCATTCGACCCAGGCCCTGGTGGCACCCGAGCGGGCACCGTGCACGCTCGCAAGTGTCCTGCCGGACATGCGGTGAGCTGCACAAACGCGGCATGTAGCCACAGAAAGGCCCGTGTAGTCCAAACGGATTACACAGGTGCGCGCCCCGACCTCACACGAGGCCGGGGCGCCTTTCTGTTCCCACAGAAGGCCGCCACGCATCGCGTAGAAAATGTCCGCGAAAAGTACGCTGACAGCATTCGCCATGGTTCGCGTTCAAATTTTGCTACGATGCGAATCATGACCAGAACCGCACCGCCGGAGACCCTCGGGAACGCAGTGCGGGCACGCCGCGAAGAACTGGGCCTGACCTATCAGCAGATCGCCGAACAGGGCGGCCCCTCATCGCCGACGATGCTCACCATCGAACAAGGGCGCCGCGGCAAGCTACGCCCGGCAACCCTCGCCAAGCTCGACCGCGTCCTGGGCTGGGAACCAGGGACCGCCGAAAGCTACACCAGCGCCAACCCCACCGACGAACAGGTCAGTCCACCCGACGCCGACCGAGTCGCCGTCCTTCACGACGCCTTCCACACCCTCGCGAACACCCCCGGATCGGAGGACGCGGCGAGCGCGGCGCTCGACATGCTCGCTCACGCCGTGGTCCCTCGGCTGCTGCACAACATCCAACGACTCAGCGCAGACCACCTCTACCGCCTGCCCGCCGACGAGATCGTCTCCCTCGACGCCCTCGTCTCGGAGCTGCACGATGACCCGGCCCGGACCGCCGAATCAGAGGAAGCCGCACGCACCGTCGCGCACCTACCCGATGGCCGCACCATCTCCCTGCGGCGGCTGCGCGAAGAGCGAGGATGGTCGCAGCAGGAACTCGCAGAGAACGTCACAAGCAAAGGCAAAGGCAAGCCAGTGAGCGTGGCGGCGATCAGCGGCATCGAAACGGGCTATCGCGGACCGGGCAAAGAACTCGCCAGGGCATTGGAAAAGGCCTATGCACTGCCCGCTGGAGCTATTCAGAAACAGTGGTAACCAGCCGAGACACCCGCGCTTAGTCGCCCGGTCGACACGATGTGAACGCCGCGCCCCGAACAGCCTTGTCAGTCGGATACCGACGCTGGTAATCGAGGAAATCGGCGGCCGCCGTCTGCGGGTCGACCGGCTCGCCCCACCGCTCCCGAGCTTCAGCGATCACCGCCTTCGTCGAATGCGGCGACACCGTGAACAAGCGCATGGCGACCACGATGCCCGTGGTCGAATCCACGACGACCACCGACAGCGCCAGATGATCACCACCACGGTCGACAGCCCAATCCGGGAAGTCAGATCCGACCTGACGGAAACCGGGGATCTCCACCGACACCCCTTGCGCCAGGTACTGCAGCGTCACGACAATCACGCCCCGGTGGGCGTTGAAATGCACCCGCGTCAGCGGACCCCACGAGTCGATCTCCTCAACGGTGATACCCGGCTGGCTGATCAGCAACATCCCGTTGGTCGTGCCCCAGTGCGTGCCCTGCGTGCGGCCGATCTCGGTGTCAGGAAACGGCTGGCCGACAGCGACCGCCATCATCTTCTCGGTGCTCATGCGCCGAAGCCTATCCGCCGCCGCCGACACCACGTGCCGCCAACGACGACGATGGCCGCATCCGGCGAACGGATGCGGCCATCGCTGTGCTGTGCGAGAGGAAGGGCTCAGTCCCGGAAGCTGTCGATGATCGACGACGTGTTCGCTGGATTCTCCTGGAGTCGAATCCGGGCGGTATTCAACGCGCGTTCGCGCCCGCCGTCGGGGTCGTCGTCGACCTTCGAGAAGACGACTACGTGCACACCCACACTGCCGCCAATCTTGATGATCCGACCTACGGCGACTTGGTCCTCGTCGGGCACTGGGGAGGGGATCAGCAGCAGCGCAGGCTCATACTTGGAGTCCGGGTCTTCGAGCCGGTCTGTGAGTGTGCGGTCAGCTTCGGCGACGTTATCAACGATGATCATGAATAGCTCTCTTCTCGATCGCCCAGGCAAAGCCCCGGGCAGGGTGCGGATGGCTCCGGGGCCGCTTCAATAGGGGAAGTCGTGGACTGTGTACGCATCGGCTTCTGTCGAGACGGCTGCCTGGTCGATGAGGGTCCACACGTACTCGCGAACGCTGTGTCGTATCGCTGCTGGATCTGCGTCTTTGTCCTCGGGGAACTCAGAACGCCATGCGTCCACGTCGACATCGACGGTCAACTCGATCCGCACTTTCATGGGCAGTCCTCAGCGTCGTTCTCGAATCAGGCAGTTCGCAGTGTGGACTCTATCGGTCGTCGACGACGGAAACGGTGACGTCGTCCTGGCCGCCGGTGAGGATGATCTTCACCTCGCCGTTGGGTTCGACTACGGTGGCGACTTCGACGGCCGAGGCCCCGTTGATGAGGACATCGATCCCGGCGAAAGGGCCTTCGCCTTTGACGGTACCGGTGTCAGTGTCGACATTGGTCGTCCCGTAGGTCAGGTACTGGATCTTCATCGAGCGACCAGCTCGTCGGCCTGCTCGATCGTGTGGTTGTCGGTCATGTCGTGGTCCTTCGTCGCGGAGATCAGAGCAAGATCCCCGTGCCGTCGATCCACGTGTGGATCATCGCGATGCCGCCGAGGCCGAACAGCCAGGCCGCCAAAGATGCCAACCACGAGGATGGCCACGATGGCCTTGGCGCCGTTCATGATCGTGGCTTCGTTGTGCATGGGGAACTCCCTTCAGTGCTGGTGTAGATGGTGGTTGTAGGTGGCGATGACCGGCTCGGGAAGTCCACCGAGATACGGCCGCTGCTGGTGGAGATCGAGGACGGCGACGCCGACGGACGTGTCGTCGGCCTGGTCGCGGTTGTCGAGCAGAACTGTTCCGGCGAGGCCTCTGCCTCGTGCGCGCAGCGGCCGGGAGAAGATCTGGACGTCTCCGCGCTCGTTGACGACGCTGTCGCCCTTCTCGACGACCTTCCCGGTCTTGACATCGATCGGGATCAGCTTCATCGGGCGTAGCCCTCTGCGAGGTTGTCGATCGAGCCAAGTCCGCGGTCGCCGAAGCTGGGGGAGCAGTGGCCGCAGCTGTTGCACAGCAGCATCGGGACTGTTTCGCGTGCGGTGACGGTTGTGGTCTGGGCGCTGCCGAGGCTGAATGGGTTCGGCCCGGTAGCGCCGGGAATCCAGACGGTGGCCTTGCTCGGCGCGTATCGGTACTCCCAGCTCAGCGTCAGATCGCCGCCTCCGCAGCGGACGCAGGTCCCGTCGAACGGCGACGGGTCGGGAAGCTCAGCCGCTGTCATTCGTCCGGCCAGGGCCTTGAAGGTCGCGGCGACCTGGTCAGGCAGTCCACCGAGGTACTGCTTGTTGTCGTCGAGGTCGAGGACGGCCAGGTTGGCGACCTTGTCGTACACGGGGTGGCTGCCCAGCAGGTGGATCTTGCCTGAGTGCCCTTCGCCTCGCGCGAGGGCTGGCTTGACGAATTCGCGGTTGTCGCCGCGGAAGTCGACCACGATGTCGCCGTTCTCGACGACCTTTCCGGTGTTGGTATCGATGGCGATGAGTCTCATGGGGTGTTGTCCTCTTTTCTGGTCAGGCGTTGATGGTGCGGTAGGTCGGGTCGGCGCCGTAGCGGCGGCCGAACGCGGCGCGGATCAGGTCGATCTCGGCGGGCGTCTGCGGTCGGGCCGGGCCCTCGGGGATCGCTGCGGTGATCGCTTCGTCGGACAGGTCGACGGTGTACGGGCCGGTGTCGGCGCGGGTGGAGGCATCGGCGGCGAGCTTGGCGGCGAGCGAGTCCTGGTTGCTCTCGTCCAAGAACCAGGTGCGCGGGTCAGTGGTGGTCACAGGGTGTCCTTTCGACAGTGAATCGATACTGATAATACCGCACGGAACAGGGTGGGGTGGGGCACCCACGCGCCGAGAGTCCTTGCCACTTCGGCGGCCCCGTGGGCCCGCGGTCTACTCGTCGTCGATGAGCGTGTAGTCGGCCCAGCCGAGGGCGGCGGTCCCGGACTCGATCAGGTCGTTGACGATGGCGTCCTGCTGTTGTTCGGTGGCGTCGCCGTTGTACGGGCTGGCGGCGAGCAGGCGCTGAACGGCGTCGGCGATGGCTGCGTCGGTGTCGTCGTCGGTGAGGCGGTCGGCGCTGTGGTCGAACTGGCCGTGGCGGATGTGTTCGCGGATGGTCAGGATGGTGGTCATGGTGTGTCCTTTCGAGCAGGTTACCGAATGAAACTGTGGTGATAGTATCACACGGAATCGATGGGGTGGCAAGACACAAAAATAGGGGCGGTCCGCCAGCATCAATCGCCAACAAACCGCCCCAACACCGCACCCCGTCTACGTGGCGCCGACGACCACACCACCGTCCCCGGCAACCCGCCGACCGCCCCGGCGCCGCACAATCCCACGATCAGGAAACAGCGGCACCGGCACCGACGGCGTACGCCACCACCGGCCCACCACACACCCCGCACCCAACAGCACCACCGTGCACCCGACCATCACCACGTACGGATGACCGAACGGCTGCACAAACGCCAACGTGTCGTACAGGATGTGCGCGCCGATCAACCCGAGCAGCACTCGCCCAGTCGGCCACCGCCAGTAGATGACGGCCAACCCGATCGCCCACGGCACCAGGAACACCGTCTCCCACTGGTAGTACAGGTGGTACGCGACCCGCAGCACCACCAAGATCGGCAGCGCCACCGCGAACCGGACGCCGATCGACTTCATCAGGAACACCGGGACGGCCAGGACCAGAATCTCCTCGCCAACACCGGCCCTCACAACGGTCAGGGCGATCTCCACGGGCGTGATGCCGCCGCCGGTCATACCGGTGTTGTTGCCGAGCATGTGCTTGATCACGATCCCGAGCATCGTCAACGACATGGCCATCCCGGCGACCGCGAGCGTCAACGACCACGGCGTACGCTCCTGCGACCACGGCCACCGCAGCATCCGCCCCCGCACCATGGCGACCGCAGCGACGCACGCCACGAGCGTCACCAGGAACCACGTCACCTCGCCACCGAGGTCAGAGGACGCCTCGATGCGGCCACCGGGCACCGTCGACCACGAGTCGATGCTCGTCTGAATCGAGAGGCCGTAGGCCGCCCCGTACGCCATCAGTGCGACCGTCAGGGCGGCCGCCCACTCCGGCCACCACCGGTCGGTGCGCTTGACCACCTCAGATCTCCCCGATGAACAGGGACGTCAACGCGGGCCCGGGCAGCCCGTTGTGGTCACCACGCGGCCGCATCCGGTACTGCGCGAGCTTCCACCGCAGCGCGTTGCGCCAATCCAGGTTCGCGTCCCGCTCGGTCTCGTAGCGCTCCAGCAGCTCCAAGAACCGCGGCGACATCTCCATCAGCGCGTCCTCGGCCTGCGCCTGCGACCCGAACTCCTCGATCGCCAGCTCATCGAACCCGGCGATGAAGTCACGCTGCAGCCCGGCCGAGACCGTCAGCTTGTCCAGCTCCTCACCCAGGGCGATCTCCCGGAACCTCGCCACGTCGGCCGTGCTGTACCCGGCCACCGCGTGCTGGATCTGCTTGTCCGAGCACCCCAACGCGATCGCCGCCCGCAACGCGTGATTGCGCTGCGCGGTCGCCAGCTTATTGTCGGCGTCGGTGTTGCGGCGCC
The DNA here is from genome assembly GCF_037148075.1 of Gordonia malaquae. NCBI lineage: Bacteria > Bacillati > Actinomycetota > Actinomycetes > Mycobacteriales > Gordoniaceae > Gordonia > Gordonia malaquae. The sequence continues at coordinate 90,619 of NZ_JBBCUB010000008.1, read as the reverse complement.
GTTTGAGGACCGTCGACCAATGCCCGAGCGTCGAGAGCGCAATGTAGAGCGCCGGAGGGACCTCGTCGTCAGCGACAGTGATCCAGGAGCGTTGAGTGAAGTACTCCACCGCGGCCCGCCTTTCATGTGTGGTTACAGGTCGTCCCGGCACCCGGATGCGTGTGCGATGACAGCACATCCGAGGGCCGGGACGGCACAGCGCGTTCAGACCATCTGATCGACGAGTCAGAGCGTCGGCAGCTGATTGATACCGGTCGGCTCAGGAGCGGGAGTCCGGGTGGGCACACCGCCCTGGACCGGACGCCATTCGACGGTCGTCCCGTCCAGCTCGACGGCCGGAGCGAACTGCGTCTCGCTGGTGTCGACGTCGTACGGGTTGATCGGTGCACGCATCGGGTTCAGTTCCCCGACGATCGGTGCGCCGCCACTCTGGGGGAGCGCAGTGCTGGGCACCGACGCCTGCCCGGCCGGAGCCTGCGAGGCTTGCGCGGAGGTCCCGAAGTTGAGGGTGTACCCGGGCGGCGGGCCCACCGCCGGTTCGGCCGGAGCCGCCGGAGCCGCAGGAGCGGCAGGAGCGGGGGGAGTGGCCGGGGCCATCATCGGGGCGACCTGATCCTGGACCACCGGCGCACCCGCCGCCGGTGCCTGCGGCGCCTGCGGTGCGGCGGCGGCCTGTGCTGCCAGTGCGGCATCCTCGGCAGGAGAACCCCCACGCTGGTAACCAGTCACCGGCGGCAGCTCCTCACCGACCACCGTGAACCGCACACCAGGCGCGAGATACACCGACAGATCCTGGCGGGGCAGCTGCACCGACGCCGACTCGTGCACGAACAGCCGCTGCGGGAACACCTGCGGTGACGGCGACTGGGAGACCGGCGCGGCGGCCTCGTCGACGATGATCAGCGAATTCTGGTGCGCGACGACCTCGGCATTGGCGCTCAGCACGATCACGCGAGCCATATCGGTGATCCACGCGGTCGCCGACTGCGTGAGGGTGATCGAAGCGGTACCGAAGCCCGACCCGGTCACCGAGTCGTAGGCGTAGACGGTCGCCTCGTCGCGGGCCAGGAACCGGCCACGCCCGTAGAAGGTGCCCTGTGCTCGGCCGTGCAGGACGACGCTGTAGTCACCGAAGGACACCACGCGCGCCTCGTCGGCCGCGACGACGTCGACGCGCCCGTAGGTCGTGGCCTTGCCGTTGCCGGTGATGAACACGCGGGTGGGGGACTGGTCACTGTCGGCGGGCGGACCGTAGACCGTCGCCGACCCCCCGGCGGACACGGTCACACGCAGCGGCTGATCCAGGATCGCCTTCTCGCCGTCGCCGACGATGACCCAGTCGTTGACCGACAGGATCGTCGTCTGGTCGCCGGTCTCGGGCAGCACCGCGCTCAGCAGAACGCCTTCGTAGTCGGCAACGCCGCCGCGGATCGCCGCGTGCAGTGTCTTCTTCTCGTCCATGAAACCCTTCACTTTCCAGTGGTTGTTGATGACAAGTATTTCTCGGCGATCAACGGTGCACAACACGACACTATCGACACGACCGCCATGACGTAACCGATCTCCTTCGACTCCGAAAGGAACAGGTACGCGGTAAGAATGTGCGCCCCGATAACCCAGAGCGTGAAAACAGTATTGGCAACAGTCAACGTACGGCCATCGGGAAGACTCCCGGCAATGACCGCCGCCGCGCGCTGCGTAGTCACAGTCGACCCACAGAATGCAGATAGGCCCCCGCCGCCAACACCGAGTCATATCCGACCCGATCGCCACCGTGCGCTGCCGGATCGGCGCGCAGCAGAGCAGCCAGGTACAGGTCGCGGGGCTCGGTGGTGCCGGGCGCGCTGTAGGTGGTGAGGAACTCGATGGCACTGCGGGCTGTCATCCTGGCAGTGTGCGCGCCGACGAGCTGAGAGTGACTGCGTCCACCCCAGCTGGTGGTTCCGCCGAGGAACCCTTGGGCCCAGGGCTGCTCGCACAGGGCGAGGTAGAAGCGGCTGACCTGCGTGGCAAGCATCGCTTCGGCGGCGTGGGTGCGGTCGATGCCGTCGGTGATATCGGTCAGGGTCACGATGCCGTCGTTGATGGCGCGGCGATTCTGAGCGGTCGCGGCGTCGATGCCATTGCCCGCTGCGGTGCGTTGATCGGCGGCCAGGGCGGCGGCTTTGTCTTCGGCGTCGCTGATGGATGTCACGGTCGGCCAGGCGTCGTCGCTGCTGGTGCCGGTGATGAGAAATCCCAGCCGCAACAGGTCGGTGACGTGGTCAGCGGGCAGGGACGTGTGGACTCGCAGCCAGTGGCACAGAGTGGCCATTGCCGCGTAGTGATCGGCGATGCTGATGCAGAGTCTGCGGGCAAGGCGTGCCGATTCGTCGATAGCGGCATGGGCCGCTTGGTTCGGGTTACTCATCAACACCGTCATGTAGGTGATAGTAGCACACGGAATTTGTGTGTGGGTGAACCAATATTCCCACCGCCTACTTCCCGCGAACGGCCGTGATGTAGAACGGCCCGGTGCCCTCCACGGTCATCTCCTGACGCCACGACACAACCTCACCGGCGGCATCGAGATGCCGGATCGTCACGTCGTACACACCCGTCGACCCGGTCGGCGCAATCGACACACACCACACCGCATCACGAGGGATCGAATCAAGCCCGGACTTCAACGCCGCCGCCGACGCCACATACGGGCCAGGCCGAGTCATCGACACCATCGCCGCCGGATCACGCAACTGGAAGAATGCATGCTCGTAGGCCATGATCAGCCCCTTGGACGACGACCGATCACCAGCGGTCGCCCCCTGCATCCGACCTTCACTGTTGATCGCCGGACACGCCAACGGACCACCATCATCAACCGGCGACGACCCCACCTCGACGGCACCGCCGCCAGGCTCAGCCGCGGCCTGCTCCTCCTGCCCGCCCCCACGAGCCAACGCCCACAACCCCACCACGACCGCGACCACCGCGGCGACCGCGACCACACCGATCCCGATCCGCCGCCACATCACCCGATCAACCGCAGACCCGACCCGGGACACCGCCCCAGAGATCCGCGCCCCCACCCCCGGCCCCGACCGGGGCTCACGCGCGGGACGAGCCGAGCGACCAGGACGCGGCCGCACCGTCGACCGCTGCGGCAACGACAACTCCGACAGCCACTGCGGCATCGACCGACCTGGCCGCCCACCGCCAGCCTCTTCGTTGTTGCGCGCCCACGTGTTCGCTGGCAACCGCCCCATGACGACGTCCCCTTCTACAGATCTGGTTTCAACTCAGTACAACAGTCGACAAAGGCGGGCGCGCAACCATCAGATGGGCACGCCCGCCTCAGGGGTCGACCTACCGCCACCGCGCTCAGCGCAGCGGGGGAGCGGTGCGCACACGCACCTTCGGAGCCTTGCCCTTACCGTGATTGGACGGCTTGGCCTTGGTGATGTTGACGACCACCGGCGGCGGAGGAGGCTTGGGCAGCCACTTCGGCGCCGGAGGCAGCTTCGGACCCTGCGGCAGCTTCGGACCGTCCGGGACACCGTTGGTCCACGCCACGTGCACCCCCGGCTTGTCCTTCGTCGGACCCGACAGGTACGGCAGCCCGTACACCTCGATGTCAGCGACGACGAACGGAGGACCCTTGGTCAGCTCCGGCTTGCTGTCGCCACCACCATCGGGGCCCTTCGGCGCAGCCTTACCCGGCCCGGTCTGCGGACCCGACGGCTCAGCCGGACCATTGGCCGCAGGACCGCCCTGCGGATCACCCTGCGGAGCCGGACCCGGCGCCGGAGCCGGGGCTGGAGCCTGATCCGACGGTGCCGGACCCGAACCCTCACCCGACGGCCCGGTCTGCGGAGCCTGCGGATTCGGCGTCGGCGCAGTGTCCTGCCCGGGCGTGACCTTCGGCGCCTGCGGGTTGTCCGTCGACGGCCCGGACTTCGGCGCAGTCGGCGCGGTCGTACCCGGCGCGGTGGTGCCCGGAGCCGGGGTCTGGGTGCCCGGGGTCTGGGTGCCGGGGGTCTGCGGGTTCGACGTACCTGGTGCGGCCGTGCCCGGCGACTGCGGATTCGTCGCCCCCGGCTTGGTGACCTGCGGATTGTCGGTCTGGGGAGTCTCGGCCTGCGGCGTGGTCGTGCCCGGCGCCTGAGGACTCGGGTCGGCCGAAGCCACACCCTGACCCGCCAGCGTCGACGCTGCGATCCCCACCGCCACAGCCGCGGCCAGAGGCCGCTTCGACAGGTGCTTCATACTGTTCCTTCCATCTTTCATGGTTTCAGCCCCCCGAGGTGACAACGGGCCGACGACTATTATGCTACTGACCTGCGGAATCGTCCTTCTCAACGGGCAGGTCGGCAGGAATCTGAGGCTCAGGGAAGTCGACCTCGGCATCGTAGGGATACCCCGAACCAGGCAGCGACGCCCTCCACGGCCCGACACTGACCAGCAGCGGCCCCGCCGGATGCCCGGTCGTAAAACACTTGACCGGCGAAGAAAAACGCTTCCCCATCTTCGACATCAACGACAAATACTGCCCCGGAATAACCAACAGATTCCCCGCGGGCAATTCCCGACCCTCACGGTCAGTAATCGTCGTCGGACCAGCCGAACTCAACCGCGAACGAACACCGTCCAACGGGAACCTCGACATGTCCTCCAGCGGGAACGTGTGCTGGTTGTTCTGGCGGGTCTCGATGAGCAACCGAGCTACCCGCCCGTCATCATCGATCCGCACCGACACCAGCGAATCCTTGTCATCACGGGCAACCTCATTGAGGATCTCGACCAGCCACACCAGGTACGCCTGCGGCACCATCGCCGCAGTCCGCAGCTCACCGTTGCACATGATCGACATCGACGACGCCACAGCCGCATCAGTACTGACCCCCACCAGCACCTGCATCCGACCCTGGGGAGTGTCCACCCGATCGGTGTACAACACCACCCCATCCATACCCGGATTGTCACCCGGCTTACCGAGCGTTTCCCGCAACGTCAGAAGAAGTCCCCCCAACGATGCGGCCTGCACACTGATCTCGGCCAACGCGCCCCCGACCCTTCCTTGCAAGCCCCCACACCGTGTACGATCCACGGTGATAATGTCACCTAGCATCATAGCACGGAAGGCGGCCAGATACACGACATGAAACTCCGAATCTACGCCCTCATCAACGCCGCAATCATCGCCGCGATCTTCCTCCTACCCGGCCAATCCATAACCGCGGCAAACATCGCCGCAGAGACCGGACTACTCACCCGCGTCGGCGGCGAACACACCATCACCCTCACCTTCGCCAACGACATGGGCCTAGCCCTACCCAACATCGTCACCATCATCGGCGTTCTACTCATCGTCAACACTCTGATCGCCGTCGCCTATCAGCTACGATCAGTGCAGGCATAAACTGCACCGCAACGCCACGCGCGTCCAAGGGGGGAACAACACGTGAGCACAGACGTCACCGACATCGACGAAGATCAGATCAAAGACCTCGTAGCCAAGGTCGGACGACTCGTCGACGGCATCCACGGCCAGACCACCAAGATGAAAACCGTGGTCGACGCCCTCCACGCCCTACCCAACGTCGACCCCCGCATCGCGCCCGCACTCGCCGACAGCCGCACCAAGTTCAAAGAAGCCGTCGACGCCGCAGTCAAGATGGTCGCCAAACAGGCCGACCTCGCCGACGACACCACCAAAGCCATCAACGACCTCGTCAACAAGATCATCGACCGCGACAAGCAAGGCGCCCGCGAGATGACCGAGGAAGGCGGCGGCCGCGACCCCCGCGAAGGCAAGCCCGGCACCGACAAGAAATCCGGCCCACCGGCCACCGACGACCCCGACGCCACCGGCGGCCGCGGCCCCGCCGTCCAACCGCCCGCACCGGCAACCGAACCGCCACCCAACAGCGGCGGCCGCGGACCCGAAGTCCCGGGCACCGGCGTCAACCCCACACCCCACACCGGCGTCGAAGGCACCGGACAACCAGGCTCATCCAGCAGTGACGGCTCCACCCCAGGACACCCCAAGTCCAGCTACGACCCCAAGACCGGGACCTGGAACAACATCTAACCGCCCACACACTGCACACCTAGGACACAGCCATGGCACCCCGCGTAGAACTCGACGCAACAACCGTCGCCGACGCCACCGCGACCGCAGGCACCAAAGCCAGCGACATCGCCGACCGCTTCAAAGAAGACAAGGGCACCGCGAAAACCGTCAAAGGCGCACTCGGCAAGCTCAACAGCAAAACCGGCTCCGACCTCACCGACGCCCGCGGCACCCTCGACAAGACCAACACCGGCGCCCGCAAACTCGAAGCCGCCGACGCCACCGGCGCCAGCCGCATCAACAGCATCACCGGAACCACCCCGACGATCGCCCCGAGCCCCGGCACCACCGGCGCCCTGACGACCTCACCGGCGAACTTCTCGATGCCCCAGATGGCCGGAGCACTCGCCCAGAACATGGCGATGCCCATGATGAGCGCCGCCACCCAAGCACCGATGATGGCCGCCCAAGCGACCATGCAGCCCGCCGGATACGCCCTGACCCCCGATCAGCAGGCCGCCCTGCTCGCCGCAGCCTCAGAATCAGGCACCACCACCCCCGGCGACAACCGCGCCACACCCATGGCCGCACTCTCGGGCAACAGCGGCAAAATCGGCGACCTCGCCAAACAGCTCGCCTCCCAGAACATCCCCTACGCCTGGGGCGGCGGCAGCCTCGAAGGCCCCACCAAAGGCATCAGCGACGGCGGCGGCGCCGCCGACGCCCACGGCGACATGAACAAAACCGGCTTCGACTGCTCAGGCCTCTCGCGCTACATGGTCCACCAGACCACCGGCGTCGAAATCCCCCGAACATCCGAAGCCCAATACGCCGCCTCCGTCGACGTCACCGACCCCAAACCAGGCGACCTCGTCTTCCCCAAATCCAGCTTCAACGGCGGCGGACCCGGCCACGTCCAGGTCTACCTCGGCGACGGCAAAGTCATCCACGCACCACAATCCGGCGACATCGTCCGCATCGACAACCTCGGACCCGACGCCATCATCAAGCGCCCCCAGGGCGTCAGCTAACCAGGCCAACCACGAGACCGGGGGAACCAGCTCATGGCCGACACACTCACCGAGCACGAACAGCGGCTGCTCGACACGCCCAACGGGGACGACGGCCCATGGGAGCGGTGCCCGGAGCAGGACTACTGCCACTGGTGCGACGAGAGCCTCGCCCACGCCGACGACGTCAGCGACGAGCAGACGGCAAGAACATAGGGGCAGTAGATGGCGGACACACTCACCGAGCACGAGCAACAGCTGCTCGACATGCTCAACGGACCCGACTGGGCCAACGGCCCATGGGAACGCTTCCCCGAGCAGGACCACGACGACCAGATCGCCTTCCGCGGCCAGCAATGCGACCGCACCGAATGCCACCACCCAGTGCACGCATTCCACCCAGAACCATCCCGCCACCTCGAATGGTTCGCCACCACGAAGCCGCAGGAGACCGATCGACATGCCTGACACCCTGACCGTCCGCCCGATCGGCGTCGGCTACGGCCGCACCCGCGGATACGCACCCGTCACCGTCACCCACGACGCACAAACACTCCTCGACCAGATCATCGACAACCTGGACTACGAGCCGCCGCAGACACCAAACCGAAACCCGCTGGGCTGCGCGAAGTACCCGTACATCGGGCGCCCCGGGACCGGCATGAACACGGTCACCCGCATCCCGCTGGACGTGGTCCGCACACTGCAGCTCCTCACCCAGCTCAACAGCGACACCCCATCGACCAGCACACCCTGGACATGGGCACGCGAGCACGACGACGCCGACACCATCGCACTCCAGGCACCACCGTGCGACCTCGACACCTGCACCGACCCGACGCACATGCTCCAACGGCGCCCCGGCTCAACCCGCCACATCAAACGCTTCCCCCGCCACACCGACACGACGAAGGCACGCCGATGAGCACCACGCCCGCCCCGCCGGTCGACGACACCGACGCGCCGATGTGCTGCGGCGTGGAAGCAGGAGCGCTCTACCGGTTCGCCTCCGTCTGCGGCCACGCCGACACCGATCACGCCACCATGCTCAGCATCGACGGCGACCCGATCTGCCTGGACTCACCCACCGGCGAACACCGCTGCGACCAGTGCGGCGACATCGTCTGCGACGACGCCGACGACGACCTCGACGACCTGGAAGAGGGCCTCCCATGAGCACGCTCGCTGGCCTGCAGAACGCCCTCGACCTGTACGGCGCCGCCGCCTACTGGGAACACGTCGCGACACGCTCGGCATCGTCGTCGCGGTCCGACGCCGAACGCGTGGCCGCGACACTGCGCGAGCAAGCCGTCGCCGCCGGATGCTCCGACGAGCAGCTCGACGACGCCGTCTCCCACACTGACCGCCTCGCCGCCACCCACCGCAAGCCACTCAGAGCCGAAGTGTCCTTCGACGAGTTCTGCCGCGTCAACGGCCTCTGACCAGCCCACGAGGAACGCCATGCGATCACTGCACGTCACCGACGAACGCCTCCACCCAGCCGACATCGACCGCGCCACCCCTGTCGAGTACCTCGACCAAGCCGCCGCCGACCGCGCCACCGTCATCCGCCGCGCCCTCCGCGGCCCCACCACCTAGCACCCGAAGGGGGACGCGATGTCGATCTACGACGAACTCCTCGAACGAGTCCGCGAACAGGCCGGAATACACCAGGGCACAGCCAAACGCCTCAACACCGGCGGCGGCCCCCTGGGCACCGACGGCGACTTCAACCGCTCCGTCGGCGCCCTCAAACAGCACGAGAACGGCGACCCCGACGGCCATTACGGCAACATCGCCGCCGACATCGCCAACATGACCGAAGTCCTCTTCCGCCAACAAACCAGCATCGCCAACGAATTCGCAGCCCTCAAACTCGAAGGCCGCGGAAAGTCTGTCGAGAAGGCTCGCGCTGCACTGGTCCGCCTCGCTAAGGCCTCCGACAAGACCGCGGACGGCTTGAAGGCGGTGTACGACCAGGCGGTCGCACACCGCGACAGCGCCAATAGATACCACTCGACGGTCAAGCCGCTCGACGAACGTGACGCCCAGCTGACCGTCGATCTCACCGACATCAACCGCAAGATCCTCGACGCCACCAACAACGGATTGAAGGTCGTCTACCAGCCGGAAGTACCGTGCCCCGACACGGTCATGATCCTGCCTCCAGGCACACCCGGAACCCTGCTCATGAACAACCTGGTCCCCGGCGCCGAACCCCAACGCTCACCCCAGTCGATCCACCAGGAACGACTCAAAGTCCGCGCCAAGATCCAGGAAGCCGTCAAAACCTTCAACACCGAACAGCAGAAGATCCAGGCGCACCTCGGCGACATCGATTGGGAATTTAACATCTGGGGTGGTCGTCAGCCGATGCCTGGCACTGGTGCGCCTGCTGGTGGGATGCCGGTGCAGACGGCTCCGGGCGGCCAGCAGCCCCTGTTCGTCGGGCCGACCGGGACAACGCCGCTGGGCTCGACGCCGACGACCCCGGCCACCGCGACGCCGGGCACGACCAAGAACAACGCCGCCGACATCCTCGCCAAGGCCACCCCGCTCAACGCTCCCCAGCCCGGCATGAACCCCGGCACGATGAACCCCGGCCAGAACCCGATGATGGCCGGACTCGGCCCCAACCAGCAGCCCGGATCACCCTCGACGACCCAGGCCAAGGCCCCCGGAACCCTCTCCGACCCGGCGTTCCAGAACCTGCTCAACCAGGTCCGCAACCGCAACAAGGGCACCAGCCCATCCACCGACGCCCCCGGCACCACACCGTCGACGACCGGCGCCCCGAGCACCTTCACCAGCGGCGTGCCGACGAGCCAGAACCCGTCCCAGCTCAGCCAATCCGGCGAACCCACCGCCACCAAGTCCGGCGGACCCCGGACCAGCACCACCGCCGGAACCGCACCCGCCAACGCGCGCGGAGCGATGCCGATGATGGGCGGCATGCCGATGATGGGCGGACCCGGCGCAGGCGGCGCACCCGCCGTCGGCGGCAAGAGCGACCGCCCGAAGATCGCCAACGCCGACCCGAAGGACATCTACGGCGACGAGATCAAGCACACCGACCCGATCGTCACCCCGCGACGCCGAGACACCTAGTAGGTCGCCGTGGGTGGCAGCGCAGAGTTCCGCGTGGTGGTGACGGAGAGTTCACGGCTGACCACCGAGGAGATCCGGGAGCTGGCGGCTTACGCGGGTAGTGGGTTCGAACGTGTCAATCAGGCACTGCGCGGTGAGATCGCGATGACCGCACTCCTCCAGCGGCGTGCGGATCTGATCAGGTCGGCACTGCAGAAGTACCCGCTGACATCGCCGGTACGCGTGACGCGTCGGGTCGGGCATGCGGCGGTTCCAGGCTTCGACGACGCCGACCCCACCTCGTTCGCAGGCACGGACATCGAGTTCGCCGGATTCCTCTCGACGTGCATGAACGCGGTCCCGCCGCACATGGCCGACGCGCCCCTGATCCTGGAGCTGCTGGTACCGGAAGGCACTCCAGCATTCGCGTTGGGCGCGCTCGCGAAGTATCCAGAAGAACGCGAGCTGCTGGTAATCGACGCCCGCAGAGTCACGTTCATCGAGGTAGAATTCGATGCAGACGAGCAGGCATGGCGCCTGCTCGGGATGGTCTGGGACGAGACGTAAGGAGGGCCGAGCGATGAGTGCATTGACCGAGGAAATCCTGGTTGGCCGCCGCGTGGAAAGCGGCCGCTCGCCCAAGGAACTCACCAAGCTGCGCCGTCAGGCAGAGCGTCGAGTCGGCCGCTCCATCGCCCCTTCGAAGAAAGAACTCGCGCTCTACCGGGACGCAGGACTCGAACCTCCGACCTCCTAGAGTGCCGCAGGCCATGAGCGCCACATACCGATTCGAAGTCGTCGGCGTCATCGCGCGGTTCCCGGCCTGTATCGAGGTCGAGTTCGCCGACGGCACAGTTCGCACCGTTGATCTCACCGACGACGTCTACGGACCAGATCCAGGAGTATTCGCACAGCTGCAGGACGAGACGTTCTTCAATGCCGTCCAGGTCTCCGAAGGCGCAGTCTCGTGGCCAGGAGAAGTCGACCTGGCGCCGGACGCGCTCTGGGCCCGCACCCATACAGGCGACCCGTGGGTGCCACTCCTGTAGACGGTGCCGACGGACCGGCCGAGACCGAGTACTGGCTGTCGCAGCCCGGCATTGCCGCGATCGTCGAAGCCGGAGAGTGCGAGTATGCGCGCGGCCGGACGACGTCTCTCGCGGAGTTGCGAGCTGAGCTGGAATAAGGGTCGGAGCAACCGAACTCCCGAAAGCGAGAAGCCGGGTTCCTGCGTGGCAGGGCACCCGGCTCTCAAAACCCGCTCGTACGTCGGGGGTTGGATGAACCGATACTAGCAGTAGCAGCATTAACCGGCCGCGTTGATATCCATCGCGCTCTCGCACATCAGCAAGCAGGTTGCACTTGTAACTGCAGGCAATTACGGTTGTGAGTGAAAGTGAGCCCAAGTGAGGAAGAGCGAGGTGGCCACTATGGCTGTCCCGGTGCACGTCTCGCCGGTCGAGGCCGCGCAGGCTGCCGTCGTTTCAGAAGCGCTCGGCCTCGATACGTGGGCAGGCGGGCTGGACGTTCTTACTCCGTCCCTTCCTGAGCCTGTTCGGGTGCCCAGTGAACTTGGGCAGGTGATGCGCACGGTCATTGAGGCAATGGCCCAGGGTGCCACGATCACGATCGCTACGACGCCCGCAGAGCTGACGACCACAGTGGCGGCGAAACATCTAGGAGTCTCCCGGCCGACGTTGATGAAGATGATCGCGCAAGGCGAGATCGCGGCCCACAAGGTTGGCAGTCACACTCGGCTGAGGACCAGTGACGTCAACGAACTGCGCCACCGCCGGTGGCTGGCGAAACGTGCAGCGTTCGCCGACCTGCGCGACTTCGAGGAGTTCATTGGGATGGACGACGAGTGATCGCAGTGGCGGTCGAATTGCTGCTTGTCCGCCACGTACGCCCGGCCGCTGAGGGCATTACTTTCTATAGAACCGCCAGCTAGAAGCGATAGTGGTATATTTGCTGGTATGTATTCAGTGCCAAATCAGCAGTCTGTGATCGATGACCTCGGCGACAAGTTCTTGGGCGCGTTCGTCGACGCTGTCGTGGGTGCGAAGGACGATCTCGAAGCGTTCCGGGAACGTTTCCCGGCCTGGTTCGTCAACTTCTCCAAGCGCTTCATCGCCAACTTCATCCACGAGCGCATGTGGGATCGGATGATCCGGCAAGTCTCGGACCACCCCGGCGTGCAGATCGTCGACAAAGGGTCGATCCGGCAGATCATTGTCGATCAGTACGTGATCCGATTCAAGCGTCACCGACCGAAAATGCAGATCAGCACGTACCCCACCGCGGGTGCGCTGGCGTTCTGGACCAACAAGGCGATGATCCCGGGCACCGAGACGCACTCGCTCGCACTGGGGTACATCTGGGACGTTGATGAAGCCGAGATCAAGAACCCGATCCTGTCCTACCGCTCTGCGCTCGATACGCCTGAATGGTCGGTGGAACTCGACGCTCCAGGCCCCACTGCTTCGGGTACCACGCCGATCGGTTGGAAGCCTCTGACGCCCGATCTTCCGCAGATCGATCTGTCCGAGATCGTCGACGACGATGCAGAAGGAGATGCGAGCACGTCATGAACTCCACCGGCGACGTCATCATCACAGCGCGCCGAGCGGCAGGGCTCACTCAGGAGGAGCTGGCCGGGCGAACTGGCATAACGCAGGCGGCGCTGTCGCGCTACGAACACGGGCAGCGGGAGCCAGACCCGGCGACGTTGGCAGCCCTGGCCAAAGCGCTCGACCTGTCTGCCGAATTCATGACCCACTCATTCGGCATGCGTGGCGCGCTCGCGGCCGATGCTCACATGCGGCGGCAGAAGTCGGCGAAGGTCAGCGACTGGCGGCGAGTGGAAGCCCATCTCAATCTGCTCAGAATGCGGTCGGCATACCTGCTGAAGCGAGTGGGTATGCGCCCGGAGAACCACATCCCGACCTTCGATCCGATCGACACCGATCCGGCCACCGCGGCGCGCCTGGTGCGCGCCCAGTGGAAGATGCCGATCGGACCGGTGTACAACGTGACGGCCTGGCTCGAATCAGCCGGGATTCTCGTGGTCGAGTCCGACTTCGGAACCCAACGGATCGACGGCATGTCGCAGTGGGCCGCCGACTACCCGGTGATCGTCGTCAACGAACGACTACCGACACCACGCAAGCGGTTGACACTCGCGCATGAACTGGGGCACCTGGTGCTGCACAGCGAGTTCCCGACAGAGACCGTCGAAGCCGACGCCAACGAGTTCGCCGCAGAGTTCCTGATGCCCGAGACTGCGATCAGACCGGAACTCACAGCACTCAAACCCGCCAAGCTGCGCGCGATGAAACGCGTGTGGGGCGTCTCCATGCAGGCCATCTTCGAACGCGCCTTCCGAATGGGGCTGGCGACCCCGCAGGAACGAGCCAGCTTCTACCGCTCGATGAACGCCAAAGGATGGAAGGCCAACGAGCCCGACGACGACGTCGTGCCGCCTGAGCATCCCCGACTGGCGGCCAGTATCGGCGACGCACTCGTTGATCGCGGCGGACTGTCGCGGCGCGAGGTCGCCACGATGTGCGGCCTCGGCAGTTCGGTCGACGAGACCGTCTTCCTATCGCCCGAACGCCGACTCCGCACCGTGTAGCACGCAGACCGCCGGTCGGCTGTCCTCGCTTTTGTCGCTGGTTGATGGGCCTGGCGCAACGAAATTCCGTGCTGTACTATCACTTGCATGAACGCTTTGCACCGCACTCGAATCGCGCTGGCTCTCGCTGGCGTGGTCGCCCTGCTCGCTGCGCTCCTGGGCGTCGGCAACGGCCGCGCGGGCGCCGAGACCGACAAGCCGATCGCCGCGCCGTCGTGGATCGCGATCGAAGACCAGTTCGGCGACGTCCGCCTGTGCACGCTGACGGCGATCGGATGGGACAAGGCGAACACCAACAACCCGCGCGGCATCACCTCCGGCCACTGCGCCGACTCGTGGGGGAGCGGCCACAAGGTGTACCTGTCGAGCGGACCGAGCGTCGAGCAGACGGACTTCAGCCGCCAGATCGGCACCGTACTGAAGGTCCTCAAAAAGACGGAAGGCGACGCCTCGCTGATCCGTTTCGAGAAGGGCGTGCGAACCACCACCAAGGTCTCGCTCAACGGCGAACCCGCCCAGCCTGTCGTCGGATTCCTCACGCTCAAAGAGGTAGACGCCATGCGCCCGGTCTTGTGCAGCCACGGCATGACTACCGGCTTCGCCTGCGGAGCAGTCCGCTTCGTAGAAGACGGCCTGCTGTCGGTCGACATTCCTACAGCTCCCGGCGACTCCGGTGCGGGAACCTTTGCACGCGGTCCCGACGGCTTGTACTTGGCCGGTCAGACGGTCTCGAAGGACGGCGTCGGTAACCCGATCGAGAGTGTGGTCAACGACTTCGGCATCACGTGGGCTGCGTGACCGAGCGTAAGCGTGAGTTCGCGGCGCTGATCCGCGAGCGGTTCGATCACTGGACCAAGGTGTTGAGGTTGCCGACGAAGTTGGCCATCGTCGATCGCTCGCGGATTCGGTTGGATGATCCGTCGTCGACGTGGGTGGCGGGCGAGTATGAGGCGTGGTCGAACAAGTTGACCATCGATCTGGGTGCGGCGCTCCTGCCGTTCACCCTTCGTCGGTTGGATGACCGCGAGGCCATGCGAACCTACGTCGACGGGCTGCTGCTGCACGAGCTGGGGCACCGGCGGGACCGGTGGCGGATTGCGCCGCACCTGGCGGTGACCTACCTGGGCAGCGGCTTGATCGCCGCGGTGTTCCTGGTGTCGTTCTTCATGGGGTCGGCCTGGTGGATGCTGCCAGCCGTAGCCGGGATATTCATCGTGATGGTGATCGCGGGTGCGGTGTTGGCGCAGAAGGTCGCTGTTCGGGTTCCTCGGCGTGCTCGGTTCGAGGTACGTGCCGATGACTTCGCGTGCGACATCGGCGGTGCTGAGGTGATCGACGAGCTGCTGTGGTCGATGGAGACCTACCCACGGGTCGACCTCATGGACGGCGTGTACCAGCCGGTGGCAGAGCGGCGCGCCCGGCAATGGGAGCGCGCCACCGGTGGCGGTATCCCGGCCGACCGCACCGGTGAGTGGCGCCAAGCTCCCGCGGAGTCGGCATGAGCGCGCGGGCGACGGCGTTCACGTCGCTGGTCCGGACGCGGTTCGACTACTGGACCGAAGAGTTGCGGTTGCCGACGACCCTCGTCGTCGTTCCTGGTGAGCCTGTTGTTGCGGGCAGTGATGATCTGCGGTGTCCGGGCGGATACCACGGCTGGAGCAACACTCTGGTGGTCGATGTTGCGGCTGCGTTGTTGCCGTTCGCCGACCGCGAGATCCACGACCGGCGGGCGATGGTCACCTACATCGACGGGCTACTCCTGCACGAGCTGGGCCACCGGCGAGATCGGTGGTGGGTCGCACCTCACCGCGCCGCCCTGGCCGCCGGAGGTTGGCTGCTCGGTGGGCTGTTCATCGTCGCGTTCCTGGTTGAGGCCCTCAGCGAGGCGTCGTCGTGGTGGGCGATCCCCGCGATGGTCCTGGTGATCGTCGCGGCGGCGATCGCGTACTGGGTGCTGAAGATCGTCGTGGTCAAGAGCATCCGGTGGCGGGCACGTCTGGAACTGCGCGCTGACGACTACGCGTGCGACGTCGGCGGCATCGAGGCGATCGACGAGATGCTGTGGGCGTCGGAGGTGTGGCCGACGATCGACCTTCTCGACGGCGTGTACCTGCCGCTGCCTGAGCGTCGTGCTCGGCAGTGGCAGCGGGCGACCGGTGCCGGAGTTCCCGTCGAACGGACCGGGGAGTGGGGATCGGCGGCGGATGAGGATTCGTGGTGGAAAGACCGGTTCGACATCTTCGATCAGACTGACCGATAGAATCATGGATATTCACCGCCGATCAGACGGTGGTGGGTGGCGACATATTATCGACCAGAAGGGGGTACATATTATGGCCAACAGTGAGGCATACGACGCCGGATACTCGGACGGGTGGAAGGCGGCCTACGAGAACACTCTGCAGCCGGTCTCCTTGGCTGAGATGGTTCAGCATCAGATGGCTGCTCGGGGACTGTCGTACAGCTCTCTCGCGGAGCGGACCGGTGATGTGATCACCGCAGCCCAGTGGCAGCAGCTCGGGACCGGTGGGCTCACCGAGTTCCCTCAGCCTGCGACGCTGGACGCGATCGCAACGACCCTCGACGTGAGCATCACCGAGGTGGTCTTGGCGGCAGGACGCTCGGCCGGGCTCGACGTCAAGCGCGGGGCGACGAGCGATCTGGCCGCGATGGTGGCCGGAGGATCGCTCACGCTCGCCGAGTGCTACGAGCTGGTGACGCAGGGGTAGTCCCCGGCTCGCCTGAAGCCCGAATCAACCGCTGTTCATACAGTGAACGGCGCCGAGAACTAACACGACCATAGAGAGGCGCATGGCATGGCCAACAGTGAGGCATACGAGTCCGGTTTCTCGCGAGGATGGGACGCGGCGAACTACGCCGAAGCCTACGAGGGCGCTGTCCGATACAGTGCTGCGCCGGAGCCGAAGGAGTTCTCCTCCGGCGTGAAGACCGACCACGACCGCGACGAGTTCACCCGTGGCCACGAGGACGGCTGGACCAAGTTCATGAACGAGGACTATCCGGCCTAGTGGAGCGGACACTCGCCGATCTGGTCCAGCAGCAGAAGGCCGCGCGCGGACTGTCGTACCGCATGCTCCAAGAGCGCGCGGGCGATGTGATCACCGCGGCGCGCTGGCAGCAGCTCGGGACCGGCACCCGGCTCAAAGAATTCCCGGAGCCCGCGACGTTGGAAGCGATGGCGACCGCGCTCGATGTGCACATCACCGAGGTGGTGCTGGCTGCGGCACGCTCGATCGGCCTCAACGTCACGCGCGGGGCGACGAGTGACCTGGCTGCGATGTTGCCGCCGTCGGCAGCGTCGCTGACGGTCGAGCAGCGGGACGCAGTCCTGACGCTCGTCCGGTCGATCACGGCCATGTCGAGAACGGATGCCCCGGAATGATCCGGGCAACAACCGAGAGGCGATCAGAATGACCGAAGAGCAGATCCCCGCAGAGCAGTTTCCGACCTGTCAGATCTGTGGCGAGCGCGACGTCGAAGACAACGGCGACCACTCGGACCGCACCGGCCACTGGCCCATCGCCGCCGAATAGTCCGACAGTCCGATCCGCCTGCGGGCTGACCGGCATAGAACTCGATCGAGTCGAGCCCTGGGACATCGAATCCTTGCGGCCCTATCTCCAGTGCAACGAGTGCGGCGCCCGCGGTTAGAACCGCCACGAAGCGGCGCCCACTCCGCCGAAATCGCCCACCGTGGCGGCGCGATGGCGGCGTATAATTCGATTGCGTTGAGCGAGGTGAGAGACGATGAGCAAACCGAGCGCTCCGGGTGCCTTCGCTGCATTCGCCACCGGCAAGCCTCAACTGACGCTGCACGACATCGGCGAGCGGATGCGCGGGAGCCCCGACTACAAACATCGATTGAAGTGGGGCTTCGAGTTCTTCCGTGGAGCGGCTGACGAGGACGCCGACTTGCCTTCGCTGATCTCAGATGAACCAGCGCTCACTGGCGACGAACGTTTCGATGCGTTCCTCGCGGCCGCCGCCGAGTACGTCGCAATCCACAACGACATCGACGCCCCAGATTGGTGCTTCCAGCCCTGCAGGGTCCTCAACTACGGTTGGCATATTGCCGAGTACGAGCAGGCGCGGCGGTGGGCATATGCCCGAACTCCGGGGCCCTTTCTGGTCCGCGGGATCTACATCGAGGAGCGTGATCTCATCAATGTATGAGCGATCCAACGGCGCCGTCGCTGATGCGTATGACCAGGTCGCGGGCCCGTTCTACGACACCGATGGCGTAGTCAGCATCCTCGGGATCAGCGAGCACGCGGTCGCCGAACGAGTCGCGGCAGGAACGATCATCGGCTGCCAACTCGCCGATGCTCGACGCACCTGGATGTACCCGGTGTGGCAGTTCACCGACGGCAATCAGCCGATCGGCCATCTCGACGAGGTCTGGACGATCCTGCGCGAGGCTGCCGATGCGTGGACCGCCGCACTCTGGCTGCGGACACGAAATCAGGCTCTCGGCGGCGCCACCGCCGTGGACTACCTGCGCGACGGGAGAGATCCCGCAGTGGTGCTGGATGAGGCTCATGCTGACGCCGCTCGGTGGTCGGTGTGAGTCGCGAGGACGTCGCTTCGGTAGTGCCGTCGGGCACGCGCGAATAGGGAGGGCGCGCGATGTCAGCGGTGGCGATGAATCTGGTGGTCGTCTACGCCGAGGACATCGAGCGATCGCGCGGATTCTTCGAGGCGATCGGTCTGGAGTTTCAGGAAGAGCGGCATGAGTCGGGTCCGGAGCACTACGCGGCGACCCTGGCCGGTGGGGCGGTTCTCGAACTGTATCCACGCGGTCGGCGGACGGTGTCGCGTGTTCGGCTCGGCTTCACGGTCGACGACGTGGACGAGACCATGCGTGGTCTCGCTGCGCGCGGGTACACCGCCGGTGGCGCTGAAGCGGTTGGGCGCGACTACGGGCGCGGTGTGGTGGTCGTAGATCCGGATGGAAATCGAGTGGAGATCGTGGAGGGTCCGCGCCCGGAGGGCGACCGGGCGAAGTCCTCGGCGCCGACCCACGCATACCCGCTGATCTACAGCAAGGTGGTGTTCCCCTATCTCGAAGGTCTCCGCGATCGGTTCTTCGCCGAACAGGACGTTCGAGGGGGCCCGGCCGACCGTGAGGCACTGGATCTACTTCGGCGTGCAGGAGCCGTGATCGAGTGGGGTGATCGCCTCTCCTTGGGAGAACCTCATAAAGCACTGATGATCTTCGCGACCAACGAGCTGACACGCCCCAACAGAGTGCGATGGTCGCCGCCGACTGCTGCACGAGAGGTCATCGGTAGTGGGGCTCTCATCCCGGGGTCGGGCGAAGCCGTGCTCAAACACTTCAAGCTCACCGTGAATCCGATCGGAACATTGCCGGAGACCATCTGGCACGGAGTCGGTCCCGAGGAGTATTCGCTGACCGCACAGGATGGCTGGACTCCGTGGGTCGACGATGGACTCTCAGGCGAGTTCGCGCCGATCGTCGTGGCGTATGCCGACCTCTTCTGCGTTACTGACTGGCGCGCGAACGAGTTTGCGGACTACACGCTGCGGAAGTTGATTCCGGGAGGGTGACGTCGGTGTCCGGCGACGTCGTGGATGGCGAGGCCGACGAGAGGTTCGCTACTGCAGCTGCGGGGCGGTCCGGGTGAGTCGAGACTGCGGTGTTCAGCTGAAATCATTTCGGGAAAATACTCCATGTGTGAAGACCGGGCGTGCCAACGCGAAGGTAATGTGATTGGCGTGGATATCAAGCCGAACGACAGGGTCCAATTCGCTAAGCGTGGCGGAGAGGTCTGGACTGTTGTGCAGGTGTGGCCGAACGGGACACTCACGGTCCAAGGGACGCGGGCGAATTCGTTTGGCCAGGTTGCCAAGAGAACGATCGACGCCGACCGGGTGACTTTCCACTATCCGGCATGAGCGCTGCGCATTACGTCGTACGGCGGGTATTTCAGGGGAGGGGGCGATCGAGCGTTTCCGTGGTGGTATTATCGCACGGCGTTAGGTGGTTGATCGACTTTGGAACCGCTCTCCCGCCAATTGAGTGACCGGCATCGCCCGTCGTTGCGACGTTTCGTGCTTGATCGCGGCGGTGCCTCAGTATTGATCCAAGACAAGAGGTGGCGCGGCCGAGTGCGCGTGGGCTGGAGTCGTAGCGATCGAGCCTATTCTGTGGTGTACTATCATTTCCTGTGAGGAATGGGTGGGACGTGTATTGTCGGGATATGCTCTGATGATTGCGTCAGCTTACGATGAAGGGCCGGTAACGGGATGAGTAATGCAAGCGACCGTCAGGTCATTATCGACGAACTTTCCGGCGAGCTGACTAGTACCGCTGATATGCTCGATGCGAGGTTCAAGGATCTCGACCGCGATTGGGTGATGCTCAGTCGCGAGGAGCAGTTCGCTGCAGGCAGTATTATGAATGCTCGTGACTCGCTGCGGCGAGCCATTGCTGAACTTCATGGCGACCTCTAGACGAGCGAGGTGTGTTCAGCGGCTCGTCTTTGACGGAGCGAGAGGATGCGGCTCAGGGGTCGTAAGAGGAGGATTGATGATCGGAAACAGTTACGTGGTGCGCGGAGGGGAAAACGAACACCTTCGCTACCTTGTTTTTGCCCAAGACGCACAGGAAGCCTGGGTTCGCTCCGGATCAATCAAGAACCCGACAATCACCAAGGTGCGGGAAGGAATCTCCCTTCTCGATCACAACGACCTGGAAGCCGCCGCAGTCAAACGAGGATGGAAGCAAGGCTCCGGTTGGAGTCGAGACAACCACGACGAATGGCTCGCAAGCTAGTGGGCGGCCGTGATGAGAGTGGTCAGTCCAACACGTCGCCGTAGCCGCGACGTCGGATACTGCGCTGAAGGCTTGCGGACGGCTGGTTGCGGCGAAGCCACTGGTGGAGGCCGTCGCGACGGGACGTCTCGTCTGCGGTCGACAGGTGAAGTTCGGCGAACAGCTGCCCGAGACTGTTCGGCGCCGGGCGCGGCTGATCGTTCGGGATGAAGATCGAATCGTCGTAGAGTCGCTCGTTCGGGATCATCCAGTAGTTCACCTCGCTGCGGCCTGCACGTTTGGTCGAGTAAGGGTATCCCGCAGAGGGTGCCTGGCTGCCGCCAACGTCATGAGCTATGCTGATCGGTAGATGCAGCTCAACGGGCTGTTCTTGAAGAAGTCCCCGGCCGTTCGCGACCGGGGCTTCCTTGTATCTACCCACTGGCGCGGGCGTCGGGTTGTGCGTTGGTTGGCCAGCCGCCGGAGATGATGCCGTTGGCGAGCCACCGGCCGTCGTCGTTGCGGCGTAGAGCCAGGACGTGGAAGTCATGGACGGCGAAGTCGCCGAAGGCCCGCACGGCGGGCTGGTCGCTGCTGTTGCGGAGGAACTTGACGTAGACGACGTCGTCCATGGTCGCGCAGGGTGTCGGCGGTGCGGTCGAAGTCCCAGTTCGCGACGTCCTCGGTCATGGTCGCGATCGCGTCCGGGTACGTGGCGCGATGGATCAGATAGCGGTACCACAGGAAGGCTGCGCTGGCCGGATCGAACGGCGCGGTGGTCGGGTCGTAGTCGAGCGGCAGGTCCGCCGGGTCGACGACCTCCAAGAGTGGGACAGCCGACAGTTGGATGGTGATCGCGGTGCCGAACTCGGGTGTGGTCGAGTAAAGCGCGTCAGCGAGAGTCAGGACTGTGCGTGGTGGCAGCTTGTGGTGGTCGGTGACGGTGGCCATCGCTGCGTAGACGATGTCTGGGTCAAGGTCGAGCTGGTCCAGGAGGTACTCGTCGGCGCTGAGGATCTCGACGTCGTGGGGCGCGCACGCCTTGGCTGGGAAGTCGCGGACGTTGTTGGTGACGATCAGTGCGGCGCCGGAGGCGACTGCGGCGGCCAGCACGCGCCGGGGATACGCGTAGTTTCCGTTGTTAAAGTGGTGAGGTAATGTATCAATCGTGACGGCCAGGGCAGTGAAGCGGGCGTACAAGTACCGCTTCTATCCGACTGGGTCGCAGGAACAGCTCCTGCGGCGCACGTTCGGCTGTGTTCGAGTGGTCTACAACAAGGCGCTCGAAGAGCGCACTGCAGCGTGGCATCAGCATGGTAAGTCGGTGAACTATTCGCAGAGTTCGGCCATGCTGACGCAGTGGAAGAAGACCGAGGAGTACTCGTGGTTGAACGAGGTTTCCTCGGTTCCGCTGCAGCAAGCCCTCCGGCATCTGCAGACCGGCTTCTCGAACTTCTGGGGTAAGCGCTCTGGGTATCCGAGGTTCAAGCGGCGTCACGCACGTCAGAGCGCGAGTTTCACGCAGTATGCTTTCCGGTGGAATGCCGGGCAGCGGGCTCTGACGCTGGCCAAGATGACCGAGCCGCTGGACATTCACTGGTCTCGGGATCTTCCCGAAGGGGCGGTACCGAGTACGGTTACGGTGTCGTTGGACACTGCCGGACGGTGGTTCGTTAGTCTGCTCGTCGAGGAGTCGATCGAGCGGTTCGATTCTGTGGATCGAGCCGTCGGTATCGATCTGGGCGCCAAGGATCTGGCCGTGCTGTCCACCGGCGAGAAGATCGCTCCGGCCCGTATGACGCGCACCGAGGAGTTCTTGCTCTCTCGGGCCCAGAAAGCGGTGTCCCGCAAGGTCAAGGGCTCGCGCAACCGCGAGAAGGCCAAGCGTGAGGTCGCCGGTATCCATGCTCGGGTGGCCGATCGGCGACGGCACCAGTTGCACGAGCTCAGCACTCGACTCGTTCGTGAGAACCAAACGATCGTGATCGAGGACTTGGCTGTGAAGCCGATGATGGCTGCTGGGAACGGCCGGTGCAAGACCGGCCTGAACAGGGCGATAGCTCAGGCCTGCATGGCTGAGTTCCGCTCGATGCTTGAGTACAAGTGCCAGTGGTACGGGCGAGACCTCGTGGTGATCGACCAGTGGTTCCCGTCCACGCGGCTGTGTTCGAGCTGCTCGGCGCAGACCGGCCCGAGAGGGTTCACCGGTCTTGCTAGCCGGGTCTGGACGTGCAGTTCCTGTGGAACTGCGCACGACCGCGACATCAACGCGGCGAACAACATCTTGGCCGCGGGGCTCGCGGTGCCGGTCTGTGGAGACGGGAGAAGCCTCGCCCACGTCTAGTACGTGAGCGAGCACCTGTCTGCGAAGCAGAAAGCCCTGATCGTGAGGTCAGGAATCCCCTCCCGTGAGGGAGGGGAGGATGTCAAGAGGTTGCGGTGTACTTCGTCGAGAATCTCTGGCGTCCACACGGGTGCGAACAATCCTTGGTCGGCGAGTGTGAGCAGGAGGGTTGTTGAGGTTCTGCGGAATCATCACGCACGCGTCGAGGACGACGCGGAATGAGGCGGGCACTGTCGCTTATCGGGTCCGAATGAACCCGTCGGGTGCCGTCGGTGGTTCCGGCTCCGCGGCGAGTTCAATGAGGGCGTCACGGCGTTGAGCGCGGATTCGTTCTTGGTAGGCCAGGACGTCGGCGAGTTGGATGCGGCGATGGCGGCCGGGACGGGTGGAGGCGATCTTGCCGTCGGTCAGAAGCCGGATGAGCGTGGGCCTGCTGATCCCGAGGATGTCCGCTGCTTCCTGGGTCGTGAGCTGGGTTCGATGGGGGGTGACGGTGACGGCGGTCCCGACGGCGAGGTGGGCGACGGCGGCGTTGAGTAGCAGGCGCAGGTGCTCGGGGAGTTCGGCGCGGCGGTCGCCGTCGGTGACGGTCAGGGCGCCAGGTGCGGAGAGGAGCTGCAGCAGCTCGTCCAGGCGTGCGTGGTCTGCGCTGTCGTTGTCGGCAGGTAGGACCGTCTGCTCAATGAGTGAGGTCATGCACCACAGTCTAATTCGAAAGATTCGAAACTGCGACTGTTTGTCGAGGTTGAGGGGCCGAATGCTCGCTCTGGCTCCGGACGAGCATGTCAAAAGCGTACTGAGAACGGTACGCTTTTGACACAGTTGTGGAGGTGGCCAATGACCTATCGGCAGGACCTGTGGGAGGTCGCCGCGGCCAACCACGGCGTCGTGACGATCACGGACGCAGAAGACGCAGGAGTCCCCGCCGTGGAGGTGCGCAAACTCGCGCACCGCGGCGCGCTCCGGGCATACGGACAAGGCGTCTACGCGCACCTCAACGTTCCTCCCACTGCCACGACCCAGCTCGCCGTGGCCGCCGCCATGGCCGGAGAGGCCGCATTCCTCCAACGAGAAACAGTCCTCGACCTGCATGACCTCGGCCAGCTCAACCCGCACCGCGTCCGAGTAGCCACACACCGTCGCGTTCGGCGAACCCTTCCGGACTGGATCGACATCGAGCACCGCGCGGACATCGCCGGAACGGACCTGACCGAGTACTCCGGCGTACGAGCCACGACCGTCCGCCGGGCGCTTCACGACCTCGGCGATCGGATGTCCCCGGATCGTTGGAGGACACTCGTCGCTCAGGCGACCAGGCGCGAGCTGATTAGCGAGCAGGAGGCTAGTGCGCTGCTGCGGCACCGGTGGCCCGCCGCGTGAGCGGGTGGTCAGACTGAGACGAGCGAGTCTTCCTCGATCAGGATGCCTCGGACTCGGAACGATGCAGGCGAATGGACTAGCGACCAGGCGAAGAATCCAGGTGGCCCGGGATGCCACAGCCCGCGGTATATCCGTTCCGGTTCCGAGGTCCAGGATGGTTCGCCGCCGTGCCTGCGGATTCCGACGAACGCTGCGGCGCCTGCGACGAGAGCATCGATCACCGTGTCGCCGGTCGGCTCTGGGGCCTGGTGGATGTCGTCCTCGGTTGCGGCGTCGATCCACTGGGCGACGAACCGAACGTACTCGCGTTCGGTGAGGTCCTGCAGCTGGGTGGCGAGGGCGGCGGGTGGAGACATGTACTCAGCCTTGGCGGTTGATCGCGGTGGGGAGGCTGTCGCTACCGGCATTGGTGCTGATCTCGGTGGCCCGGCGGCGGACCCGGTCGGCGTCCAGGCCGATCCTCTCGCAGAGTTCGTCGAGGGTGTGTCGGGGCGGTCGCTGGGCGACAAGATCGGCGGCGGCTTCGAGCACAGCGCGCTTTGCTTCGGTGATGTCGCGGGCCTGGTCGTCGGCGCGGCTGGGGGAGTCGACGACGGCGACGACTCGGCCGTGGCTGGTGAGTGCGACTCGGTTGGCTTCGCTCAGTTTTGCCAGCGCCGGGACGCCCTTGCGGGATGCGAGGGAGATCGGGAGGTTGACTGTTTTCGTCGCCATCCTGCGATTCTAGGTGGATATAGCTAGAACGCTGCAGCAGCTCAGGGGTGTTCGGGGTGCCACAATGTCGGGTGGCCTTGGCTGCTCACGCTCGGCAATCTGTGGAGTCTTGCCATGCTTTGGCCGAAAGTTTGTGGCAGAATTGCTGCCATGGAGGATATGAATGAGCGGAATAGGCTCGCCGTCCTGGCCGAGCATGCTCGACGTCGGAGAGAAGAACTAGGCCTGCGCCAGGATGAGTTGAAGGCGCGAGGCGGCCCATCGACAACGACGCTGACCAAGATCGAGAATGCGACTCCGCCGACGCCTGCACCGGGAACCCTCCGGAAGCTCGATCATGGACTCGGATGGTCGTCCGGCAGTGCGCGCCGAGTCCTCGACGGCGGAGAGCCAACGTTGGCCACGGGCGTCCCTGTCGAATCGGCAGTGCGGCCCGACGGGACGGCCGGGCATCTCCACGTGGGCACCGCGCCGGTGACCGTCATGAACGATGCCTGGGCCCACGCGGTCGAGAACATGCAGGTGGCTCTCCTGGAGCAGCATCGGCTGCTGCCGCCCGGGAGTCCTCTGCGTCTGGAACTCCTCGACGCCGCGACGCGCGCAGAACGCCTGCTCGGCACGCCCGTGGTGGGAAACCCCGCCGATGGAGGCGAGGGCGGCGCAGGCCCGTCGACGGAGCGGACGGCGGCCCTGTCGGCGGCGATACAAGAGATGGCGGCGGTGCTGCGGCGCGCCACTGAAGTGCGGCTCGGCGGTGGGAGAATTCCGCCAGAAGTGACCTCGTACGGGATTGTCGACGCCGTACGTGCTGCGCGAGACGCCTCGGGAGAGCAGGAGTAGTCGTGGGATTTCCATTCAAAAAGGCCGGTCGAGGGCAGAAGTCTGACCCCGTATCGGACATGGACGCTGTGGTTGCTGCTGCCCGAGATCGGATCAGGCGTGCGCGGTACGACGACTCACCTCCGTTGTTCGCGGAGAATGTCGCTCTGCTCGGCATGTGGCCCAAGCGGTCCCAACGTTCTGACCTGGTGAGGCTTCTGAGGCGGGAGGTCCGGGACTCGGTGCCTCTTCGGATGACGTGGCGTCGTTACCAGCTCCGCGATCGGGTCAATTGGGTATGGGACAGGGCGTTGGTTGGCCGCTACGACTTCGAGAACGGCGGCAGGCTGGTTAAGGCGCGGCG
The DNA here is from genome assembly GCF_037148075.1 of Gordonia malaquae. Taxonomy (NCBI): domain Bacteria; kingdom Bacillati; phylum Actinomycetota; class Actinomycetes; order Mycobacteriales; family Gordoniaceae; genus Gordonia; species Gordonia malaquae. Next base: position 64,419 of record NZ_JBBCUB010000008.1, on the reverse strand, counting down.
GGCACGGGAGGCGTGGGCGCTCATGCTCGTCGCGGGTGTCACGGCGAACAAGATTCTCAACCTGGACTGCTGGAGCGACCCGGTGCTCGACGAGCAGGGCGTGCGGATCGATCTCGGTGATGTCCTCGCCGACATCGGCGCCAGATTGCTGGAAGCCTCGGAGCTTGCGATCGACGTGGGTGAGCTGCCCGACGACGACGGAACTCCGGAAAGTGCGCACGCGCGCACCGTGGTGGGCGAGCAGCTGGAGGTGATCGACATCGTCCTGGACGCGGTCCGTGGCCAGGTCGCCGCGTTGCGGACCTACCGCGAGCGTCTGGCTGCTGTCGATCGGCAGGCCAAGGCGGTCCGGCGGGCCGAGCAGGCCCAAGCCTCGTCGCAACGCGCTGACGACCTCCTGGGTCTCGTCGGTGGTGCCGAGGTCGGGCAGTCATCGCTCGCGCGGGCATCGCAGTCGGTGTCGGATATGGCGGCCGCGCGCAGCAGTGCCTTGGCGCAGGTTCGTGGCGATTACCTCGCCGCGCTCGCGGTGAAGGACTAGTGCTGTCGCGACGGCCTGCTAGTTGGGGTGCGTTGATGCTCGCCTGTAGCCGAGCATTTCGTAGCCGATATTAATGGCGTGAAACTGGGTGTAAGTTGCGCCGATGTGCGGGGTCTATCCGGTTGCTCTGTGCAGCGTCGTGTAGCTGGGGTACAGTATCGGTTGTAGGCGGGTGAACGTACCGCCTGACCGTCGACATATGTACGGCATTCGGATCTCGTCCTTCCCCGGCATTGTGGTGGGGCGAACGGCCCGGGGGTCTGAGACGGCGAAGGCACTCCTGAGAGGCTGAGGCGTTCGCAGTATCGATCTGTCATGTGTTTCTGAAGTTCCATTTTCGTGATGACAGCTGCGATCGCGCTTGCCGGGGAGTGCACTCTATGTCGCAGCTGGATACCGAAAGGACCAGAACAATGGCCACTTCCTCTACTCGCCGCGACACTCTGGTGCGTGCTCTTCGTGGTGCCCGCCCGGACTTCACGCTGACGAACGCGCGGTCGTTCGCCGACCTTGTGATCGCCGCTCCCGGAGACGTGTTCAAGGCCTCGCCGCTGACGTTCGTTCCGCATGCTGGTGCCCCGGTGGCGTCCTCGCACGTCCAGGCTGGGCGCTCGGACCAGATCGAGGCGCTGGGCCAGATCCAGCAGAAGCTCGAAGCAGCTCGTGCTCGTATCTCCACGCAGGCGGCGGGGCGGCTGCGGGCGTACATGCAGGGCATCGGCTTCGCTGCGAACCATACGACCTCTGACGGTTCTGGCCCGAGAGCGGTTCCGAGCGGCACGCTGCGGATGGCGATTGTGGCGGACCGGGCTGCGGCCGCCGTCGCGGCCCGACTGGCAGTTGAGATCGCACGCGTCGAAGGCCGGGTCTCGACTGAGCGTGTCGTCGAGGTCGACCAGGAGGCACTGCTGGGTGGTCGGACGGCAGCGGGCACTGCGGAGCGGCTCGAACGGGCCTGCGCCAACGCGATCGACGGCGTTCTGCTGATCACAGGCATCGACAAGCGCGCTGTAGCGCTGGATGAGATCCTGCGGGCCGCCGGTGTCTGGGACCGCTTTCCGTTGGTGATGATCGCCGGTTCTCGCGACGGGCTGGACGAGTTCTTCGTCGCTGGGTCAACCGCCGTCGCCCATGAGTTCGGGTGGCCGGTGTCCTCTGCCGGAGCGTCAACCGCGGAGACGTCGAGCCCTTCTGCTGTAGACGGTATCGACCGTGCACGAGCGATGATTGACGCTGCCAGCCTCGCCGAGATGGTCAAGTTTGAGCTGCACACGTTCATGGACTCGGCGAGGCTGGCAGAGGGCCTGCGTAATCGGGGGCTCGATGATTCGGCGGCCGTGGTCAGTGCGTTGCGGCACTGTGCATTTGTGGGCGACTTGGGTACGGGCAAGACCACCGCGGCACGGCTTGTCGCCAAGGTTCTCCATGGCGTGGGGTTGCTCGCGACCGACACGGTCGTAGCGGTGCGACGTGTGGAGTTGGTCGGGGCGTCTGAAGGGCAGACCGCTGCGTTGGTTCGCAAGGCAGTTGCGGCTGCTAAGGGTGGCGTACTGGTTGTGGATGACCCTAACGAGCTGATTGGTTCTCGCGATCACCGTGCGTTGGACCCGTTCGGGCAGGAAGTGGTTGCTGGGCTGGTGGAGGCGATGGACAGTGGTGAGGTACTCGTGATCTTTGCGGGTAGGAGTCGCGGTATGGATGCGTTCTTGGCGGCGGCTCCGGGGGTGGTCGACAGGGTGGAGAGATGGGTGGTGTTTCCGTCGGCGTCGGCTGGAGAGATTGCGCGAGCTGCCGGGCGGATTGTGCTGGAGAGGGGGCGTTCCCTTGATCGTCCGGGGCTGCTGGATGGGCTGGCTGAGCTACTGAACACCGTTGACGGTGGTGCGATTCTGCTGCTGAGGAACTACTGGGCGGCCCAGGACATTGCAGAAGCGGCGGAGGAATTCCACCAGGAGCGGCTTCCTCGCGACTTGTCTGGTGTGAGTGATGCTGAGCTGACGGAGATCCGCATTGAGGATATGGAGGCCGCGATTCGAAGAACGGCCGCGGGCTTTCTGCCGTCAGGCTCTGGCCACCGCTGGACTGTTAGGTCCTGACCGTGGTGGACGGGGAGCGCCGTGGGTCGTTTTTGGCGATCGATCGGATGCGGCTGCGGCGCATCGCCCAGCTGGGGTGCTCGGGGCCCAGGGTGCGAAGGACGCCGAGCATGTCGGCGATCCGGTTCTCGGCGTTGACGGCCAGGAGGTTCTCGTGGTGGGAGACGCGGTTGCGGAGCTTGCGGAGACGTTCCATCCGAGTGGCGACGTAGTGCCGTCCGTTGTCGGTGGGGTGTGCGTGAGGGAACGCCTGATGGAGCCCCTGGCTCCAGAGGTCTTGGGCTTTGGACAGTCGCGCTCGGCCGCCGGTGGTGCCGAGCAGGGCGCACCAGTTGCCGAATGTCATCTGAGAGACGACGTCGTCGTGGGTCACCGCGGCGCCTTTGCGGGCGTGGCCGTGTTCGCGGGTGCCTGCGCTCTTGGCGGCCTGCTTGCGCGCCTCGTCGATCTTGTCGCCGGACATCGCGAACAGTAGTGGTGCTGCGGACTGCGGGCGTGTCCATTCGCGCGGATAGCCTTGGTTCTGGTTCCAGTCGGACAGTGCGCGGTCGATGGCGTTGCGGACCATGATCTCGACGTGGCACAGCTGAGAGTGCAGGGCGCCACCGAACTCGGTGTTCCACTGGTAGAGATCCTCGGCGTGCTCGGTGTGTCCGTTCATCGCGTCGAGATACAACGTGAAACGGGCAGGGCCGAGGAAGGTCTCAATCAGCGCGTTGTCGGGCATGGATGCAGATGGTAGTCTCAGTGCTACTGAGCATCGGCTGTAGGTCGTGTGCGCATACTTTTCGGGAGCCCGTCACCACATTGTGGAGGCGGGCTCCTTGTATGTGGCAGGTCATCGCGTGCTTCTCTGAGCTGAGGGTCACGACGTCGAGTGGAGAGCGTGGTGAGTTGCTCGCTGCTGTCGAGCGGTCGACGGCACGGGCGGCAGCGGCGCGGAAGCAGGCCGATGAGGGACCCTGCCGTCCGCCGGGAGCGCGCGCGAGGAGATCGCGAAGGCGGCCGGAACACGCCGGAATCAGCATTCGTAGCCGATATATATGGCGTGAAACTGGGTGTAAGTTGCGCCGATAGAGGGGTCTATCCAGTTGCTCTGTGCAGCGAGGTGAAGCTGGGGTACAGTATCGGTTGTAGGCGGGTGAATGTACCGCCTGACCGTCGAAATATACGACCTTCGAGCTTCGTCCTTCCCCGGCATTGTGGTGGGCGAACGGCCCGGGCGTCTGAGACGGCGAAGGCACTCCTGAGAGGCTGAGGCGTTCGCAGTATCGATCTGTCATGTGTTTCTGAAGTTCCATTTTCGTGATGACAGCTGCGATCGCGCTTGCCGGGGAGTGCATTCTATGTCGCAGCTGGATACCGAAAGGACCAGAACAATGGCCACTTCCTCTACTCGCCGCGACACTCTGGTGCGTGCTCTTCGTGGTGCCCGCCCGGACTTCACGCTGACGAACGCGCGGTCGTTCGCCGACCTTGTGATCGCCGCTCCCGGTGACGTGTTCAAGGCCTCGCCGCTGACATTCGTCCCGCGTGATGGTGATCCGGTCGCGTCCTCGCATGTCCAGGTCGGGCGTTCGGACAAGATTGAAGCGTTGGACCAGATCCAGCAGAAGATCGACGAGGCTGACCTGCCCGAGCAGGTGAAGAGTCGGCTGGATGCGTATGTGATGGGTGTGCGCTTGGCTGCGAGCCAGGAGCGTCTTGGCGAGATCGCCCGTGAGGCTACGGTGCGGATCGCGATCGTGGCCGGGCAGGCTTCGGCTGCTGTCGCGGCCGGTCTGGCGGCGGAGATCGCGCGCGTTGAAGGCAGGATCTCGACGGACACTGTCGTCGAGGTCGGTCAGACCAGTCTGCTGGGCAACACCGTGGTCGAGACCAGCGTGCGGGTCGGGCAGGCCTGCGCTGATGCGCGTGACGGTGTTTTGCTGATCACCGGGGTCGATAAGCGTGCGGTCGAGCTGGATGAGGTGTCGCTGCGGCGTCCACCGGTGGTGGTGCTCGCCGGTTCCCGTGAGGGCCTGGATGGGTTCTTCGTTGCTGCGCCGCCTGCCGCCGCCCACGAGTTCGGGTGGCCGGTGTCCTCTGGTGGTTCGTCGGAGCTGGAGGAGTCGACTGCGCCTGTCGTTGGTGGTGTCGAACGTGCGCGGGCTGTCATCGAGGCCACCGGTCTCCCCGAGGCGGTCAAGTTCGAACTGCACACGATCGTTGATTCGGGGCGGTTGGCAGCGGATCTGCGTGATCGGGGTCTCCTCGGTGCGTCGGCGGCATTGTTCAGTGCGGTGCGCCATCAGGGGTTTGCGGGCGAGCCCGGCACGGGCAAGACCACCGCGGCGCGGGCTGTCACCGAGGCGCTCTACAACGTCGGGCTCGTCACGAGCGCTACGGCGGTTGAGGTTCGGCGGGCTGACCTTGTCGGAAAGTACGAGGGGCATACCGCTGCGAATGTTCGCGACATCGTCAACATTGCCCGGGGCGGGGTTCTCATCGTTGATGAGCCTGAGGAGCTGGTTGCTCGCGGGACAGCGTCGGATCAGGATCCGTTCGGTAAGGAGGCGGCAGCCGGGCTGGTGGCGGCGATGAAGGGCGGTGAGCTGTTGGTGATCTTCACGGGCCAGCGTTCGGGCCTGGAGCGGTTCTTCGCCGAGGTTCCTGGTGCAGCTACTGGGGTTGGCTCGGTGGTGTACTTCCCGAAGGTGACCGCGTCCGATGTCGCGGCGGCAGTGGGGCGTGTTGCTGCAGGCCGGGGTCTGAGTATCGATCAGCCGGAACATTTGAACCGGGTGGCGGAGGCGTTGGCCGGTGCGATGTACCGGGGGTCGATGATCCGCTCGGGGAACTACTGGGCGGCTCGAAATCTCGTCGATGATGCGTGGGCGAGCACTGCCAATCGTTTGCGTGATGCCGATGACCTGTCGGCGTTGAGTGACGAGGAGCTGATGCGGATCGGTGTCGACGACCTGGTGGCGTCGGCGCGCAAGATCGCGGCCCATCTTGGTTCGGGCGATCAGGCCTGACGGGTCCTGGTATAGAGCGTGTGCGGCGTGCGGGGTGCTGGGTTGGGCTTCGCACGCCGCGCGCGGAAGCCCTCGGGCTGTCCCGCCAACGCGTGTATCAGATCATCCGCGGGATCAGGTAGCCAGCTCTCGCTGGAATCGAAACGACGAGACGCCCCAGCCCGCAGGTTGAGGCGCCTCGCCAAACAACAACTACTCCTGGTAGCCGTTTTCCATGGAGAGCGTAGCGCATTCGTCGGCCGCCGCGTGCTGGGTGCGTCAACTCTCATGCGTCGCTGCATCCAGTTGTTGACAAACGGTAGACGGTGTCTCTGAATCTGATACAGTGTCTTGTGGATCAACACACTATGGGGAGTAGGTAGACCGATGAGCAGCAACCTCGACCGCGTGCAGGAACTGGCAGCCAAGCTCGCCAACACCCCGTACATATGGGGAGGGCCAGGGCTCCAATCAGGATCATCCCTCGGCCCCTCGGAAGCGCAGACGCCCGGCGCCGCGCCGCGTCCGCCTATGGACTTCGAGAGCATGCGTAAGATCCCCGCTGAGCAGGCCGAACTAGGCGACTTCGTCGTCACGGCTGACGGCGAGGTCGGTATCTGGATGAGCCCGGGCAAGATGGTCCGCCCCGGCCCGACGGTCGTCGACATCGACCCGACCTCGACGATCCGCCGCCGGGACTGACCACCATGACCACGCTCCTGGAGCTGATCTCCACGCACCCGACCGTCACCGCGACATCGATGGGCGACTTCGCCCAGCGCGTCGGAGTGAGCCGCGCGACCCTGTACCGGTGGGACAGCCGGATGCCGCCGCCGGAGGTCATGCGCCGGGTCGCCGACGCACTCGACGTGCCCTACGGGCAGGTCCTGGCCGCGGGTCTGCGGTCGACTGGGCACATCGACACTGTCGATGATCTCCTGGTCGGCCTGCAGGTGCACGTGGTGAACTGCGTCGACCGGGACAGTGAGCGGTCCCGGACTGTCGCGGCGTACGCCACCGAGGCCGAGATGAAGCTGCTCGTCGACAACGACAGCACGTACAGGTTCGAGATGGAAGGTCAGACGGTCACCATCGCCGCGCGGGCGCCACGCCTCCCGAACCAGTACTTCGCCCAGCTGAACCGCGAGGGAACGACCGCGGGGCCGAGCGGGAAGGTCTGCGTGGATTCGCACTCGGCATTGACCGGGCCCACCCTCTTCGACGAGCTGTCCGATGATGAGCTGGCCGCCACTGGTGCGATGAGGCCGCCGTTCATCGTCGTGTCCAACGGCTACGTCATGCGGATCGAAACCCGCGGCTTCGACGAAGTCCTCGCCCAGAAGATGATCGCGAGAGCAGCGTCCCTGCTGCACGATCGGATCGCCCCGCCGAACGTCGACTTCGGAACCGTCGAGAATCTGCCTGCCTACGACGCTGACCTTCCACCGGGGGTCCGTGAACGTGGCCCGTTCCACAGCTCGCGCACCCTGGAGATCGCAGTGCAGGACCTGCTCTCGCCCGAGGAGATCGCTCAGGCGGCGGCCGCCTACCGCGCCGCGCGCGAGGTGTACAAGGTCGCGGTTCGCGAGATCGCAGTCTTCGACGAGATCCTGGAAGCGTCCTTGGACGACGACGAGGAGCGGACCTGGACGTTCAAGACCACCGTGCTCCCGGTTGCCGCGGTCGACGAGGGCGAACCGCTGTGGACCCGCGACCATTCGGAGGTAGGACGATGACCGTCGCCATGATTGGGATCGCCGTGTTCGGGCTGATCCTGTGCGTGTGGGCCGCAACGTCAGCGGCCAATAGGCGATTCGCGGCGGTGTACCTCATGCTCGCGGCGGCCCACGGCGCGATACTCGCGATCCTCCTGCTCGCCTCGCCCAAGAATGGCGGCCAGACGGGCGCTTCGCAGATCGGCCGATTCGTCTCGACGCACAGTGCCCTGTCCTGGATCGTGGCGGGAGTCATCGTCGCGGTCGTGCTGGCGATGATCGCCCGCACGCTGGGCGGTCGCGCCACCGGCGGGCAGGCTCTCGACATGTTCGAGGCTGACGACCTGCAATGAGGGCGCCGACATTGCGATCGGTGTACCGGCTGAGGCCGTCGTGGAGCCGCCGCTACGAGCCGGACGTGTTCGTGCCGGTCGACCTTGGGCTGCTGACCGGCCTCACCGAGGGCGTGGTGGACCCGCCGGTGCACCTGTTCTGGCAGCCAGGAACGCTGGACCTGGCGATCGACGAGGATCGCCGTCGCTTCTACAGTTCGGCGCTGGCGCGCCTGGCCACCGCGGAACAGTTCAGCACGTGGGTTGACGGTGAGTCACTGCGCAGCCTGTGGCCGGTCCTGGCAATCAGGTCGTCGGTTCGCCGGGCCTGGGAGTGCATCCACCCCGACCTGCGGCAAGCATCCGCAGCGGACGGTCCGCGGCGGCGCATGCACGACACGGTTCTCGCGGCGATCGCCGACGGTGGGTTCGTGCTCAGCGAGGGCTCGACTCTCCTGGATCATGCCGTCATCGCCAGAGCAGACGCAGACGAAGGGGAGGCCTTCGTCTGCGATGCTGCGGCATTGAGCGGCGCCGCTCACGCGGTCCTGCGGGCATGCCGCGGCGAGCAGTGGACCGCGAAGCTGGTGTCCGACCTGGACCTCGACAAGCAGATCGCCGTGGTCATCGACCGGCAGGTCGTGGTCGTCCACCTGGCCCAGCACCCGCGGCCTGACGGCGGGCTTCGACTGACCTTCAGCGATGTCGGGGAGTCGACCGCTGAAACTGGCATCCCGCGCCGCCGCGAGCACACCGATCGAGTACTCGATGTCTGAGGTCATGGTCGGCCCGGGCTCGCGGTGCTGCTCAATCTGTGGGCGCTGGGGAACACGCGGATTCCGCGAAGCCGAGTCGGCTGAGGGTGTCTTCGGCGATGTCGTCTGCAGCAACGATCGAGCATGTAAGAAGCGCGCGGTCCAAGGCGGTTACCGCTGGCCGTGGAGTAACTGACCGGCCCGTAGGTCAAGGCGGGCGGGCGGTGTTCCGCCTGGGTGTCGGCCTGAACCGCCCACGTGTGTGGCCTTACCGGCGATCTGCGTGAGTGGACGTCGGATCGTAGAAGGTCAACCACTTGTCGACCGGCGGCGTCTCGTGCTCGTGAAGAGCTGCCTCGACGGACCCACCGGTCACAATGATCAGCTTCTGATTGACCGCACCGAGGATGTCGTCGATGGAATGATGCGTCGTGGCTGAGTAGGGCGTGAGGTTGTTCGTGACGATGTCGGTCGTCTCCCCGAAGCCGTACTTGCCGTCAACTCTGGTGGTGGGCGTAGTCCTCGTAGGTGTGGTGCCCGGCTCGGGCGGGCTGGCCGTCGCGTGCGAGGTCGAGGTGGCCTCCGACTGCATGGCGGCGACGAGTTCGTCGCGATCGGCGGCGAGTAGCTCCTGGGCGTCGGCGATCTCGCGTGGCGATGCGGCCGGGTCGTCAATGGCGTCGCGGGCCAGCACGAGTAGACCGTCGACGTAGGCCTCAGGGTCGTCGACGGGCGAGCCGAACAGAAATGTGGACACGCTCACGCCTCCCTTCTCTGTCCAGTGTGCACCATCGCGAGGCGTTTGATCACGTGGCGGATTCGGCATCTCGGCGCGAGCGGTAGCTGCGCCAGACGGTGGAGGCCTCGTTGAGTTCGGATTTTCGTTGCTCGGCGACGACGGCTAGGAGGCTGGCATCGTCGAGTTCGGCGGCCTCGGTGCGGATGTTCTTCACGATCTCGGCCAGGACGTCGGCGCTGACAGCACTGGGGTGCTCGGCTGTCCAGATGTACCGGCTCCACAGTTGCTCGCGGCGCCGATAGACACGGTCCGCCTCCAGTATTTCCTGGTGCTTCTGTGTGTCGGCGGTGCGGTTTCTGCTGACCTGGACGGCCGTGAGGATTCCGACAACCAGCGCGGCCAGTGCAGCAAATCCAGGGGATGTGATGAATGCCCCGAGGCCGTGGCCGATCTCCCAGAGTGCTCTGGAGTTCGACTCCCACGCGAGGACGGTCATAGATCGACGCTACCGCCTGGCTTGAAGTGGGCTGTCGCGCGGCCCGGGGAGCCCGATCTTTCTGGAGGGCTGTGGCGGCTGAATCTTGCGGGACTGGTCCAGCATGATGTACGGTCCTTCATGCGGGACCAGTCCCGCATGAAAACGAGCGTCACCGAGACGCACCTTCAACGAGAAGAGGAACACCATGACCATCCCGACCTTCGGCAGCAGCACCACGCTGGCCCAGCCCGAGACCATCACCCGACACGCCGCAGCAGTGCAGCTCGGCATCACCCACAAGTCCCTGTCGATGCTGATCACCGCAGGCATCCTGACCGAGCCCCTGCTGCGCGCCGACGTCGACGCACTGGCCGCCCGCGACCGGCTCGTCGGCCGCAGCGGCGAACTCACCGTCCTGCGGATCGGCGCCCTGACTCCGGCCAGCGACCCCGGCCGCCAGTTCATCGGCTTCGCCGCCGACATCGACGACCAGCAGCTCGCCGACGCCACGCTCGGCATGTGGCGCGCGAACCCCGAACGGGTCATCGGCAACCGCCTGTACGCGGTGGCGATGCGGACGATCCCCGTCGCATTGTTCGCGATCACCGGCTGCCCGAACATCGACGCTCCGCTCGTCGACGACAGCGGGAAGCTGCGGTACCGCTTCGACGGTGAACTCCTGGCCCGGATCGAACCGGCCGCCGGTCGGCCCGGTCAGCCGACGTCGACGGCGGAGAACACGATCGACGGCCACGGGGTGGTCCCGTCGAGCTTCTGGGTCCGCAGCACCGTCGACGCCAGCAGCCCGTACCGCGCGGCCGTCGAAGCCATCATGACCAGCCGGATCGCCGTCGACAGCGGCGGCCCGGTCGGCTACCTGAGCGGCCCCGCGTAACCCGCCCCCTTGTCGGCCCCCGCCACGCGTCTGTGGCGGGGGCCGACGTCTGCGTGCACGGGTGGCCGCCTGACGAAGGGTCCGTACCGGGGAGGCTATGCGCCCCGGAGGGGCGTACTGGAGGCGCTGAGCGGGACGAAGCCTTCCGCAGTAGAGGTCACACAGTAAGGGATCTACCGGCTATCGTGGGCGGATGACGGTACAGCAAGAACGGCTTGGGGCTCTGTTGGGGCACCGGCTGACGGCGGTGCGTATCGGCGAGATCCTCAACGTCACCGAGAAGACTGCACGCAAGCGCCTGCATGACGGCCTGGCCGCGGGCGACGTGATCGCCATCTGCAGAGCAGTGGGCGTGAACCCGGTCGAGGCGCTGGTCCAACTGGAACTGCTGACCACCGGCGAAGTGACCGACTTCGTCGACGCTGACGGCGTGCTCCTGGGGACGGCGACCCAACAGCAGCTGGTCGTCGAGCTGGCCGACCGGTCGATAAGTACCGCAGAGCTGGGCGCGTTGATCGCTCGTCGGTCCAGCTGAGACAAGATCTGCGGGGAAGTCGAACCCGTCGACGTCGACGGGCCGCGGTGATCGTCATGACCGCAGGTGGTCAGGGCTCCAGGTGGCGGGCGGCCAGGAGCGCACGAACTACTCTGCGCACGACGTCGCGTTCGGCGTCGGTCAGCTTGCCTGCTTCGTCGGGGAGGATGAACGGCTCGAACTCCGCCGCCGGTTCGCCTCGCAGTTCGCGGAGCTTCGCGACCGAGATCCCGAGTGCATCGGCAACCTGGCGGAGGGAATCTTCGCTGGTGCCGCTACCTCGAAGTACGCGGCGCAGGCGGTTGTGGTTCATGTCGGCACGAGCTGCGAGCGGCCGGTACCCGAATTCCACTCCGATCGCGTCGAAGTAGGGGCGCCACTGCTCGGGTGGGAGTCCAGATGTGCTCATTGGTCGTCGGTCTCCTCGGGCTGTCCCTGGCTGGTTCGTGGCGGGTTCCACTGGTCGATGGTGGCGGGGAGCCAGCCGCGGTTGCGGCCGATGATGGCGTCGTGTGGTGGGAACTGGTTGCGGCGGATGTAGCTGGTCACGGTGTTGAGGGGGCAGCCGAGCCGCTCGGCCGCCTGTCCTGCGCTGAGGTAGACGGTCGGGCGGTTCGGCGTGCGTTTGCGGCCGGTCACTTCGCGGTGAGGCGGTCGTACTTGGCGCGGCAGCGGTCGCAGATCGGGATGGCGCCGAGTGCGGGGACGTCGAGGGTTCCGGTGGCGGGGTGGTCGCAGAGTGCGAACCACTGGCAGGTGTCGGCCATGGTGGGGTGTCCTTTCGGTGGGGCGGGTGGGTTTAGAGGGCGCCGGTCCGGGCGTTGAGGGCGAGGCGTTCGATGTCGCCGTCGGGCAGGCCGAGATCGCGGGCGACGGTTCGGGCGGTGGCCAGGTCGGCTGCGCGGACGTTCACGGCGGCCGTGATCTGCTCGTCGGTGGCGGTGAGGTCGGTGATCAGCGCCGACAGGCGTAGAGCCGCGGTGTTGGCGTCATCGAAGTGGGCGAGGATGCGGTCGGCGTTCGTGGTGGTGATGCCGGTTGCCGATGCGAGTTCGGCGGCGGTGATGTGCACGGGTTGTCTCCTGGGGTGTGGTTGTTGCTCCACCCATTATGCACATATATATGTGCAACGTACAGAGGGTTCTGAACATTCACGGCAACGGCACCGGGCGGTGCCGCCTTGATACATTCGCCAGGAACAATGCGGAACTAGCGAGGAGGCCTGGAATGAGCGCCGAGCTGCGAAAGCCGACCACTGACTCGACACGGCTCCTCGACCTACTCGCCGCGCACGAGGAGTCGATCCGTGCAGTCCTCGCGGCCGCTGGCATCACCGACGTGTGGATTGTTGGGCCGCTCGCCGACGGCAGTGCTCGACCCGACAGCACCATCGATTTACTCGTCCGGTTCGAGGAGCATGACCACGCGCACGCCGCCGACATCGCGCAGCAGCTCCACGAGATCACCGGCACCTCATTCAGGATCAACAGCGATAGCGGCGGGGAGTCTGTCGCGGCAGCGTCAGCCCGCCAAGGCGGGGTGCGGCTCGACGAGATCGCGGCGACCTACGCTGCTCGATCCGAGGCGTACTACGACGAGCTGTCCCGGGCGTTCGAGAACGGAGAGTTCACCGTCGTCGGCGACATCGAGATCGGTCCTGCGGCGAATCGGAAGCGATAGCCCATCAACTAGGAGCGTGGTGCGGCGAGTTAGTCGGCGAGCATCTCAACGGCTGCGCCGTGCGTGTCGGCGTACCGGCGGGCATCATCCAGCTCGTCATCGGCGAAAGACCTGACAGAGTCGGGCTTCCCCTCGGGCCGCACGATCGCGACCAGCTCACTGAGGGGGCGTCGGCGCCTCTTGCCGTTGTCGGACATCAGGTGCTCCCAGGGACGAGAAGGCGAATAGTGCAGATCCAGACGAATCGTACTCCGCGGGAGTGCGGTGCACCGGTGCCAGGCTCGCCAGACGGCACGTGCGCCGCATGGTCCGGCCGGTAGTGTTGATGCTGCCCAGGGCACTAGCTCTCGGGAAGTGGCCCGGCAGCCTTCCGGACGGTTGGTGAGCCGGGTTTCGCGTATCTACGGCCAGGTTCAGCCTGGCCCCCGCGAGGCAGTTCCGCGGCGAGTCGGTCGGGCATCGGTCCGCTCGTGGTCGAGCGGCGGGATAGGGCGCGGCTGGGCGGGTGCTGTCCGTACGCTGGAGGAATGCCGAAAGCTGTTGCGGTACCGGGTTCGCTCGCCCTGCGTGAGGCGATCGAGGCGCATCGTGGCGAGTTCCGGGCGCTGCTGGAGAAGTACGGTGCGACCAGTCCCAAGCTCTTCGACGTGGGTACTTCTGATGCTGGGTGCTGCGGCGCCGAGGCGGGTGTTCTTGTGGAGATGTTCGCGCGGGACGGAAACCTTCTCATGCGAGCATCTGGGCTGATGGAGGAGGTTCGGGTGCTGGTTGGGCGTGATGATGTCGCCGTGTTCCCGGTGCAGCTGCTCAGGGGTGAGGTACGGGAGTCGGTAGTTGATCGGGCTGTCGATTGCGTCGGCCTGCCAGCAACTGAAAGGCACTGATAGTATCAGGCGGTATAGCTGCTGTATTTCCACCACAACTGACAGGACACCACTGACCATGGCTGAAGAACTGCTCGTCGAAGCGATCGCGCCGCACGTCGACCTCTACCGCGACCCCGAGACCGGCCTGGCGTTCGCCAAGGACCGCAGCGCAGGAGTCCTCAACACCGTGCACCCGAGCATCGACGCCTCCGGCTCGGTCGCAGGAATGGTCGACCGCGGCTACTGGTCGAAGGGTGACCACACCATCAAGGTCAACGGATTCATCTACAACATCGACCTGCTCGTCATCAGTGACGACGTCGACCGGATCGTCGTCCAGCACTGCCAGTGCGGCGGCGCACACAACTGACCCGCTCACCGCCGCCGTCGCTCACGGTCGGTGCTGCAGCCCTTCGATAGCGATAGGAACATCCCAATGGCTCTGATTGACACGAACCTGGCCTCCCCGCACCTCAAAGATCTTCTGCGCCGCGACGGCAAGACCGTGCGGATCGACTACGCGGCCAACAGTGGCGGCTACGAGGCGAACGTGTACTTCACGACCAAAGACGGCGGCGCGCTGGCCATCGATACCGTCATCGCCGAGATCAACGAGGTCGACTTCACCGACGAATCCGACGGCCAGTGGTACATCGTCGGCTACGACGTCAACTACGAGGACGCCAGCCTCGTCGACGACCACACCGGCAAGCCTATTCCTGCCGCCTACGCGGACTGACCCTGCGCCGGGATCTTCCGTGAGTGCCACCGGGCAGCCGCCGTCCTACGCCGAGTTCGCCGACATCTGGCGTACCCGGCCAGACATCAGTGGTGACCCGTCGTTCGCGATCCGTGCGTTGCGGCAGTCGGTCCTGCACGCCCAGAGCATGCCGTCGGGGCCGGAGTTGGATTGGTTCCACCGTGAGCCCGCCCCGACCGGCGTTCTCGGGTGGGATGCACTGCTGGCGGGAGTCGCGGTGTTCACCGGTGCGGGCAGGGTGTCGGCGGGAACGCTGGACTGGTGCCGGGCGCCGGGCCGGTGGAGTCGGGAGTTGTTCGACCCGCTCGGCGTCGACCAGAAGTACCTGCTGCTGGAGAGTCTGCGGACACCAGCGGCGCTGCGGGAACGCAACGTCATTCTGGCCATCGGGAACCTCCAAGGCCTCTAAGGGAGAGGACACCTTCGTCCATGATCGAATTCACTGCCGCCGACATCGAAGAGCTGCTGGGCGCGCTCGAAGAGGAGCTGCGCCGTCGCGGGCTGGGCGGGACGATCTTCATCGTCGGCGGCGCGGCCATGGCGCTGGCCTACAACGCATCCCGATCGACCGGCGACATCGACGGTGTCCTCCGGCCGCGCGAGGACCTCCTGGACGCGGCCGCCGCGGTCGCCGCGCGGCGAGACCTGCCCAAGCACTGGCTGTCCGACGGCGTCACCCAGATCCACATGCCCGATCGGCCGGACGAGCAGCCGGTGACCCGCGTGATCGGGCCCGCCCTGACTATCGAGATCGCCTCAGCGGAGTACGTGCTGGCGATGAAGGCGATGTCGACCCGGCACTCCGACGGTGACCTGCAGGACGCGGTCACGCTGTGCCGGATGCTGTCGATCACCGATGAAACGCAGGTCGAGCAGGTCGTCCGCAAGTACTTCGGATCACAGACATCAGTGTTCGGGTCGCAGGAACTGTGGTTCGAACGAATCGCTGACGCGGCCCGATGACCACCGACGCGACGACCTCGTCGGCTGAGGTCGCTCAGGATGATCCGGTAGGCACGCCGATCGTGGGCGGGTACTGCATCAAGCGGCTCTCCGACACCCACTGTGTCGATGTCCTGACGATGATGTTCAACTACCGGATCGTGCGCAGTCCGCGCGGCGAGCATGAGTCGCACGACATGATCGACGGCGCGTGGTGTTACTTCGGGCACGGCGTCGACGACGACGGGCGAGACCGGACGATGCCGGGAGCGCTACTGCGCGCGCACGCCGCGGCACTGGTGTGGGATGGGACTGGCCCGCCAGTGGGATTCGACAAGGAAGTCTTCGACTGCGCGAGATCGGAGAAGGGGCAGCGATGACCCTGATGATCGAGATCACGTGCGACGACTGCGGATCGTCTGAAGAGATCACCGGCGGGATGGTCCAGGGGAACCTGACCGCAGACCTCAACCCAGCCGACCAGGGCTGGTTCAGCGACGGCGGCCAGGACTACTGCCCGCAGTGCGCCGACCGCCACACAGACGACTGACCACACGCCAAAGGCACAAACGGGGGGACCATGACGGTCGAGACAGCAGCAGAGGTGCGCGGCAGAATCATCGACGCTCACAGTCGCGGACTGTTCCGCGACGCGACATTCGCCACGCTCGCGCAGATCAGCTCCGACGACGCGGCAACCATCAGCACGCTGTTGGACCGGGTCGAGAGCGCGTTGCTGGAGTTCCCGGCGATGCCTTGCGGGTTCGACCCGCTGACATACGGGCAGCAGGACTTTCAGGCGCAGGAACGACTGTGCGCGAGGATCGGTTTCGCCTTCACCGGCGATGACGACTCCGGCGATTGGGTGCGAGGGGATCTCGACGACGCGCTCTGCGTCCGGCGGGTGCAGCTCGACAGCGTCGACGACATCGCGACGATCGCCCTCGGTGGTCTGGCCTGGTACCTGCAGCAAGGTATCTCTGTCAATCGCCTGGTCAACGGGAACTATCCCGGCGGACGTGGGTTCCCGGACGTGGGCGGCCGCCGGTGACCGGCCACGACGATCTCGCGCGTCTGCGGCGTGAGCGCGACGAGGCACGGGCGGTGGCGGAGTGGAACGCCAAGGAGCGGGACTACCTCATCAAGCAGGCAGAGGCCTTCGGGATCGGCGAGTTCCGGACCACCACCCACGCGTACGAGCTGGCCGTCGCGGCGCTCGATGAGCATCGGGCTCGTGCGGACCGCGCCGAAGCGGCCGTCGCTCGGGTGCAGGCGCTGGTCGAGCACTGGGAGGGGCTCACCGCGGTGAATGTGCCGCTGTTCCTTGTGGTGGAAGCGCTCGCAGGGGCGGGCGGGGCGACGCAGTCGTCGGAGCATAGCTGAGGCGTAGAGGCCAGGGTTCCCGATCGCCTCACACTACGAATGCTTGGTGCTATTATCACGGGACAATACGTGCGAGGAATGAGGAACTATGGGCGACACAGCACTGCACACCGATGCCTCGATGGTCGACAGTGACGGCACCTACAAGGTCGTCGTCTCGACCCGGAACGTTCCCGGGTACGCACCCTGGAACAGTGGCTGGCCGACGGCTGAGGCCGCTCGCGCCTACGCCGACGAACACAACGCGAAACTCGGACTGACGCCCGACCAGGCCCGTGAAATCATCGCCTCGTCGATGGCCGCGCAACGCCGATGAGGCTGGCGCCGGGGTCGGTGCGCAGGCAGCTCGCCGTTCGGCATCAGCAGAGCATTCGGCGGGCCTACGAGTATCACGGGCGCGACGAGATCGTGCTGCTGAATCCACGGTCACGAGGCCGGATGAAAGTCGGTGCTGTGCTGATCATGTGTGGCCTCGCCGTTACGGCGTTGCTGTACGCCGCTGGCATGGGCGGGCTGGTCTTCACTGCCGGAATGGCCTTCTGGCCTGTGGTGCCAATCCTGATTGCCAGCGCAGTGCTGGCGGCCGTTGGGTATGGGGCGCCGCTGCTGCTGAAGCCGGGCACCGACCCGTTGACGCGGCGGGAGATCGAGGCGCTGCCGGTCGCGGTGCGCACTGAGCTGTGGTTGGCGCTGGCGCCGTTGATGCCCACCGGTATCGACGTAGGCGAGCCTCGCCCCTATCGGATCGGTCTGGATCGCGCATTGGCCAGCGAGCACAAGGCGTGTTGGCGGCTAGTGGAGGCAGTCCGTCGCGATGCCGCTACTGCGGTCGCCCGGCACGTGATCGCGTTCGACCCGAATCTGCGCATCGAAGGAAATCGGTCACTGGCCGGATTCGAAGACATCCTCGACGGCGAGCTTGCCGCCCTGGTCGTTGGTTCGTGCGTGACGCTGCGCGAAGTCGAAAGCGGCGCCGAAACGCAGGGCCAGGTCACCTCGATCGACGTCGACCGACGCCTGATCGAGATCACCGTCGACTGGGAGTCGCTGACGGTGCGTTAGGCGGGCGAATCGGCTTGTCCTGCTTCGGCGATTTCTCTCTCGTGGAGGTCGGCCGCGAGGGCTTGGTAGACGCGGCGGCAGGAGGCCATGAGATCGGCCACGGCCCACACTCGGTCGACGTGCTGGGCGAGTACCTCTGGGCTTGTTCGTGGTGGTGTCGTTTCGGGGGCGATCTGTGCCTCCGCCGCGGTAACGACCGCCAGGAGTTCTTTGCGTATCGGGTTTCCGGGTGGGAGCTGGTGGTGGATCGCGAGCAGCTCGCGCTGCACGGTCTGCAGGTAGTCATTCCACGTCGCGTTGTCGGTGAGTCCGGTCTCGGGTGCATCGGGAACAGGCTTGCCCCCTGTTGCGAGGATTAGCTTCACCGACCCGTGGCGCCACCGTAGGGCGTGTTCGAGCGCGGACCGCGTTGCAGTGCTGATGGTTGTGGTCCGCTGGTTTTCGATCTCGCGGAGCTTCGCCGTTGATGGGCCGCCGTTGTCCTGCACGTCCTGCTGGCTCATCGCGAGTTCTTCTCGGCGTGCCCGGATGGCGGTGGCCAGTGCTGCCCAGTCGTCGGTCATGGTGGAGATCTTACCGGTCAATCCGATAGATTATCGATAGATCTATCGATACCCTGTCGGTCGATGGATGCGGGGTGTCACCGAACTGCGGGGGTGTTGGTGGCGGCGACACGGCTGATGATCGACCATGCGGTGGTCATCTCGGCGGTGACGTCGGTGCCGTGCTGGCGGACCCAGGTCAGGCGTGGCTGGCGGCCATTGATGTGCGTGGTGACGGGGAGAGTCTCGATGTCGCTCGCGGACACCTCACGCGCCTCGGTGAGGGTGAAGGTCGCGTCGAAGAGCAGGAACACCGAGGTGTCGAAATCGAGGGATCGGAACGGACTGAACTTCCCGGAGTTTCCGGCTGCGCGCGTTCCCATCGCCTTGACCTGGATGCGAGTGCCGTCGCGTGAGGTGATGTCGTGCGACTTCCGGCTATTGGGCTCCATGGCGCCGCCGCGAGCGGTGTGGACGATTGCTTCGGCGATGTCGCCGATCGGTTTGTTCGAGGTGCGGACCACCCCACGTGCGCGGAGTTCAGCGATGATGTCGGCATCGAGACGCAGGAGATCCTGTACCGACATACCGGTCAATGACGGATGAGGGGTGTCGGTGGTGTTCATCGGGCCTTCCCGGAGCTGGAGGTTCGCGCGGCGCGGCGGCCCTAACTATAGATGCGGTCAGTTTCTCGGCGCTGACACCGAACAACGCCCAACTTGCGACGCGGGTGGGGGATTGCCCCGTTCTCTGTTCGTGCCTGGTGTCAGCTGATGCTGGCGTTGGTGTTCACGGTCGCGTTCGGGATCAGGAGGAGTGGATGGTGCTGGTCGGTCCGCCGGTAGAGCTGTCCGATTCCCGGGCGGCGACGGCGGAACCTGAGGGGCTGGAGGTCCCCTCCGGTGCCGAGCACTGTTCCGGCGTGGGTTCCGGGCAGCAGGACGGTGGGGCTGCCAGCCTCGACCAGCTCCCTGATGAACGGACGCGGGAGTTCCGCGAGTTCGGCGGAGGTCAGGGTGACCCACATGCGGACGCCGAGACCGATTCGGGAGCATGCCAGTTCAGCCATGGTGGCACCTGACATGCTGGAGAGTGCCTGGTCGGCCGGGTCGGCGACGATGAAGATCTCGGGCCCGGACCACCATGAACGAGTCGCGAGTTCGTGTGTGCTCAGCGCCGTGGCGTCGGCGGGCATCCGGGTGCGGATCAGGTCCGCGACCTCGGTCGCCAGAGTCTCGATCTCAGGGCCGAAGGCGGCGTACCCGCCGAGCATGTCGGCGTGGTCGAGCTGATCACGCTCATCGAGCAGTGACATGTCGGAGTTGAACAGGTACACCAAAGCCTCACCGGGCTGGTAGGTGGACATGATCCACCGTAGGAGCCAGCGCACCATCGTGGTCTTGCCCGCGAGTGCGCGGTCGCCCGAGATGATCAGGTGCGGCGGGAGCGTGGACTGATTCGGGTCGGGCAGGGTGACCAGCGTGTGGTCCTCCATGGAAATCCCGAGCGGCACGGCGTACCGCTGATCAAGGTGGTCGTCGAGGTGCTGCTGATGCAGGTGCAGGACATACTCGGGGTCGACGTTGCCGTACTCGGTCTCGATCATCGGCGCCCGAGCGGGATCGTCGGCCGCCAGCGTCTCTCCCAGCGATCGGGTCGCATCGCGCCAGTCATGGTTGTACGACCACGCGGGAGTGTGGTCGGTAGACAGGGCCGGGTCGGGGTCGCAGGCGACGGTGTGCGGCATCAGGATGCGGCCGTGCAAGCCGGTGGCGAGGTCGAAGATGCGGCCAGGCTCGCGGTCCGGGATCGCTTTGATGAGGCCCTTCGTGTCGTAGCTGGGGTAGGACACCGGTGAGAGTGCGACGTCTTTGAGGCGGTGATGAACGATCTGCCCGAACTTGGGTTCGAGCCGGTAGATCTTCGCCTCCCCGGTTGATCCCAGGACCAGGTGGATGCCCACCGGTAGGCCCTTGTCGGCGAGCATCGCGATCTGCTGGGTCCAGCGCAGGTCCTCGTCGTCGCGGAAGAACTGTTCAGCGTGGTCGATGACCAGAAACAGATGACCGTACGGGTCGCGGGCGACCGGTTCACCTTCCTTGGAGGCCCAGTACTCGCTGAACGAGGACAGGCCCCGGGCCTGCATCACCTCTGCACGGAGGTCGGCGATGCGGAGGAACTCGCCCACCACGCGTTCGAGGCTGATGTCGGTGGCCGGTGCATTCGCGCGAATGTATCGGCCGACATTCGGGTACTGGTCCATGACCGACAGGGAGCCCGCCGGGTCGATGACGTAGAACTGTGCTCGGTCGGCACCGTAGGACTGCGCCGCGGCGGCGATGATCGTTTCGATGGTGGACGAGACGCCGGTCGCGTGGTCGCCAATGACTCGGATGTGGGAGTCGTTGGGGTGGAGTCGGTAGGGAGTGCGCGTGTCGTCGTCAGGGTTGTCCAGGACACCGATGGTCAACGCGAACTGGTCACTCTCGGGCGTGTGGTCGATCTCGTTGAACGCGATCGGGCGGGTCAGAGGCGGATGGATAGACGGGAGCACCAGGGTGCTCCAGCGGTTGTATGCCAGCTCCTCGGCGGCGGCGCGTACCTCGGCGATCGTGACCGGCTCGGCGGCGTCGCCAAGCCCGCTGAGGTCGTCGGCGATCTGATCGCATAGCGCCGCGTTGTGGAGAAAGTCGTTGTCCCGGATGAGAGTCAGCAGGTGCCCGCGGACGTCAGGGGAGATCGCTCGGGTGCTGGAGGTGCGGGCAAGGATGCGGTCGGCGAACTCGGCGATCGACGGTGCTCGCAAGGAGATCCGGGTCCACACCTGATGGGGGAGATTCGGTGCGCGCGAGACGGCAGCTTCGATCAGGGGCGACGGGGCCGAGACGATGACGATGCGAGGTCCGGAATCATCGTCGACGTCGTCGAGGCGTCGCAGGACGGTGAGGTGATCATTAAGGTCGCGGGCAAGTTCCTGGAGGAGTGATGGGCCGCCGCCGTAGTTGGGTGGCGTGGTGATGACGCGGATGCTCGGCGCGCCCGGTGTGGTGTCGCCCTGCGGGGACTGTCCGGAGTAGAACTCCGCGGGGTAGACGGTGGAGACGCTGATGTCCTCGCGGTCAATTTCTTCGCAGAGTCGCGCGGTCAGGGCGTGCTCGGTTTCGGTCCGTAGCACGGCGTCGTTGATTCCGTCGAGCACGATCAGGGTGGTCGAGTCCGTGGGGAACGTGAAGCCGGTGAGTCGAGCGGAGAGGCGAGCAACGGCGTGCCCGGCGGCCGAGAGTGTCGTGCTGGCGGCGGGGGAGTTGGCGGCGAGTTCGGTCGCTGCTGCGAGGCGGGAGGCGCGGAGGTTCATCTCGGGATTGTCGCGGCGGATTTCTTTCGCGCGGCGGATGACCTTGTTGTTTCGGCCCATGATTATGTCCTTTACTATCACTTAGGTAGTGCTGCTCCAGCCCAGCGCTATAAGCGATAGGGTGTCGTCGACATCCGCTTTCGTGAAGTCGTTGCCGCTGATGACGGTTATCGCAGGTCGGTAGCTGGAGATACCGGCGCGAATTCCGTCGCGGTGAGGAACTGTCGAGGTCCCCCGTCGGGCCCTATCCTACAGCAGTTGGTGACACTCACAAGCAGAACTATCACTGATAGTATCAACGCCCCTTCTAGGTGGGTCAGTGTCGAGACTGGAACATCAAGGCAGCAGCGCCCCGAGCAGCCCCCCGAGCAGCCCGCCGACAGCGCCGACGCACGCGAAGAGACGGGCGACGTCCCCGAGCGGGCGCCACCACTCGCGGTGACCCACCCAACCTCCGACCCGTCGGCCGAGCCGATCGACGGCGGCCGCGCTGGCCATCACGACGATGAACGCGGGCAGACCGGTGGTGACGGCTCCAGCGAAGACCGCGATCGCCGCAGCGAGGGTCGCGGTCGCAGCCAGGGGCACGTCGAGATCGGCGGTGGTGCGGGCGTTGGCGGTGACGGCGAGCAGCATCGCAGCGATCGCCAGCAGGCATGCGGCCAACAGCGCGAGGAGTCGGGGATGTGGTGCCGCAATCGCGAACACCGCGAGGGACGCGACAGGCAGAGCGGAGAGGCAGGCCGCGAGTCCGGCGGCGATCCCGGCGGCGATCAGGGGGACGAGATTCGTGTTCATGGGAGCGCTCCCGAGGTCGATTCGTGGATGAGTGCGATCACGGTACAGTGCAGGTTTCCCCGACCCATTGGCCATCGGGAATGACCTGGTCAGCGGAGAATTATGCAGGTCGAACCGCCTGTGTTGCTCCCGCGGTGTCGATGCTCCGACCAGGCGTCAGTATTCACTGATATTATCCCAGTGAATTGGGAGGATGTGCGCACGAATGAGTCGACGCGTTGGGTACCACGAGCGGATCATGCAGACTCCGCGGTGGCGAGGTGAACTGCTGGTGGCCTACGGGCTGGACTGGACACCCTTCCCGCCGCAGGTGGGTGACCTCACTGTTGCCGGAGCAACTCGCACCAGGCCGGGCCATCCGCGCCGGATCGCCGCGGTCTACGACCGGGTGTCCGAGGATGGACGGGAGTACTGGCTCATCGAGCATGTGGGACTCGACGACGACCTGGCCACGGCTGATCGTGTATCGGTGGGATTCTGGTGCGCCGGTGGCTGGCCTCGATTGCCCGAGCACTATCCGGTCTGCGGCACGTGTCGGGAGCTGATGCCGTGCATGCACTCGGTCGTCGATGCGATCGCCAGTGATGGTGTGGAGAAGTTGGAGCGGTTCGCTGATCCGAGTGTGTGTCCGGCGTGCCGCGAGGTGATCACGCTGCGGCAGAAGACGGTCATGTTTGATAGGAATCTGCACGGCTTCGGGATCGTCGTGTTCCATGCTCGGAAGAAATGCATCGGCGGTGCATGGGTGTATGACCGAGAGCTGCACGACGGCGACGGGCAGTACCAGCTGCACTGCCCGGGAAGGTTCTATGGCGGCGTCGGCGCGGACGGCAAGAAGGTCGGGTACTGCTCGGAAGAGCACTGTCGGGGCATCGATATGCGGCACATGCAGGGAGGGTTCTGGACGGCCGGACAGTTGGACTGTCCTGATGGGTACTTCCCGATCGCCGACCGGCCACCGGATGCTGGTGGTGGCGCATGATCGCGGCGCGAATGCGATCATGTCGCGGTCCGGGGTCAAGCCCCAATTATAGGTGATAGTATCGGCAAGGCTTTGTTTGAAGGGGCGGGGCGATCGTGGCAAACGGTGAGATCAACGAGACTTGGCTCGCAGGGCCAACGGGGTACGGAAAGTCCCCGGCCATCAAGGCAATCATCGACGAAGGCATTTGCGGGACCTGCAACCACTGGCGTGCGCTACATCGGCCGACGTGCTTGTCCGGTGGTGCCGCAGTGTGCGGCTGCACGGGAGGATAGGCATCGTGGAATTCGTTGTGACCGTCGCTGTCTGGGTGTTCCAGTGCGTCCTGCTCGTGGCCTACCTGATCACGCGCCAGCGGCCACTGCTGTGGATCGCGTCGCTCGTGGGAGCGGCGATCGCAGCCGCCTCGCTGACCGGACTCGGGGACACCGCGCTGTCACTGCCAGTGGCCTTCACCGGGGTCATCGCGGGACTGCTCCTGCTGCTCGGCGACCGGCTCCCCGGACGGACCTACCGCCAGTGGCGCGAAGTGTCTCTCACCCCGGTGGTGGAGAAGATCCTGCGACACTTCCTCGCCGATCCCGGTCCGCACTCGATGCACGCCGTTGAGGAGGCGATCGCCGCGGGCCCGTTCAAGGCGGCGCAGGCGTTGCAGGCCCTGGGGAAGGCCGGAATCGTCCGGCCAGTGCCAGATCCCTCCGGCGGTGAGGACCAGTGGGCTCTCGCGGCGCACCCTTCCGAGGTCCGGTCCGCTCTGGACCCGTCGACCGCAACCGACTGAACACGATGAAGGCGGAGTTCGACGCGCTGGAAGCCGACAACGGGTGAGGGGCAATCGACGATGATCTTGTACCACCGCACGAGCCGAGAGGCCGCTGAAGCGATCGTCGCCAGTGGCACATGGGTCAGCAAAGAGCACGACCAGAGCATCTACTTCAGCACAACTCCCACCGGCGCCATCGACGGCTACGGTGAGGTCGTTCTTCGTGTCGATGTCGACCCCGATGTCGCTGTGCTCGATGACGAGTTCCCCGACGGTGAACTCCACTACCGTGTCCACGCGGATGCCTTGTCCGGGCTGGACGTATCTCAGGCCTGACCGGGCCGCCACTTCCATTAGGAGGACTCGTATGTTCGATCTCGACCACATCTCCGCGAACACAACCATCCAGACGAGCAATGACCCGGTGAAGACGGACCTGGAGTTGACGTGCGACCTGTGCGGAACTGCGCTCTGCGACGTCGAAGACGGCGATTCGCTCAACGCACTCGCCTCGACCGCGGATGAGCATCTGAGGGCGTGCGCTGGGTGAGAACGTGGGTCTCGCATGTGGCCCTACTCTGGCGTGGTCCTTCTCGCTGAATGCTGCGGCGCCGTAGCCTCTCGTGATCCGCGCGCTGCTCGGTACGGCAGCAGTAGGGCGTGGCTATCGCTGGTTCAGTGAGCGTAGTTCGGTGATGAGCCATGATCGCGTTCCCGCGACGGTCAGGCCGTCTCTGGCCACCTCCTGGAGGAGGGGTTCGCCTGCGGCGGTGGCGGTGTGCAGTTCGTCGTCGTTGTACTCGATGATTCGGGCGTCGTTTCCGGTCCATGCCGTGATCTGTTGGGCGAGGTCGGTGGTCTTCTGCTCCCACCAGGTGTCGTCGGTGGAGGCGGTGGTGCGGACCAGGAGTAGGTCGATGTCGCTGTCGATGGTCATGCGTCCGGTCGCTGCGGACCCGAATACTGCGGCGTACCGCAGGGCCTTGCCCCACTCGTCGAGGTGGCGTTCTAGGCGGTCGAGGAATGTGGAGTTGAGGCGGGCCAATGCGGTGATGGGCTCGGCCGCGAGGTGTTCGGTGTTGAGTCGGTAGGTGTGCGTTCGGCCGACCTTGCCGTGCAGGACTACGCCCTGGCGGGTGAGGCGGTTGAGGGCTTTGCGGATGCCTTCGTCTGACGGGGTGGTGAGGATGCGTTGGACCTGGGCGATTGTGAACGTGGCGTCGGCGTTGGCCAGGACGGTGAGGACGTCGCCGTCGAGAGTCGGTGCGACGGTGGCGAACGGTTTGTTCAACTGCATGGGCGCGATCTTAGTCCGATAGCCAACTAAAGTTGGTGAAGTGCAACAGTTGTTGAAGATCAGGCCGCCGGGTGATGGAGTATCGCGGAGCCTTGGCAACACCGCAGATTGTCGGATCGATCTGCTAGTGTCTCATTCACCGAATCCGGGGGGATTCATATAGGTCTTTCAAGGGGGAATTGTAATGGCTAGATTCGCGGACACACCGATGACACCTGCCCCATCCGAGGAAGGCGTTCTCGACGCCTTGGTTGGAGAGTGCGAGGTGTATGCACACCAGTCGAAGTTCGGGGATAGTACGGTCACGATTCTGGTGAACGCTCCAGCAGGTGTGACTGTGCGCCTACTTGTCAATGACGGAGACGTCTACGAAGACATCGTGCCGGACTGATGGCGAAACGTGCGTCACAGAAGGCGTTGTTCGATTCCTATCTGAACTCGGCCTTCGAGAACACGGTCCACACCTTGACCGATCACGGCGCGAAGGATATCGACGCCAGCCGAATGGCATCGGCCTTCCATCGTTTCGTGACTGCACTCGGTCCACCGTTCTCGGTCCGCGCCGAAGCCGCCGAGTTCGTTCTGGACGGCACGGCGTCAGTTCTGTCCGGCTATGACTGGGCAGAGTGGACGTCGACGCCCGGGTCAGACCTGGGCAAAGAAGGCCTGCGCGGCGACGCGCTGATCCTGATCACCGCGATCGGGGAGGTCGGCCCGGACCGGGAGAGCGTGACCCGCTGGTACCGCGAGAAAGCGGACTACTTCGACGACCGCTCCTACAACCCAGGCGATCACGTTCCCGAGGTCATGCACAGGATCACTGAACTCGCCGGAGAGGCTGCAAACCGCCCCGACGGGGAACTCGCATCGGACTAGGAACGCCGGTCGGCCGCGTGCTCAGTGTCGCCGCCGAGGGCAGGAGCAGTGCCATCGTTGTGCGGATGGGTGTCGACGTACGCGCTCGCGGACAAGAGTGCTTGCGCGACGGCTCGCGCCTGGTCCCGGGCACATAGGTAGGTCGCATCGGGGTGGTAGGAGAATCGTTCGCCCATCTCGATGCCGACGGTGCCATCGAGCGAGATCACGCTCAGCTCGGGGCTTTCGTACCAGATGCAGCAAGGGAAGCCGCCTCGATCCTCGACCCGCAATGGCGCCTGGACAACGTAGGCGGTCGCGGCGCGACTGGCGAGCGCTTCGATCTGACGATGCAGCAGTCGAATCGCACCGTCGGAGTCGTCGAGGTCGTGGACGGTGGGGGAATCGGTGGACACGGTCATGAATCCCTTCGGCGTGATCGGTGGTGTCGCCTGCTCGGTCGGCGGTCCGCCGTCGACGGCGCGGAACCCTGGACCGTCTTGGCATCAGTCTCCGCACACACGTGCAATACCGCTGATAATATCACTAACGATCAGCGTGCCCGAAGTGTTGAGGTCCTGTGGAACATAGGCAACCAAGGTTGCCCACTTGGGAGGAATGGAAATGGATGTAGCCGTAATTCCGAACACGGAACCGATCGCCCAGTGCGAACTGTGTGATCGAGTGTCCGAATCGGTTCGCGCGTCATATCGGGCGGACGGTGTGAAAATCTGTGACAGTCATCGGGATATTCTCGTTGAAGGCGAGGGGGCGACCGTCGGTGAGCACGTGTATGCCACCGAGGCGCTTGCGGAGGCGGCACGCAGCACGTTCATTGCCGATGGGTACGGAGTGAGCCTCCTTGGGTACGACGGATGCCGCGGCCTGTTCATTTTCGATGTCATTTCTGCGAGATAGGTAGGACGACTGCGCCGATGCCTACATACGTTCTCCGTGCCGAAGCCAAATGCGACGTCGACCAGCTGCTGGAACAATTCGCCGCGACCAAGCGTCCAATCGAGAAGTACTCGATCGCCGCCGAGGGATTCGATGTCATGTTCGAGCTGACGACCGCGGCCACCCTCGACGAAATCCTGGCGATGATCATGACCGTCCCGGACGGCCACGTGATGTACCGGACTGTGCAGGAAGGAACGCTCGCCACAGGCGACTTCACCGACGATCAACGAGTCGAGTAAACGCATCTGGGCGGGTGTGACGGCTGCCGTGTGCCGCACACAAGAAACCGGCCTGCGAAACACTGAAGCGTCCGCAGGCCGGTTCTACGTGGACGGCACAAGCTGTTTTCACCTTGCTGCCCCGAAGGGTCAGGTGAGGGCGTCACCACGCGTGCCCAGTTCCATGACTGTATCCCTCGTCGAAGGCTGGCGTCCAGGGCTACCGGGGCGCATCTGGTGTGCGTTGAGCTTCTCGTTGCGTGGGCAGAATACGCAGAGATGTATAGAATGAGATACATGCCGTCGGTGAGCCCCGCCATCCCGGACCACGCGCAGAACACCCTGCGAGCAGTCGGCGCGGCCATTCGGGCCCGCCGCAAAGTCCTCGGGCTCGCCGCGGCGATCACCGCAGAATCGGCGGGAATGTCCAGAGTCACCCTCAGCCGCATCGAATCGGGAAAGCCGTCGGTGACCATAGGGGCGTACGCCGCCGCCGCTGACGCGCTCGGCCTGCAGGTGTCGTTGGCAGAGGCCGTTCCTGCTGCCGACAGTGATGAGCTGCGGACCGCGTCGACCGAGGGCCGGGTTCGCGTCGACCGATTCCTTCAGCTGCGAGCGCTGGCGTGGCAACTGCGTGGTGACACCGAGCTGACCATGACTGAAGCGCTGGCACTCTACGAGCGTTCCTGGCGACATGTGGACGTCGAGGCGATGAGCGCGGAGGAGAAGGCATTCGTCGAGCAGCTCGTCGACGAACACGGGGGAGGGCGGCTCCTTGTATAGGCGGCCGCATCACGCCCGGGTGGCGCAGATCCTCGACGCCTTCGATGGGGAACTGCTGGCGGAGTACGGGTGCTACTTCGGTGGCGGGACGGCGATCTCGCTGCGGTTCGGCGAGTTCCGGGAATCGGCGGACATCGACCTGCTCGTCGCAGATCGCGGCGGGTACGGAGCGCTGCGCGAACGCGTCCGTTCCGGTGGCGGCATCAACGCGCTCACCCGGCGCCGGATCAGCGAGACGCGGCCGCCGGTGACAGACCAGTACGGCATTCGCACGCTCGTCGACGTCGACCACGTGCCGATCAGAATCGAGATCGTCGCGGAGGGGCGGCTTGATCTGGAGACTCCGGACGTCGGCGACGAGATCTGCGGAGTGCCGACACTGACCGTTCTCGACATGCTCGCGACCAAGCTCCTGGCGAACTCGGACCGATGGGCAGACAGGTCGGTGTTCAGCCGCGACCTGATCGACATGGCGATGATCGAACCGTCGACCGGGCTGATAGAGCAGGCCGTGGCCAAGGCGGAGACTGCCTACCGGTCAGCAGTCCTGGCGGACCTGGCCAAGGCGATCGACTACCACCGAGAGAACCCACATCGACTCGACGAGTGCATGCACGCGCTCGCGATCGATTCGGTACCCAAGGCGGTCCTGTGGCAACGCATCACGCGACTGATGCGTTGATGCCAGGGCGGGCCGTGTAGCTGTCGCTGACCGTGCGCAGATAGCGCGAAACCCCAGGCCCTGTCGTCCGGCAGGATCTCCTGGGGTTCACTTCTGGTACTCACCGCGGTGGTACAGCTACGTGCTCATGTTATCGGGCGGCGGTTCAGCGTGCGGCAAGTCGCGGGATCAACAATTGCGTGTGATACTATCACCTGGTGATCCTGTAATGATCGGCGCTCGGCTGATCCTGGAAGATCGGAAAGTGTGAAATGGCAACAGTCATGGTTCTGTTCTGGATAGCTATCGGAATAGCCTCGATCACGATCGGCATCATCACCCAAGTCGCATCGATCGCCAAGGACGGCCCCGAAGGTGAGGGCGACGGAGTGGTAGGAATCTTCACCGCGTACTTCGGTCTATTCGTTTTGCTCGCCGCGGCGATGGCGATCGGCCGGTACGAACTGGCAGTGAGCAATCTGGCCCTGTTTC
Organism: Gordonia malaquae; assembly: GCF_037148075.1. NCBI lineage: Bacteria > Bacillati > Actinomycetota > Actinomycetes > Mycobacteriales > Gordoniaceae > Gordonia > Gordonia malaquae. Next base: position 34,938 of record NZ_JBBCUB010000008.1, on the reverse strand, counting down.
GGGCCGGGCTGGCAGGCCTTGCTGTGGGGCTGATGTGTTGCGGATGGAGATTCGCCCAAGACTTCCGGCGCAGCGAGCTCTGGGCGGCGGTCAAGAGTGGATTCGGGCGGCGGCGAGACGATGTCTGACGAATGTGGCGACTGCGGCCGTCGGCTCAACGGCGCAGAGTACGAGGAACTCCACCTCTGCGATCTGTGTGCGCAAGACAACGGAATGGTTGGGCCGTGGACCGACGAATAGGCCGACAGCCCCATACTGTGGCTGATAATATCAAGGTCGTGAAGACGAGGAAGTTTCCGAACCCGACTCTCATGTCGGCGGCCGAACTCGACGAGGCGATCGAGACCCAGATGGGCCTGCACCCCAACGGCAGCCCGTACGCGGACCTGCTGATCGAGGAATTCGAACGCCGAGACGGCTCGGCGCCGTGCCCGGCCGTGATGTCGGCAAAGGGCCTCGACGAGACGTACGCCTCCGAGATCGAACGGCACCCACACGGCAGCGCTCTCACGACCGAGGTCATCGACACCATCGACCGCCGCAGCGGATCAACCGTCACCTGCGCAGTCGCGCACGACTGACCCCACGGACACCAGGACAAGGACGACCAGTGAGCACCCTAAGCACGTACCGAGTCGCGTACATCAACGGCCCCGACGTCACAGCAGTCCTGCTCGACTCGGCCGAGGACAGCAACTCCGGCAACCTGATGATCTACAGCTCCGTCGATCAGCACGGCGAAGCCGGACTCGACTGGATTCGCCAGTGCCCCGTCGCCACCGAGGCCGACTACCGCGCGCTGCACCAGCGCTTGTCCGCCCTGTACGGGCCGTCGGGTCCGGCAGCTTCGGCGGGGGCCAATGATCCGGTGGAGTTGGTCATCGACCAGGCTGCGCTGGACACGCTGTGAGCACCACCGGCGCAGCAGAACCCGCCGACGGTGGCCGCGGTGAACTGTTGGATCAGCTGGCTGAGGCCGCGGAGGATGCAGCCAGTCGCAGGGCGGCGTACATGGAGGTGGCCTCGCAGCGGCGAGATCTCCTCGTGTATGCCGTGGACGAGGTCGGAATCGCGCCCGCTGAGATCTTGCGACGTACTGATGTCTCTCCGGGAGCCCTTCGACGCGCGATGGAGTCGCGGTAGCCTATTCAGCCTCTCGTAGAAGGATGCGATCGCTATCCGGCCGCGAGTGTCTTCTGCCGTGGAGTGTGGCTGCATTCGACTCTGCAGGGGAGTGTCGATTGCAGTAAAGATGGTAAACCGGCGAATGACGCGTGATATTCTGCGTCTGACACCTTGGGAAGTGTCCGAGTGCCACATTGCATCATAGGTGGGTGATTATCCCCGGCAGGAGATCGCCTACACAGCAGTCGTTACGCGGTTGCGGGCGCCGAAGACGTTCAGAGGAACTCGTTTCCCATCACGTTGTCCATGTCGCATCCTGCAGTAGGCATTGCGATCGACGGTGGCTGGCCGGGGAGTCTGTCCGTCGGTCGGGTGCCGACGAAGGACTATTGCCATGGGAAACAACAACGACCTCGATCGTCTCGCGCGAGCACTGAAGAAGCTCCGCCCGGACTTCACTCTCAGCAACGCGCGGACTTTCGCCGAACAGGTCGCTCACGCACCCGGAGGCGTGTTCGGAAAGATTCCGCTGGCCTATGTGCCCGCTCCCACTACAGAGCCCGTTCGATCTGGGCACACCCGGTCGACAACCGGGAGCAGCGCTTCTGGTCTGTTTCCGCGTGCGATTGCGCTGCCGCTGCCGGACCGGGTAGCGATGTCGGTGCCAGAAGCGGTCTCGATGTACGACGACGGCCTGATGCTGAACCTCGGTGTGGACTCCGACGGCGCCCAGGTGTCGATCGACATCCGTCGTGCGGCCCACTGGCTGGTCGTCTCGCGAGTCGACGCAGGCGGGACGTCGGTCGTGTGCAGCCTGATCGAGCAGGTTCGAGCTGCGGGAATGATGACCCTGATCGTCGATGGCAAGTGCACTGACTTCACTGGGCTCATCGGCGCTCCGAACGTCGTCGTCGTCTCGCAGCACCCTGAGGAGCATCAGCGTGTGGTGGGGTGGGCGGCTGCGGAGTTGCGGTCCAGGCGCGCGGAAGGGCGCGGAGATCGCCCGCCACTGATGGTGTTCGTGACGGAGGCGGGTGCGATCGAGCATGACGTGGAAGCGCGCCAGGGTTCGGCCGCGGCCGCAGCATTCTTCGACGACCTGGCGTACCTGATGAGGTACGGGCGCGCTATGAAGGTGCACGTGGTCGTGACCGACGGTGACCTGTCCATGCGCGCTCGGCTCGTACTGCCACTCTTTACGCTGCGCCTGGCTGTTGGTACGCCGGAGCGCAAGACGATCCTCGATGTCTTCCCCTCCAAGGACCGCGAGGCTCTGGAGCGGCGCGCGGAATCGATGAAGCATGGTCGGCCCGGCAGGGCGCTGATGACGGCGCCCGGACTCGATTCGCGCGACGAAGGGTTCACCGAGATCCAGTGCTATTGCGCGCCGACTCCGTGTGTTGCGGGTCCGCCGAGTCTGAGCAGTGAGCATGAGCGGTATCGCCGCGACGTCGCTCAGGTGATTCCGGCGCTGTATCCACCGCTGTAAGCACCCGAAAAGTTGTGTGATAGTATCGCACTGAATTGATCGCCTGGAGGCCCGCCGGACTGCCCGGCGGCGGCCACACGAAGGGAGGCGGAATCAATGACGCGAGAAGTACCTGGGGCCGGGGGGAGGCGCTCAGACGTGGTGCCGATCGCGAAGGCGGCGGCTTCGCCGCCGATCGCGGTGATCTGTGGATCGATGCGGTTCTACTCGCGCATGTTGCAGGTCGCCGCCGATCTCACGCTGGCCGGGCAGATCGTTGTCATGCCGCACTGCGTAGTCGCCGAGCAGGACCAGAACGGTACGACCAAGGGCATGCTCGACCTGCTTCATCGGCGCAAGATCGACCTTGCCGACTACGTCGTGGTCGTCACCGACGAGAAGGGCTACATCGGGACGTCCACCGCCAACGAGATCGCCTACGCGACCGCGCTCGGTAAGGCCGTCGAGTACCGAGCCGTCGGCGATCAGGGGCCGCAGTGAGCGCGGGAATGGCCGCGATCATCATGGCGACAGTGGTGATCCTGACCCTCGGGCTACTTCCCTCAGTCGAGGAACGCGACTCCCTGCCGGTCGGGATCGTCTACATGCTGGTCCTCACCGCCGATGTTCTCGGGTTGATCTATGCGCTCGTCCGGTGGCTCGGCGACCCCGATCGTGGTGTGGCCGAGCAGCTCGGCAACGCCCTATCCGGGCACATGCTCCTGGTGGTGATGCCGATACTGGTTCCGGTCGCGCTGGTGCTGCTCGCACTAGTGGTGCGAGGGGCGATCTGGCTGCTGGTCCAGGCGACATTGGCGCGGTACATCATTCTCGACAGGATGGCGTCGCGGTGACGGCAGATGAGGTGCTCGACGCGATCGCCCGGAAGTATCCAGGCGCGGTGCTTCTGCGAGAGCTGGTTGCCTACGACCCCGAGTTCGACGAGCGCTGCAAGCAGTGGACTGAGGCTGGGGCGACTGGGCCGTATCCGACAGGGTGGAACAGGCGAATCGATGCGCTGATGCTCGACGGCGGCACGTGCCGGACGGCGATCGAGGTCAAGATCTCGCGGTCTGACTTCCTGCGGGAGACCGCCGATAAGCGTCGCCCCTGGGAGCGGATCACCGATAGGTTCATCTACGCGTGCCCAGCAGGACTGATCAAGGCCGACGAAGTGCCGGTGCACTGCGGACTGTGGTGGGTGCACGACGACGGTTCGGTGACAGTCGCGTCGAGGGCACGGAAGAACCGGTCGGTGGAGCCGATTCCGCATGAGATGTTCGTGACCGTGGCGTACCGGCTGAAACGATGGATGGATATGGGACAGCGCGAGCCAGTCGGCATCGCTGAGCACGACGCAGTGGAGGTTGTAGGACATGGCTGACTTCTTCACCCCGGGACAAGAGGTGACGCTGACGGCGGGGCCGAGGAACTTTCCGGTGATCGTCGACTCGGTGGGCCGCAAGTACGTCCGTGTGCTCGACCGCGGCCGAGATAGCGTGTACGGCATCAAGTTCGACCGGTTCAACGGGCGATCGGTGGGGGCAGCGTTCCCTGAGCGGATCGTCACGCCGGAACTGCTGGCCGAAGAGAGCGAGCACAAGGCGGCGGTCGAGGAGTTTCGGAGCCTGATCGAGCGTGGAGTCAGCGTGCAGCTCGACGAGTTCACCGTGGACGCACTCCGCGAAGCCGCGGCAGTGCTCGCGAAAGGCCGCAGTAGGCGTTCCTAAGCCGCAATGCCGCACGCGTTCGCACGACGAACTGCGGAAACCATGACCGGATGAAGGGTGTAGAAATGGCCGATCGGCTGAGGTTCGAGCATCGCCGCGAGAGTAGTCGATGGTTCGCCGAAATCGACAGCGGCGCGTGCTACCGGATCGAGATGGAACCTACGAAGCTGGGCGCCGACTACTACCTCACGTTCATGGAGCGGGAAGCCGACACCGGGATAAAGAAAGGGTGGAAGCTGCGGTACGAGAATGTGTCGAGACACCGGTCGTTGGAGCGTGCTATCGAACGAGCAAACCACCATCACCGCAATCGAGCCAAAATCGCCAAGGCGTAGCCAACGGAACGAGACATCGCGCCCATCTGGGCCGAACACGCAGTAGCAACCAACGTGCACCGAATTCGGTCGGGGGACGTGGACCGAAGTAGCCGACTCATCGGTAGGCGATGAAGTGTGTACCTAGACGTAGGGGGATCAATGGACGACGTTGTACAGGAGCGAGAAGGCAAACTCGCAGAGACTGGCTCGGCCGACCGAAATGCGACGGTGGGCGTCCTGCCCAGGCATGAGTGGTCAGGTGTTCCGCTGGACCTCGACAGCATGAGAAGAGCGCCCATCGGTGAGGCGAAGCCGGGTGACTTCGTCCTCGCTGGCGATGACGTGACGATCTACGTCGGCGGCGGAAAAACGATCCTTGCCGACGGCACGCTGGCTGACCTCGATCCGACTGCAATAGTCCGACGCCCTTCATGGGTGGAGTCCTCGCAGGAGGGGCAATAAGGAGAAAGGAACGTCCATCCCATGCTATGGTTGTCGCCATAACGGGGGTGTCTCGACAGCACCTCTCCGCGACGCATTCGCCACTGCACCGGCAACCTCCAGCTGCCGAACGTAGGGCCAGCGTCTCACTGCGGCAACAGTTTCTTGTAAATGGATGTCGAACCTTCCCTTATCGCTTGATGCCGAGCTGGAGCGGCATCTGCAGTGATAGAGGAGTGACTTCGCATGGTCTCAAACAACCGGATTGACCGCCTGGCTCGATCCCTTCGAACTACAGACCCCAGCTTGAACCTCCGGGCGGCGCGCGCACGCGCACGCAAGCGACTGGCGTACGAAACCCGTGAGAATTCACGCCGCGAGAATGAAGCTCGACTCTGGACGTTGGCGCTGGACGGAGACACCCCTCGCGGGCAGGACGGCCGGTGGGCGGAGAACGACGCCGACCCCATACTCAGTACTCCGTTGGGCCTGGCCATCGACCCGGAAGACCCCGACGAGGCCCCGATGAACCGGGTGGTCTCACTACAGCTGGGCGCGGAAGAACTCGGCGGAAACGGTCGCCTGGGGGTGATGACGGGAATCACGGGCACCGGAAAGAGCATTCTCCAACGCACCCTCGTCAATGGCCTTGCGTATAGGTACTCGCCGCAACGAGTGAACTTCATCCTCGCCTCGTGCTTCACCTGGAGGCCCGGAGTCTGCCCGTTGGCGGACTTGTCTCGCCATCCCCATGTTCTCCACGTTAGTCGTCTCATTGGCTTCGACTACCGGGGAGGTTTTGGGCAAGTGGACTGGGACGGGGATGTGTTCTGGGATGCCGTGAATCGGGAAGTGGAGCGCCGTGAGAAGATCATTCGTGACGGCTACTCCGATATGGCTGACTATCGCCGACGCTCAGGGCCAATGCCGGACTTGGTGATCATAATTGATGATCTGGAAAGTCTCCCTCTCTGGCAGCCCGAGATGGTGACGAAGTTGAACTCGTTGATCCGTAGATCGGCCAACTTGGGAGTGTACTGCGTTCTGTCCTCGATCATCATAAATCAGGACTACCTCCGATCAATCAAGGACGAGATTGGGTATGGAGTCACGTTCGGTAGCTACGGAGCGTCCGAGATGGAGTTCATAGCACCACGGGAAGTCGAGAATCTGACGCCATCGACGGGAGTGGGATTCTTTCAGACCTCCCGCGGTGAAGTCGAGAAGGTCAAGGTCTTCGAAGGGGTCGGCGGCGGGTCATGAAATCAGGTAGTAGCCGCGACGCGTTGAGGCACGCCGAGAATAGCTGATAATATCGGGTAAGGGTCACGGCCCGATCGGCCCACAGCGCCGAACCATCGGCACGACAACAATAAGACCAGAAAACCACAGGAGACAGTGTGACAAGCCGAAATCAAGACTCGTTCGGAACGGCGATGGAAACGCTGATCGCGGCGCACTGCCCGAAACTGGCGAACCCCGGAGACAACCGCAACGTGTACATCTCCAGCGAAGTGATGACGCCGTTGGCCGACTCTGCGCGCGCGCTCGAATTCGGCACGTTCAACAACGTCCGCGAGTACGGAGTCACGGTCACCGCCGGTGCGAGCACGTTCTGTGCCTACGGGTACCGAGCCGGAGATGAGCAGGTGCACGTCGAAGGATGCGCGACCGCCGAGATGGAGCCGTATGGGCCCTACGGTGGGCTATCGGGAACGGACGTCCTCGCCAACTGCGGATGGAGCGCTCAGGCGGTCGACATCGCGGCCGAGGTCGTAGCGGCGCTGGTCGATGCAGCTCTCGCGTCGCCGACGGCGCTGACTCGCGAGCAGCTCGTGGCCGTGGCTGACGCGGCCTTGGCCACGGCTCGCTCCGATTAGGATGAGCGAGGATCGGGCCGGAATCTACAACCAGGAGTCGTGATGGCAGGCGCAGGCAGCACACCCGACGTCAGGCCTCGCCCGTGAGTAGGCGGAATGTCACCTACACCGCGCCGGTGGGCAGCATCGACATGCCCGCCTTCGACGACTCCGGCCAGGCGTACACCATCAGCCCCTGCCTGGAGTGCCTGCCGTGGCATATCGAGGTGGTCCTCAACGACGTCGATTCCGGTGAGGTCATGGTCCGCGAGTGGCACGCCGTCGACTGCCCGGTGTTCAAGGAACTGCTGGACTCGTGAGCGTCGACGACGCCGCTCAGTCCGACCCGGCGATGACCGTCGGCGACCCGGACGGGTTCGGCCGGTACGGGATGCTCGATGAGATCGACGGCCGATACCTGTGCCACGTGTGTGGTCGGACCTGGCGTCACCTAGGTGCGCATGCCGCCGGAGCGCACGGTACCCCGGCGGTGGAGTACCGCCGAGCGCATGGGCTGGCCGAGGGCACGCTGCTCCTGGTGGCGCCGCTGAGCGAGAAGATGAGCGCCCGATGGCACGAGTTCCGCAGCCCGGAGGATCTCGCGGCGCGGCGAGGTCGTCGCCTGACCCAGGCTGAAATGAGCCAGCTCGGCGATGACGTCCCCGTCCAGCAGTGGTGCGACCGCGTGCGCGCGCTGCTCGACCGCGACGACTCGGTCAGTGCTGTCTCGATCAGTGAGAGCTTCGGGCGATCCTCGACATGGGCGGCCGCCCGGTTGCGACGGTATCCACCGGTCGAGCCAGTCGGGGCCTCGGCCGAACGGTGGTACGAAGGGTTCGCCGCGGTGAACGCCTACGTCGCTACTCACGATCGGTTGCCGCCGACGTCATCGGCAGCGGGGCGATGGCTGGCCGAGCAGCGGCGCCTTGCCTCGGCGGGGACGTTGATCGAACACCAGGTGGCCGTGCTCGCGGAGCAGGCCTGGTGGAGTGCGCCAGCGGCGCGCACCCGATACCGGCACTGGACCGAGCGGCTCGCTGCCGTGAACGCCTTCTACGCCGAGAACGGCGCCCTCCCCGCGGGCGAGGACGGCGGGTGGGTACGCATCCAGGTCTCCGCCCACCGAGCAGGAAAGCTGAAGGCTGAACGTCTGGCGATCCTGCAATCGCAGCCGTGGTGGTCCGAACGGGCGTCGCGCTCACTGCATGCACGATCGACCACGCACTGACCTGACTCTGGCCTCACCCGTCGGCGAACAGATGTTCGATTATCGTGGTGGGTGTGGACGACAGCGAGCAGGTAGTACGGACCGGTGCGCCGGTCTCACTGTCGTGGAATCCCGAGGAAGGGTGCGTCCGTGCGATGGAACGACCGCGGCGCGTGCTCGTGGACGGGCGGGCGCTCGGCGGCGCGTCGGTGCTCCTGTTCGCCGACCCGAAGCCAACGATGGGTGTTCGAGCCGGAGGTCTTCGCGTGCTCGGAGAGAATCCTGGATGGCAGTTGGCCTGGGTGCGAGTGTCCTCGGGCCAGTGGGTCGCGCTGGTGACGGTGAGTATCAGCAGCGCCAACGAGGCGACGAGTGTGCGTGATCTGACGCTGCTGGTGGGGCCGGACGACGTGCGGCTGATCGACTAGGCGGCGGGAGAACGGGGCGCGCCGGTGGAGTCGCGGGCGCGCCACCGCGACGAGATTGCTGTGCGGTAATATCACGGTGTGAATGGTGGCTCCGATGCTGATTCGGCCTCGCTGGACTGGACTGCCCTGCAGGTCGCGGTCCGCGGGCGGCGCCGCCAGCTCAGGCTGAGTCAGACTGCTCTCTACCAGGCCGGTGGCCCCGCGCCGTCAACACTGCGAAGCATCGAATCAGGCGCGCGGGTCTCCCTGCGCCGACCTGCGCGGCGTTCGCTGGAGCGGGCGTTGGGGTGGAGAAAGTTCCACGTCGACGAGATCCTGCACGGCGGGGCGGCCGCGTTCTCCGGTGATGCGGAGGTTGTGCACGGCGCGTTGACCGCATCAGAGGCCGCCGCGATGGCGTGCCGGGCGCACCGTGACCTGCTCGGTCTGCTGCCGGATGCCGACCGGCAGATCGGGGGCCGTCGCGTCGCTGCGCAGAATGCGGCGATCGATGAGTCCCTCGCGGTGTTGGCAGCTCGTCCGTCGATGCAGAGCGTGCCTGTGGCGGTGATGGAGGTCATGCTTCGGTCTGAGGCGATGATCGACCAGCTCGCCGGTCGTCGGTCGGGCGCACGCGCAGAACATGGGGACGCTGATCTGCTGGGTTCGTTGCTCGCGGACGGGGTGCTGGTGCGGTCGCGGGTGTCGGTGTCGGCCTTGACGGCGTTGGCGGCGGCGCGACTGAGCAGTGCGGAGGCTCTGGTGTCTACCGATGGTGCGTCGGCCGCGTTGTTGGCTCGGTCGGCTGCGCGCCAGGCGATGCTGGCGGTGCTCGCTGCGGAGGGGCTGCGGGTGGCCGAGGACATCGGCGACGGGCTCGTGGCCGGGGCCGTCGAGGCGGTCAGCCGGGGGAGCGCCTCGGACTTCGCTGGGATGATCGCGGACGGCCGGTGGAATCAGCAGGAGCCTGAGGCGGTTGTCGCCGCGGCTTCGCGAGTGATCGAGGCGGCATCTGCGACGCTGTCTACCCGATGTGGTCTACGACGAGGAGCATGAGATGAAGTGGTTTGTGATCGAGTACTGCCGGTCCAGTGGTGACCGGACGGTCCGCGAGGTCGGGGACTCTGCTGAGGCCATGCGGTTGCGGTTCGAGAAGGAATCGACATGCGCCGACGGCGTGGAGGTGGTGGCGTTGTGCGCATCATCTCTGGAGGGGCTGACCCGGACGCATTCGCGGTACTTCTGTGGCCGCGAGGTCGACACGCTCGCGTCATAAGCCGGGTGCAGGTCAGGGTGTGAGAAGCGCGAGGGCCTGTGCCAGGCAGAGGTCGGGGGCCGCACCTGGAGTGGTGCGGCTTTCGGTCTGATCATTGACGGCCCGTTCCGCCGACTCGACCGCGCCGGTGGCCGTGAAGCTCACCTGGATTCTGGTCCCAGCGCGGCCTGATCCGTTGAGCCAGTCCTGCGCGTGCGTGGGGTCGCCGAAGGCGATGAGTCGCCCAGAGTAGCCGGGGCCGCTGTCGTAGGTCTGCTGGAGGTCGCTCGCGGCGGCGGCGGTCATGATCTGGTCGAAGGCATCCATCGGTGGTCCCCTTGGTCGGGTCAGTTGTAGGTCGCTGCGATGTAGTCCGCGACGTCGGCTTCGGTGCTGCGTCGTCGGTCGAAGGGGAAGACGCCGTCGCGGTCGTTGGGATTGATCACGTGCAGGGTGCGGTGGCCGTCGGAGTCGGCGGTGATCGCACCGACGGTGTACTCGCCGTTGTCGATGGTGGGGCGGTAGGCGACCACATCGCTCAGTGCGTGCCAGGCGTCGACGTCGCGGTGTAGTGCGCGGCGGTAGAGGCCGTGGATGGCGATCTGGTAGGCGCCATGGATGGCGAGGTGGGTTCCGCGGCCAGCGTTGGGTGCCGGGACTGATTCTGCGAACTCCAGTCCCATGTCGCGTGCCCAGTCCAGGAGTTCCTCGCGGGTGCGGAACGCGGTGGCTGCGGTGGCGCCTGAGGTGATGGTGTACCAGTAGCCGACGGTGTGTTCGCGCTGTTCTGCGGTGAGGCAGTTCAGGTGCAGCGAGGGGTACTCGGTGACGTACGGGGTGTTCATGATGCTCTCCGTGTTGGTGGATCAGATGTTGACGGTGCCCGTGTTGGGGCGCCGGGATGGGTGCGGCGGTGGGACTCGGCCGCGGGTGGGTTTGGTCAGTGGGGCCGGAGTTGGTTCGGGCCGGGGTTCGGGATCGACGTCGAACGGCGGCGGGTCGTCATCATCGTCGACCTCTGGCGTGGTGTCGGCGCGGGTGGGCTCGTCGGGCACCTGGTCGTCGCCGGTCGCCCAGTCCGGTGGCGGTGCCCCGTGGTTGTCGAAGGGGTCGCCCTCGTAGTCGGCGGTGTCGAGGACGTCGAAGGCTGGCTGGTCGTCGTCGTCGATGTCCTGGTCGTCGTCCAGGGATGGCCGTGTGGTGCGTTTCGGGGGCAGTGGGGCGTAGGTGGCGCCGTCGGACAGCTCGCTCAGGGTCGGGATCGGAGGTGTGGCGGCGTCGCGGTCGAGACCCTGGTAGCTCGGATGGAGTGGGTCGTAGATGAACTTGGTCGGGTCGGGTTCGCCCCGGCCGTTGTCGAGAAGGACCGCGGGGGTGGCGTAGATGCTCTCCAGGTCGGCGGCGTAATCGGGGCTCTCGACCTGCCACCACAGGCGGGGGTGCAGCCGCGGGATGCGGTCACTGACCTGCTCGCGGTACGCCTCGTGGGCTGCGGCGAGGATAGGTGGTGGAGGCTTGGAGGGGTTGGGGGTGTGGCCGTAGTAGCTCTGGAACTCGACGACGATCTCGTCGCTGTCGGAGGCCATGAAGGCGAGGCCTCGGCCGATGTCGCGCTTTTTGTTGATGCCGCTGCCGATGCGCTTGGCCTGGGCTTGCAGTTTGTCGGGGAAGACCTCGCTGATGGTCTTGTCCTCGGGTGGTCCCAACGAGACGCGCAGCTGGAGGTTGCCCATGAGCTGGCCGTCGATGATGTCGCGGTAGGCCTCCTGGGAGGCGATGCCGACGTGCACCTTGAACTCGCGGCCCACTCGCACCAGGAACTTCAGATCGGCGAGGAACGATTCGACGCCCTGCTTGCCGTACTCGCCCTTGACGTTGGCCATCATCGTCGCGAACTCGTCGAGGAGCATGACGATGGGTGGGCGTTGGAACGGGGTCTGGCCGTTGCGGGAGAACTGAATGGCCTGGGCATCTGCCCGCCGTGCTCGGAGTTCGTCGGCGCACAGGCGGACCATGCGGATGTGGTCGGCGGTGGTCTGGGAGACGGTGACGATGTTCGGCAGGCCGATGAGCTGGGTGTAGTCGGTGCCCTTGCCGTCGCCGAGGAAGATCATTGCTCCAGCGGCTCGGAACGGCTCGATGACGGCGCCGCGCATGAAGACAGACTTACCGCTGCCGGTGCCGCCGATGAACAGCCAGTGCGGGAAAGCCTGGATGTCGAGGTCGATGGATTCGAGGAGTTCGTTGACGCCGATTGAAAGCGCCAGGCCCTTGATGTAGATGTCGAGGGCGTCGTCTTTGTTCAGCGCGATGCGGTCGGGCATCGGTGTGGCGACGGCGGCCGGGAAGGGCAGCTTGGTGCGCAGGTGGATCATGTCGCGTTGAGGTTCGGCGGTCATGTTCCATCGGCCCGGGATCGACTCGGAGACGCGCTGGAAGATCTTCTCGCGGAAGACGCCGTCGGAGAACCCCGAAGGCTTGGTCGTTCGCAGGCTGAATGCGTTGACCTGCGCGGTGTCGTTGTCGAAGCGGACTGATCCGTCGACGATGACGATCTCTGGGTGGCGTTCGCTCAGGACGGTGCGGACTCGATCGAGCAGTGTGTCGGCGGTGCGATCCTCTGCTGGTGCGGCGGGTTCACCGACAGGCTCTGGGCCTGGTGCGGGCACCCTTGGATCGACCGGTGGGCCGGGCGCGGCGGTGGCCGCGTGCGAGCGCCAGGTGTTGCGTTGGTGGATCAGGGCTGCGGCCGCGCCGAGTGCGGCGACATACAGCAGTGTCAGTGACAGTGGCGAGATCTGGCTGACGGGTAGGGGGTTGAGGAAGCGTGATCCGGCCGAACCCACGACGCAGGCGATGAGCCCGATGGCCAGAGGCATCATGGCGGGCGCCCATAGTTCTCGTCCCCGGGGGCGAGAAGGGCGCGTCGGGGTGGGTTCGGCCGGGGTGCTCACGCGGCGGAGGTCAGCAGTGCGGCCGGTCGCCAGGACGAGTACGGGTACTCGGTGCCGAGGGCGAGGTTGTCCATGACAGATTCCAGGCGCGCGGGGTCGTCGGCGTCGTCGAGGTAGATCAGGACCTCGTAGGTCAGGTACTGGCCGGTGTACGGATTGCCGTTGGTGTCGGGCAGTTCGTGGACTTCGACGACGGTGTCGATGAGGTAGATGCAGGGGTTGCCGGTCCGCTGGTCGGTGCAGATGCGGATGCCGCCCTCGGTGATGCCGTCGCGGATCAGGTCGATGAATCGGCTGATTCGGGGCTGCAGGTCGTCAGGTCCTGAGGTCCAGAACTCGGTCATCAGGCCTTTGACGCGTACGCCGGTGATTGCCATGGGTGTCCATCCCGTCTTGTGTCGGTCTTCGGTGCCCTGTGGATCGGGTGGACGTTGTGGCGCGTGTGTGGCCGAACCCCCCGGAAAGGCACCCCGATAATAGCATGTATGTATCTGTGGTTGGAGGGCTAGAACGGGTCGGCCCAGCGTGACGATGGCGAGAGCAGGCTGCGGCATTCGCCGCGGACGGGACGTCGTTGGGCGATGATGGTGCCGACGATGAGGTCGGTTCCCGCTTGGTAGACCGGCCCGCCGGAGTCGCCTCCGTTGGCGCAGATCGTTGATTCGACCAGCTCGCTGATGCTCGCTCGGTCATCGGACTCGCGGTTGATCACTCGGCCGGTGGGGATGTATCCGGTGCGCCTGCCGCTGGTGGAGCCGTGCCCAGCTACGGCCAGCCCGGCGGGCAGGGAATCGGTAGAGGCGATGCGCGATGGCCGATCGATCGGAACTGATTCGTAGATAGTGATCGTGGCCAAGTCCTGACGAGTCTGGCGAACGCTGATCGCTCCGATCGCAGGCGCGCCAGGTTCCCCGGACATCCTGACCTGATCGGTGATCTGCCCGCAATGCGCTGCGGTGAGTGCATGTCGGTCGTCGACAATGGCGCCGATCGTGCACATCTGAACCGCGCCAGAGCGGCTGGTCACGTAGATGCGGGAGCCCTCCTGAACGGTGCCAGGAACCATTTCCGGTGACTCGCCGTTGATCCTCCCATTGTCGACGACGGGAGTGCTTACCGTCGGCGGTGACTCGACTCCTCGTGAGGCGACCAGCCAGATCAGCCCGCCGACAGCGCAGATAATGACGGCGAGACGAAAGAGCTGTCCCCCGCGATGGTGAGTAGATCGAGTCGTCACCGGTCATGTCCCCCAGGATCACTGGCTCTTCCTCCAACGGGAAGCGCCTACACTCTGAGCATACAATCAGGTCACGACATCGCATACAACCCTTCCAAACAACGAAATCCGTGTAGTAGTATCACTGCTATGAAGAGTGCAACACGTAGTGGCAACACGAAGGTGCGTTCATGCCTGGCGGCGCCCGACGACGTCGATGCTGTCGTTGCCTGCATCACTGGCACTTACGGGCATTCTGTCCGCGTCATCGAGCAGCAGTACCGATTCGGTGACGACGAGGGGATGATCGCCCTGGAGTTCGACACGATCGCGGACATTCCGCAGATCAAAAGTAGTGTCGCAGGCCTGCGGTGCGCCCGCCGCATGAGCGACACCCTGCTCGACCAGCCCATCACTGCCAACCCCTACCTGTAGGAAACGGCGAAGCAACCCACGCGTGCCGTGGCCCACTCGAATCAGCGACGGGCCACGGCACTGTCGTCGGTTCCGGCTGGCCTCGTGTCTACCAGCGAAAGAATCGTGTGAAGGCTTGTGGCAACCAAATTCAACGGTGTACTATCAGTTGTACACCGCGGGCGGTTCCGGGGGATCAGGGGAGGGGCCGCCCGCGGTTTTCCATGTTCCGGGCGACACCTAGCTGATTCCGAACACTGCAGCGGCGATGGAAATACCTCCAGCGAACAGAAATGTCACACCCAAGCAGTACTGTCATCGACATGTGGAACATAATCCTTCTCGACGACGTAGAGCAGTGGCTCCTAGAACAGGACGACGACGCCTACGCGACAATCGCAGCGGCCATAGAGATGCTCGCCGACAAGGGACCCAGCCTAGGCCGACCATTCGTCGACCTGGTCAAAGGCGGAAAATACAAGAACCTCAAAGAACTACGCCCCCGCGGATCGAACATCCGAATCCTCTTCATCTTCGACCCGACCCAGACCGCTGTCCTCCTCGTAGCCGGAGACAAGCACGGGCAATGGAACAACTGGTACAAGGGCGCAATGAAAGAAGCTGAGCGCAAATACGGCAGCTGGCTCGACGAGCTGTGACCAGGCAAGCCCCGCCCTGCCAGGCCCGGGCCGCAAACCCCGGAGTCTGCGGCCATACCCAGCCGAAGCCCCCGGTGCTAGAATCGCCAGGAACAACAACACGAAGAACGGAGACGGCATGATGGGTACCAAGAGTCGCCTCGGCCGCAGCTGGGCCGAGATCAAGCGGACCCGCCCGATCGACACCGCCCGCGTGGAGGCCATCAAGGCCGAAATGCGCAAGGAACTGGCCTCGAACTGACACCAGCACCACCGAGCCCCCGAACCACAAACGGTTCGGGGGCTCGATGCGTATTGACGGCTATCGACCCCCCCGCGTGAAGACCTCGCATGGCTCGCGCCAAGCGCACCGCCACCTCCGCCACACTGGCCCGGTGAACACCACCCTTGTTCATGAGGCGGTCCGCAGGGCACAAATTCGCCACCGTTCAACCCGGAAATGTCGGAGGCATATCGTACGATAAAGACCACCGCATCAGGGGGATGCGAGCACGACTAAACTGGGGGAAATTCAACCATGAACAACACTGAAGTTCGGCTGGTTGTCACAGAGGAACGCGCCACCGAATCGACGGTGGTTCACGACCAGATCTATCCGACAATGCCGCTGGCCGAACGAGCCTGCCGCACACGCATCGCCAAACACTTCGGGAACGACGCGACAACAGCGAGCTGGGGAGACCCCCGAGGCGACCATGGACGATCGATCCAGTTCGGCAGCGGACCAACAGCGGCGACCGTGACAGCCAACCTCACCTGCCGGAACTTGTCGCTGACCGCCTGAACCCAACCACGACCGGCCGAACACAGCGCGCCGATCACCACCAGAAGGAGACACTCACATGAGCAACATGATCACCACCGACGCCTACGGCCAGGTCACCGAAGAGACATTCACGTTCCTCAAACGACACAACATCACCCCCGCCGAATGGGACGAACTCACCGACGCCTACGGGTCCGACCACGCCGCAGCGCGGGCAACCATCTCCGACTTCCTCAGCAACGACGGCGTCTATGACTCCTGGCGGGCGATGCAGGCAGTCGCCCGTCGAGGATAAGTCTGCCGGGTCTCGATCCGAATCGATCGGTCCCGTGTTGAGCCTCGATGGCCAGTTTCTGACGGAAAGATGAGTGAGTAATGAGAACACCTCCGGCAGGCATCTATCGATGCTGGTCCACCCCGATGCGCGTGGCACGTTGGGTGGCGATGGTGCTGCTCGCCAGCGGTGCGATCATGGCTGACGTGGTCGATGGTTCGGTGGGCCCGCAGTGGGCATTGGGATACGCGGTAGTGCTGATCGGATGGTTGGCCACGTACCCGGTGTTCGTAGTTCTCCGTGAACTGCCTCAGTGGCGCGCTGAAGAGCAGGCGCAAGGGCGCTCGCCGAACGCTCGTGTGGCCGCCATCGGCGTCCCTGGGATCATGCTGATGCTCGCGGGAGTGATCGTCACCATGAGCAGTGAACCCACTGGATTGGCGTTAGTCGGAATCGGACTGGTGATCATCTCGTTGACGATCCCGAGGACGGCCCGCTCGGCCCAGCATTCAGGTGAGGTGGCTGTACATGCCCTCCCATGACCGTCCGATCGCCACGACATACCGAAAGACGAACAAGTGCTGACATCACGTGCTGCCATGGTCGACCGCTGCTGGTCAACCCCGATGTACGCCGCTCGCTGGGCTGCAGCAGTCCTGCTCATCGGCGGCGCCATCACAGCGGAAACTCTCCAATGGGCCGCGGGATACGCGATGGTTCTGGCGGGCCTGCTGACCGCGTTCATCCCGATGTTCGCGGTCATTCGCGCACTGCCTGCGTGGCGCGACGCCGAGGAGGACCAAGGCGGGTCGCCGAGGGATCGAGTCGTCGCCATCGCCGTCCCCGGAATCATGCTGATGTTCAGCGGGGTGATCGTAACCATGAGCACTGAACCGACCGGCATCGCCCTGGTCGGAATCGCAATGGTGTTCATCTCGCTGACGATCCCGAAGACCACCAGCGCCCGCCAACACCAGGGAGAGCCACGTGATCACTCCTGACCGCCCACTGGACGATCTCACCACCGACGAACTGACCGCGCACCTCGACGATCTGCGGGCGACGATTGCGGCGACGCGCCGCGAACGGCTCGACATCACAGGAACCACGGCACACCGCGAACCGCTGATTGGCGCGGCGGCCAAAGCCCGGCAAGACCGCGACGCGCAGAGCAATCCCGCGCTGATCGCCGAGCGAGACAAACTGGCCACGTTGGTCGAGGAGATGCGGGACCTATGGGCGGGCGATGATCGGAAACGGTGGATCATCTGGAGGCTGGACACCACCGGGATGGACAAGGTCTTCAAGCTGCGTGCACAAGCACGGCAGTCCGTAGACGAGTTCCTCGACCAGGACCGACAGCTGCGTGAACGCGCGCGTGCACAGCTGGCGCCGCTGGGAATTGATGTTCCGGGAGTCCCGGATCACGGCAGGCAGGACCGGTAATGGCCAGAGGAAAGCACAAGCGGGCCAAGATGGGGCAGGACCGGGCGAAACTGATCGAAGCGATCACCCACGCGCGCGCTGAACTCGCCTACGAGCTGTCGCTGCTCGATAGTGCTCGCGATCGTGCGCAGGAGTCGGCCGCTGCTCGCGCGGACCTCACCGAGGCCACCGCCGAGCGTGACCGGGCGTGCGCTCGGGAGGTGGATCGGGCCCGCGAGGCAGTCGCGGTTGTGGGGTCGCTGATGGGAGAGCTGCGAGCGCAGCATCGCAGTGCTCAGAAGGCGTGGGAGCGATACACCGAAGGGTTCTTCACCTCCGGGCAGCTTGATCCGAAAGAGGCGCTGCTGACGTTGATCACCGGCGACCCCGAGGCGATGATGGGCGACGGTGTGCAGCGTCGGGGGCTCGACCATGACGGGGCAGCTGCGATCCAGAGGGCGCGCGGCGATCGTGTGGGCGGGGCGCGTGAGGCGACGGCAGAGCAGAAGTCGATCAGGGAGGAGACGATCGCGCTGCTGAGGTTGCCGCAGACCGGGGCTGATGCCGGGTCGCGGGCGCAGGTGCGCCTTCGTGTGCTCCCGCTGCCCTTGGTGGACTTCGCGACGGTCGGAGATGGTGGCCAAGCTCAACGTCTGGGAGTGGTGGGTTCGGAAGGGACGGCGATCGACTCCCCCGGGATGCCGGTGCAGATCCCGCCGTATCCGTCGCACGTTCTGACCGCTGCCGTTCGTGACTCGCTCGCGGGGTCGGTGGGTGCTGTCGAGCTGGTGGAGGCATGGGCTCGGTCGGTGGACCAGTTGATGGACGAGGTGATGCCGAAGACGCAGATTCAGTCGCAGGTCGGGTTGCCGATGTACCCGATTCCCTCGGACGCGGTGGCGTTGAAGGGCTGGTACTCCTTTGGTGGGTGGGGGCGGTGGATTCGCGATCCTGACCAGATTGGGATCGAGCATCGTCGGGTCACCGTAGCCGCGGCTGCTGCGGTCCCGTTCTGGTTGCCGCCGGGGCATACCCGCGCCTATCTCGATTCCGAACCGCTCGCCGCGGCGGACGTCGACGACATTCGGCTGCCGTACCCGAGCACGATGCTGGCGTTTGCCGACCCTATTCGGCTGGAAGCGCCACGCGCAGTGGGAGAAGCCGATTCGGAGCTGGCGACAAGGCTGACCTGGCTCGGCGAGGCGGCGCGGACGATGGCGATCGATGGTGTGACGATCGAGGAGTTGACGAATCTGCTGTCGCTGGCCACCTGTGGGTTCTCCCGTCCAGTTCTCGACATTGCGACTGTCCTGCAGTTCTGGGATGCCCGCATCGAAGGGGTGGTCCTGCTCGGTGACGCACTGGGTCGGGTCGATGACCTGTTCGGCTGGTGCATGGCCGTGACCAGCCCCTCCGGCAATGTCCTGGCGCGGCTGCTGGTCCCAGCACGGCTCAGTCACACCGAGTGGCGCGATCAGGTGCTCAACCTTGCCGCAGTCGTGGCGTGGGCTGACTGGCACGAGCCGCAGGAGGTCCGTGCAGAGGACGCCGGACGCTCTGCTCGCAGCGGTGCCGATGCGGTGCCATCGTCGGACCTGGAGAACGCCGTGCGCATCCTGAACGTCCGCGCGACGCGATCGGCGGCTTCGGAGTCTGCGTCGGCGAGTGTGGGCGGAACCGTCGCGCCTCATATCCGCCGTGGCCACTGGCGGCGCCAGCGATACGGGAGTAAGCGGAGTCTGATCAAACGCGTGCGGATCGCGCCGACCTTGGTGAACGCCGCACACGGGGACATGGCCTCGCGGGTGTACGTCCTGCCGTCTTCAAGGCAGTGAGCGCAGCGTGGCCTCGTCGAGTGCGTAGGACAGTGGGCCGAGTACCTCGGTGACGACGTCGAACGCGGGGCGGTCGAACGGTGAGGATGCGCTGAAGGCGTTCTCGGCGTCGTAGGTCAGGCGCAGGGTCTCGCGCTGGTTCTCTTCACGCGCAGGGGTGGCGTCCTCTGCGGGTGCGGGATCGATGTCTTCGCGGGGTGTCTGGGGCGTGAGGGCGCGGAAGGGCATCGGTTCAGTGACGGTGACGAGGTTGAAGAGTTCGAGCATGCGGACCGAGGCGTAGGCCTCCCGGCTGAGTCCGTACCGGCGCCAGCGGACGACCTCGGGCATCCCGACCGAGTTCTCGTGTGAGGTGGCACGCGGGGCCCTGGAGAGGTATCCGGTCCAGTCGATGAGGGCGAGCAGCATGGCGATCTCTGAAGGCGTCAGGACTAGGTGCCAGCCACGGGTGAAGAACTGGGCGGGTAGTCGGATGGCCGATCGGCCGGGGGTTCGTTCGCCGGGCACGGTGTAATCGCCTTCCCTCCCGTTGTCGGAGAGCAGGCGGAACTGGTCGTAGCGTCCGGCAGCTCCGGGGACTCCAGTGAGTGCGATGAGGTTGTGCTCGTCGAGGTTGGCCAGGGCGGCGTTGATGGCGCGGCGATGGCGACGTGTGCGGACCGTCGGGGTCAGGCCGTGGTCGATTCTCTGGTAGAGGCCGCTCAGTTCGAGCCACGACGGGTAGGCGGGGTTCAGGGCGCTGTTGGGGCGGTCGTTGATGTACTTGGTGCCGCCCGCGTCGGGCCGGTAGTGGGCCACAGCGAGCATGGTCAGGTAGGTCGGAAGGGCGCGGCTGCCGGGTATCGCGGAGAGTCTGGTCAGCGGTGGTCGGCTGGCTCGATCTGACCGGCGGGCGGCGGTCAGCGCGTCGTGATCGGTGGGCGGTACCGGAGTGCGGGCGTCGCGGTTCTTCGGCAGTGCGATGAAGTCGGTGCGGATTCGCAGCTCGGTGACGTCGTTGAAGTGATCGAGGGTGCGGTAGCTGGTCAGTGCGCGGTCGATGCCGTGCTGGCGGGCTTGCAGATCCTGGAGGCGACGGCGGATGCGTTCGGCGTTGTGCACGTCGGCGCCGAGTCGCCAGCTGACTCGGCGTTCCAGCTTCGCCCAGGTGGTTTCGTTCGCTGGTGGTGTCATGGGATTAAAGGTACTGAGGTGGCGGAGCCATAGGTAGCGGATGATGAACATGTACCTAAGAAGGTTGACGTTATGATCAGCTGCCTCTGGACCAAGGGTCCGCTACCTATGGCCCTGTTGGTGGGTGCGGGAAGTGGCGCCGACGCGGAGAGTGCAGATCATGAATCGCAAACGACTTCGCATCCTCAGTGACTTGGCCAGGCGTGGATGGCCGGACACGATCCGCTTCGCCCTGCTGTGGGTGATCACGTCGACGTACCCGACAGTGGCCGTCGCGTACCTGGTCGGCTGGGGCGGTTAGGGGGCGTGTCGGGCCGTGGTCGCTGGTGTGTGGCGCGTCGACCGGGCAGTCGACTGATGGTGATAATATCGAGTACCTTATTGCTGTCGGCGAGAAGGCCGGTATCGCACGATGGGGGGCGCGCATGAGTGATTCCACCGGCGATCCCACAGCCGTGGTGTTCGGTGACTGGCACGGGAACGAGGTCTATGCCCGATCGGCGTTGGCTATGACCTCCCGTGTGCAGACCGAGGCACTGCGGATTCATGTGGGTGACTTCGGGCTATGGCCCGACGCCCCTGGTCACCACTACCTCGCCAGCATCGACCGCGAGGCCCGGCGGCAGGGCATCCTCCTGCACGTGGTGCCCGGCAACCACGAAGGATGGTCGCACCTGAGCGTCGGGGCCGCCGAGTTCGGACTGGACGGCTTCGACGACGACGGCTTCATGACCTCACGGCTCTACCCGGCACTACGCATCGCGCCCCGGTGGGCAATCTGGGAAAGGCGCGGAACAACCTACGCGTGCCTATCAGGCGCAGCGTCCATCGACTTCCAGCAGCGCGTCGCCGGACACAACTGGTGGCCCGAGGAGATGCCGACCCAACGCGACGTCGACGACCTGGTCGATGCCGCGACAGGGCGGCGGATTGATGTGTTCGTGACCCACGATGCGCCATCGGCGGCCATCGACGGGCTGGGACTGTATAGCGGCCGACCGTCAGGGTGGTCCGCTGCGGCGCTGGCGTACGCGAGGCAGTCATCGGACCTCATCGAGCAGGCGTCGGCACGCCTGGTCCCGACCCTGCATCTGTGCGGGCACCACCACGTGCGGCGAACCGCTCGGGTCGAAGGAACCCTCGTGCAGATACTCGGTGACGACGGAACGTCGCTGGCGATGAACCGGACACTGCTGTCTGGGTCGACGATGCTGGACTGACCCATGGCATTATCCGACGACGAAGTATCGGTGCTGCTGACCGAGGCGGGTCCCCGATGGGCGGTCTCGCTCACCGAGGCGAGCCCAGATCGTGACGGGGTCCCGGCGTCATGGTCGGCGGTGGTCGCCGCCCAGACTCCGCAGTCGAGGGTGCAGGCCGCGGCGGCCCTATGGCGCGCAGTGCTCGGCGATGACATGGCGCAGACGCAGCAGATGATCACCCACGAGTGCGCCGACGTACGGCTTGGTCGCTCCGATGGCCAGTGGTGTCTGGTCTATCTCGTCGAGCATCATGCCGGGAAGCCGTACCGGGAGATCCGGGCATGGGTGGGATTAGAGCCGCGGCCTTTCGATGACGCGCACCCCTTCGCGAGATGTGTTCCCAGCCAGATCGCCTCGTTCATCGCAACGATCCACGACGGGTGGACCGCGATCAACCGAGAGACCAACGGTCTCCAGGCGCAGCAGTACTGGCAGAGCGTCGCCGACGCCGCTGGCGAGACCGACTGGAGCTGGTGGGAGTTCGAGCCGCGCCCCGAGTCGCTGATGGTGATCGGCACCGACGGAGGAGTCGACTGCTGCCTCTCGCCGGATATCCCAGCCGGTCACGGAGTACTGGTGTACCCCGGCGACGCCCCAGACGACCCGAAGCCGCTCGCCGATCTCCTCGACGACATCGTCGCAGCGACCCTCTGAAAAGCTCGCTGATCCCCAGCCCAGAACGACTCGAATGCACTCACCTAACGCGCCGTCGAAGCCGCCGATACTCGGTGGAGAATAAGCGAGATAATTGCGTGCCAAAATGGCCTCTATTCGATGCACTCATACGCCGGTGTTGATGTACGATGAACCGGTACCGGCGCACGTTGTACGTTGATGTGGGGGACGCCGGTGATTACCAGTTACGGCGAGTGAAGTGGGGGCCAGCCGTGCCGTACGTGCGCGCAGATCAATTGCGTGAAGGTGACCAGATCCGATGCCCGGATGAGCAGTTCGGGTTTCCAGTCTCGACGGTGCTGACCGTCCAATCGGTAGAGGTGCGGCCGAACGACACCCGGCACGGGTGGCCCGACTCCGGGAAAGACAAAGTCGTACTCGCCGTCTCCTACCGCGACGACCACAGCGAGAACCACCAGCGCAACCTCTGGCTGTGGCCGCACCACGAGATCGACGTCGTCGACCGCGTAGGTGCCACGACTGCCGACGCGACGTGAACCGGAAACCGCAGCGGACAATCCGAACCGCACTGCTGGCGGGAGCGGCCATGAGCGCAGTGCTGACCCTAAGGTGTGATGCAGATGCTGCCGCGCCGTTAGTTCAACCGGTGACCCCGAGCGAGGTTGTGACGGTGTCCCGAGACCAAGCGGCCTCCTTGCGGCGCATCGCTGAGATCCTTTCCAGTAACAGCAGCGCCCTGGTCGCCGTACGCCAACCACCTGTGCGGCCCGAGACGCTGCCAGCCCTGAATGTTCGAACGAGAGGAATCTGATGAGTACGACGTACAGCACGGTCAGCGAACTGGCCGCTGCGGTCGATGAGCACTTCCGGCGCAGTGACATGCCGGTGTTCGCGGTGTGCTCGCGGACCCCCGGTGGTTACACCTTCGCCGAGCCCGACCAAGGGCAGGTGCCCTACGTGGTGACCGAGCCCGACGGGTATCAGGGCGCCGACGGGTTGTACTACTGGGGACCGTCGACGAAGTTCACCGACCCGCTGGTCTTCGACGGATACATCCTGAAATCGATGCACAGCTCCGAGCACCCGACCCCAGGGTTCATCGAGGGCCACCTCGACGATATCGACGACGGGCCGATCACGCTGGGATGCGTGGTGGTGAGCTTCGGCGGCGACGAGGAGCCCGAGTGGGCCTGGGTGACAGCGGGATGAGCGCCCCTTCGCCTCAGCCCGCGCAGCCGAACGGGGAGTCGATCATCGATCCCGCGGACGCCGACCCGGAGACGGCCTACCGCGTCGCCCGCGTCGACGAGGCCGGTCAGGCCGCGCCGACGACCTACAACGGCCGCCGCCGCGGTGACAGATGGACCCTGCGCGACCTCGCGTACGGCGACCCTCTGGCCTGGGGGCTCTCCGACAGCGAGATCATCGTGCTCGACACAGTGAAAGGGGGCCAGTGATGGCCGCTGATGCAACGAATGACGACGCCCGATCCAACAGGGTGTCGGGCGTAGAAACGTCCTGGATTCTTCAGTGCCTGATCGACGGCGAATGGAAGCCGTACCGCGGCCTGTTCATCGCCGACATCGCCGACGCTGACCCGATCGTGGCCAGCGCCAAGGCCGACGACCGACCGGACATCACCGGCTGGCGGGCCTACGACGTCGCCACTGACTCGGTGCTGGCCACATACTGAACTGCCCCGATGGGACCGTCGCCGCGGTGCGGCACCCACGAGACGAGGAGACCACATGTCTGCATTCCCTGAACTGGACGAGATCGTCGACGCGATGGCGGGTCACGATGTCACCGTCGTGACCTTCGACCAGAAGCCTGACCCCGACACCGCCCTGGCCGACACGCTGCTCAGCGTCCGGGTGCCCGGAGCGAAACTGCAGAACGACCCATACCAGGACCCCTACAGCCATGCGGTCCACAGGTACCCCGTGATCGGAGGACAGGACATCACCTGGGTCGGCCCCGGCGTGCTGGGATCAACGACCCGGGGAGCATTCGGCGGAGACCCGGCCGACGACGATGTCATCGACGCCGCGTGGGCGGAGATCCTGCAGAAGCTGGGAATCACGAACGACCCGCACGCCCGAGCAGAACAGGACTGACTGACATGCGTATCAACGACCTCACCGACGACGAGATCAACCAAGTCTGGAAACAGCCCCCCGGCAATGCAGTGCCGTGGCCAGACCTTGATGTGGACGGCGAGCGGCAAGCGCGCGTGCAGTACGTGCAGCGCGAACGCACTCCAGGACTGCACACCGCGACCTGCTACCGCTGCGACAGGGCCGCGTCGGAATTCGTGGGACTGCGAGTCTCCAGCCTGACCCCGATCTGCATCGACCATCTCGAACCCATCGGCTACTGCAACCAACGCGGCAGCCTGGTGGAAGCGACCACCTACCCCGCCCCGACGGCATAACGAGGAACCGGCAATGACACAACGAAGCGACGGCTACCACGTCACCTACGGCGGCGAGTCCCTGAACTCCTTCGACGTCGACGGATCGACGTCCGAACCAGCCCGCGAAGCGGCCACCTACGCCACCGAGGCCGAGGTCCGCGCGGGCGTGGAACTGTGGGAAGACGGCGAACGTGTCGCCACCTGGCACCACGACGAGATCGAGACCGACAGTCACGGCCCGTACCTGCCCAGCCGGGCATGACCAACCCAACTCCCGAAAGAAGGATGACGCCATGAAGTTCGGATCGCTGACCGACGAATACCTCTACCGCCTCACACTCGACGGAACCTTCCGTGACGGCGGAAGCAACGAGTCGCCGACGGGATGGTTCGCCGCCGTGGTGCTGCCTGCAGGCACCGCCGCCGACACCGAGATCCTCGCTGACATCCCCGGCCTGACCGCGGCCCCGACAGGATGGTTCCTCGTCACCGAAGACGAGCAAGGCTTCGTCGGAGTGCAGAGCTTCGGCAGCGAGGCCGAACTGGACAAGGCGTTCGCCGAGCGCGAAGAGCAGTACGCCAAGTGGGCCCAGGACTAGCCCCATGGCGAACGAATCACTCCAGAGCGTGAACACCACCGCGCGGGAACTCCGAGAAGGCGACATCGTCGACCTGGCTGCCCTTGCCGACACATATGGCCGCGACCTCGACGAGAGCACGAAGATCTCCATCGCGGAAGAGAAAGCTCTGATCATGGAGGTTCAGATCGAACCCTCCTCAGAGCCCGGGGCCCGCGAAGTCGCTGTGCTCTACACCGACCAGGTGAACCTGGCCGTCGACGCTGACGCACCAGTGACGGCGCATAGGCCCACCGGCTAGCCCACGCGGCGCCGCTGAGTGTCGAGCCGCATTCTCCACGCTGTCGGCCTGACTGCCCCGCCCGAGCGGGGAAGTCGGGCCGACATTCACCCATCACGAAAGAAGGAATGACAATGTCCCGACTGGGAGACCTAATCGACGCAGGCGAGTACGTCGAGGCCGACGTTTGTTCGGACTGCCTGCTCTGGATCGAGAACCGAGATGACTCGGGAGCCTCGTCGGACTGGGATCGCGCCAGCGTCGAGCAGACCCTGAAAACCTACGAGGTGCTGGTCAGCGATGAGAGCGACGAGTTCTCCCGGAGCACATGCGGGGCGTGTGGAACGGACTTGGCCGGTCATCGGACCGAGGTCAAGATGATCAAGCACTCCGACCTGGCCGGACGATGACGACCATGCAGGAATGGACCTTCTGCGGGCACTGGGAAGGCTCACGACTCGCCATCGACTTCGTCTGTGAGGGCTCCGTACCCGATGACCGGCCGATCGATGACGCGGAGTACCCGGACGGACTGTGGGCCGACTCGGCCCGATCGGACACCATTACCGCTGCGCTCCAATCGCTGATCGACCCTGTGCGGGGACGTCTACCTCGGGCGAGCCGAGCAGGAACGTCGCGGGAATCCGGCAGTCCTCGAAGCGGATCACGGCGGTGTCGGACGGGCGGGATGTAAGCCCGCACAGGTGTGAGAGAAACCCCCGAAGAATACATATTCGGTGTGTTACTATCAGTACATGAGTGCTGCTAGTGACTGTGATCTTACTGTCGCCGTATGTGGTGATTGCGGCGACATTGTCGACACTGTCGAACCCGTCTACGAATGCACCACTTGTGGCCAGCTCACCGACGAACGGCGATGTGCCGACTGCAACCGATTCACAGCCCGAGCCGAGCACAGCATCGGCTGCGAGATCTGCTTCGCTGCCGTCGACACCGAGGCCGCGGCCCTCGACCACGACGGCGCACTGATCCGCGCCGCCGACTTCGACCCCGATGGGCCCTCCAAAGCGGACCGAACCCGCACCGCCCGCGCGGTCGCCGTGGCCGACGCGGCGGCCCGACTCGACCAGAACACGCACACCGTCCGCGCGGACGAGATCGAAGTGGGCGACTGGATTCACGGCCCCTGGCGGCCCGAAGTGGTCACTGAGATCTGGCACCCCGATCCCCGCACCGTTCTGCTGGTCACCACACCCTGCCTGCCGGAGGTGCGCGTGCAGGCGTACGACCGCGGCGAGCAGATCCGGCTGGAGAACTCCCCACACACGCTCACCTCGGCCTCTCGCCGCGGCGGCTACATGGTCGGGAGCGTTTACGCCACGGAGATCACCATCGCCCTCGTGCCCCGACATCGGTGCACCATTCTGCTGGTCACCGCCGCACATGGAAACGTCCGCCAGATTGCTGGCGTAGCCGTGTCGAGCCCGGCAGCACAGGAACTCGCGGACGCGTTCGACGGGTTCGCCGACCGTATGCACGCAGCCGGATGCACCGACCGCGACGACATCATCGTGACGAACTCGGACCGCGGATTCTTCACCGACACGATCCCGCCCCTGGCCGCATGGGCATTCCAGGATGCCGGTGACTACAACCGGCCCGGCTTCCTCAACACCGCCACGGGCGCATTCATCGACTCGCCCACGCTATTGAGTACGGCGGCAGCCCAGATACGTGCACACCGAGGGCGCCTACCCGACCACTGACACCAAAGGCCTGGCTCAGTCGCTGACCGCGAGGGACGGCAGCGCAAGGGGTGGACACGCACGACCAACGATCAACAGGGGGAATGGAAGTGAGAGTTGTAACCGGCGACGGCGCTGTACTGCACGTTCATACCGAGGGGGCCGTCGGTCACCAGGCCCACGCGACTGTGGTTCTGACACACGGATTCTGCATGTCGGGGGCCAGCTGGGCCAGGGTGCGCCAGGGCCTATGTCGCCAGTTCCCCGACCTTCGGGTGGTCACCTACGACCACCGAGGCCACGGACGCTCCACCAGTGGGACCCAAGCGCATAGCGTCGCGCAGCTGGCCGCCGACTTGGATGCCGTCATCGGGGCAGCCGCCCCCTCAGGGCCGCTGCTGTTGGCGGGACACTCGCTCGGAGCGATGGCACTGCTGGAACACCTCAGTGGCAACCGGGAGATCCTCGCCCGGCTCAGTGGAGTGGCGATCATCGCCTCAGCCGCCGGTGGACTTACCGAGTGCGGACTGGGCCGCATGCTGCCGCCAGGCATCGTGCGGTCACTCCCACGGGCGGCGAAGGTCGCGCCGAGCCTGTTCGAGGCCATCTGGGCCGCGACACGGTCAGCAGCCACGCCGATGCTCGGGCGCCGTCACGGCCACCACAACCGGCCGACCGCACGCGTGCTCGCCGAGATCGCGGCATCGCTGATGACCTACGACGTCCGAGCGGGACTGGACGTGCTGGCGGCAGTGCCGACCCGCGTACTGGTCGGCGAGCACGACCGGATCACGCCAGTGCAGCACGCACACGAGATCGCCCGCAGCTCACGTGGCGCTGTGGTCACAGTCATCCCCGGCGGCGGACACAATCTGCCGGTCGAACGACCCTCGGTAGTCGTCGACGCGCTCTCGGAGCTGCTCGGCCACACGCTGGGACGCCCGTGGGCGTCACCGTCAGCGCTGAGTGCGACGACCGCAGCGGCGATGTGACGATGGCGCTCAGCGATGCAGAGAGGGCGCAGAAGCGGGCAACGTCGGACTGGCTCAATGAGCAGGCGGCGGAGGTGCACGTCGAGGTCGGCCAGGTATGGCAATACCTTGGCCCGATCTCGCTCATGGACCGCACCAAGAGGGTCAGGGTCCGGTCGTCGAAGCTCGACCGGATCAGGATTGTGCAGGTCGCGGGGGATGGACGAGCGCGGACGACGCGCTTTGTGAAGGTCGATCCGCCGCGCGGAGGTAACGGCGGCTACGACCGCCAGGATCATCCGATCACCCATCTCACGCTGGTGCGCTCCTACGCGCTGATGTCCGACAGCCCCCCGTCCGGCGGCTGACTCGCGGTCGATGCGCTGTGGGATGATCCCGACATGGATTCACCAGCGATCATCTGCGAAATCTGCCAGTCGAGACTGGACTCAATCCTCGGCGACAAAGGCGTGGAGTACCTGCACCCTGCTCGGGTCGGCGACGCTGATCACGACGTGGTCCCGGTCGAGGCCGGGCCGGACTGGCGCGGGTTCTGCGACTTCTGCCGCACCGGCACTGCGACGTGGGTACTGCCGGTGAGCGACTTTCACGTGCAAGGCCAGGTCTCAGCCGGGGACTGGGCTGTGTGCGACACGTGCGCGCCATTGATCGAGAAGAACCAGTGGAACGCCCTGGTCCGCAACATCGCGTCGACCTACGAAGGCGATATCCCAGTTGGGGACGTGACCACGACTCTCAACGGGCTCTACCGGCTCGTGCGCAAGCACACAACGGGCGGGCTGCGGCGACTGTAGTTGTCATCAGCCGGGCACTTGAAACGGCAATCGATAGTCCGTCGTGCGGACTAGGTCGGATAATCAGCCAACAATGATTCCGTGTGTTACTATCAGTCCATGGACGAAGGTAGCCGCAACGAGTCGCTCGATGGAGAATCCGACCTCGGTGTGACGGTGACGATTCCGGTCGACCTGATGGGCAAGGCCACTGCGATCATCACCCGCGCCAACGCCCGGCTCGTTCGGGCCGGAGTCGACGAACGCTTCGAACTCGTCGTCAACAGGACCGAACTCTCCCAGCGATACGACCCCGATACCGCTGCTGAGTACACCGTGGAAGTGAATCACTGCACGCTGTCTCAACCGACGATCGCCGCAGGCGGGTGGGAGTTCGTGGCCAAAGCCGAATGGGACGAGGACATCGACGGCGTCCTTCTGCGGGTGAACCCCTCGGCGGAGGACGTCGAATCGCTGGCCGTCCCGACCGAACTCACCTGCGATCACTGCCGCGCCACGCGAGCGCGCCGCAAGTGCTACGTGATCCGTCACCTCGACACACGCGAGACGATGCTGGTCGGCGCCCAATGCGTCGCCCCCTTCCTCGGCCTCAGCGTGAGCGCCCTGTGGTGGCTCGACGCCCCGCTTGACGAGGCGATCAACGATCTCGGCGGCGAGGGACTGCGAAGCTCGATGCGCGCACCCCGCGACGCCGTCATCGCCACCGCTTGGGCCGCCTCGGCCGAAGGCCGGGCCTACGTCCCGTCGAGCGGTGAGCACCCGACGCGGAATGCCGTCTCAGCCGTCCTGTTCCCCGTGTTCGGCCGCCGAGAGTCCCCGCGGGAGAAGGCCGCCCGCGAAGAGATCACAGCCCGTGCCGGTGAGTACGAGGGCGACGGCGAGCTGATGGAGGCCCTGCGGTCCTCGGTGGACACGCTGAACGCAGAGAGCCCGTACGGCCGCACGATGCAGGCCTTGGTCGCAGCTCCGTTCATCTCTCCCAAGAATCTCGGATTCCTGGTCTCGATCGCGGCTGTCCATCGCCGAAACATCGACAACACGGCCCGCAAGGCCGCTGCAGTGAAAGAAAAGTCAGAGATCGTCGGCGGGCTATTCGCCGACATCAAATCGACGATCGAAGACGTCGCCGTCACCGTGAGAAGCTCGCACCGATACACCAATCACTTCAATGACCAGCTCGCTGCAGCAGTGGAGATGACCACCCCCAGCGGGCACATCCTGAAGTGGATGTCCGGGTCCGATAAGGCACTCAGCCTCGAAGTCGGCGACCAGCTCACGATCGTGCGAGCGACAGTGAAAGGCCTGGACACCTACCGCGACATCGACAGCACCCTCATCATCCGACCGAAGTTCGCCTAACACTCCGCCGCGTAAGATATTGAGCGGCGATCCCCGATCGGGCACAGAAGACTGCCCGAGCCCCAACAACCTGGAGAATCGCATGGCAACGTTGACAGTGTCCGTACCGGCGCAGAACGCGACGCAGTATCTTCACGAGATCATCCGACAGATCAACGAAGGAATGACATCCGGCCACGTCGACGCAGAGACGAACTGGGAAGTAGTCGACTGGGACGATGAGGCCGCAGATGACCTCGCGTAGGGAACCATATAAGGCGATTCTTGTCGAAGGCGCACTCGCCATGGGGATGTCGCTGGGGGCGTCGCAGGTCGTCCGTCTCCTGCCCGCGTTGTCTGACTCTCAGGGCTGGGATCTGGACGCTGAGGTACTCGATCGGATCGTAGATGTGACGTCATTCGCCGGAGTGGGTCTTGCGGTGATAGTTCTGGTTGCGACAGTTCTCAAGCTGTTCATGGAGTCGATGAGTGAGGTCCCTGCCCGATCGTTGACCGCCGTGGATCGAACTAGTGACCCGGCCGTAGTTCCGCGAGTGCAGGAGCGCATCGCGGCGGTGCATCAAGCCCACGACGACCTCCGGGCGGAGTGGGGCCGCTACGCCCTCAACCCGCAGGACTGGTACCTGAACAAGCCGGTGCTGCGCGACATCACCGGCACCGTTGCGCCGACAGTGGCTTACAACCGGGCCATGGAAGCGCTCGACGAGGTATGCGCGAGCCTGCATCCCGACATGTCCGAGCGTGAGTTGGCCGCGGCCGAGGAGTGTGCGGACGCAGCATGGAAGCGCTGGTATGAGGCCAACGATCACGCCGCGGCAGTCGGCCTCGATGACCGGTCGCCGACCGAACGCGCAGCCCTGCAGCGGCTCGCCAATCTCGTTGAACGCCTCACCTTGTCCTCGGCCAACGATCCCGAGCTGCCGATGGTCAAGCGCGAGATCGAGGCGTGCCTGGAGAAGATCAGCACCGTGACCGCGAACATCGCCGACATCACGGCGATCCCCGCGATCGCGGCCGCCGGACACTACCTGTCCCTGGACAAGTCGCCGTCGGCGATCTGAGAGCGCCAGAGGATGGTGCGGTGACATGCTCGGTGGCTGATCTGCTCGACGTCGTGCACTCGGCTGGTCGAGAGTTCGAAGGGCTCCAAGTCAGTCGCGCCGACACCGAGCGGTTCCTGCGGGGAGACCCGCGAGTGATGATGTCAGGGGCCGATCGCGACATCCTGACCGACCTACGCGAGGCCGGGCAATACATCCTCGACCATCGGGATGAACCCATCACCGCGGCCACGGTACGAGCGATCAACGCTCGCCTGAGTCGCAGTGCAGCGCTGCACCCGGGACGTCTGCGCACACGCGACCAGCAGATCGGTGTCACCACCGCTCGTGGACGTCACGAACCGAGCCCGGTGACCGACAAAGGGCTGGAACAGATCCTCGCCCGGGCCGCCGCCGAGGGCGACGACCTCGCTGTCGCGATCGCCACGTTCATCGCCCTGGCGTCAGCGCAGCCATTCGAAGACGGCAACAAACGGACAGCCCTGCTCGTGGCGAACGCGTACCTGCTGGCGTCGGGCTCGGATGAGGTGCTCATGGTCCCTGGCGGCGCTGAGGCCCCGGGCATGCCGACCGCGTTCGCTGACGCCCTGGCTCTGGCGTACGTCGACGGCGACCACCAGCCGGTCTCGGCGATGCTGCGTGCTGCTCGGGTCCCCCTGGGCGGGCAGTGATGGCGACCAAAGCGCAGTCAACCAGGGACGCGATCCTAGACGTCGCGACGTCGGCGTTCCTGACTCGTGGTGCAGCCTCGACATCGGTGGATGCGATCGCTGCCGCGGCGGGAGTGACCAAAGGCGGGGTGTACTTCCACTTCAAGAACAAGCCCGGACTGATCAACGCGGTCGCCGCTCGTGCACTTGCCAACCTGATCGCCGACGTCGACGACGACCGCCTGCCACAGTGGGGTGCGGACGTCGTATCCCGTTGGCGCCGCGACGAGAATCTCGTCCTGCTCGCCGACCGCATCCCCCAAGCCGATCTCGTAAGCCTCCTCGAACCAGCGGTGCCGGAGACCGTCGTCGGGGACATCGAGCGTCGCCTGGCGGCGGCAGCGATCGTGGGAGCGGTAGCCCTGGACGGCGCCGGAGTACTCGAACCGATGCTCCAAGCAGTGTCCGGCACACCTGCGCGGTCCTGACTGGGCCGCAGACGTGACTGCTTGGTGTCAGCTCCAGGAGCAGGTCGTGCTGCAGCTCGCGCGGGTCGACCAGCCGTTGCCCCAGACGTAGGCGGTCACCTGGCTCGTGCCGGGCGCGTAGACCTGCATCGAGTAGGCCCATGGTCGGGTGTCGATCTCCGGAAGCCCTGGTGTGCCGTACGGTCCAGCGACGTTCTTCTTGGTCCACTGCGTAGAGCCGGAGTACTCCACCCAGTTGGTACCGCACGCATTGGACACCTTCACCGAGACCGTGCCGCCGGGAACGCCCCGAGACGACAGCGTCCACGAGGTAGCGGAGCAGCCGGTGGAGTACGGATCAGTGTTCTGATGGCCCAGCGATGCGCTGGCTGGGCCAGGAGCGAAGGCCTGAGTAAGCACCAGGGGAGCGGCAAGGGCGACGGCGAACTTGGCAATTCGTTGGGTTCTCATGGACTAAGTGTCGGCCGGTAGCCATCGTCACATAAGGGATCGATCGGTTGAATTCGCGCGCGGCCGTGCGCGTCGAGGTCCGGCGCAGTCTGCGGCGGAGAACAGACACAAGATCGCAGCCGTCC
This sequence comes from Gordonia malaquae, assembly GCF_037148075.1. Classification (NCBI taxonomy): domain Bacteria; kingdom Bacillati; phylum Actinomycetota; class Actinomycetes; order Mycobacteriales; family Gordoniaceae; genus Gordonia; species Gordonia malaquae. The sequence continues at coordinate 1,616 of NZ_JBBCUB010000008.1, read as the reverse complement.
CAACGATGGCGGCTAACGCCCCGGCTCCGAATGCCCAGGCGATGAACGCGTAGCCGTGGGAAGGGACGCCAGCCGTTGCGTACAGCACCAGTGCGCCCAGGGCTACCACTGCCACGCAGCCCGTCGTCTTCGCTTGCTGCTGAGGACTCCTCGGCAGCCGGTCAGCTCTCGTCACAATCTCCCCCCCGGGCACATGTCCGCATTAGCGGTATATGCCCAGAGGTTAACACTTCGGTCGATAGTGACCAACGAGTGATCTGACAGGAGAGAGGAATCCCAGTCTGGCATCAGAGCTTAGGGTCTCGAACGAACATCGGACGGTACTCGATGTCGCCGTCGCGATGATCGAAACGCGCCCATCCCAGGGACGCCCAGAACTCCGGAACGTCCGTGTTGGCATACGCCAAGAGGACGCGGTCAGGAAACCTCTGTTCGAGAGCCTTGACGACAGCTGTTCCATGGCCACGACCCTGCGCATTCTGCGCTACCTCGAAGAAACAGATCTCCAGTGGGGAGCCGCCAATCCGCTCGGCGTCGGTGTACGAGAGATTGACTTCGCCGGGATCAAGAAGCTCAACTCGCGCGACCTCGGTGCCATCAGAATCGAGAACCTGAATGAACCAGGGCGCGTCGTAGTAGTACCGAGGCTCGTCCCACCAGTGCTCGTTGGCGTACACCGCGGTGTCGTCGAATGGGGGCAGCCAGCCGAACTTGTTGTCTTCTACTGACCGGCGGAGGTCGACGAGCTGCACGGCGGGCTCCCTTCCTTCGTCACGGGTCGAGCAGTGCCACGTGGAACAACCCAATTGGCGGTTGTGACCCAACCTACCTGTAGGACTTGCCATAAACTCAACCAAGTAGACTCCCGCCCCGAAGAAGTGCCCACCTCAAAAGGAGAAAAGAAGAAACAATGACCTCGCAAGCTGAGATAAGGCGACTGAGTAAACGGAGAGAGGTCTATGCGGCGGCGCTAGCACAGTCCGTCCAGGATGGGTACGACGCGATCTCACCGCTGCTCGAAAGCGTGGTGGATGATCTCACTTCAGACATAGAGGAGGCCCACAAGGGCTAGAGTTCACCCAGACAATCCTCCGGACCCATAACAAGGGTCGTGAGGATTAGTTCGGCCACGGGGCAGATAGAGGACATTCCGCCCGCCACTTGGCTTTCCGAGCTTCGCTTGAATTGCTCCGCCCACATGGCGCAGTGCCCCTCCCCGTTCCCATGGGCCTGGGAGGCGAGCGCCTCCGGCGAAGAGCCGACCGTTTCGCAGAACAGTGCACAGTTGACGCATACCTTATTCAGGTATACCACATCGCCGTGCGGGTGGGGTTGCATGGTTGGGACCGTGGTTGGTTCCGTGGTAGGAAACGTGGAGGGGTCCGTGGTTGGTTGGGTGTCCGCGGAGCGGGCGCAGGGGGTTTGGCGCGGAGCGTCGAACCTCGGCAGTGGTGACGGGATCGCCTGGTGGGGAACGGGTTTCGCTGTTCGGAGGGTCGCGCAGCGACCTGTTCGACCCCTCGTGAAGTCCGGCAGGGCACTGCCCGCGCAGCGGGCTTCTGACGGGCGCGGAGCGCCCGTCCGGGAAAGGGCGCGCAGCGCCCTAGCCCCGCGGG
>NZ_JBBCUB010000007.1:0-238545 GCF_037148075.1 Gordonia malaquae | reverse complement strand
GCAGCGTCTCCACCACACCCGGCGGATGGGAGACCACCGTCCTCACCTCTGGCCCGTTCAAGGGCCGGGTCGGATGGCGACCCTCCGGCTCGACCGAGCCGTGGAAGGTCAACCACTCGCTGCAGCCGGAGAAGCTGCTCCCTGCGATCCGGGCCACCAAGTCCGGATCGGCAGTGGAGAAATGGTTGTCGTGCCGGATCCCGGCACCACCACCGGGACCGCCGGCCCCACCGGGGGTCGACGTGGTGCGCAACCCCGCCTGAGCTGGTCAGGCGGGGACACCGCCATGCCCCGGAACGAACACCCACGGCTCGCGCGGAAGACGGGCGGGATCGAAGCGGGACGCGAGGATGTCCAACGTGACCGACTCACCCTGGTCGGCCATGCCCAGCGAGGTCGCGATCATGGACAGGACTCCGGCCGCGTCGACGCCCTGCTCCGCGAGGTCGGCGAGGGTGACGGCACCGTCACGTTTGGCGAGACGCGCTCCATCCCTGTTCAGAACCATCGGGACGTGCGCGTACTCGGGCGGCGTCGCGCTGAGCAGAGTCGCGAGATAGGCCTGCCGGGGCGCCGAGCTCAGCAGATCGTCACCCCTGACCACCTGGTCGACGCCGGTCGCGGTGTCGTCGACGACCACGGCCAGGTTGTACGCGGGCGTCCCGTCGTTGCGACGCAGGACGAAGTCGTCGACGTCGCCGGTGAACGGACCGTGCAGCGCATCGTGGACGGTGAACTTCGTGACGTCGGCACGCAACCGGATCGCCGCCGGCCGGGTGCGGCGCCGCTCATCACGCTCGGCATCGGTCAGGTCGCGGCAGGTGCCGGGGTAGGCGCCCTGCGGGGCGTGCGGCGCGGACGGTGCGTCGAGGATCTCCCGGCGCGTGCAGAAGCACTCGAAAGTGCGACCTTCCGCGGTCAATCCGTCGACCACCGCGGCGTACACATCGCGGCGCTCGGACTGACGGATCACCGGCTCGGCCCACCGGATGCCGAGCGCTGCGAGGTCGGCGAGCTGACGCTCCTCGGCGCCCTCGCGCACGCGGTCGAGGTCTTCCACACGCATGAGGAACCGTCGGCCCGACGTGCGGGCGAGCAGATCGGCGAGGACCGCGGTCCGCAGATTTCCGATGTGCAGATCGCCGGACGGCGACGGAGCGAAGCGCCCGGCGGGCGTGACGTCGAGAACCACGGTCCCCACCGTATGCCACGGCCTGCTTACATGGTCGATGTGAACACCTGGGCATATGCCGGAGTCAGCGTTCTCATAGCGGTGGGGCTCGTCGGCATCGTCGTGCCACTGCTTCCGGGAACAGTGCTGGTCGCGGCCGGGATCCTGATCTGGGCGATCCTCTCCGGCGGCACCGCGTGGTGGGTGTTCGCCGCGGCCGTGGCGTGCATGGCGGTCGCCTGGATCGTCAAGTATGTGATCGGCGGGCGATCGCTGGCGAAGTCGGATGTCGGGCGTTGGTCGCTCGTCGTCGGCGGACTGCTCGGCATCGTCGGGTTCTTCGTGGTGCCCGTCATCGGGCTGCCGCTCGGTTTCATCGTGGGCACTGTTGTAGCCGAAGCCGTCCGACTGAAAGACCTGAAGGCGGGCTGGACCGGCGGCATCACCGCCACCAAGACAGTCGGCCTGCTGATCGTCATCGAACTCGCCGGGGCGCTCGCCGCCGTCGCCGCCTGGCTCGGCTATCTAGTCGCGACCTAGGTCACGGCGAAGCGGCGAGGTACGCGTCCGACGGCCGTTCTCAAGACGGCCGGTGAAGTACTGCCGCCCGGAGGTGTCGGCGACGCTCACCTCGTACCAGCCGTTCCGGACCGCGGTGGCCGTCACGTCGCGCCCGTTCACCGTGATCCGTCCGGCGGCGTGGTTGAGCATCACACGGGCCGCCGAACCACCGGGACGGACGTGCAGGTCACGTAGGAATCGGTCGGGTCCAGTCACGACGACGTGGTCGGTCCCCGACGGAAGAGTCACCCGTCGTCGATCGGTGACCGTGTGGTGCTCGGCCCTTCCGTTGTGGAAGACGCCGAACACTGCAGCCCTCGAACCTTCATTGGTCAGGGTCACGACACCGTCCGCCACGTTCGCAGACAGGCGATACGGTGTCGGCAGTGCGACGGCGTCGCCCGACTCCTGGATGGGGACGTCGCCGCCGGGCTCGGCGTTCCACCGTTCGACGAACGTCGGAACCTTCCCTGGCTTCGACGGTGCGCGATACCCGTCCGACCGGGTGAAATCGAATGTGGACACAAGATCGCCACACACCTTGCGTCGCCAGCGGGAGATGTTCGGGCACCGAACGCCCGTGACCCGCTCCATGAACCTCACGACCGACGTGTGATCGAAGACCTCCGAGGAGACTCGTCCGCCGACCGTCCACGGCGACACGATCGTCATCGGAACGCGGAAGCCCAGTCCCATCGGCTTGCCGGCCCACCACTCGTCGGGTTCGCCTTCCGGTGGCAACGGCGGCACCACGTGGTCGAAGTACCCGTCGAACTCGTCGAAGTTCAGGAGCACGGCGGTCTTGTTCCAGACCGCGGGATTCGAGGCCAGTGCGTCGAGCAACTGGTAGGTGATGGTCGACGACTGGATCGGCGACGACGATCCGGGGTGCTCGGAATCGGCCGCCGATGTCACGATCCACGAGATCGTCGGGAGCGAGTTCTTCTTGACGTCCTCTCGGAATCGGCTCACGAGACTGCCGGGCTCGCCGCGATACAGGGCCCGGTTGTAGAGGTCGGCATACTTTCCGCCGAGACGGGCAGCCGAGTCGTGCACCGATTGAGCGGCACGACGCTGGGCGGCGGTCGTCCGGTAGACGCCGTCCGGTCCGGCCGACGACTTCTCAAGCAGATCCCCGTAGAACCCGGTGAGATCGTCGACGCCGAGGCCCGCGTTCGCGATCGCCGCCCGCCCGATGGTGCGCAGGCTCGCGAAGAAGTCGAGGTTGTTGTCGGTGAAGTTGTCCCACTCCTGATACACCCGCCAGTCCACGCCTGCGTCGTGCAGACTCTCGGCGTACGACTTCCAGAAGTAGCCGGGGTGCGCGCTGTCGTAGGCGTCGTTCCCGACTGCACGGGGACCGTAGGGTTCGAATCCGGTGGTGCCGGAGAACAGGAAGTTCCGATTGGGGCTGGTGGAGGTGGGGCACGACGCGAAGTAGGCGTCGCACACGGTGAACGTCTCAGCGAGTGCGTAGTGGAAACCGATGTCTCTCCGGTCGTAGGCGGCCATCGTCGCCTTGCCTTTGGCTCCGACCCAACCGTCGCAGCGTCCTCCGTTGAGCGCCTGGTGTCCGTCGGGCCAACTGTGGGGGAGCGAGGCGAGGTACTCGACGGACAGATCACCGCGGTTCGCTGCCGACCGTGCGAGGAACGGGTGGATACCGTCTTGATCGAAGACGCCGGGCAGCGCCGAGTTGTCAGCGAAACCTCGAACTCCGCGCAGTGCGCCGAAGTAGTGATCGAAAGACCGGTTCTCCTGCATGAGGACCACCACGTGCTCCACATCGCGAAGGCCGCCGGCGGGATGCCCCTTGGCGACCGCGTCGACCAACGACTGCGGGAGGAGGGTCGCCGCGGCCGCCGCGCCGACGGCGCCTGCGGTCAGTCCGAGAAAGTGTCTGCGGGAGTGTTCGGAAACCGTTTCGGGGGATGTCGCCACGATCTCCAGACGCTAGGAGTGTGGGGTGTCGCGGCGGTGTCGGCGGGGTGGCGGGTGAGCGGCGCGTCAGCGGCGCGCCGATGAGGAGAGAAATCAGTTGAGTACTTGTCAGACAAGTACTAGTGTTTGCCGAACAGTGGCGAAGGCGCCCTGGGCGAGAGGAGAGAGTGTGGTCACGAAGGCTGACAAGCAGGCGGCGGAAGACTCCGGAGGGTCGACCCAGGCCCGATTGGGCGTCGGATTCACCGGTGGTGTGATCGGGGGACTGCTCGGTGGTGGAAGCGGAGTGTTCTATGTCCCGGCCCTCGAGAAGCTCACCTCGCTGCCCCGACCGTCTCTGCACGGGACCGCGGGCGCGGCGAATATCGCGGTCTGTGGTGTGGGCGCGGCGACCTTCGCAATGGTGGGAGGGTCGATCGACCTCAGGGCGGGCACCGGAATGCTCGTCGGCGCGACTGTGGGCGCAGTCTTCGGGGCGCGGCTGATTCTGCGGGTATCGCATCGACTGTTGCAGTGGCTGTTCATCGGTATCCTGCTGGTCACATGCGCAAAGCTGTTCCTGGACGCGGCCGGAGCTGATCCGCTCGAGGGATCGGCTGTCGTCTCAGCGTCGTTGATTGAGAATGTGTGGTTCACCGTTCCAGTGTCGATTGCGCTCGGTGTGGTCATTGGGGCGTGGTCGGCGGGGATGGGTCTCGGCGGCGGACTGCTGGCCGTGCCCGCGTTGATGCTGGTCTTCGGCGCGGATCTGACGACGGCCGAGGGCACGTCGTTGCTCATGTTCTTGCCCAATGCGATCGTCGGAACCGTTGTGCATGCCCGACAGGGGACGACGGACCTGAGGCTCGCCACGCTTCTGAACATCGGAGCGGTACCCGGCGCACTCATCGGTGTGCTCGTCGCATTGGCGCTCGACCTCAAAGTCTTGGGACTCGTCTTCGCCGTGTTCGCGCTGGCTGTCGCAGTACGCGAGATCTACCGGATCGTCGCCGAACATCGCTCCACGCGCCCGGCTACCCTGTCTCAGGAGTAGTCCGACAACCTGACGACTGAGGACGTGAATGGACGCGCTGACCCGAGCGCCGCTGTCGCAGCGAGCAGCTCAGTCCCTCTTCGACGAGATCGTCGGCGGGCGATGGGAGCGGGACCAACAACTCCCGTCTGAAACCGCGCTCGCGGCCGAGTTGGGTGTCGGACGATCGACCATCCGGGAAGCCATCCGGCTTCTCGCGGCACGCGGAATGCTGGTCACCAGGCAGGGTGTCGGCGTGTTCGTGAGGTCGACGACGCCGAACGACTCGTGGGACCGGCTTGCGGAGATCAGTGCGATCGCCGACGTCTTGCAGGTGCGAATCGCCATCGAATCGCGTGCTGCCGCTCTTGCCGCCGAGCGAAACGATGCGGGGGAGATCGCAGCCGTTCGCCGTGCACTCGACGAGCGGGATCGCATGCGGGTCGCTGCACCGGAAGTTCTGGCGACGGCCGACGTCGACTTCCATCGGGAGATCGTCAAAGCGTCGGGCAATGCGCCCCTGCTAGCGCTTTTCGACAGTATTCGTCCCCGAATCGTCTCAGCCATGGCGGAGTTCTTGTCGCTGGTCGCAGTGTCCGCCGACGACGCCGTCGACCACGAGGGCATCGTCTCCGCGATCGCGGACGCAGACTCGGAGCGTGCGGAGAGGGTGACCCGCGAACACCTGTTGAGTCTTGTCGCGGCTGTGTCGCGAGGCGTCAGCGGCGCAACGGAGACGTAGTCGTCACCTGGCCGCTTTCGAGGCGGCCGGTGAAGTACTGCCGGCCGCGCGTGTGGGCGACGGTGACCTCGTACCAACTGCCCTGCGGCGTGACTGCGCGGCCGTCGACGCGGACAGTCCGTGCGTCGTGATCGAGTTCAACCCGCGCGCTCGACCCGCCCGGGGCGAAGTGCAGGTCGCGCAGGAATCGGTCGGGGCCGGTGATCACGACGTGGTCCGTGGTGCGGGGCAGTCGGATCCGCCGGGTGCCTCGCACCGTCGCGTGCGTGACGTCGCCGTCGTGGAACACGGCGAAGACTGCGGATCGGTCGCCGTCGTTGATCAGTTCTACAGTCCCGTTCACCACGTTCGCCGAGAGGCGGTACGGCGTGGGCAGCGCAGTGGTCACACCCGTCTCCTGCTCGGGGAAACCGCCGCCCGGCTTCGCCGTCCACCGTTTGTGGAACGTGGGCGGCGGACCGGGTGTCTCGGGAACCTGGAGACCGTCGGAGCGACCGAAGTCGAGAGTTGAGACCAGATCGCCGCTCACCTTCCGCCGCCATGCCGAGATGTTCGGGCATCGCACTCCGGTCACCCGCTCGAGGAAGCGGACGACCGACGTGTGGTCGAACACCTCGGACGAGACCCGGCCGCCCACCGTCCACGGCGAGACGATCGTCATCGGCACCCGGAACCCGAAGCCCATCGGATCGCCTTCCCACCACTCATCGGGTTCGCCTGCAGGGGGCAGCGGCGGCACCACGTGGTCGAAGTAGCCGTCGAACTCGTCGTAGTTCAGGATCACGGCCGTCTTGCGCCACACCTCTGGGCTGGACGCCAGGGCGTCGAGAAGGCGGTACACCACGTTGGCCGACTGGACCGGCGACGAACTCCGCGGGTGCTCGGAGTCCGCCTCCGGGGCCACGATCCAGGAGACCGCGGGCAGTCTGTCGCGCTCCACGTCCTTCCTGAAGCGTGAGATCAGGGTCCCGGGCTCGCTGCGGTACAGGGCGCGGTCGTACAACTCGGCCTGACGCCGACCGAGGGCGCGTGCTGCACGATGAACTGCCGCGACACGAGCCCGCTGGTCTGCGGACGGCAGGACGTCGCCGTGCGGACCCTTCCGGCCGCTCTCGATCAGCAGCGAGTAGAAGCCGGTGAGATCGATTCCGAGCTGGCCTGCACGTAGGAGCGCGTCGCGTCCGATCGCGCGGAAAGTGGAGAAGAAATCGAGATTGTTGTCGGTGAAGTTGTCCCACTCCTGGTAGACGCGCCAGTCGACGCCCGCACGCTGCAGGCTCTCGGCGTACGTCTCCCAGGTGAGGCCGGGATGCACGGGGGCGTACATCTCGTTGCCGACCGAACGGGCGCCCCACGGTTCGTATCCGGACTTCCCCGAGAAGAGGTAGTTGCGATTGGTGCCGGTTCCGGTCGGCGACGACGCGAAGTATCCGTCGCAGATCGTGAACGTCTCGGCGAGGGCGTGGTGAAACGGGATGTCCCGGCGGCTGTAACACGCCATGGTCGCGGCGCCCTTCGCCGCGATCCATCCGTCGCAGTGTCCGTGACGGAGGGCTCGTTGGCCGTCGGCCCACTCGTGTGGAAGCGACGCCAAGTACTCGACCGACAGGGATCCGCGGTTGGCGGCGTCGCGGGCCAAGAATGGATGGATTCCGTCCTGAATGAAGACGCCGGGCTTGGCCGAGTTGTCGGCGAAGCCCCGGACTCCCTTCATGGTGCCGAAATAGTGGTCGAACGACCGGTTCTCCTGCATCAGGACCACGACGTGCTCGACGTCGTCGATCGAGCCCGCCGGACGCGCCTGCGCGACCGCCGACAGCAGGGACGGCGGGAGCAGCGACGCCGCTCCCGCCATCCCGACCGCACCCGCTGTCAGTCCGAGGAAATGCCTGCGCGAATGCTCGGAGACATTCTCCGGTGAGGTGGCCATACCCCGCGACTCTAGTGGATCGATTGATCCAGCAAGGGTGGTTGCGTCAGGCAGACGCCAATCGCTCTGCCACGACGAGGCGCGCGGCGTCTCCCGCGGTGATTCCCTTGGCTGCCGCGGTGCTGAGAACGTGGGCCGTGCGGTCGCGGAGTGCTTCGACCTTGTCGCGCATCTGCGGATGCGTCCAGTCGCGCTGCTCACTGAACGCCTGGATCACGCCGCCCGCGTTCGCGATGTAGTCCGGCGCCCATACGATGCCGCGGCCGCCGAGGATCTGCTCCACCTCGGGCGACGACAGCTGGTTGTTCGCGGCGCCGCAGACGACCGCGGCCGACGTCTCCCGGGCCAGCTCGGCGGTGACGGTGCCGCCCATCGCGCAGGGCGCGTACACGTCGAGCGTCGCCGAGCGCACGTCGTCGACGATCCGTGCCTGCGGGAACCTCGCGCTGAACGCCTCGCGTGCCGCGGCGTTCCGCTCGGCGGCCAGCACGGTCGCGCCTGCGGCGATCAGCAGGTCGACGAGCTGGGTGCCGACCTTGCCGACGCCCTCGACGCCGACCACTCGGCCGGTCAGGTCGGAACTGCCCCACGCTTGTTCGGCTGCGGCCAGCAGTGCGCTGAACACGCCGAGCGCCGTCATCGGGGCGGTGTCGCCGGAGCCGCCGTTGGCCTGCGTCTTCGATGCGACGAAGCGGGTGCCCTCGCCGATCACGTCCATGTCGTCCGACGTGGTGCCCACGTCGCCCGCGGTGATGTACCGCCCGCCGAGAGTGTCGACGAAGCGGCCGTATGCGCGCAGCAGTTCGGGGGTCTTGTCAGCGGCCGGGTCGCCGATGATGACGGCCTTTCCGCCGCCGAGGTCGAGACCTGCCGCGGCGGACTTGAACGTCATGCCGCGGGAGAGGCGCAGGACGTCGCCGAGGGCGTCGGCTTCGGAGGTGTACGGGTAGAAGCGTGTTCCGCCGAGAGCCGGTCCGAGCGTGGTCGAGTGGACCGCGATGATCGCGCGCAGGCCGCTCGCCGCGTCCCGACAGAACACGATCTGCTCGTGCGGGGGATCGATCGTCATGTCGGGATGCGAGAACACGCTGAGGTCGGAGCGGTGATCGGCGAGGGTCATGGAGGTCCTTCCGGGGTGTGGCCGGGTGGTGCGGCGTGGTGGATGTGCCGGTGCCGCAGTGTGATGCAGGTCATTGTGGGCCTGCTCGACAATCGTCGGACGTACGATGCGATCAGGTGTGCTGAATTCGTGATTACTGATCGGATTGATCAGTTGAGACACTGGACGGCGATAGTGAGGTGGCAGAAATGCTCAGCATCGATCAGCTCGACGTTGAACTGCTGAGGCTGTTGGAGAAGGACGCCCGCTCCGGCGTCGTCGAACTGGCGGCCAAAGCCGGCGTCTCCCGCAACACTGTGCAAGCCCGGTTGCGGCGGATGGAGGACGGCGGCCTCATCACCGGCTATCGGCCCGAGATCGACCTGACGAGAGCCGGACTCGTCGTCCACGCGTTCGTTGCACTGGAGACGCACCAGGGAAGTCTGTCCGCGATCGTCGACGAAGTCAGTCGGATTCCCCAGGTGATCGAAGTCCACACCGTCACCGGACGGGAAGACCTCCTGGTCCGGGTCGCCTCCGCGACCCAGCCCGACCTGCTCGATCTCATCTCGACGATCGTCGCGTTTCCCGGCGTCGTCCACTCGAGCACCTGGCTCACGCTCACCACTCCGCTGCCGCACCGGTCTGTCCCGCCACTCGCCGAACTGGCGAAAGACTCCGGCTGGGGACGCTCCACCGCACCGCCGAATCGATCCTGACTGCCGAATCCGTTGCCGCTGTCGTAGGTGTCGTGGACGATGAACGGGTGGACCTTCCGATCAGCCCGCCCGTAGCGCCGATGCTCGCGAAAGCCGTTGCCGCTGTTCCCGATCAGCCTGCCGACGGCCCCGCGTGGTCGTACGAGCCGAAGTGGGACGGATTCCGGGCACTGGTGTTCCGTGACGGCGACGAGGTCGTGATGGCCTCCCGCGGTGGCAAAGACCTCGCACGCTACTTCCCCGAGCTGGTCGACGCTGCACGGGCGGAGCTTCCTGAACGCTGCGTGGTCGACGGCGAGGTCGGTGTGGTGAAGGAGATCGGCGGTGTCCGACGCCTCGACTGGGACTCGCTGAGTCAGCGGATCCATCCGGCCGCCTCGCGTGTGGCCAAGCTGTCGGAGGAGACGCCCGCGATCTTCATCGGCTTCGACGCGCTCGCACTCGGCGACACGGACCTGACCGGCGAGCCGTTCGACGTGCGCCGTGCGGCGCTGCTCGAAGCGATCAGCGGAGACGGTCGGATGCAGGTCAGTCGCGTGACGCAGGACGCCGACGTGGCACGCGACTGGTTCACCGCGTTCGAAGGCGCCGGACTCGACGGCGTGGTCGCCAAACCGCTGGCCGGTTCGTACGTACCGGGCAAGCGCGAGATGCTCAAGATCAAACACAAGAGGACCGCAGACTGCGTGGTCCTCGGCTACCGCGTGCACAAGAGCGGAACCGGCCTGGGCTCCATGCTGCTCGGCCTCTACGGCGACGACGGCGAGCTGCGGATGGTCGGCGGGTCGAGCGCGTTCTCCGACGTCAAACGCCAAGAGCTGCAGCAGATGTTCGAGCCCATGCGACTCGACCCCGACAACGTCGCTCAAGGTGAACTGTCCCGCTGGCGGTCCGCGGGCAGTGGCGAGTGGATTCCGATCCGGCGGGAACTCGTCGTCGAAGTGGCGTACGACCAGATGGAGAACGGTCGCTTCCGCCACACGGTGAAGTTCTTGCGCTGGCGTCCCGACCGGGATCCGGAGAGCTGTGGATACGACCAGCTCGACGTTCCGCTGACCTACGACATCCACGACGTTCTGGAGGGTTCGAACGATGCCTAAGCCGAAACCTGTGATGCTCGACGTCGACGGTGTCGAGGTCAAGCTCAGCAACCCTGACAAGATCTACTTTCCTGAGCTCGGCGAGAACGGTGGCCGCAAGGGTGACCTGGTCGATTACTACCGGACGATGGCGACCACCGGTCCGCTGCTCGCTGCTCTGCAGGGTCGGCCGACGTTCCTGCAGCGTTTCCCCGATGGCGTCGAGGGCGACGAGATCTACCAGAAGCACCTCACGAAGTACCACCCCGATCATGTGGAGTCGACGCGGATCGTGTTCCCGTCCAAGCGGACCGGCCAGGCGTTCTGCCCGCGGATTCCCGCCGACGTCGTGTGGGCCGCGAATCTCGGGACCGTCACCTTCCACACGTGGCCGACCGTCGACCCCGACAACGACCATCCCGATCAACTCCGCATCGACCTCGACCCGGCGTCCGGCCGCGACTTCGACGCGGTACGCAGCGTGGCGCTCGATCTGCTGCGACCGCTCCTGGACGAACTGGGATTCACCGGCTTCGTCAAGACCTCGGGCAGCCGCGGGATCCACGTGTTCGTGCCGATCCGCGCCGAGTGGGACTTCATCGCCACTCGCCGCGCCGTGATCGCTCTCGGGCGTGAACTCGAACGACGTGCGCCCGACGCCGTCACCACTTCGTGGTGGAAGGAGGAGCGCGGCGACCGGATCTTCATCGACTACAACCAGAACGCACGCGACCGGTCGATGGCCGCGCCGTACTCCGCTCGAAAGTCGGCGCGAGCTCGCGTCTCCACGCCGCTGACCTGGGGAGAACTGGTCGACGTCGACCCTGACGATCTGACCATCGCGTCCGTGCCCGGTCTTGTCGCCGAGCGCGGTGATCCGTGGGCCGACATCGGTGATCACGCAGAGGGCCTCGAACCGCTCCTGGAGATGGTGCACCGAGACGATGCGGAGGGCCTCGGCGATCTGCCGTACCCGCCGTCGTACCCCAAGATGCCGGGCGAGCCGCCTCGCGTGCAGCCCAGCAAGAAGGTCGCCGAGAACTGGGACGCCGACGGCAACCGCGTCGAGAAGTAGCCACCCCGGGCTCAGTGATCGGCCGGCGCGACGAACTCGGCGCGCCTCTCGGCCAGGTACCTGCGGGGTGGATGTCCGGTGAACTCGGTGAAGTCACGGGACAGGTGCGATTGGTCGGTGTAGCCGAGATCTGCTGCCACCGATCCAGGTGTGACTCCCGATTCGAGGGCGCGGCGGGCGGCGTCGAACCGGACCAGTCGGGCGGCCTGCTTCGGTCCCAACCCGAACTCGGCCGTGAAGACCCCGGTGAGGCGACGCGCGGACCATCCGGACTCGGCGACGAGCTCACCGACGGTCACTCGGCCGGTGCTGTGCAGGATCCGTCTCCACGCGCGCACCGCATCCGGATCCGCGCCGGGCGGCGTCGGTCCCAACCGACTCCCGATGCCGGCAGCCAGGGTCTGCGCGGCCACCCGACCGCGGTCGGCGGAATCTGCCGACCCGACCGAGTCGTACAGGCGTACCGCCAATTGAGGGGCGAGGTCGGCCAGCTCGAACGACGATGAACCCAATGCCGACGCGGGAACGCCGAACAGTCGTCGGACGGCGCCAGGGGACAGGCTCACCTGCACCCCGATCTGCGAACCGTCGTGATGAATCGTGAACGGCGTCGTGTGCAGTCCGCCGATGCAGCACCGGAACAGCGTGCGTCTGCTCAGGCCCGGCCCACTGAGGTCGAGTCCGTCCTGGAGATCGACGATCAACGTCACCGTCGGTGACGGCAGGCCCAGGTGAGTGCCGGGCTCGGCGCCCGAGATGGTGTACGGCGAGACGCCGACACCGAACCGCTCCAGTTCGGCGGTCAGCCCGCGTACGTCCCGAAACTCCACGTGTTGCCCTCCGGATCGGCGATGGAGAAGCCTCTCGACCCATAATCCTCTTCGGCCATGTCGCGCACCAGCCGTGCGCCGACAGCCTGTGCTTTGGCGTAGACGGCGTCCGGATCGGTCACGACGACATAGACGCTCGAGCTGCCCGCAGGCGTTGTGAAGGTGGCGTCGGTCTTGCAGGTCGAGTGGATCATCACCCGTCCGCCGTCGGGCCACAGCATCTCCGAGTGGATCACCTCGCCGTCACCGTCGCCCTCGACGAGGATGCCGGGGTCGAACCCGAGACTCTCGAGCCAGTCGCGTTCGGCGAGTGCGTCGTCGCAGGTAATGCCGGGCCAGATGTTGGTGTCTGTTCGTGTGTTCATAGTGACGATCCTGCCCCTGTGGTGCAGCGGATTCTTGTACGAATCGGCAGAACGACCGGGGACCTTCGGCCCAAGAGACGAACGTCCGACTAGGTTAGGCTCAACTCATGTCTCGATTGCGCAGTGTGCTGGTTCTGGTCGTCATCGCCGTGTGTTCGGTTGCAGGCGTCGGTGTCGGGAACGTGGCGGCAGCCCCCACAAGACCCGCGATCTCGGTGTTCCTCGCAGATGGAGTGACGCCGGTGGGCGACACCGAGTTGCACCCCGGAGACCAGGTGGTCGTCAAGGGTGTCGGATTCGATCCACGGGCCAACACGTCGGGTCTGCCCGTCCCTGTTCCGCCCGGCATTCCGCACGGAACCTTCGTCACGTTCGGCGGATTCGCTCCCGTGTGGCAGCCGTCGAAGAGGGCGCCCGCGTCCTCGCGCGCGGAGGTTCGCTCCAAGACGAAGTGGGCGTTGTCGCGCAGCGCCCTCGCGAAGGTCCCGAACGTGCCGTTCGACCTGCGACGCACAGTCCGCCAACAGTGGGTGCCACTCGACTCCGCAGGCCGCTTCACCGCTCGACTGACCCTCGCGACGCCGGAGAAGGTCCCGGCAGGCAAGCGGTGGGGCGTCTACACCTACGGTGCCGCCGACGCGGTGAACGCGTCTCAGGAGCGGTTCGTCCCGATCAACTATTCCACCGAGCCCGGTCCCAACACGCCCAAGGCGCCCGTGAAAGACCTGGTCTGGGGCTTCTCTCCCGCCTTCGCATCGTCGGTGAAGCGCAGTGGAGGTTCGCTGTCCGGCAGCGACGGCTCCAGTGTCGACGACGCGGGACACATGTCGTTCGAGCTCACGGACAACACGATCGCCAACGGCCGTGGTGAACTCCGCTACCGCGGCACGGTCGTCGCGTTCACAAAGTTCCACCTCCTCGAGATCGCCCTCGCCGATCCGATCATCCGGGTGAACGGCACCCGCGCAGTCCTGTCGATGCGCACGTCGAGCACCGATATGAACGGCACAGATGCGCTCCGTCGCATCGACGTCGCCGATCTGCGTCTCACTGCCGCGCAGGCGTCGCGGATCGCGCGTGGACTGTCCGTCTCGGGGGTTCGGACGACGTTCCGAGCCGGACTGACGCCGACATCTCTCGCCGCAGCCTCTCTCGCCGGGGCGTCGCCTGTCGCGCTGTTCTGATCAGAACAGCGTCGCGGGTCGGACGAGGTTCGCCAGGTCGACCAGCAGGAAGCGATGTGCCCGGTTGTCGCGCGTGGCGCGAGCGAGTTCGCGCAGTGACCGTTCAGTGCCCGCACGCAACCCCTGCTCGGTGAACGGGAATCCGAGGAACTCGCCGCACTGGCCGGGGTCGGGATTGGCGTCGATCCAACCGAGCGCGCTGCCGAGGATGATCAACTTCAGCCTGCGGCGTCGCGGGTCGTCATAGCCGATCGAACTGAAACGGTTCGCCGCCTCGAACAGCTCCTCTTTTGTCAACTCCTCGCCGGGTCGCCCGTGGACAAGCGCCAAAATTGCGCTGATCTGTGCCGTTCCGTAGTGGCGGCTCGTCATCGGCACCTCGTCGAGCGGTTCGATCGCCGGGCCGATCTCTCCTTCGGCCAACAACATTCGGGCGAACCCGAATGCCGCGGTGACGATGCCGTGGTCGGTGAGCCACAGATCGTGATACGCCTGCCGTGCGATGTCGTACCAGCGTTCGACCTGCGCGGCCTGCTCGTTGGTGATGAAGTCGTCCGCCGACAGCCAATAGCCGATCAGTTCGGCCGTGCCGGCGACGGCGAGCTTGGGCGCCACCTCGCCGGGCATCGCTTCGAGGACCTCGTGGAACCGGTCGTAGGCGAGTTCCGGCTCGGCGTTCAGCAGTGCACAGATGCCGAGGAACCAGTGCAGACGCCACGAGTCGCCGTGATGATCGGCGACGCCGCGCAGCAGTTCGAGGGCGGTGTCGAGGTTGCCGAGCTCCAAGTGGGCCCGCGCCTCGGCGAGGTCGATCTCCAACGACGGATGGTCCGGGTCGAGCGGGTTCTCGTCGTCCGACAGCCCGCGCATCAACGTTGCGAAACCGTCGGCGCGGGCGGCGTTGATCGTGTCCAACGTCTGCCGCGGATACGACAGCGCGGCCGAGGTGAGGACGTTGGCGGCCGGATCCGTCGGATCGACCAACGGAACCGGGAGAGCTCGCGCGATGTCGGCGGGATCGTGGATCGCGGCGTCCTTCGGATCGAAGAAGCCGTCGACCGGGGCCAACAGCAGTTCTGTCGCGAACGTCGACCGCTGTGGGGTGAACACGGTCGACATCGACGGCCGCGGAACGCCGGTGTGCAGCGCCACCGTTTCACGCAGCACGTTGAGAACCTGCGTCGTCATCTCTTCCGCGGACTCGAAACGTTCCGCCGGATCGGTCGACGTCGCCCGGTGCAGCAGAAAGTAGAACGACGGGTTCTGGACGAACACCGGTGTGGTCTCCGGGTCGGGAAGGCCGTCGAGGTACCGGCCGTCCTCCATCGGCATGTCGACGGTCAGCGCGGCGAGCGTCCTACCGATCGAGTAGATGTCGGTGACCACCTGTGGGCCGGTCTCGACGATCTCCGGCGCCTGGAATCCGGGCGTGCCGTAGAGGCGCCCGTAGCCGTTGATCGCCGACACCGCGCCGAGGTCGATGAGCTTCACCTCGTCGGAGGTGATCATGATGTTGTCGGGCTTCACATCGTTGTAGACCAGGCCGACCGAATGCAGGTAGCCGACGGCCGAGAGCACTTCGAGGATGTACGCCATGGCCTGCTCGACGGGCATCACTTTCGACTTGCCGGAATCCGACGTCGTCAGCTGTTTGAGCGTGTGACCGCCCACGTACTCCATGACGATGTAGCCGAACAATCGGCCGTCCTCATCAGCCCATTCGACGAAGTTGAAGATCTTCACGATGCCGGGATCGTTGACTGACGCGAGGAACTGACGTTCGGCGATCGCGACGGCCTGAGCCTGCGAGTCCGACGAGTTCAGGAGGCCTTTGAGGACGACTGGGCGATCGGACACGTTGTGGTCCACCGCGAGATAGATCCACCCCATGCCGCCGTGCGCGATGGCGCCCGCGATCTCGTACTGGTCGGCCACCATCGTCCCGCGCGACAGTCCCGGAACGAACGAGTACCGCGATCCGCAATTGGGACAGGTGCCCTGGATCGGCCCCTTGCCCTCGCCTGACGATCGGCCGACCTTGCGGCCGCACTGCCAGCACGTGCGCTTCGACTCGACGATCTTCGGGTCGGCGAGAACGGCGTCGGCGGGATCGATGTCGGTGACGTCGGGGAGTTGCACGAGCTCGCTGCCGAGGCGGCGATCGTGCACGTGTGGGCCCTTACGAGTCTTGCGGCGCGAGGCCGTGATGTCGTCGAACAGCCGCCGGACCTGGGTCGCCTGGGTCCCCTGCGGTGCGGGCATCGTGCCGACCGTCGGCGGGCCGACGAGCGACGCCGCGGTCCCAGTTGCCTGCGTCGCCGGGCCCTCATCGGTGGCGGCAGTGCTCACCTCGACCGCCGACGCGCGCGGCGGAGTGTCCGTCGGCATCGTCTGCGCCGGTTCGGTCGAGGGTTCGTCGGTGTGGTCGGCCATGATCTCAATCGCGGTAGGAGTACGACGGCGGGCTGCCCGGCCCGAGGACCGACAGCCATTCGGAATAGGACCTCTGCCAGCTGCCGTCACCGCGGCGTGCGGCGAGCACCCCGTTGACGAACCGCACGAAGTCGGGATGGCCCTTCGCGATGCCGACTCCGTAGTCCTCGGTGCCGAGGCTGTCGCCGACCACCTGCACCCAGGGGTCCTGAGCGACGATGCCCGCGAGGATCGGAGTGTCGGACGTGATCGCGTCCACCTGGCCTTGCTGCATCATCACCAGGCAGTCGGCCCAGCTGACCGTCGACACGAAGCGGACGCTCGGTGTCATCTCCTTCACTCTGGTCGCCGACGTCGAGGATCGGGTGGCGCACACCTTCTTGTTCTTCAGGTCGGCGACGGTCTCGATCCCGGAGTGCCGGTAGGCGAGGATGCGCTGCGCGGCATTGAAGTACGGCGACGAGAAGTCGATCGACTCCAGACGCTTGCACGTGATGCTCATCGATTTGATGACGACGTCGACCGCGCCGGAGGTGAGCGCGTCGATCCGATTGTCCGTCGAGACCATTCGGTAGTCGATCCGGTTGGGGTCGCCGAACAGGGCGGCGGCGATCCAGTGCGCGACGTCGACGTCGAAGCCCTTCACGTCGCCGGACAGCGGGTCGCGGAAACTCAGCGGATTGGATCCGAGGTCGGTGCCGACCACGAGGCGGCCCCGTTTGACGATGGCCGCCATCGTCGAGCCGGGCGGCATCTGGCCGGGTTCCGGTGTGCTGTCAGTGGGCCGGAGGCTCGACGTGTCGCACGTTGTGCTCTGGATCCGCGTGTCGACCGAGTCGTCGAACGTGACATCCGGAGGCAAGGGGATGAACGCCGTTGTCGTCGGCGGTGGGTTGCCTTCGTTGGTCGGCATCGCGCAGGCAGTGAGCGACGTCGCGACGACCACGGAGATGAGTGCAGCAACGAGGTGTCGCTTCATCGGTACTCCCGGATCCGCGGGAACAGTCCGCCGAACACGGCGAGCGCGGCGACGACACAGAGTACGGCGATGCCGCCTCCGGTGAATCCGAGCACTCGTTGGGCGGTGTTGATGTTGGTCCGGAACGTCGACCTGGCGTCGTTGATGGCGGCGACCAGCGCGGTGTTCGCCTCGGAGTACGCCGTCGCGGTGCTGATCGTGCCCTCGCCGACGGTGAGCGCGCGGGCACCGGTGAAGTCGCCGTTGGTCAGGAGACGCGCCACTTCGATGTGCGCGGACCGCCACCGGACCACAGCCGACTTCACGTCCTCGAGACGGTCGGTCACCCCGGGGTCGTCGGCGAGATCGGGGTCGGCGCGCAGAGCGTCCGCCTCGGTGCGGATCTTGTCCATGGCGTCCATGAACGTGCGGTCGAGCTCGCCCGGATCCGACCGACGCACCAGCGACAGCGTCTCCGCCGACCGTGCTTGCTGGGTCAGGATCCGCATGCTCGTGAGGGTGTGCAGCGGGTCGGCGCCCGACACCTTGGCGGTGTTGGCCGCGGCGACCGACATCAGACCGGATGCGAGCAGCCACACCGTGCCCAGGACCATCGCCGTGAGCGCGGCGATCAGTCCGATGTTGAAGTGGCGTCGCGTCCGTCTCGCGAGGTAGCGGCCGGTGGCGATCAGCATGCCGATGATCAGGAACAGCGCGACGTACACACCCCACGGCGGAACCGTCAGTGTCCGCTGCGGTTCGGAGATGGCGGCCGAACGTTGCTCGTATAGTCGCTGCGCCGCGGGCAGGATCGTGTTCTGCATCAACGACGACGCGACCGTCAGATACGCCGAGCCGACCGGGTAGCCCAGCCGGTTGTTGGTGCGCGCGGTCTCGACCAGTCCCGTGTAGGCAGGGATCTTCACCGCCAAGGTGTTCAGGTCGGCGCGGGCAGACTCCTCGTCCTCGGAGTGCGGGGCGGCGCCTTCGCGGTAGCCGTCGGTGGCAGCGATCAGCGCCGTGGACGCGGTGGCGATCGAGTTCATGAAGTTCGCCCGCAGTTCGGGCGTTTCGCGGCCGCCGGAGATGAACGCCGAATTGGCGGACGCGTCGGCCACCGACAGGGAGCTGTAGAGGACTTCGGCGGCCTCGGCCTGCGGTTCACTCCGGTCGATCAACGACGACAGGGTGGAACTGCGCGAGGTCAACGCGGCCGACGAATACCATCCGGTGAGGCCACAGGCGACGATCATCGCGAGCAGGATGATGACCAGTTTCCCTGGAGTCGTCGTCGCGTAGAAACGCAGTGTCACCAGGGGCGACGCCACTCGTTCCCGAGTCATCGCGGCGATCTCCCTGCGGTCTGCGATCACTTGCCGCAGGGTGGGACCCGGAGCCACCCGGTCGGGGATCACGGTCCGACCGGCATGCGAGAGCGCTGAGCGCACACCCGAAACCTGGCCGGTCACTTGCGTCCCTTTCCCTCGGTTCAACCCAGCCTAGTCCGCGTGCCTTCGTACGGATGGGAGGACCCGGTAGCGTGATGGGCGAGTCGGGCGATCACCCGCGGACGGCGAAGGAGACATCGTGCAGGGAGACGGCGACGGCTGGGTCTTCGACGCTGACGGACAGCGCTACTGGGGACGTCACGGGGCTGCGGGACTGCTGCTCACCGCACCACTCGGCGACGACGTCGACGGGATCGCAGTGCTGTTGCAACACCGTGCGGTCTGGTCGCACCAAGGCGGCACCTGGGGGCTGCCCGGCGGCGCCCGCGACTCCCACGAGACCGTCGAACAGGCCGCCGTTCGCGAAGCCCACGAGGAGGCCGGCATCGCTGCGTCCGATCTCGAGGTGACCGACTCGGTCGTCACCCACCGCGCGTCGAGCGGATGGACGTACACGACGGTCATCGCTCGGACCGCACATCAGATCACGACTGTCGCCAACGGCGAGTCGGCGGAACTGCGCTGGGTGCCCTCCACGTCGGTCGCCGACCTTCCGTTGCATCCCGGTTTGGCTCTGGCGTGGCCGGCGCTCGTGGACCGTCTGCAGTTCTGACCCGGGTCAGTTCTTGGCGAGTTGGTTGGCGCCGGAGATGAGCGCGTTGACGGCTGACTCGTCGCCGGTGCGTCCACGTCCGTAACTCCAGCAACGGTCGCCGTCGCGGTCGCAGAGGAGATACGTGATGATCTCAGCGCCTTCGGTCTGCTGATAGAACGACATGATCTCGACGCCTGCGCCGATGTCGTAGAGCATCGACGTCATCGCGCCGATCGTGCCCGCCGCAGTCGCCTCGAGGCTGACTGTGCGTGCGGCGACTGTCACGTTCGCGGTGCAGCGGACCATGTCGGCGGCGCTGGGCTCGATCCGCAGGTCGTCGAGGGAGATCGCGCCGGTCGGGGCGTAGGTGTTGTTGAAGCTGGCAGTGGTCATCGTGGCCGCCTCCGGTGGAAACCAGGTGGGCAGTCGGCGGACGCCGCGCCCGTACGGGGTCAACGATGTCGGGTGGATCTGAATGGAACGCATCTCGTCGGTTCATTTCGGTCGAAGATTTCGTGACCGACGAAAGTGGTGGAAGACGACGAACCCGCAGCGGGGGGTCGGTCGAATCAGACCCCGCTGCGGCGGGTTACCAGGAGCTTCCACGTCATAGTGTCGACGAGCCTAGCACCGCACCGCGGAGAGCGGTAGCGGCCGTGCGTGGATCCGCTTCGCCGGTGATCGCACGCACCACGACGATGCGTGACGCTCCGGCGGCCATCACCTCGTGGACGCGGCCCAGGTCGATGCCCCCGATGGCGAACCACGGCTTTCGGCTGGACTCCGAGTGGGCGGCCCGGACGAGACCGAGGCCGGTGGCGGCGCGGCCGGGTTTGGTGGGCGTCGTCCAGCACGGGCCGGTGCAGAAGTAGTCGACATCCGGGTCGGCGACTGCAGCGCGCATCTGGTCCTCGTCGTGGGTGGAGCGGCCGATGACGACATCCGGTCCGACGACGGCGCGCGCCGCGGCGGGCGGCAGGTCGTCCTGCCCGATGTGGAGCACGTCGGCGCGCGCGGCGTGCGCGATGTCGGCGCGGTCGTTGACTGCGAGCAGAGCACCGCCCGCATGCACCACATCCCGCATCGCGGCGAGGATCTCGAGTTCCTCCTTCGCGTCGAGTTCCTTGTCGCGGAGTTGCACGATGTCGACCCCTCCGGCGATTGCTTCGGCGATGAACTCGAGGAGGTCGCCGCGCTCGCGGCGGGCATCGGTGCACAGGTAGAGGCGGGCGTCGGCGAGAGCGGTGCGCGGGTCGGCGGGCATGGTGTCAACGGTAGGCTGGGCGGCGGAAGTGTGAAGACACGGGAGTCCGGGGCGCCGGGCTGAGAGTGCGACGCGGGCCGTCGCTGACCGTCTGACCTGATCCGGGTAATGCCGGCGAAGGGATGCATCGTGAGACGTGACCTCTCAGTTGTCGGCGGCGGAGTGATCGGGCTGTCGTGCGCGTTGGCGGCGGCAGATCGCGGCTGGTCGGTGACGGTGTTCGACGCCGGTGCGCAGCGTCGTGCCGCTCACGTCGCGGGCGGAATGCTCGGCTGTTTCGGCGAGGGCAGACCCGGTGAGGACGCTCTGCTCGCTGTCGCCGCGGAGTCGGCGTCCGCATGGCCGGATTTCCTCGCGCGTCTCGGTGACCCCGCCGTTCGGGTCGCTGACGACAGTCTGCTGGTCGCCGCGTCGAGCGCGGACCTCGCCGAACTCGACGACCAGGTCGCGTTCGTCCGTGCCCAGCTGCCGGATGCGACGATCACCGCCGAGTCGGCTGCAGAGATGCGACGTGCGGAGGTCACGCTCACCCGGAACATCGCGGGCGGATACCTCGCGTCGGGGGAGGGTGCGGTCGACAACCGGCGTCTGCTGGACGCGCTCCGGTCCGCTGCGGAGCAGGCGGGAGTTCGGTTCGTGACTGCCGAGATCACCGATGCCGCCGAGGTTCCAGGCGATCAGGTGCTTATTGCCGCCGGGTTGGGAACCCCGCAGGTCAGGTCCGTGGGGGAGCTTCCGATGCGTGGCGAGAAGGGCGAGATCCTTCGCCTGCGCCGCACCCGGTGGGCGGTGCCGCCGCCCGCTCGGGTGATCCGAGCCCGCTGGCACGGCAGACCGCTGTACGTCGTCCCGCGTGCGGATGGGGTGGTCGTCGGCGCCACCCAATACGAGGCCGTCGGGCCGGACGACCGCGCACCGCAGGCAGGTGGAGTCGCCGACCTGCTCGCCGACGCGGGAGAACTGATGCCGGGACTGCGGACGTACGAGCTGGTGGAGGTCGCGGCCGGCATCAGACCGTCGTCTGCCGACGGGCTGCCCGTGGTCCGTCGGATCGACGACCGCGTGATCGTGGCGACCGGCCACGGTCGGAACGGAATCGCCCTCGCGCCGTGGACGGCGAACCGCGTCGCAGGTCTGCTCACTTGAGAACCCCAACGAAGGAGAACCCCGTGGAACTCACAGTCAACGGCGACACCGTCGTCTTCGACGGACCCGTCGACGTCCCTGCACTGCTCGCGCACCTCGATCTGCCCGATACCGGCGTCGCTGTCGCCGTCAACGGCGTGGTGCGGCCGAAGACGCGCTGGGACGAAGAGATCAGCGCCTACGCCGAGGTCGACGTTCTGACGGCGGTGCAGGGTGGCTGACGGGTTCGTCGTCGCAGGCCGTGAGTTCTCGTCACGGCTGATCATGGGGACCGGCGGCGCGTCGAACCTCGCCGTCCTGGAACGCGCACTCGTCGCCTCCGGCACAGAACTCACGACCGTCGCGATGCGTCGGGTGGATCCGACAGCCGGGACCGGTGTCCTCGACCTGCTGCGCAGGCTCGACATCGCAGTGCTTCCGAACACGGCCGGATGTCATACGACAGCCGAAGCCGTGCTGACCGCGCAGTTGGGCCGCGAGGCGGTCGAGACCGATCTGGTGAAACTGGAAGTGGTCGCCGACGACCGGACTCTGCTGCCGGACTCGCTTGAACTCGTCGATGCTGCGGCCGCGCTCGTCGCCGACGGCTTCGCGGTGATGGCGTATACCAACGACGACCCGGTGCTGGCGCTTCGTCTCGAAGACGTTGGTGTCGCTGCCGTGATGCCGCTCGGTGCACCGATCGGGACCGGTCTCGGGATCGCGAACCCGCACAACATCGAGATGATCGTGTCTCGCGCGAGTGTGCCGATTGTCCTGGACGCGGGCATCGGGACGGCGTCCGACGCCGCACTCGCGATGGAACTCGGTTGCGACGCCGTGCTTCTCGCGAGTGCCGTCACGCGGGCGGACAGTCCTGAGTTGATGGCGGAGGCGATGGCTCACGCGGTCAAAGCGGGGCGGCTCGCGTCGCGTGCCGGGCGCATCCCGAAGCGCTTCTGGGCGCAGGCGTCGAGCCCCGATCGGGACTGAGTCAGGCTTCGGACTGCTCGCGGCCGCGGCGCCAGCCGCCCTTCTCTGGTGGAGCCTCACCGAAGTGGTCGGGGTCGCCGGTGCCGTACCAGGCGACGAGAACAGCTCCCACCACTGCGCCGACGAAGCCGACCACCGCCAGCCATCCGAGACCTTCGCGTGCGGCGTCTCCGAGAAATGCGACGCCGATGAGGCTCGGGCCCGCCGTTTCGCCGACCACCAGGAGCGCGGTGACGCCGTTGACGGCACCGACCTGCAGCGCGACGGTCTGCACGAAGAAGCCGACGGCACCCGCGACAGCGATCGACCATGCGGCCGGGTCTGTCAGAATCGTGACCAGGTCGAACGGCTCGAGGCCATCGAGGACGCGCACTGCGATCGCGATGATGCCGAACAGGAGACCCGACGCGGCGCCGCCGACGATGGCCGCGTACTTGCCGAGCTTGTACACACCGATCAGGGCGATCGCCGCGACGATGAAGGTCGCGATCAGCAGGCCCCAGTGGAAGTCGCGGGACGCTTCGTCGTGCGCGTGCGGTGATGACGAGACGCCGAGCATGAACAGCGACAGGACCACAAGCCAGATCGCGACCCAGTCGCGGGTGTGGAGCGTGATGTTCAGCAGCAGGGTGCCGAGGAGTGCGGTGACGACGAGGTTCGCCGCGACGATCGACTGCGCCAGGAACAGCGGGAGGAAACGCGCCGCGAGTGCACCGCCGCCGAAGCCGACGATCACCATCAGGGTGCCGAGGATGAATGCCGGGTCGGCGATGGTCGACATGGTCGACGAGACCGACGGCGCTGCGCCGCCCTCTTCGAGCGGATGGACGTCGTTCTTGCCGTCTTCGCGCATTTCGAGCGCGACGCGACGTGCACCCAGTGCGCGCAGCACGGTCGACACGCCGTACGCGACTGCCGCCATGGCTGCCGCGATGACTCCGATTGCGAACAACGAAGAATTCCCCAATCCCACCGTGCGAGTGACGATCCCGCTGTTGATCGATTGCCCACATTACCCGGCCGTAGGTGAGGAGTGTCTAGTGTGTATCTGTGGCCTCTGGTACGAGCAGACATGTCCTGATCACTTTCGCGCGGTCGTTTTTGACGCTCAACCTGGCGCGACTGATGGCGGCTGCGGGTCACCGGGTGACCGTCGTCGACAGTCTCGCGGTGGGTGTGAGCAGGTATTCGAACGCGGTGAGCGGCTTCCACAAGGTGCCGCCGCCCAAGTTCGCTCCGCAGGAATACTGCCGGGAACTCGCAGCGATCGTCGAACGGGAGAAGGTCGACATCGTCATCCCGATTCACGAGGAGACGGACATCCTCGCGATGATGGCCGGTCTTTTTCCGGACACCGTCGAATTGTTCCTCTCGCCGTTCGAGGTGGAGGACATGCTGCACAACAAGCTCTCGTACCAGCGCGCGTTGACCGAGCGTGGATTCGAGACGTTGAAGTTCATGGAACTGTCGAGTCCGGAGGATGTCGAGAAGCTCGACTTCACCACCCCGTTTGCGATCAAACAGGCCTACTCGAGGGGCTCGCAGACCATCTATAAGGCCCACCCGGGCGACGACCTGAGCTACCTGGAGTTCGATCCGACAAATCCGTGGATCGCCCAGGAGTGGCTCGAAGGCGACAGATACTGCACGTACTCGGTGTGCCGCGACGGTGAGGTGTTCGCGCACGCGACGTACCCGGTCGACTATGCGATCGACGGCAAGTCGTGCCTGACGTTCGAGCACGTCGACCACGAGGGGATCCTCGAGTGGACTCGCAAGCTGGCAAAGTCGGTCAACTTCACGGGTCACATGGGTCTGGACTTCATCGACCATCCTGAACGCGGCCTGTACACCATCGAGTGCAATCCGCGCGGGACCAGCGGAATCATGATGTTTACACGCGAACAACGGGTGGACCGGGCCTTCTTCGGTGAGAACACCGAACTGATCACGCCGCCGCTCGGGCGATCGACGATGATCGGTGCGGGCATGCTGTTGTTCGGCTGGAAGAAGAACGCGTACCCGAACAACACGTTCAAGAAGTTCCGCGCCAAGATGCGCGAGTCGAAGGACGTCATCATCGACCCGCTCGACCCCAAACCCGCCGCCATGATGCCGCTCGCGTACGCGGGGATCATGCGTCAGGCGCGCAAGTACGGCGTCGGAATCGACGGCGGCTTCATGCACGACCACGAGTGGGACGGCCGCCCGGTCTAGCCGAAGCCCTGCGAATCACGCTGCCGCAGCGTGCACTGTCATCGTTCGTCGGGCGTGCGATCTGATCGGGACCCGCGGTCGATCGGTTCGTGCCGGGTCGGCCGGTTCGAGGAACCAGGGGTGGCCGTCGTGGCCGATGAACACTTCCCAGCCGCTCTGGTGGATCAGGGTGTGGTGCATCCTGCACAGCAGCACTCCGTTGCTCAGGCAACCGAAGGTGCGTGGCAACAAACATGAACCGACCAGCGGTTCGGCAGCGACCTCCGACGACACCACCCACCCAATGCCGGGGTGGTGCCCGTCGGCGGTCACGAGGTGCCGGGCCACCAGCCCGGCCAATGCCACTGCGAGTCTCCCGCGGCTCGCACTCTCACCCGAGGAACGAGCAGTCTGTAACGGGTTCGCCTGACTGCAGCGCGCTATCGACTTGTCAAAGAACCTTCGCCCCGGCGTCAACCGGAAACTAACCAAATGATATAGATCACCTCTGACAAAAACGTACGTTCGATTCTCTTGTCACGCCGCGACGCTGCGTAAGTCGCGGCGGTCCGGGTGTCTCGTGGCGACCTGCTACAGGCCGGTGGCGAGAGACGCGCAGAACTCCGCGACGTGCGATGTGGCGCGATGCTGGGCGTCGAGCATCATGCCGCCGTGGCCTTCGCCTTCGATGAGGATCCAGTCGGAGTTGGGGATGTGTGAGGCGGCTTCGCGAGAGCCGGCGGCCGGGAAGAACACGTCGTCGCCGAAGCCGACCACGAGTGTGGGGCAGCCGATTCCGGAGAGTCGTTCGACGGTCGGTTCGCCCGCGCTCATCCACGCGTACGAGGCCGCGGTCTGACCGTGGTGGCCTGCGCCGGACGTCCACACGTCCGCCGAGCTGCCCATCAGATCGCGCCAGACCGCCACCTGTGCGTTGTCGCGGAGCGCCGACGGTGACAGCGTCGTCATCAACTGTTCGAACAGTGACACAGAAGCGGGCACACTCCCGAGACGCTCAATGAGGTCCAGTTCCATCTGATTGACGATCTCGCCGATCACCGACGACCTCAGCCCGGCGATCATCGCGAGGCCGCGGATCGACCCGCCCCACACGTCGAAGAGCGCCTGCGAGATGTAGCAGCCCATCGAATAGCCGACGAGGATCGCCTCCTCGACGCCGTAGTGGTCGAGGACCGCAGCGGCGTCGGCGGCCATCTCGTGGACGGAGTACGGCGCGGGCGGCGCCGAGGAGGGCGCCACTCCGCGAGCGGCGTAGGTGATGACCTGATACCCGGCATCCACCAAGCGGTCGGGGAGCCCGGTGAAAGCCCATGTGCCAGGGGGCATTCCGAGTCCGGCCGAGAGGAGGACGGCGGGGCCGTCGCCGGCGCGGGACGCCCAGATCTCGAGGCCGTCGCCAACCTGGATCAGATCGCCGCTCATCGGATCACCAAGCTCGTCGTGGTGGCGCTCAACGTGATCGGCGTTATCTGCTTGCCCTTCATCCAGTCGCGGACGAACGCGCGGACTGCCGGGTCGGACCCGCGTCGGGCGAAGGCCTCGTCATCGAGTGCGACGGCACCGATGAGATGTCGCGGCGTCCTGGTCAGGCCCGGCTTGCTCGGCGACATTCGCATGCCGTCTGCGGTGTGCAGGAGAACGTCGATCCGCTTCCCATCCGGAGTCACCACAACCGCGGGGCGAGTGGTCGCGGCCGGATCGAACGCTGTCACGTAAAGGCGGTACCCGGACTTCGGTGCGTGGAGCCCGACCCGATCGAGCAGTCGCGGGTCGACGACGCTGTAGGGCAGGTCGATGTCGATCAGGAGTTGGCCGTCGACGAACGCCTTCCGCGACGGAAGCGACGCAGACAGGTTCCACGGCACGGGTGGAGCGAGGGTTTCACTCGATCGGTCCGATGCCGAGTTCTCCAACGGTGTGCCGGGCGGCGTTCCGTCGGTGGCGGTGAATCCCCAGGTGGAAGCCTGCAGTGACTTGTGCCAGAAGCCCGCGACGCCGTCGCGCCTTCCTGCCACTCGCAGTTCGCGGCGTTCGACACCGGGGCCGGTCGCGATGACGGTGACCGTCGAGAAGATCTCGCCGGGGATCTTCGGCTGCCGTGTCCAATCGGGGGCCGGGAGCTGGACGGCGGCTTTCGATCGGTCCCATGTCTCGACCATCAGATTGTCGGCACTCGGCTTGCCGCGCTGTGACTCCCAGCTGTATCGGAAGAAGACCGAGTCCGAGCCCGAGGAGTCGAAGTCGAAGGTGCGAGTGAACATGTCGCCGAACTTGTTCATCACGAACATCGTGGACCCCGCGGCCGACAACGACCGCGACTGGAACCGTCCGCCGAGCGGTCCGCCGACCTCGTAACTGTCGTCGTTGGGGAGCCACGGGTCGGCGTATGTGATGCGACTGCCGTCGCCGGTGAGGCTCGGGATCATCGTCATCTTGGCCTGCCCGCTCGGATGCACCCGGCCGGCGATGTCCTGGTAAGCGCGATTGTCCGACGGCGACGTGACCGACAGGGCCCATCCGCCGACCTTGCGGCCCGGCAGCGTCCGTCCGGGGGCCGTCCACAGCATCGCGCCCCACGCCGACGTCCAGTTCCACAGGCGCGGCGACTGGTTCACATTGTCCATCGTGTAGATCCAGCCGCGGTCGTCGATGCCGACCAACTCGTCGTCGTCGAGTGAGATCGCGACGAGCCGGTCACGCAGGCACGACGGCAACGGCACTGTGCGCCACTGCGATGCGGACCGCGGTCGGGTGATCAGGCGGTGCCCGACCAGCGCGAACTCCCAATGGAGATTGAACTGCGTGGTCTCGGTGCGCATTTCCACACGTGACGGAGCCGAAGTCCCCGTGTACCGGGGGAACGTCGACAGCCCGGCCCGGCTCCCGGTGGCCGGTGCGCCGGGCGGCAACTGGGCGGTCCCGAACGGAACGCATGATGCGGGGCCGGCGTGGGAGTAGCCGCCACCGATCGGCGTCGTGAGCAGGGATGCTGCGGTTGCCACGGCGAGCAGGAGGGAGGGTGCGCGGAGGCTCTTCACTCCCGGATGGTACCGCGAACGTGTTCTAGTTCTGGGTCCGTCGCCATGACGGCCGTCACGATCAATAACCCCCTAGGGGGATATTGATCTATGATTGCCATAACCCCCATGGGGGATGAGGCGATCCTGGGTGCACGGACTCGGCATCGCGAACACCTTTGAAAGGAACACCAGATGACCGATCACGACTCGCCTCACGGCAAGCAGGTCCTGCGCGACCTGGCCCCGCTGCACCGGGAACTGCGTCGCGCGATTCCTGACGTTTACAAGGGATGGAGTGCACTCTCTTCCGCGGCGTTTGCCGACGGAGCGCTCGACCGGAAGACGAAGGAACTGATCGCCCTGGCGATAGGTGTCGTCGAAGGCTGCGACGGCTGCGTCGCGTCCCACGGCCAGGCCGCGGCACGCGCAGGCGCGACGCCGCAGGAGGCCGCGGAGGCGATCGGCGTCACGTTCCTCATGCACGGCGGGCCGGCGACCGTGCACGGTGCCCGCGCCTTCGAGGCGTTCCTCGAATTCGTCGATGCGATCGATGCGGGCGAGACCCCGGCCTGACGCCCGAAACCGAACAAGAGAGGACAGCATCCGATGTGTCGACCGAGTAGATGCCGAACGTGTGGAAAGACGACCTGGGCGGGCTGTGGCAGCCACATTGCTCAGGTGAAGGCCTCGGTTCCGGCGGCCCAGTGGTGCGCGGGGACGCACACGGCCGAGGAGAAGTCAGCGGCGAAGGCGGCGAGCGGAGGCTTCTTCGGGAGATTTCGCCGGTGACGTCGCAGTGTCGGTCAACGCCCGCCGGAGGGG
The DNA here is from genome assembly GCF_037148075.1 of Gordonia malaquae. NCBI lineage: Bacteria > Bacillati > Actinomycetota > Actinomycetes > Mycobacteriales > Gordoniaceae > Gordonia > Gordonia malaquae. Next base: position 209,962 of record NZ_JBBCUB010000007.1, on the reverse strand, counting down.
ACCGGAGCGAGACCGCGGCGCGGCGGGACAAGACTGCGGCGGGCGTGGTCGACGACGAGGGCGGTCAACCCGGAGACCAGGGGTGACCGGAGTTTCCAGTGCTGCCAGTAGAGCGGCACGTCGACCGGTCGCTTGGTGAGGGGCACGAGTCGTCGTCCGATCTGTTCGTCGTCGATCTCGACCTCGGGGACGGCGCCCCACCCGATACCGGCCTGGATGGCTCGTCGATACTCCGACGCCGAGGGGATGTAGTTCACCGGCGGCGAGATCGGTTCGGCGACGAGGTGTTTGAGCGCCTTGATCTGAAGATGATCCTTGCGGTCGAACATCACCATCGGCGCGTACTGCATGTCTCGCGCGCGGACGCCGTTCGGCAGCCACCGCTCGATGAACTCCGGTGATGCGACGGGGAAGTACCGCAGCGAACCGAGCTCCACCGTCTGGCACCCGCGGACGACGATCGGTTCCGAGGTCACCGCACCGACGACATCGCCAGCTCGGAGCATCGCGGTGGTGACACTCTCGTCGTCGCGGTGCAGGTCGATCGACACCGGGTGGTCGCTGTGGAACTCGGCGACCACCGGCAGAAACCACGTTGCCAGCGAATCGGCGTTGCACGCGATCGGGATGGTCACGCGCGGCAGCATTCGCGGGTCGACGTCGGGTTCGTGGGCGATGCCGGTGAGCTCACCCTGCGCTTCGGCGACGAGGAGGGACCACTGCTCGCCGAGGCGTGCGAGGACTTCGCCGTCGGGTGTCGCAGTCACCGGTTTGACTCGACGAACCAAGACCCTCCCGACGGATTGCTCCAGAGCTTTGATGCGCTGACTCACCGCCGACGGCGTGACGTGCAGCGATGCCGCCGCGGCTTCGAACGTGCCCTCGCGAAGAACTGCGGTGAGGGTCACGAGGCTTTCGGCGGAGACGTCCATGCCAGGGATCACAGTTACTGATTCTAATCTTTCCTAAGAATCAGTCGATGGACTAATGATCTAACGATTTCTAACGTCGATGTACGTGACCACGACCTTCCTGCTCGCCGCGCTCGCCGGACTCTTCACCGGCGCGGGCCTCATCATCGCCATCGGGCCCCAGAACATCTACGTCATCCGCCAAGGAATCAGCGGCGGGTACGTACTGCCCGTGATCGCCGTGTGCGTCGTGTCCGACATCGTGCTGATCAGTGCCGGAACCGTCGGCCTGGGAGCGGTTGTGTCAGCCCACCCAGGCATCGTCAGCGTCGCCAAGATCGTCGGCGGTGTGTACCTCGTCGTGCTGGGCGGATTCGCCGCGCGGCGGGCATGGCGACCGACGGCGTCGTCGACCACGAACGACGACCCGAGCCGCAACCGCGGCCTCTGGGCTGCACTCGGCACCGCGCTGGCCCTCACCTGGCTGAACCCGCACACCTACCTCGACACCGTCCTGACGCTCGGCTCGATCGCGAACAGTCACGCGGATGCGAAGTGGGCGTTCACGGTCGGCGCATGCGTCGCCAGCATCGTCTGGTTCCTCGCGCTCGGATTCGGCGCCAAGAAGATGGCGCCGATGTTCTCCTCGGTCCGCGCCTGGCGGGTCCTCGACTCCGTCATCGCCGTCGTCATGGGCGGGCTCGGCGTCAGCCTCATCGCGATGAGCTGACCGTCCCGACCTTTCGACTCACTCCGTTCGCTCAAGGAGCAGTGGGGCCTGTGTGCTCGCTGCAAAGAGCAGGGGGCGCTCGAGGACAGTGGGCTCGCGCAGCGCGCCGTCGAATATCCTCGGCTCAGGCCGACTCGAGGATGAGGGCGACGGACATGCCGCTCCCGGCGCAGATGGACACCAGACCGCGAGACCCGGGCCGCTGGGAGATCAGCTTCGCGAGCGTGCCGACGATCCGGCCGCCTGTCGCGCCGAACGGGTGGCCCGTGGCGAGGGAGCCGCCGCGTACGTTGAGCTTCGAGCGGTCGATCTCGCCGAGTGCCTCATGGCCGAGATGCTCGCGGCAGAAATCGTCGTCTGCCCACGCGGCGAGTGTGGAGCACACCTGCGAGGCGAACGCCTCATGGATCTCGTAGAAGTCGAAGTCCTGCAGCGTCAGGTCGTTGCGGCGCAGCAACTCGTCCACCGCGTACACCGGCGCCATCAGCACACCCTCCGACTTCGGGTCGCCGTCCACGTAGTCGACGGCCCAACTCTGCGCGTCGACGATGCGGGCGAGCGGGGTAAGCCCGCGCTCGGCCGCCCATGCCGGATTGCCGAGGAGGACGCTCGAGGCGCCGTCGGTCAGGGTGGTGGAGTTGGCGGCGGTCATGGTGCCGTCGTCGCCCCCGAAGCACGGTGACAGTCCGGCGAGGCGTTCGGCGGTGAGTCCGCGCCTCATGTTGTCGTCCTGCGCGAGGCCCGCGAAAGGGGTGACGAGGTCGTCGAAGAACCCATCGTCGTAGGCGGTGGCGAGATTCTCGTGCGAAGCGAGCGCGATCTCGTCCTGCTCCTGGCGTCCGACGTTCCACGCCGCGCCGGTGATCGCCTGGGCCGCACCGGGAACGAGGTGCGTGCGTCGTTCGGACGGGCTCGGGATGTCGAAGTCGATCGACATGGGGATCTGCGCTGCTTCGCGAAGGCGGTCGCCGAGCGAGCGTGCCGCGTTCACCTTGACCAGACGATTCCGCAGACGCGGGCCGAAGCCGATCGGCGGGTCGGACGTCGTGTCCGCGCCACAGGCGACGCCCGACTCGATCTGGTCGCATGCGATCTTGTTGGCGATGTGAACGATCGCCTGTCCGCCGGTCGCGCACTGCTGCTGCACGTCGACCGTCGGCGTCATGCGGGAGAGCGTCGAGTCCATGAGCGCTTCCCTCGTGAGGCTGTGGTCGCGCGCGAGCTTCACGACGGCGCCGCCCGCTACCTCGCCGAGGCGCTGGCCCGCGAGGTCGTACCGGTCGATGAGTCCGCCGAGCGCGGCGGTGAGCATCGACTGGTTCGTCTCGGCGAGGTACGCCCCGTTCGATCGTGCGAACGGGATCCGATTGCTGCCGAGGACGAGGACATCGGTCAGAGTGCGGTCGGTCATGCTGGACACTGTACGACGCGAGCGATCAATCATTACATCGGGGGATGAGACAGTGAGTAGTGACAAGGTGCGGAGCAGGTTGGCGACCGCTGCGCTCGTGATCGCAGGCGTCGCCTACTCGTCGTGGATCTTCGACTTCATCGTCCCGACCGGGCAGGACCGATTCAGGTCGTTCCTCTCCGAGCTGGAGGCCGACGACGTCCCATGGCACCAGGTGTACTCGTACGGCGACATCGTGGCCGGGGTCGCGGCGGTCGGAGCGTCGTTGCTCCTGTTCGGCGTCCGGCCGGCGGGACGAGGTGCGACGACGGCCGTCCTCGCACTCGGGGTGTTCGGCACGGCGACGGTCGCCGACGCGCTCGCACCGATGGGCACGGTGCCGATCGTGCACGCCGCGACGAGTGCGATCGCCGTCTTCTCGCTGTTCGTGACGATGGGCGCTGCCACGTGGTCGGCGTTCCGCGAAGGCAACTGGCCGATCATGAAGACCCTCGGCGCAATGACGTTCGCCCTGGTGACGATCGCGACCGGATGGATGCTCGGGTCGGATCGCCTCCAGGGCGATTACCTGCTGGGACTCGCTCAGCGGATCCAAGTGGGAGCGATGAGCGTGTGGCTCCTCGTGTTCAGCGTCGGTACGTGGTCGAGTACGCGGCACGCGCGGCACCCGAAGCGGGTACCTCGTAGGCGGTGAGACCAACGGTGCTCGGCGTGATGTCGAGCGTCATGAAGCCACGGTCCTGGTAGTTCTCGTAACGAGCGCGGAACCGCTTCGACGACGACTTGTGGACGGTCTTGCCCGCCGCACCGGACACGATCTGGCGAGTGCCCTTCAGGCCGTGGACGTTCTCCAGCACCTGCTGACTGTGATCGTGTCCCGAGAACAGGAACTGCGCCTTTCCTGCGATGTGGCGCTCGATGAAATCCTTCGCGGCTTGGCCGTTCAACGGTGCGGGGAGCCCGTCGAAGTCGCCTGCCGGACCGTGCGGGCCGTTGTTGGCGTAGGGGTGATGCGTGCAGACGAACTTCCAGGGCGCCTTCGACGACGCGAGCGCCTTGTCGAGCCAGCGCGCCTGGCGAGTCATGTAGTGGCCGCCCGGCTCCCACTCCGGCGAGAACACCGGGGGAATGTAGGCCGCGAGCGGATTCAGATCGACGATGAAGAAATCGGCCACGCCGAGCGACACCGAGTAGTAGCGCGACGGCATGTACCAACGACGCGACCGCGAGTGGTACTTCACCTCGGCGTCGCCGCGGAGCAGCCAGCCGCCGTCGCCGGGGAAGATCGCGGTGTTGTCGTGATTGCCGAGCGTCATCAGCCACGGGAAGTCCAGGCCGGCGTTCGGCTTCTCGAACTTGGTCTGAAACTGGTGATCGTCCGGACCCTTCGGGCCCGACTCGTAGATGTTGTCGCCGAGGCCGACGGCGACGTCGAACTTGCGGGCCGCGTGCAACTTGCGGGCGGCCGCGGTGACGGCGAACTGCGGCTTCTCGCCGGTGCCGGCGTCACCGGTGACGAGTACACGCAACGCGTCGGACTTGTGCGGCAGCGGGTATCGGGCGGCGGCCGAGGCCTCGGGAGCTCCGGCTCCGGCGACGGCGACAGTGGCGGCGGTGCCTGCCACCGCAGCGGCTCCGGCGAGGAAGGTACGACGGTCAGGGCCGACCGACAAGGGGCTGTTCTCGATCATGCGATCCACTTTCCCATGAATGAATGAACGGGACATGGCGTCCGGACGTATCTACGACGATCTGTCGTTACCCGAGAGTTCACCGTCGGGACATCGGGCTGTGGGATCGTCCCCCGTATGCATGACTCAGCAGCCCCCACCTCAGTCACCCGCCGCGGCTTCATCGGCGCCGCCGGTGCAGGCGCCCTCGCCGTCGGACTCCCGATCGCAACCGGTGTCGCCGCCCCGATCGCAACCGCCGCCGCGAATGCCTTCCGCCACGGCGTCGCGTCCGGAGACCCGCTGCCCGGAGGCGTGATCCTGTGGACCCGCGTGACTCCTACCAGCGATGCGACCCCCGGATCGGGTCGCGGTGCGGCATCGACGGTGGCCTGGGAGATCGCGTCCGACCGGGCTTTCACCTCACGTGTCGCATCGGGTTCGACGAGCACCGACGCGTCCAGGGATCACACCGTCAAGGTCGACGCCTCGGGCCTGAATCCGGCGACGGTCTACTGGTACCGATTCCGCATCACGTCGGGGCCCGCAGCGGGGGCCGTCTCGCCGATCGGGCGCACCAAGACCGCCCCGGCGGCAGGTGCCGACGTCTCAAAGGTGCGCTTCGGAGTCGCGAGTTGTGCCAATTGGGAGGCCGGGTACTTCGGCGCGTACCGGTTCCTCGCCAAGCGCACGGACCTCGACGCCGTCGTGTTCCTCGGCGACTACATCTACGAGTACGGCGCAGGCGAGTACGGCGGCAAGCACGGTTCCGTCCGCATGCACACGCCGCGCCACGACATCGTCTCGCTCGCCGACTACCGGATCCGCCACGGTCAGTACAAGACCGATCGCGACCTGCAGGCCGCGCACGCGCAGCACCCGTTCATCGTCACGTGGGACGATCACGAAGCCGCTGACAACCAGTGGAAGCACGGGGCGGAGAACCACAAGCCCTCGCAGGGTTCGTGGGCTCAGCGGAAGGCGCACGCCGACAAGGCGTACTACGAGTGGATGCCCATTCGTCCGCAGGTCAGCGCGGACAACCGTCACATCTACCGCCGGCTCGCATACGGCAAGCTCCTTGAACTGAACATGCTCGATCTGCGGACGTATCGCGACAAGGAGGCGTCGCGCTTCTCCACCGAGTCGGACGATCCGAAGCGCACCATCATGGGTCGTCGTCAGATGGAGTGGGTGCAGGGCGGAATCACCACGTCGACCGCGAAGTGGCAGATCGTCGGCAACTCGGTGATGATCGCGCCGATGCTCATCCCGCCGCTCGACCCGGCCCGCACCAAGGAGCTGACCACGCTGATCGGTGTGCCAGAGAACGGCATCCCCTTCAACGGCGACCAGTGGGACGGCTATGTGAAGGACCGCGAGAAGCTCCTCGACGCGATCGATCGAGCAGGCAAGAAGAACGTCGTGTTCATCACCGGCGACATCCACATGTCGTTCGCGAACGACGTCCCGCGCAAGCCCGCGAACTATCCCGGTGCGGGCAACGTCGCCACCGAGTTCGTCGTCACCTCGGTCACGTCGAACAACGTCGACGACATGGTTCTGCTGCCCGAGCACTCGCCGGTCGGTGGCGCCGCGTCCGCCGCGATGCAGGCCACCAACAACCACATCCGGTGGGTCGACACCGACGCGCACGGTTACGCGGTCATGACGATCACTCCCGCCGCGGCGCAGATGGACTGGTACTTCGTCGCCGACCGCGCCGACCCGCGCACCACCCAGTACCGCGGCCAGTCGTGGAAGGTGAACTCCGGTTCGCGCCGCATGGTGAAGGCGAATGGTCCCGCGTAGGCCCCGCAAGTTGCTATCGTGGTGATATCACTCCTGTCGATCCGCGGGAGGAGTCGAGAGGAGTAGTCGTGGAACTCAAGCAGGCATGGCGGATGAACGGGTTCGTCGCGCTGATCGGCGGACTCGCGGTGCTCGCGATCTGCGTGATCGCCGGCATCACATCGGTGATCGTGATGGCCGACGGCGGGTCCGCGGCGCTGGCCGTGGTCGTCGTCCTGGCGATCGTCATCGGTCTCGCGACGCTGCTCGCGATGAGCGGGCTGACGGTCGTCGGACCCAATGAGGCCCGCGTCGTCCAGTTCTTCGGACGCTACGTCGGATCGGTCAGCGAGCCGGGGTTCGTGAGCGTCATCCCGCTCGCGGACAAGCAGACCATCTCCCTGCGCATCCGGAACTTCGAGACGCAGACCCTCAAGGTGAACGACGCCGACGGCAATCCCGTCGAGATCGGCGCCGTGGTCGTCTACCGCGTCGTGGACAGCTTCAAGGCGGCGTTCGCAGTCGACGACTACGAGCAGTACGTCGCCACCCAGTCGGAGGCGGCGGTCCGGCACCTCGCGACCATCCACCCGTATGACGCACACGAGGCCGACCGCATCAGCCTGCGTGACGGTGCGACCGTCGCCGAAGAGCTCACAGACGAACTTCGCGAGCGGACCGAGTCGGCGGGCATCGAGATCATCGAGGCCCGCATCACGCACCTCGCGTACGCACCGGAGATCGCACAGGCGATGCTCGTCCGCCAGCAGGCGTCGCAGGTGGTGGCCGCTCGTCAGCAGATCGTCGAAGGCGCCGTCGGCATGGTCGGTCTTGCGCTCGATCGGCTCAGCGACCAGGGCATCGTTGAACTCGACGATGAACGTCGTGCGCAGATGGTGTCGAACCTGCTTGTCGTGCTGTGCGGCGACCGCGCCACGCAGCCGGTTGTGAACGCGGGCTCGCTGTACGCATGACCGCTCCCAGACGGGAGTCGAAGAAGGTCCTGCTGCGACTCGACCCCGATGTCCACGCCGCCATCGCGAAATGGGCGGCCGACGACCTGCGCAGCATCAACGCGCAACTGGAGTACGCGCTGCGTCTCGCCTTGAAGGAGGCGGGACGCAGCCCGCGTCAGTGAACCGGGCGTGTGCAGCTCGACGCGCCCGCGACGAGGGAGCACCACACCGCGGGTCGCGTCGGGCGGTACGTTCGGCCGACGCCGTTGGCGGCCGTCACCTGGCGGTATGCCGCCACGCCGTCCGTCGGGCGGCGTGTCAGTGTCGGGTCGGTCTTCACGTCCACCGTGTACAGGCCGAACCGTGACGCGAAATTGCCCCACTCGTAATTGTCGGTCAGCGTCCAGTAGTTGAAGCCCATGACCGGCATGCCGTCGTCGTGGGCGCGCTGAATCCAGTACGTCATGTCTTTGAGGTGATCGGATCGTCGGTAGCCGTCGGCGCGGGGTCGCCCGTCCTGGGTGACGAGTCCGGCCTCGACGATGTAGAGCGGCTTGCCTGGGAATCGTTCGTGCAGGTCGCGCAGCGCATAGTAGATGCCGTCGGCCGCCATCGACGCGTCCCACATCCGGTCGATCGCAACGTTCGCGACAGAGAGATCGGTCGGCGTCGCGGAGTAGTAATAGTCGATCCCGACGAAGTCGAGTTTGTCGGCGATCCTGTTCAGAACGGTCTTGTCGATGATCGGCTCGGCTGCCGGAATGTACGCGATGTTCGACGACACCAGCGCTTTCGTGTCACGCGCGTGGATGTAGTCGTAGATCGAGCGATGCACCCGCACGATGCGGTCGGTCATCGCCGGGACGTCGCCGATCCCGATTCCGCCGTGCATCACTTCTTTCATCACGTATGCGGTCGGCTCGTTGATGCTGATCCAGAGCGGATGGACCTTCGCGTAGCGGTCGACGATCATCCGATTGTGCTGAAGCCACCTCGCGGTGATGCCCGACCACGCCCAACCGCCTCGGTCGGCCACCCACGCCGGGTACACCCAGTGGTCGAGGGTGATCATCGGCCGCATGCCCGCCGCGACGATGGACGCGATCAGGTCGTCGTAGTACGCGAGTTCTTTGCGGTCTATCCGGCCAGGCCTCGGTTCGACGCGCGCCCACTCGATCCCGATGCGATAGACCTTCACGCCGAGGCCCTTGGCCAGCTGGATATCGGACTTGTATCGGTGGCGGAAGTCGATGGAGTTCCCGATCTTGTCCGTCGTCTTTCCCTGCGCGATGTACCGCGTCCAGTTGCTGGGAGGCGAGTGCCCCTCGGCCTGGAATCCGGACGACGCCACACCCCACAGGAAGTCGGAGGGCAGCGGCCCGACTCCCTCCGCCGCGTTCGCGGGGGCGAGAGGTGCGAGTAGGAGCACGGCAGCGGTGATCAGGACAGTGAGACGCCTTCGCATGCCGTCAGTATGTGCTGATCGAACGATCGTGTTGGCGATTCGGGCGGATTCGGTGCCGACGACGTCAGCGGGGTGCGGGAACGATCTGCTTGATCAGCGCGGCGATCGGATCGACCGGGGCGCGCTTCGTCGGCGAGGCATTCGTCCTGGTGAGAGCCGGTGTCGGGTCGGGCTCGTCGGATGAGCCGGCCGATCCGCTGGTCGAGCCGTTGTCCGAGGATCCTGACGATCCGTTGTCGGACGAGCCGGCACCGCCGAAGATGTCGGTGCCGAAGTGAAGGCCGTTGCTGAACGAGACCCGGATCAGATCGCGCTGGAGCTCCGGCACGAACGATGACCCGAGCACCTCGCCGACCGCGGGCGGCAGGTCGACGAGATCGCCGACACTGTCGATCAATCCGGTGAGGCCGTCGCCGATGGGGGCGATCAAGCGGACCGCGAACGGATTCTTCACCGCGAACCAGACCGGGCCGTCGCCCTCCTGGTAGCGCTGGAACAGGAACCCGACGCTCGTGCACGAATCGATGTTGGCGCCGCTTCGGTCGGTGACCTGCGCCGATCCGTACAGGGCGGTGCAGACGGCTCCGTCGTTCGGGTCAGCGGTGGCCGTCGCACTGGAGATGCCGAGGAGTGCGGTGGCGCGGGCGTTCCGACCCGACAGCGGGTGATTGGACGATGCGATCGCGATGCCGCCCGGCAGTGCGTTGGTTGTCGCGCTGTTAGCTCCCACGCCACCGACCGCGAGGGACACGCCCACTCCGAGCAGCCCGTTGGCGTACGCGGTGCCGGCGCCGGTGGCTGCGGAGACGGCGATGCTGGCGATCAGGTTCGACGACGATGTGGCGTCGCCGCCGAGCGCCGCGATCGCGGTGTTCAGTCCGTTGCCACGAATAGTCGACGTGGTGCCGATCCGCAGGCCGAACGTGATGGCCTGGTTCATCGAACTGAGAGTGTCCGAGCCGATCAGCGCGTCCACTCCGCGGGCGAGGAGCGATGGGCTGGAACCGCGACAGTCGGCGGTGATGGTGACAGTGGTGCCGACGATCGGAACCCGCCACGAGGCGTCGGCCAGTTCGGGATCGCCTGCCGCGCAGGTGGCGGACGTGCCGGGGTCGACGTTCGCGTGTGCCGGCGGGGCGGTGGGAGCGACGAGTGCGAGGGTCGCCCCTACGGCGGCCAGGCCCAACAGTTTGGAGGTGTGCTGTACCGAGACGGTCATGAGCATCGATTCTGGTGTGGGGGTAGTCGGACATTTCGACGTTAGGCCCGATCTCGGCTGCGCGTGGGAGAATTCGAGGCTTGACCTTCACACTGTGTGAAGGTCTTGGGTGGACGGTGAAGGAGGTGGTCCACATGACCGCACAGCTCATCCGAGCCCTCGCCGACGAGAGGGCGTCCGTCCGACTGCAGGCCGCGATGGCGGCAGGCACCGATCCCGACAGCGCGCTTCTCGACGCGCTGATCGACCGGTGCCGTGTGGAGCCGGACTTCTACGTCCGGGACATGCTGACCTGGGCCATCACACGTCTGCCTGCTGCCGGCACCGTGCCGGCCCTCATCAACGAGCTCGATTCGCCGAACGCGCAGGCGAGAAGCCAATCGCTGCACTCGCTGTCGAAGATCGGCGACCACGCCGCGTGGCCGTACATCACCCGGGATCTGTTGACAGACGCCGAGGTCGAGGTGGCGCGGGCGGCGTGGCGTGCTGCGGTGATCGTCGTTCCCGTCGACGAGCGGACCGGTTTGGCTGCGATACTGGCCACACAGTTCGGTCGCGGCGACACCGACGTGCATCGGAGCCTGAGCAGAGCGTTCGTTGAGCTCGGGTCTGCGGCGGCGCCAGTGGTGCAAGCTGCGCGACGGTCGTCGGACCCGATCGTTCGTGGACACGCCGCAGCTACCGAGCAACTGATGAACGACCCGGAGTCGGCGTTCGGTTTCGACGTCGACGCCGCCAAGCGGATCGCCGCACTCGGTGCGGCGGCCGACGACATGTGAGGCGACCATGCGAATCGGTGAGGTGGCTCGACGCTCCGGCGTGAGCGCCAGGATGTTGCGTCACTACGATTCGCTCGGCTTGGCGAGCCCGAGCGGGCGGTCGTCGGCCGGGTACCGGGAGTACTCGGCCGACGACATCGCCGCGATCTTCCACGTCGAGAGCCTCCGTGCGCTCGGGCTCTCGCTCCGCGAAGTGGGGCAGGCGCTGGACGATCCCGATTTTCGGCCGGCCGACCTGGTCTCCGATCTTGCGCTGCGTGCGGAAGCGCGGATCGCGCGGGAACAGGAACTGTTGTCGCGCCTGCGCCAGGTGGCCGACGCGGGGCCGGAGGATTGGGAGCAGGTGCTCGGCGTCGTCGCGCTGTTGTCGGGATTGGAGTCCGCGGACGCGGGCAGTCGGCAGCGGGCGGCGCTGACCGTCTCTGGGACCGATCTGCCTTCCGACGCTCTGGTCGCCGCGATGCTGTCGGAGGAGGACGAGAACGTCGCGGGCGCCCTTCGGTGGGCTGTGGTCCGATCGAGTGACGACGTGGTCCCACTGTTGGCCGAGGCGCTCGGTGATTCGGATGCTCACCTGCGTCGACGCGCTGTTCTCGCGCTCGTCGACATCGATTCGGACGCGTCGTCGGAGGCCTTGCGGACGGTCGTCGCCGACCCCGATCCGACGGTGCGGAGTCGTGCGACGCAGGAGTTGGCTGTTCGGGGCGACACTGCTGTGATCCCCCTACTCGTGGATCGGGTGGTCGACGGTGTCGCCGACGTGGACGCTTCGGAGGCGTTGGCCGCGGCCGGCGATCAGGCGATGGTCGTCGGCCGTCTCGTCTCCGCGCTGGACACCGCTGACGCTGGGATTCGGCGCCGCATCGCGCAGGCCCTCGGGGAGGTCGGAGGCCCCGACGCCCATGCGGCACTGCTGCGGCTCGTCGATGATCCGGACCGCGGGACGGCCGTCACGGCCCGGTATCTCATCGATTCACAACGTTGGTGACGACGACTGCTACGGCGCGAGGCCCCGCGCGATCAGGTTGATGACGTTCTCGTAGTTCTCGTCCATCGTCGCGCCCGGCGGTGTGGGCGATGCGAGTTCGAGGCTCGTCGCACCGTGAACGCACGACCACACCTGCATGGCGATCGAGCCCGGGTCGTCGTCGCGGATGATCCCTCCCACCTGGCCATACTGAACGATCTCCACGAGGGCGGTGAACGCGGCGGATGCCACCGCGATGTCGGGGGCGCACTGTCCGCCGAACATCAGGGAGTAGAGGGTCGGGTTGGCGAGGGCGAAAGCGCGATACGCGCGGCCCGATGCCAGCAGCCTGTCGGTGGGGTCGTTGTCAGCGGCGGCGATGGCCTGCGCGAACTCCGCGAAGCCGTCGTTGACGGCGGCCGTCAGCAGGCCGTCCTTGCCGTCGAAGTGGTTGTAGACGCCCATCGGTGCAACGCCGGCAGCTGCGGCGACCGCGCGCACAGTCAATCCGCTCGGTCCCTCGTTCTCGAGGATCTGTCGTGCGGCCGCGAGGAGGGACGACCGGACCTGAGCGGCAGGGGTGCGTCGGCTGACTGGTGAGCGCGGCATGTGGTCCACCTTACTAGAACGATGTTCTACAAAATCCTTGACCTGCATTGTAGGACGGCGTACTACTAGTTTGGTACGCCGTTCTACAACGGAGGAACTGATGAGAACCAAATGGCTCGCCCTCGCGGCGCTCTGCTTCGCAGAGCTGCTGGTGATGGTCGACAACACGATCGTGAATGTGGCACTGCCGACGATCAGCCGTGATCTGGACGCGGGGATCTCTGGACTTCAGTGGGTCGTCGACGCGTACACGCTGGTGTTCGCCGGGCTACTTCTGACCGGCGGCTACCTCGGCGACCGCTTCGGGCATCGCCGGATGCTGCTCGGCGGCATCGTCGGATTCGTGGCGGTGTCCGTGGGCGCCGCCCTCGCCGGTTCCCTCGGCGAGTTGATCGCCGCCCGTGCCGGTCTTGGACTGTTCGCCGCTCTGGTGTTCCCCGCGACGCTGGCGTTGATCGTCGGCATCTTCACCGACCCGAAACAGCGAGCGGCGGCGGTCGGCGTCTGGGCCGCGACGTCCGGCATCGCCATCGCGATCGGACCGGTGCTCGGCGGATGGCTGCTCGAACACTTCTCATGGTCGTCGGTGTTCTGGGTGAACGTCCCGTTCGGAGTGATCGCCTTCGTCGCGGTGCTCGCTGTGATCCCCTCGCGTGGACTTGATGCTCATGCGTTGCTTCCGCGGTTCGACGCCGTGGGCGTCGTGCTGTCGATCGCCGGTCTCGGCCTTCTCACGTACTCGGTCATCGAAGGGCCTGCCGCAGGTTGGGGATCAGCGCGAACCATTGTCGGACTGCTGGCATCCGTCGTGATCCTCGCGGTGTTCGTCGTTCACCAGCAGCGCGTCACGAATCCGATCTTCGACGTCCGACTGTTCGCCAATCGGCGGTTCGCGGCCGCCGCAGGAATGGTGGCCGTCGCGTTCTTCTCCCTGTTCGGGTTCATCTTCCTGATCACTCAATACTTCCAGGCAGTGCAGGGATACAGCCCACTGCAGGCCGGCATCCGCACGCTGCCGTTCGCTGTGGTGGTGGCGGCGCTGTCGCCGTTCGCGATGGCTGCGTCGCACCGCTTCGGTCCGCGACCCGTTGCGGTTTCGGGTGCGCTGCTGATGGCTGCCGGCTTCGGGCTCGTTCAGTTCGTCGGCATGGAGTCGACGTACTTCGGCCTGATCATCTGGTCGATGATGCTGATGGCGGCGGGACTCGCGCTGATCTCCGGTCCGTGCACCCAAGTGATCATGGATGCACTCACACCCGAGCAAGCCGGAGCCGGTTCGGCGGTCAACGACACGACGCGTGAGATCGGCGGAACGTTGGGCGTCGCCGTCCTCGGGTCCGTGTTGACCTCGGTGTACGCGGCCGATGTCGCGGACCGCCTCACTGCGATCGGCGTGCCCGCATCCGTGCGGGAGACTGCCGAGCAGTCGGTGATGGCTGGCGTCGCCGTGTCCGAACGCGCCCCGGGTGATGCAGGACGGGCCGTGCACGACGTGGTGTCGTCGGTGTTCATCGACGGGCTCGCCCAGGCCACCTGGGTCGCGGTGGGCGTATCAGTTCTCTCCGCGGTGATCGGGGCGTGGGCGCTGCGCTCACCCCGTGTCGAGGCGGCCGAGCCCGAACCCGAGCTCGTCGGCTGACGCCTACACCGAACGCGCTCGTCGAGCGGCGGAGTCCTTCTGCTCGTTGAGCGAACGAAGTGAGTCGAAGCGCCTTGCCGAATACACGAACCCAGGAGTCTCACGCCAGCCTTTATGACCCGTCAGGCCGTGGGCTCGTGGACGTAGTTCGGCGGTGGGGGACGACCTTTCGACTCACTCCGTTCGCTCAAGGAGCAGTACTCACTCCGTTCGCTCAAGGAGCAGTGGTGGTCAGGCCTTCTTCTTGGTCCCCGGGAGCACGCCGGCGTCGATGACGGCCTTGACGTACGGCCGCATCCGGGCGACCAGATCGTCGGCGCCGGGGGCCGACCACACGTTCTCGCCCAGCGCGTCGGTGGTGGCTTCGATGTCGTCGTACAGCGCTGCGCCGTCGGCGGTGAGGCGATGCCCGTCGTCGGTCCGTTCGGCGATGCCGCGTGCGACCAGTCGATCGACGGATGCCTCCCAGTCGGTGTCCGACCAGCCTCGCGTCAACTGCGTCAGTCGGCGTCCCATCGCGCGGCGACGGATGGTCGGGTCGAGCAGCGTCGACTCGTGGAACGTGCAGGCGTCGATGCCGTCGAGCCCGTGGCCGACGAGCACTGAGATGTGGTTGTCGCCGCGCCATTCGCGCAGGATCGCGACGTTGTTCCAGAGGCGCAGCAGGTCGTTGCTGTTCGGCGGCGTCGACGTCGACCATGCGGCCGCCAGTGCCCGTCCGCCGAGCGGCAGGTCGGAGGCGAGTCGGCCGAAGCCGTCGGCGAGTTCGGTGATCTCGGGGTTGTCGGCGAGGTCGCCGAGGATGTCACGGAGCGAGGCGTCGAGCATCGCGAAGCGACGATCTGCGATCTTCTGGAGGCCGGCGGACCGCGCGGTCGCCCATCCGGCCGTCACTGTGGCCGGTGCGAAATTGTAGAACGTCGAGATCACGACCTCGGGCGCGCAGTCGCCGAGCGGTGCGCCGCGCGCGCCGAGGTAGAACGACGACGGGTCGACGCCGGTGTCTTTGAGAGCGTCGCCCATTCCGGGGTTGAAGTAGGCGAGGACGTGAAATGGCTCGAGGGACTCGTACGCGGTCCGTGCAGCGGTCATGCCTCCACCATCTGTGTCTCGTCGAGTCGTGTCAACGGGCGGCCTACTGGCCGCGAAACAACTTCGGCACTCCACGCCGCGCTATTCGCGGCGGGGAGTGCCGAAGTTGTCGAAACCGTCAGTAGCTTCGTGCGAAGCCGAGGACGTCGTCCACGTACTCCATCGAGTTGTTGTAGCGCAGGATCGCGGTGACCCGGTCGCCTGCCTTGCGCATGTCGACACGATCCTCGCAGAGGTAGCGGGCCGTGGTGAGGGCGGCGTCGAAGAGGTTCTGCGGGTCCTTCTTGCCGTCGCCGTTCCCGTCGGCGGCGTAGTGCTCCCAGGTGGACGGGAGGAACTGCATCGGCCCGACTGCCCGGTCGTACGTGGAGTCGCCGTCGAGGCGTCCGCCGTCGGTGTCGGAGACGACTCGGTTGCCCGCGAGGGAGCCGTCGAGCGTCGGGCCGTAGATCGGGGTGCGCAGCTTGCCGTTGCGGAAGGTGTCGCCGAGGTTCGCGTGGTGCGACTCGACGCGTCCGATGCCCGCGATCAGTTTCCAGTCGATGTGGCAGCGGGGTGTCGACTTCGCCATCGACGCCTCCGCCGAACGGTAGGCGTCGAAGTTCACGCGCGGGACGAGTCCCTTGGACACAGACGCGGGAACTCGCGGCGGTGCGACCGGACGGGTGAGCGCTGCCTTGCGGACCTGCGCCTGTGTCGTGGGTGCAGGGGCCTGGGCAGGCTCCGGCTGCGGCTGGACGTGAGCCGCTTGGACGACGGCGGGAGCCGCCGCCTGTTCGGCGGTGCTCGCCGCCGCACCCGTCAGAAGGGCGGCAACGGGAGCGACGCCGGCCATTGCGAGCACGACGGTCTTGCGGAGGGGGCGGTGCGGATGCATGGTCTCCCAGGGGTTGGGGAAAGTTCTCCTCGTCGGCCGCCCGAGGTGGGGGAGGCGGTGCGACACATGCGTCGCGTCCGATCGAGGACTGCCGACGAACGTACATGAATCCGCGGTCTTGTTGTTATCTAGTCGTTATCAAAAGTGGTGATTCTCAGGAGTCTGGCAGCGCACCCGCAGGTCATCCAGCGGAAGGTCGCCCAGTGTGAGACGGCGCACGTCATGGCGTGTACTTTTCGGGATCGCGTTGATCGTCCGAGTCGGCGAGCTGCTCGCGAGCGTCGAGCCGCTCGTGCAGTCGCTTGATCTCAATCCGCAGTTCGTTGACCAATGCTTGAGTGGCGGCTTCTTGGTTCTTGGCGTCGTCGATCCGTTCGATGAGCCAGGATGCGACGGTGGCGGTGACGACACCCAGAAATGCGATTCCGGCCAGCATCAACGCGGCGGCGACGAATCGGCCAGACGTGGTGACCGGATACCGATCGCCGCATCCGACAGTCGTCATCGTGGTGATCGACCACCAGAGCCCGTCTCCGATGCCGTTGATTGTGGCTCCGGGCCGGCCCCGTTCCGCATCGGTGATGGCGAGTGAGGAGAGTATGAGGAGGAGTGTTGTGCCGCCGGCCGCATAGGTGACGACTCGGCCGCGGAGGGTGTTCGTCCCGGCGCGGTGTGCGATGGACAGAAGCGCGACGAGTCGCAACGCGCGAAGCGGTCGGAGCACGGGCATGGCCAGGATCAGCGCGTCGAACCAGTTGTGGCGAATGAAGTACCTCTTGTTGCCTGTCAGGATCAGGCGCGCCAGGTAGTCGAGAGCGAAGATGATCCAGGCGACGATCGTCGCCGCGGTACACGCAGACTGCCAGCCTGGACTGAGATCTTGCTCAACGATCGGTGTGCCGTAGGCGACCAAGAACGCTAGGGCGGCAACAGCGAGGATCGGTTCGGAGCGACGCTCCCATTCGGCTCGACGGGAGATCAGAGGTGGCCGTCCGTTCACGCGGTCCGATGATTTCGTCATGGCGGAGATTCTTACTGACCGCGAGCGCTCATCGAGAACAACTGAAGGCAGGCATTCCGAGGCAGAGGTTGATCGGTCCCGACCAGGGGGTTTGATGGAGCCGATGACGGGAATCGAACCCGCACTCTCAGCTTGGGAAGCTGATGTTCTACCACTAAACTACATCGGCGCTGCGCAGGGTGACCTGCGCGAGGACTACCGTAACAAACACGGTCCGTGGATGGTGCAGAGCATGTCGTGAACAGACAGGAGTTGTCCTATCGAGTCTCGAGCGAACCCTTCGGTGGTCTGGTTCCGTCGCGATCTGCGCGTGCATGATCTGCCGACGTTGACGGCGGCCGCCGCCGATGCGGACACGGCGGTCGGGGTGTTCGTCCTCGACGATCAGGTGGCTCGTCCGGGACCTCGCACGGACTTCTTCCTCGGCTGCTTGGCCGCGCTCAACGAGTCGTTGGACGGCAGACTGCTCATCTTGCACGGTGACCCCGAAGCGGAGCTGCCGCGTCTGGTCGATGAGATCGGCGCGGGATCAGTCCACATCTCGGCCGACTTCTCGCCGTATGGACGTCGGCGAGACGAGGCGGTCGAAACGGCGCTCGGAGAGACACCGCTCGTGCGTACCGGATCGTCGTACGCCGTCGCGCCGGGGCGCGTCGTGAAGGGCGACGGCACCCCGTATCGGGTGTTCGGCCCCTACCAGCGCGCGTGGCACGAGCACGGCTGGCGACCGCCCGCCTCGAGTGACGCCACGACTCTGACATGGCTCGACCCGACAGGAATGCGGGGCAGGCAGGACGTGCCGCGGCCGGCCGTGAAGCCACTCGCGCCTGCGGGGGAGACTGCCGCGCTCGACCGGTGGCACGACTTCCTCACCGACGACCTCGCCGACTACGGCACGAACCGCGACCGCCCCGACCTCGACCGAACCAGCCGGCTGTCGGCGTATCTGAAGACTGGATGCCTGCACCCGCGGACACTCCTCCACGACATGAGGTCGCGCACCGACGACGGAGCGGCGAAGTTCCGCAGCGAATTGTGCTGGCGCGAGTTCTACGCCGACGTCCTGCATCACCGGCCGGACAGCGCGTACATCGAATTCAACGAGAAGTTCCGCCGGATGCCGCACGACACCGGGCCCGACGCCCAGGAAGCCTTTCGAGCGTGGTGCGAGGGCCGGACCGGCTACCCGATCGTCGATGCAGGGATGCGCCAACTAGCGGCCGAAGGTTGGATGCACAACCGTGTGCGGATGATCGTCGCGTCGTTCCTCACCAAAGACCTCCACCTGCCGTGGCAGTGGGGCGCCCGGCACTTCATGGACTTCCTCATCGACGGCGACCTCGCGTCCAACCAGCACGGATGGCAATGGGTCGCAGGCTGCGGAACCGACGCCTCGCCCTACTTCCGGGTGTTCAACCCGACCACGCAGGGAGAGAAGTTCGACCCGACCGGCGACTACGTCCGACGCTGGGTGCCCGAGCTCCGATCAGTGGCAGGAAAGCAGGTGCACAAGCCGACCGGTGACCGACCCGGGAGTTATCCCGAGCCGATCGTCGACCACGCCGCCGAACGGCTCGATGCCCTCGACCGATACGCGTCGATCAAAGACTGACCTCACACAGTGCACAGGGGCCGGATGTCGCGAAGGCCTCCGGTCACCGGCGACGTCAACATCAAGCAGGAGTTGTAGCCCTTCTGCTCGGCGACCGACCGGATGCTCCGCCACGTCGCGCGGTCGACTGAACCCGAACGAGACAGCACGAACCCCGACAATCGCGTCGGGTCGCCGACCAATGCCCACGAGTAGTCGTCCGCGATGTACGCCACCAGGTAGTTGCTCGGTCCATCGACGGTCGACTGTCCGGGAACACCCGGGAACGAGACGTGCAGTGAGGCGGGACCGTTGACTCGCGCCCGGCCGACAATCGACCGTTTGGCGCCGGTGACGGTGGTGCACGAGTTCTTCACCCGGATCGTCCGGGAATCGATCAGCGAATACCGCGCAGTCGTGTCGCGCACGCAGTCGATGTTGAAGGGCGCCGGGTTCGCCGCGACCTGGTGCCACACGCCGAGATAGCGAGGCAGGTCCACGCGGGGGACAGGTTGCAGAGGAGCGGCGTGAGCGGCGGCGCCGAGGGGCGCCACGGCTGCCGTGGTCAGTGCGACCAGCGCGGCGACGACAATACGACGGATCATGGAGTTTCTCCGATCTGGTGGAACTCTGCGAGCAGGAACACCAGGCGATTCGGAGCCGAATCGGTATCGGATGGGCCGTCGCCGACATGAGATGTCGCCAACTGTCACGATGGCGGATGTCAAGGTCGGCCCGAAATTACAGTACGCTCTTCACGTGCTGTTATCTGATCGCGACATCCGTGCCGAGATCGGCGGGGGACGGCTGGGCGTCGAACCGTTCGACGAGGCCATGGTCCAACCGTCGAGCGTCGACGTGCGTCTGGACGGGCTGTTCCGCGTCTTCAACAACACCAAGTACACGCACATCGACCCGAAGCAGCAGCAGGACGAGCTGACGACACTCGTCGAGCCGGTGGAAGGCGAACCGTTCGTTCTGCATCCCGGCGAGTTCGTTCTCGGGTCCACGCTCGAAGTCCTCTCGCTGCCAGACGACCTCGCCGGGCGACTCGAAGGCAAGTCGTCGCTCGGGCGTCTCGGCCTCCTCACCCATTCGACCGCCGGCTTCATCGATCCCGGCTTCAGCGGACACATCACGCTGGAACTGTCGAACGTCGCGAACCTTCCGATCACCCTGTGGCCGGGGATGAAGATCGGTCAGCTGTGCCTCATCCGGCTGTCGAGTCCGGCGGAGAATCCGTACGGCAGCGCCGCTGTCGGCTCCAAGTACCAGGGGCAGCGCGGTCCGACGCCGTCCAAGGCGTACCTGAACTTCCAGAGCGACTGACATGAACGACGCACACGGCGCCCTTGCATGGTTGGCGGGATTCACTGTCCCGTCCGCCCCCACGGGTGCCGTGCTCGCCGTCACGTTCGCCGACTCCGGAGTGTGGATGGGCCGCGTGACCGGCGCCCGCGACGTGCTCGGCGAACTGCGAGAACCCCGCATCGTCCCGTCAGTTCTGGACATGCGGATAGCAGGTGAGCTGCTGGAGAACGGCAAAGTCCCCGAGGCGTCAGACGCTGACGTGTTCGACGAACTCGTCGATCTGGCGTCGCGTGCCCGCCAGTCCATCGGCGACCGTGACTCCGCGCTCGCAATGGGGCGCGGCACGCTCAAGTTCGTGTCCGTGACGCGACTGGAGATGGTCGAAGCGACTGTCCCGGAAGTGAACCGACTTCACGGCATGCTGATCGAACTGGCAGGCCCCGCGCCCGTCGACGCCATCCTCCTCGGTCCGGGCACCGACCAGTGGCCGGGCCTGTGGGAGGCGTTCACCGAGCGCGGTTTCAGCGCGCTGCTTCCCGGCGACCCGTTCCCGACCACATTCGGGGGCGACGAGCAGCCGACGGGTCTCCTCGACAGGGTCGACGAGGCGCCGTCGAACCTCGCATGGACCGACACCGCTGAGAGCGGCCCGCTGTCGTTCACTGCGGCAGGCATCGACCCCGCCGACTACGAAATCGACGCCAACGGCGACGTCCAGTTCGACGGACCGGTCTCCGACGACGCATTCGAAGAGAGCGACGAGGCGCGCGCCGCCCGCGAACAGCAGGCGAAACGTCGATTCCGATGGACGGCCGCAGCGTCGGTCGTCCTTCTGCTGGGACTCGGAGGCGCAGGTGCGGCCGTCGCGATGAACCTCCACGAACACGCCGGTCCGAACATGGCGTCGGTCAACGACTCCGGCAGCACCGCCACGACGACCGATGCGCCGTCGTCGACGTCGGCTCCCGAGCACATCCCGAACTCGGCCGACCCGGCTGAACTCGCGGCTGCCCGTTCAACGATGCTCCGCTACACGACACCGCCGCCACCGCCGCCGCCGAAGAAGACGAAGAAGCCGTCGACCGGCCGTAATCCGTCTCCCGGCCCACATCGCCGCACCGTGCCGAATCCGATCCCGGGGCTCCCGCCGATCGTCGTCCGATAGCGGTCCGGCGCACCTTCCGCGCGAAGGCGAAGGTCAGGATTCAGCGGCGTGTTTGCGCTCGCGTGCGATCGACAGGTAGTCGTCCAGCTGGCGGGACAGTTCGCGGTCGAGCGCACGGTACAGCGTGTTGTGTGCGGCGACGCGGCCCGTGCGGCGCAGTTCGCCGAGGAACAGTGAGGCCCATCCGGACTCCTCGTCACTCTCCGGGATCCAGCCGTCGAAGCGGCCCTCGGTGATGGCGCTGCGGCCCGCAGAGATCAACGTGTGCGCGGCGCGATCCATGTCGTCGTCGAGCTTGCGTTGCAGACCGAGGATGTACTCCAACGGCACACCGATCGCCATCAGACGCACGTAGCCGTCGATGCTCTCGGTGTCGGTGATCATGTACTGAGCCGGCGGAGTGGCGTCGCCGACCGGCTCGATCAGACCCGACGCCTGCACCCGAGCGAGCAGGTCGGGGTCGTCCGTGCCGAGGAGCTTGTGCAGTTCGGCGGCGGAGACCGTCTCGGACGGTGTGCGCGACCACGGCTCCGACACCATCTCGCGCAGACCGAGGACCTCGGCGAGATCCTCGCCCTGGCGCATCCGCTCGAAGAACTCACCGATGTGCTGCATCGTGAACCCACGACCCAACAGATCGTTGATCACTCGCAACTGAGCGAGGTGCTCATCGTTGTAGATCGCGATCCGACCCCGGCGGATGGGACGCGGAATCAGCCCGCGGTCCTGGTACCCGCGGACATTGCGTGTAGTGGTGCCCGCGGCGTGCGCCAGGTCGTCGATTCGGTACTCGGTCACCCGTGCATTCTGTCAAAGTCCTTCTCGACTGCGCTCGAAGACCAGGAAGGGACGCTCGGAGACTGGGAAGGGAACGGTCGACGAACGGGTCAGACGTCGATCGTGAGGGAGTCCGAGTCGCAGCGCGAGACGCACGGCAGGAAGTAGCCCGCCTCGCGCTCGGGTTCCATCAGGCTGCCGTCGCGATGATCGACCTCACCGTCGGACACCCGCAGCTTGCACGTGCCGCAGAAACCCTGCTGGCACGAGTACGGCGTGTTCGGACGGAGACGACGCAGCGCCGTCAGCACCGACTCGTCGGCGGCGACGGTCTGCGACTCGTCGGTCGACGCGAGACGGATCTCGAACTCGGTTCCGTTCTCGATCGGCGGCGGCGAGAACCGCTCGTAGTGCAACTCCACGTCGGCTCGGCCGACGAGGTGAACACGAAGCGCTTCGAGCATCGGCGTCGGACCGCAGCAGTAGACGGCGAGGCCGTCGTCGCCGATGTCGCCGACCAGCTCGGCCATCGTGGGCAGGCCGTGATCGTCGTCGGTCCGGATCTGTACACGGTCGCCGTAGCGGGCCAGCTCGTCGCGGAACGGGATGGAGTCGAGCGTGCGGCCGGTGTAGATCATCGACCAGTCCAGGCCGAATCGGTCGGCGATCGCGACCATCGGCAGGATCGGCGTGATGCCGATCCCCGCAGCGACGAACCTCAGGCGTCCCACCGGCGAGCCGTAGCCGGGCATCGCCAACGGGAACGCGTTGCGCGGCCCCTTGATCGAGATGGTGTCGCCGACGGAGAGGTCGTCGTGGACTTCCACCGAACCGCCGCCGCCGTCCGGGATGCGGCGCACAGCGATCCGGTACGTGGTCCGGTCGCCCGGATCGCCGCACAGCGAGTACTCGCGCATCCGGCCCGACGGCAGCAACAAGTCGAGGTGAGCCCCGGCGTGCCATTCGGGCAGCACCGACCGGTCGGGGGCCGCGAACGTCAGCGCGATCACGTTGTCGTCGTTCGCCACCACCTCGCGGCCGACGATCTCCAGGACTTGAATGCCGTTGTTCTCGGCGGTCTCCCGCAGCGGTTCGAGGCTGCCCCAGAACGGGAACCACGTCTTGCCGATGCCGGTGATCAGTCGCATCAGCGGGTCGCGTCGCCACCGCCCCTGGAGGTGGGGCGGCTCGGTGACCAGCGCCGTCTCATGCGGATGCATCAGATGGTTCATCGGTTCACCCCGCGCGTCGAGCGCCCGGTGACGACGCCAGATAGGCGACGGCCTGCGCGGTGTCACCGATGTCGTTCGGGTGGAAGCCCGGCTTGAAGTACGTGGCCGTGGCCCACACCAGGCCGCCGATCTTCGGGAACAGTCCGCGTCGCGATTCGACGAAGTAGTCCTTGACGTACTTCGTGTACTTGGCGGGGACGCTCATGTCGTCGTACAGCGGGTCTTGGCTGTTGATGAAGCGGAACCCGCGGACCAGCAGAATCGCCAGGAACGGCATCGCGAGCGCCATCGCGCGTCCACGCCGGAGCGGGGTGTCGCCGAAGTAGGCTGCGGCGTCGTGCGCGACGGCCCGGTGCTCGACCTCCTCCGCGCCGTGCCAGACGAACATGTCGGCCATGTTCGGGTCGGCGCCGTTCTCGACCCACGTGCAGTTCAGGGCGAAATCGCCGAGCAGGGCGGTGTAGTGCTCGATCGCCGCGATCAGCCAGAGTCGCTCGATGAGGTGCTTGAGGTCCTGCTCCGGCGTCTGTCCTTCGCGCGGTCCGAGGACCTTGCGGAAGATCCACTCCATCTGCTCGATGTAGGCGGTCGCGTCCACGCCGTGGCGCGACAGCCAGTTCTCGACTGCCCGATCGTGCACTTCGGCGTGCATCGCCTCCTGGCCGACGAAGCCGCGCATCGCGGTTGCGAGCTTCTCGTCCTTGATCATCGGGAGCGCTTCGTTGAACGTCTCCACGAACCAGCGTTCGCCCTCGGGCAGCAGCAGGTTGAGCACGGTGATCATGTTCGATGAGACGGGTGCGCCCGGGATCCAGTGAAGGGGCGTCTCCGAGAGGTCGAACGCGACATTGCGGGCGTGCAGTTCCACCTCGCCCGGATCGGTCTCGGGGGTGGAACGGTTGGCGTGCACTGCGGTCATGATGTGGTCCTATCCGTTCAGCTTCTGACGTGCGGCGATGCGCGACGCCCAGGGGAAGAATCGGTACACGCGGTAGCCGAACTCGGCCTCCGGCGTCACGGGCACGACGGCCTTGTTCGAGACGACGGCGTCGACGATCTGACGTGCTACGCGGTCGGGTGTGTAGTTGCGCTTCTCGTAGAAGCCGTCGATCTTGGCGCGGGTGGCGTCCTCGTCGGCGGCGCCCGCGAACTGGGTGGTGCTGGTGATGTTCGTGTGGACGATGCCGGGGCAGATCGCGCTCACGCCGATGCGGTGCTCGGCGAGCTCGGCACGCAGACTCTCGGAGAACATGAGCACGGCGGCCTTGCTCGCCGAGTACAGGCCGAGGTCGCGGGACGGGGTGAACGCCGCTGCCGACGACAGGTTGACGATGTGACCGCCGGTTCCGCGGGCCACCATCTGGCGGGCGAAGGCCCGGCTGCCGGAGATGACACCGCGGACGTTGATGTCGAAGAGGCGATCGAGCTGCTCGTCGGTCGCGGCGAGGGCGCTGCCGGCGAGTGCGATACCCGCGTTGTTGATCACGATGTCTGGAACGCCGTGGCGGGCGCGGACGGTCTCCGCGAACTCGTCCACCGCGGCGACCTTCGAGACGTCGAGTTCATAGACGTTGGTGAGCACTCCCTTCGCCTTGCATTCGGTGGCCGTCTCCTCGGCACTGGCGACGTTGATGTCGGCGAGGACCACCTCGCAGCCGAGAGCAGCCAGCGCGTACGCCGTCTCGCGTCCGATGCCGCTGCCTGCGCCCGTGATGACGGCGAGCTTGCCCGTGAGTGCGAGCGGCTTGCCGAGCTGACGTGCGCGGTCGATGGTGTTCGGGGCGCTCGAGGTGCCGTTCTCGACGAAGTCGATGAACTCACGCGCCGTCTCCGCCAGGTAATCGGGATTCGTATAGGGCAGCCAGTGCCCCGATGTGCCGCTCTTGCGCCACAGCTTCTCGGCGTGGGTGTGGGTCAGGTCGAAGATCGCCGGGCGCAGCGCGATGTCGCGGTCGTTGACCACCTCGAGAACTGGGACCTTCGTCGGACGCGGCTCTGGGCGGGCGAGCTTGCCGCGGATGTTCGCGCGGTACAGCTTGAGTCCGGAGATCATGTCCTCGCGCAGCGTCGGGGCGAACGACACGTTCTCGCGAGGAGTGCCCTCGATGGTGTGGAGGAACTCGGTCCAGACCTTCTCGGAGCCGAAAGCGCGGAAGAACGCATCAGAGACGCCGGGGATCTGGAAGAAACCGGTGTATGCAGACGACGCGACCTGCGACAGTGCGCGACCGATGTTGCCGGGAGTCGGCGACGCGAGCTGGGCACGAGCCCATTCGCTGAGGAAGTCGAGGTTCGGGCCCGATACCGAGGTGAACGACTTGATGCGCTTCTCGGCGTCGGGGGTGGTCACGGCCTCCCACGTCTGCACCGAACCCCAGTCGTGGGCGACGACGTGTGCACTGCCGCCGTCGGTGACGGCGTCGATGACGGCGAACAGATCCTCCGCCAGGCCAGGCAGTGCGTATGACGGGACGTCGGTTGGACGGTCGCTCTCACCGAAGCCTCGCGTGTCGTAGGCGAAGACCCGGTAGTGCTCGGCGAGCTGCGGGGCGATGCGGTCCCAGAGGTGATGCGTGTCCGGCCACCCGTGCACCAGAACCACCGCGGGGCGGTTGGTGTCGGTGGTGTCGCCGTACGAGAACGTCGCGATCCGCACGGCGCCTGCCGTGATGTCGGTGCGCTGCCAGTCCGTCATGTGTCGTCTCCGATCGTGCCATTGTTCGTTGACACGGTACCACCGGTGACACACAACACGCTAACAATTGTTAGCGCGAGTTTCGACTACTGGCGGTACGACGCCAGGAAGTTGCCGATCCGCTCCACAGCGTCCGCCAGGTCACGAGCCCACGGCAAGGTGACGATCCGGAAGTGCTCGTTGTCGGGCATGTTGAATCCCGACCCCTGGACCACGAGGATCTTCTCCTGCAGCAGCAGGTCCTGGACGAACTTCTCGTCGTTGTGGATCTCGTGGACCTCGGGGTCGAGGCGCGGGAAGGCGTACAGCGCACCCATCGGCTTCACGCAGCTCACGCCGGGGATCTCGTTGAGCTTGTCCCACGTGATGTTGCGCTGCTCCAGCAGCCTGCCTCCGGGGAGGACAAGATCGTTGATCGACTGGTAGCCGCCGAGCGCCACCTGAATGGCGTGCTGCGCGGGGACATTTGCACACAGTCGAGTCGAAGCGAGGATGCCCATGCCCTCGATGAGGCCGCGCGCGTGGTCCTTCGGTCCGGTCATCACAACCCATCCCGCGCGGTAGCCGCACACGCGGTAGGCCTTCGACAGTCCGTTGAACGTGAACACCAGCAGGTCGGGGGCCAGCGACGCGACGTTGATGTGCTCGGCGTCGTCGTAGAGGATCTTGTCGTAGATCTCGTCGGCGAGGATCAGCAGGGAGTGCTTCCGCGCGACGTCGACGAGCTTCTGCAGCACCTCGCGTGAGTAGACGGCGCCCGTCGGGTTGTTCGGGTTGATGACGACGATCGCCTTGGTGTTCGGCGTGATCTTCGACTCGATGTCCGCGATCGACGGATTCCAGCCGTTGTCCTCGTCGCACTTGTAGTGCACAGGGGTGCCGCCGGAGAGCGCCGTCATCGCGGTCCACAGCGGGTAGTCGGGAGCCGGGATCAGGACTTCGTCGCCGTTGTTGAGGAGCGCCTGCATCGTCATCGTGATCAGTTCGGACACGCCGTTGCCGAGCAGGACGTCGTCGACGTCGAAGTACGGGAAGTCGGGGATCAACTCGTAGCGGGTCACCACGGCGCGTCGGGCCGACAGCACGCCTGCCGATTCCGAGTAACCCTGCGAGTAGGGCAGCGCATGGATCATGTCGCGCAGGATCACGTCGGGCGCCTCGAAGCCGAAGATGGCCGGGTTGCCGATGTTCAGTTTGAGGATGCGGTGCCCCTCTGCCTCGAGTCGCGATGCGTGCGCATGCACCGGTCCGCGGATCTCGTAGCAGACGTTCTGCAGCTTCTCGGACTGCTCGATCGTCCGCAGATTGAGGTTCTGGTGCGACACATGGGGGCGGCTCATGCGTACATTCTGTCAGCCGAAGGCAACCGATTATGCGCCAGCGTGCATTGTTGTGGCGTGGGTTTCACTGTCACTTCGTTCAACGTCAACGGCATCAGAGCCGCGCGACGCCGCGGGTTCGACGACTGGCTGGCCGACCGCTCGCCTGACGTCGTCGGACTTCAGGAGCTGCGTTGTCCGGCGTCGGAGGTCGGCGAGTTCCGCGGATACTCGGCGGCGGTGGACGTCGGGTCGATCCCCGGCCGGAACGGCGTCGCACTGCTCACTCGCCACGAACCGGCCGCAGTGCGGTCATGGGCTGCCGTTCCCCCGAAGGCTCGTGGTCTCGGCGCATACTCCGACCACGGGCGCTACATCGAAGTCGACCTCGCCGATCGGCCGCTGACCGTAGCCTGCCTCTACCTGCCGAAAGGCGGCCTGCCCGTGCACCTTCAGCGCCCAGGCGGGATGCGTGCAGAGATGGACGGCGGTGCGAAGTACGAGCGGAAGATGGCGTTCCTCGACGGATTCGCGCGGGAACTCGACCGGAACAGGCTTGCCGCGGCGCGGGCCGGGCGTGACTTCACTCTGATCGGCGACCTCAACGTCGCCCACGTGGAGCACGACGTCACCAATTGGCGCGCGGCGCGGAAGATGGAGGGATTCCTGCCCGAGGAGCGCGAGTGGTTCTCGTCGTTGCTGTCGCCGAGGCGTCTGGTCGACGTGGTCCGGCAGATCCACGGCGACCAACCGGGGCCGCTGACGTGGTGGAGTTGGGCGGGGGAGTCGTTCAGCAAGGACGTCGGCTGGCGAGTGGATCACCAACTGGCCTCGCCGGCTCTCGCCCGCCGCGCCGAAGCCGTGTGGGTCGACAAAGAGCCCTCGCCCGATGCCCGACTGTCCGACCACGCTCCGCTCTCGGTCCGCTACCGCGACTGACTGACGGGACCTTTCGACCCGCACGCTCGCTCAAGGAGCAGAGGTTTGAGCGGACCGCGGAGAGATCCCACTGCTCGTTGAGCGAGCGAAGCGAGTCGAAGCGTCCGAACTAGATTCGCGGCCCGACGACGACGGCCCCGACACCGTGAGGTGTCGGGGCCGAAGTCGGTTCGCCCAGAGTGGATCAGCTGCCGAAGATGCTGTCCAACGAACCGTTTCCGCCGGGGTTGGTGCCGGGATCGGTCGGATCCTGTCCGCCGGGCACGGTCAGCGTCTGGGGATCAGAAGCCGAGTCGATGAACCCGTTGTCGGCCTTGAACTGAGCACTGATCGCAAACGTGCCGCCGGTGGCGAACGTCGTGGTCAGAGTCGCGACGCCGTTGACGACCCGGACAGGGCGTCCGATGGGATCGTCGCCGATCTTGAACTGCACGGTGCCGTTCGCGTTCGACGGGTCGACCGTCGCCTTCAGAGTCACCGACTCGCCCTTGTTGACCGTGCCGACCGGAGCCAGTGTGGTCGTGGTCGAGACCGAGGCCGCCGGGGCCGTGGTCACGCTGACCGGGAACATCGGGGCCACCGAGCCGGCAACCCCCGAACGTCCTGAGTATCGAGCCAACACGCGGTGAGTGCCCGTCGTCGTGAACTTGTAGGGTGCGACAGCGGTGCCGTCGGAGCCGACGTTCGCAGTCGGACCGGGCGCGCCGTCCACGGTGAATGTGACGGTGCCACCCTGGACTGCAGGCGTGACCTGCGCAGTCAGGTTGACGTCCTCGTCGACGTACGCGTCGTTCGGACCGGTGGTGCGAACCGATGTGGCGACGTCGTCGGTCGTGACCTTGATCGTCTTGGTGCCCGACGTGGAGCCCTCGAATCCGTTCGTGCCGGAGAAAACGGCCTTCACATCGAAGTCGCCGTCGGTCTCGAACTTGTGCTCGATCGAGGCCTTGCCGTTCTCGACGTCGACCGGTGCGCCGAGATCGTCGCCGTTCAGCGAGAACTGCACGGTGCCGCCGTTCGCCGCGGGCGCGACGTTTGCGGTCAAGGTGGCGGTGTCGCCGTTCTTGACGGTGCCAGGCACGGCCAAAGTTGTCGTCGTGGCCTTGTCGGCTTGTTCGATGTTCACGGTCGCGAGGGGGCCCGCACCGTTGTTCAGCGGGCCGTCGGCGGTGGTGCGCGGTGTGCACTGCGCGGGAGCCCAGATCGTCCCGACCAGTGGCGCGGTGGCCTGCGGGAGGAGGGTGATCGGGTTGGCGTCGTTGCCGAACTCGCCTGCACTGCCCGCGGTTCGGAGCTTCAGGCTGATCTGGCCGGAGGGGCCGGCCTTCAGGCGCGCCTTGACCTGCGGGAGCTTGAACGTCGTCGAGTCGCCGCTGCTGCCGACGTTCTTGGCGACGATGCCCCCGGATGAGCTCTTGTTCGAACTGGGACCGTTTCCGATCGTCTGGTTGTTGCCCGAGAGTCGGATGATGGTTCCATTGGGATCTACGGTCCCAGACTCATTGACCCGCAGCATGTTCGGCGCGACACCGCTGAGGCCGATACTGGTCCCGGCGATCACATCCGCGCCGAGGAACTGGGCGTTGTCCGGCACCATGACGTCGATCTTGATGCGAGACGACTCCTTGACAGTCGCCGTGATCCCGGAGGCGGTGATCCCATTGGGGATGGTGATCGGCGGCGGTGCGATGATCACGTCGAACTCTTGGCCGGGTTCGACGGTCGCTGGGGCCGTCACCTCGATCGGGGCACCGGGGTTGCCGATGTTCTGCGGTCCGCCCGCCAGCGACGACGACGGTGTCGCCTTGCACATGACGTCGAAGACGGTGGTGGTGGTTTCTGCGTTCGCGGGCACGGTCGGCACGACCGTGAGCCCGGCGAGGGTTACTGCGCCGATCGTGACGAGTCGGCGGGTTCTCTTCTGCACGAGAATCTCCTAGTGGAAGGTGTGGGCTAGCTGCCGAAGATGTTGGAGAGCGAGCCGTTGCCGCCCGGGTCGACAGGAGTGGACGCGGTGGTCACCTTGACCACGGTCGGGCCCGACTCGGAGCCGCGGTTGTTGCTGTCGCCCAGGTACTCCGCGGTGATCGCGAACGTGCCTTCGGCGTTGAACGTGTAAGTGAGGGTCGCGACGCCGTTCACGACGTCGACAGGCGTGCCGACTTCAGTGGTTCCAACTCGGAACTGGACTTTTCCGCCCGCGGTGCCGGGAGTGACGCGGGCGGTGAACGTCGCGGTCTTGCCGACGTTGGGTGCGCCCGCGACGGTCAGCGCGGTGCTCGAGTCGGTGCGGGTGTCCGGGTTACGGACGGTCACCGTGCGGGGAGCCGACTCGGCGGATGCGGCGAAGCCTTCAGCACCGAGGAACTTGGCGGTCACAGATGCCGAGCCCGCTGTGGTGAATGTGTGGGCCAGAACTGCGACGCCGTCTCCGGTTCCGACGTCAGCCTTGCCGACCGATGCGCCGTCGACGAAGAACTCGACCTCGCCGCCGTCGGGAATCGGACGGACGGTGGCGCGGAGCGCGGTCGACTCGCCGGTCACCGCGTCCATCGGGTCGATTACGACGGCGGTGGTCGCGAAGTCGGCGTCCTTGACGGTCACGGTCTTGGCGTCCGACTCGGAGTCGGCGAAATGCCCGGTGGCGTTGAAGACTGCCTTGATGGTGTGGCTGCCCGCCTCGTCGTACTTGCGGGTGATGGTGGCCTTGCCGTTCACCACGGGCTCCGGTGCACCGAGGTCGGTGGTTCCTTCTTTGAACTGCACGGTTCCGGTCGCCTCATCGGGGGAGACGTTCGCGGTGAACTCGACGTCCTCGCCGACCCTGGCGGCGGCCGGAACCGTGAGTGTCGTGGTGGTCGCAGTCTTCACAGTGACCGTCTTGACGGCGGACACAGCGTCACGGAAGCCTGCGTCGGCGGTGAAGACTGCCTTGATGTCATGGTCGCCGCGTGTGGTGAACGTGTGATCGAGTATCGCCACACCGTTGTGGACTGTGACCGGTCCGCCGATATCGTCGGAGCCGTCCTTGAACTGGACCTTGCCCTCGGCGTTGCTCGGGTCGAGGTTGGCCTTGAGGGCGACTTCCTGGCCGACGCCTGCATTGTCCGGCACATCGAGAGCGACTGTGGTGCGGACGGCAGGGTCCACGACTTCGGTGTCCGACAGCGCTCCACGCCCGTCGCCCGCGGCGACGCAGTACGTCGCGGTCTTGTCGACGACATTGCGCGTGTCGCCGAAGCTGATGCTCGTCGAGTCCGCCTTGATTGCGGCGGTGTCGTCGCCGGTTCGGATGCCCGTCTTGATATGGGTGCCCTCGGTCATCGAGGCCTTCGCGACGATCGCGATCTGCGGGGTCTTCCACTGGACGTTCTTGTTGACCTGCAACCCCTTGCCGGGGTCGTTGTCCTTGCCGTTGGGGCCGTTGTTTATCGTGAGGTGGCCATCGCCGGTGATGCGGAAGTACTCGCCGGCGGCGTCGACTTGGCCCGCGGAGTTCACTCGGAACAGTGTCGGAGTCTGGCCGCCGAGCCCGACGGCGGTGCCGGGGACTATCGCGGCCGATTCGACGGTCACGCCGGTCGGGACTTTGAAGTCGTACTTCAGGCGGCCGATGTTGGCGTCGGGCATCACCAGCGAACCTGCCTGCATCTTGATGGTGAACTGTTCGCCCGGCGCGACCGTGGCAGGCGCACTCACGACCATGGTGTCGTTGTATGCCGTCGTCCAGTCGGAGAACGTTCCGTCTACGGCACAGGTATGTGTGAACGATGTGGTTGTTACGACGTCCGCGGCGGACGCGGGTGATGCGGGTGCGAACGCGACCAGCGAACCGACCGCGGTGGCGATCGTCGCGACGGTCGCCGCACTCTTGCGGCTGAACATGAAGTTTCCCCTTCTTCGTGCGGGCGAATGCGACAGGGAGAGCGTCGATTCGGGCATTGCTGAGGAGAATCTAAGACATTCGACGACAGTGCTTGTTGCGCGTGTGACTGGAGTGATCATCTGACACAACCGTGTGCCAATTTGCTGTAAGTCGGCACACTTCCGACTTGATGAGTGGCGTGGAACACAATTGCGCTACCGAATGGGTGTCGATCGAACGAACGAAAAACGGCCCGGAAGCAAGTGCTTCCGGGCCGTTCTCCTATCGAATCACTTTGCGCCGGGACGCTTCTTTCCGGCTGCGATGCCAAAACCCTTCGCCTTCGACGCACCAGTCTCGGTGATCGTTCGCGAATCGGTTGCCGGGGCGGCTTCGGCCGCCTCGACAGCTGCCGGTGCTTCCTCGGCTACTCCCTCGGTCTCGGGTTCTGCTGCAGCAGGTGCCGGAGCAGCCGGAGCGGCAGCGGGTGGTTCCTGGGCTCCGCCGAAGGGCTTCTTGGCGCCCGGCTTCTTGAGGCCACCTGCCATGCCGAATCCCTTGGCCTTGCCTTCGGTTCCCTCGGTCACCGCGGCGGCCGACGGTGCGGCAGGTGCTTCCGGTGCCGGAGCGTCGGCTACGGGCTCCGCAGGTGCGGGCTCGGCGGCCGGAGTCGGTGCGGCTGCGGCAGGGGCTGCCGAACCTGGCTTCTTGGCGCCCGGCTTCTTCAAACCGCCCGCCATGCCGAAGCCCTTGGCCTTGCCCTCGGTTCCCGCAGTGACAGCAGCACCAGCTGGCGCTGCAGTCGCTGGAGCTTCCGCCGCAGGTGCCTCAGCGGCCGCAGTCGGAGCGGCGGCGGGAGCTGCGGTACCGGGCTTCTTGGCACCTGGCTTCTTGAGTCCGCCTGCCATGCCGAATCCCTTGGCCTTGCCCTCGGTCGCTGCGGTGGCCGCGGGTGCGGTCTCGGCAGCGGTCGATGCCGCGGCTGCGGGAGTTGCAGGAGTTGCGCCCGGCTTGGGTGCACCGCCGGGCTTCTTCAGTCCGCCCGGCTTCTTGAGTCCGCCGCCCATGGCCAGTCCACCGGCTGCAGGTGCGGCCGGTGCAGCCGCTGGAGCTGCGGCGGCCGCGCCACCCGGCTTGGGTGCACCGCCGGGCTTCTTGAGACCGCCCGGCTTCTTCAGACCGCCCGCAGGAGCGAGGCCGCCGGCCGCCGGAGCGGCAGCCGGCTTGGCAGCTGCTGGAGCAGCAGCGGGCTTGGCGGCGGGAGCTGGTGCGGCCGGTGCCTCGGTGACAGGTGCCGCGACGGGGATCGGGCCGAGGAACTGGCCTCCACGCTTGACCTGCTCACGACCGCGGTTGACGCCCTCGAGAATCATCTGCGCGACGTCGACGACCTCGACCTTGCCCTCGTCTTCAGTACCGCTGAGCTGGGCGGTCACGCCGTCGGTCAGCATCACGCGGCAGAACGGGCAGCCGGTCGCGATCTTCTTGGTCGTCTCACCCGCAGGTGCGGCCGTCAGGGTGTCGAGCGCTTCGTCGACGCGGTCGACGTTGATGCGCTTGCCGATCTGCTCTTCCATCCACATGCGAGCACCACCGGCGCCACAGCACATGGAACGCTCGCCGTGACGCGGCATCTCGGCGAGCTGGCCGCCCGCCGC
The DNA here is from genome assembly GCF_037148075.1 of Gordonia malaquae. Lineage (NCBI taxonomy): Bacteria > Bacillati > Actinomycetota > Actinomycetes > Mycobacteriales > Gordoniaceae > Gordonia > Gordonia malaquae. Next base: position 176,273 of record NZ_JBBCUB010000007.1, on the reverse strand, counting down.
GTCCATCAACTCACGCGGAGCGTCGTAGACCTTGTTGTGGCGGCCCAGGTAGCAGGGGTCGTGGTACGTGACGGCTTCGCCGCCGCCGATCGGGGCCACCGGGACGAGGCGCTTCTCGCGAACCAGGCGGTTCAGCAGCTGCGTGTGGTGAACAACCTCGTAGTCGCCGCCGACCTGTGGGTACTCGTTGCCGAGAGCGTTGAAGCAGTGTGCACACGTGACGACGATCTTCTTGCGCTGCGTCGGAGCGGTCGCGAAGAGCTCATTGAAGGTCTCGATGTTCTGCTGTGCCAGCATCTGGAACAGGAACTCGTTGCCCGCGCGGCGAGCGGAGTCGCCGGTACAGGTCTCGCCCTCACCGAGGACGAGGAAGTCGACGGCGGCGATGTCGAGAAGCTCGGCGACGGCCTTCGTGGTCTTCTTCGCACGGTCCTCGTATGCACCGGCGCAACCGACCCAGAAGAGGTATTCGTAGCCCTCGAACGACTCGACGTCCTTGCCGTACACCGGGATGTTGATGTCCATCTCGTCGATCCACGCGGTGCGCGCCGACGAGTTCTGACCCCAGGGGTTGCCCTTGTTCTCAAGGTTCTTGAACATGCCCGCGAGCTCGGACGGGAAGTCCGACTCGATGAGCACCTGGTAGCGGCGCATGTCGATGAAGTGGTCGACGTGCTCGATGTCGACGGGGCACTGCTCGACGCAGGCGCCACAGGTAGTGCAGCTCCACAGTGCTTCCACGTCGATGACCGCGCCTGCGGGATCACTGCCGAGCGATTCGCCGACGAGCTTGCGCTCGGCTTCCAGGCGAGCGGCCTCCGGGATCGCCGCGAGCTTGGCTTCGTCGACGTTGCCGTCGGCGTCCACGAGGCCGACCTCGTCGCCGCTCATGTCCTTGCTGCCGCCTGCGAGCAGGTACGGAGCCTTGGCGTACGCGTGGTCTCGCAGCGACATGATCATCAGCTTCGGAGACAGCGGCTTGCCGGTGTTCCATGCGGGGCACTGGCTCTGGCAGCGGCCACATTCGGTACAGGTCGTGAAGTCGAGCCAGCCCTTCCAGCTGAAGTCCTCGATCTTGCCTGCACCGAATGCGTCGACGTCGGGATCGGCGGTCTCCATGTCCAGGACCTTGCCCTGGCTCATCATCGGCTTGGCCGCGCCGAGGGCGACGCCGCCGTCGGACTCACGCTTGAAGAAGATGTTGGGGAACGCGGCGAAGCGGTGCCACGCGACACCCCAGTTGAGGTTGAGGCCGACCAGCAGCAGGAACAAGCTGCCCGACAGGAGCTTGACGACGGCGAACAGTGCCACCATCAGCGCACTCGACGGCAGCAGCTTGGCGACCTGCATGGTGAAGAAGTCCGAGCCCGCGTTCGCGTGACCGTACGTGGCGATCTTGCCTGCCTTGACGAAGATCATGCCCAGGCCCTCGACGAGGACGATGCTCTCGATGATGTAGGCGGGGGCGAAGCGCGAGCCGCTGAACCGCGACAGGCGACCTGGGATGCGCGGGTGGTTGATCTGCCGGATGACGATCAGCGTCACGATGCCGACCACGGTGCCGATGCCGAGGATCTCGTCCCACAGGTGCCAGCCGAAGGTGTTGCCGAAGATCGGCCAGTGGAACTCGGGGTTGATCGCCTGGCCGTAGGCCTCGAAGAACAGCAGGAAGCCGCCGAGGAACCCGATCATCACGAGCCAGTGCGCCACGCCGACGGTTCGGAACTTCACCATGCGCGTGTGCGCGATGAACTCCTTGAGCATCGTGTACAGGCGCTTGCCCGGGTACGCGAAGCGCCCCGAGTCGACCTTCTGTCCTTGGAAGATCGTGCGCGCCATGTTGGTCACGCCGCGGAGGAATGAACCCCAGCAGGCGATGCTGATCAGAACGGCAATCGATCCGATCACAACCGTGGTCGTCGTCATGGAAGTACCGGCCTTTCTTCAGGTCGTACCAAGACTCGACGTGAGCGGCCGATGCCCGCGTCGAAGTCGACGTTTTTCTCCTGGTAACCGTAAGGCTTCGGCCCTGCCCTGCGCCGCCAAGGTTTACCTAACTTCGCAGGTTGCAACGTGTTCCAGGTCTCTGGAGAGAATGTTACTCGCGAGTAATGATGCCGCCAAGTTCGGACGTTGGACCAGCAATCGTTGTTGATCAATCGATCAAGTGGGGCTGTCACTGTGCTCTCGGGCACAAATCCGTCCTGTGAACGAATGATTCATGCCGTGTGACTCGGGGCATACCCACGCCGTGGGCATAACCCGAATCACAGAAGTTACTGTCGGGTCAGGTCGTGTCCCCTGTATGCACGACATCCGTGTTCCGGACAGGAACTCCAGAGAAAGAGTTGACGTGAAGAAGTCGACAATTCGCAGGTCACTGGTGGCGGGCTTCGCCTCCCTGACCCTGGCTGCGGGTGGGCTGATGCCTGCTCCCGCTCACGCCGCCGAGGGAAATCCCGACCTTCCCTCCTACAGCTGCAATCCCGGCGACCCGATCAAGGGCGACTCGTCGCAGTACTGGTCCACCGACTGCTCGACGGCTGCTCCCTCCGTCATCGCCAAGGGCGTGGACACGATTCTCGGTCTGATCGCGCCGAACCTGGGCATTCACCTGGGTGACATGAACAAGGCGATCACCATTCCACTGGACCTCGGTGGCGGCAACCCGATGCTCATCTACCCCGGCAACGCCACGATCTCCGGCAGCGGCTTCACCTCCGCCATCGGTGCGGGCGGCACCGGAACGGCCATCGCCGACTACGTCCTGAGTGGCGCCATCGGCATCGGCGGCCTCGGCGGCACGGGTCTGGCGCACGCCAACCTGGGCGGCTTCGCCCTTGCTGCAGGCATCGGAGATGCGAAGGCCAACGCCAAGGCGCTCCCCGGCGGCATCGCGTTGGCGGTGGGCCTCGGTCAGAATGCCTCGGCCACCGCTCTGGGCGGCATCGCCGCCGCATCCGGTGAGCACGACGGCTTCACCGGAAAGGCGCAGACGATCTGCACCGCCGTCTACGGCACCGCGCAGGTCACCGATCCGACGACCGGCAAGAACGTCTCGTCCTGCACCAGCATTCTCTTCATCTTCCAGAAGTCGCAGGAGGGTGAGGGCCCGGTCGTCTACGCGATCAAGAACCCGCTGTCGCTCGCCCTGGGCAACCCGCTCAAGGTCCTCTCGGACTTCAGTGCGGTCCAGGAGGCCATGGGTATCAAGCTTCCGATCCCGAAGTCGGTCATGGACCTGCTCGGCGGCAACATCATTCCGAAGTTCTCGGATGACCTGTTCCGCATCGTCATGACGCCGGAGGGCCCGAAGTTCGAGTCGGACCTCTTCAAGCCGAAGGCTGACACCGCGCCGGCCCCGACCACTGCTGTCGTCGCCGACAAGAAGGCTGAGCCTGCCGTCGAGACGCCCGCAGTCGAGACGCCTGTCGTTGAGGCTCCGGCCGTCGAGACGCCTGCTGTCGAAGCTCCCGTCGTCGAGGCACCCGTCGTCGAGGAGCCTGCTGTCGAGGCGCCTGTGACCGAGGCCCCGGTCGTCGAGGCTCCGGTGGATGCGCCGGCCGCTGAGGCGCCTGCGGATGTCGAGGCTCCGGCCGCTGATGAAGCGCCTGCGGCTGACGATGCGCCCGCAGCAGCCGAAGAGGCTCCCGCAGCTGCGTGATCGATCCCTCAGTGGAAACACCTCGGCCACCGCGATCCATCGCGGTGGCCGAGATGTTTTTGCGCTCTCTCCTCCGGGAACGTGAGTCAGGCGGGCGGAAGGGCCTCGAGCTCGGTCAGCGTGGTTTCGAGGTGATCGAGGATGCGCTGAAGGCGGGGAAGCTCGGCTCGGGCACCGATGATGCCGAAGTTCGCTTTGCCCGAGACAGTGGTGACGGTGATGTTCATCGCCAAGCCCTCCATCGGGATCGACACCGGGTAGCAGCCGTCGAGACGTGCGCCGTTCCAGTACAACTGCTCCTCGGGTCCGGGGACGTTGGAGATCATCAGGTTGAAGCCGGTGGGTGTGTACTCGACGAATCCCGGGACAGTGTTGAAGGCGAGTGGCCAGATGGTGGCCGCGCCGAGGGCGAGCGCCTGAAGCGGACGCAGTCCGCGGACCGCCTTCTTGGCTGCGGTCGTCGACGCCTTGATCGCCGCGAGACGCTCACCCGCGTCGTCCAGATCCGTCGCCATCCGCACCGAGATCGCGGTGACGGCGTTGCCGTCGTCGTCGCCGTCGGCGTGCAGAGACACCGGCATCACTGCGACCAGTGATTCGTCAGGCAGTGCGTCATGATCGGAGAGGTACGTCCGCATCGCACCCGCGCACATCGCGACCACTACGTCGTTCAGTGTCATCTTCTGCGCTTTGCCGACTGCGCGGAGTCGCTCGACCGGCCAGTCCTGCGCGGCGAAGCGTCGTGCCGAACCGATCGGCACGTTCAGGATGGTCTGCGGTGCCTGCTGCATCGGCGCGAAGTAGTCCTTGTCGGTGACGCCCGCGATCGCGATCTTGGCTGCGGCCGGCGCAAGACCGACCACCTGATCGGCGATGTCGAGCACCTGACCCGCGGCTCCGGTGATCGAAGCGAGCAGTCCCTTGGGCTCGCGCTCGACCGGCGGCCGGCGGCGCTTCAATCGTGCGTCCCACACCGCGGTCCCGGTCCGGTCGGCCGGATCGGTCGACAGCGTCCGCTGCAGTAGTCGGAGTGCGGTCACACCGTCCACGACGGAGTGATGGACTTTCGTGTACAGCGCCACTCGGCCGTCGGCCAGCCCCTCGATGATGTGCATCTCCCACATCGGACGACGTCGGTCGAGCAGCGCGCCGTGGTTCAGCGAGACGTATCGAAGCAGGTCCCGGACTGCGCCCGGGCGGGGCAGGATGATGCGGCGAAGGTGATAGTCGGGATCGATCTCGTCGTCGAACGACCATGCCGTGTATCCGGCGAACTGGGCGGGTGTCGCAGGTCGTTTGAGGAACATCGGCGCCACGTCGGTGGCTGCGGCGAAGCTGGCGGCCATCTCTTCGGCGAGTTCCTCCGAGGTCTGGCCCTCGCGCGGTACGAACAACTGCAGTCCGCCGACGTGCATCGGCTGGTCGCGAGTCTCCGCGACCAAGAACATCGATTCCGTGACCGGCATGTACTGCATCGGTGGTGCGCCTCCGGGTGAGTGGTGCTCTGCGCGCTCACGCAGGCGAATCATTGTGACATACGGCACAGGATTCGATTCTCTTGCGGGTCGGTCGTCGGGGTCGCGTGGTCTGACGAAGTGACTACCGTAGACGGGTGCTCACTCGACGGATCAGCCTCTTCTCCCTGTTTTTGGTGATCGCGGCAGAGGCTCTGGTGATCACGACGTCGTCGTGGGTCTTGATCGCATCGCGCGGACGAGTGGTGGAGCCGACTGAGTTGCCGGATGACGCGCCGCGAACTCTCATCGTCCTCGGTGCGAAGGTCGAGGACCGTGAGGCGGGTGAATATGTGCGGGCTCGACTCGACGTTGCCGTCGATCTGTACCGACAGGGCCGGCTCGACCGGATCCTCAACTCCGGCAACAACTCCGACGATGCAGGCAATGAGGTCACGGTGATGCGGGAGTATCTCGTCGACCACGGTGTGCCGCCCGAGGTGATCGTCGACGACCCGCTGGGGCTCAACACGGCTGCGACATGCAGACGAGCGGCGTCCGAGTTCGGGATCGCCGAGGCGCTCATCGTCACGCAGAACTTCCACGCCGGACGCGCCGTGATGCTGTGCGACGCGTTCGGCGTCGCCGCCACCGGTGTGGTCGCGCCGTGCGGACATTGCTCGCTCTACAGCAAGGTGCGCAATCACCTCCGAGAGGCACTCTTGTCGCGTCCGCGCGCGGTTTTCGACGCTGTGCGTCATTCGAACGAATAGGCACTTCCGACGGTGGGCCTAGCGTGGTCGCATGACTACGCGGCGACCCGGCTTGCACGTGGCGGGCATGGCGGTGACCAGCGGTGACTGGCCGGGGACGCTGCTTCCGCTCCGTGCCGCAAATGCAGCGCTCGACGACGCCGGGCTCGGTCCATCGGATCTCACAGCGGTGATCCACGTCGGCGACCGCGCGGCGGCAGGCATCGCCACAGCGGTCCGGGACGGAATAGGCGCGTCATCGCTGGTCCGGACGTTCGACGTCGACGGCGGCTCCGCGGGCTTCGTGTCGGCACTGGCCGTCGGTGCGTCACTTCTCGCCGGAGGCTCAGCAGTCCTGATCACCGACGCCGAGCAGGAGGGAGCGGCGTCGGTGGTCCTGACTGCGGGAGAGCACAGCACTCGGCCGCCGGGTGGGCACGATCCGCTCGTCGTTCGTTCGGTGTCCCCGGTCCGGGCGCTGCTCGACAGCCGGACCGGCGGCCACGACGACGTCGTCCTCGTGGCACCGGGCTTCGACGGCGCGTCAGTCCGCTGTCTGTTCGACTGATGTCAGCGGGGCGCCTTCGTCGGCTTCCACCAGCCGGTGGCGCGCCCGAAGTCGGAGTCGAGGTACGGGATCACGCTGCGGACGATCGCCGTGGTCAAGTGGTGTGAGTCGTGCCAGACGAGGATGTTGCCGACCACTGCGGGACAGTAGCCGTCACGGCAGAATCCGTCGCTGTAGTCGAGGAACGTGATGTTCGGGTAGTCGGCTCGGATCGCGTCGATGGGGCTCACCGGCGACAGCGCACGGTCGCGGCTGACACCGCACACCTCGGGGCTTCGGCCTGCGGCGATGCAGTCTCGGGGCAGCATCGGGCCGTGGGTCCACGGTGTGTCGCGGAGGGCGATCACCTTCTGCCCCGACTTCTTGAACTGATCGAAGATGTCGAGGTAGCCGCGCGGCGTCACGTCGCCTCGGCCGTCGTCGACGGGTCGGGTGGCAGTGGTGAACACGACGTCCGGTTTGTCCTCGGCGAGCTTCGCCATGACGCGCTCGGTCCAGTCGTTGCATTCGGTGAGGATGCGCCCGTTGAACTCGACGGCGGCTTCGGTGCTGAGTGCACAGCCGGCCTTCATGTACGTGGTGACACGGAATCCGCGTTGTTTGCCGATGACGTCGATCGCGGTCATCCAGTGTTCGGAGTGCGACCCGCCGACCACGGCGATCGTACGTTTGGCGCGCTTGTTTCCGTACACGCCGATTCGGATGGACGGATCTCCGAAGTTGGAGAAGTGGGGGCGGTGATTGAGCGGCCAGTCGCCTTGGGCGCCCTCGGGGGTCGGCACCGGGTCGACAGCCGGGACGGGCACGTCGTCGAAGAACGCGCGTACGCCGGGGTAGAGGCGTGGATCGAGGTTGGTCGTGTCGATCTGTTGCTTGGACTCGCGGTACTGCCAGTAGCCTGCGCTGGCGAAGGCGAACAGCGACACGCAGACGACGAAGATCGCCATGAGCTTGCGGTACCGGGCGGAGAATCCGCCGCCGCGTCCGGCACGCAGGGGAGTCTCGACGTATTTGGTGGTGAACCACGCGATGACGACGGAGACCACCAGGATTCCGGTGCCTTCCAGGAACGACACGTCGTCCTGGAAACGCCATGTCATGTAGAAGATCAGCAGCGGCCAGTGCCACAGGTAGAGGGCGTACGCGATCGAACCGAGCCACACGATTCGCGGGTGCGCGAGCACGCGCCCGGTTGGCGACAGGCCCGCGTCCGGCGACGGGGCGGTCGCCGTGGAGCCGAGCCAGATCAGCAGGAGCGTCGAACCGGCGGGCACGAGGGCCATCGCCGCCGGATACTCCTCGACGCCGGCGATCCAGAATCCCGACGATGCGATGAGTGCGACGGCCACCACGCTGAGTGCCGACCGCAGCCACTGGGGCATCGCCAGTCGCGGCATCCAGATCGCGAGCAGGCCGCCGGTGATCGGCTCCCACAGGCGAGCGATGGTGTCGTAGTAGTTGAACGTCTGGTGGATGCCGTGGCGGTAGTTCGCCCACGCGAACGACACCAGTGCGACGAGCGCGAGCGATCCGCCGACGACCCCGGTGATGACCTTGGGCGTGCCGAGCGCCGGCCACCGTCGCGCGCCGAGCTTGAGGAGGCCGCCGAGCGCGAGGGCGCAGATGATGGTGATGAAGAAGAACTGACCCTGCATGGCCATCGACCACAGATGCTGCATCGGGCTGATCGCGGAGTCGGCTGCGCCGTAGTCCTGCGACGCGAACGCCAGGTGATAGTTCTGGTAGTAGAACGCCGACGCGAACAGTTCGCGGCTGAGCGGGCCCCACCTGGTGGTGGGCATCAACCACCAGATCAGGACGGCGATCGCCGCCAGCACCAGGAACAGGGCGGGGACCAGGCGCCGCAGCATTCGCGACAGCCTCGGCCAGGGGTTGATGGCCACCGACCACCCGACGTCCGACGGGTTGGTGGTGATGACGTGCTTGAGCAGGGAGGCGACGAAGAAATAGCCCGACAGGGTGAGGAACACGTCGACGCCGCCGGACACCCGCCCGAACCAGACGTGGAAGACGGCGACGAGGAAGATCGCGATTCCGCGGAGCCCGTCGAGGTCGAGCCGGTAGTCCGCCGACTTTCCGGTCGCTGCGGGCGTCAACGGAGCCTGCGGCGACGATGGTCGGGCACTGCTTCCGGCGTTCGTCACAGCCCGGATGCTACGTGCATCGACACGCCGATTTCCATTTCGGCGTGGCGTGTCGAGTTGCCAGAGCATGCAGATCCGGTGCTGGCGTAATTCGACATATGCTCACGCGGAACGTCCCTCGGAGGGCAGGATGAGACCGTGGTCACACGTCAGGCGTGTGGCCCGAACGACCTACTCCACGAAGAGAGTGATGTGCGCATGAAGACGAAAGCCGCAGTCCTGCACGGCGTCAACGAGGAATGGAAGATCGAGGAGGTCGAGCTCGGCGACCCGGTCGCCGGGGAAGTCCAGGTGCGCCTGGTCGCATCCGGGCTCTGCCACTCGGACCACCATCTCCGGACCGGGCAGTCGCCTGCACCGTTCCCTGTCGTCGGCGGCCACGAAGGTGCGGGTGTCGTCGTCAAGGTCGGTGAGGGCGTCACTCGGTTCGCCGAGGGCGACCATGTCGTCACCGCGTTCATTCCGGCGTGCGGCGTCTGTGAACCGTGCTCGCGTGGCGCGCAGAACATCTGTGACGAGGGTGCGGGTCTGTTGACCGGGCTCTCGATCTCTGACAAGACTCACCGCGTGACGCAGAACGGTGAAGGTCTCACCCAGATGTGTCTGTTGGGCACGTTCTCGCCGTACATCACGGTGAACGAGGCTTCGCTGGTGAAGGTCGAGAACGACATCCCGCTCCAGCAGGCGGCTCTCCTCGGCTGCGGCGTCGCCACGGGCTGGGGTTCGGCGTCGGAGATCGGTGGGACTCGCGTCGGCGACACGGTGGTGGTCGTCGGCATCGGTGGTGTCGGAATCAACTCGGTGCAGGGAGCGAAGGCGTCCGGTGCGCGGCACGTCGTCGCCGTCGACCCGGTGAAGTTCAAGCGCGACATGGCCGAGAAGCTCGGTGCGACGCACACTTTCGAGTCGATGGAGGAGGCGATTCCTGCTGTCAACGAACTGACGTGGGGAAAGATGGCGAACACCGTCGTTCTGACGATCGGTGAGATGAAGGGCGAGTACATCGCGCCGGCGGCCGCGTTGACGGCGAAGGGCGGCCAGGTGGTGGTGGTCGGCATGGGCGACTACGCGGCGATGGACGTGAAGCTCAATCTGTTCGAGCTGACTCTGCTGCAGAAGCGGATCCAGGGCGCGATCTTCGGCGGTGCGGGTCCGCGCACGCAGATCCCGAAACTGCTCAACGAGTACCGGTCCGGCCAGCTCAATCTCGCCGACCTCGTCACCCAGACCTACCGCCTCGAGGACATCAACCGCGCCTACGACGACATGCTGGAAGGCAACAACATCCGCGGCATGGTCGTCTACGACGAGGCCGACTGGTAGGTCGCCAGTCCATTCATCCGATCGACGCACCCGCACGCGACTGCGTGCGGGTGCGTTACGTTTCCGGCATGACGCAGCAGAATCCCGCAAACCTCCCGCCCCAGCAGCAGGGCGTGCCGAACTACTCGCAGCAGCCGGTCGGCCAGGCCGACTACACACCTCCGGCGCAGGCCGACGAATACACAGGTTTCTCCATCGGAGCGATCCTCTCGATCGTCGGTGCCGTCCTGGTCCTGGTCAGCTACCCGATGGTGTGGATGGTCGCGAAGGCGGATTCGGGTGCGACGGTCACCGGACTGGGCACCAAGACCAGCGGTGAGATCTACGAGATCACGTCTGCGTCGATGGGGCGTCTGCATTGGGTCGCGGGTATCGCGATGGTCGTCCTGATCGTCATTGCGGTCGCCCGTCTGATCGGCAAGTTCACCGACAACATGAAGCGCGCTCCGATCATCGCCGGCGTGTTCGCTCTCCTCAGCGCCGGCTTTGCGCTCCTCACCATCGGCAGTGACTTCAAGGCCGGTTCGGGCCTCTACCTGGCACTGGTCGGCGCAGTGATCGCTCTGGCCGGCGGCGTCGTCATGGGACAGCTCAAGAAGTAGTCCGCGTCGTCTCCCTGCTCGTTGAGCCGTGCCGGAGCGATAGCGGAGGCGCGTGTCGAAACGCCGCAACAACACACGAAAGCGGGCCGGATCCCACAAGGGATCCGGCCCGTTCGTCGTGCACGGGGTCAAGCGTGGGCGGGCTCGTCGTCCGAGGCGACCAACGTCTGTGCGTACGAGACACCGAGGCCGAGGAGCATGAGACCCACGACGATGAAGGCGATGACGCGGTACACGCCGTCGAGGGCGGCGAGGTCGAACAGGAACAGCTTGCCGATCGCTGCGGTCATGACTGCCAGACCTGCGGTGAGGACCACTGCCCGGTCGGATCCGGCGAGACGGCGCGCCTTCAGCAGTGCGACGACGGCGACCGAACCCCAGATGATCGTGGTGGCCGCGTGGCCTGCACGGAAGGCGGCGTCGACGTCGTCGGTGATGAGGTGCGCGACGCTGAGGCTGCCGGTGGTGATGAGCCACAGGGCGGTGACGCCGCCGGCCATGGTGATGCGGAGAGCGTGTGTTCCGAACGCGGTGGCCCACGACCAGGTGAGCAGTGCGGTGGTGATCAGGCCGACGACGGTGCCGACGAGCAGTGATGCGTACGTCGAGCGTTCGTCGAGGGTCGGGACGAACACCTGGGCGGCGGCGCCGTAAGCGTTGAGCATCAGAATGCCGATGGATCCGAACACGGTGGCGATGACGCGGATCGGGAGCGCGAGGTCACGGGCGTAGAACGACGCTCCGGCGAGGACGACAGCTGCGGCGAGGATCGTCGAGGGGCGGTAGGCCGTGTCGACCGCATAGCCGGCTGCCAGCAGCAGGAGCAGACCCGACGGGATGAGCCACATGATCCGGACGTCGCGTCCCAGGGTGCGTGCGGTGCCGAAGGCGGCGGCGGAGAACACGGCCGCACCACTGGCGAGAAGTGCCGCGGCAGGTGCCCCGAGGTCGGTGACCGAGGTTATCAGGGGCAGCGCGCCGATCGCTGCGGCGAGTGCGATGAGCTCAGGGTTGCTGCTCGTGCGAGCGATGAAGACGGAGGAACCGATGAGAACAGCGACACCGGCGAGAGCGAGTGACGCCGCGACCCACGGGTTCTCGGCGAACTGGGGATAGATCCCGGCGGGAATGATGACGGCTGCGGCGTTGACCAGGAACATGGCTGTCCAGTCCCGACCGACCTGAATCCAGGTGGTGGCTGCGACGTACACGATCATGAACGCGACGAGCGTCTCGTCGATGCCCTGCGTGACGATGGGCGCGAGGAGAAGGACCGGGATCGACACCATCAGGCCGAGGGTCTGGGATTCCCAGCGATGTGCGATGTAGAGTCCACCGCCTGCGATGGCGCCTGCGATTCCGAGCGCCGCGGCGGAAGGCAACCAGTGGTAGATCGCGCTGGTCGCGAGGACGTCGAACAGGAGGCCCGCGATGCCGGTCGCGACGATGGCGATGGCGCCGGGGCGCTTGGCGGGTGTGCGGCCGATCCAGATGCCGAGAGCAGTGAGTGCGGTGGCGAGAACACCGCCGCCTGCAACACGGGCTTCGGGACGCAGGAGTCCGGCCTGTGCGGCGAGGACGAGGAGCATCACGATTCCGGAGAGCGTGATCGCGACGCCGACACCGGCGAGGACACGGCCGATGAGGCCGCTCTCGGCGGCGGCGGAGAGTCGTTGGCCGATGGTCGGGGTCGGGGGCAACGGTGCCATGGCGGGATACGGCGTGTAGCCGGAGGTCTGGTACTGGACGTGTGGTTGGTAGGGCTGCGGACCGGTCGGCGGCAGCTGGTTGGACAGACGATTGACGGGCGTTGGCTGCGGGGTCTGGTTCATGCCTTCAACCCTCGCCCGGATAGGGCGCGAGAACATGAGTAGGACTACGCACTTCCCCTGGTCACTTGCGCGTGCGCACCCCCGCCCGCCGAGTGTGGGTCAGTCTGCGTCGAGTCCGTGTTCGATGGCGTACCGGGCGAGTTCGACCCGGTTGCCGAGTTGCAGCTTCCGGAGAGCGGAGCCGACGTGGTTCTCGACGGTGCGCGGACTGATCTCCAGTCGTGTCGCGATCTGCCTCGATGACAGACCCTTCGCGACATGCCGGAGTACCTCGGTCTCGCGGCCGGTCAGGACCGGTGCGTCGGCTTGCGGCGACTGCGACATGCGGCGGTACTCGCCGAGAACAAGTCCGGCGAGGCCGGGAGTGAAGACCGGCTGACCTTCGCCGGTGGACGTGACTGCGGCGATCAACTCCGACTGCTGGGCGCTCTTCACGAGATACCCGGTGGCTCCGGCCTTGATGGCCTCGAGGACGTCGTCGCGCTCGTCCGACGCCGACAGGATCAGAACGCGTGCCGCGGGGTGCACGTCGAGAACGGCGGCGGTGGCCTGCGCGCCGGTTCCGTCGGGGAGATTCATGTCCATGAGGACCACGTCGGGCAGGGTGGCGGCCGCGCGGGCCGCAGCCGCGGCGACGCTGTCGGCGGTGGCGACGACGTCGAACCCGTTGTCGGTGAGGTCGCGGGCCACGCCGTCGCGCCACATCGGGTGGTCGTCGACGACCATCACTCGTAGGTCGCTCACGGTGTGGCCTTCCCGTCGTGTTTCGGTGCGGACAGTTCCCATTCTGTCCCGGCGTCGGGCGCGGACTCCAGACGTGCCGTTCCGCCGAGTGCTTCGACCCTGCCGATCACCGACTGCGAGATGCCCAGTCGGCCTTCGGCTTCGGCGGCGGCGAGGCGCCCGTCGGGGATGCCGACGCCGTCGTCGCGGACGCTGACGATCACCTCGTCGCCGAGGTCTTCGAGGAGGATGAAGGCTTCTGCGCCGGGGCCCGCGTGGTGCGCGACGTTGTCGAGGATGTTGTCGACGGCGGCGAGGAGTTCGTCGGCGATGTGGGCGTCGACGGTCACCGGGTCGGCGGGGGCGCTCACCTGGGCACGGTGCGCGACCGACGATCGCAGGGCGGCCGCGAGATCACGGCTCGATGGTGCAAGCGCGTTGGGCGTGTCGGGTTCGTCGGCGATGAGCGCGCGGAGTCGGCGTTCCTGTTCAGCCGCGAGTTCGGCGAGTTCGGCTGCGTCGCCGCCGATCTCCCGCCCGCGCTTGGCCATCAGCGCGAGGACTTGAAGGACGCCGTCGTGCACTTCGCGGGACAGTCGGTCGCGTTCGGCTGAGCGTGCTGCGAGGGCGATGGCGGAGACGAGCTCACCGTGCACGGTTCGCGCACGGGACGCGGCCATGCCGACTGCGGCCGCGGCGGACACCAGCAGGATCGTCGTCGCGTTGCGGCCGAAGTTCAGGTAGATCTCGCCTTTCACGTAGTAATTGGCGCCCGCGATCGCGAGCGCTGCCGCGGCACCCCACAGAGTGCCGCCGATGACGGCAGTCGAGAGCGCGGCGTTGGTCATCCACAGGGTGGTCGGCCAGGTCTGGTTGTGGCTGATCCAGTCGTTGTCGGTGACGAACGACGTCGACAGCATCATGCCCGCCGACACTGCGACCTCGACGGCCACGAACCAGGGGCGTCGTCCGAATCCGACGAGATAGCCCGCCGCCCACCAGATGTTGGCGGCAGTCAGGATCCCGAACAGCGTCCACGTGAGGCCGGGCCGGGTGAGGTCGCCGTTGATCGCGATCTGGAAGCCGAGCGCATACACGAATGACAGGAGTCGGAAGATCTGCGCTGCTCGCCACAGCGGGCCCACGGGGTCGCGGTCTTCGATCTCCCGCCAGCTCTGGACCAACTGGGGTCGGCCGCGACTGTCTGCCTGCATCCTTCGACCTTCCCATATCCGACCAGCCCGCCCATGCGCGTCGACCGGACTCCCTATTAGGTTGTCGACCGGACTTCCTCTTTACTGCTCGTTGAGCGGGCGTCCTCTTTTGCTCGTTGAGCGAAGTCGAAGCGTCAGATCTGCCGCTCGCCGAACGAGGGCTTCTCCTTCTTCAGTCCGGCGTTGCGGGCGATCGTGTGGTTCTTGCCACGAAGCAGACGGACCTGGAGCGTTTGTTCCACGGGAAACGACAGGCGTGAGCCGTTGTACCAGGTGTTTTCGAACAGTGCCTTCGATGCTGCGACGGCGTCGGGCGACCGCTGCTTGATCTGCTCGATGAGAGCGTCGGCGTCGGCGAACGGGTCGTCGGACACTCCGGACACCAGACCCCAGTCGAGGGCCTGCTCGGCGTTGAACATCTCGCCCGTCATGGTCAGGCGCTTCGCGACGTCGATGCTGGTGAGCTGCGCGATGCTCGCCGACAGCGACATGTCGGGGATGAGGCCCCACTTCGCTTCGAGGATCGAGAGATCGGCGTCGGATGAGGCGTATCGGAAGTCGGCGGCGAGCGCGATCTGCAGCCCGCCGCCGTAGCAATGGCCCGTGATGACCGCGATCACCGGGACGGGGACGTTGCGCCACGCCCATCCCGCGTTCTGGAAGTTGTTGGCGGCGGAAGTCTTCTTGGGGACCAGCATCCGCATGATTCGGCCCTGTTCCTTGCCTGCGGAGGCGAAGTCGAGCCCGGAGCAGAACGAGTCGCCTTCGCCGGAGATGATCACGGCGCGCAGGCTGCGATCTTTCGCGGCACGGTCGGCTGCTGCGGCGAGGTCGTCGAGCATGTCGAGGGTGAGCCCGTTGTGCTTCTCCGGGCGGTTGAGGCGCACATGCGCCACCTGATCGCGGACCTCGTAGCTGATGTTGCTCATAGTGTGAGGGTAGTGAAGTCATTCGGATGATCGTCCATCCACCACGCCGTCTGGTTTGCGCAGTAGGCTGCCGACCATGACGAAGCCTCGTGTTGCCGTTGCACTCTGCGGAGTCGGAGTAGCGGTCGCGGCTCTTGCCGGATGCTCGAAGTCCGACCTGACACCGGTGAAGGCCGCCGGCGACAGTTCAACGACGACGTCCACGTCTGTCACGACGTCGACCCAGGTGGAGTCGAGCACACCGCCGTCGAGCGCTCCGGCGTCGACTCCCACCGTCGCTGCGCCGTCGAATGCGCTGACGATGTCGTGCACCGAGTTCATGGGTCTCGACCAGGCGACGAAGCAAGCGGTGACCACGGAGGTCATTGCAGGCAACCGGACCATCGTGAACCCGAACAACACGTCGCTCGCGGTGGTGCTCGCCGAGGCCATGTGCACACATGAGCCGAACTCGACCGTGAACACAGCTCTCGGTGGCCCACCGGCCTGAGTGGATGATCGACCGTTCTGAGGTCCACTTCGCAGACACCGTGATGATGTTCGCCCACTATCCGTTTCGAGCGGCGTCCGTGATTTCAGACCCGACTCTCCACACTTCGCAGATCCGCGACGTCGATCCGACGTCGTGTCCACCCGAGATCCGCACCGTCGACGGGGAGACGCTGTTCGTTGCCAAGGCGGACGAGCCGCTTCTCGCAGAGTTCGCCGAACGCAACGGAATCCCGGTTGTTCATCGGCCGGACGTGTGGCCCCGCCTCCTCGAGCCGTTCCTTGATACCGAGTGGACCGGTGACAGTCAACGGAGCGCCCGAGAGTTGCTCCTCGATGTCGGTATTGAGCCAGGCGAAGCCCGGGCGGTTCGGTTGCGCGTGTGGCGAATCATGCGCGCGTTCAACGCCATCATGTGGGACGAGTGGAACCTGAGCCTGTACGACCTCCTATTGGCATCAACCTGGTTCCCGACTCGAATCAGGCGGAAGCATCGACCTGAGTTCTACAACTGGGCGATGGAACTCGCAGACCGGCCCACTTCCCGCTGACTGCCCCGCACTGCGCGAGTCTTCATTCGCCCGCACTGCGTGAGTCCTGATCTGCCTGCCATGAGCAAGTCTTCATTTGCCCGTCGAGCGAAGTCGAGACAAACATCGATGGTCGAGGGAGACTACAGAGCCTCGTACTTAGACAGACGGCCGCGGAGAATCCGCACGGTCGCTTCGACTTCGTCGAGGAACTGGTCGACTTCATCTTCGTGGTAGCCGCGCGACCCGAACGGAGGCTTCGAGAAGGCCGCGTCCCGGATCTCCTCGGGTAGCAGCGTGCGTTCTAGTCGACGAGTCTCCGCCGATTCGCTCGACGACTTGACCGCGGCGGTTCCGCCGTCGACGCGACGTTGCAGTTCACGGAAGTCGTCCTCCACGAGGCGCAGGAACTGGTCGACGTCCGCTTCGCGATAGCCCTTCTCGAATAGGCGAGTGGGCTGGAAGCGGACTAGTCGGATGTTCTCTGGGGTCAGCATGTGGGGCATCGTACCGTTGAGATCGGACAATCATCTCTCTACTCGTGCCTCAGCGATGACTCGGCAGAAGACGCAGAAACGCGTCCGGACGGGGTCCGGACGCGTCGTCAGCGCTGTCCCGTCAGGTCACGACGTCTTGCACGTGTCCGAGTCGACCTTCTTGACCGCACCATCACTTGCGGTGAGAGCGACCTCGTTGCCGCGAACGCTTACGACGTCAGTCGGGTCCTTGTCTCCTCGGCACTGCTCGACGCCGTCGTGGCTGACCACGAACTTCGATGTCGAGCCCGCGACTACTCCTACGGTGACGATTGGCTCCGCGGCGGACTTCGACGCCGACGGACTCGAAGGGGCTGCGGATGAGGTGGTGGACTCCTCTGAATCCTCCTTCGGCTTCTCCGACGTCGGCCTTTCTGATGTGGTCGGAGCAACCGATGTCTCAGAGGGCTCAGGGGCAGACGTCGTCGTTGATTCTTCGGTCTCCGCATCCGGCGTCTTGCCAACCGAAGGGGACGGTGTCTGCCGCGCGAGTTCTCTTTCAGGACCGACACTGGAGCGGCCGAAGACCTGCGGCTCCGCAGGAGTCCACGATGCGCTGTCCTCCCAGGTCGCGTTCGCCTTCACGCCGGCACCACCCTGGCAACTGGCATTGCGTTGGCCGTTGGAGCCGACCGTGATCCGTCGGTGTCCCGACGACACGAGGCGCGTGGCGTCCGTGGTGTCGCTGGCGACGTTCACCGTTTCGACGGTGAGGACGTAATTGTTCCAGGCGAGGTTGTAGTTCACGCTCAGCGACCACCCGGTGCCGTCCTGGAAGGACGGTCCGCGTTCAACGGACGTCATCGCCTCGTTCCACAAGGTGACGCGGTACTTCATGCCGGCTCCGGCGCTCGGCCACGACACGTTCGCGTTGTGGAAGCCGAGACTTCCACTCTCTGAACACGAGATGGACGCGGGCAGGGGCGTCGGGAAGAAGTTCTGACTCGCGATCTGCGAGGTCGTGGCCTCGACGTCGTCTTGCTCGGCAGCCAACGTGCCGGTGGTCTGGGCGATGCCGAACACGACAGCAGCAGCGCCGACGGCAGCGACGCCGGCGCGCTTGTGTGCGCTTGCTGTGCGCAGGATTTGCAGAAGCTCAGCCACGGTTGGTCTCCTCGACTTCGGGGCGGTTGGTGGATTCGGTCCGCACTTGGAGCGGATGGTGGGCATACGGACACTGCGGAACGAGGACGAGGCGCGTCCGACGGAGAGACGTCGGACGCGCCTGTCGTCAACGACTGGTCGTGATCACGAGACTTCGCAGGTATTCACGTCGACGTTCTTCACAGCGCCATCCGCCGTCGTCAGCGTGACATGGTTGTTGCCGAAGCTCACGATGTCTGTCTCCGCCTTTTCCCCGCTGCACTTCTCAACACCGTCGTGGTAGACGATGAATCCCGATGCCGTGCCCGCCGCCGCAGCAGCAGCGGTGATCTTCACGGGTGCATTCGGAGCGGAAGATTCAGTCGTCTCGCTGGTCGAAGGCGTGGTCACAGACGTCGACGGTTCCGACGCCGTCGGATCCGCTGACTCCGACGACGGCGCGGTCGATTTCGCTGTCGCGGTGTCGGAAGGCGCGTTGAACTTGCTTCGGTTCAGACTCGGGGGATTGATCACTTCTTCGGCGTCGAACGGCGTGTAAGAGGTCGTCTGTTGCCAGGACGTGATGTTGACCGGGCCCTCCTTAGCGGTGCCTTCCGGTCGTCCGCAGCTTCCGTTGTTCCGCCACGTGTAGATAGAGACGTACCCGGTGGATCGCTCATTCGTCGTGGCGTTCACTCCGAAGATGCGGTACTCATGCGTGCCGCCACCGCCGCCTTCCATGCCGGTCTGGCGTGATGTGCTCGTCAGCAGATTGCTGGTCCACATCAAGTTCGTTCCACCGTCGCCCCACTCCTCCATCACCCACTTCTGGTCTGCAGGAGTACCGGCTGCAGCGGCCCACTTGAGAGTGGGGTTGCCACCGCACCATCCGGTGTTGCTGTAGTCCGGGTTGATCGGAGCCAGCACCGGAAAGAAGTTCTGGCTGGCGATCTGTGAGGTGTTGGCGTTGACGGTGTCGTTCTCTGCGGCGAGCGTATCTGTGGTCTGGATCGCGCCGATGGCGACGGCGGCTGCTCCGCCGATAGCCAGGACTGCCCGTTTGGAAGGGATCTTGCCTCGGACGGTCTGAAGAGTGTTAGGCATGGTCTGCCTCCTGCAGTTCCGGCCCGCCGTTGTCGGCGGGCTCGTTGGTCGTGAGGGATGTGTCGCTCGAACGTCGGATCGGACCGAACGCGAGCATCAAGAGAGCGCCGGCGACGATGCCGCCGATGAAGATTGCTGTTTTGCTCGAGAGCCAGGCTGCGGCGTAGCCAAGAATCGGGACGCTGCCGATCACACGGTCCGCCTCGGTCACGAGGTACGGCGACGGATCGGGTACGCGGTTCGCGTCACCCTTCAGAGTCAGCGACACGGCACCGTCACCGGCGTTCTCGATGGCGACCACCCGGTGGGTGATCCGGGTCCCGACCTCGTTGTCGACACTCACGACATCACCGATGCGTAAGTCGGTGGCGTCAACGGTACGAGCGAGTGCGAGCGAGCCGGTCGGGATGTCCGGGGACATCGACCCCGACCGGAACACGAGTGGCGTGATTCCGAACAGCATCGAGCCGATTGCCACGACAATGCAGATCAGCCCAAGTATCGCGCCGACGTTGAGCGCGAGCTCACGTCTGGACCGTGGCTTCGGATTGTCGTCCGTGTACTGACTCATCCGAACGTCAGACCTTGGTCGCGGTGAGCTTGAACTTTGCGGAGATCGCCGCCATGCGGGCTTCCTTCGGTGCGTTCGGGTTCACCTTCACTTGGACGCAGAGGTTGTCGGACGCGTTGACGGCGAGCGGCCCGGTGGTCGGGACCAGTGCGGTGGACCCGAGGACAAGCGGCTTGTCCGCAGTGCCGAGAGTGGTTCCACCGGTGCAGGTGTCTCCGCTCTTGGTTCCGCCCTTGGACACGGTGACAAGAAGATTCTGAGCGAAGACGGCTGCGCTTGCGCTGCCATACGTCGCGGTGCCGTTGTTGGCGGTGTCGACGCTCATGACGTAGGTGAACGGGTGGGAACCGGTGTTCTTCACTTCAAGCACGCCGGACGTCGTTGCGCCGCGAGCCATGTTGATCTTCTTCAGGCTCGTGAAGTTGTAGATGGGGCGGTTGTCATTCACCTTCATCTGGATATTGATGGAGTTGGTGGTGAACATACCGGTGGTAGCGGTCGCGGTGTCAGACCACGCGGCCATCGTGCCGACGGCGCCGAGGCCGAAGACCATGCCGAGCGATGCGATTGCGCGGGCGCGCGTCCAGCCGGTCTCGCCGAGGCGGCCGCGCAAGCGGGATTGGGTGGGAGAAGACATCGTTTGCCTCAAGTCACTTGATGATGGGGATCGGTCGGGTAGTCGCGGTCGACGGCACGTCCGCGAGGGGTTCAGCCGGGGGAGGGGCCGGCGCGCCACACGCGTGGCATGTCGATGACCGCGGCGGCTCGGTCACCGCGGTCGTTTGGGCAGGGAACAGAGTTGCGAGGGACGAATAGGCGACGGCGGCTTGGTGTGTCGCATGCGACTCCTCGACTGCGCTCGGAGAGCCGGAAGCGACGGCCGGAGAGCCGGAAACAACGATCGGGTAGTCGGAACTGACACTCGGAGAGCTGTCATTGACGACCAGATAGTCCGAGCCGGATTCGCTCGGAGCGCGATGTCGGGCTGCGGACGGAGGGCAAGTGATGACCGTCGGGGTGACGGAATCGCTTGTCGGAGCGACGGGGACATCGGCGACGGGCCATTCGTTGGAACTCGGGGAGTCGAGCGGTGGGGACGGCTCTGAAGCCGCCTCTGCGTCCGAATCCTCGTCCTTCGGCTTCTTACGGTCGCGAATGCTGCTGATCCACATCCACAACGCGTAGAGGCCGAGTCCGCCGGCGATCAGAAACACCGCGATGCTGCGGGTGTTGCCCGACATCACGTTGTTCAGGTATCCGAGTTTCGGCACCGAGTAGAGGAGACGGCCACGAACCTGCTCCTCGATGATCGGCTCATCCGTCGCATTGTTGGCGTCACCCTTGGTGATGAACTTTCGCACGCCCGACGCGTCGTAGACGATGCTGACGATGCGGTGAGTGGTGACAGACGGATCACCCGACTTCGGCTGGAACGTGATGACATCGCCCGCCTTGAGGTCGGCCCCCGGCGTCGGTTTGACGACGATGAGCGTTCCCGGAGGGTATGTGGGCTCCATCGAGCCGGTCAGCACTGTGTAGGCGGTCGAACCAGTCAGTCGCGGAACCACCACGAGTGCTGCGAGCAGCGCGACGGCGGCGCAGAGCAGAGTCCACGAGGCGATGGTCTTGACCCACCACAAGAGTGAGGTCTTCTCATCATCGTCGACAGTGCTCTCGACATCGTCAGGATCCGGCAAGACGGCGGTCTCGCCGGTGTGGTGGCTTCCGCGACCCGAAATCATGAGTTCGAGACCGACTGTGCGCCGAAGGTGAAGGTGGCATTGCTCGACTGCGAGGTCTGCGCGTTGGACGCGATCGTGACCTTCAGGCAAAGCACCTCGGTGGTTCCCGCCGAGACGTTCTGTGGCGGAGTGAACGCAGTGTTCGCGGCGCCGTTGTACAGCTCCGTGCCGGGGGTTCCGGTGGCCGTGCATTCTGCCTGAGTGTTGACCGTGGCAACACGGAGCATGAGCGGTGTGGAGCCGTTCACGTCAACGCTGTTGAGTTGGTAGCGCATGGTGACGTTGCCCGAGTTGATCACCGGCAACGGCTTCTGCACGCTCTGGCCCGCATCGGCGTTGGTCAGAGTCAATCCATCGAGATTGAAGCTCTTGACGCCGTTCTGGCCTGCCGAGATTTCGAGCGTGCCCGCGGTGATGGTGCCGCCGGGTGCGGTTGCTTCCGAACGCCAGAGGGCGCCGGTCTGCTGGAGGGATACAAATCCCACCAGCAGAACCGCCGCCGCTGCGAGCGCCCATTTGATTTGGGGCTTCACGATTTCCTCTTAAGGGACGCGCAGACTAGTTCTGCTGCAGGGTGACCGTCGCGCCGGAGAGGTCGGCGGTCTTGTCCTGGCCGTCGGTGCCGGTAGTCGAGGTCTTGAAAGTGATGTCAGTAGACACGGTCTTGTTGGTGTTGTTGTCGGCCGCGGTGACTGTGGCGCCTGCGCCGCCGGTCGGGGTCGCCGTCAGATACGAGGCGAGGTCGCCGGTGACGCCGCCCAGACTCGGGGTGAGGGTTGCGGTCAGGTTGGTGCCGACAGCGGTGATCTTGTAGGTCGCGGTGTAGCGGACGGTGTCGCCTGGGACGAGACGGTCAGTCGCGGGGACGAATGCTTGTCCGTCCTTGGCTCCACCGACCCACTTCCAGGAGCCTGCGTCGACCGAAGTGAGGTTCAGCTGACCGGCGGTCACTGTGCCACCGGAAGCGCTCTGGCTGCTGTTCCACGCGGCCATGGTGCCTGCGCCGCCGGCGAGGATGGCTGCGCCTGCGGCTGCGGCGAGTGCGCCCTTGGTTACCTTGTTCATGTTGTCCCTTGTCGGGTCGGGCATTCCGTCTGTCGGAGTGCTGGGAGGGAGTGCTCGTCGCCGTGGCGCCGAGCTGACTTGCGCAGAGCGCAGGTCTACGGCCGGGGGTCACCAAGGGTGCGGCCGAAGTCTTGGGGTGCCGTGGCGGGCCTCGGGGAGGTGGCCCGCCACGGCAGATCGGGGAGGGGAGGGAGTCTGGTCTTCGTCGGTCAGCGGGAGGCTGCGACGACGTTCGGCGAGTCGAGCTGGATCAGCTTCGACGCCGCGCTGCCGGAGCCGAGGCTGCCGGTGTCCGAGCAGAGGATCGGGCCGAGGATGTCGCCGAGCGAACCGCTGGCGCTTCCGCTCGCACTGCTGTTGCTGCAGTCGCCGGGATCAGTCGGATCCGTCGGATCGGTGGGACCGTCGCCAGCGACCTCTTCGAGCGCGGTGCTCCAGTCGGGCTTGATGACGAAGCCCTGCTGGGTCTCGCCCGCCGGGATGCCGACATACAGCTTCACGTCGATCGGAGTGCCCTTGGTCAAGCGGTTCGACTCGACGACGAGGATTCCGGGGTTGCCGACCAGGTCCTTCTTGACGCCGGTCACGGCACCTGCGTTAGCTCGGACGAATGCCGACCCGCCGTTCGGCAGCGCCCAGTTGCCTGCGTACGCCTGGAACTTTGCGGGGGTGTCGCAGTTGTTCTTGACCTTGAATGACGCCTGCAGCACCTCGCTGCCAGGCGATGGCACGTTGCCGGTCCACACGATGGTGTTGATGTCGCCCCAGGTGTTGCCGTTCACGGAGAACTGGAGGCATTCGTCCGGGAGGTTCTGTCCGACGGCCGCGTGCGCGGCCCCCGCGCCGAGGCCGGCAATCGCTGCCGCAGCTGCTCCGGCGGCAGCGACGACGGCTGCGCGTCGAACAGTCTGGGTCAGTCGTGCGTTGTTTGGCATGAGATGAATAGTGACCGATTCGATCGATCGATTCCTGTAACCCGTTCTAGGGACAAGCGCGTGACCTGCACAGATTTTGAGTCCTCTCCGTCCGATTTGTGCCACCGATGTCAGTGGAGGATGGCGGCCCTGCCTGCGAAGAGAGACGTTTCGAGCGCGAGGTCCCAAATTTGAGTGACTGGCGTCACGCACTGAACGTAAGCATGTGAGACGTCACATTTCTGTGCTCGAACTGTGCCAACGAGTAGGGCGCTGACTCAGATTTGCTGTTGGAGTGCTCGGAAGTGTTGATCGAGCGATCTACGGCCGGGCTTCGGTCGACGAGCGGAGGCCCGCTCGGCGGGTGCTGACTAATAGGGGGTGCGCGACTGGTTGTGTGTGCGGGATTACACAAACTTGATCGAATATCGCTCAAGTTTGGGGAATGGAACCGTGGTTCGGCAGGTTGAACGAAGCAAGAAACCTGAGTGAGGAAGACTCAAGAAAGTTGACGGCCGAGAGTTCGGCCGGTAGACCTGAGTCCGAGGCGCTAAGGGTTTCGGAAACGAAGGCCACGCCAGGCCAACCAACCAACCGGCTTCGTCAGGTAGCCGCCCACAAGGAGGAACACATATGTCCCGTGCTGTCGGAATCGACCTCGGCACCACCAACTCCGTGGTGTCCGTTCTCGAAGGCGGCGAGCCCACCGTCATCGCTAACGCTGAAGGCTCCCGCACCACCCCGTCCGTCGTCGCATTCGCCCGCAACGGTGAAGTCCTCGTCGGACAGCCTGCCAAGAACCAGGCGGTCACCAACGTCGATCGCACCATCCGTTCGGTCAAGCGCCACATGGGCACCGACTGGACTGTCGAGATCGACGACAAGAAGTACACCCCGCAGGAGATCAGCGCGCGCACGCTCATGAAGCTCAAGCGCGACGCCGAGGCATACCTGGGTGAGGACGTCTCCGACGCCGTCATCACGGTCCCCGCCTACTTCAACGACTCGCAGCGTCAGGCCACTAAGGAAGCAGGCCAGATCGCCGGCCTCAACGTCCTGCGCATCGTCAACGAGCCCACCGCGGCCGCACTCGCATACGGCCTGGACAAGGGCGAGAGCGAACAGACCATCCTCGTCTTCGACCTCGGTGGCGGCACGTTCGACGTCTCGCTCCTGGAGATCGGCGACGGTGTCGTCGAGGTCCGCGCCACGTCGGGCGACAACAACCTCGGTGGCGACGACTGGGACGAGCGTCTCGTCGAATGGCTCGTCGACAAGTTCAAGTCCACCTCGGGCATCGACCTGACCAAGGACAAGATGGCCATGCAGCGTCTCCGCGAGGCTGCTGAGAAGGCGAAGATCGAACTGTCGTCGTCGCAGTCGACCTCGATCAACCTGCCGTACATCACGGTGGACGCCGACAAGAACCCGCTGTTCCTCGACGAGCAGCTGAGCCGCAGTGAGTTCCAGAAGATCACCAGCGATCTCCTCGAGCGCACCCGAACGCCGTTCCAGGCCGTCATCAAGGACGCGGGCATCTCGGTCGGCGACATCGACCACGTTGTCCTCGTCGGCGGCTCCACTCGCATGCCCGCCGTCACCGAGCTCGTCAAGGAGCTCACCGGCGGACAGGACCCCAACAAGGGCGTGAACCCGGACGAGGTCGTCGCCGTCGGCGCCGCACTGCAGGCCGGTGTGCTCCGCGGTGAGGTCAAGGACGTGCTCCTGCTCGACGTGACCCCGCTGTCGCTGGGCATCGAGACCAAGGGCGGCGTGATGCACAAGCTGATCGAGCGCAACACCACCATCCCGACCAAGCGCTCGGAGACCTACACGACCGCTGAGAACAACCAGCCGTCCGTGCAGATCCAGGTGTTCCAGGGTGAGCGTGAGATCGCGGCGCACAACAAGCTCCTCGGCTCGTTCGAGCTCGGCGGCATCGCACCTGCACCGCAGGGCGTCCCGCAGATCGAGGTGACCTTCGACATCGACGCCAACGGCATCGTGCACGTCACCGCGAAGGACAAGGGCACCGGTAAGGAGAACAGCATCCGTATCCAGGACGGTTCCGGTCTCTCGAAGGAAGAGATCGACCGCATGGTCAAGGACGCTGAGGCTCACGCTGAAGAGGACCGCGCTCGTCGCGAGGAGGCGGAGACCCGCAACCAGGCGGAGTCGCTCGTCAACCAGACGGAGAAGTTCCTCAAGGAGAACGAGGACAAGGTCCCGGCCGACGTCAAGGAGAAGGTCGAGGCTGCCATCGCCGAGGCCAACGAAGCTCTGAAGGGCACCGACACCGCTGCCATCCG
Source organism: Gordonia malaquae (assembly GCF_037148075.1). Taxonomy (NCBI): domain Bacteria; kingdom Bacillati; phylum Actinomycetota; class Actinomycetes; order Mycobacteriales; family Gordoniaceae; genus Gordonia; species Gordonia malaquae. Next base: position 150,704 of record NZ_JBBCUB010000007.1, on the reverse strand, counting down.
CAGTGCCATCGAGAAGCTGTCGGAGGAGTCGCAGGCCGTCGGCCAGGCGATCTACGCCAGTGCTCAGGCCGAGGGTGAAGCAGCAGGCGCGGCAGCCGACGGCGCCGACGACGTCGTCGACGCAGAGGTCGTGGACGACCCGGCAGAGGACGACAAGAAGTGACCTCGCCCGACGACGTGACGCCAGACGACGTGACGCCGGAAGCGGACGAGACGGTGGCCGAGGCTGTCGTTGAGGAAGCACCCGCGGAGGAGGTCGCAGCTGATCAGGCTGCGGCCGACCCGCAGGTCGCCGAACTCACCGAGGCACTGCAGCGGGAGCGCGCACAGTTCGCGAACTTCAAGCGCCGCAGCGCCGAGGAGGCTCTCCAGGCCGTCGCTCGTGGAAAGCAGATTCTCGTTGAGAAGCTGCTGCCCGTGCTCGACGATCTCGACCGTGCCCGCGAGCACGGCGACCTCGCCGACGGCAGCCCGCTCAAGGCTCTCGCCGACAAGCTGGGCGACGTCCTCACCAGCGAGAAGCTCGCCAAGTTCGGCGAACCGGGCGATGTGTTCGACCCGGAGCTGCACGAAGCGATCCAGAACGACGGCTCCGGCGACCAGCCGGTCCTCGGACTGGTCTACCGCGCCGGATACCGGCTCGGTGACAAGGTGATCCGCACTGCGATGGTCACCGTCACCGATCCGCCCGCTGCGGAATGATCCGCGTCTCGACTGCGCTCGACGAGCCTTACGCTCCTCGAGCGCAGTCGAGAGGCATCCCACACATACACAGACTTTCAGGAGGTGACGTCTGATGGCAGCCCAGCGTGAATGGCTGGAACGCGATTTCTACGCAGACCTCGGCGTTTCTTCCGACGCCACTGCGGAGCAGATCAAGAAGGCATACCGGAAGCTCGCTCGTGAGCTGCATCCCGACGCCAACCCCGGCGACACTGCCGCCGAGGAACGCTTCAAGCGAGTGTCGGAAGCTCACAGCGTGCTCGCCGATGACGCGAAGCGCAAAGAGTACGACGAGATGCGCACACTCATGGCGAGCGGTCGATTCCGCGCCGACGGCGGACCGTCGGCAGGCGGTTTCGGCGGTGGCGCCGGCGGCTTCGACATCGGTGACCTGTTCGGTGGCGGAGCCGGTGGAGGGGGCGCCGATGTCGGTGACCTCTTCGGCGGTCTCTTCGGCGGACGGGGTCGTAAGACGACCGCGCCTCGTCAGCGTCGAGGCAACGACCTCGAGACCGAGACGACCCTCGCGTTCCGCGACGCGGTGCAGGGAACGACGGTCCAACTGCGAGTGACGAGCCCGTCGCCGTGCACCAACTGCCACGGCAGCGGTGCCAAGCCCGGCACCAGCCCGCGCACGTGCACGAGCTGCAGCGGTTCCGGATTCGTGAGTCGCAACCAGGGACACTTCGGATTCTCCGAGCCGTGCCCCGACTGCCAGGGCACCGGAACCAAGATCGACGATCCGTGCCCCGACTGCTCGGGCTCGGGCATCACGGTTCGCCCTCGCACGATCAACGTCCGCGTCCCACAGGGCGTCGAAGACGGGCAACGCATCCGGCTCGCCGGTCAAGGTGAGGCCGGACGACGCGGTGCACCGTCGGGTGATCTGTACGTGACGGTGCACGTGACCGCCGACAAGGTGTTCACGCGCAACGGGAACGACCTCAAGGTGGAACTGCCTGTCGCATTCTCCGAGTTGGTGCTCGGTGCGACGGTGTCTGTTCCGACTCTGGACGGGACCGTCGGCGTGAAGATCCCAGCGGGCACCTCGGACGGGCGTACCCTGCGCCTCAAAGGCCGCGGAGTTCCGAAGCGGTCCGGCGGTGCGGGCGACCTGCTCGTCACCGTGAAGGTGGCCGTTCCCTCGAAGCTCGACGACGCAGCGATGGCTGCGATGAAGTCGTACGCCGAGGCGGAACGGTCGAGCGGATTCGATCCACGAGACGGATGGGCCCGGTGATCGGCCATGGCTACACGGAAATCGCACGACGACGGCGGTGACGCCGCCACCTTCTTGATCTCGGTGGCGGCCGAGCTGGCCGGCATGCACGCGCAGACGCTGCGCACGTACGACCGGCTCGGCCTGGTGAGCCCGCGGCGCACCAGTGGCGGCGGGCGACGCTACTCGTCTCGCGACGTCGAGATGCTCCGCGAGGTGCAGCGCCTGTCCCAGGACGAAGGTGTCAACCTCGCGGGCGTCAAGCGCATCATCGAGCTGACCGACCAGGTGGACGCCCTGCGGAGCCGCCTCGCCGAGATGCAGAACGAGCTCGACAACGCCCGCCGGAACATTCGACCGGGCACCGAGCTCGTTCCCGTCCCGCGCACCAACGCGCTTGTCGTCTGGCAGCCCCGCAAACGTAAGAACTGACTCGCTCCGAGCCCTGTGACCAGCATGTGGTCACAGGGCTCGGAGTTGTTTGGTGCTTCATCCACGGAGTAGTTCGCTGTAGGTGAACAGCGTTAAGGAACAAGATCGCCAGTCTGGATGTTGAGTCGAGCAGACTGAACTTTGGAGGTGTCATGTCTGAGAACATTTCCGTTCCCGTCCTGTTCGTTCCCGACTTGGTGGTGCTCCCCGGGATGGTGGTGCCGGTGCCGCTCGACGACGCCGCGCAGGCTGCGGTTGATGCGGCTCGCCCCTCGACGTCGCTCGGGGATCGGGGGAACACGTCGCTCGGGGAATCCGAAGGCAAGATCCTGATCGCGCCGCGGCTCGACGACCGTTACCCGACACACGGCGTGATCGCATCGATCGTGCAGGTCGGGCGCATGCAGGGCCAGGAGCAGTACGTCGCGGTGGTCCGCGGCGAACAGCGCGCTCACATCGGTGCCGGAACCACCGGCCCGGGCGCGGCACTGTGGGTGCAGGTCGAGGTCGTCGACGACACCCCGATCACCGACACGACAAGAGAACTCGCCGCCGAGTACCGCAAGGTGGTCCTGGCGATGCTCCAGCGTCGTGAAGCGTGGCAGGTGATCGACGCCGTCAACCGGCTGACCGATCCGGCCGCACTCGCCGACACGTCCGGCTACACATCGTGGCTGACCAACGCGCAGAAGCGGCAGCTACTCGAGACCGGCGACGTCGACGAACGTCTCCGACTCCTCATCGACTGGACGGGCGAGCACCTCGCTGAGACTGAGGTGAGCGAGAAGATCGCATCCGACGTCCGTGAGGGCATGGAGAAGACGCAGAAGGAGTTCCTGCTCCGTCAGCAGCTCAACGCGATCCGCAAGGAACTCGGGGAAGACGAGCCCGACGGCGCCGACGACTACCGTGGGCGCGTCGAGGCGGCCGATCTGCCGGAGAAGGTCCGTGAGGCCGCTCTCCGTGAGGTCGGCAAGCTGGAACGCGGAACCGACCAGAGTCCCGAGGCCGGCTGGATCCGCACCTGGCTCGACACCGTCCTCGACCTGCCGTGGGACGTGACCACCGACGATTCGACCGATCTGGCAGGTGCGCGAGAGATCCTCGACGCCGACCACCATGGACTGGACGACGTGAAGGACCGGATCGTCGAGTACCTCGCCGTCCGCACTCGGCGTGCCGAACGTGGGATGTCCGTCGTCGGCGGCCGTGGATCGGGTGCTGTCATGGTGCTGGCCGGTCCTCCCGGCGTCGGCAAGACGTCGCTCGGGGAGTCGGTGGCTCGTGCACTCGGGCGGAAGTTCGTGCGCGTGGCCCTCGGCGGTGTGCGCGACGAAGCCGAGATCCGCGGTCACCGTCGTACATACGTCGGCGCGCTGCCCGGCCGGATCGTCCGAGCGATCGGTGAAGCCGGCTCGATGAATCCCGTCGTCCTGCTCGACGAGATCGACAAGGTCGGCTCCGACTACCGCGGCGACCCGGCGGCGGCCCTGCTCGAAGTCCTCGATCCGGCGCAGAACCACACGTTCCGCGACCACTACCTGGACCTGGACCTCGACCTGTCGGACGTGGTGTTCCTCGCGACCGCCAACGTCGTCGAGAACATCCCGTCCGCACTGCTCGACCGCATGGAGCTGGTGTCCATCGACGGCTACACCGAGGACGACAAGGTGGCCATCGCCCGGGACTACCTTGTCCCGCGTCAGATGGACCGTGCTGCGCTGACGGCGGCGGAAGCCACGATCACTGACGCCGCACTCCGTGAGATCGCTGCGAACTACACCCGCGAACCGGGTGTGCGACAGTTCGAGCGACTCCTGGCCAAGGCGCTCCGCAAGGTCGCCGTCCGTGAGACGGAGAAGCCGGGAGAGGAGATCGTCGTCGACGTGGACGATCTCGTCGACTACCTCGGTCGTCCGCGCTTCACGCCCGAGACCGCCGAACGGACGGAAGTCCCCGGTGTCGCGACGGGACTGGCGGTCACCGGCATGGGTGGCGACGTGCTGTTCATCGAGGCGTTGTCGGCGCTCGGTCAACGCGGCGACGAGAGCGACGGTGGTGGAGCGCTGACGCTCAAGCTCACCGGGCAACTCGGCGACGTGATGAAGGAGTCGGCGCAGATTGCGCTCAGCTACGTGCAGGCGCACGCGGCCGACTTCGGGATCGACCCGGCGGCGCTCCGCGGCGAGGTGCACATCCACTTCCCAGCAGGGGCCGTCCCGAAGGACGGGCCGTCGGCGGGCGTCACGATGGTGACCGCACTGGTGTCGATGTTGACCGGGCGGCGCGTTCGCAGCGACGTCGGGATGACCGGCGAAGTGACGCTGAACGGACGCGTGCTCCCGATCGGCGGTGTGAAGCAGAAGCTCATGGCTGCGCAGCGGAACGGGCTGAAGACGGTGTTCATCCCGCAGCGCAACGAGCCCGACCTCGACGAGGTGCCCGCTGAAGTGCTCGATGCGCTCGATGTGAAGCCGATGGTGGACGTCGCCGAGATCGTCGCGCTTGCACTGGAGCCTGCCTCGGAGGCCGCAGCTGCCGCGTGACATCGGCGTCCGCCCGCGCCTCACCTGCTCCGTGAGCGACGTCCCGTCTGCTCCTTGAGCGAACGGCCCCACCTGCTCCTTGAGCGAACGCAGTGAGTCGAAAGGTGTAGCGGCACAGGCCTTTCGACTCGCAAGCTCGCTCAAGGGGCAGGGGGACGAGCTCGCTCAAGGGCAGGGGACGAGTTCGCTCAAGGGCAGGGGAGGAGCTCGCTCAGGGGCAGGGGAGGAGCTCGCTCAAGGAGCCGGGGGGCGTGAGGGCTGTCAGAACCCGAACTCGGCGCGGTAGTGCGCGGTGAACGCGTCGTTCGGGTGATAGTCGGCGAAGTCGACGGCGGAGGCGTCGTCCCCGGTCTCGGCCGCGACCAAGCGGTCGAGGTAGTAATCCCAACCGGGGCCGACGCCTTCAGCCATCTTCGGGTCGGGAACGCTCTGCGCAAACGTCAGCGTGGTGACGCCGTCGGCTTCGGTGAGATCGAGGCGGAGGCGCCAGTGCGTCGGATTCTCGCCGTCGTACGGGGAGGTGGTCGTGACGCGAAGTCGCCGGGGCGGATCGCATTCGTCGATGGCGAACGCTTCCGCGGGCATGTCGTCTCCCTCGAACAGCATCTGGAATCGCACTTCGCCGGAAGCGGGCTCGCCAGTCCATGTACCGATCCAACGGGCCAGGCGCTCCGGTTCGGTGATCGCGGCCCACACGTCGTCGATGGGCGCGCGAAACGTTCGACGCCATTCGCAGTAGGCGCCGTCGGCTGCGTCGAGACGGCGGCCGGTCGGGGCGGGTGTGCTCATGCGGTGTTCTCCTTGCGGTCGGCGTCGCTCTCGCGTCGCTCTCGGCTGGTGCGTCGGACCTCGAGGTCGAGGCCGTCGAGGACGTGTTCTGGAATCAATGGCGCAGGTGGGCGGAGACTGTCGAGGAACTCCCGCACGGGGGTGATTCCCTCGACGGTCAGGCGGTAGTGCCGCTCGCGACCGGAGGTCGACGCGTCGACTAATCCGGCCTCGGTCAGGAGTCGTAGATGCTTGCTGATCGCGGGCCGACTGATGTCGTGATCGCTCGCGAGGTCGACCACGCGAGCGGGCCCGTCGCGCAGTCGTGTCAGCAGGCTGCGTCTCACCGGGTCTGCGAGAGCTTCGAATGCGTCCACACCACTATTGGTAATCAATTGGTTACCAATAGTCAAGAGTGAGAGGAAGGCGACGGCACGCGCCTGTCAGGGCGCGAGTCGGTCGAGTTCCCTGCTGAGCCCCTCGGCGCCGTCGGTGAACAGGCGTCGAACGGCGAAACGGAGCAGCGGTTCGAGCAGGCCGAGCACTCCGTTGAAGTCGAAGGCGACCGCGTATGTCACCTCGGTGCGGTCCCCCACCTCGACCACCGTGATCGTGTCGACTGCGGTGATCGACTTCTTCTCGCCGCGGAGTCGGATGAGCGAGTGCGGTTCGACGTCGGTCAGCTCGTAGTCGAGCGTCGTTGTTCGGCCTGCGAACTTGCTCTCCACTCGGTACCGGGTGCCGATGCGTCCGTCGCCGCTGAGCGTTTTCACGGCGACGGCGTTCGGATCCCACTGCTCTGCGTTCGTGAAATCGGACAGGTAGTCGAACACCGCGACGGCGGACGCCTCGGTGGAAACCGTCTGCTGCATCTCAATCATGTTCTTTCTCCTGCTCGACGACGAAGTGTTCGGACTGGGCGGCGGCCTGCCCGGTGATGTTGCGTGCCATACCGCTGAAGATGATGCCGTGGAACGGCAGGATCGAGGCCCAGTAGGCGTGTCCAGCCAATCCGTTCGGACGGAACAGCGCGCGCTGGTGATACACCGATCCGCCGTTGTCGCCGGGCTCGACGGACAACTCCAGCCAGGCGTCTCCCGGCACCTTCATCTCGGCGCGCAGCCGGAGGAGCCGCGGGCGTTCGAGGTCTTCGACGCGCCACCAGTCGAGCGCCTCGCCGACGCGCAACCTGCGCGGGTCTCGTCGACCGCGGCGGAGTCCGACGCCGCCGCTGAGGCGATCGATCCATCCGCGGACACTCCACGCGAGCGGGAACGAGTACCAGCCGGTCTCGCCGCCGATCGCCTCGATGACCTCCCACAACATCTCAGGGGGTGCGTCGGAGTCGTGACGTCGCTCGTCCTTGTACAGGGTTCCGCCGGACCACTCGGGGTCGGACGGAATGGGGTCGGACGGGGCGGGGGTCGACGTCGCATCGGACCATCGGGTCGGCACGTCCAGGTCGCGGATGCGGGCCAGTGCCAACTCGACGGCCCGCCGGTAGCCGGTCAGCCCTCCGGCCGGCTCGGGGATGTACTCGGCGATGTCCTGCTCGTGGCAGACCACCTCGTGCACCAGCGATTCCATCAGCGGGACCGCGATCGACCGCGGAACAGGCGTCACGAGGTTCACCCACTGGGCCGACAGCCAGGGCGTGAGCACCGGGACGGGCACCACGAGGCGTCGCGGCAGTTCGGCGACAACCGCGTACTCGCGCATCATCTCGAGATAAGTGAGCACGTCGGGGCCGCCGATGTCGAACGATCGATTCACCTCGGCGGGAAGCTCGGCCGAACCGACCAAGTAGTGCAGGACGTCGCGCACCGCAATCGGTTGAATGCGGTTCTTCACCCAGCGCGGGGTGATCATCGCGGGCAGACGTTCGGACAGGTATCGCAGCATCTCGAAGCTGGCCGACCCGGATCCGAGGATCACCGCGGCCCGCAGCTCCGCCGTCGGCACTCCGCTGTCGCGCAGGATGCGTCCCACCTCGGCGCGAGATGCCAAGTGCGGCGACAGTTCCTCGGCGTCTGGAACCAGCCCGCCGAGATAGACGATGCGTTGTATCCCGGCGTCGGCAGCCTGCGCGCCGACGAGTCGGGCGGCGTCGGCGTCGACGGTGACGAAGTCCTTTCGCACAAGGGAGTGAACGAGGTAGTAGAGGACCTCCTGGCCGTCGACTGCGGCGCGCACAGAAATCTGATCGGTGACGTCGCCCCGGACCACGTCGACCTCGGCGCGCCACGGAACATCGTTGAGCTTCTCCGGTGAACGCGCCATCAGCCGCACAGCGTGCCCGGCCGCGATCAACTCGGGAACGAGCCGTCCGCCGATGTACCCGGTGGCCCCGAACACGACGACTCTCACGACTGGGCCGGCTTCGTCTCTGCGATGTCACATGCTGCGGCGACTTCGCGCCACACCTCGGCGAGCCCGTCGTCGGAACCGCCGAAGTAGTGCGTCGGACGCGGCGCGCGGTCGTGCCAGAACAGCCCGCTCGGCGGTGTCGGTTCCGTTGACAGCAGCCATACCGCGGTATCGGCACCCTCCTGCGCCGAACGCAGAAGCGGCCCGGTGAACCTCCGGAATCCCGGCAGCGAATCGGCGACGCCGGGTGTGTCGACCCACCCGGGATGCATCCCCGCGACCATCACGTTCGGCCACCTCTCTGAGAGGATCGGCAGCAACGCCACCTGCACCCGTTTGCTGCGGGCGTAGGCGCGTGCGCCGCGGTAGTCTCCGGACCGGTACTCGAGGTCGTCGGAAGGCAACGCCGCCGTGTACATTCCACCGGACGACATGAACACGACGCGCGCGTCGCCGGCCGAGGCCAACTGCGGGGCCAGCAGTTCGGTCAGCAGCACCGGACCGAGAACGTGCGTGGCCAGCGACATCTCGTGGCCGTCGGCCGACTCAGTGCGCTCGGGCGGCATCACGCCCGCGTTGTGAACGATCCCGTCCACCCCTCGTTCGGTCAGCCGATTCGCTAGGTCGCGGACCTCGGAAAGGTCGGAGACGTCGCCCAGTTCGATCCCGACGACTGCGCTCGGCTGGGTCTGAAGAATCGAGGCTCGTACGCCCTCGGCGCGGTCGGGGTTCCGCCCGACCAGAATCGGGCTGCCGCCCAGGGCGGCTATGCGGGCCGCAGCGGCCGCGCCGATGCCTGATGTCGCGCCGGTGACCACCACCGTTCGCCCCACCATCGATCCGGGTGCAGGTTGATTCCACGTCCGGGACCGGATCGCGAACCCGAGGCGTGAGTAGCCCCCGATCACGGAACGGTCCAGCACGGTGTCGAGCAATGCCATCGTGCGGTCCTCTCTGGCGGGTGGTTCAGGTGGTCGCAATGCCACGAGGCGGCGGGAACCGTCCTCCCGCCGCCTCGTGTCGCACTGCTGTCGTCGACTACTTGTTGTCGTCGCCTACCAGCTTCTCGGCGATCTCATTCGCCTTGTCCTTCACCTTCTCGACACTCTTGTGGATCGCGGACGACGCCTGGTCGGCCTTGCCCTCGTTCTTCAGGTCGTCGTCGCCCAGCGCGGCCCCCGCGGTCTCCTTGGCGCGGCCCTTGAGTTCTTCGGCCTTGTTCTCGAACTTGTCCTGAACGCCCATGATCTTGTGGTCCTTTCGTGGATTCTGTGGTGCGGTTTGTGAGGTTCTCTCCCGCCAGAGCGAGAGATCAGCGAGCTTGTGCGGCGGCACCCGTCTCGGTGTGCTCGCTCTGGCCTGCGATGGCACCCGACTCGTCTTCGAGGTGCGCGCGTACGAACCATTGGAACTTCTCGAGTTCGCCGGTCTGGCCGATGAGCAGATCCTCAGACACTGGATCGAGGTCGCCCAGCGCGGCGATGGCGCCGCGACTGCTGGCGATCAGGCCGTCGTACACCTTGTTGAGTGCCGCGAGATGGGCGTCGGTCGTGTCACGAAGCAGGCTGTAGTCGTCCCAGTCCCGGTCGGCGACGACGTCGCCTGCGCGGCCGCGAGGGGAGGTGCCCATGGCGGCGATCCGCTCGGCGACTGCGTCCGCGTAACCGCGGACGAGCTCGACCTGGGGATCGATCATCTCGTGGACTGCGATGAACGACTTTCCGACGACGTTCCAGTGCACGTGTTTGAGGGTCAGATGCAGATCGTTGTACGCCGACAGGCGCTTCTGCAGGATCGCGACAGCCTTCTCGGTGTCGTTCGCGCTGAGCCCGGGGATGCTGAATGCGGTCATCTGTTCGTCAACTCCTTCAGCTTGTGGCGGCCAGGGCGGGGACTTGTCCCGTCGAGTGCCTGTTGTGCCGCCGACACCTCAAACCTTACACAAATATCGAGTTCTGTCTAATGTTAGGGGTGATGCAAGAATGTACGAGGAGGTGATCGCCCATGTCAGACGGGCTGCGGATCGGCCAGGTCGCGCGCGTCGTGGGCATACCGACGACGACACTCCGAGCCTGGGAGAAGCGATACGGGATCGTCGTGCCGGTCAGATCCGGATCGTCCGGCTATCGCGGGTACCTGCCGGCCGATGTGGACCGTCTACGGCACATGCGGGCCCTGGTCGAGTCGGGTATCGCGCCGAACCGTGCCGCAGCGATCGTCGCGACCACCCCGAGAGTCGAGGACGTGTCCGGGCCGAGGCCCCAGGAACTGCTCGACGACCACGACGCGCTGGTACGGGCAGGCGCTTATTACGACGGCGCTGCGTTGGACGCGCTGCTCGATGAGGCATTGACCGAACCCGATGTCGAGGAGGCCCTTGAACGTTGGCTGCTGCCGAGCATGCGGGTAGTCGGCGAAGCGTGGGCGAGCGAGCGGATTCCGGTGCTCGTGGAGCACTACATAGCCGCCGCGGTGATGCGTCGCCTCGGGCGACTGTTCGATGCCGCGCCGGCGGCCGGACCACGAGTGGTGGTCGGTCTGCCTCCGGACTGCCACCACGAGATCGCGGCACTCGCCTTCGCGGTCTGCCTGCGTAGGCGCGGCGTCGACGTCCTCTACGCGGGCGCAGATGTGCCCCTCGAGAGCTGGCGCCGACTGGCCGCAGAATGGGCGCCCCGCACCGTCGTGACGGTCGCGACCATGGCGGACGACGCCGTGAACGCCGATGCGGTCTGTGCCGTCCTGAAGGATGCGGGCGTCCCCCAGATGTACGTCGGCGGCACGCATGCCGTCGACGTTCCTTCTGCGATCCCGCTCCCGCTGTCGCTTTCGGCGTCGGCCGACGTGGTGGTGGCCTCTCGACTCCGTTCGAGGAGCAGGAAGTAACGCTCGAGGAGCGGGAAGTAGCGTTCGAGGAGCAAGAGATAGTGCTCGGGGAGCAGGACGTGGCGTTCGGCGGTCAGTTCAGCGGGTCGTGCAGGATGCGGTCGGGCGCGACACCGGACGCACGCAGCTTGAGCTGGGTGTGAAACACCATCGGGGCCGGCCCGGAGAGCAGGACCTCGTGCTGGGTCCAATCGCTGTAGCCGGCGACGATGTCGCCGACGCGGCCGAACCGCAGTTCAAAGCCCCATTGGCGGGGATCGGCTGAGTCGCCGATCCACCACGGGTCGTCGGGAGTCTCAGCGACGGCGGTCACTCGGAGCCACGGATTGGTCGACGCCAGTTGGGCGAGCACGCCGAGTTCGTACAGTTCACCCGGGTGGCGGGTGCCGTAGAAGACATGCGTCGGAGGCGAGTCAGGGCGGTGGGCCATCTCGAGCAGGATTGCGCGGAGCGGCGACAGTCCGGACCCGCCGCCGACCATGAGGACCGGACGTTTCCCGGTCACCTGCATGGTCCCGTGTCGCTGACCGAAGCGCCACACGTCGCCCGGCTGGGTGTCGCGGACGATGGCCCCGCTGAACAGTCCGTTCGGGATCGCGTGCACGTGGAACTCGAGCTCGCCGCGCTCGTTCGGCGGCGTCGCCGGAGACAGATTCCGCCACAGATGTGGATGCTGTGGGACCTGGACCTCGGTGTACTCGCCTGAGCGGTACGGCATCCGGGGACCCGTGGGCACCAGGCGGACGACGGCTCGTTCGCGATTGATCTGGAACTTCTGGACCACTCGTGCATGCCAGACCGCCGGGCCTTCGACGCTGTCGGCTGCGCCGCGCATCACGCCGGTCATCAGCATCATCGCGTGCGACGTCGCCTCCTGGGCGTCGGGTGACCATCCCGGACCCAACATGGCGGCGAACTCGGCCATCAGTGCGTCGTACATCAACCAGTAGTGGTCGCCGATCACGCCGAACTTGCGGTGATCACGTCCCAGCTGCGCGAGAAACTCGATGAGTTCGGCGTGGTCGTCGTCGTTTGCGATCGCGTCGAGCACGTGGTCGACGACCTGCGTGAACGTCGCCCGCATGCGGCTCATCTCGCTCGGGAACAGCTCCCGCAGCAACGGTGTTTCGGCGAAGAGGCGATTGAACACGCCGACCGCGAAGCGGTCGGGATCGTGAGCGATGCGGTCGCGAAGGACGGTCAGCACAGGCTGCGCGGGTGAGCTCACCGGCGACGTCCTCCTCAGCTTCTCGACCGACTGTTAGTACTAGAGGGTAGCCGCCGGGGCCGACACGACACGTGAATTGCGTCGCCGGCGGCATGTGTCGTCGGACGCATATGCGACCCTGAATCGATGGTGACATTGAGTGGGGTGATCCCGGGGATCGTCGACGCTCACGTTCATTTCTATGACCCGATGCGCTCCACCTGGGCGCTGTCACGGTACGCCCGAGTGGCGACCATGCCGCTGATCAAACGATTCCCACGTCCCGCCCTGTGGGTGTCCGGGATGACGACCCGACGTTCCGAGATGCGGATGATGATCGACCCGAGCATCGTTCGATCCCCGTACGGCTCTCGACAGTACGGTGCCGAGGCCGCGGGAGTGCGGCGCGTGGCCGGCGTCGGCGTCAGCTCGGTGGTTCACATGGAATCGCACTGGTTCGGCGACAGCTCGGATGCGGCGTCGTCGTTCGCCGAGACTCGCTATGTAGTGGGTCTGCCGTTCGGTCACAACGGAGTTCCCGATCTCGGTGCGCTCGTGATCGCAGGCGATCCGACACATGCCGACTTCGGCGCGTCGGTCGACGAGCAGATTCGCTACAGCCCGCTGGTGCGCGGAGTCCGCTACAAATGGGCCCGGCATTCCGACGCGCAGGTGATGCAGTGGAGGCGCGAGCCGGGCGTCCTCAGCACGGCGTCGTTCCTGCGCGGGTTCGAGTCGATCGCTGAGAACCGCCTCGCGTTCCATTCGTTCGCTTACTCTCATCAGCTGGGCGAGCTCGATTTCCTGGCCAGGCGCTTTCCAGAGACCACGATTGTGATCGAGCACCTCGGCCTGCCTGTCGGCGTGTTCGGTCCGGTCGGGTCCGGAGCGGGAGCGACGGCCGCGGCGCGCGCCGAGATCTTGAACCTGTGGAAGGAGCGGATGAGCATGCTCGCCGCTCGTCCCAACATCGTCGTCAAAGTGTCGGGACTGGCGCTCGGGCCGCTCGGCTACGGCCGCGAGACGGCGGGCAACATCGGCGGCCGCGACATCCTCGCCGAGATGATCGGACCACTCGTCCTCCATGTGGTCGACAGGTTCGGTCCCGAGCGAGTCATGTTCGGCTCGGACATGCCGATCGACAGGCCTAACGCCTCGCTCGACGTGGTCATCGGCGCCCTGCTCGACGTGGTCGGCGACCGCGGCGAGCACCTCCTCGCACATCTCTTCGCCGAGAACGCCAAGCGCATCTACGCGATCTGAGACCTGTGCGGGACTACCGGCCAGAAGTGAAACGTGTTCTAGTAGCGGTATGGGTGTGTACGTGGTGACCGGGTCGGCGTCGGGAATGGGAGCTGCGGTCGCGCTGCGGCTGCGGAAGGACGGTCACGAGGTGGTCGGCGTGGACCTCGCCGATGCCGACGTGACCGCGGATCTGTCGACGCGGGCCGGTCGAATCGCGGCGTCCCGCGAGATTCTGGCTAAGGTCGACGGCCCGATCGACGGGGCGGTGCTGGCTGCGGGGATGGGCCCGAGACGAGGCCGAGAGCGCATGCTCGTCGAGGTGAACTACCTGGGCGTCACCGAACTCCTGGAGGCACTGAGGCCGCGTCTGGCGCAAGCGGGCAACGCGAAAGTTGTTGTGTTCGGATCGAATTCGACAACATCGACGCCCCTGGTCCCGCGCGGAGCGGTGCGTTCCCTGCTCGCGGGTGATGCGGCGAAGGCGGCTCGGATCCTCTCGCGCCGCGGTCCTCTGGCGGCGCCTGCGTCGTACGCGGCGTCGAAGATCGCAGTCGCTCGCTGGGTTCGCCGGACGTCGGTGGCGGCCGAGTGGGCGGGTGCCGGGATCCGCATGAATGTGATCGCTCCGGGGCCTGTGATGACCCCGCTGCTCGCGGGGCAGCTGGCGAGCCCGACCGGCAGCCAGGTGAGGTCCTTCCCCGTGCCGGCGCGTGAGTACGGCACCCCTGAGCAACTCGCGCAGTGGGTGATGACCATGCTGTCGCCTGCGGCCGACTTCATGGTCGGATCGGTGATCACGGTCGACGGCGGGACCGAGGCGCTGCTGCGGCCCGACGACTGGCCCGCGCGACTGCCCGGCCGACTGCTCCCGCGTATGGCGTGGACCATGTACCAGGCGCCGAAGCGCGGTCAGGTGGCCGACTACTCCGACGTCTGATCTGCGCCGGTCATCGTCAGTGCGGCGGCGGTGAACGTGTCCATCGCCCACTTGAAATCGTCGAGTGACGGCTGGGTCGAGTTCTCGAAACCGGTGAGAAGCAGCATCGCGGTCGACGCGAGGCGGTCGGCAGTGGCCTCGCCGAACAGTTCGACGCCCATTTCGGCGATGGCGCTGCGCCTGGCGTTCTCCACGTCGGCGAGGGCCGCGTGCACCTCAGGGTCGTTGGCGGCCCATGTGCGGATGGCGCGTTCGGTCGCGTGCGGCAGGCCGAGCGCGATCGAGATCAGTGCGCGGATGCGTTCGTGCGGGTCGGCGACGTTGCGGGCCGACTCGACGAGGCGATCGGTGGCTTCGACTCGCCAATGTCCGATCAGCTCAGATTCGAAGGCTTTCCAGTTTCGGAACGAGTGGTAGAACGCGCCGGTGGTGACGCCTGCCTCCGCGCAGACCGCGGCCTGCTTGAACCCGGAGTAGCCGTCACGGGCGAGCACAGTCATTCCTGCGTCGAGGAAACGGGAACGCAGCTTGTCGGGTTCGGCTGACGTCTCCATGAATGGGATTCTGTCACGTCGGGTTCGGGCAATCCCTTGCGAACCGTCCATAAGTAGACTTATGGTGAGTGGGCAGCCGACGAGAGGACCCACCATGTTCAACCCAGATCGCAATGCCGGGCTCGATCCGCACCGCGACTACCTGGAGATGTACCGAAACATGTCCATGCTCGACTTCCCGTGGGACTTCAATCAGGCGCTCAGCTTCGCCCTGTTCCGTACGTACGCGGTGCCGAGCGTCGGCTCGCTCCTGGCGGCGTCGGGCGGATTCGACGACACGCAGAAGCGGTACGACGACACCGGATTGCTCCTGGAAGCCCCTCTGGTCTGCGGGTTCGCGTCGCCCGACGGCAAGGCCGCGCTGCGTCGTATCAACCAGATGCATCATCGATACGACATCTCCAACGACGACTTCCGGTACGTCCTCGCGACCTTCGTCGTGGTGCCCAAGCGGTGGATCGACGAACACGGTTGGCGCAAGCTCAGCTACGACGAGGTCGTCGCCGCGACGAACTACTACCGCGAACTCGGCCGGCACATGAACATCAAGGACATCCCGGAGACATACGACGAGTTCTCGACTCTGCTCGACGACTACGAGGCCGAGCACTTCGCCTTCGACGAGGGTGGACGTGCCGTCGCCGACATGACGCTCGACCTCCTTGCGACCTTCTACCCGACGCCGGCGCGTCCAGCAGTTCGGGCGTTCTCACGTGCGCTGATGGACGATCCGCTGCTCGACGCACTGCACTACAAGAAGCCGTCCGCGGCCGTCGTCGCGCTGAGCCGACGGGCGATGCGAGCACGAGCATGGTTCGTTCGGATGCTGCCGCCGCGGCGCACTCCGACGGGCTTCGGCGACAGTCGCCGAGTGAAGTCGTACCCCGCCGGATTCGAGGTCGAGAAACTCGGCACGTTCCCGGGCGGCTGTCCGGTGAAGCACCTGGAGGAGGCACGATGACGATCACCGTCGCCGACCTTCAGGCCGGACTGCCCAACGCCGACGCGGCCGCTCACTTCGACTCGCTGCCGGGCGTCGGAGTCGATGACGTCCTCGGACAATGGCACGGGTCCGAGGTGCCCACCGGTCACCCGCTCGACGGGTTCCTCGCAGTGAGCGGCTGGTACGGCAAACGCTTCGACGACGCCGATCATGTGCACCCGCTCCTGTTCGGCACGCCAGGTTCGTTGTTCCCGGTCAACCCGGGAGCGATGCCGCTGCAAACACTCGTCAAGTTCGGCGCTCGGTTCCCTCGTCCGAAGATTCCCGGGGTCGGCGTCGGCTTCGCCTTGACGAGGACCCGTCGGCACCGAGCTCGACTGCGTCGTGTTGAATACCGCGGCGTGGTCAGCACGAGCATGGTCTACGACCAACTGCCGATCATCGACCATTTCCGTGCGCTGGATCAGAACACGCTGTTCGGCGCGATGGACGTCCGCGGCTCCACTGAGCTGTACTTCTTCCTGCTGGAACGCGACTGGTGAGTCAGTCGGCTTTGAGGTCGCGCGCCGCGGTCAGCAGGCGCATGCCGTGGTAGATCGCGAGCGCGGCGATCGAGCCGAGCGCGATACCGGTGAAGATGAGGTCGCCGACCTGCCACGTGAAATTGGCGATGCCGATGATCAGGGGGATCGCCGCGGTCATCTGGTTGATCGGTTTGGAGAAGTCGACGTTCGCGGTCAGCCAGATCCGGACACCGAGGATGCCGACGAGTCCGTAGAGCACCACTGTCGCGCCGCCAAGGACACCCGGCGGAATCGCCGAGATCACGGCGCCGACCTTGGGACACAACGACAGCAGGATCGCAGCGATCGCGGCGACCCAGTAGGCGGCCGTCGAGTAGATGCGGGTCGCCGCCATGACACCGATGTTCTCGGCGTAGGTCGTAGTCGCCGACCCGCCGCCCGCGCCGGCGAGGACGGTCGCTACGCCGTCGGCCATCAGCGCCTTGCCGGTGATCGGATCGAGGTCGCGGCCGGTCATCTGGGACACCGACTTCACATGGCCGATGTTCTCGGCGATCAGGGCGATCACCGCGGGTAGGAACAGCGGGAGGACTGACAGGTTGAACGACGGCGCGTGGAACTCGGGGAAGCCGATCCAGGCGGCGGACGCGATCGCCGAGGTGTCGACGTCGCCCTGGGCCAACGCGATCAGGTAGCCGACCACAACGGCGAGGAAGATCGCCAGTCTGCCGACGAGGCCGCGGAAGAACGCAAGCACCGCCACCATCAGAACCAGAGTGATCAGGCCGACGACAGGCCCCTTCTCGAAGTTGTCCTTCGCAGCCGGCGCCAGGTTGAACCCGATCAGAGCGACGATCGCTCCGGTGACGATCGGCGGCAGGATCACGTCGATCCAATGGGTTCCGACGAAATGCACGACGGCGCCGATCGCGATGAGCACCAAGCCGAGAACGATCAGGCCGCCGAGAGCACTGCCGGTCCCATGCGCTGCGACTGCACCGGTCACCGGTGCGATCACCGCGAAGCTCGAGCCGAGATAGCTGGGGAGCTTGTTGCCGGTGATCACCAGGAAGGCGATCGTGCCGATGCCCGAGAACAGCAGCGTCGTCGACGGTGGGAAGCCCGTGAGCACCGGGACGAGGAACGTGGCGCCGAACATCGCGACCACGTGCTGCGCGCCGATTCCGATCGTTCGAGGCCAGGACAAGCGTTCGTCCGGGGCGACGACCGTCGCGTCTGCCGGGACGGTCTTCCACGTCAACATGCGTCGGAGGTTATCCGACACGCCCGAGGGGCGGCAGTGGAACCGCAACGGCGTGGCGTGCGTCCAACGAGTATGGGGGCAGAACAATCGGTCGGAGTGCGTGCTGCGCGCTTTCTCGCCGACCACGACGGCGTCATCACCACGGCTCAAGCTCGCGATCTCGGCATGACAAGAGGGCAATTGCGCGCGCGGACCGAGAGAGGCCTGTGGGTAGCGCACGCGCGGTCGACGTTCCTGTCGGCAGAGCACCGGATGACTGACATGGCGCGGGTCCGGATCGTCGCGAACGGTTACGCCGGGGCGGTCGTCGACAGGACTGCGGCGGCGTGGTTGCACTGTCTGACGAAGGTCCTGCCCGACGAGGTGACGCTCTCGCTGCCGCGGAGCTCGCACGTCGTCGACTCGTGCACGGTGCCCGCGTCGGTGTGTCGCCGTTCCTTCGCCGCGGAAGACGTGACGACCGTGAAGGGCTTGGCGACGACAGCGCTTCCGCTGACGGTGCTGGCTGCGGCCGCCGATCTCGGCGACGACGGCGTCGCGCTCATGGACAGGGCCCTGCAGATCCGCTGCGTGACGCTGAAAGAGCTTCGCTCGGCGCTCGAACGGAATGCGGGTTCGCGGGGAATGCGGACTGCCCGACGGCTCCTGCGTTCCGCGGAAGACCTGTCCGAATCGGAGTTGGAGCGCAAGTTCGTCCGACTCTTGAACAAGCACGGCGTCACTGGGTGGACGCAGCAGGTGTGGATGGGCAACCTCCGCATGGACTTCGTGTTCCCCGCGGAGAGGGTCGTCGTGCAACTGCACGGCTGGGCGTTCCATCATGACCACGAACAGTGGGAGAAGGACCAGGCGACGACGAACGCATTGTCGGCCATCGGCTGGGTGCCCCTGATCTTCACGTGGAAACGCCTCGAGTTCTCACCCGACGAAGTCTTGACCGAGCTCATCAGCACCCTTGATCTCCGCCGAAGCGTCGACTGATGATTCACATCCGGTGCTCCAAAGGCGGATATATGCCGTTTGGGCACCAAATGTGCTTCGAGTCGGAGTCTTAGCGATTTCCCTACGAGATATTGACGCTTCGCCCCGTTCCCGAGGGTACGAATCGGGGGTAGTTCTGAATGTGCAGCCGCTGATCGAGCGGCCGCTGTCACTACAGAGGGACGGAAGATGACACAAGTGTTCTCGGGCATGTCGGACCAAGGCGTCCGCGACGTCGAGCCGATGACCGTCAACGGTCGAGCCACCGATCTGAGCCTGCTTGCGGATCGGGTGATGCACCGTCTTCCGCCGCGGCCGGTGATGGTCCTCGATGTGCCCGGCAACGAGCAGCTTCGGCACATGGCCACGCGCAATCCACTGTGGAAGCGGAAGTCCATCGTCGATGTCGGAGGTGTCGTCACCGCGGTTCCGGCCGCACCGTGCGATCGTCTGCTTGCGGTCGAGGAGATCGGCCCCATCGAACGGGCTGTCCACGACGTGCTGGTGACCGGTCTGTTCACCGCGGGTCCGCAGGTCGCGGAGTTCGAGCACGCGCTTGCGGGTTTCCACGGCGCGGTGAGTGCGGTCGGCACAGCGTCCGGGACGGATGCCCTCGTCGTTGCACTGCACGCGGTCGGGGTCGGGCGCGGTGACGACGTCGTCATCCCGTCCAACGCGCCCCACGCGACCACGAATGCGGTCTGTCTCGCCGGCGCGAATCCGGTGATCGCGGAGGTCGGCGACGATCATCTGCTCCACCCGGAGTCGGTGCGCGACGTCCTGACCCCGAGTACCCGCTGCGTCGTTCCGATTCATCTCAACGGTCGTGCCGCCGATGTCCGGTCGATCAGCGCCGTTGTCGCGGGCACCGACGTCGCGATCGTCGAAGACGGTGGTCAGGGCATCGGTCTCGACGGGTTGGGGGTGTGGTCTGACGCAGTCGCCGTCGGTTTCGACGTCCAGAAGAACCTGGCCTCCTGTGGGCGTTCGGGCGCGGTGCTCACGAATCGGTCCGATGTCGCCGAACTCGCACGAGAACTCAGCCTCGACACCCCGATGGACGACGTTCAAGCGGCTGCCCTGTCCGCGCGGCTGCCCTACTTGGCACTCAACAACCTGCGTCGATCGATCTTGGCGCTCCGCTACCTCGACTGGCTCGCACCGCTCGCCGACACCGGATTCATCACCCTGCCCGAGCGAGTCGACAACCACGTGTGGAACCAGTTCGCCGTCACCCAGGACACCCGGCTCGCGGCGCACACCGGCGAGACCCTCGCCCAGCGCGGTGTCGAGACGTCACGGTCCGGGAACGTGCTGCGTCTTCCGATGTTTCCGGGTCTGACGATCACCGAGCAGGATCACGTCGTCGCGGCACTGTTCTCTGCCGCCAAGACCGGTCCGCGAGGGTGAGCGGTCAGGGGAGAGACGTCTCGACCGGGCGCGTCGGATCGGACGACCACTGGGAGTACGAGCCGGGATAGAGCGTGGCGTCGATTCCCGCCACCGCGAGCGCCGCGATCTGGTGAGCTGCGGTGACACCTGACCCGCAATAGACCACCACGTCCTGGCCCGGGGTGACGCCGAGGTCTGCGAAGCGAGCGCGCAGAACGGACGGGGGCAGGAAGCGGCCGGACGCGTCGACGTTGTCCGACGTCGGCGCGCTCACCGCGCCCGGGATGTGGCCGGGGCGCGGATCGACAGGCTCGACCTCCCCGCGGAATCGTTCACCGGCGCGGGCGTCGAGCACAATCGCCGACGTGGCGGCGACGTCGTTCATGTCAACGGTCGGCATGGCCCCGGCGGACAGGCTGACGGTGCCGGTCCGAGGCTTCGCGTCGCCCTTCGACACGCGCATCCCGGCGTCCCGCCACGCGCCGAACCCTCCGTCGAGGATCCGCACGTCGGCGACGCCTGCCCAGCGCAGAAGCCACCACGCCCGTGCTGCGGACATGCCCGCGCTGTCGTCGTAGACCACAACCGGTGAACCGAAGTCGACACCCCAACTGCGTGCCGATGCCTGCAGCCGTTCGAGATCGGGCAGGGGATGCCGGCCGAGAGCTGGATCCGCGGGCGCGGCCAGTTCAGACTCCAGATCGACGTAGACGGCGCCGGGCAGATGCCCGTCGCGGTAGCGCTCTGCGCCGTCGTCGCGCCCCAGCTGCCAACGGATGTCGAGCACCGCGGGCGGTCGATTCGACAGCATCGATTCGACGAGATCGTCGACGGTGATCAGTACGGCGTGGTCCGAGGCGTCAGGCATACGATCGAGCATATGAGAATCCTCGTGGTCGAAGACGACCCGGCGATCGCCGAGACGGTGCGCCGTGTGCTCCTCGCGGAGGGTTGGGTCGTCGAAACCGTCGCTGACGGTCTCGACGGGCGCGAGGAGGCGGCGACGGGCGGTTACGACGCGGTTGTCCTCGACATCATGCTGCCGGGGCTCAGTGGCTACGAGGTGGTGCGCGGCCTCCGCGCAGACGGAGTGTGGACGCCGATCCTCATGCTCACGGCGAAGGACGGCGAGTATGACCAGGCGGACGCCTTCGACCTCGGTGCCGACGATTACCTGACAAAACCGTTCTCCCCGGTGGTCCTGGTCGCGCGGCTGCGTGCGATCGTCCGCCGTAGTGCACCGGAGCGGCCGACCGTGCTCTCCGCGGGCAATCTCACGCTCGACCCTGCCGCTCACGCCGCGCACCGCGGAGACGCAGAACTGGCCCTGACTCGCCGTGAGTTCGCGCTGCTCGAGTTCCTCATGCGAAACAAGGGGACCGCCGTCACCAAGGCGCAGATCGTCGAGTCCGTATGGGACGTGAACTACGCAGGCGACGAGAACGTCGTCGAGGTGTACATCAGTTACCTGCGCAAACGCATCGATGCGCCGTTCGGCTGCGCTTCGATCGTGACGGTCCGAGGAGTGGGCTACCGGCTCGACGGCTGATCGACGGGTAGATCGAAACCGATCCGGGCACCGCCGTCGGGTGCCTCGTTGACGAACAACCGGCCGCCGTGAGCACGGATGATCTCGTCGACGATGGCAAGACCGAGCCCCGATCCGCCACTGTCGCGGGTCCGCGCGTCGTCGAGCCGCACGAAGCGGTCGGTGATCCGATTCCGGTCGGAGACAGGAACGCCGGGACCGTCGTCGGAGACTGCGATCGTGACGTGGTCTCCGCCGTCGACGATCTCCAGACCGATACGGGTCTCGGCGTGCCGGATCGCGTTGTCCACAAGATTTCGCAGTGCCCTGGTGAGCTTCTCCGCGTCGCCGTCCACCTGAATCGGTACGGGACGGTCGTCGACAGTCAGGCCGGTGAGCGCGCGGATGCGGGCCGCCTCGGCGAAGAGCAACTCGTCCAGATCGACGGTCGACAGCATGAGTGCGATGCCGTTCTCGTCGGCCCGTGCGAGCAGGAGCAGGTCGGCGACCATTCGCTGCAGACGCTCGGCCTCCGGCGCGATGACGTCTCGGACTGTGTCGGAGTCGATCGGTTCTCCGCGCGACGCAGCGAGGTCGGTGAGCCCGACGATCGTCGTGAGCGGACTGTTCAACTCGTGCGACGCGTCGCCGACGAACTTGAGCTGGCGACTGCGTGCAGCCTCCAGGCGGTCGAGCATCTGATTCATGGTTGCCGCGAGACGACTGATCTCGTCGTCGCTGGACGGGACGACGACCCGCTGGTCGAGTCTGCCCGCGGTGATCTCGTCGACTTCGCGGCGGATGTCATCGACGGGCCTCAATGCTCGGCCGACGAGGTGAAAGGTGAGGAATGCGATCAGCAGAACGATGATCGGGAAGACGATCACGCAGAGCAGCGTCACCACTAGAACCAGACGTTTCAACGGAGCTTCGGCGGCGCCCACCGCAACTGTCAGCATGCTGCCGTCCGGTGCGACTACTCCGACGAATGTCGTCCGGAAATCACCAGACGACTTGTCCACGGTTCTGTCCGGCTCCACGGTCTCCGTGCTGGGCCGCACCGGTGCACCGAGGGGGCACACGGTGCCACTGCGGCTCGACCGGATCACCTCGCCGCCGGGTCCGATGATCTGAATGACGTCGACGTACTGATCGGTGTCGAGCAACGCCGGATCGACGCCGACGAGCCCCTCGGCTTGGATCGTCGTCGCGATCTCGGTTGCGCGTTGCGATGTTCCGCGGTCGGCCGTCGACAACATGAGATTGCGGCTGACGAGCACGATCACCACCGCGGCGACGCACAGCGCGACTACGACGAGAACTGTGGCGAGCGCCGTGACCCGCGACCGGACCGGGCCGAACGACCGTCGGATGTTCACACGACGACGATAGCGCCGCCGCCGGCATCACAGGGTTCTCCAAGCGGGCTCGGCGAACACTCACACCATGACAATCACCAGTTCCCGCCCCACAGCGTTTGCGCTCAGCAAGGTTCCAGAAGTGACGGTCTACTTCTGGATCATCAAGATCCTCGCGACAACTGTCGGCGAGACCGCCGCCGACTACGTCAACATGACCCTCGGCTTCGGTCTCAAGTCGACGACTGTCGCCACCCTCGGACTGCTCGCCGTCGCACTCGTCGTGCAGATGAGCGTGCGGCGTTACGTTTCGATCATCTACTGGGTGACCGTCCTCCTCGTCTCCGTCGCCGGAACCCTGGTGACCGACAATCTGACTGACCGCTACAGGGTGCCGCTCACCACGTCGACCGCGGTGTTCGCGGTGCTTCTGAGCGTCGTGTTCGGCACCTGGTACGCGACCGACCGCACGCTGTCGATCCACTCGATCCACACGCGCCGTCGTGAAGCGTTCTACTGGGCGGCGATCCTCGTGACCTTCGCGCTCGGCACCGCGGCAGGCGACCTGATCTCCGAGAAGTACGCGCTCGGGTACCCGCTGTCGTTGGCGCTGTTCGCCGGGATCATCGCGGCCGTCGCGCTCGGCCGTTACGCGTTGGGGCTCAACGCCGTCGTCGCATTCTGGGCCGCATACATCGTGACCCGCCCGCTCGGAGCCTCGCTCGGCGACCTGTTGACCGCCCCGAAGGGCGACGGCGGCCTCGACCTCGGCACCAACAACGTGACGTGGGTGTTCGTCGCCGTCACCGCGGTGCTCGTCGGCTACCTCACCGTGTCCCGCGCCGACCGGATCGACGCGGAGCGTGCTGCCGTCTAGATCACAGAGTGCGGAGCAGAGCGCGGGTGCGGGCGCGGGTCTCGGCGTCGCGGTCGAAGAGGATGCCGACGTACTCGTCGACACCGAACGATGCCAGCTCGCGGATCTTGTCGGCAACGGTCGCCTCGTCGCCGATGATCGCGGCGTCGGCGGGACCTGTGAAGCCTTCGCGGTCGAGCATCGCCTTGTATGACGGGAGCCCGTCGTACATGGCGAACTGGCGGCCTGCTTCTGCACGTGCGCCATCGACGTCGTCGGTCACGCTGACCGGCAGCATCGCGACCGTGCGGACCGATCCGTCGGGTCGGCCGGCGTCGGCCGCGGACTGGCGGAGTGTCGGGATGATGTGGTCCCGCAGCGTCTTGGGGCCGGTCATCCAGGTGACCGTGCCCGCCGTGCGACGTCCGGCGAGATCGAGCATCTTGGGGCCGAGTGCAGCGAAGTAGACGGGCGGCGCCGGGACGTCCACCAGTGACAGTTTCCCGCGAGTGGTCACGAGATCGCCTGCGGCGCTGACCTTGTCGCCCGCCAGCAGGGGGAGGAGTCCGTCGAGGTACTCCGAGGTGCGTTGGACGGGCTTGGCGTATGGGACGCCCCACATGCCTTCGGTGACCACGCGATGACTCAGTCCGAGCCCGAGATTGAGGCGGCCGCCGATGATCTGGTTGACGGTCAGCGCCTGCTGGGCGAGCTTCATCGGGTGCTGCGACTGGATCGGGAGAACGCTGGTGCCGAACTCGATACCGGGCACTTCGCGTCCGGCGACAGCAATCGCGGTCAGCAGGTCGGGTTCGTTCGGCATCTGCGTGGACCACACCCGTGCGAAGCCTTCACTGTGGAGTTGCGCGAGATTCTCGATCGACTTGTCGAGGGACAAGTTCTTCGCGTTGATCGTCCAGACGACGCTGACCTGCATGTTCATCTCCGTATGTGTGGGGCGGGACTGTGAGTTCGACAGTACTTGTGCTGAGCGGACCGCACCTCACTGCTCCTCAAGCGGGCTTGCGAGTCGAAGTGCTCGTGCCGAGCCTCCACGCCCCGAGTGAGAATGAGACGGATTCGTGCTGGCGTCTCACGCGGATCGGATCTATCGTCATCAGACATGGGCGTCGAACTGACAGTGTCACCGCAGCACAAGAAGGTCCGCGATCGGGTGAAACGATTCACACGATTCGATCTGCTGCCCTCCGACGCCGTCGCTGAAGCCTTCACCCGCGGGCATTCGGAAGGCGACCCCGTCGCAGAACGGTTCGTCGCCGAGACCTACCACGGGGAGATTGGCGGTGAGAAGGCGCGCGCACTGCTCGACGAGGCGTTGCGCGTCGGCATCGCCAACGTCCCCGATGCACCGGAGTCGATGCGTGCGCTCTTCGCCGAGTTCGAGACGATCCCCGACTGGCTCGACCCGGACCTCATCGAACAAGGCGCGGCAGTGTGGCGGCGCTGGGGATACAGCCTCGGGGCAGTCGGCAACGCCGGAACGATGGACACCTACACCGAGGCGTCGCTCGCCGTCCCGCTGTCGTTGTCGGGCGGCTACGCCGGAGCGTCGGCGCTCCACCGGTATCTGGAGACCAGCCGTTGGTGGCTCGAGGTGTGTCGGCCCGGCGCGGTTCTGACACCGGGGTCGACGGCGCGTGAAGTGTCTCTCAAGGTCCGGGTCATGCATGTGTCCGTACGAGCGCGCGTCGCCGCACATCCCGAATGGCGGTCGGACGTCCACGGTCTGCCGATCAGTCAGAGCGAGATGATGCTGACGCTCCTCGGCGGCAGCGTCGGCCCGGCGCTCGGTCTGTACGCACTGGGATTTCTCACCAGCCCGGCAGAGATGCGGGCCGTGTTGCACTTCAACCGCTACCTCGGCCACCTCGTCGGATGCCGCGTCGACGACATGTACCCGGCGACAGTCGGCGACGGTGTGCGCCTGCTCTACTACTTCGACGCCACTCGCAAGCACGACTCCGGCGAGCTCGGGCCGGAACTCGTCGAAGGCTTCGTGCCATCGTTCGAGCCTGCAGCGTCGGTGCGCGGATTTCAGCGGGTGCGCACGCTGTTCCACCTGCACCTGCAGGCCGGGTACACGAGGTTGTTCATGCTCCCGTGGAACCGTAGGAACTACCGGCTGCCCAGTGGGCTTCCGGGTCTCGCGTTCATGGTGGCGCGAGCGCCGCTCATCGCCGTCGTCGAACTGTTGCGTCGAGTGGTCCCCTCCGTCGACCGCGCCGAACAAGCCGTCGCGATGCGCAGCTGGCGCCGTTGGCACGCCTGGCACATCGGGCGACGCGAAGAGGCCTTCGACGCGTCGAAGGCACTCCGCCGCTAACCTTCTGCGCGTTTTCGGCAGGGGCAGTGGGGGTGACCATCGGACACCGCGGGTAGGCCTTCGATGGGACTTCATTCTGCTCGTTGAGCGAGCGGAGCGAGTCGAAGCGTGTGGTGTTGCTGCCGGGGTCGGGTGGGGTGCTGTGGGCCTTTCGACTCGCTTCGCTCGCTCAAGGAGCAGCGGACGTGCGCTTGCTACAAGGAGCCAGGGGGTCAGAGGGCGGCGAGCGCGACGTCGATGGGGACGGAGCCGTCGGTGAAGGGGATGTTCTGACGGATCGACGACGGGCTGGCGAGGGTCGCCGCCGCCACGAGGGCCACGTTCGCGCGCGAAGTTCCGGGGAGGTTCGAGGCGCGGATCGCGGCGGGATCGATCGTCCCGGACGGCTCGTCCAGAGTGAGGGCTCCGGGCATGAGGACGGTCCAGTCGAGGTCCGACTCGCGGAGGGCGACGTCGGCGGCGGCCTTCGCCTCCGCGTATGCGAAGAACGAATTGTCGCTGGGCACGCCGTGGTCGACGTCCGCGCCGAGGTACGACACCATCACGAAACGGTCGACGTTCGCGTCGCCGGCGGCGGCGATGGTTCGGATCGCCGCGTCGCGGTCGACGGCGTACGTGCGGGTCGGATCTCCGCCACCGGCGCCCGCGCTCCACACGACTGCGTCGAAGCCGGACAGCGCGCCGGCGATCTCATCCTGCGTCGCGGTCTCCACATCGAAGACGAGCGGTTGTGCGCCAGTGGCGACGATTGCGTCGGCCTGGGCTGGGTTGCGAATCACTGAAGTCACGTTGTCGCCGCGTTCGCTCAGCAGTGGGGCGAGGAGGAGCGCGATCTTGCCGTGTCCGCCGATGATGATGATGTCAGCCATGGGTCAACGGTACTGAAAGACAGATATCGCTGCAGTCTTGCCTGCCGTTACATGCAATGGACTGTCGGCAAGAATGTCGTCCGATCGGGCGTCGTTCGAACGGGTGAGGTAACGGTTCAATAACGACATTTATCAAATCGTGTGCCGATCGTCACATTCGGGAGCATCGTAGGCCGAACGGACGACTGAAACGTCGGTCGAACGTACTCCCACTCATATCGTGAGAAAGAAGCAGAAAATGGCTGAAGGACCTATCCGCCTCGAGATCGACATCCTCGGACCGATTCTGGAAACCCTGAGCACCGGGTCTGCCGGCGGCAGCAGCGAGTAGATCTCAACCGGATCCAACGAGTCGGGGGGGGGGGGGGGGGGGGGGGGGGGGGGGGCCCGCGCGGCCAGGCACCCCCCCCGAACCCCCGCCCCCCCCGCCACCCCCCCCGCGGCGCCCGCCCCCCCCCCCCCCCCCCCCCCCCCCGACTCGTATCACCGATGCACACGATCATCCGGGCCCTCGACCGCAACCGGCTGCCGGACGTCATCGCCGTCGCCGAGCAGGGCGTCCGCGACATCCCGCTTTACCGCTGGCTCCTCGGTGAGCACATCGACGACCAGAACAAACGTGAATGGCTGGCCGAACTGATCCTGCGACCCCTGCTCAACGCGGGCTGCGTGGTCGGAGCCGTCGACTCCCACGGAACACTCGTCGGCGTCGTGGCCTGGCAGCCACACGATGTGAATCTCTCGCCCGACGGGACGCCGCCGCTCACTCCAGCGGACGTAGAAGTGGCCGCCGCGACGCCGGGCCTGCGTGAGCGGCTCTTGGAGCTGTGGACGTCGCCGCCCCTCCCGATTCCTGTGCAGGACGCCGTGAACTGTGTGTTCACCGCAGTTCTGCCGGATCACCGCAGAGGATCACTGGTCCTCGACATGATGGAGACGTGCGAACAGTTCTGCACGGACAGAAACCGTCCGTTCTACGCGTGGACGGGCTCGCCGCATCTCCGTGACTGGTTTGTCAGCGGGTGGGAGACCACCTGGTTCTCAACAATCGAATGGAACGGCGTGAGCTACTACGGCGTCGTCTCCGATCGGCCGCCGAAACCGCACACCCGTCACCGCTGAGTCTTGTTGAACTCCCGCGCGACCATCCGCACCCAGGTCCGGTCGGACAGCGCGTCCGGCGTGGACAGCAGGTCGGGATCGATGGGGGTCACCTCGGAGTCGTGCAACCACGCTGCCACGAGGACCGCTCGATCGTGTGGGGACAGTGCATCGACGTCGTCGAGTTCGACGATGATCACGCCTGCACCTGCGTGCAGGTACAGGCCGTCGAGAATCTGGGAGACCCGGTCGTCGGCGCGAAGAACGGGGGTCGCCGACTTGTAGTCGGCTGCGGCGAGTTCCGGGTGCGCGGTCAGCAGCATCTCCGACAACGGTCCACTCATCCGCAGGTCGAATCGAGCGAGGAACCACGACTCGATCATCACCGACGAACAGCCGAGGCTCATCAACACGATCGCGATCGCCCACCAACTGGCGCCGGGGTCGGGGTGGGCGGGATCGATGACGAGCACGACCATTGCGACTGCCAGACCGAGGAGATACAGCGCTATCGCTCGGCCGAGAGAGTGCCACGCGATGTAGCGGACGCCGACGGCCAGTGAGAACAGGCCTGCGACGATCACGAAGACCGAGCCGAATGCGGCTTGTCGGGTGACTGCGATGAGAACGATGTCGACCAGTACGACGATGGGGACTGCGATCGTGAGGACTGCAACGGTCTGTCTGTCCACCGCGGGCCAAGCTGCGAACGCGATGATGGCGGTGGCGGCCGCGACGACTACCCAGAGTGCGATGAAGACCAGTTGTGGTGCGGTGCTGCCGACCGGACCTATCACCACTTCCAGGGTGGGAGTGCGGACGGTCGCGGCTGCCGCGACCCCGATCGCCGCGATCATGACCGCGGTGCGGGCCAGTGATGGCGGTCGGACGGTGAGCCGACCGATGCGGGTTCCGACAGCGGCTGAGCAGAACAGAGCGATGATCCAGGTTGCCCAGGTCATCCAAGCGCCTCGTCGTAGCGCAGCAACGGGCGCAGTGAGTGTCGTTTGTTGAGCTGGCCGAGCCGCTGCAGCAGGCGAGCGGCGAACGCCTCTGCTTCCCACTCCTGGAGTTCGAGGTCCTCGTCGGGAGCTGCTTGCGCCTCCGCGGGTTCCTCACCACGCAGCATGTACGCGATCAGGTCGTCGTCGGCGGCGACTGCCGCACCCTCGGCGGCCGTCCCCGGGTGCCGGAACACGACATGGCCGAGTTCGTGGGCAAGAGTGCGAGCCTCGCTGGGAAGTGAACGGGCGAGAACGATCTCGTCATGGTCTTCGTACTCGCGGCGTTGACCCCACACCCCGGGTGCGAGGTCGTCGACTGCCACGATCACGGGTCGGCCGCGGCTCTCTCCGACTGCATGCACGATGTCCAGGAGGCTGCCGGCGTGCTTCTGGGCGGCGACGTCCAGCACGGCGTCTACGGCCGCGTGGATGCGGCGGTGGGAGCGTCGCGCTGGCGTGGAACTCGTACCGGAAACGGCCATCTCACTGATCATATCCGCGGAGACAGGAACTCCGCTCGTGCCGTGTTGACCCGCACGCGTCCGGCGCGCGCCGAACGGAAGCTCATGGCGCCTGCGCCCACCGCGATCGCTGCCACCCCGCCGACGCCCACCGCAGCCGCGACGTACTGGCTCGCGGTAGCGGAAGCAGGTGACGGCAACGCCGTCACCGTGCCGGGGACGTCGTTCGGGTCTGCGGACGCGGCGACCGTTGAACGGTCTCGGTTGTCGCGAGTCGCTTCATCGGTGGGAGTGCTGTGCGACGGGCTGGATCCGACCGACGGAACGCTGCGGTTGGGGACATCTCGTCGCGGACGATTTCGCGGTTTGTCGCCGCCCGGAGCGACCGCGCCCGAATCCGACCGCTTCGTCGTCGTGGGACGTTGCTTGACGGTCCGGTCGGTGGTCAGCGTGTGAGTGACACCGGGGTTCGTCGGGCGGCTCGAGGTGCCGGGGCGCGTCGGGATGATGACCGGACCGTTGTCGTCGTCCGTGGACTCGGGGGAACTCGTAGTCTGCGAACTCGTCGGATCGTCAGTGTCCGTCGGATCCGGAGTCTCGGTGTCGATGGTCAGGACAGGGTCCGATGTTGTGGTTGTGGTCGTGGTGGTCGTCGTCGTCGACGTGGTGGTGGTCGTTGTTGTCGTCGGATCGTCATCGGAGCAGTGGTGCCCCCACGAGTGGTGGTGGCAGTGGTGCGATGCGAGCGTCGACCTGACCGCGGGCGGGGTGGCGTCGGCGAATGTGGGCATGCCGACCTGGATGCCGACGACGAAGGTGGTGGCGCCCAAGGCAAGAGAGGCGCGCACGAGGCGACTCTTCCGGGTCACAGCCTTCACCTGTTCCGTGGTCCGAGGATTCGGGCGCGACTACTCGTTCGGCGTGGCGGGGAGACCCTCGCCACGGCGAAGCTTCTCGGCCATCGCGGTCAGCATCTCCTGCGACTCTTCGGAGAGATCGAAGGCGCGGGCGGAGAGGCGACGCAGGCCGCGCCCACGCAACTGAGCGAGGACTTCGAGGTCGTGATCGATCTTGGCCGCGTACACGTCGTCGTAGAAGTAGTCCGGCTGAACCTTGAAGAACTTGGCCAGAGCGACGACGATCTCGTGAGACGGGTTGGTGCGGTGCCCGTTGCGCAGCTGCGACATGTAGGGCTTTGAGATCGAGTGGCCGGCAGCCGTCAACGAAGCGACGACCTCAGAGTTGGTGTGGGGACGACGCCCCGGAGGGTGCACCGTCTCGAACAGTCGGTTGAGCCGATCTGCAAAGCCGTTGTCCATATCGCCTTCTGGTCTAGTCGTGTCGTATGTTCGTTGGAGCGCGCTGGCTACTCAGTGAACGGACCTCATTGCAAGCTACCAGAGGGTATCACTCTTTGGTAGCCGTCGGTTCGCGTTCGGCAACTCGTGGGCAATTTGATTCTGCGCGGTCAGTGGTGACGAAACTGCCACGTCAAGCACGGTTTGGAGATGCTGCTCGGATCCGTCTGTGGGGTCGGAGGCGACGAGGTGGCTAAGATTTTCGTCTCTGTGGCGATCTGCTTCCACCACGATGCGGCTTGCCTGCCGGCCGAGGCGGCTGATCTGGAGACTTCTCCACTTCTGCGAGTTTGGCCATACCTGTCGTGCGATTGGGCACGTGGGCGTCGCGCTTGGGGCACACAATCGCGGCCGCAGAGATGGTGGTGTGCAAACAGCAGTGGCCGGTCCCCCCACGGAACCGGCCACCGCCGTCGGCCTCGAAATTGCTCGAGACGCGTAGGCATCGCATCGGCCGATCGACTCTAGGCCGGCTCGACACCCCTCGTTTGACACCTTTGGCCCGGACCTCCCTCCGGGGCACGGTAGTTACCGTAACGCAAACCGTGTCGCATGACCAGTGAATTTGAGAAATCAAGTCTCACTACCGAGGATCGGGTGGTGGAAAATGCAGGTCAGGGGCATTCGTCTGCGGCGGGGCCGGGTGACTCCTGAGACGCTGGACAGGAGTTGTCTCGGTGTCTCAGTTACCAACTGACCAACGGGTAACCAAAGATTTGCGGCAAGCGAGCCGATGGCCTCCCTGTGATGCGATTGTAGTTCAATTGGATGACAATCGGCGCGGGGTGCGGAGAGTGTCGGTTGTTTATGTGTGACGGCACGTCGCATGTCAGACGCGCATTCGAGCCGTTCGGATATCCGCTGCTCGGATTCATTTCGTGTCGAATCGATACGAAATATCCGGCATGTGCTGCGCGGTAACCAGACGTGAGTGCACTCATTGTTCACTGGTCGGTGAACAACGTTACGTCGGTGATCGACTTGCCGGAGAACTCGACCATCGCGACTGCGTGCTCGCCTGCCCTCGACATGCTCACTGTGACGTACCGGCCGGCCGCGAGGCACTTCCCCGCGGTCCAATCCGGTTGCGTGGTGCGCAGATGCTCCAGTGCAGCTCGCTTCTCTCGGGCTCCAACGCGCGAGAAGCCGCGCGCGAATCCCGCACTTCCCGATAGTCCCTGGTTCTGCAGTAGCGACTTGGTAAGGCGAAGGGAGACGGGGGCTGCGGCGAGGCCCTTGCCGAGCATCTGTCGGATCATCGTCGGCAGCTCCCAGTGCGCATAGAGCCCGGCGATGTGATCGGCTCCGGCCATCTCGTACCGCAGATGTACCGGCACCGACAGGACCACGGCGTCGCTCATCTGGATCTCGAGTGTCACGTCACGCACTACGACGTCACCGCAGACGATGTCGTGGTGTGGATGGAACACGACAGTGTTCGGAGCGATGAAGGTGTCGTAGAACGCGCTGAGCTCGTCGGATCCGCTGTGCAGCGCGGAGCCGACGGGGTCGTTGACGATGCCGTCATCGGTGAACAGTGCGAGCCAGGCGGCCTTGTCGTGTGCCGCGACAGCAGCGGGGGATCCCTGTACGGTCGCGAGCGTCGTCTGTCGGTGATCCATCGGGGATTCTCCTCGGCGCGGTCTAAAATGGAACGTGTTCTATCGGCGTCCGATGATTCTGGCACGCGGCTAGGCGAGAGCGACTATCGCCACGATGTCAGCCGCGAGCGGGGAGCCCCAGTCCGCGGGCCAGTGTGTCTGCGGCGAACGCGACGGCGTCGTCCCAGGACATGGCGAGGAACTCCTGCCGTTCGGTCGCGAAATGGTTCGCCAGACCCGTCATCGACGCCCACAGGAGGGTCATGGCCGCGGGGACGTCGCCCTCGTAACCGAGTCGGACGAGTGCGGTCGAGAGACTGGCGACCATGCGCGCAGTCGCATCGCGGAGTTGATCGGCGACCTCCGCCTGAACGGTGTCGACGTCGGTGACGAGGCTGAGCGCGTCGAACTGCCGACCGAACACCATGTAGCCCTCGCGGTACATGTTCGTGGTGACCGTGAACAGTTCGGCGGCGTCGGTCGCGGTGGCAGCGGCGGGTTCGAGGCCTGCCATCATGCGGTCGAGGCGGTCGGCGAACACCGCGATGAACAGCGACTCCTTGTTGGAGTAGTAGGTGTAGACGGCGCCGAGGGAGATGCCCGCGCCCGCGGCGACGTCGCGCATGCGCAATGCGGCGAATCCGCCGGACACGAGAAGGGTCTCACCGGAACGCAGGATGTCGAGGCGGCGTTGCTCGCGGTCGCCCCACCGGGTGGCGGGTGCCTCGTCTGGGCTCTGAGTCACCCCACCATCCTGCCCTGTGCGCCGTCGTGCGGTCGTCACAAGTGCCCGATGCCTGCAGATTCGTCGTACAGCGTGGCATCGTGAGCGCATACGAGCTCGATGCTCTCCGACGTTCGTTCGTGCAGGTCAGCGAGGCGATTCCGCGTGGTGCCTGCGAGTCGGGGCTTGCGCGCCGAGGCGAACTGGGAAAACGCAAGCGTCAATGGGATCGATCCGCCGCGCACGACGCTCCGGTGGTAGAAGGCGTCGCCGCAATGCAGCAGCCAGCCGTCGCCCCGGCGGACCGCGACACCCATGTGGCCCGCCGTATGCCCGGGCAGGGCGACGAACGCGACGTCGTCGCCGAATCCGACCAGCGACGTCGCAGCGAACCCGAACCAGTCGTCGGGTGTCGTGTCGTACGAGTGGACGTCGTCCGGATGTGTGGACTGGCGCCACGGCCGGTACCGCACCGCGGGCGACGGGCCGGACTCCGCATCGGCGTCGGCCAGTTCGCGGGCACTGACATGCAGACGAGCGGAGGGAAAGTCGTCGATGCCTCCGGCATGGTCGGAGTCGAGGTGAGTCATCACGATGTCGGTCACGTCCGCGCGGTCGAAGCCCAACGCTTCGACCTGCGCGAGAGCCGTCTCGTGATAGTCGAACTCGGGTCGGATCACGCGGGTGAGTGGACCGATGCGTTCTGCCGGGGACTCCACGTCGCGGACGCCGAATCCGGTGTCGACGAGAGCCAGCCCTCGATCGGTTTCGAGCAGCAGGACGTGGCACACCATGCGGCCGGTCGCGATCGGATGCATCGTTCCGCAATTGAGGTGGTGGATCTTCATCTGTCGTCTCCAGACTCAGCCAGTTCACTCGTCCGACTGAACCGGAAATGGTCGTCGCGGTGCTCGGCGAGCATCGCGGTGAGGGTGGCCCGATCGTACGGCCACAGGTCGACGTCTCCGGCGGGTGTGAGGTACCACGAATCGCAGCCGGTGGCCCACACTGTCGGGACCATCGCGGAGTTCGCGGCGGCGAGGAAGTCGTCGGTCGCCTCGTCGGTCACCTCGACGGTGTCGAACTCGCCTGTGGCGAATCTGTCCAGCCAGCCCGCGATGAACTCGGCGGTCCGCTCGGCGGTGTACTGCAGCGAGATCGAACCCGTCGGCGAATTGGGGCCGAGCGTGGTGAACAGGTTGGGGAAGCCCGGGATCGCGCTCATTCGGTAGGCGCGTGGACCGTCGGCCCAGACGTCGTCGATCCGCACGCCGTCACGCCCGCGGAGATCCATCGGCCGCATGTAGTCGTGGGCGCGGAATCCGGTGGCCAGGACGATCATGTCCAGCGGGTGCACGACGCCGTCGTCGGTGATGATCCCGTCCGGTGTCACGGACACGATCGGGGTGTCGACGACTTCGGCGTTCGACGCCTGGATCGCCCGGTAGTACCCGCCGGACAGCACTTGCCGTTTGCACATCGGCTCGTAATCCGGGGTGAGCGCTGCGCGGTCGGCGCGGTCGCGGACCTGCGCGCGAAGGGACAGTCGCGCGTACTGCTGGACCGCCCGACGCCGCCAGCTCGGTGTGGTCGCGATGTCGGCGAGGAATCCAGAACCGGAGAGAAGTGTCTGGTAGAGACCCGTGCGCAACGCCGGGAATCGAGTCAGGAGCGCAGTGACGAGACGCGGCTGACGCCGATCCATCGGCGCCCACATCACCCACTGCGGAGTCCTCGAGAAGTGCACAATCCGATCGGCCTCTCGCTGCAGAGCCGTGACGAGCTGGACTCCGGTGGATCCCGATCCGATCACCGCGATCCGTCGCCCGCGGGTCTCGACGGTGTCGTCCCATCGCGCCGAATGGACCACTGGGCCGGTGAACGTGTCGAGTCCGGGGATGTCGGGGACCTGAGGGTTGTGCAGGACGCCGGTCGCCATCACCACGAAGTCGGCGACGAAGACGCGGCCGTCGGCGAGCGTGACGGTCCATTCGCCGTCGTTGAACACCGCGGAGGTCACCTCGGCGTTCAACTCGATCCGACTGCGCAGACCGAGTTCGTCGATCACATCGTTCAAGTACGCCTTGATCTGTGGGCCGGTCGCGAACATCCGCTCCCAGTCGGGTTTCGGCGCGAATCCGAACTGGTAGAGGTTCGACGGAACGTCGCAGGTCAGGCCCGGATACCTGTTCCAGTGCCACACGCCTCCTGCCGCGCTGCCCTTCTCCAGGATGGTCACGTCCGTGAATCCGCGTCGGATCAGGACGTGCGCGGTCGTGATGCCTGCGACGCCCGCGCCGATCACGATGACACGCGGCGACCGGCTCATGACGCCCGCTCCGCGAATCGATCGTCGAGGAATGCGAACACGCGATTCCAGGCGTCGGCGGATGCGTCGGCGTCGTACGCCAGGCCCGTCACGCGTAGGAGTGTCGGCGGGAACCTGTCGTCCATCCGATTGGCGAAGCTGTGCCCGACGCCGGGGTACGTCTTGGTGTCGTAGGGGACGCCGTTCTTCTCGAGTGCTCGGGTCAGTCGCTTCTCTCCGCGAATCACCACCGGGTCTTTGGCGCCGAACGATGCCACGACCGGGCACATGTCCGGTCCGGCGAAACCGTGCGTCAGGACCGACCCGTAGAACGGTGCGGCCGCAGCGTACTTCTGATCGTCGGCCACCAGCAGGGCAAAGCCTCCGCCCATGCAGAATCCGGTGACCGCGACGTCGCCGGTGCACGCGGGCATCGCTGAGAGTGACCGTCGAGCCGACTCGATGATGTCGAACGCTCGGCCCCGACGTGTCGCGAGCGACTGCATCGCCGACACCACGCAGGTGACCTTGCGACGGCCGCCCGCGGTGAACAGCAACGGTGCGAATGCGATGTATCCGCGGCCGGCGATGATCCTGAGATTCCGCTCGATGTCGGTCTCGTCGCCGGTGACGTCGTGAATCAGCAGGACCCCGGGACGGGACCCGTCGACGTCGTCGGGCCGGGCGACGAGTGCTTCGAACGGTTCGTCTCCCGGCACGACGATCTTCTCGATGGTGGTCACTTGGTGCTCTCCTTCGTGGTGGATGTTTCAGCGCGTTCGGGGGCCGTCACAGTGAGTGGAAGTCGCATCGGGATGCGGTGCGACGACATGAGATGCACGTCGTCGCGGGCCGCGAGCCTGCTCAGCGTCGCGAGGGTGCGACGCTGAGCGTCGCGGTCGGCCGCGGTGAAGCGTTCGTACAGGCCGAGCGGGAACGCTGCGGGCGAGCCGCTGCGGATGTCGGAGTAGCTGGCGTCGCCGGTGTGCAGAAGCCAGTCTCCGCAGTCGAGTCGGACCGCGACTCCGCAGTGCCCGACCGTGTGGCCCGGCAGCGGCACGAGGATCACGTCCTCAAGGACTTCTGCACAGCCGGGGACACCCAGCCACTCGATGTCGCCGACGTGCGTCCGCCACCTCGGGACGTGCTCGAAGAACCGCTTCCGGTACGACACGCGGGACCGGAGGGAGCTTCCGGAAGCGACTTCGAGTTCGGCCGTCGACACGTGCACCTGGGCTGCGGGAAAGTCTGCGATGCCTGCGGCGTGCTCGCTGTGCAGATGAGTCAGGACGATGTCTGTCAGCTGGTCTGGGCGCACGCCGATCGACGCGAGCCGGTTGGTCAGGGCGGCGTCGGGACGATTCGGCAGGCGGAGGAATCGGGCCTCGAATCCGATCAGCGACGGGTCGTCGAAGACCGCCTCCGGGTAGCCTGCGTCGACTGCGATCACCCGGTCGCCCCTGACGATCACCAGCGCCTGAGTCGGGACCTCGCCGCCCATCAAGGGCCGCAGCGGCGCGACGTCGAAGACATGGACGGTGCTCATCAGATCTCCTCCTCGACACTCAACGACCGGGCGGCTCTGCGGTCCACTTTGCCTGCCGCGTTGCGCGGAATCGCGTCGACGAACACGACGTCCCTCGGGCGTTCGAAGCGGGACACCTGAGAGTGGAGATGCTCGTGGAGCTCGTTCGACGTGATGTCCCCGGCGGGGACGACGAGTGCCACCAGTCGTTGACCGAAACGTGTGTCGGGGACGCCGAACGCGCACGCGTCGGCGACCCCGGGGTGCCCGGCTAGGACGTTCTCAAGGGCCTGTGGGTACACGTTCTCTCCTCCGCTGACGATCATGTCGTCTTCCCGTCCGATGATGTGAAGCAGTCCGCTCGTGTCGAGCGATCCGAGGTCGCCCGTCGCGACCAGACCGTCGTGCACGTCCTTCGACGCGCCCCCGACGTACTCGGAGACCGACGAGTCGCCGCCGACGAACACTCGACCGGTGGTACCCGCAGGCGCCGGCCGACCGTCGTCGGCGATCACCGCGATGCGCACGCCGGTCACCGCTCGGCCGACGGTTCCGGGCCGGCGACGGAGGTCGGCCGGAGTGGCGAGGGTTGCGAGCGCGACTTCAGACGAGCCGTATCCGTTGAACAGCACGTCGCCGAAGCGGTCGGTGAACCGTCGGGTGGTTGCCGGGGACAACGCCGAGCCTCCGCTGAGCACCACACCGGGGACGCGGGAGCCGGGTGTCAGGTCGGCGTCGAGGATTCGGGGCAGCATCGCCGGAACCACCATGAGAGCGTGTGCACGGTGCCGGACGCATTGGTTCACCGTCGCGACCGGATCGAACCGCGACCGGACGATAACCGTTCCGCCCAGTCCCAGAGTGAGTCCCATGGTCGCCAGACCGAACGCATGGAACAGGGGGACGGCGACCACCATTCGTGAGCCGGTGCGCAGCCCGGTCCGGTCCAGGACCGTGGTGACCATGCTCAGCAGGGCCCCGATGTCGGGGTCGCGGGGAACACCGCGCGGGCTCCCGGTGGTGCCCGACGTCAGCAGAACCACTGACCCTTCCCGATCAGGTGTCGGCAGGGTTCCGCGTGTGGACCGCATCCCCGGGTCGGCGACCGGTGTGCCGGTTGCAGCGATCAGGTCGGCGAACTCGGCGTCGGCGATCAC
This sequence comes from Gordonia malaquae, assembly GCF_037148075.1. Taxonomy (NCBI): domain Bacteria; kingdom Bacillati; phylum Actinomycetota; class Actinomycetes; order Mycobacteriales; family Gordoniaceae; genus Gordonia; species Gordonia malaquae. The sequence continues at coordinate 112,522 of NZ_JBBCUB010000007.1, read as the reverse complement.
GAGCGACAGCCTCTGGCTGCGGATCGTCGATTCGAGGGCTGCACCGCGGAAGTCGGTGTTGAGCAGAACGACGTCGGCTCCGAGGCGGGCCGCGGCGAACACCGCCACGACGAAGTTCCGTCCGTTGCGGCACATCACGCCGATTCGGTCGCCAGGTCCGACGTCGTACGAATCCCCGAATGCGAGGGCCGCTGCGTCGACTGCCTCACTGAGCGCCAGATACGTGAGCGGTCCGTGATCGTCGCGCAGCGCGATCCTCTGCGGCCATCGCGCCGTGGAGACCGCCAGCACCCGTCCGAGTCCGGTCGGAACGTCGGCGCCGGCTCGGAACATCCGCCATGCGGTGGACGGGGCGGGTGGTGAGAGCATGCCCGCTCGCCACATCGATGCGACGAATCGGGCGTGCGGGCCGATCATTGCTGCACCTCGTGGCCGAGCGCTCGCTCCGAGTCGGCGGACCGCCGGAACGACTGGCTGTAGACGACGTTCACGAGGCGCTCTGCTGCGACCCCGGACAGTTCGGTCGGCGTGACCCACCATGGTGCGATCCGGCGTGGGCGGCGTGTCAGGGCTCGCGCGACGACGTCGGCGGCCTGATCGGCGTCCAGCCCGGGGAGCCGGCGCATGATTGGAGTCGGTGCGCTCATGCGAGTTCGGATGAGTGCCATGTAGATCGAGGTCATGTCGATTCCGGCGGTTTTCAGTTCCGGCTCGACGCTGCGCGCCCATGTGTCGAAGGCGCCCTTGGACGCCTGGTAGGCGCCCCACCGGGGACCGGGCGGGATGCGTACTCCGATGGTCGACACATTGACGAGATGGCCTTGTCCCGCATCGCGCATCGCCGGGAGGAGTCCGAGCAGCAGCCGCACCGGGCCGAGGTAGTTGACGGCCATGGTCCGCTCGAAGTCCTGTGGACGGTCGTATTGAAGTTCCAAGGACCTCCGCATCGACATGCCCGCGTTGTTGAGCACGACGTCGGGTGCTCCGTGTTCGTCGAGCAGGCGTGCTGCGACTGCCGAGGTGCCGTCCAGATCGGTCAGATCGAGATCGTAGGCGTGTGCTGATCCGCCCGCCGAGGTGATGTCGGAGGCCACTGCGTCGAGTTGATCAATGCTGCGGGCGGCGAGCAGAACTTTTGCACCTGCGGCGCCGAGAGCGCGTGCGGTCGCCTCACCGAGACCGTACGAGGCTCCGGTGATCACCACGGTGCGGCCTTCGACGGCGGCGCGGAGACGATCACGGTCGGTGTCTCGAGGGGGACTGGACAGTCGGTCGAGGAACGTCGGGGCGTTCATCGCGCGACCGCCTTCGTCATCGGTGTGAGCGGGTTTCCGGGTGCGATCCGGCCGCAGTCGGACGGAGCAGGGGTCCCATCGAACCGAGCGTTGATCCAGCGGAGTGATTCGGCCAGCCACACGGTCGTCGCGGGCTGATGGCTCGCCCAGTCGAGCTGGATGTAGCGGACTCGGCGATCGCCTGCCGCGCAGTACTGCCGCATCAGGCTGCGGACGTCGCCGGCGATCATCACGCCGTCGCCCGGCCCGATGCCGCGCTTGGCTCCGTCGGAGCCTTCGAGCTCACCACGAGCGCCCTGCACCATCAGCAGCGGTGTGGTCGGAGTGGGGGCCTGGGCGAGGTCGACCTTGTTGACCGCGTCGACGAAGGGCCCGATGGCAGCTGGGTTCCGGTAGGCGGGCTTCACCAGCTTCGACCAGGTCAGACCGGGATAGCGGAACAGCACGTCGAGGATCGACGCTTTCGACGTCCGGGCGACGACCTGGCGACCGTACGCGCTCAGGTATCGGGTGAGATCGATTCCGTAGGCGCGGGAGACGCCGTTGATCGCCATGACCGCCACTCCGGACCAGCCGAGGCTTCCGCTGACGTACTTCAAGTTGTGCGCGGGGCTCACCAGGAGCCCGCCGCCAGTGGCGCCGACGAGTCGCCGATTCACATCGGGCGCGTACGACGGTGCGAGCGCCGCGGCCCAGTTCGTGGCGATCGAGCCGCCGGAGTAGCCCATCAGCGCGACTCGAGTGTCAGGGGCGAGGCCGCCGCGGACTCGGCTCACCGCTCGAATGGCGTCCAATGTGTTGGCGCCGTATTCGGGTCCGGCAGCGAAGTGGGCCTTCTGTCCCTGGGTGTCTGTGACGATCACCGGGTAGCCCTGTGCGAGCAGCGGTGCGATGAAGGTCGATTCGACGTTGTTGATCAGGCCGCCGAAGCTGACGTCGCCTTCGATCGAGCGCGACGGGCTGTGCGCCGGGTCGAGGGAGTCGTAGAACGAGTTGTACGCGACCGCCTGCTTCGGCTTGGCGGCGCCCGGCGGGAGGAGCAGCGACGTGACGTTCGACGACGGCCGACCCTGTGCATCGGTTGAGCGGTAGGCCACCTGGAGCACTCGGACGGGAGTCTGCACGCCGGCGACGTGGTACCGAAGAGTGCGCGATCCGAAAGGCTGGCCGGGTTGGGCCGCTGTCACGGTGCGATCCGGCACCTGCCCGAAAGTCGCGGCTTCGACCGAAGCAGGCGCAACCAGCCCCGCTGCCGCAACGGTTGCCGCGGCGGCGATCGCCAGCCGCGTGAATCCGGTGTGTGTTCGTTGGCCACGGGCGATCTTGCTGCTACGTGAACGGTTCACTTAAACTCCATTCTGAACAGTGTTCATGACAATGAATGTTGTTCAGAATGAGGTGAGAATCGACGAATGTCAAGCACGGGCAGCAGCTCCGACCGTCGACTGCCTCGTCCCCTTGGCGGGCGACCGCGTGGTTGTCGTGAGGCGAGACCGCGCCGGGTTTGCTAAGGCCTGTGTCGGTGTTGCCGTGTGACGTGTCGGATAGCTGGCGTCGGCCAGATCAGTTCCGACTCGACGTGGTTTGCGTGAGCCGCTCAGGCCACGCAGCGTCCGGCGCGGGCGATGACCATGGGAGCGCCGGTCTCGGGATCGGGTTCGACACGGCACCGCAGTCCGTACACCGACTCGACGAGTTCGGCGGTGATGACCTCGGCCGGGTCGCCCGACGCGACCACGCTGCCGTCCTTCATGACGATCAGGTGGTCGGCGTAGCGGGCCGCCTGATTGAGGTCGTGCAGAACCACCACGATGGTCCTGCCGTGATCACTCCGCAGACTGTCGAACAGCTCGAGTAGGCCGTACTGATGAGCGATGTCGAGGAATGTCGTCGGCTCATCGAGCAGTAGGATCGGCGTCTGCTGGGCGAGCACCATCGCCAGCCACACCCGCTGACGCTGTCCGCCGGACAACTCGTCGACGAGACGGTCGGCCAAGTCGGTCGTCGCGGTGGCGTCCAGAGCCTCGGTCACCGCCTTCTCGTCCTCCCTCGACCAACGGTCGAACATCCGTTGGTGCGGATAGCGGCCACGTCCGACGAGATCGGACACGATGATTCCCTCCGGGGCGGTAGACGACTGCGGCAACAGCCCGAGTTCTCTCGCGATGGCTCGGGTCGGGATGGTGCTGATGTCGCGGCCGCTGAGAATCACCGAACCGGCCTTGAGCGGCAGCAGACGAGCCACCGCACGAAGGAGCGTGGACTTGCCGCACGCGTTCGGGCCGATGATCGCGGTGTAGGAGCCCGCGGGGACGGCGAGGTCGACGTCTCGGCACACGGTGGTCCCGTCGTATCCGACCTGCAGTCCGTTTATGCTGATCAGGCTTTCGGTCATCGAGTCCTCCGGTATTGCATGGCGAGCAGCCAGGTCAGGTATGCGCCGCCGAGCGACACGGTGACAACGCCGACCGGGAAGCCGACGCGTTGAGCGATGATGTCCGACACCAGTAGGACCAGCGCGCCGACGAGTGCGGACGGAATCACCTGAAGGCCGCTTCCACGCGTCAGACGTTTTGCGATCTGCGGTGCGGCGAGTGCTACGAAGGCGATCGGGCCCGCGGCAGCGGTGACGAGCGCGGTGAGGCCGACGCCTACGACGATCGCGACTCCTCGCACGGTCTCGACCCGGATGCCCAATGCTCGAGCCGCGTCGTCGCCGATCTCCATCTGGTTCACTGCGCTTGCAATCCGAGCGACGACGATCATCAACACGACGAGTACAGCGGTCATCGGCCACAGTTGTTCATCTCCGAGTCCGTTGAGCGACCCAGAGGCCCAGACCGCGGCGAGCATCGCCGTGTCCACGTCGACGAACATCATGAGTGCCGAGTTGACCGACGACAACATGGCGGCGATGCCTATGCCCATCACGATGAGCCGGAACGGCTGCACGGTGCCGTTGCGGCGAGCCAACACGTACACCGTGGCAGCGGTCAGCAGTCCACCGATCAGTGACCCGATGCCGATGTCGAGGTACGCCGTCGACCCCATCCACAGCATCACGATCACAGCACCCGTATACGAACCCGACGCGAACCCGAGAATGTCCGGCGAACCGAGTGGATTGCGGGTCAACGACTGGAAGACGGCGCCGGAGACCCCGAGTGCGATCCCGCATGCGACGGCGAACAAGACGCGTGGCAGACGCCATTGCACAACGAGCATCTGTGTCTGCGGATCCTCCAGCCCGACCAAAGCGCGGAGGACGGTCAGGGCGTCGAGGTGGTACGTCCCGATGCCGAGGGCAATCAATCCGATGACGACCACCAGAACGACCAGAGCCGACGAGACGGCGGCATATCGCACCGGGATTCGGCCCGACACCGACAGGCGCGTTCGTGGAATCGTCGCGCGGACGGTCATCACCCGAGTGGAGGTCACAGGCCGCTCACCGACTTGCGTCGAGCCAACACGATGAGGACCGGCGCACCGATAACCGCGGTGACCAGGCCGACGCGGAGCTCACCGCTCGGCAGCACGATGCGGCCGATCACGTCGGACAACAGCAGCAGTGCAGGGGACACGACCACTGTGTACGCGAAGATCCATCGCTGGTCGGGTCCGACGAACCAACGGACCACATGGGGAACCATCAGTCCGACGAACGCGATCGGTCCGGCGATCGCGGTGGCCGTTCCGGCGAGGAGCGTGATCGCCACGACGACGGCCGCGCGGAGCAATCCGAGCCGGACTCCGAGCGCGGCGGCGACGTCGTCGCCGAGAGCGAGCGAGTTCAGGCCTCTGGCGGAGGCCAGACCGATCAGCAGGCCGACGACGATGAAGGGCGTGAACTGTGCGACGAGTGTCAGGTCCCGTCCGCCGATGGCTCCGACCTGCCAGTACCTCATCTCGTCGAACGCCTCACGGTACTTCAGGGTGAGCGCGGTGGTCAGGCCGCCGAGGACGGCACTGATCGCGACGCCCGCGAGCAGGAGTTTCACCGGCGTCGCACGGCCTCCGCCGAGTGAACCGAGCACGTACACCGCACCGGTCACCGCGCCCGCGCCGATCAATGCGAACCAGACGTATCCGAGGGGAGCCGCCACCCCGAACAGGCCGACGGCCACGGCCACCGCGAACATCGCACCCGCGTTGACGCCGAGGATGCCGGGGTCGGCGAGAGGGTTCCTGGTGAACGCTTGGATGAGTGCGCCGCACAGTCCGATCGCCGGGCCGACGATCAGCCCGACGACGGTCCGGGGGACCCGAAGCTCCATGATCGTGACGTGCGAGTCGTTCGTGGAGTCGTATGCAGTCAACGCATCGACAATGGTCGACGGTGCGATATCGGCGGCGCCCACGGCGATGCTCGCCACCACTGTCACGAGGAGGATCGCTCCCGCGACGACCAGGCCGACGGTACGGGCGCCGTTGCTGTTCGCCCGACCGCCGGACCCCTGCGATCTCTCTTCAACGTCGGGTTTGACGTCCGTCGTCACAGTCCCGCGGCCTCATACACCCGGAACACCTCGTCGACGATCTCTTCGGTGTCGCGGTCGCTCTCGTAGAGGGCCTGGAGATGAGCATGGACCTCGGGGCCGAGCGCCTCGTAGCGAGCCGTCCACTCTTCGCCGTTGTCGGTCCAGTAGCCGACGACCCGGTAGGAGTCCGCGGCCATCTTGCGTTCGTGCCGAAGGTACTTCCGTGCCTCGCGAGTCAAGCGAGCCTCGGCCGCGACCCACACGAAGGTGGCGTCGTCGATGTCCGTTCGCCGCAGGGCCTGCACAAGACTGCTCGGAGCGTGGCCGTTGCCGCTTCCGCGCAGCCAAGTGTACGACGCGTCGCCGGAGTCGGCTTTCAGCTGGTGCGCCTCGCTCCTGACCTCGGCGATCACGATCGTCTCGACGTCGTGGGATGTCAGTTCGACGATGCGCAGCGCGGCCGGGAGCGCGGGCTCATCGGCGACGAGGATCTGCCGTCGCGCCCATTCCGGCCGGTTGTACATCGGCTGTGGCGGAGTGATTCCGACGGCGAGACCGGGGACCGCCTGTGCGGCCCATGCGGCTGCGACGCCTCCGTCGTGGACTACGAAGTCGATGTCGACTTCGCCGCGGCGATGGGCACGGATCGTATAGGTGCGCATCTCCATGGGCTCGGCGCCGTCGGGGTAATCCCAGCCGCGCGCAGCCACGAACGGCCACACAGGGTCGGGTGCGTCGCCTGGGAAGTAGAGGCGGACGTACTCGTCGCCGACGTCGGCCGTCGGGTAGTCGGCCATGTCGGGTCCCGCGATGGAGACGCGGAGCATTCCGTCGGACACCGTGCGGACGGCACTCACCTCACCGACGTGGATTCGAGGTTCGTAGTCGTCTGGGAGTCCGGAGTAGTACTCGCGGATCGCACTGGAGTCGTTGCTGCTCATGACGCGGGAATCACGACGGGCCGGCCTGCTGCGGCGCTGGCGAGATCGGTCACGAAACCCTTGTCGATGGCCCACGGAATGCTCAACGGCGACGGCCCGTTCGTGGCCATGCCCATCTGCTCGCTCTCGATCAGGAGGTGATGCCCGCTCGCGATGGGCTGCCAACGTGAGAACGCAGCATTGGCGAGCGTGTCTCCGGTCTCCTGCTTCGAACTCGACCAGCCGACGAACATGTCGGTCTTCACGGTCCCGAGCTTCTCCAGGCTGAGCGCGCCATAGAAGGCGTCGTCACCGATCTTCCCGAGGGCTTTCGCAAGGTCGGGGCTGTCGACGAGACCGAACTCACGCAGGAACGCCACACGCGGGTCGCCGGAGACGTAGATGCCGAGTTCGGTGCTTCCGGGCGACAGGGTGAGGCCGTAGAGGAACGTTCGCCCCCTGAGTCCGGGGTTGGCCTCGACCGATGCGGTGATCCGCTGCTGTGTGGAGGCGATGACCTGCTGCGCGCGTTCCTGCTCGCCGAGCGACTTTCCGACGAGCGTCGTCAGGTCCTTCCAGGTGCCCGAGGTCCACGGCTTCTTGGCGTAGGCGACGGTGGGTGCGATCTGGCTCAGACGCTTGTACTGGACTTCGGTGATGCCCGAGTGCGGAGCGAGGATCAGGTCGGGGCGCAACTCCAGGATCTTCTCGAAGTCGGGCTCTTCGCCTTCCTTGAAAACCGCGGGCATGTCGGCCTTGAGCACGTTGGTGACCTGATCGCGGAACCAGGGAGTGAAGCCCTCGTCGTCGCCGCCCCATGAGGCGTCGATGCCGACGGGTGCGACGCCGAGACTTGCGACCACGTCGTGGGTGATCCAGCCGATCGTGACGACGCGCGTGGGCTTCGCGGGGATCGTCGTGGTCCCGTAGACGTGGTCGATCGAGACGGGGAAACCGGGGCCTGCCGCTATCGGACCGTCGGAGGAGGAACTCCCGCACGCAGCGGCGAGGAGTACGACGATCAGGGAGACGGCGAGCAGCGTGACGTGCCGCAGGAACCTCATGGGACTCACTTTCGGGGAGGAAGATAGGGCAGGGTGTCCTATCCTCGTTGTCCTCAGGCTACGGTCGGTCGCTGTCGCTCAACGGACACACTTCGTCGTCCCCGCGACAGTGAGGGCGCTTGGAGCTCAGCCGACGCGCGACGGCAGGAATGCGGTCGGCGGTTGGTTGAGGATGCGGTGGAAGGCGGCGGTGAAGGCGCTGTTGGTTCCGTAGCCGACCCGCTTGGCGACCAGTCCTACTGCCATCCCCTCGCCGAGGAGATTGACCGCGCGGGACATCCTCGCGCAGGTGCGCCATTGAGTGAAGGTCATTCCGGTCTCGGTTCGGAAAGCCCGAGCAATCGTGCGTGAGCTCTGGGATGTCAGATACGCCCAGTCGTCGATGGACCGGTCGTCCGCCGGGTCCGCGACGATGCTGCGTGCGATCTCCTCGATTCGTGCATCGCGGGGGATCGGCAGGTCTATGGCGGGGCGCGACTCCTCGGTGATCAGTTCCATGCACACCTGTTGCGCTCGCAGTCGGTGATCGCGCGGCATCGGCGACCAGGCGAGGAATGTGAGCAGTTCGCGGAGCGCGGCGTTCACGACCACTGGCCTGATGGGGCCTGCTTCGCGTGTCCACGCGTCGGGCACGATGTACACCGCGGCCATGGTGCTCGCCGGGTCTCGGCTCACCGAGTGCTCAACGCCCGCGGACACCCAGAGGCCCTGACCCGTGGCGAGGCTCCAGCGACGGTCGCCGACGTCGACGTGGCCGCTCCCCCGTTCGGGCCAGAAGACGACGTGTTCGGGGTGTGAATGGGGCTCGTCGGAGCAGCCGTCCTGATCGTCGATGTACGCGCACCCGAGGAAACGTGTCGTGAGCAGGTAACCCGGTGGGACCACTTCGGAGTGGACATGGCCGGGGGAGTCCGCACGAGCGGGGAGGGCCAGGAGCGCTGTCATCGGACCTCCTTCAGGTCAGCGAAGGCTCACCTTACTACATGATGTCCGAACGGCGACAACATGTGTCCACCGATTCGGACGCCGAGTCCATAACGTCGAGATCGTTATGAGCGAACCCGTCATGAACGAACCCACCACAGTCCGAGACATCCTGCGCGTCGGCCTGCTCAGTGACCGCCGCGGTTGGCGGTTGTCGGCGAGCTCGATCGGCTTCATGACCCATCAAGCCTGCGAAGCCGCCGTCCCCGTGTTGATCGGCCTGGTCATCGATCGGGCAATCGCAACCGGAGACGGTTCGGCGCTTCTGCGCTGGCTGCTGATCCTCGGTGCAGTGTTCGTCGTCCTCTCGGTGAGCTATCAGGCCGCCAACCAGGGCATGGTCCGCACGTACAGCCATGGAGAACACGATCTTCGGCAGCTCACCGCGGCCCGTGTCCTGCATCCTCGGGGGCTTGCGTCCCGACGTCGGACCGGAGACGTGCTCACGGTCACCACCAGCGACACGTACCGGGTCGCCGGGGTCGCATGGAGCATTGCGGAACAGAGCGCGACTCTGGCCGCCGTGGTCGTCGCGAGCGGTGTCCTGCTCACGATCTCGATACCGTTGGGCCTCGGCGTGTTCCTCGGGGCAGGCCTCGTCCTTTGGCTGATGCAGTCGTTGGCGCGACCTCTCGAACGTCTCGGGATGCGGGAGCAGACCTCGGTCGCGGCGGCCAGCGAAGTCGCTGCCGACACTTTCGCGGGAATCCGCACGATCCAGGGGCTCGGCGCAGAGATCGAGTCGGTCCGGCGGTACCGGGCGGCCAGTGCTGCATCTCGTCGAGGTGCGGTCGCGTCCGGGCGGTCGTTGCTCACTTACCAGTCGGTGAGCACTGCGGTGTCGATTCTCTACTTGGCGATCCTCACAGGGGCGGCCGGCGTGATGGCATCGAACGGGACCATCACGATCGGGCAGCTCATCACTGTCGTCGGCCTCGCTCAGTTCCTTCAAGGCTCGCTCCAGCACATCGGAACGTTCGGAGCCAACTGGGCGCACAAGAGGGCGTCCGCCAAACGGCTGCACGCGTTGGTGGTCGACGAGTATGCGCTGCCGGACGGCGTGACGGTGCCGGCCGAGCGGACTCGGACGCTGCTCGTGTGGGTGCCTCGGACGGGACCGGAACTGCGCGTCGAGGAGGGTCGGATGACGGGCGTCCGCGTCACGTCATCCCAGCAGGCGCGCGATCTGAGTGCGCGGCTCAGCTACCGGACGCCGATCCCCAGGGGCGAGCTGACTGCTCGTGGCGTCGACGCCGTTGATCTCGGCCCTGACGTCTACGCATCGCTCGTCCTGGCGCCTCCACACGACGCGATGGTCTTCAGTGGCAGCCTCGGCGACAACATCGGAGGGAGCGGGCCGATCGATGACGACCTCGTCGCAGCCTGCGCTCTCGACGACGTTGTGGGTTTGATCGGTCTCGACGCCCCCGTGGGCGAAGCCGGCCGCCGCTTGTCCGGCGGGCAGCGTCAACGTCTCACCCTGGCGCGTGCACTGCACTCCGATGCCGACGTCGTCGTCCTCGACGAGCCGACCACTGCACTCGATCCGGTCACCGAACAGCACGTCGCGAACGGGCTGCGTCGCTCGGGTCGGACGGTCGTGGTGATCACGTCGAGCAGGGCGCTGCTCGACGCCTGTGACCACGTTGTGGATGCTGCGGTCGTGGAGGTCGTCCGATGAGCGCCGTTCTCCCGGTCGCCGGCCCACGTGAGGTTGGATCGGCGGCGGTGCGCCTGCTGTCGCCCCAGCGAAAGGCATTGGCGGCGACGGCCCTTCTCCTGGTGGCGGGTTCCGCTGCGGCTTTGGCGGTCCCGCCGCTGCTCGGCGTCGTCGTCGACGCTGTGGCCGACGGTCATGGCCTTGCACGTGTGTGGTGGGCGTGCGCGGGACTGCTGCTGTCCGGGGTGGTCGCGGCCGCTCTCAGTTGGTCCGGCGGATTGATGCTCATCCGCTGCCTGCAGCGGTCGCTGGCCGAGTTGCGTGAGGAGGCGTTCGCGCGGGCCGTGGTGTCCGACCTCGGATCGCTCGAAGCCGCGGGAAGCTCGGACGCCGTGTCGAGAGTGACGACGGACGTCGAGTCGGTGACCGAAGCGGTGACCGGCGTCGTGCCGCGCATGCTCGGTGCGGCGCTCACGATCGGACTCACCGGGGTGGGACTCGTCGCGTTGGATCCATGGCTCGCACTGGCCGCGCTGCCTGCGATTCCAGTGCAACTGCTTGCCACGTGGATATTCCTTCGTCGTTCGCGTCCCCTGTACACCCGGCTACGAGTGGAGGAGGCGGTCCAGGGGCAGTCGATCATCGAATCAGTCCGCGGAGTCGAGACGGTGCGTGCACATCGGCTTCAGGACGGTCGGCTCGCGGGTGTCGCCGCAGCCAGCCACGCGACGATCGAGACGCAGTGCGACGCGTCGCGTGCGCGGAACCGATTCAACGGAGGATTGAACATCGCGGAGTACATCGCTCTCGCCGGTGTGCTCGCCGTCGGCTTCCATCAGGTGTCGGCCGGGGCCCTGACGATCGGAGCGGTCACCGCAGGCGCGTTGTTCATCCATCGTCTCTTCGGTCCAGTCGGCGGCCTGCTCGGCGGAGTCGACGAACTCCAGCGTGCGCTCGCCGGGTTGGAAAGGATCGTCGGGCTCGTCGACTCCGACCTCGGCGGCAGATCGGGCGGGCAGGAGATCAACGACTCGTCGGTGAGCCTGAAAGGCGTGTCGTTCACGTACCGCGCCGGTGCGCACACGGCGGTCAGCGACGTCGACATGGTCGTGCCGTCGGGTGCGACCGCAGTGCTGGTCGGGGCCTCCGGCTCAGGGAAGTCGACAACGGCGCGTCTGATCGCAGGTCTCGCCGAACCGTCGTCCGGCGTCGTCCAGGTCGGCGGTGTGCCTGCTGACCGTGCCACGTCGAACGGCCGACCCGCCGTGCTGTTGGTGACTCAGGAGACGCATGCGTTCACCGGAACGGTCGCCGACAATCTGCGGCTCGCCGCTCCGGGCGCGCAGGACGATCACCTCGTGGCGGCTGCCGAAGCGGTCGGCGTCGAACACGCGTCGGAGGTGCTCGACCAACAGTTGTCCGACGCCGCGGTGACCGACGACGCTCTGGTACAGCGTCTTGCGCTGGCTCGGGTTCTGCTCGCCGACCCGCCGGTGGTGGTGCTCGACGAGGCGACGGCCCAGGACGGCGGCACCGGGCTGCTCGACGCCGCACTCGCTCGAGTGACCGCGGGGCGGACAGCGATCGTCGTGGCCCACCGACTGTCGCAGGCGGTCGACGCCGACGTCGTCGCAGTCTTCGACGAGGGGCGGCTGACGGAGTCGGGTACCGCTGACGAACTGAGGCAGCGCGACGCCGGTGCGTTCGCACAACTCTGGAAGGCGTGGAGCAGGGTGTGAGCCTCGGCGGCCGAAGTCAGCCGATCAAGTCGGCGTGGTGCTGTCGCGCGACATCGGGATGCGCGCGCAGGCGTGCTTTGAGCATGTTCTCGCCGAAGGTGCCCGAGATCACGTTGTCGGGGTCCGTCGTCACCCCCGATGCCTGTGCGGCGAGTTCCTCTGGCAGGGTGATCTGCGGCATCGCCGATGACAGTGCGGGGTTGAAGAAGAACGGGACCGACAGCCGTTCGCTCCCCAGCGGGGGCGATTCGACGCGGTGCATGGTGGCCTTCAGGTAGCCGTCGGTCGCGTACTCCATCAGTTCCCCGATGTTGACGACGAAGGCGTCGTCGACCGGAGGCGCGTCGATCCACTGGCCGTTGTGCTCCACCTGCAGGCCGCCCTTGCCAGGCTCCACCAGCAACAGCGTCAACACACCCGGGTCCTTGTGCGCGCCGACGCCCTGCCGGTCCTGAGAATTGTCCCGTCCCGGGTAGCGGACCACCTTCAGCAGCGTCGACGGGCGTTCGGCGAAAGCCTCGTCGAACACGTCGGCTGCGGCTCCCAGGCTCACCGCCCACTCGCGCATCAGGGTCAGTCCCAGCGCCGAGCATCGTCGTTGCCAGTCGGTGACAACGTCGCGGAATGCGGGAAGCGCGGACGGCCACAGATTGGGGCCGTCGAGGCGAAGGTACGCGGGGTCGTCTCCGAGTTGCTGATACTCGGCGGCCACGTCGATCTGCTCGCGCCAGTCGATCGCGCCCTGCGTGTACTCGCCGCCGAATCGGGTGTATCCGCGAAACTGCGGACTCCGGAGCATCTCCACGCTGAACTTGTCCGCCTCGGGCAACGCGAAGAAGTCCCGCGCAGTGGCGAAGAGTCGATTCCGTGTTGCCGCGTCGATTCCGTGGCCGACGAGGTAGAAGAATCCGTACTCGTGTGTCGCAGTGCGCAAGGAGTCTTGGAAGGTGACCCGATCGCTGTCGAGCAAGGCCATGTCGACGATCGGAAGAGTGGCGTGTGCGTGGGTCATCGGTTCTCCTGCAGGCGTTGCATCGCTCAATTGCGAGCCTAGCGCGGATGTCTGCGAGTACCTCGAACAGGCGCGGCGCCGCCTCAGGCGGTTATCGCGTCGAAGTGGATTCGGTAGCTGCGTCGGTGTCCAGCGTCGAATCGGTGCGATCGCCCGCGGACCGGGCGTTGAACGCCAGGACCATGTCGATCACGCTGCGGTTGCGGGCGGCCGCCGCGTCGACGATCGGATTGAGCAGTCCGCGCAAGGCGCTATAGGGCGCCCAGCGGCGCGGTGCGATGGTGCGTGCCGCCCGCTTCTCGATGCCGCGCACGGTCGCCTCGCCGGCTTCGGCGGGGGAGATGCGGTTGGTGAGGAAGCTCGGCAGCATCTCCTGGACGCTGTTCGCGATCGGGTCCTGGTCGAATCCGACCTTGACCATCTCGGTGTCGATGAACCCGTAGTAGACGACGCCGGCGGTGGCGCCATACGGCGCGAGCTCGACTGACAGGGCACGTCCGAGCTGCTCGACGCCTGCCTTGGCGACGGCGTACGGCGACACCCCGACTCCATTCATGAACGCGTACACAGACGACGTCAGAAGAACGTGCCCGCGGCGCTCGGTGATGAACGGCAGTGCGCCGATCACGGTGTTGTAGACGCCGGTGAGGTTGACCTCGATGACTCGGTCGAACTCGCGTGGGTCCATTCCGGCGACGGTCGCACCCCGCGGGGCGATGCCGGCGTTGGCGACCACGACGTCGATGCCGCCGAGCTGCCCGGCGATGGTTTCGAACGTGTGCTGCAGACCGTCGCGGTCGGTGACGTCGACCGCGAAGCCGATCGCCGAGCCGCCGAGTTCGGCGACGGCTCTGTCCACGTCGTCCTGTCGAAGGTCGATCACAGCGACCTTGGCGCCTCGGGCAGCAGCCGCGGCAGCCGTCCCGCGGCCGATGCCGCGTGCAGCACCGGTGATCACGACAGTCTTGTCGGCGAGGTCGAACGTCATGATGGAGGAACTCCTGTGTCGGGTCGGGTCAGTTCGTGAACGTGTAGTGGGCGAGGGGGAACCGTCGGCTCTGCCACGCCGATTCGAGTGTCGTCGCCGCGCGGAACGGGACGTCGCCCTGTTTGGTGAAGTAGTAGCTGTTGGCGCTCGAGCAGGTGGGGTCGGTGAAGACCTGCAGGTGGCCGCGGGCGAGGATCGAGTCCATGTACTGCTCTTGAGCGTCCGGCGTCACTTCGGCGACTGTGGCCTCCCGACGCCGTGCCTCCTCGAGCACCCGCACGACGTGCGCCGCGCTGTTCTCGACGAGGGTGAAGAACGACGCCCCGTTGTACCCGTACGGACCGAAGATGGTGAAGAAGTTCGGGAAACCGGCCGTCGACACGCCCTGGTAGGAGTGAAAACGATTGTCCTCCCAGTGGGACGCGAGATCATTCCCGTCGTGCGAGGTCAGCGCGTACGTCGGCAAAGCGTCGCGGTCGGTCACCTTGAACCCTGTCGCGAGGATCAGCACGTCCAGTGCGTGCTCGTCTCCTGCGGCTGTACGCACGCCGTTCGGGGTGATCCGCTCGATCGAGTTGGTTTCGAGCGTGACGTCGTCGCGGTTGAACGTGCTCAGGTATGAGTTGTGGAAGCTCGGCCGTTTGCAGCCGAGCGCGTACGACGGCGTCAGTTTCCGCCGGATCTCCGGATCGTTCACCTGGGTGTTGACGTACTGCCGAGCGGCGGTCTCGAGCAGACCCGTAGCCGGGATCCATCCGTGGAAGTGGGCGAGGACCGGGAAGGTCGCCTCGACGAAGGTCTGGCTCGCAAGCCGTGCGAGTCGGCCGACTCCGGGGACTGCGCCGAGCGCCGCTCGGCCCGGGCGACCGATCGGGAAGTCGGGTTTCGGCAGGCACCAGATCGGCGTCCGCTGAAACACCGTCAGGGCAGATGTCAGCGGCGCGATCTCGGGGATCACCTGGACAGCGGTCGCTCCGGTGCCGATCACGCCGACACGTTTGCCGGTGAGGTCGACGTCGTGATCCCAGCGGCTGGTGTGCATCGTGTGCCCGGCGAAGGTGTCGATGCCGTCGATGTCCGGCAGTTTCGGCTGGCTCAGGGGACCGCCCGCGTGGATGAGCCACGAGCACGTGATCGGTCCTCGGCTGGTCTCGATTCGCCATGTCCGGTCGTCGCCGTCGAACGCCGCGGACTGCACCCGAGTGTTGAACTGGAGATGTCCGCCGAGGGAGTAGTCCCGAACGATCTGGCTCGCGTAGTCGCGCAGTTCGCTGCCGGGCGCGTAGCTGCGTGACCACGTCGAGCGCTGGGCGAAGGAGAACTGGTAACTGAACGACGGAATGTCGACCGCCACACCGGGATAGGTGTTCCACTGCCACGTCCCACCGGGACCGGCAGCGTCGTCGATGACGAGGATGTCATTGAAGCCCGCCTCCTTCAGCGCAATCGTGGTCCCGAGTCCGGAGAAGCCCGCACCGACGATGACGATCTCGTAGTGCGCGGGAGAGGGGTCGGCCATCAGCAGCTCATTTCAGATACGGTGAGTATTCGAATACGGACTGTATCTCGTTAGGATGGGAGGGTGCAACGACTCACCCGTGCAGATGCTCAACTGCGGACGAGGAGACTGATCGTCGAATCGGCCACCGACCTGTTCCTTCGTGACGGCTTCGATGCGACGTCGTTGGAGGCGGTCGCGGCCCACGCCGGGTTCACTCGCGGTGCGGTGTACTCGAATTTCGCAGGCAAGGTCGCTCTCGGATCCGCCGTCATCGACGCACTGTACGAACGGGAGGTCGACCGCGTGCTCGCGCTCGCGGAGTCGGCCGACGGCGACGGCCTCTCCGCTGTGATCAACGCGCTCGACGTGTGGGCTCGAACCGTGGTCGGCGACCGAGCGTGGTTCCGACTCGAGATGGCGGTCGTGGCCGCCAGCCCGCACGACGGTCAGCTCATGGCCGCGACGGCGGCACGCTACACGCGGATCCGTGAAGCGACGGAGACACTCGTGGCCCGGTTGGAGTCCGTCCACGGACTCGATCTGCCCATCGACTCCGAGACCCTCGCCGTCGGCCTGTTCAGCCTCATCCTCGGGCTCGGAATGCTCCGGGCCGCCGACCCCTCGGTCTCGACCGACGTCGCCGCGTCGATCATCGGGATTCTGATGGGGTCGGGTCGGGAGGGATGACCTTCGTCGGGTCCCGATCGCGGTGAACCACGGCACGTCGAGTGTCGACTCACCATGGCACATGAATGGCTGATCGGATGATGCGACAAGCTTGACGTTCTCTCTAATGTTGGGTCGCATGGCAGGCCTGCTCGCTTCGGGGCGTCGTCTCGACGCCTGGCTCTTCGTTGTTCTTGTCGCGCTGGTCGCGACGAGTTCGCTTCGATACGTGGTGCGTCACGGGCTCGGCCTCACCGGAGTACTCGTCCTGCTGGGTGCGGCTCTGCTCATCGCGGGATATGCCGCCAGACCGCTTCTCCCGAAGCGAGCGGGAGTGCCCGCGGTGTGGTCCGCGGTTCTCGCGTGTGTGGTCGCGGCCCTGACGATCGTGGCCCCCTCATTCGCTTGGTGTGCCGTGCCGGTGGCGTTCGCCGTGCTGCAGACCGTCCGGTTCGTGCCCGCGGTGGTGTGCGTGAGCGCCCTGATGGTTGTCATCACGGTGTCGTGGCTGCGGATCAGTGCAACTGTCGATCCCGTGATGATCGCGGGGCCGCTGGGAGTAGCACTCATCACCGTCATGTCGTTTCGAGCGCTGGACGTCGAGTCGAAAGCGCGGGCTCGACTCATCGATCGACTTGTCGACGCGCAGGACGACCTGGCCGCAGAACAACGCCGAGTGGGTGCGCTGCGCGAGCGTGCGCGACTGTCGCGGGACATCCACGATTCGGTCGGACAGGATCTCTCGAGTGTGTACTTGCTCCTGCAGGCTGCCGACCGCAGTTGGCTCCGGGATCCGGCGGTGTCCCATCAGAACGTCAAGACGGCGATCGCCACGTCTCGCCGTGGTCTCGAAGAGATCCGCCAGGTGATCCATGAACTCAGCACGGACGTCGAGTCGTCGGCGCTGACCGAAGCTCCGGAACTGCACCGGCGTCTACGTGAACTCGAGGATCGGTCGCACGGGCCTGCGAAGGTGTCCACGCGCATCGACGGGGTCTCCATGCCGTTGTCGAACCGACTCGCTGCGGCGCTTGTCGCCAGCGCGCGCGGTGCGCTGGCGAACGCGCAGGAGCACTCGGGCGCCGATCACGTCATGATGACCCTCACGTACACCGGTGAGGAGATCCGCCTCGACATCCGTGACGACGGGCGCGGATTCGACGTCGACACAGTGAGTTCACGGAGGGAGGCGGCTGCGAGCGGCGACGTCCGCACTCGCCGGGCGACCACCGACACGTCGTCACCGACGCGCGGGCTGGGGCTCAAAGGCATCAGGGACCGAGTGATCGAACTCGGCGGCGGCGCCGAAATCGAGTCCGAACCCGGTGACGGCACGACCGTGTCGGTGTGGTTCCCCATCGGGAGCAGTGCGCAGAACGGCGATCTGAACAGACAGAATGAGGAGAACTGACCATGTCCGAGACCGATATCCGAGTCCTCCTCGTGGACGATCATCCCGTGGTCAGAGCCGGGCTCGCAGCGTTGATCAACGGACTCGACGACATGTCAGTGGTGGCGGAAGCCGACGATCTGGAGTCGACTCTGCGCGCGGTGGCGATTCACCAGCCGAACGTCATTCTCATGGACCTCAACCTCGGAGCGGCCGAGTACTCGGGCGTGCACATCATCGCCGAGTTGAATCGCCGTGCTGACGGGAACCCGACGCCCCGGATCCTCGTCCTGACGACCTACCAGACGGAGTCGGATATTCTTCGCGCGCTCGATGCGGGTGCGCTCGGCTACCTCCTCAAGGACGCTCCGGCCGACGACCTCCTCGCGGCCATCCGGGCCACCGCACGCGGCGAGACCGCCCTCTCTCCCGCGATCGCGTCGACGCTGGTGCGGCGCAGCTCCCGTCCGGGCCCGACCATCACCGAACGCGAGGTCGAGGTCCTCGAACTGCTGGCGCGCGGCATGGGCAACAAGGATCTGGCCAAGACGATGTTCATCTCCGAAGGCACGGTGAAAGCTCATCTGGCCCATATCTACGGCAAGCTCGGGGTCGACACCCGGGCAGGAGCTGTGGCCGCGGCCATCGAGCGGAGGATCATCCGCGTCGATTGATCCGACTCGTTCCGGACTTCATCCAACGCCAGAAAGGCCGATGTCGGCTCCTGGTATGAGGAGCCGACATCGGCCGACGAAGTGGAGTCAGTGGGAGTTGCCGTTGTTGAAGTGGTACCCGCCGCGGCCGCTGTTCCCGAGGCTGCCGTTCGAGCCGGGGCCCTTGGCGTCGGTGCCGGGCTCGGCGTGGTTGGTCTTCGTGTGGATGATGTCGAAGTACGTGCTCGTGTCCCCGGCATTGGGGTACACGCGGTACGTGAAGACGTTCTTGTTCAGCTCGACGATCGGAACGACTCGCTGGAAGAGGACGTTGCCCGCGTCGTCCTTGGCGTTGATCCACCGTTCGGTGCCGGCGTCGTTCACCGTCCAGTCGCCCTTGAGCTTCGGCGAATCGTCGAGGTTGTACATCGTGTAGGTGCCGTCGGCGTCGAAGTACGCCCAACCGACGAAGTTCGACACGCCGGGGTGGTCGAGGGCGACACGATCGCCGTTCTGATCAACGGCGCCCGTGGTCTTCCACGGCGTCGATGCGAGGATCTGGGACGGCGTCAGCTTCGTCGGGAACAAGGAGGAGATCGAACCCGAACTCAAGGGCGCGGCGGAGGCGGGTGCTGCGAGGTCTGCAGCGCCGGTCAGGACGGCGCCCGCGGCAGCGGAGAGGGACAGGACCGCAAGCGCGGCGCGACGGGTGAACTGGGTGTTTGTCATGCCATTCAACTTATTTTCGGAACAGCGGGTCGACATCGTCCGATCGGCTAGTCCGTGACGACCCGATGGCCGATCGGGAATGGTTCGTCGAGCATGATCTTGTCGAGCGCCCAGGCGGCGGCGGACATCAGGGCGACCGCGTCGAGGAGATGCGCGGCGAGAGCACCGATGTACGTGGGGCCGCCCCAGGCGTCGACGGTGAAACTCGGGTCGAGTCCGGCGACGAACTGGAGGCCGATCCGGAACGGCCCGTACAGGATCAGAGCGACGAGGGCGGCGGTCGCGACGCCCCGGGCGGGCCTGCGTCGAATGTCGTGCAGCGTCCGCCGCACCCGGCGGTGGGCGCGGGCGCCGAGCGGCAGGAGCACGACCGGCCCGCGGCGTCCGGCCTGCCTGCGGCGGACGTAGACGCTCACTGCAACCACGGCGGTGACCGCGGCGAGCGCCAGGTGCGGCCACCAGGCGGCGGTCCCGGCGACGTGCGGTCCGGGGTCGGCCGGGCGGCCCGCGTAGAGGACTGCTCCCTGGACGAGGCCAGCGGTGAACAGGGTGCCGAAGGCTGCGGCCGACGACCGGGAGAGGCGGGTGGAGGTGCAGTGATGTGCGGTGTGAGTAGTCATGTCTTCACGGTGCTCTCCGATCGGCTCGTCGTCGTCGGTCTGCGGGCCCGACCGTGGGTGGTGCCCGCGCAGGAGCGCCGGACGCGCGAGTGGTACCTGAGGAGGAGGCAGGCGGTGGCCGCAAGGACGATGCGGTGGTTCGCTGCGGCTCGTAGTGTCGGATGACATGGCCGATTCGTCTCAGCCCGTCGTCGACAGTGACCGTCCGCCGTGGCATGTCCGGATCGCGGATAGATCCGGCACTGAACGGACCGCACGATTCGCCGATGCAGCGCTTGCGCTCGGCTGCTTCATCCTGTTCACCGGTCCGCTTCTCGTCGGCGCTGTCGACCGGCAGGGGACACTCTGGGCGCAGGCGCTGCTCGGGGTGCTCGCTGCGGCCCCGTTGGCGGTTCGCCGACGGCGCCCGGTCGGTGTTTTGCTCACGATCTCGGTAGTCCTCGCGGCGGCGCCGCTGCTCGGAGTGCAGTTCACGCCGTTCGTCTCCGACGCCGGACCCGCGTTGCCGATCGCGGTGTGCACGGTCGCGGTCGCTCACCGTCGACGGTTGTCGGCGGCGGCGACGGTCGCTGCGGTGCTGGCGGCGACGACGGGTGCGTTGGCCGCCTACGTCCTGCGCCCGGACATCGATCAGAACGCCGTCCAGCTGGCGCTCGCCATCCCCGCATGGCTGATCGGTGACGCGGTGCGGACCGGACGTGACTATCGGCGGCGGGTCGCCGAGCAGGAACGGCTAGCCGCAGCCGAACAGCGGCGTCGGCTGCGCGCCGAGGAGCACCTGCGGCTGTCGCGGGAGGTTCACGACGTGGTCTCGCACGGGCTGAGCATGATCGCGGTCCAGGCGGGGATTGGCCGGATGGTGTTCGACGACCGTCCGGACCAGGCGCGAGAGGCGCTCGCCACGATCGAGGTCGCGAGTCGGGCGGCGCTCACCGATCTGCGGGGTCTGCTGCGGGACATCCGCGACAGCGGATCCGGCGGAGGCTCGGGGACCGGCTTGGCCGACTTGCCCGCGCTCGTCGCGCGGATCGGTGACGATGGAGTGATCGCGGTGACGCTCACCGAGGACGGCGTCCCGCGCGACTACCCGCCCGCGGTGGACCTGTCCGGCTATCGCATCGTCCAGGAGGCCGTCACGAACGCCGTCAAACATGCGCCGGGTGCGGCCGTGCGCATCGAACTGAGTCATCGGCCGTCCGAGTTGATCCTCACGGTCAGAGACGACGGCGGGTCCACGCCGACGGTCCCGCTCGTCGGGTCGGGCCTCGGGCTAGCCGGGATACGGGAACGCGCCGACCTGCTCGGCGGCGACGTGGTGGCCGGACCCGACGACGACGGCGGATTCACGGTGTCCGCGCGCCTGCCAGTCGGCGGCGCGGAAGTCGGCGCATGACCGAGCCGATCAGAGTGCTCGTCGTCGACGACGAACAGCTCGTCCGGGCCGGGTTCGCGCTCCTCATCGATGCGACGCCCGACCTGGCCGCGGTGGGGGAGGCCGGTGACGGCGGGGAAGCGGTGCGCGCCGCGCGGCGTCTGCGGCCCGACGTGGTCGTCATGGACATCCGGATGCCCGGCATCGACGGGCTCGAGGCCACCCGACTGATCACCGTCGACGTCGACGCCCCGCGCATCCTGATCGTCACCACGTTCGACGAGGACGATCACGTGTTCGCCGCGCTACGCGGTGGGGCGAGCGGGTTCCTCCTCAAAGACACGCCGCCGGAAGAGTTGGTGGACGCGATCCGCACCGTCGCTCGCGGCGACGCGCTGCTCGCGCCGACGATCACACGCAGGCTGATCACCGAATTCGTCCGCACCCCGCAGTCCGCGACCCGACGCTCGACCGTGCCGGACACCCTGACCGACCGGGAACTCGAGGTGTTCGCGCTGGTCGCCGCCGGTCTGTCGAACGGCGAGATAGCCGATCGCCTCTACCTCGGGATCACCACGGTGAAGACGCATGTCGGGCGATTGTTGACCAAACTCGACGCCCGCGACCGCGTCCACCTGGTGATCCGGGCGTACGAAACGGGCCTGGTGTCGGCCGGTCCGGCATCGGACGGCCGGTGACCGTCGCCGCGCTCAACGGCGGCGAGTGAGCGCCGCCGGGGGTATGACATCACGGCGTGGCTGGGTGCGGAGTATCACATCCGTTCGATAACTTGAGCGGAATGGACTCAAGGTTGTGACGGTTGAACTAGTCGAACGGCAAACATGAGCCGTATAGACTAAAGTCCGGAACAGTTCCGGATGTCAGACCTACAGAAAGGCAACCAGTGGACAGCTTCACTCCCACAACCAAGACGCAGGCTGCACTGCAGGCTGCCCTCCAAGACGCTGCCGCGGCGGGCAACCCCGACGTGCGGCCCGCTCACATCCTCAACGCGCTCCTCGAACAGAACGACGGCATTGCATCGCCGCTGATCAAGGCCGTCGGAGTAGACCCGGTGCAGATCCGCGCCGAAGCGAAGGCTCTCGTCGGGCGCGCTCCGACGGTGTCGAGTTCGAGCGGCCAGCCGACGCTCTCGCGCGAGTCGATCGCAGCGGTGACGGCCGCGCAGAACCTCGCGACAGAGATGGGCGACGACTACGTCTCCACCGAGCACCTCGTGGTCGGTCTCGCGACCGGCGACTCCGACGTCGCACGACTCCTGTCCGGGGCGGGAGCGACGCCGGAAGCGCTTCGGGAGGCCTTCGTCTCCGTTCGCGGAACCGGGCGAGTGACCAGCGAAGACCCCGAGTCGACGTATCAGGCGCTTGAGAAGTACTCGACCGACCTCACCAAGCGTGCTCGCGAGGGCGACCTCGACCCGGTGATCGGTCGCGACAGCGAGATCCGTCGTGTGGTGCAGGTTCTGTCTCGCCGCACCAAGAACAACCCGGTGCTCATCGGTGAGCCGGGCGTCGGCAAGACGGCGATCGTCGAAGGCCTCGCGCAGCGTGTCGTCGCGGGCGACGTGCCGGAATCCCTCCGCGGGAAGACGGTCGTGTCGCTCGACCTCGGCTCGATGGTCGCGGGCGCCAAGTACCGCGGAGAGTTCGAGGAACGGCTCAAGGCCGTGCTCGACGAGATCAAGGGCTCCGACGGTCAGATCATCACCTTTATCGACGAGCTGCACACGATCGTCGGTGCAGGCGCCACCGGCGACTCCGCAATGGACGCCGGCAACATGATCAAGCCGATGCTCGCTCGCGGCGAGCTGCGGCTGGTCGGCGCCACCACACTGGAGGAGTACCGCCAGTACATCGAGAAGGACGCTGCTCTCGAGCGTCGCTTCCAACAGGTGTACGTCGGTGAGCCGTCGGTGGAAGACACCATCGGCATCCTCCGCGGACTCAAGGATCGGTACGAGGTGCACCACGGTGTCCGCATCACCGACTCCGCGCTGGTGGCGGCGGCCTCGCTGTCGGACCGGTACATCACATCGCGCTTCCTGCCAGACAAGGCCATCGACCTCGTCGACGAGGCCGCGTCGCGTCTCCGCATGGAGATCGACTCGCGTCCCGTCGAGATCGACGAGGTGGAACGTGTGGTCCGCCGACTCGAGGTGGAAGAAGTCGCCCTCGAGAAGGAGACGGACGCCGCGTCGAAGGATCGGCTGGACGCGCTGCGCGGTGAACTCGCCGACCATCGTGAGAAGCTCAACGAACTCCTCGCGCGCTGGCAGGGCGAGAAGACGGCGATCGACGCAGTCCGCGACGTCAAGGAGGAGCTCGAACGACTCCGCGGCGAAGCCGACCGCGCTGAACGCGACGGCGACCTGGGTCGTGCCGCCGAACTCCGCTACGGCCGCATCCCCGGACTGGAGAAGGAGTTGGAGGCCGCGATCGAGAAGACCGGCACCGATCCCGACCAGGACGTGATGCTGCAGGAAGAGGTCGGTCCCGACGACGTCGCCGAGGTCGTGTCGGCGTGGACCGGTGTGCCCGCAGGCAAGATGCTCGAAGGCGAGTCGGCCAAGCTGCTCCGCATGGAGGACGAGCTCGGTCACCGCGTCATCGGGCAGAAGGCCGCCGTCGGTGCGGTGTCCGACGCCGTTCGGCGCGCTCGCGCCGGTGTCGCCGACCCGAACCGCCCGCTCGGATCGTTCCTGTTCCTCGGACCGACGGGTGTCGGTAAGACGGAGCTGGCGAAGGCTCTGGGCGAGTTCCTGTTCGACGACGAGCGGGCCCTCATCCGGATCGATATGAGCGAGTACGGCGAGAAGCACTCGGTCGCGCGGCTCGTCGGCGCCCCTCCGGGGTACGTCGGATACGAGTCCGGTGGTCAGCTCACGGAGGCGGTGCGACGTCGTCCCTACTCGGTGGTCCTGTTCGACGAGGTCGAGAAGGCTCACCCGGACGTCTTCGACGTGCTGCTGCAGGTCCTCGACGAGGGTCGTCTCACCGACGGTCAGGGACGCACGGTCGACTTCCGCAACACGATCCTCATCCTCACGTCCAACCTGGGCGCGGGCGGCGACAAGGATCACGTGATGGCGGCGGTGCGCGCAGCGTTCAAGCCCGAGTTCGTCAACCGGCTCGACGACGTCGTGATCTTCGACGCGCTGAGCCCCGAAGAGCTGGTGTCGATCGTCGACATCCAGCTGGCTCAGCTCGGCAAGCGTCTCGCGCAGCGTCGACTCGACCTCGAAGTGACGCCGAAGGCCAAGGAATGGTTGGCCGAACGCGGCTTCGACCCGCTGTACGGCGCGCGCCCGCTGCGCAGGCTGGTGCAGCAGGCCATCGGCGACCAGCTCGCCAAGGCGCTGCTCGCAGGCGACATCCGTGACGGCGACGTCGTCCCGGTGAACGTCGGCGGCGACGGCGAATCGCTCGTCATCGGCTGATCGCGCACACGACGTAGGTCCCACCCCTCGCATCACGAGGGGTGGGATCCTCACGTCGTCTAGTTGCGCCTGTCAGGCCCGGTGACCTGCGCCGATCGACTGAAGTGAAAGAAACTTTACATGTCGTCCGCGACATGTAAAGTTTTTGCCGTTTTCTTTACACGTCGCAGGTCAGAGGGCATGATTTCAGTGTGACCAACTGGCGGCCCGACGAACCCTACAACGACCTGCCGAATCCTCCGGATGCTGAGGTCCTGGAGACCGGACGCGTGCTGCGTGCATCGATCAAGGCGACCGGATCGTTGGCGAGGCTGGATCAGGCGACTCGATCGATGCCGAATCCCGCAGTGCTGATCAACACGATTCCGATCTTGGAGGCGCAGGCGAGTTCGGAGATCGAGAACATTGTGACCACCATCGACGAAATGTTCCAGCACGCGGCGGACGATCGGAACGCGACACCCCAGGCTAGGGAAGCTCTGAGGTATCGAACCGCACTTCGAGTGGGATACGACCACATCGCCGCCCGAGGTCTCGGTAAGACGACGGCGATGGCGGTGTGCTCGACGATCAAAGGGCTCGACATGGATGTGCGGTCGATGTCGGGTACAAGACTGATGAACCCGATCAGTCGGGAGATCACCTACAGCCCTCCTGAGGGACGCGAACTGATCCTAGACAAACTCGCCGAATGGGAGAGATTCGTCCACCAGGATCCCGGGCGCCTCGATCCGCTCGTGATGACTGCGGCGGCGCACTATCAGTTCGAAGCTATCCACCCGTTCTCCGACGGGAACGGTCGTACGGGACGCATTCTCAACGTTCTGCTCCTTCGCGAGACGGGGTTGCTCGATGAGCCGGTGCTGTACCTGTCGCGATACATCATCGCGACGAAGGACGAGTACTACCGTCGGCTGCTCGCGGTGACCGCGGAGGCGGACTGGGAGGGGTGGATCCTATACATGTTGGCCGGGATCGATCGGACGTCGCGGTCGGCGCTTGCCAAGACTTCTGCGATCGCTGCTTTGCAGCAGGATTTCGCGGGACGAGCGCGTGCCGCATCACGGGGAGGTGAGGATGCGGAACTGCTGTCAGTGCTGTTCGAGCAGCCGTACTGCCGTATCGCCACTGTTGTCGAACGATGTGGGAACTCGCGGCCAACGGCGACGAAGTGGCTCGTCGACCTTGCGGAGGCGGGCTTGCTGGAAGAGGTCCGGGCCGGACGGGACCGCCTCTTCGTGAACCGTGAGTTCCTGGCGGTTCTCAACCGGCGGGAAGCAGTCTGACCTGCGCCGATCGACTGAAGTGAAAGAAACTTTACATGTCGTCCGCGGCATGTAAATTTTTTGCCTCTTTCTTTACACGTCGCAGGTCAGGGGGCGTGCGTCGCATCGGTTTCCCTTGTGCGCGGATGGAGGCGGAGTATCGTCGACTCTGAACTCAACGTTTGATGAATAGAGGTCACCGTGGACGCGATCAGATGTGAGAACGTGACCGTGCGGCGCGGGTCCGTCACCGCGGTCGACAACGTGTCGCTCACGGTTCCGCAGGGCCGGATCACCGGGTTGCTCGGACCGTCCGGATGCGGAAAGACAACGCTCCTGCGCTCCATCGTCGGGACGCAGAAGAACGTGGCGGGCAGTGTCGAGGTCCTCGGTGAGCGTGCCGGATCTGCCGGTCTGCGGCGTCGCGTCGGATACGTCACGCAGGCGGCGTCGATCTACACCGATCTCACGGTGGAACAGAACGTCCGCTACTTCGCGACACTGTTCGACGCGACCGATGAAGTGCAGAGTGCGCTCGAGGCCGTCGACCTCACGGCGCGCGCGAGACATCTCGCATCCGACCTGTCCGGCGGGCAACTGAGCCGCGTCTCGATCGCGTGCGCACTGGTCACCAAGCCGTCGCTGCTGGTGCTGGACGAACCGACGGCCGGCCTTGATCCAGTACTGCGCGCCGACCTGTGGTCGAGGTTCGCCAACCTGGCGGCGTCGGGGGTCACGATCCTCGTCTCGAGCCACGTGATGGACGAGGCCGACCGCTGCGACGACCTGATCCTGATGCGAGACGGTCGACTCGTCGCTCAACTGACACCTCGCGACCTGCGGGAACGGACCGGGAAGAACAATCTAGAAGACGCCTTCCTGACTCTGATTCAGGGGCGTGCAGCGTGAGCGCGCCGATTCGGCCGCGGATCCTCGGCGCGACGGCGGTGCGGGTGCTCCGCCAGCTGCGGGCCGACCCGCGGACCATCGCGCTGGTCCTGGTGGTGCCGATTCTGCTCATGACGCTGCTGTACTTCATGTACTCGGGCCAATCGCGGCCACCGGGAGCGCCGGACCCGTTTCAGCGTGTCGGCGTTGTGATGCTGGGCATTCTGCCGTTCGTCACGATGTTCCTGATCACGTCCATCGCGATGCTCCGCGAACGCCGATCCGGCACTCTCGAACGGCTCCTCACCACACCGATCGGAAAACTCGATCTCCTCGGCGGTTACGGCGTCGCGTTCTCCGTCGTCGCCGCGGTCCAAGCTGTGCTCGCGTCTGCCGTGGCGTTCGGGCTGCTCGGCCTCGAAGCGGAGGGCTCGGTCGCGTGGGTGATCGTGATCGCCATGCTCGACGCGATGCTCGGTGTTGCGCTTGGACTCCTGTGCAGCGCGTTCGCGCAGACGGAGTTCCAGGCAGTGCAATTCCTGCCTGTCGTGGTGATCCCTCAATTATTCCTCTGCGGACTGTTCGTCCCACGCGACCAGTTGCCGGGCTGGATGGAGGCGCTCTCGGACGTCATGCCGCTCACGTACGCGGTCCAAGCGCTGCAGGAGGTCGCATCGCACCCGACAGCAACCGCGTTGATGTGGCGGGACATGGGGATCGTCGCCGCGTGCATCGTCGTCGCACTGTCGCTCGCCGCGGCGACGCTGCGCCGCCGGACGCCGTAACGTCCCAACCAATCCGCTCCCCTCGTCGACATCCGCTCCTCTCCCGGGGTGAGCGGATGTCGAGGAGGGGAGCGGATTGCTGGCGAAGTGAGCGAACGCCTCCACTGACGACGGAAGGCCCGGACCAAGAGGTCCGGGCCTTCCGTCAGCGAGTCGGTGAGCGACTAGCGCGGGCAGAACTGCGCTGCGATGCCCATGACGGCCTCGAGCGGTGCGCCACGCAGACCGAGGTCCCAGGCGATGCCCTTGACGATCAGCAGGCACTGGTTGGTGGGGGTCGACACTCCGCCCTTGAGCTTCACGTCGAACTTGTTGGCGCCACCGAGCAGGTTGGACGAGCCGGGCTTGGTGGGCTCGGCAGCGTTCGGCTCCACGCACGTGCCCGACAGGGAGTAGGTGAACGGGCCGAGGCCGGAGAACGTGGCATTCGCAGTGTTCTGGTTGGCCGCGTTGAGGGTGACCTTCTTGGTGAAGGTCTTCACTGCATCGGCACCGGCGGGACGCGACGCGGTGACCGTGCACTCGCTCGCCTTCTTGCGGTTCACGATCAGCACGTTGATCGTCGACTCGGTGTTGGTCACGACGATGCCGCCGTCGGCCGGCTGCGTCGGCTGCGCGGGGTCTGCTGCTGCGGCGACACCGGGAGTGACGGATGCGCCGACGAGGGCGGTGGCGGCAGCGGCGATCGTGACGGCCGCGAGCTTCAGGGACAGCTTCATGGTGACTCCATCGTGTGGGAGGTAATGGACATTCTCATCTAACTAGACCTGTAATCGCCGCCACAGGCAAATCTCAGGGTCGTCGAACGATGACCTCCACCCGGATGGACGACCCCGCGTAGAGGTCGCGTCAAGATCCGTTCCGGCACCGTATGGATCCCGTTAAGGCATCTGGTGGGACCGGCTCCGCGGCCCGAATGTGAAGAGTGTGAACACATTCGAGGAGGTCTCGTCATGTCCGATGTGGTGATGGTGCTGATCGTCGCGGCGTCGATCGCGCTGTGCGCGCTCGCCGTGCACGGGCTCGACCGTCGGATCTCTCGATGACCGGCGCGGGGACGGTGGCCGTGATCCTCACGATCATCGCCGTTGCCGTCGTCGGCTACCTGATCGCTGCTCTGCTCTATCCGGAGAGGTTCTGACCCGGTGAACTCCACCCTCGCCGGCGTACTCACGCTGGTCTTCATCCTTCTCGTCCTGGCTGCGGTCTACATCTCGCTGGGCGACTACATGGCGCGCGTCTACTCCTCGACCAAGGACCTCGCCGTCGAACGTGTTCTCTATCGAGTCGGCGGCGTGGATCCGCGATCCGGTCAGACGTGGCGTGGCTACGCGCTCAGCGTGGTCGGGTTCTCGGCGGCGTCGCTCTTGGTGCTCTACGCCCTGCAGCGGTTGCAGGGGGTGCTGCCGTGGTCCGACGGCAAGCCGGGGATGTCGCCGACGGTCGCCTTCAATACGGCGATCTCGTTTGTGGCCAACACGAACTGGCAGTCGTACACGCCCGAGAGCACGATCAGCAATCTCACGCAGATGCTCGGCTTGGCGGTGCAGAACTTCCTGTCGGCGGCCGTCGGCATGGCCGTCGCGGTCGCGTTGGTCCGTGGCATCGTCGCACGTAAGACGGGCCATCTCGGAAACTTCTGGGTCGACCTGGTTCGCGGCACGATCCGGATCCTGCTGCCACTCGCCGCGATCGTCGCGACGATCTTCGTCCTGCAGGGCGCCGTGCAGTCGTGGCGCACCGGCTTCGACTTCACGATGCTCGACGGCACGAACGGGCACGCCCCCGTGGGCCCGTTCGCATCGCAAGAGGCGATCAAACTCGTCGGCACCAACGGCGGCGGCACGTACGGCGCAAACTCGGCGCATCCGTTCTCGAATCCGACACCGCTGACCAACGTGGTGCAGATCCTCGCGATCCTGATCATCCCCGTGTGCCTCACCCGCACCTACGGCACTCTCGTCGGCGACCGGAAGCAGGGACTCACCCTGTTGGGCGTGATGGCGGCGATCTGGGGCGCGATGCTCGCGATCGTCTGGACCTTCGAGTCCCGCACCGACGGCCTCGCCACCCGCGCAGCCGGTGCAGCGCTCGAAGGCAAGGAACTGCGGTTCGATGTTCCCGGATCTGCGCTGTTCGCGGTGTCGACGACGGGTACATCGACCGGAGCGGTGAATGCTGCGCACGACAGCTTCTCCGCTGCAGGCGGCGGCGCTCTGATCTGGAACATGCTGCTTGGCGAAGTGGCGCCCGGCGGCGTCGGTTCAGGGCTGTACGGCCTGCTGGTTCTGGCGATCATCACCGTCTTCGTCGGCGGCCTGCTCGTCGGACGCTCACCTGAGTTCCGCGGCAAACGCATCGGGCAACACGAGATCACTCTCGCAGCCCTGTATGTGCTGGTGATGCCTGCGCTCGTTCTGCTCGGAGTGTCGATCACCGTCCTGCTGAGCTCCACCACCGGTTTCCTCAGCAACGACGGCCCGCACGGGTTCAGCGAGATCCTGTACGCCTATGCGTCGGCCGCCAACAACAACGGCAGTGCGTTCGGCGGCATCACCGTCACGAGCGACTGGTTCCAGATATCGCTCGGCCTGGCGATGCTGTTCGGCCGCCTGCTGCCGATCGTCGTAGTACTCGCTTTGGCGGGTCGTCTCGCGGCGCAGTCCCCGAAGGAGACCGACCCGGCGACAGCTCTGCCCAGCCGAGGAATCCTCTACGGCGCACTACTTCTCGGGACCACGCTGCTCGTCGCCGGTCTCACCTTCTTCCCGGCGATGGCGCTGGGACCGATCGCGGAGGCGCTCTCATGACGCTCCAGACAGAACTTCCTCCGGCACCGGAGACCGACGGCGAACTCGTCACCAGCGGTGCATTCGACGCGAAACAACTCGTCGCGTCGCTGCCGCAGGCCGTACGGAAACTGAATCCGCGCGACCAAGCCCGGAGCCCGGTGATGTTCGTCGTGTTCATCGGCGCGATCATCACCACCGCGCTCGCGATCTGGCACCCGTCGGTGTTCGCATGGGTGGTCACGGCCTGGCTGTGGTTCACCGTCCTGTTCGCGGGTCTCGCCGAAGCAGTCGCCGAGGGCCGCGGCCGTGCTCAGGCCGACAGTCTCCGAAAGGTCAAGCGCGACACCGTCGCCCGAGTGATCGGCGACGACGGCTCGATCACGTCCGTTCCCGGTTCCGAGCTCACTGTCGGAATGCGGATCGTCGTCGAGGCGGGTGAGGTGATCGCAGGAGACGGCGACGTCGTCGAAGGCATCGCGACCGTCGACGAATCGGCGATCACGGGGGAGTCGGCCCCCGTCGTCCGCGAATCCGGCGGCGATCGCTGCGCCGTCACCGGCGGCACCGTGGTGCTGTCCGACCGGATCGTCGTGCGCATCACCACCGAACCGGGGCAGACGTTCGTCGACCGGATGATCGCGCTCGTCGAAGGCGCGTCGCGCAAGAAGACGCCGAACGAGATCGCTCTCGACATCCTCCTCACCGCTCTGACCATCATCTTCCTTCTCGCCGTCGTCGCCGTTGGTCCGATGCAGCAGTTCGCGGGCGAAGCGGCCGACCCGATCAAACTGATCGCGCTCCTCGTCTGCCTCATCCCGACGACGATCGGTGCGCTCGTCTCCTCGATCGGCATCGCCGGAATGGACCGACTCGTCCAGCGCAACGTGCTCGCGATGTCCGGACGTGCTGTCGAAGCCGCAGGCGACGTCGACACGTTGCTCATGGACAAGACCGGCACCATCACGTTCGGCAACCGGCGCGCCACCGCGTTCCATCCCGCGCCGGGTGTTCCCGCTGACGAACTCGCCGACGTCGCCCGGCTCTGCAGCCTCGCCGACGAGACCCCCGAAGGCCGGAGCATCGTCGACTTGGCCGGGGCGCACTTCTCGACTGCGCTCGAAGACCGAGGTCTCGAAGGCGAAGCTGGTTCCGTTCCTCGAGCGCAGTCGAGAGGCCCGGAGCGCAGCGACGGGTCCCCGCTCGTCACGGTCCCGTTCACCGCTCAGACGCGGATGAGCGGAGTCGACCTCGACGGCGTGCAGTACCGCAAGGGCGCCGCCGACTCGGTGCGCGCGTGGATCGGAGCGGACGCCACCGACGTCGACTCCATCGTCGACGACATCTCCAGCCGCGGAGGCACCCCGCTGGTGGTTGCGGCGGGAACACAGGTGCTCGGCGTCGTCGAACTGTCGGACGTCGTGAAGCCGGGAATGGCGGAACGGTTCGCGCAGCTGCGCGCCATGGGGATCCGAACCGTCATGGTGACCGGTGACAATCCGCTGACGGCGGCGGCGATCGCCGACCAGGCGGGCGTCGACGACTTCGTCGCGCAGGCGACACCGGAGGACAAGCTCGAGCTGATCCGTCGCGAGCAGGCGGCAGGACGTCTTGTCGCGATGACCGGAGACGGCACCAACGACGCACCCGCACTCGCCCAGGCCGACGTCGGGCTCGCGATGAACACGGGAACGTCGGCGGCGAAAGAGGCCGGCAACATGGTCGATCTCGACTCCGACCCCACCAAACTCATCGAGGTGGTCGGCATCGGGAAACAGCTGCTCATCACCCGAGGCGCCCTGACGACGTTCTCGCTGGCCAACGATCTCGCGAAGTACTTCGCGATCCTGCCGGCGCTCTTCTCGACGGTGTACCCGCAGCTCGACGCGCTCAACGTGATGCACCTGCATTCCGCGCAGTCGGCGATCGTCTCGGCAGTCGTGTTCAACGCGCTGGTGATCGTCGCGCTGATCCCGCTGTCGCTGCGCGGCGTCACCTATCGCGCCGTGTCGCCCGCACGACTGCTGCGCCGGAACCTGCTGATCTACGGCGTCGGCGGCGTGATCACGCCGTTCATCGGCATCTGGCTCATCGACCTGCTGGTCCGCCTTCTACCCGGAATGGGATGAGAACAATGAAGAACCTCCTGACCGGACTCGCCCGACAGTTCGTCGTCGGCCTCATCGTGCTCGGCGGCCTCACTCTCGTCGTCGGCGTCGCCTACCCGGCGGCGGTCTGGGCCGTGTCGCGAATCAACTCCGACGGGGCCGAAGGCTCACAGATCAAGGATGCGACGGGTTGCGTCGTCGGATCGGAACTCCTCGGCGTCGATCAGCACGCGGCCCCGGGACAGCCGGACAAGTACCTCCATGCGCGCTTCGCGGGCGGCGTCGACGACCCGACGGCCGCGGGTGATCCGGCGTCGTCCGGCGCGAGCAATCTCGGCCCGAACAACACCGATCTCGTCGCGATCATCGACAAACGACGCGCCGCGGTCGCCGAACGGGAAGGCGTCCGACCCGATCAGGTGCCCGCCGACGCCGTCACCCGCTCCGGTTCGAGCCTCGACCCGGGCATCTCGCCCGCCTACGCCGACCTGCAGGCCCCACGCATCGCGCGGACCACCGGCCTGCCGATCGAACGAGTGCGACAGATCATCAGCGACAACACCGACGGCCGCCAACTCGGCTTCCTCGGCGAACCGACCGTGAATGTCGCGCGCGTCAACGTCGCACTGGGCCTGACCGGCCCCGGCTGTCGATAATCTGAACGCCATGACCGCCACGACTCGAGGCCAGCTCGAGGTGTTCCTCGGGTGCGCACCCGGGGTCGGAAAAACGTACGAGATGCTGGCCACGGCCCGCGGCCTCCGCGACGAGGGCGTCGACGTGGTGGTCGGCGTCGTCGAGACGCACGGACGGGCGGCGACCGCGTCGATGGTCCACGGTCTGGAGGTGATCCCGCGCATCAGCGTCGACTACCGCGGGACCACTCTCGATGAGATGGACCTCGCTGCAGTCCTCGAACGGCGTCCGGCCGTGGTGCTCGTGGACGAACTCGCTCACACGAATGCTCCGGGTCTGGCCAACACCAAACGGTGGGAGGACATCGACGTCCTGCTCGATGCGGGGATCAACGTCCTCTCGACGGTCAACATCCAGCACCTCGAGAGCCTGAACGACGTCGTCGCGCAGATCACCGGGATCACCCAGCACGAGACCGTGCCGGACGCCGTGGTCCGGGCCGCCGATCAGATCGAGCTCGTCGACATCGAACCGCGGGCGCTCCGACAGCGACTGTCCGCAGGCAAGGTGTACGACGCATCCCGAATCGAGGACGCTCTCGGCAACTTCTTCCGGCAGGGCAATCTGACAGCTCTTCGCGAGTTGGCGCTGCTGTGGCTGGCCGACCGGGTGGACGAGAAGCTCGCCGTGTACCGGTCGGCGAACGCGATCACCGACACGTGGGAGGCCCGCGAGCGAGTGGTCGTCGCCGTGACCGGCGGGCCCGAGAGCAGTACGTTGGTCCGTCGTGCGAGCCGGATCGCGTCGCGGTCGAGCGCCGAACTGCTGGTGGCGCACGTCGTTCGAGGCGACGGGCTCGCGGACAGCGGATCCGGTGATCTCACCGGACTGAGGACGCTCGCCAAAGACCTCGGAGCGAGGGTGCACACCGTGGTCGGCGACGACGTCGCATCGACTCTCCTCGACTTCGCGCGCGCCACCAACGCGACACAACTGGTGCTCGGCACATCGCGTCGGTCGCGGTGGAGTCGGATGTTCGACGAGGGCGTCGGGGCGCGGGTGGTCCACGACAGTGGGCGCATCGACGTGCACATGGTGACGCATGACGAGGCCAAACCGCGCAACCCGTTCGACATCCGCGAGACGCGATTCCATCGTCCGCTGAGCTGGGTGTTCGCGCTGATCGTGCCCGCGATCGTCACCGGGATCGTGTACGCGACGGATACGTGGCTCGGATTCGCGAGCGAGTCGTCGTTGTACTTCGTGGGTGTGCTCGCCGTCGCGATGCTCGGCGGTGTGGCACCCGCCGCGCTGTCGGCTATCGCGTCCGGCCTGCTCCTGAACTTCTTCTTCGCCGATCCTCGCCTGACCTTCACGATCGCCGAACCCGACAACGTGATCACTCTCGCGGTGATGCTGCTCATCGCGATCGCCGTCGCCGCGCTCGTCGATTCGGCGACCGTTCGCCGTGTCCAGGCGCAGCGAGCGAGCCGCGATGCGGAGCTCCTCGCACTGTTCTCCGGGGCGGTCCTCGACGGCGCAGGTGTCGCGGACCTTCTTGAGCGCGTACGTGGCACGTACCTGCAGACCGCGGTGTGGATCGAGAACGACGCGGGTGTGGTCGCGTCGGTCGGTGGCGAGCCGACCGATCATCCGGACACCGTGTGCCCGGCGTACGACGGCGCGTATCGGCTCAACCTCGCGGGCTCGTCTATCGACGCCCGCGACCGGCAGGTCCTGACGGCCGTCGCGAACCAGGTGGCCTCCGCCGCAGAACGCGACAGACTCGCAGCCGAAGCAGCGCTCGCCGACGAGGTGGCCCGTACCGACGAGCTTCGCCGGGCCCTGCTGTCCGCGGTCAGCCATGATCTCCGGACGCCGCTTGCCGCGGCGAAAGCCTCCGCGTCGAGTCTGCGCAGCGCCGATGTGACGTTCTCGCCAGAGGACACCGCTGAACTCCTCGCCACCGTCGACGAGTCGCTGGACCAGCTGTCCGCACTGGTCGGAAACCTGCTCGACTCGTCGCGTCTCGCGGCGGGAGTCGTCAGGCCGCAACTCCGACCGACCTTCCTCGCCGAGGTGATCCACCGTGCCACCGCGGCTGTCGCCTTGCGCGATCCGGCGGCGGTCGACATCCCCGTCGTCATCGATCAGGCGTGGGCGGTCACCGACGCCGGACTCCTCGAGCGGGCGCTCGCGAATCTCGTTGACAACGCACTCCGTCATGGATCACGCGACGTCGAGATCCACTCCGAAATGGCCGTCGACGACAACGGCGACCCGCGCTGCCTGATCAGGGTGATCGACCACGGCGACGGCATCCCGACCGACGAGGTGCACCGCGTGTTCGTGCCGTTCCATCAATACGGCGACCAGAACCGCAACACCTCCGGTGTCGGGTTGGGGCTGTCCGTCGCGAGCGGGTTCGTCACCGCGGTCGGGGGCACCCTGTCGGTCACGACCACGCCGGGTGGAGGTGCGACGATGGTCGTCGATCTGCCCGTCGGAGAGGAGTCCTGATGTCCGCCGGACACGTGCTCGTGGTCGACGACGAGCCGCAACTGCTGAGAGCCCTGCGCATCAACCTGCGCGCCAGAGGATTCGACGTGACCACGGCATCGAACGGGGCCGGTGCGCTCGAGGCCGCGGCCAAGGTGTCGCCCGACGTGATCGTGCTCGATCTCGGCCTCCCGGACATGGACGGATTCACGGTCCTGCACGGCCTGCGCGGATGGAGCACCGTTCCGGTGATCGTCTTGTCCGCGCGGACTGACGCCGCGGACAAGGTCACCGCGCTCGACGCAGGTGCCGACGACTACGTGACGAAACCTTTCGGCATGGAAGAGCTCCTCGCTCGCCTCCGCGCCGCCATCCGACGGGGTGCGTCGGCCGCGCCCGCGCCGTCGCCGGTGGTCGACGCGGGCTCCATCCAGGTGGACCTGGCCGGGACTCGTGTGCTGCGCGACGGTGAACAGGTGCGCCTCACGCCGACCGAGTGGGGAATCCTCGAACTGCTGGTCCGCGCCGACGGCAACCTCGTCAGTCAGCGGGAGATCCTCGGCGCGGTGTGGGGACCGACCTACGTGAACCAGACCAACTATCTCCGCGTGTACCTCGCGGGACTCCGCCGCAAGCTCGAGGACGACCCGTCCAATCCTCGCCACCTCATCACCGAAGCCGGAATGGGCTATCGCTTTCTCCGCTGACCTGTTAAGGAGTCGGTCTCGAGGCAGTGTCAGCGGGATAACGATTCATGGCACATGGCGGGGGCTGTTGTGGCGAAGGTAACCTCATTTTGAGACTGATCGAGCGACAGCAGCATTGGATGCAGAAGGACGGGACGTGGGTATTTCATCTGGTCACAAAGGTTTTCGGGTCATCGGCGCGCGAACCGTCATCGCCACCCTCGCATGCGGCGGCGCATTCGGCCTGATGGCACTCTTCGGCGGCGGCGACGCAGGCGCGGCGACCAATTGCAGCGCCGTCGACAACGCCCGCACCGAACACGCGAACGGGCAGAGCCACTGCATCGCCAACGCGGGGCCCGGCTCCCGCGCGACCGCACAGGACACCAGCAACAGCGGCATCGCGACAGCCGTCGCCACCACCGGAGGCAGCGCCACGAGCAAGAACCTGCAGCCGGGTTCGCAGGCCCTGTCGAGTGGCATCTACGGCGGCAACGCATACTCGATCACCACGGGACCGAAGGCGGAGTCGGTTGCCATGGCCCGCCGCGGCGGCACGTCGATCGCCATCGGCGGTTGGGGTGGACAGGCGTACGCCGGGCCCGGCGGAA
Source organism: Gordonia malaquae (assembly GCF_037148075.1). Lineage (NCBI taxonomy): Bacteria > Bacillati > Actinomycetota > Actinomycetes > Mycobacteriales > Gordoniaceae > Gordonia > Gordonia malaquae. The sequence goes on along the minus strand of NZ_JBBCUB010000007.1, from coordinate 75,724 downwards.
CCTACTGCGCGGGCGGCTTCGGCGCCGCCTACGACAGCAATACGGGCGCCTACTGTCTCAAGACCGGCTCGATCAACATCAGCTGATCGGGTGTACGGCTTGCCGATCGACCGGGGTGTGGGACTTTCGTACCCTGCCGAATCGCGCTGCCCGGGATAACCTGTGCCCGTGGAGAACGTCGACGGCTATGTGCAGCCTCAGCAGAACATCGGTCCGGACCTGAGTGTCGTGTCGGGGCGGGAGGCGTTGCAGCAGCTCGTCGACCTGCGCGACACCGGCAACTTCACCGTTGTCGACGACGATGACGACGACCCGATCCTGCTGACGCTGCCCGAGCGGAACGTCGTCGACACGTGGCGTGAGGACTACCCGTACGAAGAGCGCATGAGCCGCCGCGAGTACGAGGTCACCAAGCGGCGCCTGCAGATCGAGCTGCTCAAGCTGCAGAAATGGTCGAAGCAGACCGGCCAGCGTCATCTCTTCCTGTTCGAGGGGCGTGACGCGGCAGGCAAGGGCGGGACCATCAAACGCTTCAACGAGCACCTCAATCCGCGCGGCGCGCGCGTCGTCGCCCTGGAGAAGCCGTCGGAGCGCGAGTCGACCGAGTGGTACTTCCAGCGGTATGTGCAGCATCTTCCCGCCGCGGGAGAGATGGTCTTCTTCGACCGCTCCTGGTACAACCGGGCTGGCGTCGAGCGAGTGATGAGCTTCTGCACGCCGGACCAGTACGACCAGTTCATGCATCAGGCGCCCGCCTTCGAGAAGATGCTCGTCGACGACGGTGTGCACCTGGTGAAGTTCTGGTTCTCGGTGACACCGCTCGAGCAGCGGACTCGTTTCGCGATCCGTCAGATCGACCCGGTCCGTCAGTGGAAGCTCTCACCGATGGACCTCGCGTCGCTTGATCGCTGGGACTCGTACACCGACGCCAAAGAGCGGATGTTCGCCGACACCGACACCGACCATGCTCCGTGGACGGTTGTGAAGAGCAACGACAAGAAGCGCGCCCGGATCAACGCCATGCGGTACGTGCTGAGCCTGCACGATTACGACGGCAAAGACGCGTCGATCGTCGGAGCGCCGGACCCGCTCGTCGTGGGCCGTGCCCGCGACCTCGTCGGCGAGTAAGCCGAGCAGCCGGTAGCCTCGAACGGGTGCGAAGTCTTGTCTCCGGCCTGTTCACCGTTGTCGCGATGGTCTGCATGATCGTCGCCGTCCCCAGCATGTGGGTGTCGCAGCGAGTCGTGTCGACGGAGGGATTCGCCGCGTCCGCCGCGGACGCGGCACGCAACACCGAAGTGCAGGACTACTTCGCGGAGAAGGTCGCGGCGGCGGTCGTCGACCAGACGAGTGTTCCGCTCGCGGGGACCATCGTGCAGCCGCTCGCCACAAACTATGCGCGGAGCGAGGGCTTCGTGATGGACTTCGAACAGATCGCCCGGCAGCAGCACGACTGGCTGTTCAACGCTCCGGGCCCCGACACCGACACTCACGTGATGGACGTCAACATCACGCCGATGGTCAACCGGGTGCTGGCGACGGCGCCGCTGCCGACGCCGATCGTGGTCGACAAGGCCATCTATGTCGGCATCGATCAGCACCGCCTGACGGCGGGCTCGCTGGAGTCGTCCGGCGAGCTGATCGACAAGACCTCGTGGCTGACCCTGATCGGGGCGGCGATCGCGGCGGTCGTCGCGTTGCTCACCGCGAACCGCCGCAGCACAGTGCTCGCGTGGCTCGGCGTCGGAGTGGTCCTCGCAGCCCTCGGGGCGTACGGAGTCGCGCAGTACATCAACACCCTTGCAGGCGACAAGGCTGCGGACACCGACGAAGCCGCCCGCCGCACCGTCGAAGTCGTAGCGGACGGCGTCTCGTCCGATCTAGTACAGGTGTCGCTGATCGTCGGCGCCGTCGGAGCCGTTGTGATCGCAGTCGGGCTCGTGTCTCGCGTCGTCGCAGGACGACGCGCCTACAGTTACTGACCCACGGAGATGGCGACCACGTCCGACAGCAGGTTTCGGACGGTGGTCCGCGCGGTCGTCGGCTGGATTCGCAGCGCACCCGCCACCTATCTGTGGCTGGCGGTCCTCCTGGCGACCACGATCGTGCAGCACATCGTGTCGCCCGGCTCCCTCGACGACATCCTGGGTCGCAGATCGACGAATCTCGAGAACCTGTCGGAGCATCCGCTGCGCCCGATGATCACCAGTCTGTTCTGGCTCGACGGTGCGTACTGGCTTCCTTACGTCGTGGGGTTCACCGTGTTCCTCGCCGTCGCCGAACGATGGCTCGGCACCGCACGATTCGTCGTGGTCGGACTCGCCGGACACGTCCTTGCGACGCTGGCTAGTCAGGGGCTCCTCGATCTGGCGATCGGGCACGGCCGCGCCGACCCCACGCTGCGCGACGCGATCGACGTAGGCGTCAGCTACTTCATGGCCACGGTGATCGCGGTGCTCGCCTACCGTCTCCCGCCGCCGTGGCGGTGGGTCTACGCGGCGATCGCGCTGGCGACGGTGATCGCGCCGTTCGCGGTGGGGACACCCGACTTCACCGACGCCGGGCACCTGATCGCGATGCTCATCGGCTTCGCCATGTACCCGATCACCCTCGGCCGGTCGCGACTGCAGATCACCCGAGGGTCGTTCCACTTCCGTCGATGACGAACGTCAGCTGATCGGCGTCGAAGCGGAGACGTCCACGATCGAACGCCGCGGACACCGAACCGTCGGCGGCGAGTGCCGCAGGCGTGCCGGTTGTCATGGTCCCGTCACCGCGCAGCAGCCACACCTCGTCGGAGAGGCGCATGACGAGTTCCAGTTCGTGCGACGACATGAGGACGGCGATGCCCTGCTCGCGGGCCAACGTCGCGAGGAGATCGAGGAACTCGACGCGTGACGGCGCGTCCAGATGCGATGTCGGCTCATCGAGGACGAGCAGTTCCGGCTCCTGTGCGAGAGCTCGCGCGGCGAGCACACGCTGCCGTTCACCGTCGGACAGGTCGTGGAACGGTCGGTCGGCCAGATCCGTCGCTCGGACGGCGTCCAACGCGCGGTCGGTGACGCGACGGTCGTCGGCGGAGAGTCGTCCGGTCGGGGACAGGTACGGCGTTCGGCCGAGGGAGGCGACCTCCCGGGCCGTGAGCCGGCCGGGATCGACGGTGTCGGTGGTGACGACGGCGATGCGGCGTGCCAGGCCGGCTGCCTTCAACGTCGTGACGTCGGTGCCGTCGGCGAGGACCGCCGAGCCCGCCAGGGGCGGCTGCAGACCGCATACGGTCCGGAGCAGTGTCGACTTGCCCGCACCGTTCGGCCCGATCAACGACGTGAGGCGGCCCGTCGCCGCCACGGCGGACAGGTTCGAGGCGACTGTGCGGCCTCGCCGTCCCCGATACCCGACGGTCAGCTTCTGAAGTTCGAGCCCGGTCACACCGCACCTCCCTGTGCGCGTCCGCGGAGCAGGACGGTGATGACGACGGGTGCTCCGATGAGGGCGGTCACCGCGTTCAGCGGCAGCGACATGTGATCGCCGGGGAGGTCGGCGAGGGCGCCGCACCAGACGGCGAGGGTCGCGCCGACAAGCGCGCACCCCGGAATCAACGACCGGTGATCGGAGGTTTGGAGCAGGCCCCGGACCAGGTGCGGAATCACCAGGCCGAGGAATCCGACCGGCCCGCAGAACGCCGTCACGACACCGGTGAGAAGGGCCGCCGACAGCAGAGTGACGGTTCGCGCGACACGAAGGTCAACGCCCATCGAGCGGGCGTAGCCCTCGCCGAGGAGCAAGGCGTTCAGCGGTCGGACGGTGAAGAACACGACCAGAATCGTCACCGCCACAATCGGCGCCGCCACCTGGATGTCGCTCCACGACGTCGACGAGAACGTTCCGAGACCCCAGATCATGTACTTCTGGACCGAAGTGGGATCGGCGTAGACGATGAGGACCGCGACGAGCGCGCCGGTCACCGAGCCGAGCATCACGCCGATCAACAGCAGCGTGACGGCGTTGCGGACCCAGACGGCCATCAGCAGGATCACGCCGAGCACTGCCGCCGCGCCCGCCGCGGCGGCCAGAACGATGCCGAGACGACCCCATCCGGCGAGGACTCCGACGAACGCCGGTCCGCCCGCGCCGCCTGCGAGAGCGACGATCGCGACTCCGAGACTCGCTCCCGAGTTGGCGCCGAGGATGTAGGGGTCGGCGAGCGCGTTGCGGAACAGCGTCTGCATCTGCAGGCCGGCGACGCCGAGAGCGGCGCCCGCGATCGCCGACGTCGCGATCCGCGGCAGCCGGACCAGGCGCAGAATCGCGTCATGGCCCGCATCCGACGCAGTGCCGCCGATCAACACGTGCACCACGTCGGACAGCGGCATCATCACCGCACCGATCGCGGCCGTCACCAACACCGACACGACGGCGAAGACGATCAGCGCCGTCCACTTTTCGGCTGTGCCGCGAGCCTTCACCGTGTCGGCGGTGACGGGAGTGGTCACTGCTGCGGGAGCTGGAGGTAGAACGCGAACTTGTGGTCGGGGAAGAGGTCTGGATGCAGGATCGCCGCGAGATCGGCCAGTACGAGGTCGGGACGGAGGACGCCGCGCTCCCAGTAGTCGTTTCCGCCGGTCGCGCTCATCGCCTTCGTCGCGTTCCACGCACGCTTGGCCGGTTGTGCGAACACCCGGTACCGCTCGTCCTGCTTGTACAGGTCGGCGAGGGACGCGACGGTCATGTCGGAGAGGAGCCACGCGTCGGCGTTTCGAGACTTGTCGATGACGGACTCGATCGAGAGACGCAACGAGCCGGTCGACGGGTCCGCGGCCCAGGGGTAGTCGCCGCCCGCGTCACGGACGAGCCGCCCGAAGTAGTTGCCGCCCGCGGCGAGCGTCCACGCGCCGTTCTCGATGCCGCCGAGCAGCACGTCGGTCTTCGGTGCGTTCGTCGTCTTCTGCTGCACCTTGGTGTACTCCGACTTGATGGTGCTGAAGACGTCGGCCGCCTTCGTCTCGGTACCGGTGAGTGCGGCGAAGAACTTGATCCACTCGGCCCGACCGAGTGGACTCGCCTCGAGCCAGTCGGCGTTGGCGAGGACCGGGACGCCCGCCTGCCGCAGTTTCGCGTACGACGGATCCTCGTTGCCGTCGGACACCAGGACGTCGGGCTGTCCGGCGATCACCTTCTCGACGTTGGGCACACCAGCGTCGGCGTACTGGACCACGTCGCCCTCGTCGATCCGTGCGCGGATCTCAGGGGTGGAGACGTAGTCGGTGGAGCTCACACCGGTCACCGTGTCGGCGGCGCCGAGGGCCGCCATCGCGGGCAGATGTGTCGTGGATCCCGAGTACATGCTGCGAATCGGCACCTGAACCTGCGGGGCCTCCGCGAGAGCTCCGTCGAGCTTCGGCGCAGGTGCACCGCAGCGGACCAGGACGTACGACACGGGCCGCGCGCCTGGCGACGGTTCCTTGACCGTCAGGACCTGGTACGACTTGTGGTATTCGATCGCCAGTCCCGACGCGTCGGAGATCGTCGACTTGTCGGGGAAGTAGTCGGTGTTCGCGTCGAAATCTGTGATGCAGTCGCGAGCAGCGCCCGCATCGTTCGACGTCGACTCGGAGCAGCCCGCGACGGCCAATCCGATGACGAGCAGACACGCGATGGTGGCCTTGCGGACATGCGGGTGCACGGCATCCGCCTCTCTCGGGGACACTCCGCCCCGACGACGAGATCAGCTCGAGCGGAGGTCTGGCTGCCGCGTGAAGCGGTCACAGTGGCGGGTACCGCGTCGGATTCACACCGACTTCCCGCGTCGAGGCTGGTTGACGCCATGAAACGTAACACGATCCCCGAATCTCCGACGCAGTCGCCGTGGGAGGGTCAGCGATCAGTCGCGCCGACAGTGCGCCAGAGGAATTCGTAGGCGAGGGCCGATTTGAACGCCGCCTGCTTGTTGTCGGCCGCGCCGCCGTGACCGCCCTCGATGTTCTCGTAGTACCGGACCGGTTGGCCTGCGGCTTCGAGTGCGGCGGTGAACTTCCGGGCATGACCGGGATGCACGCGGTCGTCGCGGGTCGAGGTGGTGACCAGCGTCTGCGGGTAGTCGACATCGGAGCGAACCCGCTGGTACGGCGAGTACGCGGAGATGTACTCCCACTCGGCCGGGTCGTCGGGGTCGCCGTACTCGGCCATCCACGAGGCTCCCGCCAGGAGGAGGTGATACCGCCGCATGTCGATCAGAGGCACCTGGCAGACCAACGCGCCGAAAAGCTCCGGGTACGTGGTCGCCATGACGCCCATCAGCAGGCCGCCGTTCGATCCGCCCTGCGCGGCCAGGGTCGCGGGAGTGGTGAATCCTCGTGCCACGAGATCCCGAGCCACCGAGGAGAAGTCCTCGTACACGAGATGACGTCCCGCCTTCACCGCCTGGGTGTGCCACGACGGACCGTACTCACCGCCTCCGCGGATGTTCGAGTACACATAGATCCCGCCACGCGTGATCCAGTTCCGCGCAGCCACGGCCAGATAGCTCGGTGTCAGCGAGTTCTCGAAGCCGCCGTAGCCGTAGAGCAGGGTCGGGCCCGACTCGACGTCGTCGCGCTTGATCACGAAGTACGGAACCCGGGTGCCGTCGTCCGAGGTCGCGAAGAACTGCTGGGTGCTCACATTCGACGCGTCGAACCGCTCGGGCGACGACTTGATCGGAGCCACCCCGGACACGGCGTCGCCGTACAACAGGGTCGGGGACTGCGTGAACGAGCTCGACGACATCCAGATCTCGTCACTGTGATCGGCGTCGGTGTCGAGCACTCCGACCGTCGCGAGATCCGGGACGCCCGGCAGCTCTGCCGGCGTCCACGTGCCGAACTCCATCGACTGCAGCCGGGTCGCGACGTCGTGCAGCGTCACCAGGATCAGTCGTGTCGCCGTGATCGCGTACGTCTCCAGGCTGGTGTGCGTGTCCGGCGTGAACAGCACAGTATGCGTGCGGTCGCCGTCGAGGAAGCGCTCGTAGTCGAACGCCAACAGGCTTCCGGCCGGCCGTGCCACACCGTCGACGGTCCACTCGGACTTCGGGGTCACCAGCATCACGTCGTGCCGTACCGAGAAGTCGGCGTCCGACGGGACGTCCACCGTGCGCAGCTCACCGTCTCGGAGTTCGAACTGCTCGGCGTTGTAGAAGTCTGTCGACCGGTACACGAAGTGTCGCGGAAAGCCGGGCGTCGGGTCGAACGAGGCGCCGACCGCGACGTCGTCGACGGAACCGGTGAACACCGTCGTCGCCGACGCGAGGTCGGTGCCGCGAGTCCACTGCTTCACCACGCGCGGGTACCCCGACGACGTCCACGATCCAGCACCGTCCGGCTGCTCGCCGAACTCGGTGCCCACGTACACGGTGTCCCGGTCGATCCAACCGACATTCGATTTGTTCTCCGGCAGCACGAATCCGTCGTCGACCCACGTTCGCGACGGGATGTCGAACTCGCGGACAACCGTCGCATCCGCGCCGCCGCGGGACAGCGAGATCAACGCACGGTCGTAGTCAGGTCGAAGCACCGACGCCCCGCTCCACACCCAGTTCTCGTCCTCCGCCGTCCGCAAGGCGTCGACGTCGATCAAGACGTCCCACTCGGGCTCGGTTGATCGGTACGATTCCAGCGTCGTCCGCCGCCACAGTCCGTACGGGTTGGTCCCGTCGACCCAGAAGTTGTAGACGTACTCGCCGCGCCGCCGCACATACGGGATCCGGTCGTCCGACGACAGGATCTCCAACGTCTCCGACTGCATCTGAGCGAACCGCTCCGACGATGTCAGTTCGGCGACGGTCGGCTCGTTGTGCGCGCGCACCCAGTCGAGTGCCTCGTCTCCGGTGACGTCCTCCAGCCACAGGTACGGATCGTCGGTCGTGTTCGTCTCAGCCACGTGGTTCAGGCTACCGGCGGGGCGGTTCGGCCGGTGGGGTCGGCAGGCGGGGTCGATTCGCCTCCTCGGCAGTCCTCGCGGGCTCGCCTAGCGGCTCGCTCGCTGCGGAGGGCTCCGAGGCGAATCGCCCCCGCCTGCCTCCGCTGTTGCTCCTAGCGCGATTAGGAGCAGGGGTCAGCGGGAGGGGAGGGCGGGCTCCGGGACGTCGTCGACCTCAGCGTCGGGCTCCGCGCTGGGGGTCTTGGTGCCGCGGAGGGAGGCTCCCGCAGTCTCCTTCAGGAAGTACAGGGCGACCATTCCGATCACACAGGCGGCCATCATGTACGCGGCGGGGAAGAGGTGCCAGCCGGTGTCGCCGACCACCCAGTCGTTCACCAGGGGAGCGGTGCCACCGAAGGCGGCCGTCGACACGTTGTACGAGATCGCAAAACCCGCGTAGCGAACGTGGGTCGGGAACATGGCGGGGAACGTCGCCGAGATGGTCGCCAGCTGCGGGATGTAGAGCAGTCCGAGCACCACGAAGCCGACGATCGCCCACGCGAAACCCTGCCCCATCAGCCAGTACATCGGCAACGCGAACACGAACAGACCGATCAGCGACGCCCACCACATGGGTTTGCGGCCCGTCGAGTCCGACCAGCGGCCGAACACGGGGATCATCAGCATCATGAGGACCTGGCCGATGAGGACCACCCACGAACCGCCCGACTCCGACAGCCCGATCGTGTTCTTCAAATAGTCGGGTTGGTAGGCGAGCAGTGTGTAGTTGGCGACGTTCAACGCCACGACCATGCCGAACATGATGAGGATCGGGCGCCAGTAGCCGACGATCGCCGTCTTCAAGAGTTCGAGGCCCGACGGTTCGCGCTTGCGCTTGCGATCCACTTCGGCGAAGACCGGTGGATCGTCCAACTGCGACCGCAGGTAGAGGCCGACGAGGCCGAGCGGGAGGGCGACGAGGAACGGAATGCGCCAACCCCACGATGCCATCTGGTCCTCGTCGAGGATAGAGTTCAACAGCAGGACGAACGCGGTGCCGGCCGAGAGGCCCGCCATCGTGCCGAACTCGAGGAAACTGCCGAAACGGCCGCGCTTGCGATCGGGCGCGTACTCGGCCATGAACGTCGCGGCCCCGCCGTATTCGCCGCCTGTCGAGAATCCCTGAATCACACGAAGCAGGATGAGGAGGGCGGGCGCCCAGACACCGATCGACGCGTGCGTCGGAAGCAGGCCGATCAATGCGGTGGCAAGGGAGATCAGCAGGATCGTCAATGCGAGGACGTGCTTGCGTCCCACCTTGTCGCCGATCGGCCCCCACACGAAACCGCCGAGCGGTCGGAGAAGGAACGAGACCGCGAAACCGAGCATCGTGCCCGTCGTTCCCCACGCTCCGGGAAAGAACGCTTGGGTCAGATATGTGGTGGTGGCGGCGTAGACGCCGTAGTCGTACCACTCGGTCGCATTGCCGATCGCGGATGCGGCGATCGCTTTGCGGACCATGGTGGCCGGTGGTGCTTCGAAGTCCTTGGTGGACGGCGAGTCTGTCATTCTGGTTCGTCGATTCGTGCTCGAGGAGTCGATGTCTCCGGGTCAGGTGGACTCAGGTCTCGCGGCCGCGCACGGCACGGCGGTTACCACTTCCTGACGGTCCTCGGGGGACGGTTGACAGACGGAGCGTGTACTCCGAACGGACTACATCCACACCTAGCATGTCTGTTCGACGATGGGAAACCCGCTATCGACCGTCCGGCCCCGCGAACAGGAGGTTCACGCAGGTGAGAAGGTGTCTGGCACCTCTCCTTCGCGGATGGGGCAACGGGTCTCGGAGTAGATCGTCGGCATGCACAGATTGCAGTGCACACAGCGCGAAACCGTCGACGCGTCCTCCTGGATCCGCAGCGGCAGATCTGGCTCGCGGAGCAGTGCGCGTCCCATCGCGACGAACTCGAATCCGGAGTCGAGCGCCGTCTGCATCGAGGCGCGATCGGTGATTCCGCCGAGAAGGATCAGCGGGAGCGACACCGACTTGCGGAGCTCTGCGGCCAGTGGGAGCAGGTAGGCGTCCCGATAGGGGTAGTGCTTCAAGAACACCGGGCCGACAGCCTTCATGCCGGTTCGGATGGGTCCCTTCATGGCGTCGGCGAACTCGGCCAGCGGCGGTTTCCCGTGGAACAGGTACATCGGGTTGAGCAGTGAGCTGCCCGCCGTCGGCTCGATGGCGTCGATGAAGCCGTCGGCTTCGAAGAGCTGAGCCGTCTCGCATGCCTGGTCGACGTTGAAACCGCTCCAGGGGCGGCCGCCTCGGTCGCGGCCGGGTTTGCCGACGCCGTCGAACATGTTCAACTTGGCCCAGACCGCGGCTTCGTCGCCGACGGCGCCGCGCACGGCTTCGAGGACTTCACGGGCCAGACGTGCTCGATTGACCACCGAGCCGCCGTATCCGTCGCGGCGGTGATTCAGCAGCGGGGACAGGAACGAGCTGATCAGGTAGTTGTGGCCGCAGTGCACCTCGAGTGCGTCGAACCCGCAGTCGACGGCGAGGCGGGCGGCGTCGACGAAGTTCTGCGTGACGCGTTTGATGTCGTCGGCGTCGACCTTCGCCGTGGCCGACATGCCCATCGGCGCCGGGATGCGGCCGGGTCCGAGGGCCTTGGCCCGGTTGGAGATGGAGTTCGCGACGGGACCCGCGTGGCCGAGCTGTGCCGCGGCGAGAGCGCCCTCGGAGTGGATGGCGTCGGTGAGACGTCGCAGGCCGTCGGCCGCTTCGGGGACCATCAGGATCTGATGCCTGTCGGTCCGCCCCTCCGGCGCTACAGCGCAGTACGCGACCGTGCTGATGCCGACCCCGCCCGCAGCGGTCTCGCGATGGAACTCGATCAGTTCGTCGGTCACCAGGGCGTCGGGTGTGCGCCCTTCGAAGGTCGCGCACTTGATCAGCCTGTTGCGCGGGGTGATCGGGCCGAGCTGCGCCGGTGCGAACGGGTCGACGGTGGAGAGGTCGAGGGTCATCGGGGTCCTTCGGTCGAAGTGGGGGCGGGGCCGGACAGGCCCGCGGTCAGGAAGTCGGCGAGTGCGGCGACTGTCGCGGTGCTCACCGGTGTGGGGTTGGACAGTTCGGTGATCAAGACGGTGAAGGCGAACCGCCACCGACGTCGCGCGGTGGCCTCGTCGACGTCGACGACTCGTCGCAGGAGCGCCACCCACACCTCGGTGCGGAACCAGGTGTCGGTCCAGTCGAGGTCACCGTGCGTGAGGACGAACCTTCCGAGCAATCGGAGGTGTCGGGCCAGTGCGGGATCCTCGGCCAGGCGCGTCACCGGTTCGAGAATCCTGTCGACGATCTCCCCGACGGAGGTGTCTCGAGTGCTCAGCTCGGTGAGAGGGTCGGCCCAGACCGGCCCGAGACGCTCCTGCAGCAGGGTGGTGACCAATCCCTCACGTGAACCGAAGTGGTAGTGGACTGCCGCCGGGTTCACTCCGGCCTCAGAGCACACCGCACGTACTTTGAGCTGCTCGTACGGTGTGCTCTCGAGGATTCGCTCGGCCGCGTCGAGCAGTCGGGTACGTGTCACGTCAGTGGCCATGAGGTGCAGTACATCACGTTTCAATCAACGTTTCAATCATTGATTGAAAGTTCCTCGGTGGAGCGACGACGCGACTGGTCGATGCGCGTTAGGCTGGACGCCGTGGCTGAACATTTTCAAACAGTTGTCCTGGGAGCCGGCCCCGGTGGGTACGTGGCCGCGATCCGGTCCGCCCAGCTGGGCATGAAGACCGCCGTCATCGAAGAGAAGTGGTGGGGCGGTGTCTGTCTGAACGTCGGATGCATCCCCTCCAAGGCGCTGCTCCGCAACGCTGAACTCGCTCACGTCTTCAATCACGAAGCCAAGACCTTCGGGATCAGCGGAGAGGTGTCGTTCGACTTCGGCGCCGCCTTCGACCGCTCCCGCCAGGTGTCCGACGGCATCGTCAAGGGCGTCCACTTCCTCATGAAGAAGAACGGCATCACCGAGATCGACGGCTACGGCGTGTTCACCGACGCCAAGACCATCAAGGTCGGCGACCGCGAGATCACGTTCGACAACGTCATCATCGACACAGGTTCCACTGTCCGCCTCCTGCCGGGCGTGGAGCTCAGCGAGAACGTCGTCACCTACGAGACGCAGATCCTCACCCGCGACCTCCCGAAGTCGATCGTCATCGTCGGCGCGGGCGCGATCGGCATGGAGTTCGGCTACGTCCTCGCCAACTACGGCGTCGACGTCACCATCGTCGAGTTCATGCCGCGCATCCTCCCGAACGAAGACGCCGATGTCTCCAAGGAGATGACGAAGGCGTACAAGAAGCTCGGCGTGAAGATCATGACCGGCACCGGCGTCCAGACCGTGGACGATCAGGGCAGCCAGGTCGTCGTCACATACAAGGACGCCAAGGGCAATGACGGCAGCCTGACCGTCGACAAGGTCCTCATGTCCGTCGGCTTCGCGCCGCGAGTCGAGGGCTTCGGTCTCGAGACCACCGGCGTGGCACTGACCGACCGCGGCGCCATCGCGATCGACGACCACATGCGCACCAACGTCGAAGGTATCTACGCGATCGGCGATGTGACCGCGAAGCTGCAGCTCGCGCACGTCGCCGAGGCCCAGGGCGTGGTCGCCGCCGAGACGATGGCCGGAGCTGAGACCATGACGCTCGGCGACTACCGCATGATGCCGCGCGCCACGTTCTGCCAGCCGCAGGTCGCGTCGTTCGGTCTCACCGAGGAGCAGGCCAAGGCCGAAGGGTATGACGTCAAGGTCACCAAGTTCCCGTTCAGCGCCAACGGCAAGGCGCAGGGCCTCGCCGCGCCGGCAGGCTTCGTCAAGCTGATCACCGACGGGACCAACGACGAACTGATCGGCGGTCACCTGGTCGGCGACAACGTCTCCGAGATGCTGCCCGAGCTCACTCTCGCGCAGAAGTGGGACCTGACCGCCAAGGAACTCGCCCGCAACGTCCACACGCATCCGACGATGAGTGAGGCGCTGCAGGAGACCTTCCACGGCGCGATCGGTCACATGATCAACCTGTAGGCATCGCCTGCAGAACCCCCCTGCTCCTTGAGCGAGCTCGCGAGTCGAAAGGTGTTGCCGCAATAGCCTTTCGACTCGCTTCGCTCGCTCAAGGAGCAGAGGAAGCGTCCGCTGCGGTGTGGCAGAGGAAGCGTTCGCTGCGATGCGCAGGGGAAGGTCAGCGGAGGGGATCGAATCCTGCGAGCGCCGAGGGGGTGACTCCCGTGCAGATGGTCTCCGCGAGGAGGCGGCCAGTGGCCGGACCGAGGGTCATGCCCTCCATCGCGTGGCCGCCCGCGACGAACACCCGGGGCGAGCGGGTGCGGCCGACGATCGGCAGACCGTCCTGTGTGCACGGCCGTGAACCGACCCATTCCTCGCGACGGTCGTCGAGCGATACACCCCGCAGCAGGGGACGGACCGATTCGACGATCGCCCCGATACGGCGCTGGTCGACGGGATCTCCATGTCGACCGAACTCCATCATCCCGGCGATCCGCATGCGGTCGCCGAGCGGAGTGCAGACCACGGACGACCCCGGGAAGTACACCGGACCCGGGGGCAGGTCGTCGACGTCCACTGCGAAGCTGTAGCCGCGACCTGCACGGACGCGGGTGGTGACGCCGTACTGCTTGGTGAGGGCGGGGAGTCCGACGCCGGTCGCCACGACGACCGAGTCGAACGACTCGTCCATCGTCGGTCCGGCGATCCGGACTCGCACACCACGATCGTCGACGCTGGTGATCGTGGTCCCGGTGCGGAGAGTGCCCCCACGGGCGACGAACGAGTCGGCGACAGCGGCGACGTAATCCGGCGGGTTCAAGAACCGCTGGCCGCGGAGCATCAACGCACCGCGAATCTTCTCGGTCAGCATGGGCGCGCGGGCGCGGGCCTCGTCGGCCGAGATGAGGTCGATGTCGACCTGCTGGCCGAGCGAGGTGATCTTCCGTCCCTCGTCGACCATGCCCTGCGGCCCTGCCGGGTCGGTGTAGGCGAACAGGAAGTCGTCTGCGGCCTCGATGGGGCCGTCGACGCCGCCGTCGGCCATCGCGTCGAATGCGTCGAGGGCCTCCCGGTTGATCTCGGCGAGAGCGCGCACCCCGGCCTTCCACCGAGCGGTGGTGCTGTTGCGCGCCATCCGGGCGAGGAACCCGAAGAGCTTCGGGTCGGGCCGCGGCGGGATGTACAACGGCGACGTCGGGCTGAGCAGGCTGCGAAGTCCGTAGGTCAGCATCGACGGATCGGTGAGCGGAGTGGAGAGCGTCGGGGTGATCCATCCGGCGTTGCCCCAGGAGGCGCCTGCCGCCGGGCCGACGGAGTCGACGACTGTCACGTCGACTCCGTGATCCTGGAGGAACCACGCTGTGGACAGGCCGACCATCCCGGCGCCGACGACGGCGACGGATGTGGGCGCAGCGTTCACTGCTTCGCGTCCGCGGTTGCGCGGTCCGCGATGCGCGGCTTGATGCCCCAGTGGTAGATCGCGTAGAACACGGGCACGCAGCCGAGTCCGAGGATCAACGACAGTCGTTGGGTGGCGTCGAACGCCATGGACACGAACACGACGCCGTTCATGAGAATCACGAGTATCGGGGTCAGCGGGAACATCGGAGCGGCGTAGGGGAGATCCTTCACGTCGCCGCCGTTCTTCACGTACTGCCGACGGAACCGGTACTGCGACAGGGCGATCGTCATCCAGCACAGGGCGCCGCCGACACCGCTGACGGAGATCAGGAATACGAACACGGTGTCCGCGGCCACGAACTCGGTCATGAGCGACAGCAGGCCGAACAACAGTGTGAAGAGCAGGCCCCACACAGGGATGCCGCGCTTGGTGGTGACGCCGAAGACGCGGGGTGCGGCCTTCTCCTGCGCGAGGGACCACAGGATGCGCGTGCACATGTAGAGGCCGGTGTTGCCGACCGACAGGATGGCCACCAGGATGACGAAGTTCATGATGCCCGCGGCGTAGGGGATGCCGATGGCCTTGAAGACGGTGACGAACGGACTCTCGTCGAGGCCGAGCTGCTCCCACGGGATGAGGGCGATCAGGATGAGGATCGAGCCCAGGTAGAGGAACACCAGGCGGAAGACGATGGTGCGGACGGCCTTCGGGATCGCCTTGCGCGGATTCTCAGTCTCGCCTGCGACGACGCCCATCACTTCGGAGCCCATGAAGGTGTAGACGACGGTCATCATGGCGGCGAAGACGGCGCCGAACCCGACCGGGAAGAACCCGCCGTGTGCAGTGAAGTTGGTGAGGCCGGGAGCCTGGATGCCGTCCATCTTGATGACGCCGAAGATGGCCAGGAGGCCGAGGACGATGAAGGTGCCGACGGCGAGGACCTTGATGGCGGCCAGCGCGTACTCGGTTTCGGCGAACGACCGGGCGGTGAAGCAGTTCACGAGGAACAGCACGGCGATGAAGACGGCGGACCACACCCACGTCGGGGTGTCCGGGAACCAGAACTTCATGGTGATGCCGGCGGCAGTGAACTCGAGGCCGATGAACGAGGCCCAGCTGATCCAGTACACCCAGCCGATGGTGAAGCCGGTGCCGGGACCGATGTACTTGGTGGCGTGCGCCTGGAACGAACCGCTGACGGGCATGACCGCGGACATCTCGCCGAGGCAGACCATCGTCAGGTAGAGGAGGACGCCGCCGACGATGTACGCGACGATTGTTCCACCGGGGCCGGCGGAGCTGATGACCTCGCCTGTTCCGAGAAACAGGCCGGTGCCGATCACGCCGGCGAGGGTGATCATGAAGAGGTGGCGGCTCTTCATGACGCGTTTGAGGGCTGGACCTTCGGGCGTGTAGAACGGTTCGTTCACAGGTGAGCTCGGGGAGGGAGTCGCCGGTTCGTCTGAACCGGCCGTCGGGGCTATGGACACGGGGATGTCTCCTGAAGTGTATGCGGGGGCCGTGCACGTTCGATGTGGTCGGGCAACTACGCAAGTAGCTGACTATGTACTCAGTCAGCTATTAGAGAATGCGATGGCGGTCACATGTTTGTCAAGGCTTGCCGGGTGTCACATTTCGTGGCTGCGCATATCGGGCCCGTAGCATTGCCTGCGTGGCACGTATGACGAGAGACTCCGCCGAGCGGCGCGAAGGGATCCTCAGGGCGACCCTCGACATGATCAAGGAGGGTGGGATCGATCGTGTCCGCGGCGCCGACGTGGCCAAGCGGGTCGGCGTCAGCGTCGGACTGGTGTTCTACCACTTCGACAATCTGGAGACGTTGATCGTCGAGGCTCTGACCTACGCCGCCAATCGGGACATCGAGCATCGGGACGCGGCGCTGGCCGCGTCCTCGTCGGACGTGACCGAGCGGTTGCACACGATGCTTCGCGAATACGGCCCCTCCGGATCGGAGTTCGGGTGGCGTCTCTGGGTGCAGGCGTGGTCGGCGAGTCTGCGCGACCCGACGCTCCGTCGGGTGGTTCACGATCTCGATGAGGGGTGGCGCGCGGTGATCGTCGGCATCATCGACGAGGGCGTTGAGCAGGGTGTCTTCACCTGTCCCGATCCGGTCGCCGCAACGTGGCGCCTCACCTCGATGCTCGACGGCCTAGCGGTTCAGCACGTGGTGTTCGACGACACCGTCACCGTCGCGCAGATCCGCGACTGGACTCAGGTGGCGTTGAGCCGCGAACTCGGCATCTGACGTCGTCTCGACGAAGGGGTTGCGTCGCCGCTGTGATCGGTGCCATACTGACTAAGTACTCAGTCAAGCGTTGGTTCCATGCAGTCACGAACTGTTCCGAGTCGACGTCACCGTCGACCCCCGTCACGCCCAGGAGCGATACATGTCCCTGACACTCCCCAATGCGATCGACGCCTCCGCAGGCGCTCGCGACGACAACGCCTTCTTCGAGATCGTCTGGCACGACACCGAGAGTGACGCCACCGGCTATGTGGTCATCGACCAGCTGGTGCGCGGTGTCTCCTCCGGCGGTCTGCGCATGCGCGCCGGCTGCACCCTCGACGAGGTGCGCGGCCTGGCTCGCGGCATGACCCTCAAGGAGGGCGTCCACTACGAGCCCGGAGCCCGCTACGTTCCGCTCGGCGGCGCCAAAGGCGGAATCGACTTCGATCCGTACAGCCCCGAGGCGGACGGCGTCCTCCGCCGCTTCCTGCAGGCCACTGCACCGATCATCGACACCCGGTGGACCATGGGCGAAGACTTCGGCGTCCAACAGACCACCATCGACCGCCTCCTCCCCGAGGTGGGACTTCGCAGCTCGATTCAGGCCGCCGAGCGGGTCGTCGACGATCCCGAAGCCGCGCGCGGCCGCATGGCCACGGCGTTCAACAGCGTCGTCGACGGCGTGAGCCTCGACGAGTTGGTCGGCGGCTACGGCGTGGCCAAGGCCGCCCTCGCCGCGATGGCCCGTCGCGACATGGCGCCCGCCGACACCACCGCGGTGATCCAGGGCTTCGGCTCGATGGGCGGCGCGACGGCTCGTTACCTCGCCGAGGTCGGCGTCCGTGTCGTGGGCATCGTCGACGTCGAAGGCGTGGTCTACAACGAAGCCGGCCTCGACGTGGAAGAACTGCTCCTCACGCGCAGCGCCAAGGGCAACGTCGACCGCACCAAGCTCCGCGACGGCGACCGCTGCCTGGACTCGTCGGAATGGCTCTCGATCGACGCCGACGTGCTCGTCCCCGCCGCCATCTCGTACTGCATCAACGACGGCAACCAGGATCAGATCCGCGCCCGCCTCGTGGTCGAAGCCGCGAACATGCCAGTCACTCCGGAAGCCGAGGAACTCCTCCGAGCGCGCGGCATCGAGGTCTCGCCCGACTTCGTCGCCAATTCGGCGACCAACGCCTGGTGGTGGTGGGTCTTCTTCGGCGACGTCGACGGTTCTCCCGAGCAGTCGTTCGTCAAGATCAACAGCCGCATCACCGCGCTGAGCGACGAGATGTTCGACATCGCCGACGCCGAGGGAGTCTCTCTCCGCGCCGCCGCGTTCGAGATGGCCTCCCGCAAGTTGGCCGCTATCTCCGACGAGTTCCCGATCTACTGAGCCGGCTTCCCCGTCTCGACTTCAACAGAGAGTTCAGATATCCATGTCAGCTAGTGTTCTCCGCTCGGGAGGCGGCGCCGTCGTCGACGCGCTGGTCGCTCACGGTGTCGACACCGTCTTCGGCATCCCCGGCACGCACAACCTCGCGATCTACGCCGCGCTCGAGGCGTCGTCGATCAAGCACGTCACTCCCCGCCACGAGCAGGGAGCGGGCTACGCGGCCGACGGCTATGCACGACTGTCCGGCCGACCGGGCGTAGTCGTGACGACCACCGGCCCGGCGATCCTCAACGCATCGGCTGCTGCGGCGCAGGCGTACTCGGACTCGGTTCCGGTCCTGTTCATCGCGCCCGGCATGCCGTCGGATCATCCGAGCGGATACAACGGCCTGTTGCACGAGGTGCGCAGCCAGATCGACGCGATGTCGGCAGTCGTCGCCCACGCGCAGCGCGTGACCAGCGTCGCGGAGATCCCGCACGCCGTCGCGCAGTGCTTCGCCGCGATGACCACGGGGCGTCCGCGTCCGGCATACCTGGAGATCCCGCTCGACCTGCTCGAAGCGCAGGCAGAGGTCGTGGCGGAGGCTCCGGTCGTCGTGCCGTCGATCGTCCCGGCGGAGTCGGTCGTCGCCGCTGCAGCCGAGGTGATCGCGTCCGCGCAGCGCCCGTTGATCGTTGCGGGCGGCGGCGCGAGCCGTGCCACCGCGGAAGTGTTGGCTTTCGCCGAGAAGTTCGACGCGCCGGTCGTCACGACGGCCAACGGCAAGGCGGTCGTCCGTGAGGACCACCCGCTGGCACTGGGCGCGGGTGTGCCGCTCGAGGTGACTCTCGATCTGGTCCGCGACTGCGATGTCGTCGTCGCCGTCGGCACCGAACTGGCGCCGGCCGACTGGTGGTGGGGCCCGATGCCTGCGACCCGTCTGGTTCGCATCGACATCGATCCGCTTGCGGTCGCGACCAACGCGATCCCCGAGGTGGCAGTGGTCGGCGACGCCGCGGCGGTCCTCGCCGATCTCACCGAGCGGCTCGCCCCGGTGACCGGCAGGGCTGACAGCGGCGCCGACCGCGCGGCCGCGTGGCGTCCCAGGCTCATCGAGGACGCACGCACCATCGGTGCGGCGTACGTCGGACTCGCCGAGTCGCTCGCGGAGGTCCTCGACGACGACGCCGTGATCGTCGCCGATCAGACGATGTCGTGCTACTACGGCCTGATGGGCAACTTGCCGCGCTACGCGCCGCGGTCGTTCATGTACCCGTCGGGTCTCGGCACCCTCGGGTACTCGCTTCCCGCGGGCATCGGTGCGATGGTGTCGACGCCCGGTCGACAGGTGGTCGCGGTGATCGGCGACGGCGGCGTGATGTTCTCGCTGCCCGAGCTCGCAACCGCGGCCCAGGCGGGAATCGCCCTGCCCGTGGTGGTCGTCGACAACGGCGGATATGGAGAGATCCGCAACGAGATGGTGGACCGGGACGAGACGCCGATCGCGGTGGACCTTCCGACGCCGGACTTCGCCGGTGTCGCTCGGGCCCTGGGCTGTCACGGTGTCGACGCCGCGTCGTATGCGGAGGTCGGCCCGGCCGTTCGTGAGGCGTTCGCCGCCGATCGTCCGACGCTGATCTACGTGCGCGAGCCCGCTGTCTGATCCCCGCTCGAGCAGAAGGCCCGGAACCCGCCGCCCGGCGGGTTCCGGGCCTTTCGTGTACCCGGCGGCACGCTTCGACTCACTTCGTTCGCTCAACGAGCAGTGGGCGGAGTCTTGCGGGCGCGCTTCGACTCACTGAATGAGGCGGGGTGTTTCCCTGCTCCTTGAGTGAGGCGGGGTGTTTCCCTGCTCCTTGAGCGAACGGAGTGAGTCGAAAGGTCGCTCGCCGCTGATCTGCTCCCGGGAGCCGTCGGTCTGGTCAGCTCAAAACGTCAACGCCCGGAACCTCGTCATGAGGTTCCGGGCCTTTCGCGTGAGGATGTGCTCAGGTCACACGTCGGCAGTGGAGGTCCGGACCGCGGGCGAGTAGAGCCCGAGCCCGGCCGGGATCACCACCGCGCGTGTCAGGACGTAGTGCGTCAGCCCTGCGACGATGAATGACGGTACAGACGCCGTCGTGTACTTGAAGATGCTCGCCGGCTCGTACGTGATCGGGTTGAGGAGCATGCAGTACACCAGAACGCCGAGTCCGACCGATGCGAAGGCGCAGATGTTCACGCCGCGCCAATAGCCGTATCCCGAGTCCCGCGTGTCAGCGTAGAGCTGGCGGACATCCAGGCAACCCCGCCGCAGGACGAAGTAGTCGACGATCTGGACCCCGCACAGCGGCGCGAGGAACAGTGCGCCCCACGACAGGAACTGGCTGTAGTTGTCGTAGACCGCCTGGGGGAAGAAGACGAGGATCACGGCTGGGCCGAGGATCACGGTGATGAGCACTGGCCAGGAGATACCGCGCAGGAGTCGGCCTCCGCCGCCGCGGAGGGCGACCATCGAGGCGTAGCCCTGGGACAGGATGGCGGTGATGTTCGCGAGCGCGACGACGAAGAGCGCAAGCACGCCGAATGTGCTGCCGATGAGAGGGATCATCCACTCCGTCGGGTCTTCCAACTTGAGGGTCAGTGCTGCGAAGACGCCGACCACCGCTGCGACGACGGACGCGCCGAAGATGCCGAGGAAGTTCGGCCAGAAGGCAGACCGAGACGTCCTTGTGAGACGTGCGAGATTGCCCATGTTCGGCCACCACGCGAACCCTCCAGCGATGTTGATCTCGATGGCCAGCATGAAACTGACGTGTGAGTCCTCCGCCGGTTCGAGCGGTGCGAGGGACGCGATGTGGTCCCAGGTGTCGCGGCGCAGCACCATGATGAGGATCGCGATGATGATCAGGATGAGCAGCGGTGCGATCACCTGACAGACGCGTTCGACCGAGACCGGGCCCCGCGACAGGATGAGCCACGAGACCACGACGGCGCCGACCGCGATGATCGACAGCGCCGTGCTCGAATCTGACAGTTGCCACCCGAACATGTGACTGAGTGCGTTGACCATTCCGTGGCCGAGCATGATTGCGAGGACGGCGGACCACGCGGCTGCGAGCAGAGTGGACATGAAGACCATGACCACTCGGGCGCCGACGCTGCCGAAAACACTGCGCAGCCCGATGAATTGCTCCACCCCGTACTTGGCCGAGGGCAGGCACGGTGCCAACGCTACGAAGAAGACGGCGATTCCGTAACCGATCGCGATCGTCGCAATGGCCTGCTTCGCGCCGACGTAGTACGCGACCGCCGCGCCCTGCAGGAACGCCCAGGTTGCGACGGCGAGGCCGATGTTCACGACTGAGTAGTCCCAGAATCCCCAGATGCGCTCCCGTCGAGTCAACGGCAGCTCGTTCAGAGTCGCGTCGTCGACGTCGGGCTGGTTCTCGGTGATGACAGTGTCCTCGGTGACGGCTTTTCGAGAGCGCATCAGAGGCACCACCAGAGGAGGAGAAGGGTGCCGGCTGCAAGTCCGACCGCGCACAGCACGATGTCGCGCAGCGGAAGGTCGGGGAGGATCATCCCGTTGTCCTCAGGGGACTCCAAGAGTTTGAGGCGGCGCTCGAGCTCGGTGTCGAATGCATCGGTTGGCATGGACGGCCTTTCTGACTGACGAACCAGTTAAAATACTTTGTGCCTCACCTCACATGCTTGTCAAGACTGGATCCAGATCACGAATTTGATTGACTGGTCCGTCAGTTAATGCGACGATGGGGCCCATGTCACATTCCGAAAGCGTTCAGGCAGAGCTCTCCGGCAAGGTCGAAGTCGCAATCATCGGCGCAGGCTATGCAGGTCTGTCAGCGGCGCTGAGTCTCGTCGACGCAGGTGTCGAGGCGATCGTTCTGGAAGGTTCGGACCGAGTCGGTGGGCGCACGCTGTCGGAGGTCCGACCCACGGGCGTCGTTGTTGACCACGGCGGCCAGTGGGTGGGCCCCACGCAGACTAGGTTGCTCGCGCTCGCGAATCGATTCGGTGTCGAGACGTTCCCGACCTACTGGGCCGGTGATCACCTAGAGATCTGGGCGGACAGTCGAGTGAATCGCTACCGCGGTGCGGGTCCGGACGAAGGTGACGGGCTGCATGAGTACGAGGAGCACATCACAGTGCTCGACGCGCTTGCGTCGACCATCGATCTGCAGAATCCTCCGGGGTCGCCCGGAGCGGATCTGCTCGACGACGAGTCCGTCGCGTCGTACCTACGCCGCGAGGTGCCGAACGAAGGCGCGCGTCGCCGTTTCGCTCTTGCGGTGGAAGGTGTCTGGGCATGCGAGCCGGGGCATGTCTCGATGCTTCACTTCCTCTTCTACATCGCAGCCGCGGGCAGCTTCGACGAACTGATGGAGACCGACGGATGCGCGCAGGACTCCCGGTTCGTCGGTGGCGCTCAGGCGCCGGCGATCGCCGCGGCAGCGTACCTCGGTGATCGGGTCCGTCTCGGTCACCGAGCGGATCGAGTGGTCGTTCACGAGGACGGTGTGCTCATCGAGACGACTGAAGGCGTCGTGCGGGCCGACCGGCTGATCGTCACTCTGCCTCCGCAGGCTGCAGGAGCGCTCCGGTTCGACCCGCCGCTGCCGCCGGCGAAGGCGAGGTTCGTCGATCGGAGTGTGATGGGTGACGTCGCGAAGGTCCACGTGACGTATCCGGTGCCGTTCTGGCGTGCGGAGGGACTCAGCGGTCAGGCGACAATCTATGACGAGCGGGAGACCGGCGTCGTCTTCGACAACTCTCCCGATGACGCGAGCTCGGGTGTGCTCGTCGGGTTCGTTTACGGTCGTCGCGTGGACCCGTGGGCGACGCTCGACGCCGACGCGCGACGGGCGTCGATTCTGGCCACGCTCACTGAACTGTTCGGCGCACGCGCGCAGGAACCGATCGACTACGTCGAAAAGATCTGGTCGATCGATCCGTGGATCCGCGGCGCGTACGCGGCCAACCCGACACCGGGCGCGTGGACGGCGTACGGAGAGAAGGGATGGCGACGTCCCACCGGTCGCATCCACTGGGCGGGGTCGGAGACGTCGAGTGTCTGGAACGGATACATCGACGGAGCGATCGCGTCTGGGCAGCGAGCTGCGCAGGAGATCCTCGACCGCCGCGCGTAGGCGGCACGCTTCGACTCACTTCGTTCGCTCAACGAGCAGTGGGGACTTCGTCTGCTCAACGATCAATGGGGACTTCGTTCGCTCAAGGAGAGGTGGTGACTCCGCTCGCTCAACGAGTAGTGGGACGACCTGTCCTTGAGCGAACGGAAAGCCTTTCTGCTCCTTGAGCGAACGGAGTGAGTCGAAAGGTCGTTGGTCGGGATCAGGCGGTGATCGCGTCGAGGTAGGAGTCGATGCGCGCGATCATCCGGTCGAGAGGCATCTCGGGGGAGTGCATGAGGTTCTGGATGCTCATGCCGTCGATCATCGACACGAGAACGTCGGCGAACACGTCGGCGTCGCCCTCGATGATCTGACCGCGCTCCTGGCCGTGGGCGACTAGATCGCGCACGAGATCGCGCCACTGTCCGTACAGTCGGGCGTTGATCTCTTGAAGAGTCTCGTCCCGCATGCCCTCGGCCCACAGCTCGGCCCACACGCGCCATGCGCGGATCGATGCCTCGGTCACGGGCAGATTGCTGTGTGCCAGCGCCCGCAGGGTTGCCAGGGAGTCAGTCTGATCGCCTGCGAGCATCGCACGACGTCCTTCGATGGACCGCTCGTAGTTCAGCTCGAACGCAGCGTTGATCACGTCGCGCTTCGTGTCGAAGTAGTAGTGCACGGTGCCGGACGACACGCCGGCCTTCTTGGCGACGTCGGAGAGACGCAACGACTGCATGCCGCGGTCGGCGATCACTTCGCACGCCGCGGACAGGATCTGCTCGCGGCGCTCGGCCTCCACACTGGGACGTGCCACTGGTTACTCCTCAATCGAGCCGTCGTCGATGAATCCGACCCTACCCAAGATGATCGGTGCGCCGATCAAGAAAATGAACCGCGGCGCCGCCGGACGGCGACACCGCGGTTCTTCGTGCCGTGTGATCAGTCGAGGTTGCGCGAGATGACGAGCTTCATGATGTCCGAGGTGCCTTCTTCGATCTCCTCGAGCTTCACGTCGCGCATCCACTGCTCGACGGGGAACTCGCGGGAGTAGCCCCAGCCGCCGAGCGTCTGGACGGCCGCGTGGGTGACGAACATGGCGGTCTCGGACGCCTGCAGCTTGCACATCGCGGCGAGACCGGTGGCGCGCTGGCCGCTGTCGATCACGCGGGCGGCGTGGTGGACCAGCAGACGGGCCGACTCGATGCGGGTCGCCATCTCGGCGAGACGGAACGCGACGGCCTGGTGCTCGATGATCGGGACACCGAACTGCTTGCGCTCGCGGGCGTAGTTCAGGGCGTACTCGTACGCTGCGCGTGCTGCGCCGACGGCGGCGGCGCCGAGGACCACGCGCGAGATGTCGAAGGTGCCCATGAGGCCGTAGAAGCCCTGGCCCTCTTCACCGAGACGATCCTCGTCGGGCACGAACATGTCGTCGAAGAACACCTCGCGGCAGACGATGGCGCGCTGGCCCATCTTCTTCATCGGCTCGCCGAACGAGACGCCGGGGGTGTCCTTCTTGAACATGAAGGCGGTGACGCCGGCCGACCGCTTGGTCTTGTCGGTCTTGGCGAAGACGACGTACTGCTCAGCGGCGCCCGCGTTGGAGATCCACGCCTTCTGGCCGTTGATCTTGTATCCGCCGTCGACCTTGGTGGCGGTGGTGATGATCGACGCCGCGTCCGAACCGGAGCCGGGCTCGGTGGTGGCCAGCGAGGTCATGATCGCGTCTGGGCCGGTGGTCGGCGGCAGCCACTTGCGCTTCTGCTCCTCGGTGCCGAGGACCATGAGCGGGTCGGAGAAGAAGCCGTTCGAGCAGACGAGGTTGCCGATGCCGGGATCGCCCCAGCACAGCTCCTCCTGAACGAGGCACTGGGTGAAGACGTCGGTCATGCCGCCGCCGCCGTACTCGGTGGGGATCATGAAGTCGGCGATGCCGACCTGCGCGGCCTTGCGGAAGATGTCGACCGGGGTCACGGTGTCGGCCTCGTCGACCTCACGGCCGCGCGGGCGGATCTCCTTCTCCGCGAAATCGTGGCAGAGCTCGATGATCTGCTTCTGCTCGTCGGTCAACGGGAATGCGGGGATGTTCACGGTGCTCATGGGATGCCTTTCTGGAGGTGCTCGAGGGAGGGGCTACAACTGGATGCTGGTGATCTCGGTGAACTCTTCGAGTCCGACGGGACCGAGTTCTCGGCCGAGTCCGGAGGCCTTCCAGCCGCCGAACGGTGCACGCGGATTGAACGGCGCGCCGTTCACGTCCACCTGACCGGTGTCGATGCGCGACGCCACAGCGATCGCGCGGTCGGTGTCGCCGGACCAGACGGCCCCGGCGAGGCCGTACTCGCTGTCGTTGGCGAGTGTCACGGCGTGGTCGTCGCCGTCGTGCGGAAGCACGACGATGACCGGACCGAAGATCTCGTCGCGAACCGCCGGGTCGTCGGCCTGCAGGTCGGCGAGGACGGTGGGTGCGACGAAGTGTCCTCCCGGGAACTCCGGCAGGGGATCGGGGCCGCCGCACACGAGGCGGGCGCCTCGGGTGAGGGCGCCGTCGATCGCGGAGACGATCGATGCGCGCTGGGCGGCGGAGATGACGGGTCCGAGGTCGGTGGACTCGTCGGTGGGGTCGCCGACGCGCATGGCGGCGACGGCGTCGGCGGCGATCGTCAAGGCGTCCTCGTACCGGCTGCGGGGGACCAGCAGTCGGGACCAGGCGCTGCACGTCTGACCTGAGTTCAACAGGCCCGCGGCGACGCTCGTGCGGACCGCCTCGTCCAGGTCCGCGTCGTCGAGGATCACGCTGGCCGACTTGCCGCCGAGTTCGAGGCATGCGCGTTTGATGTTCTGGGCGGCAGCCACGGCGATGGTCTTGCCGACGCCGGTGGAGCCGGTGAACGACACGACGTCGACGCCGGGGTGCTCGGCGAGAGCCGAACCCACCACGCGTCCGGCGCCGGGAACCAGGGAGAACACACCGGCCGGAACGCCTGCGGCCACGGCCGCATCGGCGAAGAGGTATGTCGACAGGGGAGTCAGCTCCGCGGGCTTCACCACGATCGGGCAGCCCGCGGCGAGAGCGGCGCCCGCCTTCGCGACCAGCTGATAGAACGGGTAATTCCACGGCGTGATGGCGGCGACGACACCGGCCGCCCGACGCAGGACGCGTGAGTTTCCGATCGTCGTCTGCCATTCGAAGGTCCGGGCCAGGCCTGCGAAGTCGGCCATGATCTCGATGCCGAGGTCGATGTGGGCCTCGCGGGCCACGGCGACCGGGGCACCGACCTCGGCGACGGTCGCGGCGACAAGATCGTCGCGCCGGTTGCGCAGCTCGGCGACCAGCGCGTCCAGGACGTCGGCGCGTGCCTCCGGCGATGCGGTGCTCCACGCAGGGAGTGCGGCGCGCGCGGCGGCGACTGCGTCGTCGACGTCGATCGCGGTGGATGACGCCGAGGTGCCGATCGTGGCGCCTGTCGCGGGGGCGTGGACG
The DNA here is from genome assembly GCF_037148075.1 of Gordonia malaquae. Lineage (NCBI taxonomy): Bacteria > Bacillati > Actinomycetota > Actinomycetes > Mycobacteriales > Gordoniaceae > Gordonia > Gordonia malaquae. Next base: position 49,124 of record NZ_JBBCUB010000007.1, on the reverse strand, counting down.
TCGACGGTCTCGGCCACGGTGCGCCATGCGCCGTCGATGAGCGCCGCGTCGCGCTGCCACAGGGCGACTGTCGTGGTGGCGGTCATGTGCTTGTCCTTCCTGGGTGAATGCTGGTCAGTTGTCGGTGACGATGAGCGCGTCGAGGGCGAGGACGCCGTCGGGGGCCACGCGCACGGGGTTCAGCTCGATCTCGGTGATCCGCGAATCGCTTGCCGCCAGGCGAGACACGGCGGCGACGACATCGGCCAGAGCCGCGACGTCGGTGGCGGGCTTGCCGCGCCATCCTGCGAGCAGTTTGTGAGCCCGCAGGCGCGAGATCATGTCGGTCGCGGTCGCAGCGTCGACGGGAGCCGATTCCATGACGACGTCGGCGTACACCTCGGTCGCCACGCCGCCGGTTCCGACGGTGACGGTGACTCCGAGGTCGGGGTGCCGCTGGCAGCCGATCAGGACCTCGACTCCGTCCGGGCGGGTGTCCATCTGTTCCAGCACGTAGTCGCCGTCGCCGAGTCGGGTGTGCATGTCGGTGAACACCGCCGCCACGTCGTCGCGGGTCAGTCCGACCTTCACGCCGCCGACCTCGCTCTTGTGCTCGAGCCATGCGGCTTTGAGGACGAGCGGGGCGGTGAGATCGGCCGCCGCGGTGACCGCTTCGTCCACGGTGGTGACGACGGTGCCCGCGGGGAACGACACGCCTTCGTCGAGCAGCAGAGCGCGGGCGTTCCAGTACCCCGCGGCGGGAGCCACACCGGCGGACGGCGCGACCGCGACGTCGCGGGCGGGCTCGCGGTAGACGGCGGTGCCCGACAGAGCGCGCAGCAACGGTTCGACAGTCCCGAAGGTGGGGACGCCTGCTGCCCACAGGGCATCGGCGACGGGTCCGGCGGCCTCCATGGAGTGCACGTACAGCGGCTTGCCCGCGGTGCGTGCGGCGTCCGCGAGCCGCTGGGCGAGGGCGAGCTCGTCGTCCATCAGGCCGGGGTTGTCGGCGCCGTAGCAACCGAAGTACCCGGTGAGCACCGCGGAGTCGACATCGGGATCGGCCAGTGCGAGGGCGACGGCGTTCACGTAGTTGGCGAGGTCGGCTTCTCCGGCGCCCGCCAGGTCGACGGGGTTCGACGTGGCCGCGCCCGCGGGAAGCAGATCAGTGAGGGCAGCGTCGGCCACGTCGCCGAGCGGCGGGACGGACAGTCCGTGCGCGGCCGCCTGGTCGGCCGCGATGCCGCACTGACCGCCGCTGTCGCCGACGATCACCGTGCGACGGCCCGCGGGCGCGGCACCCGCGATCACACTGCGCGCCACGTCGATCACCTCGCCGGGCGACTGAGCCCGCAGGACGCCTGCCGCGCGGCACGCCGCGTCGACGATGTCGACGGGTGCGGTCAGCGAGCCGGTGTGCGAACGGGCGAGGCGGCTGCCCGCGGCGCTGGCGCCGACCGTCAACAGGATCACGGGCTTGCCCGCGGCGCGCAGTGCGGCGATCGAGTCGAACAGCTCGGCGCCGCCGGTGAACGATTCGAGGTAGACGACCACGACGCGGGTCGCTTCGTGGTCGACGAGGTCGGCGAGGAGTTCGGCCGCTGTCACGTCGGTCTGGTTGCCGATCGACACGAAGCGCGAAACGCCGATGCCGTTGTGCTGGCCGAGGCGAGCGAGTTCGCTGCCGAGCTGACCCGACTGGGAGACGATCGCCATCGGACCCGCGGTGAAGTTGCCCCAGCTGAGGTCGAGTTCGCCTGCGGCGTCGTAGATTCCGAGGCTGTTGGCGCCGACGAGGCGGGCGCCGGCGGCGCGGATGCGCTCGGCGATCTCGCCCTCGTCCTCAATGCCCGCGGTGATGCCGAGGAAGCCCCGGGTGCCCATCGCGAGAGCCTCGTCGACAACGGCGCCGACCATCGGTCCGGGGACGCACAACGCGACGAGTTCGGGCGCCTCGTCGAGGGCGGCGAGAGAGGTGACGCAGGCGTGGCCGAGGACGTCGCCGCCGCGTGCGTTCACGAGGTGGACGTCGCGTCGGTGCGCCCCTGCGATTGCACCGGCCGCCAGCCAGTAGCCCCACTTGGTGCGGTTCGACGACGCGCCGACCACGGCGACCGAGCGGGGGGTGCTGAACACGGACAGTCCGTTGTGGAGGGAGTTCAGGACCGGGCTGTTCATGGGTGGTGCACCTCACTGATTCGGGGGAGTGTCAACAACTGACTGGCGGCTCAGTCAATAATTGTGAAGGCTGCCCGATCGTGTGTCAAGTCACATTTGAAAGCGGATGTGCCGAGATCATGCAGCGAGCGAGACGTCCCAGGTAGGAGGCCTCGGCCGAAGCGGTGGCGGTAGCCGCGGCGTACGGCCACTATGGACAGGCGATGACTGGCGAACGTATGTGGACGGTGGACGAGCCGTACGACCTCGATGCGATTCTCGGCGTCCATCGACGCGGCGCGCACGATCCCGCGTACCGGCGGGCGCCCGACGGGTCGATCTGGCGTGCAGTGCACACACCGGACGGTCCGGGAACTCTCACAGTCGTGTCGCACGGGGGCTCGATGACCGCTCGGGCGTGGGGACCCGGTGCGGAATGGCTCCTGGAGGCGGCACCCGACATGGTCGGAGTGAACGATCAACCGGACGACCTCACGCCGGTGGATCCGGTTGTTCGCAGACTCGTCTCTGGTGCTCCCGGGTTGCGCATCGGACGCAGCGGCCGGGTGTGGGAAGCGCTCGTCGGCAACGTCATGGAGCAGAAAGTGGTCGGCAGTGAGGCATATCGCGGATGGCGCTACCTGCTACGACGCTACGGAGTGCCCGCACCCGGGCCCGTGCCGCCGGACATGCGGGTCCCGCCGCCCCGGTCGGTGTGGCGCGACATCACCGAAGTCGACTGGCATCGCAGCGGACTCGAGCCCGTACGCATGCGGACCATTCGAGCAGCTGCGGCGGTCGACGTCGAGCGGCACGCGGACGCGCTGACCGCGCTTCGGGGAATCGGGCCGTGGACTGCGGCCCATACCCGAATCCGAGCGCTGGGAGACCCCGACGCGGTGCCGGTCGGCGACTATCACACCCCCTCGATCGTGGGGACCACGCTGATCGGGGAGAGAATCGACGACGCGCGCATGCTCGAACTCCTCGAGCCGTACCGAGGGCAGCGGTACCGCGTGGTTCGACTGTGCGAAGTCGCGGGGACCGCGCCCGAGCGCCGCGGCGCCCGCATGTCGGTCCGCGACTACCGCGACATCTGACGGCCACCGTTCGTCGAGCGGAAACCGTGCTCGACGAACAGTGGAGCGGTCAGCCGGACAGCACCACGATCAGTGTGCAGTCGCCGTCGGGGTCGGGCTCGATCGATGCGGTGACGTCGCTGATCAGGAGGTCGGTTGCGCCTTGGAGAGCTTCGTCCACGGCTCCGCGGAGGGCTCCGCGCGCAACTTCGGGCAGTCCGGGCGCGAGGTCGTCGAGCTCGCACGCGCACACTGTCAGCAGATGGCGGCCGAGCTCGGAGGCCACTGATCTCACCTCCACGCCCAGTCTCGTCAGTGTCGACTCGACGGCGATCACGGGGTCGGGAAGCGACGTCTGCGGTGCCGGCGCGAGCTGCCGGGCCCACTCGCGTCCGACGTCGGACGCGGCGTCTTCTCGTGCTTCGGGTGTGTCCCCGAGTCTCATCAACAGCAATCGGGTGAGACGGGCGGCGGCCGCCGGCGGTGCGATCCGATACGCCACGCGGGGGCGGCCGACACCTTCCGGCGGCAATTGGACCGTAACGGCGTCGCCGTCGGTGACCAGGTTGATCAGGTGGAATCGGGCGGTCGTCGAGTGGATGCTCAGCGCTCGCGCCACCTCGTGGGCGTCAAGGCCCGACTCCGACTCGGCGAGCAGATCGCGCACCCGGTCGCGCGGCTTGCCGATCACGTCAGTCATCGTCGGTCGTTCCCCTGTGGTCGGCTGGATGCGTGGCAGAACTGACAAGTGTGCCAGCACCGAACCCGGTGCGTACCACCCGGCCGCCGACATGCCGTCCCGGTCGGTGCTCCGCCGTGGATCATCACGAGGTCCACGGACAACGGTCTCAGCGTCGGCCGGTCAGGTGAGGATCAGCGTCAGTGAGCAGTTGCCGCTTGCGTCGGGTTCCACGTGAACGGCGTAGGTGCGGTCGAGGATCGGTGACGCTGCCGCAAGCGATTCCTCGACGGCGCCGCGGATCACTCCGCGGGCGATCTCGGGAACTGTGCCCGCGAGATGTTTCAGGGGGCACGAGCAGACGTTCACCCTGTGACGGCCGAACTCTGACAGTGCTCCCGTCACACGAAACCCGAGGCGGGTGAGGGCGGCCTCGACGGCGATCACGGGATCCGGCGGCAGCGCCTGCGGCGGCGCGGCATGCATACGTGCCCAGTCGTGGCCGGCGACGGCGGCCGCGTCCTCCCTCTGCTGCGCGGTGGCGCCCAGCTGCATCAGGAGGAGCGAACCGAGTTCGTCTGCGGCGGGCTGCGGCGCGATACGGTAGGCGACTCGTGGTCGTCCGACGCCTTCGGGCGCCAACTGAACCGTGACAGCGGTGCCCTCGTCGACGAGGTTCTTCAAATGGAATCGAGCCGTGGTGACGTGGACGTCGAGGGCCCGGCCCACTTCGTGCGCGTCGAGGCCGTCCGCCGCCTCGGCGAGGAGAGCACGAACACGTTCCCGTGGTTTCGCGGTGATCACGTTGTCATCAGCCATCGCCGGCGACTTCTACTTTCCATGGACGACGACGAGGGCGACGGCCCCCGCCTCGACGGCCTTCAGCGAATGGGGGACGCGGGCGTCCACGCGGATCGCAGTGCCGGGTCGAAGCTGCACGGTTGTGCCTTCGACGGTGAAGTCAATGACACCCGACTGGCCCATGACGACGATCGGGTGGACTGCCACGTGTTCGCGCATCTCCTGGCCGTCGGCGAACGCGATCCGCACGATCGTCTCGCTCTCGCTGAGATGCAGACGCTTCACCGTCGCGCGGTCCCCGGCGGCGTCACCCGGTGCGTTCAGGCCGTCAAGGTAGGTGAAGTGGTCGCTCATGACGGCTTCACTGCGATCATCTCGATGGCTGCCATCTCCTTGCGGTACTTGCGGAACACCTTGCGCATAGCCAGGATCCGCCCGCGTGCCGCACTGTTGCCCGCGATGTTCCAGACGATGCGCAGGGTCTGAGCCACGCCTTCGTCGGCGATCATGCGACGCGGCTGCAGCAGTGCCATCGGAGCGAAGCCGACCTCTTCGATGACGAACCCGGCCTCTTCGAGGAGTGCGCGCCATTCGGCTTCGGTGAGGGGACGGGCGTTGACCTTGATCGACTTGGCGAGGGCCCTGCGGATCTCGGTCTTCTCCGCGTCGTCGAGGGTGTCGGGGTGCAGCGCCAGCTCGTGGATCGCGTAGCGGCCGCCCGGTCGCAGGACGCGGAACGCCTCGGCGACGATCTCGTTCTTGCCGCGGTCCCCCTGCATCGTCAGCATGGCTTCGCCGACCATGACGTCGGCCGATTGGGCGTCGAGTCCCGTCTGGTTCGCCTCGGCGAGCCGGACCGTGCCGCTCGTCCCGATGGCGTCGGCCGTGAGGTCGACGGCTTGGGGGTCGGCTTCGATTCCGATGTAACTGGCGGGCTTGCGGTGCAAGATGTCGACGGCGGTCTTGCCGAGTCCGGGTGCGAGTTCCACGACGTCGGCGTCGGTGACACGGGCGTCATCGAGGAGGCGTTCGGTGAGTTCCTGACCGCCGGGACGCAGTACGCGTTTGCCCATGCGGGCGAGGAGCCAGTGGCCGGGCATGTCGTCGTCCTTGCGGGCGGCGAGGGGGAGTTCGGAACTGGACATGGTGCCTCCCGAGAATAGTTTGAATGAACTTTCTCATTTAAATAGGCAACCCTTGCTTTGGTCAAGCGTGTGGCGGCTCACCCGCCTTGTGAGCGTGGATGTACTGTCCGACGCCGGTGATCGTCTGCTCCAGATGGACGGCGCCTAGTCGTGAGAACCGCATCAGCAGTTCGTCGCGCCCGAAGATCCGCAGGCCCGACAGGCCCGCGACCTGACGTGCTCCGGGAAGCGCAGCGATCGATGCCTCGACGGAGGTGAAAACGATGACCTCGCCGCCGGGCGCGCAGACGCGCATCATCTCGTCGAGCACGGGCAGTGGATCCGGAATCAGATACAGCGCCGCCAGGCAGAGGACGGTGTCGAAGGAGTCGTCCGGGAACGGCAGTCTGTGAGCGTCGCCCCTCACGTACGTCACCCGGGTGCCACGATTGTCCCGTGCAGCTTGTGCGAGCATCGACGCCGAGAAGTCGACGCCGACGTACCTGCCGTCACCCGTCAGGCCCTTCGACGCGTCGCCGCTGTAATTGCCGGGGCCGCAGGCGATGTCGAGGACGTGACGATCGCCTGGCTGGGCGAGACGTGCGCGGAGGGCGCGGTCGTAGTCGGCGGTCCCTGAACCGCCGAGGCTGAATCCGCGCGTGAACAACGGTCGCCACGCGCGTTCGTACACTTGCGAGAACACCGGGGCGGCCATCAAACGCTGGGCGATGGACACCATCAGAAGGTGTCCCGTTGCACGCGGAGCACACCGATGGTGGTGGCCAGGGAGTCGTACTGTCCGACGAGGAGCGTGAACGCGATCGCCTGGCGTTCGGTGAGGTGGCGACGAAGCGCGTCCCACGTCTGATCGGAGACATCCCGATCGGCGACGATCTCTCCGACGGCGAGCAGCAGGCTGCGTTCACGGTCGCCCCACTCGGCGTCCGGGCCCTCGATGATGCGGTCGAAGGCGTCGGCGCTGATTCCGGCCTTGGCGCCGAGGCGGCGATGGTGGTCGAGTTCGTAGTCGCATCCACGCAGGTGAGCCACGCGGATGATGATCATCTCCGTCTCCCGGCGGGAGAGTTCGCCGAAGGGCATCATGCGCGACGAGAAGTGCAGCCAGCCTCGGAACAGGCCCTTGCTTCGTCCCAGCGTCGCGAAGATGTGCGCGTTGTCGGTTCCGGTCGCGAGCGACATCGCGCGCACCACCATCCAGTTGATCGGTCCGAGATCGCCGAAGCCGCCCGGGCTCACACGAGGTGTGGTCATGCCCACACCGTAGCCCGTGTGCTCGGGTTCGGGGTCAGCGGTGGAGGGCGGGAGCGAGGGTGCGCCAGCTGTCTTTGAGTTCGCGATAGAACAGGCCCCACGTGTGAGCGCCCGTGGAGAACACCCGATAGGTGTGTCGGACGCCCGCCCCCATGAGCGCGCTGCGCATCTGAGAGGTGCAGTCTCGGACGATCGTCTCGACCTGAGTCGGGCCGACGATGAGCCCCGGGTAGCCGAGGACCGGGCCGTCGAACCGGCCGGGGACGCCGCTGCCGACGCCCAGGTACACGGCTTTGTCCGCGAGGCGGAGAGGATTGCGCGCCGGATCGTGATCGACCCAACCGGGAGCACTGGGCGCACCGAACACCGCGAACGGGTTCTGTCCGCCGCTGGCCATCGTCGCGACGACCGCGGTGGTCCCCAGCGGGGACGTGATCGCCGGGCAGCCGCTGTACGACGCCGCTGCGACGAATCGGCGATCGCGACCGGCGATGTCGAGCGCGGACGAGGCGCTGTGCGACAGACCCGCGATGCCCGCCCTGCCCGTCGTCGGGAAGCGGGCGTCGATCGCGGTCGGAAGCTCGTGTGTGAGGTAGCGCTGCCACCCCGGGGGCGAATACCAGGTGTAGCCGCCGCCGACCGGCGACACCACGGTGACACGTTTGCCCGCGAAGAACTTCCGGTACCGCGTTTTGCGCAGCCAGCTGTCGCCGTCGACGCCGCCGGACTTCCCGTTCAGGAGATAGAACACAGGAGTCGCGCCGGGGCCTCCAGGCAGCAGCACCTGGTTGGTGATCGTCGTTCGAAGTGCGGGGGAGTAGACCCGGACGAGCGCGAGCTGGCCGTCGACCCGATGAACACTCACGACGCGTGCAGTAGCGGCATCGGCGGTGCCGGGTTGCCCGGCCAACGTGGCGACGATCGCCGCGACAACTGTCAGCAGTGTGAGTTTCGTCCGTAGTCCTGAGGTCACAGGGACTGATGGTGCCGGACGGACATCACGAAACGATAATCGGGCTAGCCCTCACGTTGTGGTGTACGGCGAGACCGTGCTGCGGTGCTCTTCGATGTCGAGCGTCGATCCGAGCGGCGGGAACGCTCGCTGCGGACAGTTCTTTCGATCGCAGACACGGCAGCCCGCGCCGATCGGCGTGGCCCTCGCGTCCGCGCCGATCCCGACGCCGTCGGAGTAGACGACACGATTCGCATGGCGCAGTTCGCAGCCCATGCCGATCGCGAACGTCTTGCCAGGCTGCCCGTACCGGGCGGCGCGACGTTCCACAGTTCTCGACACCCAGAAGTACTCGCGGCCGTCGGGCATCTCGGTGATCTGAGTGAGGATCTTCCCCGGTGAGGTGAACGACTCGTACACGTTCCAGAGCGGGCAGGTGCCGCCGCTCGAGGAGAAGTTGAATCCGGTCGCCGACTGCCGCTTCGACATGTTGCCTGCGCGGTCGACGCGGACGAACGTCCACGGCACCCCGCGCAGATTCGGCCGCTGCAGCGTCGACAGTCGGTGGCAGACGGTCTCGTAGGAGACGGCGTAGAACGCGGAAAGCCGTTCGATGTCGTACCGGTAGTCCTCGGCCGCGCCGTGGAACTGGGCGTACGGCAGCACGGCAGCCGCGGCGAAGTAACTCGCGAGCCCCTGCCGCGCGAGGGCCGTCGCGTCGTCGGTGGAGAACCCGCCCTCGGCGACCAGCGACGTGATGAGATCGCCGAACTCCAAGTACGCGAGCTCTGCCGCGACCTTGAACGCACGCTGCCCGGGGGACAGCGCTGCGGAGAACTCGATCAGTCGTTGGTCCTTGTCGAAGCGGTGCAGCACATTGTCGCCGAGGTCGACGCGCCGCGCGATCCGGACGCCGTGCACGTCCTCGATGCGCGAGGTCAGACCGGCTCGGACGTCTGCCGAGTGCATGCGCATGCGTGAGGTGAGGCTCTCGGCGGCCTCGTCCAACTCGTGGATGTAGTTGCGCCGTTGATAGAAGAAGTTCCTCACTTCTTCGTGTGGTGCACTGATCGCGCCGCGGCCGCCGGGCTCACCGCGGCCCGCGGTGGCGGCGGCGAGTTGTTCGGACACCACGCGGTATCGGCTGTACATGCCGACCAGTGCCTCGGCGATCGCCCGGTGCGAGCCGACCATCGCCGACACCTCGTTGGCGTCGCTCGCCGCCGGATCGAAATCTAGGTCCTCGTCGAGCAGTGCCTCGCGGAGTTCGGCGACGAGCCGGACATCGTCCTGGGGATCGAAGAACCCTATGTCGATGCCGAAGATCTCGGTGATCTTCGCCAGCACCGGTGCGGTCAGGGGTCGGGTGTCGTGCTCGATCTGATTCAGGTACGACGCCGAGATCCCCAGGGTCGACGCCATCGTCAGCTGTGACAGCCCTCGCTCACCGCGGAGTCGGCGCAGACGCGCGCCGACGTACATCTTCTTGCCACTCATCGAGTGCGGGATCCTCCCTGCCACGCAGCGCGCGGATCGAATCGGGTGCCGACATCGACCGTCGGGGTACCGTGACCGCGTGCGATCACGACTCTCGGGTACGTCCATCATCACTGTTTCGACTGCGGTTGTCGCGGCGATGCTCCTGACCTCGTGTGGATCATCCCAACCGGCCGATCCCGGCTCGGACCTCCCGTCGCGACTGCTTCCGGGCGACTCGGTGCCGCAGGGCTTCACCGTGGTCCCGCAGTCGGTCGGCGAGCTGATCGCGGCCAATCGCAGCACGCTCGAATCGGCGTCGACCGTCGGGTTCGTTCCGGCCGAGTGCAAGCCGACGGCCGATGCCAAGTTCAACCCGCAGCTCACAGAGGACAACACCGTTCTGCTCGTGGCGCAGTCGGAGACCGGCACGTTCAGTGAACTCCTCACCACGGTGCGGCGTGACGTCGATGCCGACCGCCGTGACACCAGCGGGCCGTGCGCTTCGGTGACTGCGACCCCGTCGACCGGCTCCCTCGCGGGAATACCGATCGTCAACACGTCGGTCGAACTCCCCGCGCTGCGCGGCGACGACATCGTCGTCTCGTATCTGGTCCGGACCGACTCGGTGAAACGGCCCGCGGGCACCAACCCCCGCTCGCGCACCGCGCTGCTCGCCAACGTGCTCGTGAAGCGGCCCGGAGGACAGGTCGTGACAATCCAGATGGGTGTCTCCGGAACGGAGGTCGAAGTGACGCCGGAGGTCGCCGCGGGCGCCGTGCCGGGGGCTCCGCTGACCCAGCCGCCGCTCGACGAGGCCGCGTTCACCGACCTCGTGAAGGCTGCGGTGGAGCGCGCTGCCGCAGAGTAGGCGACACCGCTCGTCACGCACAGTGCGGTGATGTCACTCACACGCACGAATTCTTGTGTGAGCCACCGCGCATGTGTAGACGCTGAGCGTCACGTGAGGGCGGGAGTGGGCCGCCCGGCGTTTTCCCAGTACGCGCGTACTTTTTTGTTGAGAGGCCCTCCGTGAGGGCCTCTGAATCTTCACAACATTTGCAAAAACGGGATGAGTGCTGTTCGAAGTTTGCATCGGCAAGGGCTAGACCAGGACGTTTGATCTGTGGCAACCTTGCGTCAGGCATCGCCTCCAGGTGCACTCCGGTTCGCAATCGGGGAGTACCGAGATCCAAGAAGACACTGCGAATCAGCAGTTCTAACGAAAGCGAAGGCTATGAGCAACGTCGGAAAGCCGCGTACCGCCGCCGAGATCCAGCAGGATTGGGACACCAACCCGCGCTGGAACGGCATCACCCGTGACTACACCGCAGAGCAGGTCGTGCAGCTGCAGGGTTCGGTCGTCGAGGAGAACACCCTCGCCCGCCGCGGCGCCGAGATCCTGTGGGACGGCGTCACCAAGGGTGACGGCAGCTACATCAACGCCCTGGGCGCGCTGACCGGCAACATGGCCGTCCAGCAGGTCCGTGCGGGCCTCAAGGCCATCTACCTGTCGGGCTGGCAGGTTGCAGGCGACGCGAACCTCTCGGGCCACACCTACCCGGACCAGTCGCTGTACCCGGCCAACTCGGTCCCCGCCGTCGTTCGTCGCATCAACAACGCGATGCTGCGCGCTGACGAGATCGCCGCAGTCGAGGGTGACAACTCGGTCGACAACTGGGTCGTCCCGATCGTCGCCGACGGCGAAGCGGGCTTCGGTGGCGCACTCAACGTGTACGAGCTCCAGAAGGCCATGATCTCGGCCGGCGCCGCAGGCACCCACTGGGAGGACCAGCTCGCCTCGGAGAAGAAGTGCGGCCACCTCGGCGGCAAGGTGCTCATCCCCACCCAGCAGCACATCCGTACGCTCACCTCGGCTCGCCTCGCAGCCGACGTCGCGAACACCCCCACCGTCGTCATCGCCCGCACCGATGCTGAGGCCGCAACCCTGCTGACCTCGGACGTCGACGAGCGTGACCGCCCGTTCCTGGACGGCACCCGCACCGCCGAAGGCTTCTACGGCATCAAGAACGGCATCGAGCCCTGCATCGCCCGCGCCAAGGCATACGCCCCCTACGCGGACATGATCTGGATGGAGACCGGCAAGCCCGACCTCGAGCTCGCCAAGCAGTTCGCCGAGGCTGTCAAGGCAGACTTCCCGGACCAGCTCCTCTCGTACAACTGCTCGCCTTCCTTCAACTGGAAGCAGCACCTGGACGACGACACCATCGCCAAGTTCCAGAACGAGCTCGGCGCGATGGGCTTCACCTTCCAGTTCATCACCCTCGCAGGCTTCCACGCCCTCAACTACTCGATGTTCGACCTGGCTCACGGCTACGCCCGCAACCAGATGTCGGCATACGTCGACCTGCAGGAGCGCGAGTTCGCTGCTGAGGAGCGCGGCTACACCGCCACCAAGCACCAGCGTGAGGTCGGCGCAGGTTACTTCGACAAGATCGCCACCACGGTCGATCCCAACACCTCGACTGCAGCCCTCAAGGGCTCGACCGAAGAGGGCCAGTTCCACTAAGCCCTTCGACTGCGCTCAGGAGACTGGGTGCACGGTTGACGCCTTGACGATCCCGGGTCAGGCGGGGCCTCCGGCCCCGCTCGGCCCGGGATTGTTGCTACCTACCCCTGGAGCGCGGAACTACCATGGCAAGCGAGAAGATCTCCCGCGTCGGCGTTGTCGGCGCAGGTCAGATGGGTTCCGGTATCGCCGAAGTATGTGCCCGCGCAGGAGTCGACGTCCTCGTCTACGAGTCGAGCAGAGAGCTCGTGATCGCCGGACGGGCGCGCGTCCTCGGCTCCCTCGACCACGGTGTGTCCACCGGAACGCTCACCGAACGTGAGCGTGAGCAGGCGTCGTGGCGGCTGCGCTTCACATCCGACCTCGCCGATTTCGCGGACCGTCAACTGGTCGTCGAAGCCGTGATCGAGGACGAAGACGTCAAGACCGCGATTTTCCGCGAGCTCGACGGCGTTGTCGTCGACCCTGACGCGGTTCTCGCCTCCAACACGTCGTCGATCCAGATTCGCACGCTCGGCTCGGCGACGCGGCGCCCTTCCCGCGTGGTCGGCCTCCACTTCTTCAATCCGGTTCCCGTGCTCCCGCTGGTGGAACTGGTCACCACCGAGGCCGCAGGCGTCGACGTGATCGCTCGCGCCGAGACCTTCGCCCACGATGTCTTGGGCAAGCAGGTGATCCGCTCCGACGACCGATCCGGGTTCGTCGTCAACGCGCTCCTGGTCCCGTACCTCTTGTCCGCGATGCGGATGGTCGAGAGCGGTTTCGCGACTGTGGACGACGTCGACAATGCGATGGTCCTCGGGTGCGCCCATCCGATGGGGCCGCTCAAACTGGCCGACCTCGTCGGCCTCGACACCGTGAAGGCGATCGCGGAGAAGATGTTCGACGAATTCAACGAACCGTTGTATGCGCCGCCCGCGGTGCTCGTGGAGAAGGTGGCCGCGGGGAGTCTGGGAAAGAAGTCGGGTTGCGGCTTCTATGAGTACTCCGACCGCGTCGCTGTCGCCTCGTAGTAGAGACCCGCGCTCCGCACTCATTTTGCTAGCAGTGAGCTGAAGTCTCGGATCCGCGTGGAGCAGAGGCTTCCGATTAGTAACTCTGCAGGTCAACCTGGTGAAAACTCGTGGTTTCAGATGTTTTACCTTCCGGTGATCCTTGCCACGTTCGCTAGCACGGTGCTTGCTCTAGTTAGCAGATTGCGTGATACTCGAAGAGTCAAGCAACAACGTGAACTAGGAGTTCCCATGAGCACCGCCGAACGCACCCTCCCCACTCCGGTCTTCGCTGTCGTCGGCGCAGGCGACGCTGCCGTCCAGGAAGTCAAGGACGCCCTCGCCGACCTGCGTACCCGCGCAGAAGCCCGCCGCGAAGCGACCCAGACCCGCATCGAGAGCGCCCGCGCCCGCCTCGAGTCCACCCGCACCCGCATCGAGGAGCTCCCCACCGAGTTCCCGAGCATCGACGAGCTCCGCGAGAAGCTGACCGCAGAAGAGCTCCGCAAGGTCGCCGATCCCTACGTCGAGCGCGCCACCAGCCTGTACAACTCGCTCGCTGAGCGCGGCGAGACCGCCGTTGCCCGCATCCGTGAGAACGCTGTCGTGTCGGAGAACCTGACCCGCGTCGAGAAGGCCTACAACGACGCCGTCGACCTCACCGAGGACGCACTGGGCGCCGTGTCGTCGCAGACCCGCGCGGTCGGCGAGCGTGCCGCCGGACTCGTCGGCCTCGCAGCCGACAAGGTCGAAGACGCAGCCGTCGACCTCTCTGAGGCTTCGACCAAGGTCGAAGAAGCAGCCGTCAAGGTTGAGCAGGCCGCCGCAAAGGTCAAGGCCGACACCAACGCCGCAGCCAACAAGGTCGCAGGTGCCGCCGGCACCGTCGAGGCCAAGGCTCGCACCGCCGCCGCGTCGCCCGCCAAGAAGGTCGCCGCCGCCAAGAAGGCCGCAGCACCGGCTAAGAAGGCCGCCCCGGCCAAGAAGGCTCCGGCCGCCAAGTAAGGTCTACTCGAAAGGCCCCGTCACCTCTCTCTGCAGGTGGCGGGGTCTTTCGCGTTCCCCTGCTCATTGAGCCGCCTTCGAGGCGCTAGCCGAGGTGGCGTGTCGAAGTGTGGTGCCAGTTGCGCCGAGGGGCGAGAACAGCGGTCGCGCAGTCCTCGCCGGCTCGGCTGGCGCCTCGCGGGCTGCGGAGTAGCGCGACCACTGTTCTCGCCCCTCGGCTCCGCTGCGCGCGTCCGTCGCCGTACTAGTCCAGCGAAGCGACTCGCGCCTTCTCCGCTTCGACATCGAACGTGGCGGGAGGCCAGGCGAGGTCGAGTGACTCCAGCGCGTCGAGGAGCAGTTGGGCGACAGACAGGCGCGCGAACCACTTGCGGTCGGCCGGAATGAGGTGCCACGGCGCGGCATCGGTGTCGGTGAGATCCAGAACATCCTGGTAAGCGGCGAGATAGTCGTCCCACAGGGCGCGTTCGTCGATGTCGTTCGGATCGTACTTCCAGTACTTGTCCGGTCGATCCAAGCGCTCGGCGAGACGGTTGCGCTGCTCATCCTTCGACACCGTCAGCAGACACTTCACAATCGTCACACCCGATTCGGTCAACTCCTTCTCGAAGGTGTTGATCTGCTCGAACCTCGGACGCCATACGCTCTCGGGGACCACGTTGTGGACCCGAACAGGAAGCACGTCCTCGTAGTGCGAGCGATCGAACATCCCGATCCTGCCTGGTCTGGGCAGGGCATTGCGGATCCGCCACAGGAAGTCGTGCGCGAGTTCTTCGTCGGTGGGCTTCCCGAAGCCGGTCACGGTGAGCCCTTGGGGATCGAACAAGCCGCCGACGTGCCGGACGATGCCGCCTTTGCCCGCGGTGTCCATGCCCTGCAGGACTAACAGGACAGAGCGTGTCCCACCGGAACGTCCTTCGGCGTAGAGCATCTCCTGCAACGATGCGAGCCGTTCCCCGATGACGGCCAACTCGGCAGTCCCCGATGTCTTGTCGCCGTTGTATCCGGGAGTCGACGACGTGTCGAACGTTGCGATCGGGCCGACGGAACGAGCGCAGAGAGCCGACGTCTGAACCTTGTTCGTCACTGGTCCTCAGTCTCGATCGGCGGCATGGGGAGCGGATCGGCAGCGAATGCGGCCGGATCTCCGTTGCGTGTCACGATGCCGACGATTCCGCCCCACACCAGCATCGTCAATTCGTCCACCAACTGCGCAGATGAGCCGTCTCCATGCGCGAGAACATCGTCGACCGCGCGGATGATGGCACCGACGATCGCAGCGGCCCACGTCCGAGAACCGGAGGTCAACGCTCCTCGTGCCGACAATCGAGCCTCAAGCGTCGACGCGACGGCTCCGGTGAAGATTCGTTCGGTGTGGGCGATCGACAGGCTGCCCGCCGTCCGTCCGGTGGTGAACAGATACAGGTTGGGGTCCTCGGCGACGGTCTCGACATATGCGCCGATCACCGCGCGGACCAGGTCGTAGTCCACCAGATCGTCCGTCAGGGCGACAGTCACCTTCGGCAGCAGAGTCGACTCCATATAGGTGACGGTGACCGCCGCGGCGAGGTCGTTCTTGTCCGCGAAGTACCGGTACAGCACCGTCTTCGACACTCCGATGTGCGACGCGATCTCGTCCATCCCGGCTTCGGCGCCGAGATCGCGGAGCGCCTCGATCGTCCCCCACGTGAGCTCGGCGCGCCGCTCCTGCTTGTGTTTCTCCCACCGTTGCTTGCGGCCGTCCGACGTGACAGCCTCGACCGCAGGCACCAATATGCGCTGCTCCAGCTCACGTGTGAGGGTGCGCGCGGCGTTCACGGCCACCGAAGCGGACGACAGCGGATTGAGGTTCGGCATCACCTGGCAACACTAGTGCGTGTTCGGGAAGACTGGTGGCGTGTCGACAACCTTGGGACAGCAACCACAGCTGCCGAGATCGACGCCCGCAGGTCTAGACGTCGCGGGCGACGAACAACGCGCACGTGACCTCCGCAAGATGAAGATCGTCGCGACAGGCATGCTCCTCGGGGCGGCGGCGGTGTACTTCGTGATGCGCTGGATCGAGCACCGGGACGGCACAGACACCGCAGCATGGGTCGGCTTCGTTCGGGCGGCCTCGGAGGCGGGAATGGTCGGCGCCCTCGCCGACTGGTTCGCCGTCACCGCGCTGTTCCGGCAGCCGCTCGGCATCCCGATCCCGCACACGGCGCTGATCCCCCGCAAGAAGGATCAGATCGGCGACCAGCTCGGCGAGTTCGTCGAGCAGAACTTCATGACGCCCGAGGTGATAGTCGACCGTGCGGTCTCCCTCGACCTGCCGCGCCGTGTATCCGGGTGGGTCGCCGACCCCGCGAACGCAGGACGCGTCAACGACGAAGTGTCGCGTGCGATCAAGCTCGGTTCCGAGATGCTGCGCGATGAAGACGTCGAGAAGTTCATTCAGGCAGTGCTCAAGTGGGCCGCCGAACCACTGTGGGCTCCGCCGCTCGGTCGCATCCTCGAACAACTCGTCGACGAGGATCGGGTGGAGCCGATCGTTCAGATGCTGTGCGACCGCGCCCACGAATGGGCGCTCGGCAGCAGTGAGCTCATCGACCGCGTCGTCGACCGCGACGGTCCAGCGTGGGTGCCGAACTTCGTGAACAACCTCGTCGGCGACAAGATCTACAAGGAACTGACCGAGTTCACCTACAAGGTGAGGGCGGATCCGTCCCACGACGTCCGTCGAGCGATGCACGACTTCGTCAAAGAGTTCGCGTACGAGCTGCAACACGACGAGGCGACGATCGCCAAGTTCGAAGGCATCAAGGCCGAACTCCTCGGCCGCGACGAGGTGAACGGCGCCGCGTCGACGGCCTGGCAGGCGGGTAAGGACGTCATCGAGCAGATGCTCGACGACCCGTCGTCGACCCTCCGCACATCGATCGCCGACGCAGTGGTCCGGCTCGGCGTCCGGATCCGTGACGATCAGCCGCTGCAGGACAAGATGAACACGTGGATCGCGCGGATCGCTCGCCACGTCGCGGAGAACTACTCGGCCGAGATCATCTCCGTCATCACCGACACCGTTCGGGGCTGGGACGCCGAGGAGACCAGTCGCAAGATCGAACTGCAAGTGGGTCGCGATCTCCAGTTCATCCGCATCAACGGCACTGTGGTCGGCTCCCTCGCAGGTCTCGCGATCTACACGATCTCCGTGCTCGTGTTCGGCTGACCTCTCGACTGCGCTCGAGGAACGGGGGAGGCGCCAGTTCCGGCTCCCCGAGCCGGTGCTTGCACTTGTTAGCACTCGTTCGGCACACTGGACTTCTAGAGAGAAGCAGGTTGATCGAACGTGAGCAGTCACAGTAAGAAGTCCGATGCCGAGCAGTGCGACGACGCGAGCACCGCGGACGCGGTTGCGGCGGCAGCGCAGGACATAGGCGCATTCATCCGCACGCAGCGGCTCTCGGCGCAGGTGTCTCTTCGCCAGCTCGCCGAACGGGCCGGGGTGAGCAATCCATACCTGTCGCAGATCGAACGGGGACTCCGGAAGCCGTCGGCGGACGTCCTCGCGCAGATCGCCAAGGGCCTGCGCGTCTCGGCGGAGGTCTTGTACGTCCGCGCCGGGATCCTCGAGGAGCGCCCGGCCAGTCCGGTCCGCGACGCGCTGCTCGTCGACGACTCGATCAGCGAACGCCAGAAGCAGATGCTCCTCGAGATCTACGACTCGTTCCGACGTGAGAACGCGCAGACAGAGGACGGCGCAGACGACGCGGCGTCCAACGTTGACAACGCTCGTGGGTAAGGTGGCCTGGTGACTGTTCAAGACGTGGTACTCAACGCCCGGTTGTACCTGGTGCTTGCGCTCGGTGTCATCGCCGGAGTGTCGGCGCTGGCGGCGCTCGTGCATGCGGTGAGCACTCGGGCCGACGCGTTCACCGCGGTGGACGCGCAGTCGAAGACGTTCTGGGTCGCGCTCCTCGCCGGCTCCAACGTGCTGATCTGGCTGTTCGTGATCGGCGGACTCGGGATGATGGTGCTGTTCCTGGTGGGCGTGGTCGCGTCGATGGTGTACATCGTCGACGTCCGTGTCCGCGTCGATGAGATCCTGAACCGCAACTGGTTCCGGAAGCTCGGATGACGCTCGTCAGGGCCGACGCATGACCGAGTACCGCATCAACGACCTCGCCCAGGTGTCGGGCGTCAGTGTCCGCAACATCCGCGTCTACCAGGATCGCGGATTGTTGCCCGCACCCACCATCCGCGGCCGCACCGGGTGGTACTCCGACGAGCACCTCGTCCGGCTCAACCTGATCTCCCGCATGCTCGAACGCGGCTACACGTTCGCCACGATCAGCGAGCTTCTGCACGCGGCGCATTACGGCATGAAGGTGGAGCACGTACTGCGCGCGTCGCCGAAGACCAATCGGTTGATGAGCATCAAACGGGCCGCCACCATCACCATCACGGAGCTGCGGAAGTCGCTCGGGGCGTCGGATCGGGCAATCGGTATCAGTCAAAAACTCGGGCTCCTCACCAAAGACGGCGCGCACTACGCTGTGCGCAACCCAGAAGTACTCGGTAGTGCTGAAGCCCTGGTCAAAGCGGGTATTGACATCGACGTGCTGCTCGACATGTGGGTGCGAGTGGAGCAGGACCTGGCCGACGTCGCGCACAGCTTCGTCTCGTTGATCACCGACAAGTACTTCGACGAGAATCTGCCGGAGCTGGGAGACCAGACATTCACGCGGATCGCTGAACTCATCCAGACTGTGCGTCCCATGGCGCACGAGATCGTCGAGTCGGCGTTCTCGAAAGCACTTGACGACGAGATCTCCCGCGCAGTCGGCGAGGCGAGCTCGATCTTCGACAAGTCGAAAGGCCCCGCGGCGTCGTCGGGTGACTGACGCCGTGCACTGAGAGGAACACTCATGGTTGACGTGAACTGGCGTGGTCTAGGCAAGGGCGCGCTGATCGGCGCGGGACTAGTCGGAGGTGTCATCGCCGCCGAACTGGGGACTGTCGGAGCGCTCATTCTGCGCGAGGCGTTCAAGTACCCGACCCCCGTCCAGGACGGTCCGGACCCGCGGGTCGAGCCGCCGGCAAAGGCGCCCCGCTCGTCCGTCGTGGGAACGCCGGACGGTGCACTGCTCCACGTCGCGACAATCGGCGACGTCGACGCCGCAGACGAGGTGATCGTCCTCATTCACGGATGGACGTGCAACACCGGATTCTGGAATCCGCAGTTCCATCACTTCGCGGACAACCGCGCAGTCATCGCGTATGACCATCGAGGGCACGGACTGTCCGAGCTGGGCTCGGTCCGGCCGTCCGTCGAACTCCTCGGTCAGGACCTGCAGACCGTCCTGGAGGAGATGGTCCCAGAGGGCAAACGCGCCGTGCTGGTCGGGCATTCCATGGGCGGTATGACGATCATGTCGTGGGCAGCGCAGTTCGGTTCGGGGATGGAGGAGAAGATCTCGGCCATCGTCCTGACGTCGACGGCTGCGAAGGACGTCGTCCAGCGTCAGCAGCTCGTTCCCGAACTTCCGCGTTTCCTCCGTCCGGCCGAACCGTTGGTGGAGCGTGCGTTCGTCTCTCTGCCGCTTCCTCTTGCGAGCAACGACTTGAGCGCCAGGATCGCGCACTACGTCGCTCTCGGCCCGGTCGCGCGGCAGGCGCATGTCGACTTCACCGACAAGCAACTCGCCGCGTGTTCGCCGTCGGCGCGCGGCGCATGGGGAACGGCCATGTACAGCCTCGACGTGACCGCGGGCCTCGAACGGATCTCCGTTCCGACCGCTGTTGTCGTCGGCGCGAAGGATCGCTTGACGAAGGTGGAGCATTCACGGGAGATGGCCGACGTGCTCCGAGCCAACGGGGTGCTGCACTCGTACACGGAGTTCCCGGGCGCGGGTCACATGGTGCCGTTCGAGCGCGCCGACGCGTTCAACGCAGTGCTCGACACCGTCCTCGGCGATGTCAGCGAGGCAGTGAACAGCTGACGAACACGGGCTCGGGGTGCAGGACGACGCCGAACGCGTCGCGCACTCCGTCCCGCACGTCGGCGGCCAACGCCACCAGGTCGGCGGTGGTCGCGGCACCACGATTCGTCAACGCCAGAGTGTGCTTGGTGGACAGTCGCGCGGGAGCGTCCTCGGCGGGGTAGCCGCGAGTGAAGCCTGCCCGTTCGATGAGCCAGCCCGCCGACAGTTTCGATCCGCCGTCGGACGGAAAGCAGGGGATCTTCACATCGTCGCCGACCTTCGCGACGATCGCCGCCATCACCTCGTCGATCCGGTCGTCGCCGACCACCGGATTGGTGAAGAACGATCCCGCACTCCACGTGTCATGGTCGTCGGCGTCGAGCACCATGCCCTTGCCCGCTCGCAGGCCGAGCACCACATCTCTCACCTGGGCGGCGGGAGCCGACGAGCCCTCGTCCACGGCGAGACGCTGAGCCAACTCTCGGTAGGCGATCGGCTGCGAGACTCCGCCCGGATTGAGCCGGAAGCTGACCGTGAGGACCACGTGTGTGTCGGTGCCCTTGAGCCTCGACGTCCGGTATGCCAACTCGAGGGCCGACGGTGCGGCCCACTCGGCTCGGCCGGTGGCCCGGTCGAGCAGTTCGACGCCGCGCAGCAGGTCGCCGACCTCAACGCCGTACGCGCCGACGTTCTGCACCGGCGTGGTGCCTGCCGCGCCGGGGATGCCGGAGAGGCACTCGAGTCCACCGAAGCCTGCGTCGACGGTCGCGGCGACCAGCGTGTCCCAGTCGGTCCCGGCAGCGGCGGTGACGAACGGTCCGTCGTCGTCCGAGTCGAAGGTGATGCCGGTGCTGCGGACGATGACCGCGGTGCCCGCGAATCCGTCGTCGCCGATCACCAGGTTCGATCCACCACCGATCAACAGGACCGGTTCGTCGGCCCGGTCGAGTCGGGTCACCGTCTCCACGAGCGACGCCGTGTCCGTGCACTCGACGACGGCTCGCGCGGGTCCGCCGAGACGCAGCGTGGTGTACGCGGACAGGAGCTGTGCGTGGGTCATGCGGGTAACGGTAACCTCTCCTTCATGGCGAGCAACTTCGAGCATTCGGTGTCGTACCCGTTCTCTGTGGCAGAACTGTGGGCTCTGCTCAGCAGTGAGCAGTACTGGCGTGATCTGCTGAAGGCGACCAACGCCGATCACGGTGTCCTCGAATCGTTCACCGTCGACGGCGACTCGGTGACCGTCGTGACCAAGCAGGGCATCGCCGCGGCGAACCTGCCGAAGGCCGTCACCGCGGTGCGCCCGGGCGATCTGGAGATCCCTCGCACCTGCGTGTTCACCCGAAACGGCGACACGATCACGGGCCGGATGGACGCATCGGTGACGGGTGCTCCGGCCAAGATCTTAGGTGACATCACGATCGCGGGCGATCAGGCTGTGGCGAAGTACGCCGGCAGCGTCGACGTTCCGATCCCGTTCGTCGGCGGAAAGATCGAACGCGCCGTCGCCGAGCAGGTCGTCATCCTTCTGGACGCGGAGCGCGACGCAACGCTCGATTTCCAGCAGAGTTAATTTCCCAGTTACCCTGGGGTCCATGGCACGACGGCTCAGTTACTCCGCCCGCTACGAGCACCCGGCGGAGAAGATCTACCAGGCGCAGATGCAGCGGGAGTACTGGGACGCGCTGATGGTGCAGTTCCGGGAACTGACGCCCATCTCGAATGTCGAAGAGTTCGAGTCCGGTGACGACGGCATGCGAGTGGTCCTCAAGCAGACGATCACACGCGACATGCTTCCGCCGGTCGCGCAGACCGTGATGAAGAAGGACATGGTCATCACGCGGGTGGAGACGCTCGGCGCGTTCGTCGCCGACAAGACGCCCGGAACGTACACGGCGTCGATCCCCGCCGGTCCGGGCTCGTTGAACGGCGAGCAGGTGCTGTTCCCGACGGAGACCGGCTGCACCGTCCGCAAGACGACCGAGGTGAAGGTCTTCCTTCCGTTCATCAACGGCAAACTCGAACAGCTGATGCTGATCAACCTGGTGGACCTGTTCCGCGGTGAGGCCGAGTTCACGGCCGAATGGGTGAGCAAGAACCTCGCATGACCCGATCCGGACGGGCGGGCCGACCGCTCGGACGGATCACCCGTGGCACCACCAACATCAACCGACTGCGCCGCGTCGACCGCGCGATGGCGGGCGACCGGCGGGTGCGCGCAGCACTGGACGTGCCGCAGCCGCTCGCCGTCGACCTCGGGTACGGCGGACGCCCGGACACCGCCGTCGAGATGGCTCACCGCCTCCGTGCCGTCGTCCCAGGACTGAGCCTGGTCGGCCTCGAGATCGATCCGGACCGGATCGTGGAACCTCGTGGCGGTGTCCGCTTTGCGCTCGGCGGGTTTGAACTCGCCGGACTGAGACCCAATCTGGTCCGCGCCTTCAACGTCCTCCGGCAGTACGACGAGGCCGAAGTCGACGAGGCGTGGGCGCAGATGCGATCGGCGCTCGCGCCGGGCGGGCTGATCGTCGAGGGCACGTGCGATGAGATCGGGCGCAGACACTGCTGGGTGCTGCTCGACGCCGACGGGCCCGTCGAACTGACTCTGTGCTGGTCGCCGACTCACTCGGATCGACCGTCTGATCTTGCGCCGCGACTGCCGAAGGCGCTGATTCACCGCAACGTGCCGGGCGAACTCGTCCACGACCTGCTCGTCGCCGCCGACCGAGCGTGGGATCGAGCGGCCGGACAGGCCGCTTTCGGGCCACGCGACCGGTGGCGGGTGGCGCTGGGAATGCTCGCCGACGACGGAGTGCCGGTCGTCGTCCCGCGTGGACGGCGGGTGGACAACATGCTCACCGTGCCCTGGTCGGCGGTTCACCCGTCCTGACCTTGTGCCGTGTGTTGAAAGTTCCTCAATGGTTGGCGGCACCGGCCTTGCCGGCTGCACAGCGGAGCACCACCAACCGTCTAGGAACTCTCAACACACGACACTTGGGTGATCTGAACGGACGATGCTCTCAGCAGAGGCATTCGACGCGACTACCATGAGCGCATGTCGACGCCAGGTACGCCAGGATCGCCCGATGGGCAGCAGTCAGGGGTGAATCATTTCGCCGAGACGGTGCAGCGTGACATCGGGTCGGACCGCGTATCGCTCGACAAGGGATCAACCGAGCAGTTCGCCAACCCCGGTCTCCCGCAGGACCAGGACGCCTACGGCTACCCCGCTTCCCAGCTCGAACCCCAGTATCCCGGCCCCCAGTATCCCGGCCCCCACAACCGCGGCGCGCAGTATTCCGCGGGCCAGTATCCTTCCGGCCAGTATCCGATGACCGGGTATCCGCAGCCCTACGGTCGGTCCGGGCAGTCTGCCGCGCGCGGCGTGATCCTCGGCCTGGCGATCGCCTGCGTCATCGCGTTGGTGATCGGCTGCGTCGTGGTCTGGAAGAAGGTGTCGGACTCGTCGGACTCGACGGTCGAGACGACCACCGCGCAGGTCGGGATTCCACAACCGGGCCTGACGACCACCACGACATTTGTCGATCCGGAGGCGAAGGCTGCGAGCGACCTGGCCTCGTCCTCGGCGTCGGACACCGCGTACATGCGGTCGAACTCCGACAACCGGTGGGCCGCGCAGGTGAGTGCAAAATGGCCGGGCCTGTACGCCGAAGGACGGACTTGGGACAACGCCTCGATCTACAGCGAGTACCTTTCAATGAAGCAGCGATATCCGAACGTACGGCTGCTCCGCTCAGCTGATTGGCCCGTCTTCACCGAGAAGCACTGGTGGGTCATCGTCTCAGCGCAGCAGTTCTCGACACCGTCCTCAGCGTTGTCGTGGTGCGTGAGTCAATCGCTCGACAAGGATCACTGTTTCGCCAAGTTCATCAGTTCGACAAGCGGCCCGGACGGTTCCACGCTGTACCAACGCTGATCGTCGAGCACAACAGCGAGGAGTACCGCGTGCGGCTGGCGATGGCCCAGATCTCCACCGGAACCGACCCCCACACCAACCTGACACGCATCATCGACGAGACGCGGCGGGCCGCATCCGCCGGCGCGGACCTGATCGTGTTCCCGGAAGCCGCCATGTGCCGTTTCGGGGTGTCGCTGACCGACGTCGCGCAGCCGCTCGACGGGCCGTGGGCGTCACGGATCGCCGACGTCGCGACCGAGGTCGGGATCAGTGTCGTCGCAGGCATGTTCACGCCGTCCGACGACGGCCGGATCCACAACACCCTGTTGGTGGCACGACCCGGGCTGCGGCCGATCGGCTACGACAAGATTCACTTGTTCGACGCGTTCGGCTTCAGCGAATCGGCGACGATCGCGCCGGGGGACCGGACCGTGATCGCCGAGATCGCGGGACACGAGGTCGGGTTCGCGACCTGCTACGACATCCGGTTCCCCGAACTGTTCACCGAACTCGCACGTCGGGGTGCAGAGCTGATCGTGGTACCCGCATCGTGGGGTGCCGGTCCGGGCAAACAGGAGCAGTGGGAACTCCTCGCATCGGCGCGGGCCCTCGATTCCGCGACACACGTCGTCGCCGTGGGGCAGGCGTTGCCGACCGATCCGGCGGCTCGGAAATCGTCAGCTCCCACTGGGGTGGGCCATAGCCGAATCTCAGATCCGTTCGGTAGCGTGATCGCCGACTATGACTCCGGTGAACGGGTCGATCTGCACGACATCGACCTGACCCGGACCGACAAGGCGCGAGCGGCGCTGGCGATCGGCGCCAATCGCCGTGACATCCGCAGCCTGGATGGGACCCGAGCATGACCGACGACAGCACTCCGAGCGGGGAGACTCCCGACAACAGCCCACCTGTCGGAGACGCCGCTGCCGCGACGCCTTCGGCGGACCCGGCTCAGCCGGAACCGGTGGGCCCCGCAGAGTCGACGGACGCGGCCGACGACACCCCGACCGGGGAAGTGATCACCGGACCGATCGACCCGACCCGCCGCCCGGCAGAGCCCGCGACGCACGCCTACTCACAGGCGTCGCGCCCTCCGACCCGTCAGATGGAAGCACTCGGCACCGGTGCGTTCGATGCGCCGAGCAACCCGGGCATCCCCGTCGCGAGTTCCAGCCCGGAGATCCCCGTGACGAAGTCCGCGCCGGCGGCGAACAAGCACGGCCGCAGGCGCACCATCGCCCTGATCTCCGCAGCAGTGGTGCTGCTGCTCGTCATCGCGGGCGTGGGCTCCGAGCTGTACATGCGCAGCAAGGTCACTGACTGCATCTCGAACGCATTCGGCGGGCTGACCGGCGCGTCCACCGACGTGTCGGTGTCGCGAAAGCCGATGCTGCTCGCAGTGTTCGGCAGTGAAGTGCCGTGGGTCCAAGTGGACACCAACGACGGCGACGCCGCCGACATGCGGCTCCACGCGCGTGCCGAAGGAATCAGCACAGACGGCGGCACAGTCCGATCGCTCAAAGGCTCGGGTTACCTGCCGTACAAGCGGATCACCGAACTGAGCAACGAGAGCCAGCAGAGCGGCGGCGCGACGATCAAGTCGATCTCGGCCGACGCGAACGCAGGCACCATCAAGCTCGAGACCGAGGTTCCGATCGCGATCCTGAGCATCCCCGCGACAGTGACGCTGAAGCCGACCGTGACGAACGGGACAGTGAAGTTCGAGGTCAAGGATGCGACCGCGCTCATGTTCGGGCTGCCCTCCGACTTCGCGCAGCCGATCGTCGACCAGGTGACGACGTCGATGTTCGGGCCGCTGTTCAAGCAGATCAAGGTCAGCGACCTCAAGGTGACGGGATCGGGCATCGACTTCGCGTTCGCCGGGTCCGACGTCAACCTGAAGGCCGCCTCCGAGGGGCAGTCCGCCGCGGGCGAATCGTCCGGCAGCTGCTCGATCTGAACCGCCGTGTGAAATGTGCACGTGAGCGGACGTACTACCCCTTATAGATCGGTGTAGGAGCGCTCACGTGCACATTTCACACGACGTGACGGCCGCTGATGGACTCCGGCTGCGACCGCCTCCATGATCGAGGTCGTCACGTACTCCCACTCGTACAGAACTTGATCCCGGCTGAAGCGCAGCGTTGTGTAGCCGAGCGCAGACGCGGCCACGTCGCGGGCGCGATCTTCATCGAAGCGTTCGAGGTGGAACTCCCGGCCGTCGGTCTCGATGATCAAGTGTTTTCCCACCAAGAGGTCGACCTGACCGACAGTGTCGATCTGCACCTGGATGCGGACCTTGACATGCTTGCCCTCGAGAAAGAAGCGGATCATCGACTCGGGGCCGGACATCGCCCTACCGTCGCATCGGTCGAGCAGGGCGAGAATACGCTTCGGTGCGTTGCGGAACTGGTAGTCGATCTGCTCGCCGGTCATGAACCCGAGATTCATCACGGAGTCGCATACTGCGACGAACTCTCCGCGATCCAGGCAACGCGCCGCATATTGCAGTGCTGTCGGGATGTCGTCTATCGCGGTACAGGCCGGGTCGTCTCGACCGAACCGCTCACAGAACCTGCTGTCCGGGACGCGGGCCGCACGGCCGATGGTTCGGATGTGGACATCGGGCTGCTCGGGTACCCACACGCCGTGCTTCTCCAGCGCCGACACACAACTCAGAACTCCGCCCCGGTGAACAGCGGTCACCAGATCCTGGGGCGGGTCGCCGATTGCATACCAACCACGGCGAATCTTCCGCGCGATGCCGTTCTTGATGCACTCGGCGAAACCCGCACGGCCCAACCGCCTGATCAGGTCCTGCGCGGAGTACACCCCGGTGCGTATCGGATTCATGCCGCAAGGATCGCCGACATCTTCTGGGTCGCTTCGGGTTCATCACGAGAAGTCGACATCTGTGGACAACGCGTGCGTCATCCACAGATCGACCTGTGGTGATGCGTCTGAGGTGAAGGTCTTACGTGAAGACGACGGTCTTTCGGCCGTAGACCAGGACGCGGTCCTCCAGATGCCAGCGGACTCCGCGAGACAGGACGAGGGTCTCGATGTCGCGGCCCTGGCGGACCATGTCGGCCGTCGTGTAGTCGTGGTTGATGCGGCTGACGTCCTGCTCGATGATCGGACCGGCGTCCAGATCGGCCGTCACATAGTGGCAGGTGGCGCCGATGAGCTTCACACCACGGTCGAAGGCCTGGTGGTAGGGCCGGGCGCCGACGAAGCTCGGCAGGAAGCTGTGGTGGATGTTGATCGCACGTCCGGCCCAGGCCTCGCAGAGGTCGGCGGGCAGGATCTGCATGAAGCGCGCCAGCACGATGGCGTCGGGCCGGTAGCCGTCGACGATGCGCCGCACCTCGGCGAACGCCTCGGTCTTTCCGTCCTTGGGGAACGGGACGTGGTGGAACGGGACGCCGAAACGTGTTGTGAGTTCCTCGAGGTCGCGATGGTTGCCGATGACGGCAGCGATCGTCGCCGGGAACTCGCCGCGCTCGGCGCGGGAGAGCAGATCGGTGAGGCAGTGACTGTCCTTGCTGACCAGGAGCACCGCGGTCTTCTCGACCGACGTGTCGGTGAGCGTCCACTCGGTCTCGGGGCCCATGTCTGCTGCGATTCGAGCGAATCGCGCACGAACGTCGTCGACGTTGATCTCCGCGGAGTCGATGCGGACAGCCTGACGTGTGAAGAACCATCCTGTCGACTCGTCCGAGTGGTACGACGCCTCCGTGATCCATCCTCCGATATCGGAGATGAAGCCGGAGATGGCGGCGACGATGCCGGTGGTGTCGGGGCATCCGAGGGTGAGAACGAGACGTCGTGCGTCGTCGCTTGCGGGGCGCTGTGCGGTGGTCACGGGTCTAAGTGTGCCAAGCTCGAACCTGTGACGAACAGCAACCTGAACCGAGCCGCCGTCGCGGCCCTCGTCGACCACACTCTCCTCAAGCCGGAAGCGACACGGGCCGATGCCGAAGCGGCGGTCGCCGAAGCCGTCGACCTGGGCGTTCATGCGGTCTGCCTGTCGCCGTCGATGCTGCCGATCGACACAGGCGCCGTGCGCAGCTGCGTCGTCGCAGGCTTCCCGTCGGGTAAACATCATTCCCTCGTGAAGGCCGCTGAGGCGCGGTTCGCTGTGGAGTCGGGAGCTCGCGAGATCGACATGGTGATCGACGTGGGCGCCGCCGTCGGCGGTCACTACGACGAAGTGTTCGCCGACGTGATGACTGTCCGGCAGGGCATCGGATCCGATGTCCTGCTGAAGGTGATCGTCGAGTCGGCGGTCCTGCTGGGGACCATCGGTGAGGACGGGTTGACGCAGGTCAGTCAGAAGGCAGTGCAGGCGGGCGCCGATTTCGTGAAGACGTCGACGGGATTCCACCCGGCCGGCGGTGCGAGCGTCCGCGCGGTCGAGGTGATGCGTGCAGCGGTCGGCCCCCATGTCGGGGTCAAGGCGAGTGGCGGCATCCGTACCGCCGAGTTCGCGGCTGAACTGATCGCCGCGGGCGCGAGCCGTCTGGGGTTGTCGGGATCGCGCGCGGTCCTCGAGGGATTCCCGCTCTAGACGACCGCGAGCGGGTCGACGTACACCGCCGACAGCGCGACGGCGATCGCGGCGGCCTCCGGGACACCGATCCCGAAGCACGTCGGGTTGATCTGCAAGGGTCGGTCGATCCGGGTTGCGGCGTCGAACGCCGCCTGAACCGGCGCGAGCCCCTGCGGGTGGGTCGCGAACGCGTCGCCGGCGACGATGATCTCATCGGGATTGATCACATCGCGCATGGCGGCCACCGCTTCGCCGAGCACCCGAGCCTGGTGATCGGCGATCACACTGGCGTCCGGTTGCACGCCGAGGCGTGCCGCTACAGACGCGGTCGCCTCGGTTCCGATCACCGACTGCAGAGGGGCGATCGGCTCGGTCGACAGGATTCCGGGCGCCACGGGCAGCCCGGCGATGGTTCCGGCGCCGTGCATCGGTTGGTGGACTTCGCCCGCGAACGTCATCGCCATGCCCACGGTTTCGCGGGCGTAGAAGAACAGGCCCGACTGCCCGTGGTCCATCGACCCCGACAGGATCAGGTCGGCTGCGGCCATAGCCTGCACGTGCTCGGACACCGACACCGGGACACCGAGCGCCGCCGTCAGCTCCGGGCCGAGCGGCTGGCGATGCCAGTTCAGGATCGGATGGTCGACGATGCCGGTGTCGGCGTCGACCGCGCCACCGATCGCTGCACCGCCCCACAGCACACGACGGCCGGAGAACCGGTCGGCTAGCTCACGCAGCAGCCCGCACAGGCGACGCACCGCGTCGGACGCGTCGATTCCTGCGAACTCCTGGGTGCGGATGGCGTGTGAGTACAGCGTGCGACCGCGGAGGTCGGCCACCACCAGGGCGGTGCGCAGCGCGCCGACGTGCATGCCTGCCACGCAGTAGTGGTCCCGGTCGAGGGTCAACGGAATCTTCGGCCTGCCGATGGCTCCGGTGTCGACGAGGTCGGGCCGCTCCGTGATCAGTTTGGCTTCGAGCAACGCGTTGACCTGACGGTTCACTGTCGCCGCAGACAAATCGACTGCGGTCACGATCTGATCGCGAGTGACCGGGCCTCCGGCACGGACGGCGTGGAGAACCGCCGCTGCCGGTCCGGTCCCGACTCGTAGTCGTGCAGGGACGACGCCGCCTGAGCTCATGGCGTCAAAGCTAGCAGTCGACCCGGCTCTACTATGGCTGCATGAGCACCGCCGCATCTGACACGTCCCGCCGAGTCGCCGTCGTCACCGGAGCGAGCTCGGGGATCGGAGCCGCGACCGCCCGTGCACTGGCCGGCGACGGCTACGACGTGGTCCTCGGTGCTCGCCGGGTCGATCGACTCGAAGCGCTCGCCGCGGAGATCGGCGGACGCGCGCGGCAGTTGGACGTGACCGACCCCGAGTCGGTCGACAGGTTCGTCGCAGGTCTCGACCGCGTGGACGTCCTCGTCAACAATGCAGGCGGCGCGAAGGGCCTCGCGACGGTCGCCGACGCCGACCTGGACGACTGGCGGTGGATGTGGGAGACGAACGTCGTCGGCACCCTGCGCGTCACGAAGGCCCTTCTACCTGCGCTGGAGGCGTCCGGCGACGGGCTCATCGTGACGATCACCTCGCTCGCTGCGATCGAGCCGTACGACAACGGCGCCGGCTACACCTCGGCCAAGCACGGGCAGGCGATGATCCATCGCACCCTCCGCCTCGAATTGTTGGGCAAGCCGATCCGCCTCACCGAGATCGCCCCTGGAATGGTCGAGACGGAGTTCTCCCTGGTCCGGTTCGACGGCGACGCAGACAAGGCCGACGCCGTCTACTCCGGGCTCGAGCCGCTGGTGGCCGACGATGTGGCCGAGGTGATCTCGTTCGTCGCGTCACGCCCGCCGCACGTGAACCTGGACCAGATCGTCCTCAAGCCGCGCGATCAGGCGAGCGCTCGACGCAACATCAAGACCGGCTAGCGACAACCGCTTCGAGAACGTCCGCGACATCGTCCGGGCCGTCGATGCGGTACCGCGCCGACGTTGCGCCGTCGCCGACCTTCACGCTCACGTCGCCGGGCAGGTTGAGACGCGCGAACGCCTTCTCGTCGGTGATGTCGTCGCCAATGTAGAGCACAGCCTGTGCATGGCCGATGTCGCGGAGACGATCAAGCGCGTGACCCTTGCTGGTCTCGATCACCGCCAGTTCGATGACCGCCTTGCCGTATGTCACGTGCACGCCTTCCCACGACGCGGGACCTTCGGCGGCGAGTGCGAGTGCCGCGTCTGCATCCTCTGGTGAAGCGTTTCGGACGTGCAGGGTGGTGCTTGCCGGTTTGATCTCGACGGATGTTCCGGGGAAACGGGCGGCGAGAGCCTCGAACTCGGTGATCACTCGATCGAGCAGCGCGCGTTTCTCGGCGGTGACGGGGTCGGCGAAGCCGGTGTCGAACTCGGCGCCATGGCTCCCCACCAGGACCACCGGATCTCCGAGCCCAGACAGCGCGGCCAGGTCGGCGCGAGCTCGTCCGGACACCAGCGCGACATCCATGCCGGGCAGTGCGGCGGCTGCGGCGAGCGCGGCGACCGACCTCGGATTGGGCTTGGCGTCTTCCGGACGGGAGACGATCGGTGCGACACACCCGTCGTAGTCCGAGGCGAGCAACACCCGGTCGAGGTGGGCGAACTCGGCGATCGCATGACCGAGGGGGCCGTCGATCCTCACGCGATCTCCTCATTCGCCGCACTCGCACCCGCGAGGGACTGCAAGAAGCTGTTGGCCCACAGGTCGACGTCGAAGTCGCGCACCTGCTGGTGCAGAGCGGCCATCCGTGTCCGTTTCGCTGTCGGGTCGTCGGTGACGGCTGCTTCGATCACGTCCATCACGTTCTGGTCGTCGTAAGGATTGAGAAGGTAGGCGGCCTCACCCAACTCTGCGGCCGCTCCGGTGAACTCGCTGAGCACCAGCGCGCCGCCGTGGTCGGCACGACATGCTGCGTACTCCTTCGCCACGAGGTTCATACCGTCTCGGAGCGGTGTCACGAGGACGACGTCCGCCGCCATGAAGTACGCGAGAAGCTCGTCGCGGGGGACCGGCTGCAGCAGGTAGCGGACCGGCGGCGACGTGGTGGTCCCGTACGTGCCGTTGATGTGGGAGACGCTCCGCTCGATGCGATTGCGGACGGCGATGTAGCTGTCGACCTGTTCCCGGCTCGGGCTGGCGAGCTGCACGAACACGGTCTCCGCCGGGTCGAGACGGCCCGCGGCGAAGAGTCCTTCGAGGCCTTTCAGCCGGACGTCGATGCCCTTGGTGTAGTCGAGGCGGTCGACGCCGAGAAGGATCGTTCTCGGATCGCCGAGCTCGGCGCGGATCTGTGCCGCACGGTCGAGCGTCTCCGACGCCTGGTCGGCGACATCGGCAGCGTTGATGGAGATCGGGAACGACCCCACCCGCACGGTGCGCGTGCCGGTGGTGATGCTTCCGAGTCCGTCGCGGACGCCGACGGGGTCGCGGGAGGTGTCCAGGTCGAGGACCCGGCGGACG
Source organism: Gordonia malaquae (assembly GCF_037148075.1). Lineage (NCBI taxonomy): Bacteria > Bacillati > Actinomycetota > Actinomycetes > Mycobacteriales > Gordoniaceae > Gordonia > Gordonia malaquae. Next base: position 17,132 of record NZ_JBBCUB010000007.1, on the reverse strand, counting down.
AGGGTCAGGAAGTTCTCCGCGCCGCCCGGCAGATGGAACCCGACGAGGTCGGCGCCGAGCAGCCCTTCGAGCAGTTCGCGGCGCCACGGGAGCCGGGTGAACAGTTCGTACGAGGGGAACGGGATATGGAGGAAGAACCCGATCCGCACGTCCGGACGCAGTTCCCGCAGCATCGCGGGTACGAGTTGGAGCTGGTAGTCGTGCACCCAGACGGTGGCGCCCTGCGCAGCGGACGCGGCAGTCGCCTCGGCGAACCGCCGGTTCACCGTCACATAGGTGTCCCACCAGTCGTGCCGGAACACCGGCTCCACCAGCAGGTCGTGATACAGCGGCCAGAGGGTCGAGTTCGCGAAGCCCTCGTAGTAGTCGGCGATCTCGCCGCTGCTCAACGGCACCGAATGAATGTCGATCCCGTCCACCCGCGGTTGCTCGTCGAGCGGAGCCCCCTGCTCGTCGAGCGAAGTCGAGGCAGCTGCGCCGCTCCACCCGACCCACGCGGCCTCGCGGGTCGCGAGAGTCGGGGTGAGAGCCGTGACGAGACCTCCCGGTGCACGCTTCCACGTGACCGTCCCGTCGGGTTGAACACGCTTGTCGACGGGGAGCCGGTTGGCTACGACGACGAATTCAGCACCCGTGTCGGTCATCGACGATCAGGCGGACTCGTCGGTGGCGAGGCCCAGCATGGACAGGAGCATCCGGCATTCGTCGGCGTCCGCGGCATATGTGGCGACCACGCGGCGGGCCGAGATCGCCGTCTCGTCGGCGACCGGAGTCAGATCGTCTTCTGCGATGTCTTCTGTCTTGGCAGGCATGCAGGTGATTCTACGCGTGACCCCGGTGGACGTCCGAGTTGGCGACGATCGCATCCCGGACGTACTGCGCGAGACCGGGTTCGAGAGCGTTGTACGTTGCCGCGAACCGTTCGTCTGCGATGTACATCTCGCCGAGGCAGCGATGGAACTCGTGGTCGCAGTCGTAGAAGCGGTCGTTGATCTGCAGGCGAGCGCGTTCGGCAGCCGCGCGGGCTCGCTCTCCGTCGGCCGGCTCGCCGGATGTCATGGCGTCGACGAACTCGGCGTTCACCGCATCCTGCTCGGCCTTGACGTCCGCCCAGTCGGCTTTCGTGTAGGTCGACGTTCGGGCCGCGGACTGCGTCCACGCGTCCGTCTGGCCCCACCGTTCCTCGGCCTCTGCCTGGTATTCGTCAGAGAACCCGTCTCCGAACAGTTCCTTCAATTCCGCGTCTGTGGCGGGTCGGTTCGTCATCTCACGCTCCAATGCGTCGTCTATCGCGCTCACGAGCTCACTGAGTTCGTCGAGCCTGGCTGTGACGACTTCACGTTGTCGGCGGAGATGATCGACAGCGTCGTCGGCCCCGTCGAGCAGGTCGGCGATGTCGTCGAGAGACATCTCGAGCCGGCGATACACCACGATCTGCTGCAGGCGGAGCAGGTCAGCCTGCGTGTACAGCCGGTACCCGGCCGTTGATCGCTCGGTCGGGGACAACAGCCCGATCTCGTCGTAGTGGTGCAGTGTTCGCACCGTCACCCCGAAATGCTCTGCCAGTCGACCCACGGTCCACGTGTCGCTTCGTGTCATCGTCACTCCTGAAGATCGTGGTGCCTCACGCCGCGTGAGGGTCAAGGGTTTTCTCGTCGCGGCTTTCGGCGGGGGAAGTTCTCCGGGCGGACGGGGATCCGGACGAGGACTGCGGGAATGCTCGGTCGACGCAGCGAACGCGCGAGGAACTCGCCGAGCGTGACGCCCGCGGCGAGTGCACAACCGGTCGTCAGTGCGGCGGCGACCTGGCCGAATCCTTCGAGCGACTGCCCGCTCATGATTCCGTAGAGACCGCGGTAGATCGAGAGGCCGGGCAGCAGCGGTGTGATGCCCGCGACGGCGATGACCAGCGGCGGCGTCAATGCGCGACGAGCTGCCAGACCACCGACGAGTCCGACGACGACGGCCGCGGCGGCCGCGGCGACGATCGATCCGGCCTGAGTGAGCGCCAAGCCCAGCGATACGCCCGACGCGACGATGCCCGCACCGAACGCCACCGGGATCGCGCGACGCTCGGCGTAACTTCCGAGCGCGAACGCCCCGGCCGCGATCGCGGCACCGGTGATTCGAGCGAGTGTGTCGGCGGTGCCGAACGGCAACTGGGTTCCCAGGCCGGGCAGCGTCACGCCGAACCATTCGGTGACGCGCAGGGCCAGGGCGACTCCGGCGAGGATGCCGCCGGTCTGCAGGACCACTTCGGAGAACCGGGCGGTGCCGGTGATCGGGGCGCCGGTGATCGCGTCCTGCACCGAACCGACCAGGGACAAGCCGGACAGCAGAACCACGATGCCGGCCGCGATGATCTGCGACGGCAGAAAGTCGATGCCGATCTGCTCGCGCCAATGGAAAAGGGTCGCCGCAGGCATCACTGCGATGAAGCCGCCCGCGAACTGTTGGAAGAACACGGGGGTGCCGATCCGCGCCAGTCTGCGGTTCAGCGAGACGATCACCAGCGTGGTGATGAATGCGGTGAATCCGACGAAGAACGTGCCGCCCAGCAGGATCGAGATGCCCGCCGCCATCGCGCCCCACCCGAGCGTCGCCACCCAGTACGGATACGGGTGGTTTGCGGCGATGATCTCGTCGACGATCCGGTGCGCCGTCGTCGGGGTGATCGCCAGCTGGCGGATGCGTCGCACCAGCCGATCGACGTGTGCGAGACGAGTGAAGTCCAGCGATCGATAGTGGACGGTCCGCATCGCCATCACCGGGGGAAGTGAGTAACCACGTCGTGCACACACGACGATCGTGTTGAACGTGACGTCGATGTCGACGTCCTCCAAGCCGTAGATGCCCGCGACGAACTCGATCTGTTTGCGAGTGTCGATGGCGCCGGTGCCGGAGTCGAGGAGGACTGCGCCGATCTTCGCCGCCAGGTCCAGGACCTCGGTGATCGCGGCTTCGTCGTCGAGCGCGATCGGTTTGCGAGGTGCAACGACGATGCTGCCCGGCTCGATCGTGTCGATCGTCGCCTGGGCATTTCCTAGGACCTTCTCGAGTCCCCGGCGGAAGAACGCGCGCACGGTGTGATGCCTCCTCGTCGTGCGATCGTGGTGCTGGTGGTGGGTGAGCTACGGGCGGCGGATATACTTCTTCACCGCACGCCTCCTTAGCTCAGTGGTAGAGCACCGCTCTTGTAAAGCGAAGGTCGTCGGTTCAATCCCGACAGGGGGCTCCACCAGAGGGTCGGTGCGAGAAGACACTTCTCGCCCGGCCCTCTTCGTGTATCGCTGCGGCCGCCCCATGCGTGACAATTCTGCCACCGGAGATCCGTGGACGTTCGGTCCGATCCTGTGGAGTTTCGATCAAGTGGCGGCGCTGTCCGAGCCGGAGGATCGAAGACATGACACAACGCACCGCACCGTCGTCGACGGCCACCCAGTGGGCCTCGATCGTCGTGATGATGGCGACCAGTTTCGTCCTCGTCGTCGCCGAATTCCTTCCGCCCAGTCTGCTGCCCGCCATGGCCGAATCGTTGGGGGTGTCAGAAGGCAACGCCGGGCAGGCCGTCACCGTCACCGCATTCGTCGGTTTCTTGACGGCGCCGACGATCGGCATCCTCTTTCCGAGGCTGGACCGCAGGCTTCTGCTCGTGGGTCTGACGAGCGTGGCGGCGGTGTCGAATGTGCTGGTCGCGGTATCCGGAAGCATGTGGATGCTGCTGGTGGCCCGACTGCTGCTCGGTGCGTCGATCGGCGGTTTCTGGGCGATGTCGATCGCCGTGGCCTCGCGCCTCGCGCAACCCGCACACCTCGGCCGCGCCATGATGCTCGTCAACACCGGCACGACCGTCGCAACAGTCGCCGGAGTCCCGCTCGGCACCTACCTGGGGGAGGTGTTCGACTGGCGCGCAGTGTTCGCGGGCGCCGCCGTCCTGTCTGCCGTAGTGGCCGTCGCACTCTGGCGAGTGCTCCCGTTCGTCGAGCCGTCTGCAGCTGCACGCGTCAGCTCGCTCACCGAGACTCTCCGGGTGCCGGGCCTGTCACTGGGCCTCACCGGGCACGTCCTGACAGTGTTCGGACACTTCGCGGCGTTCACCTACATTCGAGTGGCACTCGAACGGAATCCGGATCTGGATGCAACGACGATCGCGGCGATCCTCGTCGTGTTCGGTGTCGGCGGGCTCGCAGGCAACTTCGCGGTCGGCATGGTCGTCGACCGCCACCTCGACATCGCCAGGTACGGAGTGCCTGCGCTGATCGCGTCGAGCATCGCGGTGGTCGCCGCGGCACCCGACAACGTCCCGCTGGTGGTCGCAGCAGTCGCCGTGTGGGGCTTCGGGTTCGGATCGTGGCTGATGGTGGTCTCGACCTGGATCGGCCGTCAGGCCCCCGACCGGATGGAGGCGGGCGGAGGCCTGTTGGTGGCAGGCTTCCAGATCGCGATCACCATCGGCGCCGCTGTCGGAGGAGCGTTGTCGGACACCGTCGGGATCACCGCTGCGCTCTGGATCGCGGTCGCCTCCGCGGTCGTCGGCGGAGTCTTGTTCGGCTCGGCGCGCGGCGACGTCAGCTCGCCGACGGCTGCGCCTGCCGATCCCGTCGCCATCGAGCCGGAGGATGTCCAGTGTGTCGGCGGAACGCGCGGCTGAAGCCTGCTTCGGATTCGTAGCCGAGCCGGTGTGCGGTCGCCGCCACCGGCTCGCCGTCGTTGAGCAGGCGCATGGCCTCCGCCATCCGAACACCGGCCAGATACGACGCCGGTGATCGCCCGGTCAGTTCTCGGAAGCGTTCGGCGAACGCCGAGCGGGACATGGTCGCTGCTCTCGCCAACTCGTCCACCGTCCACGCTCGGCCGGGTTCGGCGTGCAGCGCATCGATGACTCGCGACAGGTCCGGCTCTGCCAGCCGGTCGGCCCACAGGTCCGGAGCGCAGCCGCGTTCCAGCCACGTCCGCATGACAACCGACACGATGGTGGAGGTGATTCTGTTGCAGATCACGACGTCGCCGGGCCTCGTCGCCCCGGGGCCGGTGCCGATGGTGTCGATGAGACCGGCAACGGCGGGCTCGGCGGCTCGGAATCCGCCGATCACCACGGCAGTGGGGAGGGTGTGCAGCCACCTGCTCGGCGCGGGCGTCGGCGCGAACACGACGCTCACCATGTCGACATCGGTGAGCGCGCGGAGGCGGCCGCACGATCCGTGCGGCCACAAGATGACGTCGCCTGCCGCGATCAGTCGCGTCGTTCCACAGTCGTCGATTTCGAGGGAGCCGTCCACCAGATACCGGAACCCGGCGGTCGGACCGCCGTAGAGCCGATGCTCACCCGCTGACAACTGCTCGCGGCGTGACTCTTGAAGGGTCCATTCGAGGGCGGCGAGGGCCCGGTCGACGTTCTCGGCGTTGTTGGCCTGCGTGGGTGCACTCACTCCCTCTGCAAGCGCATCGCCGTCGCTCGTTATTCCTTGGGGAACTCGCAGGAGCCTCTCAGGGCGCGGCGGTACGTTCGCCGACGTGACTACGACTGCATACGACGTGGTGTCGACCAAGACCCTCAATGGCTGGTCGCGAACCAACAAGACCAGAGCCGCCGTTCTGGCGACACCGGATGTCGAGACGATCGCCCGCGCTGTCGCGAAGGTGGCAGACGCGAACGCCGATTCGCCGGGGTACCTCCGGAACGGTGTCATCGCACGAGGGCTCGGCCGTTCGTACAACGAATCGGCGCAGAACCGCGCCGGACTCACCGTCGACATGACTGCCGTGAACCGGATTCATCGGATCGACGGAGACGCTCTGATCGCCGATGTCGACGCGGGTGTCAGCCTCGATGCTCTGCTGCGGACGCTGGTCCCGCTCGGCCTGTGGCTGCCCGTGCTGCCCGGGACTCGGCAGGTCACGGTCGGCGGTGCGATCGCCCACGACATCCACGGCAAGAGCCATCACAGCAGCGGAAGTTTCGGCGACCAGGTCGCGGACCTCGATCTGCTGGTCGCGGACGGCCGAGTCTTGACGCTCGCACCTGACGGAACATCGGACGATCCGGATGGATCCCTGTACTGGACGACCGTCGCAGGACTCGGTCTCACCGGCATCGTGCTGCGTGCCCGTCTCCGACTCCAGCGGACCGAGACCGCGTACTTCCTCGCCGACGGCGTCGTCACCCACGACGCCCACGAGACCGTCGACCTGCACCGCACCGGCTGGAGCGACTCCGCCGAGTACAGCGCGGGCTGGTTCGACGCGGTGACGAAAGAACCGGCGCTGGGCCGCGGCTACTTCACTCGAGGACGTCTAGCCGCCGTCGACGAACTGCCGGCGAAACTCCGACGCGACCCGTTGCGGTTCGACGCACCGCAATACTTCACCGTGCCCGACGTGTTCCCGAGCGGTCTGGGCAACCGGCTGTCATTCGGGCTGATGAGCCGCGCCTACTTCCAGGCGGGCGGCACGTATGCAGGGAAGGTTCACAACATCACCGGCTTCCTGCATCCCCTCGACATCATGGGGGAGTGGAACCGCTTCTACGGCGGCACCGGCTTTCTGCAGTACCAGTTCGTGATCCCGCCGGAGAACCTCGACGCGTTCATCCCGCTTCTGTCCGAGGTGCGGGCCTCCGGTCACGCCAGCTTCGTCAACGTGCTCAAGATGTTCGGCGAAGGCAACCGCGCGCCGCTGTCGTTCCCGACGCCAGGCATGACCGTCACGTTCGACTTCGCGATCAAACGCGGCCTGGACAGGCTGATCTCCGAACTAGACCGTCGGGTGATCGACTTCGGTGGACGGCTCTACTCTGCGAAAGACTCCGTCACCTCGCCTGACACATTCCACTCCATGTATCCGCGGATCGACGAATGGATCGCGGTGCGCCGACGCATCGACCCGACCGGAGTGTTCGTCTCCGACATGGCCAAACGCCTCGACCTCGTCTGAAGCGGCGGTGCAACCGCGATGCGTCAGTACAGGATGATCAGATCGGTGCGGAGGTCTTCGGGTTCGGTCACCGACGGGTCGTTGACGTAGATCTCGATGACGCCGCGAGGATCGCCACCGCCGTTCACCTCGTGAACCTCGAAGAGCGACTCCCACGCTGAACTGATGCCCTCGTACGCGCCGACATGGCTCATGATGAGGGCGCGGCCGGACGGGAACACGCCGTTGTCGACGCCTTCGACGTCGGTCGGGGCGGCGACGGGGAAGCCGAGGGTGATGTCGAAGACGTCGTGGGGATCACCCTCGTACAGGCCGTAGCCGGGACCGATCGGTCCGCAGCCTGCGAGAGTCTGGAACGACTCGTCGAAGATGTCCCGGATGTCTTCCATCCGGACGTCGTAGAACTTCTGAGTGACAACGCGGATGTCGTCGGGAAGCGTCACCTCCATCGGCTGCAGGAACGACTCTTCGCGGAAGAACAGCGGGATGCTCATGCCCGCAAGGGTACGGCTCACACTGCGACATCGGCACTCCCCACGGCAGAATGGGGCACGTGATTCAAGATGATCTGGTCGTCGACACTCACTATGGTCCGCTGCGTGGTGTGGCGACCGAAACGCTGGACGTGTGGAGAGGCATCGCCTACGCCCAGCCGCCGGTAGGCGACCTGCGGTGGCGGCACGCGGTCGATCCGACACCGCACACCGACGTGGTCCCGGCAGACACTTTTGGACCGGTGTGCCCGCAGCCGGTGATGCCGGTGATCGAACTCGGCGACGGCACCCGGCAGGAGGAGGACTGCCTCTACCTCAATGTGTCCACCCCGCGCGGCGCGTCGCGCAGCGACACCCGGCTCCCGGTGCTGGTGTGGATTCACGGCGGCGCCTACCTGTGCGGTTCGGGTTCACAACCCCTGTACGACGCGACGTCGCTGATCGGCACGGGTGTCGAGACAGGCACCCCGGTGATCGTCGTGACGATCAACTACCGACTCGGCGCGTTCGGGTTCGTCGACTTCTCGTCGTGGTCGGACGCCGACCGGACGTTCGACGCGAACTGCGGGATGTCCGATGTGCTGGCCGCGCTGCGCTGGGTGAACCTGAACATCAGCGCCTTCGGCGGCGACCCCGGGAACGTGACTGTCTTCGGGGAGTCGGCAGGAGGCGGAGTCGTCACGACGCTTCTGACCATGCCGAGCGCGGAGGGACTCGTGCATCGGGCCATCGCACAGAGTTCCCCGGCGACGTCGGTGTACGGCCCCGACCGCGCGGCTCGCTACGCGCAGGCGATGCTCGACCTCATGCCGGCCGAACGAGTGAGCCCGGATCTGCTTCGAGACATCCCTGTCGACGCTCTTGTGGCGGCGTCGCAGCAGATGTTCCTGTCGGTGCCTCGGGAGCATCCCGGCACCATCGCGCACACGCCGATCGTCGACGGCGACCTGATCCCGGATGACCCGCTCCGTGTGTACGAGTCCGGGCGCGCACTGCCGGTGCCGCTGATGATCGGCACGAATCGGCACGAGACGTCGCTGTTCAAGTGGATGTCGTCGCCCCTCATGCCAGTGAAGTCGGAGCATGTCGACGCGATGTTCACCCTCATCGGCACCGAGCAGCCGCATCTCCCGTTGCCTGAGCCGGAACAGCTCGACGAGTCGTATCAGCACGTGAAGGCTCGGGTGCGCAGCATGGCGATCTCCCGCGACATAGGGTTCCGCATGCCCGCGTTGTGGATCGCCGAAGCGCACAACTCGCAAGCGTCGGTGCACCTATACCGCTTCGACTGGGCGACGCCGCTGCTGCGGTTCATCGGTTTCGGCGCTGCTCACGCCACTGAACTGCCGTACGTGTGGGGCAATCCGGCGTCCACCAAACGCGATCCGATGTACCGATTGGGCGGCCGACCGACTGGCGACGAGGTGACCGCCCGCGTCCAGCGTCGATGGCTGGCGTTCGCAACCTCAGCCGACCCGAACATCGGCGACGACATCCCCGGCAACGCACAATGGGACCCCTACACCGTCGACGATCACGCCTCGCTGCGGATCGGTGCGGTCGATTCCGCCGCAGTCGGTCTCGACGACGCGATGCTCCGCGCCTGGGGCGACGAGGTCCTCAGCTTCCAATGACGATCAGTCGATTCGGGTCCGACGCGTTGTTCGACGGAGGGTTCGCCTACGGTTCGCGCGTTCGCGGCGAACAACTGTTCACAGCAGGCGTATCGCCACTGGACGAGCACGGGGCAGTCGTGGCGCCCGGCGACCCGATCGCCCAGACCTCGCACGTCGTCCAACTGCTGGCCACACTTCTCGCGGAGCAGGGGAGCACTGTCGACGACATCGCCAAACTGACCGTCTATGTCGAGACGGCCGACCGCGCGGACGTCGCCGCGGTGTGGGGCGCGGTGGAAGAGGCGTTCGCCGGGGACACTCCTCCGGCCGTGATCGTCGCGGTCACCGTCCTGCCGTACCCGGGCCAACGAATCGAGATCGACGCCGTTACGGTGGCTCGATGACACGACCACATGTCGACGACACCGCACGCCGCGCTCGATTTCAGCGGAGACATCTGCTCGACGGGACAGTGGGCACGCCGGTTGTCGAGATCGCCGACGCGGTTGTCGGATTGCACGCGACCACCGCGTCCACCGTGCATCTGTCGGCATGGGCGCGTAACGGCGAGATCACCGCGAACGACGTCGACACCGCGCTCTACGACGATCGAACGGTCGTGAAACAGCTCGCGATGCGGCGAACACTGTTCGTCATGAGCCGACCGGTCCTCGCCGACGCGGTGGGCGCGGTCGGCAGCCGGGTCGCGGCGTCGGAACGCACCAACATGCTCCGTGACCTGCGTCGCGACGACGGACCCGCCGACCCCGAAGGCTGGATCGATCAAGCGCGGTCGGCGGTCCTCGATCTCCTCGACGGAACCGAACTCGTGGCCGCCGAGGTGCGGAAAGCTCTGCCCGATTTCGACATCTCGATCATGCGCGACGCCGGGAAGTCGTACGGCGGACTCTCGCCGATGCTCCCGCGCCTGCTCAATCACCTGGCAGCGGCGGGCGACGTGGTCCGCGGGACCAATCGCGCGACGTGGGCGGTGTCGCGGCCCGGCTGGACGTCGATGTCGTCGTGGTTGGGTGAGCCTCTCGCGGCCGTCAGCCCGGAGGATGGCCACCGCGATCTTGTGGCCCGCTGGCTCCGCTCGTTCGGTCCGGGAACCGAGGCCGACCTCGTGTGGTGGCTCGGGTCGACGAAGACCGCGGTGCGGAAGGCGGTCGCTGCCCTGGACGTGGTCGAGGTGGACCTCGACTCCGGCGAGACCGGCTACCTGATGGCCGACGACCTCGACCCCGTCGACGAGGTGGAGCCGCGGGCGCTGCTGCTGCCGGGCCTGGACCCGGCGACCATGGGGTGGCGCGGCCGCGAGTTCTACCTCGATCCCGCGCACGTCCCGCACCTGTTCGACACGAATGGCAACGGTGGACAGACCGCATGGTGGGACGGCCGGATCGTCGGAGGCTGGGTGCAAGAGGACAACCGCGTCCGCGTCCAACTCCTGGAGGACGTTCCCGCTGACGGTGTCCGAGCGCTCGACGCCCGGGCCGCCGAACTCGCCGAGTGGCTCGGCGACGTTCGCCTGACCCAGGGCCTCTTCGCCTCCCCGATGATGAAGTCCTGACCCTGCGCCCTTGCTCGTTGAGCGCCTTTCGTCTCGCAAGCTCGCTCAAGACCCGCGAAGCGAGTCGAAGCGTCGTGTCGCCCCAGCACGTCAGTCGTCGGCGCGGGCCAGGTCGGGAACAGGGTCGCTCAGCGGACGGAGTCCGCGTTTGGACAGTGTGTGGAGTAGCTCAAACCGTCCCGCGATGAGTGCACGACGTTTCGCCCGTCCCCAACCGTGAACCTTGCGTTCGGCCGCGTACGCCTCTTGTATGGTTTCGAACTCTGCGGCGTACACAAGCTCGACCGACCGCCGAGTTCGTGTGCTCGCTCAACGAGCAGGGGGACTTGCCAATTGAGCTGAAAGGAATGTGGTGCAACGCCCAGTTGTCGGGTGCGGACGCTTCGACTCGCTTCGCGGGTCTTGAGCGAGCTTGCGAGACGAAAGGCGCTCAACGGGCAGGGGACGCCGGCTCACAGGAAGCTCCCAGCGTTCGGACAGCGGGGGAGGAGGCGGTCGGTGCACGATGGTGACATGACCGTGAGTTCCCCAGCCGTGCCCGCAAAAGTTCTGGTCGTCGATGACGAGGAGAACATCCGGGAACTGTTGTCGGTGTCCTTGAAGTTCCAGGGCATGGACGTGCGCTCAGCCGCCGACGGACCGCGCGCCCTGGACATCACCCGCACCTTCAAACCCGACGTCCTGATCCTGGACGTGATGATGCCCGGCATGGACGGCTTCGGACTGCTGCGACGACTGCGCGCGGACGGCATAGGCGCGCCCGCGCTGTTCCTGTCGGCGCGCGACTCCGTCGAAGACAAGGTCAACGGACTCACCGTCGGCGGGGACGACTACGTGACCAAACCGTTCAGCCTGGAAGAGGTCGTCGCACGGCTCGGTGTGCTGCTCCGCCGCAGCGGACACGGACAGGAGTCTCAGGCGTCGTCGCGCATCGTGTTCGCCGATCTGGAACTCGATGAGGAGACCCACGAAGTGCTCAAGGACGGCGAACTCGTCTCGCTGTCGCCGACAGAGTTCACACTGCTCCGGTACTTCATGGTCAACGCGGGAACTGTGCTGTCGAAGCCACGCATTCTCGATCACGTGTGGAACTACGACTTCGGCGGCGACGTGAACGTGGTCGAGTCGTACGTGTCATATCTGCGACGCAAGATCGACACCGGCCCGGTCCGGCTCATCCACACCCTGCGCGGTGTGGGCTACGTGATGCGTGAGCCTCGATGAACGTGGTGTCCGAACGCATGCGGTCGATGCCGCTGCGGGTGACACTTGTCGTCCTGACCGTCATCCTGGTGCTGGCGGGCCTCGGAGTCTCCGGAGTGGTGGTGACATCCGCGATGCGGAGCGATCTGCTCACCCGCGTCGATGAGGGGCTCACCGACGCCGTCCACGGGTGGGCACGACCGCCGGACGTCCGTGACGGTGACATGCCGGGTCCTCCTGGCCTGCGGCGCCCGAAGTCGCAATACTTCGTGACCGCGACGTCGTCGGACGGGTTTGAGATCACGTTCAACGACTTCGGCTCCAGCCCAGACCTGTCGAGCCTCTCGTCGTCGGAGGGCACGTCGCCGGTGACCGTGTCGTCGTCTGGGGCGGGCCCGGACTGGCGGGTGGTCAAGAGGGTGTCGGCCGGGTCGACGGTGGTGGTGGCGATCCCGTTGACCGACGTCGACGCGACGATGACGCGGTTGATCTGGCTGCAGGTCGGTGTCGGCTGCATCGTGGTCGTCCTGATCGGGGCGCTCAGCTACCTGTTGGTCCGGTCCAGTCTGCGTCCGTTGCGCCGCGTCGAAGAGACCGCCCACGCCATCGCGGGTGGCGACCTTCACCGACGAGTCCCGGCTCGACCGGCGAACACCGAGGTCGGGAGTCTCGGCGAGTCGCTCAACGCGATGCTGGCGCAGATCCAGAACGCCTTCGCCGCGACTGCGGCGTCTGAACGTCAGGCGCGAGCCTCCGAAGAGAAGATGCGGCGATTCATCGCCGACGCGTCTCACGAACTCCGCACACCGTTGACGTCGATCAAGGGTTTCGCCGATCTGATGGCGCTGGGCGCCGTCACCGACTCCTCCGACGCAGTCCGTCGGATCTCCGGCGAAGCCGACCGGATGACGATGCTTGTCGAGGACCTCCTCATGCTGGCACGGCTGGACGCACACCGGCCCGTCGAGAACGCCCCGGTTGAGGTGCTTCCCCTGCTCGTCGACTCCGTCGAGGCAGCACGGGCGTCGGCACCGGGCCGTCAGATCGACCTCGACCTGGCCGGTTTCGATCCGACAGCGCAGGTCAACGGGGATCGACTCCGACTCCGTCAGGTGCTGGGCAACCTGCTGGGCAACGCAGTCGCTCACACTGCACCCGACGGCCCGATCACCCTGGCGGCGCGGATACACGGTGAAGAGGTGATCGTCGAGGTCGCCGATTCTGGCCCGGGCCTGACCACCGACGAGCAGGCACACGTCTTCGAACGATTCTACCGGGGCGACCCGTCCCGACACCGGAATGTCTCGGACAGCGGAAGCGGACTCGGCCTATCGATCGTGGCCGCGCTCATCGCCGCTCACGACGGCCGAGTGGGCGTTCGTTCCACTCCGGGGGAAGGCGCGACCTTCTGGTTCGCGCTGCCCCGCGCACGCGGAGTGCAGGCTCGGTAAGGTTCGGACATGGCCTCGGTTTTCACGCACATCATCAACGGCGATCTGCCCGGACGTTTCGTCTGGAAGGACGGACAGAGCGTCGGGTTCCTGACCATCAACCCGGTGACACCCGGACACGTGCTCGTGGTGCCGCGCAAGGAGATCGATCACTGGGAGCAGATCGACACCCCGACGTTCACTCACCTGTCCGACGTCTCGCAGAAGATCGGCCGTGCCGTCAAGGACGCGTTCGACGCACCGCGAATGGGCCTGTTGATCGCCGGGCTCGAAGTGCCGCACCTGCACATCCACGTGTTCCCCGCGCACTCGCTGGAGTCGTTCGACCTCACTCAGGCAGATCAGAACCCGTCGCCGGAATCACTCGACGACGCCGCAGAACGCATCCGCGCATCGCTGCGCGCGCTCGGATACGGAGAGAACGTCCCCGACTGATCTCCGCACCGACCCGGCCCTGCGTATAAGCTCATCCGATCAACGGACAGGGCGAACGGGAGCGGAGTGGACGTCCACGAAACGGTGTCGCGGCGGACACTGCTCAAAGGTGTAGGTCTCGCTGTCCTCGGCGCCGGTGCTGTGGCCTGCACATCGCGTTCGGAACCTGAACCGGAAGCCGCGGCCGCCGTCGTTCGACCGCTGCCGATCCCACCCGTGCTCGCACCGCGCAAGGTCGGCAAGACCAAAGTCTTCGGCCTGGAGGCGCGGACGGGCACCAGCGAGATCGTTCCCGGCACCCGCACGGGGACCTGGGGATACAACGGCGCGAACCTCGGCCCGACGATCCGCGTCACGCGCGGAGACAACGTCCGGATCAATGTCCGGAACGCGCTACCCGATACCACCACGGTCCACTGGCATGGGCTGCACGTTCCTCCAGACATGGACGGCGGCCCGCATCAACCGATCGAGTCGGGCCGGGCATTCGCCTCACGCTTCCGAGTTCGCCAACAGGCCGCGACCCTCTGGTATCACCCCGACCTGCACGGGAGCACCAGTCTGCAGACGTCCCGCGGGCTTGCCGGGATGATGATCGTCGACGATGCGGCGACGTCGCGTCACGACCTCCCGCGGCGGTACGGCATGGACGACATCCCGCTGATCCTGCAAGACAAACGTTTCACCTCCACCGGAGCACTCGACGAGACCGACCGAGCCGACGTCGGACTGCTCGGCGACACCCCGACGGTCAACGGCATCACCCAACCGACATTCACCGCCACCACCCGCCGGGTGCGATTCCGCGTCGTCGACGCCTCGACCGCACGCCTCTACAACCTCGCGTTCTCCGACAACCGGCGATTCACCGTCATCGGAACCGACGGCGGGCTCCTCGACAAGCCGATGACGGCGACCAGCATCGGGATCAGTCCGGGCGAACGGACCGAGATCGTCGTCGATCTCAGCCCAGGCGAGACCGTCCAACTGCGCGCGGTCGCGTTCCCCGGAAACCTCGGCGTCGACGACGCCGCGCCCGACTTCGGACTGCAGGACGAGTTCGATCTGATGACGGTGATCGGCCCGGCACCGACGGCGCCGAAGCCACGCGCGTTGCCGACCGGGCTCAACCCGACGTTGCGCAACTCGCCGAACACCGGAATCGCGCACAAGCGGTACTTCGATCTCCAGTGGTTCCAGATCAACGGCCAGCTGTTCGATCCCGCACGCGTCGACGCCGTCGTCCCCGTCGGGAAGACCGAGATCTGGACGGTGCGCAACACCGACACCTGGATTCACAACTTCCACATCCACGGAACGCAGTTCCGAGTGCTCTCACTCGACAAGGCACATCCGAAGCCGCCGACCGCAGGGTGGAAGGACACCGTCCTCCTCCCACCGGGTGCGGTCGCACGACTCGCGGTGCGCTTCACCGACTACACGTCGACCCGCTGGCCATACCAGTTCGGTTGCCACCTGATGTTCCACCAAGACAAGGGGATGGAAGGCCAGCTCGTGGTCGTCCGTCCAGGCCAGAAGCCGTCGGCGGTGCTCGGCCGGCCACCGCGCCGACGCAAGCGCTGATCGGCAGGCCCGAGGAGAGAGAAAGCCATGAACGCAGCCGAATCGATCAGTCGTCGGACGTGGCTGAAAGGCGCAGGGGTGGTGGCCGCCGCGACCGTTGTCGCGGCGTGCTCGTCAGACGACGCGGCACCCGACGGCTCCGGACCGCCGGACAGTCGCCCCCGCCCATTGCCTATCCCGCCGGTCCTGAAGCCGACAGCATCAGGAACGACGAAGGTCTTCCGTCTCGAAGCGAAACCGGGCACCAGCGAGATCGTCGCAGGAACGAGCACCCCCACCTGGGGCTACAACGGAACGATTCTCGGTCCGACGATCCGGGTGCGCCGTGGTGAGGACATTCGAGTCAAGGTCGGAAACGCGCTTCCGGAGATGACAACGGTGCACTGGCACGGCATGCACCTGCCGGCGAACATGGACGGCGGACCACACCAGCCGATCATGCCCGGTGACACGTGGACCGCCGAATACACGATCAAACAGCAGGCAGCGACCCTTTGGTACCACCCGCACCCGCACGGGACCACCAGCCGCCACGCCTATCGCGGACTCTCCGGGCTGCTCATCGTCGACGACGACCAGTCCGACCAGCTCGATCTCCCGAACCGCTACGGGATCGACGACATCCCACTGATCGTCCAGGACAAGCGCTTCACCTCCGACCACATGCTCGACGAGACAGACCGTGAAGACGTCGGACTCATCGGCGACACCGCCGTCGTCAATGGAATCAGCGGACCGACCTTCACCGCGACCACCCGTCGTGTCCGATTCCGCATCCTCGACGGTTCGACGATGCGACTGTTCAACCTCGCCTTCTCCGACCGACGTGATTTCACGATCATCGGGTCGGACGGCGGACTCCTCGACCGACCGGTCACCGCGACAAGCGTCTACCTCAGTCCGGGCGAACGTGCCGAGATCGTCGTCGACCTGGAACCCGAGGAGAAGGTGACGTTGAAAGCAGTCCGGTTCGCCGACAACCTCGAAGTAGACGACGATGACGCCCCCGACTTCGGACTGAAGGACGAGTTCGACCTGCTGTCCATCGTGGGGCCGCCCGCAGAAGCCGCCGTGCCGCCCGTGTTGCCGACCGGACTCAACCCGACGCTCAGGGCTCCCGCCCGTCCCGCCGCCACCGCCAAGAAGCGAACCTTCGACATGGAGTGGTTCCAGATCAACAACCGCCTCATGGACATCACGCGAGTCGCCGACACCGTGGACGTGGACACCGACGAGATCTGGACCATCGCCAACAAGGACAACTGGATTCACAACTTCCACGTCCACGACACCCAGTTCCGAGTCCTGTCGCTCGACAAGACAAGCACCACCCCGCTCATCGACGGGTGGAAGGACACGATCCTGCTGGCGCCCGGCGCCGTCGCGACCATCGCCCTCCGGTTCACCGACTACACGTCCAACCGGTGGCCGTACATGTACCACTGCCACCTGATGTTCCACGAGGACCAAGGAATGATGGGCCAGTTCGTCGTCGTGAAACCCGGACAGAAGCCGTCGCCGGCCATCGGCTCGGGACTGGAGCACGACATGAGTCCGAAGCCGTCGAACAGCCGATTCGCACCCGAAACGTCGTCCAGTCATCGGCATTCCGGGTAGCGCAAGGCTCTGACCAGGCGATTTGGCTTTCTGTGGGCCGATGCGTAACTTATATCGAGTCCGAGCGGCCAGGCCTCGAAGGACAAACTCCCTTCAACTTCTTCACCGGGTCGCAAGATTCTGGTGGTGGTGTTGGTGGGTCCGGTTGCCGCCGATACGCCGATTTGCACTGCAGAGCGGGGTGAGGCTAGACTGGAAAAGTTCGCCCGAAACGGCGGCAAATATT
>NZ_JBBCUB010000006.1:0-275012 GCF_037148075.1 Gordonia malaquae | reverse complement strand
CGCCCTGTCGGCGCCCCCCCCCCCCGGGGGGGGGCGGCCCGGGGCCCCCCCCCCCCCCCGCCCGCCGGCCGCGGCCCTGGGGGGGTTGGTGCCCCCCCCCCCCCCCCCCCCCCCCGACACCCTAAGCGCATTTCTCAGGCGTCTTCGAGGACGATCTGTTCGATCTTCCGCGGAAGCAGCAGTGCAGCGACAGCACACACGGCACCCGCGGCGGCGGCGATCAGGAATGCGACCTTGAACCCGTCCTGCGTGTAGAACGTGTAGCCGCCGGTCATCTCCGGCGGGATCGGAGCGATGTACGAGTTATTCATCACCGTGAACGCGATCACCGGGAGAATCGCGGGGACGACGCTCTGGACCACACCCATGATGCTGGCGGTGGACGCCTGCAACTGCGGCGGGACGGCGGCGATCACGAGATTCGGGATCGCCGCGTAGCCCAGGCCCATGCCGAGGCCGACGAGGCCTGCGAACACGATCAGCGTGCCCTTGGTGTCGTTGGAGTACGCGGTCAGAGCACAACCGAGCGCTGCGATGACGCCACCCACGGCCAGCAGCGCGCGCGGCGCGACATTGCGACCGACGAGCACTCCGACGATGAGACCGCCGACGACGGTGAGCGCACCGATCGGCGCCTGGAACACTGCGAATCCTTCCGCGTCGACGCCGAATCCGTAGCCGAGGCCCATGATCGCGGGCGTCATGGCGAGGGTCGGAAGCAGCAGCGAGTACAGGCCGCTGACGCCGTAAACCATGCCCGCGCCGATCGCGGTGAAGGCGACCGACCGTCGCCCGAGAACATTCAGATCGATCAGCGGGTCGCTGACGAACTTCGCCGAGACGGCCCACGCGACGATGAGTGCACTTCCGCCGATCAGGTACAGGAGCGTCGACGACGCCGACCAACCCCACGTCGGGCCCATGCTCACGCCCACCAGGACGCCCGCGAGACCTGCACCCAGGAGGACTGCTCCGACCAGGTCCATGCGACCGCGCAATCGGACGGGCGACTCCGCCGTCGTCGCCAGGATCATCAGCCCGAGCACGGCGAGGCCGATCAGCATGAACCAGAAGACGCCGCGGAAGCCGAAGTCGTCGATCAGCCAGCCCGCGATGAACGGCGCCGGGATCGCGACGAGCCCCATTCCGCTCGTCGCGATGCTGACCGCGAGGGCGACGGTCTTCGCGGGGAAGACGTCGCGGATCAGCGAGTAGCTCAGGAAAAGGCACGGGACGAGCAGGCCGGCCAGGCCTCGACCCACCAGCATGAGCGCGAAGCTCGGAGCGACCGCCGAGATGAACGTCCCGACGGCGGCGATTGCAACGCACAGGAGCAGCATCAACCGCTTGCCGTGCATGTCGGCCAGTTTGCCGAGGAGCGGAGCGGCCACGGCGCCGACGAGCAGGAACGTCGTCAGGAGCCACGCGCCCTGCGTGGTCTGGTAGTGCGCGCTGATGGCCGGCTGCGCCATCGAGATCATCAGATAGCTGATGGTGAGCATCTCGAGGGTGAGCACGATCGCGCTGAGGGAGAGGATCAGCCGGGGTGTCCAGCGCTGATCGGCGTCGTCGAGACGGTTGCCCGGAGCATCGGCCGTGGGGGCGCCGACGAGGGGAGGCGAGACCATGGTGTGGTCCTTTCGTGGAGGGAAACGACACTCCAGCGCCCACACCGGGGCCTTCGTGTCGGTGACATCACAATCCACGGCAGATGTGCCCCACTACACACAATCCCATCCACCGGGACATCCCTCGACTACGTCCCGCTGACGAACCCCCAGGTCACGGCGATATCCGGCATTCGACGAGGATCACGCCCGGCCTGACGGTTCGTCCTCGCAGCCCAGAACTGCCAGCCAAACCTTCGCAATATGACCGTCGGCGGGCGACGCGAACTACTCGAGACCGCGTTCAACCATCACCGAGCAGCGGAAGAAGGCGCGTAAGAACGCCTACTGCCCCTGAGCGGTAATGGTTGGACGCGGAAAGTCAGGCGTCTTGGATCCGCGCGAACGGGCAGGCCGCTTCGAGTTCGTAGGAGAGTTCGAGGAGCGTGCGCTCGGCACCCATGTCGGCGGAGAAGTGGATGCCGATCGGCAGACCGTCCGGAGTCTGCCCGAGCGGCAGAGAGATGGCTGGCGTTCCGCTGACGTTGTTGGCCGGCGTGAACGACACGTAGCGCGTGAGCTTGTCGAACACCTCGTCGAAGTCGCCCGACGGGGAGAGGACACCGATCTCCGGCGTCACATGAGCGAGCGTCGGCGAGAGGACCACGTCGAAGTCCCTCGTCAGGCCGATGAACGCCTTGGTCCCGCGGTTCAGTCCGCGTATCGCGAACGGGAGGCGGTAGAAGCGGCGGAGGAATCGGTTCGACAGACCACGGGTGAACGGATCGATCAGCGAGTTGTCGAAGCCCTTGCCGACGGTGAACTTGCCGAGCCTGTCGATGCCGAACGCCATCAACGCCCAGTAGTCGGCGAAGTCGTCGACGAACGACCTGTCGACCGGAAGCGGCACCGTGGTGACCGAGTGACCGAGCGACTCCAGCAGCTCGACGGTCTCGTTCAGTGCGGAGTTTGTTGCCGGATCGAGGAGGTGCCCGGTGATCGGCACGTTGACCAGCGCGATCCGGAGGCGCTTGTCACCAGGTCCCTCGACGTGACCGACCGGCGGCAGATTCTTCGCCGGTGACAGTCGTTCGACGTCGGCGAGGAAGGCCGCGCTGTCGCGGACGCTGCGCGTGATGACGCCGTTGCTGACCAGGTCGATCGGCAGGTCTTTGGCCATCTTCGACGGCGCAGTCCGCCCGCGCGTCGGCTTCAGACCGACCAGACCGCACGCCGCGGCGGGGATACGGATGGAGCCGCCGCCGTCGTTGCCGTGTGCGAGCGGCAGAACGCCCGCGGCGACGAGCGCGGCTGCACCGCCGGACGACGCACCCGACGAGAAGTCGGTGTCCCACGGGTTGCGGGTCGGTTCGCGGTCGACGAACTCGGTGGTGGCCGTCAGCCCGTAGGCCGGGGTGGTCGACGCTCCGATCACGTTGAGGCCGGTTCCGACGAACTGGTCGGAGAACTCCTCGTTCTCGGTCGCCTTCACGTCCGGCGTCGCGGCCGAACCGTTCCGCGTGGCGATCCCCGCGAACGCGGTGTTGTTCTTGATCGCCGACGGCACACCCGCGAAGACACCGTCGAACGTGCCCGCGGCCCGCGACCGTGCACGCTCCCGATCGTCGAGGACAAGAGCGTTGATCGCCGGCTCCACCGAGTCCAGTCGGGCGAGGGCCGCGTCGAGCACTTCCGCGGCATTGACTTCGCCGGATGCGATCCGCTGCGCGACGCCCAGCGCGTCGAGGTCGCCGAGCGCGTCGTCGGTGAAGGCATGCACGTGTTTCATGGTTACGCAGCGTACTTCGTTCGACACCCGTGACGCGACGCACATCAGCGGGTAGGAATTGAAGCATGCAGCTGAGATTCACCCCAGAGGAAGAAGCCTTCCGGACCGAGCTCAGGGAGTTCTTCACCACCGAGATCCCCGAGGACATCCGACGGCGCAACGCCGAAGGCAAGACCATCTACCCGGACGACATCGTCACCACGACGCAGATCCTCAACAAGCGCGGCATCGCCGTCCCCGCGTGGCCGGTGGAAGCCGGCGGCCAGGACTGGACGCCGGTGCAGCACCACATCTGGCGCGAGGAGATGGCGCTCAACTTCGTCCCCGACCTCCTGCCGTTCAACGCGGGCATGGTCGGACCGGTGATCGCCCACTTCGGCAACGACGCGCAGAAGGAACGCTTCCTCCCGATCACCCGCAATCTCGACCTCTGGTGGTGCCAGGGATTCTCCGAGCCCGAGGCAGGCAGTGACCTCGCGTCGCTGAAGACGCGGGCCGTCCGCGACGGCGACCACTACGTCGTCAACGGCCAGAAGACGTGGACCACCCTCGGCCAGTTCGCCAAGTGGATCTTCATGCTGGTCCGCACCGATCCCGACGTGAAGAAGCAGGCGGGCATCAGCTTCCTGCTGATCGACCTCGACACCCCGGGCATCGAGATGCGCCCGATCCAGCTGATCGACGGCGGGTACGAGGTCAACGAGGTCTTCTTCAGCGACGTGCGCGTGCCTGTCGAGAATCTCGTGGGTGAAGAGAACCAGGGCTGGACGATCGCCAAGTTCCTGCTCGGCAACGAACGGTCCGGCATCGCCCGTGTCGGTTACACGAAGACGAAGCTCGCTCGAGCCAAGAAGCTCGCGAGCGAGATCACCACGCCGAACGGGACGCTCCTCGACGATCCGGCGATCGCATCACGCCTCGCCGACCT
This sequence comes from Gordonia malaquae, assembly GCF_037148075.1. Lineage (NCBI taxonomy): Bacteria > Bacillati > Actinomycetota > Actinomycetes > Mycobacteriales > Gordoniaceae > Gordonia > Gordonia malaquae. The sequence continues at coordinate 270,688 of NZ_JBBCUB010000006.1, read as the reverse complement.
GGAGAATCAGCTCCTGGCGCTCGAGATCACGCAGCTCCGCGTGGTCGCGGGCTCGGCGAACGGCAAGCAGAACCCGGCGTCGTCGCTGCTGAAACTGCGCGGCTCCGAACTGCAGCAGCAGGCGATGGAGCTCCTCGCCGACATCGCCGGTCCGGACTCGCTGCCCGTCGCGGGCGTCGACGCCGCAGGTGCCAACGGCACCGCCGACGTGGCCTCTCCCGAATGGGCCCAGCTCACGGTTCCGACCTACCTCAACTACCGCAAGGTCACGATCTACGGCGGCTCGTCCGAAGTGCAGCGCCAGATCATCGACAAGGCCGTGCTGGGCCTCTAGGCCCGCCAGACTCATTAGGGAGCACAAATGGAATTCGACCTCTCCGAAGAACAGGTGATGTTGCGCGACACCGTCCGCGACGTCCTGACCTCCACCTACGACGTGGAGACCCTCCGATCCGTCACCGACACCGACCTCGGCTGGAGCCGCGACGTGTGGAACTCGCTCGCCGAGATCGGCATCCTCGGTCTCGTCTTCAGCGAAGACGACGGCGGCATGGGCGCAGGCCCGGAGGAACTGTCCGTCGTCATGGGCGAGCTGGGTGCGAGCCTCGCTCCCGAACCTCTGCTCGGATCGGTGATCGTGCCCGGCATGCTCGTCGCCCGCACCGCCGACGACGCCACCCGCGCCGACGTCATCGGCGGCCTCTCGTCGGGCGAACGTCTGCTCGCGTTCGCGCACACCGAACCCGGCGACCGGTGGCCGCACACCGCGGTCACGACGACAGCCGTCGACGGGAAGCTGACCGGGACCAAGACCCTCGTCGACCACGGCGACGTCGCCGACACCTTCGTCGTCTCCGCTCGTGAGCCGGACGGGACGATCGGGCTGTACCTCGTCGACGCGGACGCCGACGGCCTGGCCCGCACCGCGTACCGGACGCACGACCGTCGACGCGGAGCGCAGATCGAGCTGACCGGCGCCGCCGGAACGCGTCTGGGCAGCGGCGACGCGTCCCAGGTGATCTCCGACGTCGAGGTCGCGACACAGTCGGCCCTGTGCGCCGAGGCGGTCGGGGCGATGACACGCGCCCTGCAGCTGACGGTCGAGTATCTGAAGACGCGCAAGCAGTTCGGTGTTCCGCTCGCCACGTTCCAGGCGCTCACTCATCGCGCCGCCGACATGTACGTGTCGAACGAACTCGCGCAGAGCATGAGCACATACTTCACCGCGGCCCTGGCCGACGGCGACTACGACCCGATCATCGCCTCCCGGGCCAAGCTGCAGATCTGCCGCAGCGGACGGCATGTCGGCCAGGAGGCCATCCAGATGCACGGCGGCATCGGCATGACGGCCGAGTACCCGGTCGGGCATTACGTCAGCCGCCTCACCGCGATCTCGCACACTCTCGGCGACGCCGACTCACACCTGGCGCGGCTCTCCGGCTCGGTGTCCGAGTGGGACATGGTGACCGTCGGCTGACTCCACGGCGCGCGGAGGCCGACCGTCGGTCACAGCGACGGTCGGTCGGCGTCCAGCGCGCGGATCACGAACGCCAACTTGACGTCCAGCGCACCTCGGTCCTGCCAGTCATCGGAGGGCTGCAAGACGGCGGCAGCAGTACTCCGAGCTCGTGCACGCTCGAGTCCGCTCACTCCATCCTCGTCGACGGCGCGGTGTGCCTGTACGCCGATGTGGGTGGAGAACACGGTGTCGCCGATGAAATCGAGTGCGAAGGCTGCCTGGCCGCGTGTCCACCCGTGCACGGCCAGGGCCCGCGCATAAGCGGCGAAGACGTCCTCGATGCGCGTGAAGGCAGCCGGGTAGTCGTAAACGGCACGGTCGAGTCCTGGATTCTCCTCGCAGAGCCGCCATCCCTCATCAGCCCACAGGTGCAGGACTCCGCGCCAGTCCGCCCCGTCCTCGGGCACCCGGAAGGTCGCCGCTATCGCGTCGAGGCAGGCGAAAACCAGTTCCTCGCGAGAGCCGAAGACGCGATAGATCGCCGCGGTCACGACACCGAGTCGATTGGCGACAGCGGTCATCGTGAAGCTGTCGACACCCTCGTCCAGCGCGGCCCGCACCACATCCGTCGCAGAGAAGGCCGGCTTGCGTCCGACGGTGCGGCCCAGTCGCGCGGCTTCCATTCCTCGATCGGTCACGCTGCCAGGGTATCGGCCGCGAACGCGCGTCTGCTCGACGTCAGTCCGCTACGCGCCACCCCTGACTGGAACGGAGCCGCTGCCAGAACGACGCGTAGGTGCCGCCCGCAGCCAGCAGTTCGTCGTGATCCCCGACCGCCTCGAGTCGCCCCGACTCGTCGAGCGAGACGATCGTGTCGGCAGACACCACGGTGTCGAGACGGTGGGCGATGACCACCACCGTCGCGGTGCGCCGGAGCTGCTCCACAGCATGAACGACATGTGCTTCGTTCTCGACGTCGAGCGCAGACGTAGCCTCGTCGAGAAGCACGATCGGAGCCTGCTTGAGCAGCGCACGCGCGAGGGAGACTCGCTGACGCTCACCCCCGGAGAGCGCACGTCCGCCTTCTCCGACACCCGTGTCCCAGCCATCGGATAGACGACCGGCGACCTCTGTCACACCCGCAGACTCAGCGGCTTCGAGGATCTCGGCGTCGGACGCCTCCGGACGACCGACCGCGATGTTCGACCAGAGGGTCCCGTCGAAGAGGTAGGCGTCCTGGAAGACCATCGAGAGTTGCGACATCAACTGCTCGGTCGTCTGCTCGGCGACCGACGCTCCACCGACCGCGACGGTCCCCTGATCGGCGTCGTAGAAGCGCGCGATGAGCTTCGCCAGAGTCGTCTTACCGCTCCCCGACGGACCCACGATCGCGACCATCTTCCCGGGCGGAACGGTCAGCGAGATGTTCTGCAGCGCCGGTTCGGCAGAACCTTCGTAGGTGAATCCCACGTTGTCGAGGACGATCGATCCGGGTGCGCCGAGCACTGCGGGCTCGTTCGGCTCGGGTAACGGTCGCGCAGTCAGGACTTCGTCCAACTGATCCAGAAGCGGGCGACGCGACTCCAACGCCATCGCGCTGTCGGTTATCACCGACAGCGTCAAGGTGAATCGCAGCGCGAGACCGATGAACGCGACAGCGGGAATTGGCTCCAACACCCCGTCCACGGCGAGTGATCCAGCGGTCACGATCAGCGCCACCACGATGCCCTGCGTGGCGGCACCACTGAGCAGCAGTCCTCCCGTCTCCATCCAGAGCGCGCTCTTCTTGGCCTTGGACGCAGCCTCCATATCGGCGGCGAGCGGCGCGAAATCCGCGCTGTGACCCGTCGAACGCAACGCGCCCTGGCACTGCGCGAACTCGACGATCCTGTCCGCAAGAGCGATCTCGCTCGGTTCGTGCATCTCCCGTCCACGACGCAGCAGCGCCGTCGACCCGAGCGTGATCCCCACGAACACCGGTGCGGCAACGGTGAGAACGAGTCCGAGGAGCGGATTCCACACCCACGCGGCGATCACGATCACCGCGGCAGCGGTGCCGCGTGAGGCGAGCGGGCCCAACATGTGGGCGAGAATCTCGCCCGCCATCATCAGTTCGGTGGAGACCAGGCGCGACAACGCCCCCGAGATCGGTCGCGCGAACCATCCGAGCGGTTGCTTCGCCACCTGGTCCCCCACCAATCGGTGGATGCTGCGCAGGAAGTCGAGTGCTGCGTCGTACATGCGCCGAGCGGCGAAGTAGTTGACTGCAAAGCTCGCCACGGACAGGACCGCCAGCACTGCGACCCAGCCACCGATTCGCAGACCCCACACGGCATCGTCGGATGCCAGCGACGATATCGCCGGAAGCAGCGCTGCCAGCGCCAGGCCTTCGATCAGGCCTGCGCCCACTGACACCGCGAGCGCGCCTCGCAGTCGCGACGGTTGTGACAGCATGCGGCGCATACGCGCGACGATGTCGGTGAGCGGCAGGGTCATGACTGGAGTCCTTCACTGGTGGGAGCGGCCGTCCACAACCGGGCGTACGCCGGGTGATCGATGAGTTCGTCGTGCGTTCCACTCGCCAGCACCCGGCCCGAATCCAGAAGGACGATCCGGTCGACGCCCGCGATCACCTCGGGGCGATGCGCGATGAGCAGCACGGTCTTCCCTCGAACGAGCGTCGACAGCGCTTGCTGGATCTCATACTGCGACTCCGGATCGGTGAGCGCAGTCGCCTCGTCGAGGATCAGCACGGGTGCATCGACGAGGAGAGCCCGCGCGATGGCGACCCGCTGTGCCTGCCCTCCCGAGAGTCCGGAGTCGGAGCCGTACACGGTGTCGAATCCTTGTGGAAGAGCATCGATCTCGTCGAGTACTTGAGCAGCGCGCGCGGCGGCGCGCACCTCTTCCTCGGTCGCGTCCGGCCGTCCGAGCAGGATGTTGTCCCGAATGCTGACGCCGAGGAGTTGTGGGTCTTGAAGTACAAACCCGACGTGGGAGTACAACGAGCCGACATGCGGGAGGGGTACCCCGCCCAAGCGGATCGTTCCCGACGTCGGGTCGTCGAATCGTGCCAGGAGGGTCGCAAGCGTCGACTTCCCCGACCCGGAAGGTCCGACCAGCGCCGTGATGGTTCCGGGTTCCATGCGGAAGTCCACTGAGTCCACCGCCATCACCGCACTGTCGCCGGCGGTGTAGGAGTACGAGACCGAGTCGAACTCCACCGCGTTGCCCGAAGGGACTTCGATGTCAGACAGGCGCACAGGTGCGAGCACGTCGAGGTGGAGCAGACCGTCCAGACGCAACGCCGCGGCTCCAGCCATCTGACGGGACCATGCGGCGTTCATCAGCGTCTCGATCGCATTGGGAATGAGCAACGCGATCAGCGCCGTCGCGAGAACGTCCGCCGCCGACACCACATCGGCCCGCACCAGGAGAGCACCGCCGCCGACGTTGATGAGGAGCAGCAGGGGGACCGCGAGGAACGAACTCCCGAGTGCCGACAGTCTCACCAGCGGCTTCACCCAGGCGAAGTAGAAGTCGTAGAACTCGTCTGCGGACTGTTGGTACCTGTCGTGCGCTCGCCCGACACGACCGAAGGCCTTGACCACCGAGATGCCGGTGACGAACTCGACCATGCGCGCCGAGACCGACGACAGCCTCTTGTCCATCTCCACCGTCTTCTCACCCATGCCGCGCATCGACGTCGCCGTGGCCAACACGTACAGGGGCAACGTCGCGATCGACAGGAGCCCAAGCCGCCAGTCGACCACAAACGCGTAGATCATCAGCGCGACGGGCATGACCACCGCGACTGTTCCGTCGACCGGTTGGTGAGCGATCAGGTGGTGGACGGTTCCGATGTCGTCTTGCAGACCCTTGCGCACTCGCCCCGAGTTGACCCCGGTGAACCACGACAGCGGGGCCGACGCCAGACGGCGGACCATTCCCTCGCGGGCCAGTCTGCCGAACTCGATGTCGGCCAAGTGGGTCACAAGCAGTGCTACGAAGTAGATCAGCAGGCGGGCGCCGAACGCCGCGAGGAGTATCTGCAGCCAGCGTCGAACACCTGGACCGTCGACGGGGACGCCGTCTGCGGCCGCGGTCAGCAGGAGGTCGCCCGCCTCCACCAGGGCGATGTATGGGACGACTGCGAGTACACCGGACACCACCGCGAGCAGTCGGCCGGCTGCGAGACGTCCCGAGACCGGTTTCAACAGTTCGCGCAACGCTCGTTCACCGTCACGCTGCTGCGCCTTGTGCTCGTCAGCCATATCCATCCTTAATTTAGGTTTGCCATACCTATTACTAAATGCCTTTCACATTAGGATGCATGCCGCGCAGACACAACCCTCGCCGACTCGGCGTCAACCCGACTGACGCCACTGCGTTACCAGTCGTCACAGAAACTGGATTAGGGTGACCTGCGATACCCGATTGGAAGGAAGCCACCATGGCCGCACCCGTCATCGAAGACTCCATCGACGTCAACGCAACCCCCGAGGCCGTCTGGTCCGTGATCAGCGATCTTCCGCGCATGGGCGAGTGGAGCCCGCAGTGCAAGAAGATGATCGTGTTCGGCGGTGAGGTCAAGCAGGGCGCGCGCACTCTCAACGTGAACCGCCGCGGCCCGCTCGTGTGGCCGACCAGCGCGAAGATCGTCACGTTCGACACCAACCGTGAGATCGCCTTCCGCATCTCCGAGAACCACACCGTCTGGTCGTACAAGATCGACGCCACCGAGACCGGCTCGCGCGTCACCGAATCGCGTGTCGCCGAAGGCGGCAAGACCACCGCACTGTCGGCGTTCCTCGTCGACAAGGTGTTCGGCGGCAATGACTCCTTCGAAGACGAACTCCGCGAAGGCATCCGCGAGACGCTCGGCAAGATCAAGCGCGCCGCAGAAAGCGCCTGAGCTCCGACCTGGGCCGTGGTGCGGAACGGTTCCGCACCACGGCCTAGAATCGGGGGCGATGAATCCGCTCCCGGTCAGCAGTTCCGCCGGAGCCCGACCGAGGAGGAACCTGAAGGTGGCACGACGCCCCAAGGGTCCCGACGCACGCACCGGCGTCGGACACCTGATCGACCTGTTCAATCAGACAGTCCCGCCGATCCACCCGCGCGGCATCCCGTTCGTCGCGGCGCCCGCCGCGGTCGCAGTCCTGGGCCGCAGCAAGCCGTGGATCTCGCGCCCTGCGATGGCGCTCGCAGGCGCGTCCGCGCTGTTCTTCCGCCATCCGTCCCGCGTCCCTCCGACGGGCGCGGGGCTGGTGGTGGCGCCGGCTGACGGCACCATCGCGATCGTCGACGAGATGATCCCTCATCCCGAACTCGGTCTCGGCGATCAGCCGCTGCCGCGCATCTGCACGTTCCTGTCGGTGTTCGACGTCCACGTGCAGCGCGTCCCGATCGCCGGGCGAGTCCTGTCGGTGGTCCACAAGCCCGGCGAGTTCCTGTCGGCCGATCTGCCCGAGGCCAGCACGGCGAACGAACGCACATCGATGACGATCGCGACCCCCGAAGGACCGCAGGTCGGTGTTGTGCAGATCGCCGGTCTGATCGCCCGCCGCATCGTCAACGACGCCGAGGTCGGACACGATCTGGTCCTCGGCGACACGTACGGCCTGATCCGATTCGGTTCACGCGTCGACGTCTTCCTGCCCGCCGGAACCGTGCCGAAGGTGTCGGTCGGCCAGCGCGCCATCGGTGCCGAGACAGTCTTCGCGGACCTGAGCTGATGGCCGACGGACCGACCCGCCCGCGGCTGGGCCGGCGCCGTCGTGACGGCGCGCCGCGTCGTCGTGCCCGCGTCGCCGGCCAGATGCGGCGACGCAGCGACCGCGAGCGGCGCCATTCGTTGCGGGACGGCCGGATGTTCCTGCCGTCCGCACTCACGATTCTCGCCGTCTGCGCAGGTCTGAGCGCTGTTCGTTTCGCCGACGAAGGCAAGATCGATCTCGCGCTCGGACTACTGGTGATCGCCGCCGTGCTCGACGGCCTCGACGGCCGCGTCGCTCGCATGATGGACGCGACCACCAAGATCGGCGCCGAGATCGATTCGCTCGCGGACGCCATCAACTTCGGTGTGGCACCCGCCTTGATCGTCTACTCGGCGGTGCTGCGCGACTCCGACTCCATGGGCAAGGACGTCGGCTGGATCCTTGTCCTCATCTACTGCGCAGCGATCGTCCTCCGGCTGGCCAGGTTCAACACCCTGCTCGACGACGACGACGCCCCGGCGTACACGAAGGAATTCTTCGTCGGCGTGCCCGCTCCCGCGGCCGCCGTGATGGCGTTGCTCCCGGTCGGCATGATGCAGCACTTCGGAACCGGCTGGTGGACGTCGACCGCCGCTGTCGGATCGTGGATGGTGTTCGTCGCACTGCTCGCGGTGAGCCGCGTCCCGACGTTGTCGTTCAAGACGGCCCGGGTGCGCCCGAGTGCGCTCGCCGGGTTGCTGATCGTGGTCGCTGCGGCCGCCGCACTGCTGATGACGTTCCCGTATCTGCTGATGGTGATCGGCGTTCTCGCGTACCTCGCACACATGCCGTTCGCGTGGCGGATGCAGCGGTTGGTCGCGGCCCGGCCCGAGCACTGGGAGGTCCCCGCGCGTGACCGTCGCCTCCAGCGGCGAGACGAGCGTCGTGCCGCCGGCGGCAACGGCGTCCGCCGACGTCGAGTGGCCCCGCGCACGTCTGCACGCCTGGGTCTGCGGCGTCCGACGCCGCAGACCGAACGCCACGCCGACGACATCGTCGAGGACTGAGACGTGACGGAACCGTCGTTGGCACTCACCGCACGTCTGAACACCTCGGCCGCCGACTCGCGGCGTGGACTCGTTCGCGTTCACCCCGAGGTGCTGGCCGCACTGTCGCTGAGGGAGTGGGACGCGATCAGCCTCACCGGTGCGCGGACCGTGACCTCGGTGGTGGCCAGGGCGTCCGACGACGTGCCACCCGGGACCCTCCTGCTTGACGACATCACGTTCTCCAATCTCGGCGTCCGCGAGAACACCCAGGTGATCGTCGGCCCGGTGACCGTGTACGGCGCGTCGAAGGTCACGGTGAGCGGATCGTCGGCAGCGGTCTCCGCCGTGTCCGACGCGGCGCTGCGCCGCGCGCTGCTCGGCAAGATCGTGTCGGTCGGCGACGCCGTCTCTTTGCTTCCCCGCGACCTCGGTCCCGACCTCGCAGCGAGTGAAGCCACTCAGTCGATGGCCCGCACTCTCGGCATCACCTGGACGAACGAACTGTTGACCGTCACCGCGACCGAGCCTGCCGGCCCCGTCAGCGTGCAGACCAACACGGCGGTCGTATGGGCCTCCTCCCCGCCCATCGAGCACAGTCGAAACGCCTCCCCGCCCGTCGAGCGCAGTCGAGACGCCTCCTCGCCCGTCGAGCGCAGTCGAGACGCCTTGCCGCCGCGCCCGGTCGCGGAATTGGTCGGCGTCGACTCGCAGACCGCTCGGTTGACGGAGTGGCTGTCGGTGACCCTCGACTCCCCCGACATCCTGGCGGCACTCGGCGCGCAGCCTCGTCTCGGCGTGCTGGTGACCGGCCCGTCAGGTGTCGGCAAGGCGACCGTTGTGCGGTCGGTGTGCGCCGATCGGCCGTTCGTCGAGATCGACGGGCCCACCACGGGCGCGCTCGTCGCCGAGAGCCGCCGTGCCGCGGTGTCCGCGGCCGTCACGCGCCTGCGCGCGCAGGGCCCTGGCGTTCTGCTGATCACCGACGTCGACGCGCTGCTTCCGGTCGATGCCGATCCGGTGTCCACGCTGATCCTCGACGACCTCAGATCTGCGATCGGAAGCGGGACCGTCGCACTGGTCGCGACGAGCGCCGATGCGACGAAGGCCGATCCGCGTCTGCGCGAACCCGACCTGTGCGACCGGTCGTTGACCATCGGACTCCCCGATGCTCCGCTGCGCGCAAAACTGCTGGCCGCGATCCTGCGAAGCGTGCCAGTCGACGGTGAACTCGACTTCGACGACGTCGCCGCACACACTCCGGGCTTCGTCGCCGCAGACCTCGCCGCCGTGGTTCGCGACGCCGCATTGCGCGCTGCGGCTCGGGCGGCCGAGACCTCCGAAGAGCCCGCATTGCGGACGTCCGATCTGACCGAGGCGTTGGCCGTCGTCCGTCCGGCGTCCCGGCTGGAGTCGCCCGATGTGGCTCTCGGTTCGATCACGCTCGACGACGTCGGAGACATGGTCGAGACTCGCCAGGCTCTCACCGAGGCGGTGTTGTGGCCGCTGCAGCACCCGGACACGTTCACCCGATTGGGCGTCGACCCGCCGCGCGGCGTCCTGCTGTACGGCCCTCCCGGCTGCGGCAAGACGTTCGTCGTTCGGGCACTGGCCGCGTCGGGACGCCTCTCGGTGCACACCGTCAAGGGTGCGGAACTGCTCGACAAGTGGGTGGGCGCGTCCGAACGTGCCGTACGCGACCTGTTCACCAGGGCACGAGAGTCGGCGCCGTCGTTGATCTTCCTCGACGAGGTCGATGCACTCGCACCGCGTCGTGGTGGTTCCACCGACTCCGGAGTCGCCGATCGCGTGGTCGCGGCGCTGCTGACCGAGTTGGACGGCGTCGAACCGCTGTCGGACGTCGTGGTGCTCGGCGCGACGAACCGGCCCGACCTCATCGATCCGGCGCTGTTGCGTCCCGGCCGCCTCGAGCGACTCGTATTCGTCCCGCCACCGGATGCCGCCGCCCGCGCGGACATCCTGCGCGCGTCGTCGCGCAACGTCCCGCTCGCGGAGATCGACCTCGACGCACTGGCCGCCGACTTGGACGGGTACTCCGCGGCCGACTGCTCCGCGCTGCTGCGTGAGGCGGCACTCGCTGCGATGCGTCGTGACATCGAGGCCGCGACGGTCACCTCCGCCGATCTCGACGTCGCACGAGCGGCGGTCCGGCCGTCCCTCGATCCCGACCAGGTGGCCGAACTCGAGGCGTACGCCGAGCGTCGTCGCAGCTAGCCTCTTGCTTCCAGGGCACTGGCACGGGATCTCCAGCTTCCTGCCAGGTTGTGCGGGTTCTCTCGTAGTCGACAGCGGCAGTCGTGCCGCACGACACGAAGGAATCACGATGAGCGACGCCCAGGACCAGACTCCCGACAGCCCGGCCGCCGAACCCGACGCCGCGGCCGCGCCGACCCAGCCCATCGGGCAACCCGAACCGGCAGCTCCCGCAGTGCCGCCCGCCCCGTCGAAGCAGCCGGTTGTGGTCCCGGTCCAGCGACGGTTTCTGATCGCGGGCTCCGTGGTCGGAGCCCTCGCAGTCGTCGGACTGTCGTTCGGCGCGGGTTTCCTCGTCGGCGACCACTCCGGGGACAAGTCCGAGCGTCGTCACGATCGGATCGAGGTGATGCGGTTCGGGGATCAATCGGATCAGCAGGGCCAGTTCCCCGGCCTCCAACAGTTCCCGGGCCAGGGCGAGGTCCCGAACTTCCGGATGCGTCCGCAGGAGGGCGCACCCGATCAGACCGACACTCCCGCGACCCCCTCCACCCCCACCCCGTCCGCCTAGCGCGGCCTTCGCCGACAGACGCTGCTTTCGTCGACGTAGATCGACGCTTCATCGACAAACGCGGCCTTCCTGAAGGCCGCGTTTGTCAGTGAGGGTCGCGAGAGCGTTTCCATTCCTGTTCGGCGTTGGTCCTAGGTTCTGTTCAAAGATGCTGGGACAGCGGGGCGGCCGGTTGAGCGCGCCTTGTCCCGCCGGCATCTGGTCAAAGCATCTTTTCAGTCGATCCCGAAGGATCGAAGTCCCGACCGCCGGCAAGGAACCGCTCGCCGCGACCCCCACTGACAAACGCGGCCTTCACAAGGGCCGCGTTTGCTGACGAAGCGTCGATCTACGTCAGCGAATGCAGCGTTCGTCTCCGAGAGTCGCGAGGAGGCACCGAGCGACGAGCCTGTGGACAACGTGGGTGCATTTTTCGTGTTCACGTAGTTCACTACAGGCATGTGGCCGGTGAACAGGTACGGGATCGTCAGTCGGGCGTCGGCGTTGGACGCCGGGATACCGGAACGCCGGATCACCGAGGCAGTCAGATCGGGTGAGCTGCAGGTCGTCGGACGCGGGCAGTATCTACCGGGCGTAGTGCTCTCCGAGAGTGCACAGCCGACCGCACTCCTGTACCGGAAACGATGCATCGCCGCCGCGACTGGACCGGGACGTCTGGTGCTCAGCCACGATTCCGCGGCCGCCGTCCACGGACTTGAGCTCCTCTATCCCGACACCGTCCACGTGCATCTGACGAACGGACTCTCGGGCGGCGGATACACGCGAGCGCGGAGAATCGTGCATCCGGGGATCCTCTCCGACGACGAGGTCGTGGAGATCGACGGCGTGCTGGTCACCAGCCTCGAGCGGACAGTCGTCGACGTCGCGCTCGCGTCATCCCGCTTCGCTCAGTCCCTGACAGTCCTCGACGGAGGGCTCGCCCACGGGCTCACCGACGACAGCTTGCAGCGCGCCTTCTCCACTCCACGCAGGGGCGTGTCCCTGGCCCGGCGTGCATTGCGCTTCGCAGACGGACGGTCCGAATCGCCAGGCGAATCGTGGAGCCGTGCACAGATGATCGAGGACGATCTCCGTCTCCCCGATCTCCAAGTCGAATATCAGCTCCGATCAGGCCGGACCGCCCGCTGCGACTTCGGCGTACGCGACGTCTTCGTCGCCGAGTTCGACGGCCTCGTCAAATACCGCCGAGACATGCGCGACGGCGAGGATCCGGAAGACGTCGTGATCCGCGAGAAGATCCGCGAAGACGAACTCCGCGACCTCGGACTCGACGTCGCACGGTGGATCTGGTCCGACCTCACCGCACACCGCGTCACATCCATCGTCCGAGCTCACTACTCCCGCCTCGGCATCGACATCTAACGCGGCGTTCGACGACGAACGCTGCCCTCGTCGACACAGATCGACGCTTCGTCGACAAACGCGGCCTTCCTGAAGGCCGCGTTTGTCGGTGAGGGTCGCGAGAGCGCCTCCGCCGTGAGGTGCGCGGTGGCGGGCTTCGGTTCAAAGATGCTGGGGACAGCGGAGGTTGCCGGTCGAGCGCTCCTTGTCCGGCTGGCATCTGGTCAAAGCATCTTTTGACTGATCCCGAAGGGATCAAACGCCTGGAACAAACCGCCGAACCGCTCGCCGCGACCCCCACTGACAGACGCGGCCTTCACAAGGGCCGCGTTTGTCGACGAAGCGTCGATCTGTGTCGACGAAGGCAGCGTTCGCAAGCGAAGGCCGCGGAGAGTTACTTCGTCTTGGCCACTTGGTAGAAGACCGTCGACGGGCCGGATGAGGCGTCTGCGGAGATGCCGACATTCACCCAGAGGGTGCCGCCGTCGACAGCGCGAGAGAGCGTGACCGTCTGGTTCGCGGCGTCACCTGTCCTGCTCGATTCGACAAAACCGTCGTCGGTGAGCTTCTTGGTGGCGTTCACGAGCGCGTTGCCGTCGGCGGCGCCCGCCTGGACCGTGACGCGCCAGGTCCCGTCCTTACCGGTCGCGTCCAGAAGTGCGCCGTCGACGAGGGGGACGTCGCCCGACGGGAAGTCGGCCGGAAGCTCGACACCGGCGCGGTCCGACGTGGTGTCATCGCTCCCGCAAGCGGTCAGAACTGCGACGCCTGCGACAACGGCGAGAAGCGCGGCACATACTCGGAACAAGACGGTCATGGTCGAAACGGTAGAGTAGGGCGCAGCAGAACCAGAGTTCCGACACCCCGCCCGCCCCCTTTGACCGACGGAGTGGCCCCTTGATCGCAGTGATGATCGCGCTGGCAATAGGCGCGCTCGTTTCTCCACCGATCATGAAATTGTGCGGAACCCGAGGGTTCTACGTCCTCGCACTGATGCCCGCAGCCGCCCTCGTCTGGGTGATCGCGAACTGGCCGGAAGCCCATGCGGAGCCTCGCACTGAAACCCTGACCTGGGTGCCCGCACTGCAGATGGACATCGACGTCCGCTTCGACACACTGTCGGCGATCCTCTCAGTGCTCATCCTCGGCATCGGCTCGCTCGTCCTGGTGTACTGCGCCAACTACTTCGACACCATGCGACGCCGCGTCGAGACGTTCGGCGGTGAGATCGTCGCATTCGCCGCCGCCATGTTCGGGCTCGTGGTCAGCGACAACACGCTGGTCCTGTACGTGTTCTGGGAAGCTACGACGGTCCTGTCGTTCATGCTCGTCGGCTTCAACATGGTCCGCGCGACGTCGCGTCGCGCGGCGACACAGGCACTCCTGGTGACGACGTTCGGCGGCCTGGCGATGCTCGTCGGCATCATCATGCTCGGTGAACGAACCGGCAGCTACCTGCTCTCCGACCTTCTCGCGAACCCGCCCGCAGGCGGAGTGTTCGTCGACGTCGCCGTCGTTTTGATCCTGATCGGCGCGATCTCGAAATCGGCGATCGTCCCGTTCCACTTCTGGCTCCCCGGCGCGATGGCCGCGCCCACGCCGGTCAGCGCGTACCTGCACGCCGCGGCGATGGTCAAAGCAGGCGTGTACCTCGTCGCTCGCCTGGCCCCAGCGTTCTCCGACCGGCTGAGCTGGCAGGTGCTGGTGATAGGCCTCGGCGCACTCACCATGCTGCTCGGCGGCTGGCGATCACTCCGTGAGCGCGACCTGAAACTGATCCTCGCGTTCGGCACTGTGTCCCAACTCGGCTTCATCATGGTCCTCGTCGGGATCGGCGACGCCGGCGTGGCCATGGCAGGCCTCTCGATGGTGATCGCGCACGCGCTGTTCAAAGCGTGCCTGTTCATGGTCGTCGGCATCATCGACCACTCCACCGGCACCCGCGACATCCGACTCCTCGCCCGCCTCGGTCACCGTCTCCCGGCGCTCGCCGCCATCGCGGCAGTCGCAGGCGCGAGCATGGCGGGACTTCCGTTCACGTTCGGCTTCGTCGGCAAGGAGACGGCGTTCGGCGCCATCTGGAACACCGGAGCCCTCGACACCTGGGCCGCCTACACGGTCGACATCACGCTGCTCGTCGGCTCGATCATCACCTTCGCGTACACGACGCGTTTCCTGTGGGGAGCGTTCGGCCGCAAGGTCCGCACGTTCCCGACCAGGCCGGTCGCCGCGCTTCATCCGCCGAATGCCGCGTTCCTCGCGCCGCCCGCGATCCTGGCCGCCGCCGGTGTCGCCGCAGCGTTCGCCGCAGGCCGGATCGGCGAACAGTTCGTTCCCTACGCCGAGACGCTGCCCGACTACGGTCACGAGCTCGAACACCTTGCGATGTGGCACGGGTTCGGACTGCCGATCGTCTTCTCGATCATCGTCGTGGTCTGCGGAACATCGCTGTTCCTGTTCTTGCGAAAGCGTCGCCGGAAGGTGTTCAAGAACCCGCCGCCGCTGAACGCCGACCGCGTGTACGACGCCACTCTGCGCGGTGCGGACACCCTGTCGCTCTTCGTGACGCGGTACACGCAGCGCGGTTCCCTCCCCCTGACCCAGGCCGTGATCCTGTCGACCGCGGTCCTGTTGCCCGTCATCGCTTTGGCCCTAGGCAATCGTGACGCGTTGCAGGTCCGCGGATTCGACAACGTCGAGCAGGCGGTGGTCGGCGTCCTGATGACGGCGGCCGCCATCTCCGTGACCGTCCTGCGCAACCGTCTCGCGGCGACCCTCGTGGTCGGTCTCACCGGCTACGGCTGCGGCGCGCTCTTCGCGATGTACGGTGCACCCGACCTCGCCCTCACCCAGTTCCTGGTGGAGAGCGTCACGCTTGTCGTGTTCGTGCTGGTGCTGCGCAAACTGCCCTCCGAACCGGCGTCCCGCCACACCACCGGATTCAAGCCCGGCCGCGCCCTGATCGGTCTCGCATTCGGGGCGATGCTGGTCATGATCGGTTTGTTCGCCGCAGCCGCACGCTCCACCGAACCCCTCCAGCTCCGCCTCGGCGATGCGGCCTACACATTCGGCAACGGTTCGAACACGGTGAACGTCCTGCTCGTCGACATCCGCGCGTGGGACACCCTCGGCGAAGTGTCCGTGCTGATCGTCGCCGCGACAGGCGTCGCGTCGATGGTGTTCCGGAGCCGCCGTTTCGGCGCCGTTCCCCGCGTCACCGACGCGGCCCGACTCCAGGCCGGTCTGAGCGACGACGACGTCGTCTCCGACCGCACCACCTGGCTCCGCGGCAGCGAGTTCCGCGATCCTCGCCACCGGACGATGGTCCTCGAAGCGACCACCCGCGTCGTGTTCCCGACACTGGTGATCCTGTCGATCTATCTGTTCTTCGCAGGTCACAACGCTCCCGGCGGCGGATTCGCGGGCGGACTCGTCATGGGCCTCGCGTTGGTCCTCCGTTACCTCGCGGGCGGACGTTACGAACTCGGCGAAGCACTGCCCGTCGAAGCGGGGACCATCCTCGGTGCAGGTCTGCTGGTCTCGGCGACGACCGCTGTCACCTCACTGTTCCTCGGGGCGCCCGCCTTGTCGTCGGCAGTGATCGATCTCGAACTGCCGGTGTTCGGGAGCGTCCACATCGTCACCGCACTGTTCTTCGACCTCGGCATCTACCTGATCGTCGTCGGACTGGTTCTCGACGTGCTCCGCAGCCTCGGCGCTCGCTTGGAGACACCCGAGGACGCCCCCGCCCCCGAGCCGTCGGAGGCAGTCAAGTGAGCGTGAACCTCGGACTCTTGGTCATCGCGGGCGTCCTCGCCGCGTGCGGCGTGTACCTGCTGATGGAACGCAGCCTGATCCGCATGCTGTTCGGTCTCATGCTGGTCGGCAACGGCATCAATCTGCTGATCGTGACCCTCTCCGGACCGCCCGGGAACCCGCCGATCCGCGGACGTTCGTCGGCCGGCCAGACCGCCGACGCCGATCCCCTGGCGCAGGGCATGGTGCTGACCGCCATCGTCATCACCATGGGTGTCGCCGCGTTCGTGCTGGCCCTGACGTACCGCCTGTTCGTCATCAACCGCCGCGGCCCCGAGACCGCAGCCCCCGACGTGGAACCGACGTCCACCGAGGGTGCGGTGACAGTCGACGACGATGTCCAGGACGACCCGGAAGACCTGAAGATCGCGACCAGCACGCTCCAGACATTCCCGGACCGCGACCGCTCCGACGACCCGCTCACGGGTGCGGACACCGTCGCGGGCGACTTCTTCGACGACCACGGCAATCCGCTGACCGCCGAGGAGTTCGAGAAAGTGCACCTCGGCGTCATCGAGACCGACCTCATGCCGGAGGACGCCGACCTCCTCGCACACCTCACCGAGGACGGCGACGACATGCCCGAGGATTCCGACGACGAGACCACCGGCGGAGGTGATCGATGATCCCGCAGGCCTCCTGGATCGGTGTGCTCATCGTCCTCCCGACCCTCGCCCCCATGCTCGGCGCAGCGCTGACCCTGCTGCGGGGCCGCAGTCCGAACTTCCAACGCCCGGTGACCGTCGGCGCCATCACGATCGCCCTCGTCGCGTCGGCGATGATGCTGTATCTGACAAGCGTGCACGGCACGTTCGCAGTCAACATCGGCGGTTGGGGTGGACGCGACGGCGGCGACTCACCGCTCGGCATCACTCTCGTCGTGGACCGGCTCGCCGCCCTGATGCTCGTCGTGTCGACGACAGTGCTCCTGTGCGTCGTCGTCTACGCGATCGGGCAGGGCATCCGGGACGGCACAACCGAGCAGCCGGTGTCGATCTTCCTGCCGACCTACCTGATCCTCACGGCCGGCGTCTGCAACGCGTTCCTCGCAGGCGACCTGTTCAACCTGTACGTCTCGTTCGAAGTACTCCTCGCGGCATCGTTTGTGCTCCTCACACTCGGTGCCAGCGCCGAACGCGTCCGCGCGGGAGCGTCGTACGTGATGGTGTCGATGGTGTCGTCGTTGATCTTCCTCGCGGGCATCGCCTTCGCTTACACGACCACCGGAACGCTGAATCTCGCCGAGATGGCGGTTCGGTTGGACGACGTGCCCGACGGCACCCGCAATGCGCTCTACGCGGTGTTGTTGGTGGCGTTCGGCATCAAGGCCGCCGTGTTCCCGCTGTCGACGTGGTTGCCCGACTCCTACCCGACGGCGCCGGCACCGGTCACAGCCGTGTTCGCGGGCCTGCTGACCAAGGTCGGCGTGTACGCGATAATCCGGGCGCACTCACTGCTGTTCCCCGGTGGAACTATGGACACCGTCCTGATGATCGCGGGCCTCCTGACGATGCTCGTCGGCATACTCGGTGCGATCGCCCAGGCGGACATCAAACGTCTCTTGTCGTTCACTCTGGTCAGCCACATCGGCTACATGATCTTCGGCATCGCTGTCGGGTCAGTGGAGTCGACGTCGGCCGCCATCTACTACGTCGCGCACCACATCCTCGTGCAGACGACCCTGTTCCTCGTCGTGGGACTGATCGAACGGCAGGCGGGCTCGTCGTCGCTGCGCCGTCTCGGCGGACTCATCGCCAGCCCGCTGCTCGCGGTGCTGTTCCTGATCCCCGCGCTCAACCTCGGCGGCATCCCACCGTTCTCCGGTTTCCTCGGCAAGGTGGCGCTGCTGGAGGCAGGCGCCGCGCAGGGTTCAGTCCTGTCGTGGGTCCTGATCGCCGGTTCGGTGATCACCAGCCTGCTGACCCTGTACGTGATGGCCCGCATCTGGACGAAGGGCTTCTGGCGAGCCCGCGCCGACGCCCCGGAGGGCGAGATGGCGGCGAGCACCCCGTCGGCACTCGTCGAAGAAGGCACCGACGTGCTGATCCACGATCGTGAGGACGTCGGCCGCATGCCGGTGACCATGGTCGTCCCGACCGCGGCGATGGTCGCGTGCGGCATCGCTTTGACTGTCTGGGCCGGGCCCATCTTCGAATTCACCGGCAGCGCCGCGCACGCCGTCCTCGACCGCGCCGACTACATCGGTGCCGTGCTGGGCGGATCGACGGGGGAGGGTGCGCCGTGAGCAACACACCGTTCCCGGACCGACCCCACGTGAAACCGCGCGGCAAGAAGGCGATCCCGTCGTTCTTCGGACGGCTCTGGCGTTCGGCGCTGCTGTGGTTCGCCTGGCCGATCGTCAAGCTGTACGTGTGGCTCTCCGCGCATCTGAAGTTCCCCGTGTGGGCTGGCGGCGACCTCCGCGAGTTCGCGATGCGGCTGTGGAGCCTGTTCTGGCTGGCGTTCGTGTGGGTTCTCCTCTGGGGCGACATCACCTGGGGCAACATCATCGTCGGATTGGTGTTCGGGTTGGTCGTGATGACGGTGCTCCCACTCCCCCGCGTCCCAGTGGAAGGTCGATTGCATCCGCTCGCGGCGATCCGCCTGCTGCTGTCGCTGATGGTGAACTTCGTGCAGTCGAGCGCCCAGGTCGCGTGGGCCGCCGTCAAACCCGGGCCGCCGCCGCTCGGCGCGGTGGTCCGCGTCCATGTCGCCATCAAGTCCGACCTGGTCCTGACGCTGGCCGTCAATTACATCAACCTCGTGCCTGGCACGATGGTCGTCGAGATCGATCACCTTCGACGCATGCTGTACGTCCACATCTTCGACGTGAGCAAGCAGAAGTACATCGACGCGTTCTTCAAGCAGACCGCGTACGTGGAACGCCAGTTCATCAAGGCGTTCGAGCGCGACTCGGAATGGCACCCCAGCCCGTTCCACGGCATCGACGACGACTACCACCACGTCCCGTTCAGCGACCGCCAACGCGTCGCCGAGGAAGCCGAACGCGACAGGCCGTCGCGCGGCATGCGGCGTCGACGGAAGGACGACAAGTGACATACGTCTGGGGAGTCGCCGCCACGATGCTGCTGATCTCCGTCGTCCTGACCACGTATCGGACCCTGCGCGGCCCGACGACCCTCGATCGCCTGGTGGGCGTCGACGCGATCGTCGCGATTCTGATCTCCGGACTCGCAGTCTGGGTCGCGGCCACCGGTGACACCACGATCGCAGCCGGCATCGTGGTACTCAGCCTGGTGAGCTTCATCGGCTCGATCGCGGTAGCCCGCTTCCGCAGAAGGGACGACGAATGATCCGCGACATCCTCTCCGCAGTGTTCATTCTGTTCGGCTCGCTCGTCGCGCTGACCGCGGCGATCGGCATCGCCCGGTTCCCCGACACACTGAGCCGCATGCACGCCGCGACCAAACCTCAGACGTTCGGCATGATCCTCGTGCTCATCGGCACGCTCATCCAGTTGCGCGGTCACCCGGACAGCGGAATGCTGATCCTGACCGGACTGTTCACCCTGCTCACGGCTCCGGTGATCGCTCAGCGCGTCGGGCGCCTCGTATACCGCGAACAGCGCATCGACGAGCAGCTCCTCGACGAGTCGCAGCTCCGCGGCACCAAATAGGCCTCCGCTGCTCCATGAACGACGAACCGAGCCTCCCTGCTCGCTCAAGGAGCAGGGAGAAGTGCGCTCACTCGAGGAGCAGGGAGCAGTGGAAGATCAGTCGAGTTCGGCGACGACGGACGAGACGACGTCGCGCAACGATCCGGTACGGGCGAACACCTCGTGCTGGCGGTTGTAGCTGACTCCGCGGGCCACGATGTCGGCGACGGACGCCAGTTCGGCTGAGCACCCCAGGGACGCGGCGACCGGCTCGAGTCGGACGAGCAACTCGGCGAGATCCTCGGTCACGAGCCGCTCCGCGCAGTCGGAGTCTTCGATGATGATTGCGTCGATGCCGTAGCGCGCCGCACGCCACTTGTTCTCCTGCACCAGCCACGGCGCCATCTGCGGAAGAGTCTCGCCTGCGGTGAGGCGGCGGTCGAGGTCGACGATCAAACAGTGGATCAGTGCGACCAGTCCCGCGAGTTCCTGCCGGTTCGACACGCCGTCGCACACGCGGACCTCGATGGTCCCCAGATGAGGGGACGGGCGGATGTCCCACCGGATCTCGTTCAGATGGTCGATGATCCCGGTGGTCATCTGATCTGCGGCGAACGCCTCGAACTCAGCCCACTTCTCGAACTGGAACGGCAGTCCCGCGGTCGGGAGCTGCTGGAACATCATCGCGCGGTTACTCGCGTATCCCGTCTCGTGACCACCCCACATCGGCGACGACGCGGAGAGCGCCAAGAGATGCGGGTAGTACTTGAGCAGGGACGACAGGATGGGCAGCACCTTGTCGCGATGGCTGATCCCAACGTGCACGTGGACGCCCCAGATCAACATCTGCCGACCCCACCACTGCGTGCGGGAGATCAGTTCGGCGTACCGCGGTCCCTCCGTGAGCTGCTGCGCGGACCATTCCGCGAACGGGTGGGTACCCGCACCGTACAGGTCGACGCCGATCTCGTCGGTGAGTCCACGGACCACGTCGAGCGTCGCGCCGAGATCGTCCATCGCCTCACCGGTGGTGTGGCAGATCCCGGTCACGAGCTCCACCGTGTTGCTGAGCAGTTCCTTGTGGATCTGTCCGGCCCGGTCGACGCCGCGTGCGGCGATCAACTCGAAGAGGTCGGGTGCGGCGTTCGTCAGATCGCGGGTGTCCCGATCGACGAGCGCGAGTTCCCATTCGACGCCGAGTGTCGGTTCTGGTGAACCGACGAACGGTATCTGTGTGATCGGGACCCCCACCGCCGCGACCTGCGATTCCTGCTAGGCGCGGCCTGCGATGACACCGCACGCTTCGCGCTGGGTGCCGTCAGAGTCGCCGACCTTGTGGACGACGATCGCCTTGCCGCGGATGTCGTTGACCTTGAACGCGTCGGTCGACTTGCTGAGGGTTCCGGTGCCGTTCTTCAGAACCGTGATCGAGCCGAGGTCGCCGCTCTCCGGCTTGCCGGTGTGGCCGCCCACCTGGAGGTGGTCGCCCGCCGACGCGAACTTCGTGGAGGCTTCGCACTTGCCGACCGAGTGGATGTGGACGCCGTGCTCGCCTGCTTCCAGACCAGACAGGCGGATCTCGAAGGTGACGGCGTCGTCTTCGGTGGTGAAGGTCGCCGAACCGACGTTGTTGCCCGCGATGTTGACGATGGTGACCGTGGCCGCGTCGCTGTTGGACCGCTGGACGCCCGCATTGACGTCGTCACCGGGCTGGACCTGGTCGCCGGTGATGACTGCCGGACGGGTGCCGGGGACGTCGGAGGGGTGCTCGTCCGGTGAGCAGCCCGCGAGGACGGCTCCTGCGGCACCGGCCGCAGCGACCACTGCCAGGACTCGGGTGGTCGAGATTCCGGTGAGGTTACGGGCGAACATGACGCTCCTTAGATCGCGTGATGGAGAGGGCTGAGGTCATTTGGACACGACCACGACGGCGAGTTCGCCGGGGCATTTGGTGAACGCTGCGGGACGCTCGGTGACGTCGGCGCCGCCCGGCACCGATTCGGCGACCTTCTTGGCCGCCGATTCCTTGCCTGCACCGTAGAAGATCGTGTTCTCACTGATGCTGGCGGTGGAGAGGTTCGCGGCCTCGCTGACCGTGAAGCCCGCTGCCTTCAGCGCATCCGACACCTCACCGGCGAGACCGGTCTGGGTGCCTGCGTTGAGGACGCACATCGTCCCGACGCCGGCGGCGTCCGTCACGGTGCTGGGCGCGGTGGATGTGGACGCCTTCTTCGGAGTCGAAGCCGAGGGCGTCTGGTCTGCAGACGCACTGGTTTGCGTGTCTGCGAGATCGGCTTTGCCGTCGTCGCCGCTCGTGGCCGCGCTGTGCCATCCGAGGCCGATGCAGACCACGGCGATCGCGAGCAAGAGCATGGCCCCCGCTCGGAGCGGAAGCCGGTTGGTTTCTCGGTCAGCTTTCATCACGGCAACTTTAGCTCACGACGTCGCGTAGTACGTCTAGGGCGTGTCTGGAGAATCCCGCGCGGTGGTCGGCGTGCGGTGCGACGAGGCCGTTCGACTCGCTGATCAGATGTCGAAGCCGAGACGACGGGCGGCACGCGCCTTCTGGCGCGACGCACGCAGTCGGCGCAAACGCTTGACGAGCATCGGATCGGCGGCGAGCGCTTCCGGCCGATCGACCAGGGCGTTCAGGATCTGGTAGTAGCGGGTGGCGGACAGGCTGAAGAGTTCCTTGACCGCCTCTTCCTTCGATCCCGCGTACTTCCACCACTGGCGTTCGAACGCGAGGATGTCGTGTTCGCGTCGAGTCAGCCCGTCGGCTCCGACCTCGTGCGGGTCAGCAGGCAGACTGTTCTGCGCAGCGACGGCCGAGTCGTCGTCCTTGGGGGTTCGCGCGGTTGCGCCGTCCATCTCGCTCCCTTACCGAATGCCGTCGAAAAGCATGTCGCCGAGTGTCCACTGCCGAAAGTGCTTCCGCTCGCGCAAAGTCCCCGCCCGCCCGAGCCACCAGGCTCGAGGAGGAATCACACGCGTGTGGTTTCGCCGATGAGTCTAACCACTGACAACGCGTCACCTCACGACGACACGCACCGGCGACGACGACCGGTTACGCCGGTAAAGTGTTCAGCCATGGCAATTCTTCCGATCTGCATCGTCGGCGAACCGGTTCTGCACGCGCCGACGACTCCCGTCGAGCTCGACGACAAGGGCGTCCCGTCAGCGGAGATCATCACCCTGCTCGACGACATGTACGAGACCATGGACGCGGCGAACGGTGTCGGCCTCGCCGCCAATCAGGTGGGCCGTGACCTGCGCATGTTCGTCTACGACTGCCCCGACGGCGGCGTGCGACGCCGCGGCGAGGTGATCAACCCGGTGCTCGAGACGTCGGAGATCCCGGAGACGATGCCCGATCCCGACGACAACGACGAGGGCTGCCTGTCGGTTCCGGGCGAAGGGTTCCCGACCGGTCGCGCCGACTGGGCGAAGGTCGTGGGCACCGACCGCGCCGGTGAGCGTGTCGAGATCGAGGGCAACGGCTTCTTCGCACGCATGCTGCAGCACGAAACCGGCCACCTCGACGGCTACCTGTACGTCGATGTGCTCGTCGGACGCAACGCGCGCGCCGCGAAGAAGGCGATCAAGCGCAACGGCTGGGGTGTGCCCGGGCTCACGTGGACCCCGGGCGAGGTCCGCGATCCGTTCGGCCACGACGACTGAGTCGTGAGCACTCCCGATCCGGTGGTCGGCGACCGTGTTGTCGTGCGCTACCGGCTCGCGCGCGACGCGCCCGCCGATTGGCGGAACGCTCCGAATCCGGCTCTGCCACACAGTCCGACATTGTCGGACGTGACCGGTGTGCTCGTCGCCACCGACGCCGACCGTTTTGTCGTCCGCCGCGACGACGTGGAGCACACGATCCCGCGCACGGCGATCACCGCGGTGCGCACCCTGTCGCGCAGGGTGGTCCGGAACTCGGAGATTCGCGACGTCGAGCGTGCGTTGTGCACTGCGGCGGGAGGCGACCACGCCGAGATCGACGGGTGGTTGCTGCACGCAGGTGGAGTCGGACTCCGCGGCGACCTGGCCGTTCCGGTCGGCTTCACCGCGTCGTCGGCCGCGCTGCCGGACATCCGGTCCTGGTACGCCGACCGCGACCTGCATCCTCGCGCCCTTCTGCCTGATCGACTGGTGCGAACCGGATCGATCCCCGTACTCGACGCCGGACTCGACGTCGAAGTGCTCGTCACCGATGTGACGCCGACGGTCGACGCCGTCGAGTTCTCCCCCGGCCGATGGGCGACGACCCTCACCACCGACGATCGGACTGCACGAGACGCTGCTCGACGCGCTGGGCTGGCGCTCCACCACACAGGACGCATCCACGCTCTGTGATCGGCCTGCCGGACCGACTGGGTTGGTGCCGCCCGATGCGGCCGGAGCCGGGCGAGCCGCTACCGTGGACGGTGATGTCCTCCCCCGCAGACGCCCCCGAACACTCACGTCGCCGCATGGCCGCGTCCGCCCTCGGCGTGCTGGTCCTCCTCGCCGTCGTAGCGCTGACCTGGTGGATCGACGGCCGGAGCTCTACCGACGAGGCGACTCCCGCATCGTCGTCCATGAGCATCGTCGACGGAAGTAAGACCAGTCCGGCCGACCGCTCGCGTACTGAGAAGCCGGGACCGTCGGACACCCCCGCACGCGTGCAGCAGACCCTGCAGTACGTCGATGCAGGCGACTGGCCCGCAGCGGCGAATGCTCCCGGCACGCACGGCGGCGACGTGTTCCGCAACAACGAGCGACGCCTGCCGTCGAAGACGTTGAAGGGCAAGCGGATCACCTATCGCGAGTGGGATGTGAATCCGAAGCAGCGTGGCCGTGGCCGCGACGCCGAACGCATCGTGACCGGCAGCGACGGCTCGGCGTATTACACGCTCGATCACTACGAGACGTTCACCAAGATCCGAGGCCCGTCCACATGAGCATCGACGAGTTCGTCCGCACCGGCGTCGTAGGCCTCGCGACAACTGTGCCGTCGCTCTACGGCACCGGCGTGATCGCTCGACGAGTGAACGCCACCGAGATGACCACTGTCGACGAGGTGCTCGATGCCTTCGCGCTGGCCTGGGACTTCCCGGATCACTTCGGTTTCAACCGAGACGCCCTCGATGACTGCATGCGCGATCTCCCGACCGATCTGCGTACCGCCGAAGGCACTGTCTCCACCGGTTACCTGACCGTTGTCGGCGACGCGGACCGCCTGCTGGGCGCCCAGACCGACTCCCTCGATTGGTTCGCCGAATCGGTCGAGTTCTGGCACGACCATCATCGTGCCCACGGACGGTCGTTCGCGATCCTGCTCGTCTCCGACGATCCCGGCACCGTCCGCGACAGGTGGTCCGGGACAGGGGTTTCCGTCGCGACCGTCACTGGGAGAGACTGAACGGCATGCGCCTGGCCACTTGGAATGTGAACTCGATCCGCGCCCGGTCGGAGGACGTCGTCGCGTGGATGACCAGGCACGCCGTGGACGTGCTCGCCATCCAGGAGACGAAGTGCTCCGATGACCAGTTCCCGGTGATGAGTTTCATCGCCCACGGCTACGACGTGGCGTTCCACGGCACCGGTGGATACAACGGCGTCGCCATCGCATCCCGCGTCGGTCTGCAGGATGTACATCTCGGATTCGACGGTCAGCCAGAGTACGACGGCGTCCGCGAGGCCCGCGCGATGTCGGCGATGTGCGGCGGTGTCCGCGTGTGGAGCCTGTACGTCCCCAATGGACGGGCGCCGGGCGACCCCCATCTCGCATACAAGCTCGAATGGCTCGACACTCTCGCAGGAGTGATGCAGCTGGAACTGACTCACGACCCGGCCGCGCAGATCGCGCTCGCAGGCGACTGGAACGTGGCGCCGACGGACGATGACGTCTGGGACGTCGACTACTTCGCCGAACGCACGCACACGTCGGACGCCGAGCGTGCCGCCTTCCGCGCGTTCGTCGACGCCGGATACGCGGACAGCGCGGCGCCGTTCACGCCGGGCCCGGACACGTACACCTTCTGGGACTACACCGCGGGAAGGCACCAGAAGAACGAGGGCATGCGCATCGACTTCGCCCTGTGCTCTCCGGCGTTGAACGATCGTGTGCACGACGCGTTCATCGACACTGCCGCCCGCGCCGCCAAGGGTGCGAGCGACCACGCACCCCTCGTCCTCGACCTCTCCTGACTGCCCCATTGAGCGGGCCCGCTCCCATTAACTCCTTGAGCAGCTCACTCCCCACTGCCCCTTCCCCCTGTCGCTTGAGCAGCTCACTCCCCACTGCTCCTTGAGCAGCTCACTCCCCACTGCTCCTTGAGCGAGCGGAGCGAGTCGAAAGGTGTTGACCTGCAGACCTTTCGACTCGCAAGCTCGCTCAAGGAGCAGTCGGGAGCGAAGCTCGCTCAAGGAGCAGTAGGAGCGAAGCCCGCTCAACGAGTCAGGAGGAGCGAGACTCGCTCAGGGAGCAGTACTCACGGAATCTTCGCGGAGCAGTGGGAGCGCTCAGGCGAACGGCTTCCCGACGCGCCAGTAGGCACGCGACTTCACGCCGCCGCGCCCGAGCTTGAAGTCCGAGCGGAACGCCGCGGTGACAGCGCGGGTGCTCGCGGCGTCGAGGGCCACCCAGGCGTGCGCGCCTGATGCGTCGAACGCCGCGGCCTTGACCGCCTCAACGAGCCCAAGGCCGTCACGCTCGCGGCGGATCCAGTGGACGGTGTCCTGCGGACGGATGCGCAGCGGAAGGTCACGGTCGTCGTCGTGGGCGTGCTCGAACCAGATCGTCGCGGCCACATCGGTCCCGGTACCGGTGAATGCGTCGAGCAATGAGTTGATGGCGGCGAGCGACGCGGTGTCGCCGGCGATCAGCCATCGTGTGGGCGCAGGGTCGGGCATGTCGAACTTGCTGCCCATCACGGAGACGGACAGTCGGTCGCCGACCTTCGCCTTCTGCGCCCACCGAGCGGCCGGGCCGTCGTGCAGAGTGAACTCGAGATGGAAGGTGTCCGTTTCCGGGTCCGGGTCGACGAGAGTGTATCCGCGCTGATGGAGGGCGTCGTCGGACGGAAACCATCCGCGCACCCACATGGTCGGATGCACGGGGATCGCGGCGAGCAGACCCCCGCCTGCGAATCCGAGCCTCACATAATGCTCGGTGACCTGCTCAACGCCGGTCACCGTCAAAACGAAGTCGTCCGCGCGGAATGCCTTCATGATCGCACCCTGCCAACCGCGCGACGGCTGCTTCTTCTCACTCATACCGGCCAACCTCTCGTAGATGAGGTGAGCCTAACCGACTCCTCAGACGGGAGCGAGGGCGACTACGCCGGGATGCTCATCGACGTACCGCTTGGTGAACGTGCACAACGGCCGCACGCGCAGACCCTGGTCACGCATGTACTCCATGGCGTTGCCGGTGAGACGGGTGGCCAGGCCATGTCCGGAGTACTCGTCGTACAGAACGGTGTGCAGGATGGTGACCGTCTGCTCCGTGGTGTCGATGCGATAGCCGAGGACGCCGACCAGATCGCCCGCCACCCAGAGCTCGAACCGCTCACGGTCGGGGTTGTGGACGACTTCCGAAATCTGCTGGAGCAACGACCGCGCCGAACGATGCGGCGGGTGATGGCGATGGTTCCCGAGACGGTTCCTCAGATGCATGACACCTCCTGTGATGGCAGTCACAACCTTACGGTCGCGTAACCATGTGTCGCAAGTCACATCAGTCACATCTGCATCACGTTTCAGCGTCGGCCCGGGCCCTACCCGCCGCCGAACGCCATGACGTACGCTGACCATCGTGCCCCTCATCGCTCCGGCGAACGACGGCGAGCACACACAATTACACACGCGGGGGCTCTCACGATCCGAGGGCTGAGATGGCGACTGGCGGTCGTCGACCGCTCGAACCTGTCCGGGTAATGCCGGCGTAGGGAGGAGAAGTCATGGGCACACCTGTGTCTGCAGACAGCGTCACCACAGGCCCGATCCAGGGCAGCACCAAGGAGTACCTGCACGTCGACGAACTGCGCGTTCCGCAGCGACGTGTCCACCTGACGAACGGCGAGCACCTCGACCTGTACGACACCTCGGGTCCGTACACCGATTCGAGCGCCGTGATCGACGTCGAATCCGGTCTCGAGAAGACCCGCGACACCTGGTCCAGGCCGACGCCCGTCGACGGCGTCGCAACGCAGCTCGCATGGGCTCGGGCGGGAGTGATCACCCCGGAGATGCGCTACATCGCCGCCCGTGAGGGAGTCGACGTCGAACTGGTGCGCAGCGAGGTCGCGATCGGCCGGGCCGTGATCCCGGCGAACCACAAGCATCCCGAATGCGAACCGATGATCATCGGCAAGGCCTTCGCGGTGAAGGTCAACGCCAACATCGGCAACTCAGCGGTCACGTCGTCGATCGCGGAGGAAGTCGAGAAGATGGTGTGGGCCACCCGGTGGGGCGCAGACACCATCATGGACCTCTCGACGGGCAAGGACATCCACGTGACCCGCGAGTGGATCATGCGGAACTCCCCCGTCCCCGTCGGCACCGTGCCGATCTACCAGGCCCTGGAGAAGGTCAACGGCGATCCAACCAAGCTCACCTGGGAGATCTACCGCGACACCGTCATCGAGCAGGCCGAGCAGGGCGTCGACTACATGACCGTGCACGCGGGTGTCCTCCTGCGCTACGTGCCGCTGACCGCGAAGCGGGTCACGGGCATCGTCTCGCGTGGCGGGTCGATTATGGCGGCGTGGTGCCTGGCGCACCACACCGAGTCGTTCCTGTACACCCACTTCGACGAGCTGTGCGAGATCCTCGCGCGCTACGACATCACGTTCTCGCTGGGCGACGGTCTGCGCCCCGGCTCGATCGCAGACGCCAACGATGAGGCGCAGTTCGCCGAGCTGCGCACGCTCGGCGAGCTGACGAAGATCGCCAAGAGTCACGGTGTCCAGGTGATGATCGAGGGCCCCGGCCACGTCCCGATGCACAAGATCGCCGAGAACGTCCGCCTGGAGGAGGAGTGGTGTGAGGAGGCACCATTCTACACGCTCGGACCGCTCGCCACCGACATTGCTCCCGCATACGACCACATCACGTCGGCGATCGGCGCGGCGATGATCGCGCAGGCCGGCACCGCGATGCTCTGCTACGTCACGCCGAAGGAGCACCTCGGGCTGCCGAACAGGGACGACGTGAAGGTCGGCGTCATCACGTACAAGATCGCCGCCCACGCCGCCGATCTGGCGAAGGCGCATCCCAGGGCGCAGGAACGGGACGACGCCCTCTCGAAGGCGCGTTTCGAGTTCCGCTGGACCGATCAGTTCAACCTCGCGCTCGATCCCGACACGGCTCGCGAGTACCACGACGAGACGATGCCCGCCGAGCCGGCGAAGACCGCGCATTTCTGCTCGATGTGCGGACCGAAGTTCTGCTCGATGCGGATCTCGGCCGACGTCCGCACGTACGCCGAGGAGAACAACCTCGTCACCGCGGACGACATCGATCGGAAGATCGCTCAGGAGATGGCCGCGAAGTCGGAGGAGTTCGCGGTCGCCGGCAATCAGGTGTACCTGCCGCTGACCGAGGTCTCCAATGAGGGGGTTGCAAAGGAAGAGGTCGCCGCACCGTGACTGATCTGCTGCCCACCGCTGCCCCCGGCGTCACGCCGACGCGCGTCATGACGATCGCCGGGTCCGACTCCGGCGGAGGAGCCGGAATCCAGGCCGACCTCCGGACGTTTGCGCTCCTCGGGCTCCACGGCTGTGTCGCCGTGACCGCGGTGACCGTCCAGAACAGTCTCGGGGTCAGCGGTGTGCAGACGATCGACCCCGAGGTGGTGGCCGCCCAGATCCGGACGGTCACGTCCGACATCGGGGTGAGTGCCGTGAAGACGGGGATGCTGGCGACGGCCGAGATCATCTCGGCGATCGCCGACGCGTGCACCGAGGTCGGCATCGGCGGCGGAGGGGTGCCGCTGGTGGTCGACCCGGTGTGCGCGTCGATGCACGGCGACCCTCTGCTCGCGACAGATGCCCTCGACACGTTGGTCGGCCGCATGTTCCCGCTGGCCGACATCGTCACACCGAATCTCGACGAGGTCCGGCTCATCACCGGCATCGACGTCGTCGACGCCGACTCACAGCGAGCGGCCGCACGAGCCCTCCGTGATCGGGGCGCACGATGGGCGCTCGTCAAGGGCGGTCACCTCCGCGGCAGCGACCGCAGTCCCGACCTGTTGGTCGACGGCGCCGACTACATCGAGATCGACGGACCACGCATCGACACACCACATGATCACGGAGCCGGCGACACCCTCGCCGCCGCGATCTGCAGCGCGCTGGCCCACGGATACTCGATGCCAGACGCCGTCGTCTTCGCCAAACGTTGGGTGACGCGCGGTCTGGAGTCCGCGTACCCGCTCGGCGCAGGCCACGGCCCTGTCAATCCCCTCTGGCGCGTCCGCTGATCGTGCGCCCCACTGCTCCTTGAGACGCGACTCAACCGCTCCTTGAGCACGCAACTCAACCGCTCCTTGAGTGACGGTCGACCACTGCTCCTTGAGCGAGCGGAGCGAGTCGAAAGGCACCGACCTGCAGACCTTTCGACTCGCAAGCTCGCTCAAGGAGCAGTGAGGGCTCGCCATCGCTCAAGGAGCAGAGAGGGCTCGGCATCGCTCAAGGAGCAGAGAAAGCTCGTTGCTGCTCAAGAAGCAGGAAAGCTCGTCGCCGCTCGAAGCGAACGACGGTCAGCGGTTCTGCTGGCGGCGGATCTCGTTCTTGGCGAGGGAGTTCTTGTGGACCTCGTCCGGGCCGTCGGCGAAGCGGAGGGTGCGGATCGCCGCGTACGACTCCGCGAGCGGGAAGTCCTGCGACAGACCGCCTGCGCCGTGCGTCTGGATCGCCTTGTCGAGGATCCACTGGACGGTGCGCGGAGTGGCGATCTTGATCGCCTGGATCTCGGTGTGCGCGCCCTTGTTGCCGACGGTGTCCATCAGCCACGCGGTCTTGAGGACCAACAACCGCAACTGCTCGACGCGGACTCGCGACTCAGCGATCCAGTCGCGGATCACGCCCTGCTCGGCGAGCGGACGACCGAACGCGACACGGTTCGACGCGCGGTCGCACATCAGCTCGATGGCACGCTCGGCGAGGCCGATCGCACGCATGCAGTGATGGATGCGCCCGGGTCCGAGACGGGCCTGCGCGATCGCGAATCCCGCGCCTTCGGAGGCGATGATGTTCTCCACCGGGACACGGACGTCGGTGAACCGCAGTTCGGCGTGGCCGCCGTGGCTGTGATCGTCGTAGCCGAACACCTCCATCGGACGGACCACTTCAAGTCCGGGGGTGTCCCGCGGAACGAGGACCTGGGACTGCTGCGCGTGGCGCGGGGCGTCGGGATCGGTCTTGCCCATCACCACGAAGATCTTGGCGTTGGGGTTCATCGCGCCGGTGATCCACCACTTGCGGCCGTTGATGACGTACTCATTGCCGTCGCGCACGATCGACAACCCGATGTTGGTGGCGTCCGAGCTCGCGACATCGGGTTCGGTCATGGCGAACGCCGACCGGATCTGACCGTCGAGCAGCGGCTCCAGCCACTGGGCCTTCTGAGCGTCGGTGCCGAACTCGTTCAGCACCTCCATGTTGCCGGTGTCCGGTGCCGAGCAGTTGAACACTGCCGGCGCCAGATGCCCGCTGCGCCCGGTGATCTCGGCGATCGGTGCGTATTGCAGATTCGTCAGGCCCGCGCCGCCCTCTCCGGGCAGGAAGAAGTTCCAGTACCCGCGGCTGCGGGCCTCGGCGCGCAGTTCCTGCAGGATCGGCATGGAGTCCCACGCCCACCGGTCGTCACCCGCGGCGACCAGCTGATTGTGGAACACCTTCTCCGCCGGGTACACGTGCGATTCCATGAACGCTGTGACGCCCTCGACGAGTTCGGCGGTCTTCGCGTCGAATCCGAAATCCATCTCAGTTCTCCTTCAATGCGGCCAGCCCGGCGTCGAGCAGCGGGAACACACCCGCACCGACGTCGGCGAAGCCTTCGCCGACTGTCTGCCCTTGGCCGAACCGGTAATAGATGCCCTCGACGATGCCGGCGAGCTTGAAGCATGCGAGGGCGAGGTAGAAGCCGAAATCTCCGAGATCACGGTGGCTCGCCGCTGCGTACCGGGCGATCACCTCGTCTTCCGTGAGATATCCGGGAGCTTGGTTGACGTCGCTGACCGCACCCTCGGTGATGGCGGCGAAACGTCCGTAGACCAGCATCAATGCGAGGTCGGTCAGGGAGTCGCCGATCGTCGCGAGTTCCCAGTCGATGACGGCGGCCGGCCGGTCGTCGGGGTCGACGAGCACGTTGTCGAGTCGGTAGTCGCCGTGCACGATCCCGGGTGCGCCGTCCGCCGGGACACGCTCGACCAACTGCGCGTAAAGCGCCTCCATCGTCGGCAGGTCGCGAGTGTGCGCCGCGGCGAACTGCTTGCGCCACCGCTCCACCTGGCGACCGAGGAAGCCTTCCGGACGTCCCGCGTCGGCGAGTCCGACCTCGGCAGGGTCGACGTGATGGAGGTCGACGAGCGTGTCGACGAGTCGCTCGGAGATCGCCTTCGTACGGGCCTCGCCCAGTGCTCGCAGCTCGTGTTGCGAGCGATAGGGGACGCCGTTCACGTCGGACATCACGTAGAACGGCGCGCCGAGCACGTCGACGTCATCGCAGAACGCGTGCATGTGCGGGACCGGCACCGACGTCGGCGCGAGGGCCGACATCATCCGATGCTCGCGACCCATGTCGTGGGCGGTCGCCAGCAGCCTTCCGACCGGCGGTCGACGCAGAATCCACGTCGACTCACCGTCCGAGATGCGATACGTGAGGTTCGACTTGCCGCCCGCTATGAGCGTGGCCGACAGGTCGCTCCCCGCACCGTCGACGTGCGACGGCAGCCAGGCGCCGAGGACCTTCAGATCCAGGCCCGGAGTGTCGACGTCCCCCGACATCAGAACACCAGGACCGAGACGGTCTCGGCGACGCAGACGGGCTTGTCGCCGCCCTCGCGCTCGACGGTCACGCGCGCGACCACTTGGTGGCCCGCGGGAGTCTCGGTGACCGAGGCGATCTCGACGCCTGCGCGCAGCCGGGACCCGACGGGGACGTGGGACGGGAAGCGAACCTTGTTGCTGCCGTAGTTGACGCCCATCTTGGTGCCCTCGACCTTGTACACCTGCCAGGAGAGCATCGGGATCAGGGACAGGGTGAGGAACCCGTGCGCGATGGTCGTGCCGAAGGGACCCTCGGCTGCCTTCTCTGGATCGACGTGGATCCACTGGTGATCACCGGTGGCCTCTGCGAACATGTCGATGCGCGCCTGATCCACCTCGACCCAGTCGGAGTACCCCAGGTGCGATCCGACCGCCGCGACGAGTTCGTCCTTGCCGTTGAGAATCTTCATGGTCTTCTCCGCTCCTCCCTGGACCCGCTCAGTCCTTCGGGCCGCCGGCGACGTACAAGACCTGGCCGGAGACGAAGCCTGCGCCTTCGCTGGCGTAGAAGCTGACGGCGTGGGCGATGTCGGCGGGCTCACCGACACGCTGGACGGGGATCTCGCGAGCGGCGGCGGTCTTGAAGTCGTCGAATGTGACGCCCATGCGCTCGGCGGTGGCGGCGGTCATCTCGGTGGCGATGAATCCGGGGGCGATCGCATTGGCGGTGACACCGAAGCGGCCGAGTTCGAGAGCGAGGGTCTTGGTGAAGCCCTGCATGCCGGCCTTGGCCGCCGAGTAGTTGGCCTGGCCGCGGTTGCCCAGCGCCGACGTCGACGACAGGTTGACGATGCGGCCCCACTTCTCCTTGGTCTGGTAGGTCTGCACCTCGCGGGCCATGAGGAACGCGCCGCGGAGATGCACGGCCATGACCGAGTCCCAGTCGGAGAGGGTCATCTTGAAGATGAGGTTGTCGCGGATGATTCCGGCGTTGTTGACGAGGATCGTCGGTGCGCCGAGTTCCGCGGCGACACGCTCGACGGCCGCCTTGACGGCGCCTTCGTCCGAGACGTCCGCACCGACGGCGAGCGCACGTCCACCGGCGGCGGTGATGCCGTCGACGACGCTCTGGCAGGCGGCCTCGTCGAGATCGAGGACGGCGACGGCGTGGCCGTCAGACGACAGGCGGCGAGCCACTTCGGCCCCGATTCCGCGGGCTGCTCCGGTGACGATCGCTACGCGCTGGGTGGTCATGAGTTCTCCTGTCAAGAGTGGGTCCGCTGCCATGGTCGCCTCAGGTGTGGGCGCGTCGCAGGCGTTTCGCCGCAGACGCACCGCCTGTTCACCGTCAACTCGCTAAGCAAGCGCTTAGTTACGGTGATGCCCACTATGCCGCACGCTGTGATGCCCGTCAACCACTTCCGTGATGATGGCCTCCGTCACGACTCCGCCGACGAGAAAGCCCCGCTCAGACGATGTTCGTCTGAGCGGGGCTTCTGCTGATCCGAGATGTCGGGTCAGGACATGATGCGCTGGCGGTACTCGACCGGGCCGACGCCGTGCCGCGCCTTGAAGCGGTTTCGGAACGTCGCAACCGACCGGAAACCGGAGGCGGCGGAGATGTTGCCGATCGGCAGCCACGGATTCGCGATGAGCATCTCGCGTGCGGTCTCGATACGCGAGTCCGCGATACGAGTCGCCAGCGAGTTCTCAGTGTTCTCGAACAGGCGGTACAGCTGCCGGCGTGACAGGTGCAGCTCAGCGGCGATCGAGTCCGGCGTGAAGTCGGGATCACGGTGACGCCGGGCGATCAGGTCGAGTGCGGCCTGATGGTTGAACAGCGAGTCATCCTGCAGGACGTAGCGATCGTCCGACGCGAGCTCGGCGAGCGCCGCGGTCACGAGGTCGATCGCGGCGAGCTCGGTGTCTCCAGCAGGCGCAGGGAAGTCGGAGGCCGCGGTGTCGGCGGCGAAGCGGCGGACGAAGCCCGCGGCGGCGCGCGACAGCGGGGTCCGACTGTTGATCGGACGACGCGGCTGCTCCGCCACGAAGCGGTGCTTGCCGAGCAGCGAGAGGGGAATCACCAGGACCGACGGGTCGGAGACGGCCGCCGTCGTCAGCTGGAACTGGGTGGAGGTCGAGACGAACAGCAGGTCGCCCGCACCGTACGCATGCTCCTGGCCCGCCTGACGGACGACCGACTTTCCGCGCATCGACGTGACCGTCACCAGCAGCAGCTCCGAGGGGTTGACCTTGATGCTCTCGGCCGTGCGTTCCATCCGGACTGCCGAGTGGAGAGCACAGAACGTGCCCATCATCGACAGCTCTCGCGAGTAGCGAACGGCGCGGAACTGCTCGGGGTCGTGGGAGGTGACCTCGATGTCGGCGTTCCATTCCGCCACACCGGCGCTTCCGATGAAACGGTCCGGCCGGGACATGCGCTGGCGCTCGATGCCGAGTCGCGCTTCCCATGCGGCCACAGTGCGCGGAGTGAGCTGGGTGCCCAGCGTCATCGCGTCGTGATTTCGTGCGTGGGGGCGCGCCGTGGCCTGGGCGGGACGCGTCATATTCATGGTTGTCATAGAGATGACCTCAAAAAATCGGGGTTTCAAGGTCGGCTTGGGAGGGAGCCGAGGCGGTTGCCGTGATGAACGTTACTTCCACGAGCAAGCTTTCACCAGACTTTCCAGAAGAAATTTGATCGATCGATCTATTGCGGTTCGCGGTACTGTGTACGAACGCCCGATTCCGGCCCAGGCTGGACAGTCCCGTTCGAGGAGCATCCGTTGACCCAGCCTCCTATCCCGCCGTCGTCCGACGACCCGGCGGCAGGCGACCCGAACAGCACGCTTCCTCCGTACCAGAACGCTGACCACCAGCATTCGCCCGTCGAATCGAACGAGTACGCCCAGACGCCCTACGGCCCGGTCCCGACCGACCTCTACGGCAGTCCCACCGCGGCGGCGGCCGCGGCAGACAAGGACGCGGTCAACACCGTCGTACGTCGCTGGCAGATCATCACCGCCGTCGCCTGCGCGGCGGCGGCCATCGTGATCCTCGGGTTCTTCATCGTCGGCCAGAAGAGCGGCAGCCCCGCGCCCACCCGCACCGTGACCAGCGTCGCCACCACCACCGAGACCGAGACCGCCTCGGGCACCGCGAAGACTCGCGTCTCAACTCAGACCGCCACCGAGACCGCCGAGCGCACGCAGACCGAAACGGAAACCGTGACCCGTACCCGGACCGCTACCGTGACCGATACCGTCACCGACGATCCGCCGCCGCCGGTGACCGTGACGTGCCGGACCAACGCCGCGGGCACAGAGGAATGCAGCTGAGCAGAGGGACGCGGCAACGCTGCACTCCTCGACATAGATCGACACTTCGTCGACAAACGCGGCCTTCCTGAAGTCCGCGTTTGTCAGTAAAGGTCGCGACGGCACTCCGCACAGCACCCTCCCTTCGGGAGACGCCCAAAGACGCCATGACCAGAGGGAACTGGGCGATTCACGCTGAACCGGCCACCTCCCGTCGTCCCAAGCATCTTTTCGCCAGACCCACCCACAACGACACCGCACAACCTCCCCGCGGCCCTCAACGACAAACGCGGCCTTCAGGAAGGCCGCGTTTGTCGATGAAGCGTCGGTTTACGTCGACGAAAGCCGCGTTCGTCGAGGAACGCCGCGAAAGCCGAGTCAGGCGAGCTTGCGGAGCTCCGGGACGACGTCTTCGGTGAATGCTTCGAGGAAGCGACGTTGGTCGGCTCCGGGGTTGTGGAAGACGAGGTGGTTCAGGCCCGCGTCGATGTACTGCTTGATCTGTGCGACGGCGTCTTGCGGGTCGGAGGCGATGATCCAGCGCTTGGCGACCTGCTCGATCGGCAGTTCGTCGGCGAGGCGTTCCATCTCCACCGAGCTGGTCACCGAGTGCTTCTGCTCCGGTGTCAACGACAGCGGCGCCCAGAAGCGGGTCTGCTCCAGCGCGCGGGCCGGGTCGCGGTCGTAGGAGATCTTGATCTCGATCATCTTGTCGATGGTGTCGACGTCGCGTTCTGCCTTCGCCGCGCCTTCCTTGACCGCCGGGATCAGCTTCTCCGTGTAGAGATCCATGCCCTTGCCGGAGGTGCAGATGAATCCGTCACCTGCACGGCCGGCATAGCGGGCGACGACGGGACCCCCGGCGGCGATGTAGACGGGCACCGGCTTCTCCGGGATGTCGTACATGTAGGCGCCCTTGGTGGAGTAGTAGTCGCCCTCGAAGTCGACCTGATCGCCGGTCCAGAGCTCACGCATGAGGCGGACCGATTCGCGCAGGCGGGCGAAGCGTTCCTTGAACTCGGGCCATTCACCTTGGAAACCGGTGGCGTACTCGTTCAAGGCCTCGCCGGTGCCGACGCCGAGCATCACGCGATCCGGGTACAGGCAGGCCATGGTCGCGAACGCCTGCGCGACGACGGCCGGGTTGTAGCGGAACGTCGGCGTCATCACCGAGGTGCCCATCTGGATGCGCTCGGTGCGCTCACCGACAGCGGTCATCCAGGCGATCGAGAACGGTGCGTGGCCGCCGTTGTGACGCCACGGCTGGAAGTGGTCGCTGACCGTCACCGAGTCGAGGCCGAACTCCTCGGCTGCGACACCGAGTTCCACGAGATCGCGGGGACCGAACTGTTCTGCTGAGGCCTTGAGGCCGAGCTTGAGCGAAGCCATGCTTCTCCTTCGAGAGGGAGGACGAGGACGTGTACGCGCGCGGGCCGCCCACCATCGTTCCGTGTGGGCCGTCACACTCGAATCCACCATACGACGACCGCGGATTCGTCCTGCACTGCGGAGCGGCCCTTGGTGGGGCAAAATGACTGCGACGCGGTACTCGTGAGCGTCACCCGACTCAGTTTCGATCCTCGGAGGACATGCACGTGCCGATTCCAGCGGAGTTCCTTCTCGGCGATCAAGCGCCGGCCGGACGCACTCTCTGCGATGTCCTCGCCGAGACCGCGCGCACGTATCCCGACGCGCCCGCAATCGACGACGGGGATCAACTCGTCACCTACTCGGAACTGCTCGCACTGGTCCGTCGAGTCAGCGGCAGGCTGGCCGCGATCGGCGTCGGGCGCGGTCACCGAGTCGGCGTGCGCATGCCGTCCGGATCCCGCGACCTCTACATCGCGATCCTCGCGACCCTGTGGGCCGGTGCGGCCTATGTGCCGGTCGACGCGGACGATCCGGACGAACGCGCGAACCTCGTGTTCGGCGAAGCCGACATCGACGCGTTGTTCGACGCTGACGGCGTCCATCCGCAGTCTGGCCGCGATGCGACGGCTCCGCTCGATGGACCTGTCGCACCTGTCGGCACCTCCCCTGCCAGGCAGTCGGACGACGCGTGGATCATCTTCACCTCCGGCTCCACCGGCAAGCCGAAGGGCGTCGCGGTGACGCATCGGAACGCCGCCGCATTCGTCGACGCCGAAGCCGCGCTCTTTCTTCAGGACGAGCCGCTCGGCCCCGGCGACCGAGTACTCGCCGGCCTCTCGGTGGCCTTCGACGCGTCGTGTGAAGAGATGTGGCTGGCGTGGCGCAGCGGAGCATGCCTGGTCCCCGCGCCCCGCGCCCTTGTCCGCTCCGGCATGGACCTCGGGCCGTGGCTGGTGAAGCGGGACATCAACGTCGTCTCGACGGTTCCGACGCTCGCATCGATGTGGCCCGCCGAGGCCGTCGAAGCCGTCCGGCTCCTGATCTTCGGCGGTGAGGCCTGTCCTCCCGAACTCTCCGACCGCCTCGCCACCGACGACCGCGAGGTCTGGAACACGTACGGGCCCACCGAGGCGACCGTCGTCGCCTGCGCTTCGCCGCTGCGACGCGGCGAACCGGTCCGCATCGGACTTCCGCTCATCGGCTGGGATCTGGCCGTCGTGGACCCGAACGGCGAGCCCGTCGCCGAGGGCGAGTCGGGCGAGCTGGTGATCGGCGGCGTCGGCCTGGCTCGCTACCTCGATCCCGAGAAGGACGCCGAGAAGTACGCCCCCGCACCTGTTCTCGGTTGGGAACGCGCGTATCGCAGCGGCGACATCGTGACGCTCGACCGCCGCGGCCTCCTGTTCGTCGGCCGCGCGGACGATCAGGTGAAGATCGGCGGACGGCGCATCGAGCTCGGCGAGGTCGACAACGCGCTGCAGAATCTGCCCGGCGTGAGCGGCGCAGCGGCCGCGGTCCGCAAGACCGGGTCAGGATCGTCGATTCTGGTCGGCTACCTCGCATCCACCGACTCCGACTTCGACGTCGCCGCCGCACAGGCCCGTCTGCGCGACGAACTCCCCGCAGCTCTCGTCCCGCGGCTCGTCATGCTCGACGAACTGCCCACCCGAACGTCGGGCAAGGTCGACCGCGACGCACTCCTCTGGCCCGTCGCTGGCGCCGACGCGGGCGACGGCCCGTCCGATCTCTCCGGCACCGAAGGCTGGCTCGCCGAGCAGTGGACCAACGTCCTCGGTGTGACCATCGGCAACGCGAAGGCCGACTTCTTCGCCGAAGGCGGCGGATCACTGTCGGCAGCCCAACTGGTGACGGCGCTGCGCAGTCGGTACCCGGAGATCACCGTCGCGGACCTCTACGACCACCCCCGCCTGGGTTCGCTCGCGGAGATGCTCGACGCGCTCGACCCGTCGGCGGCCGTCGAACCGCGAGTGGTGAAGCCCGTCCCCCTGTCGACGGGCCTCGCGCAGACAGTCGCATCCATTCCGCTCGCCACACTCACCGGCGTGCAGTGGGTCACGTGGCTCGGCGTCGCGAACAACATCGGCCGCGCCGTCGCCGACTCGCTCGGCTACGACGCACCGTGGCTGATCTCGGTGAACTGGTGGGCGCTGCTCGCCGCATTCATCGTCTTCGTCACGCCGCTCGGTCGCATGATCATCGCCGCGGTCGGCGCTCGCCTGCTCCTCGCAGGTGTCGGACCCGGCGACTACCCGCGTGGCGGCGGCGTCCACATCCGACTCTGGACCGCCGAACGTCTGATGGCCGCCAGCGGCGCCCACAACCTGTCGGGCGCACCGTGGATGTCGACGCTGGCACGTGCGCTCGGCGCCACGATCGGCGAGGGCGTCGACCTGCATTCCCTTCCTCCGGTCACCGGACTCCTCCGCATCGGCGACGGCGCGGCGATCGAGCCCGAAGTCGACCTCGCGGGCTGGTGGCTCGACGGCGACGTCCTCCACATCGGAGAGATCATCGTGAAGCCAGGCGCCACTGTCGGCAGCCGGTCGACGCTGCTTCCAGGCGCGGTCGTCGGACGCGACGCCATCGTCGATCCCGGCTCCGCAGTCGTCGGCAAGGTGAAATCTCGTCAGCGCTGGGGCGGCTCCCCGGCGGTGAAGCTCGGCAAAGCCAAGTCGGAATGGCCGAAGGAACGGCCGCAGCCACGACGCTGGTGGGTGGCCGTGTACGGCCTCACCGCGCTCGGCATCTCCGGCGTCCCCCTGGTCTCCCTCGCCGCGGGGCTGGCCGTCGCGGGCAGCTGGGCGCTGTCGGCCGACCGACTGCGCACCGCGACCTGGCGGATGTTGGCGCTCGCTCCCGCAGGGGCGCTCGCCGCGATGGCGGTGTTCGCGATCCTCACCCTGATCATCGTGCGGCTCGCGTCGATCGGCATGACCGCCGGAGTCCACCCGGTCCGCT
The DNA here is from genome assembly GCF_037148075.1 of Gordonia malaquae. Classification (NCBI taxonomy): domain Bacteria; kingdom Bacillati; phylum Actinomycetota; class Actinomycetes; order Mycobacteriales; family Gordoniaceae; genus Gordonia; species Gordonia malaquae. Next base: position 230,279 of record NZ_JBBCUB010000006.1, on the reverse strand, counting down.
CCCGCGTGGGCTGGCAGGTGTGGATCACCGAACGCATGATGGACGCCGCCCGCACGTACCTGTTCCCGCTGTACGCGAGCTTGCTGACACCGTGGTGGTTCCGTGCTCTCGGCGCCTCCATCGGCAAGGGCGCCGAGATCTCGACCGCGCTCGTGATCCCCAAGTTCACCACGGTCGGCGACGACTCGTTCCTGGCCGACGACACGCTCGTCGCGTCGTACGAACTCGGCGGTGGCTGGATGCGGATCGGCGAGGCCAAGGTCGGCAAGCGCGCGTTCCTCGGCAACTCCGGCATGATCGCGCCCGACCGCAAGGTCCCCAAGAACGGTCTTGTGGCGGTGCTGTCGGCGGCGCCGCAGAAGGCGAAGAGCGGTTCGAGTTGGCTCGGCAGCCCGCCGGTCCGCCTGCGCCGCACTGCGGCCGAGACCGACTCGTCACGCACGTTCGCTCCCGGATTCGGAGTGAAGGTGGCGCGCAGCATCGTCGAGACGCTGCGTCTCGTCGCCGTCATGGTGTCGTTCTCGATCGGCGTCGCAGTGTTGTTCGCACTTCAGATCACCGCAGACAAGCGCGGCGTGGTGATCGCCGCGCTGGTCAGCGGTTTGGTGCTGCTCGCGGCGGGCGCCGTCGCAGGCGCCGTCGCCTGCATCGCCAAATGGACTGTCGTAGGCCCCATCCGCACGTCGGAGCATCCACTGTGGAGTTCGTTCGTGTGGCGCAACGAGTTGTCAGACGCCTTCGTCGAGACCGTTGCAGCGCCGTGGTTCGCAAACGCCGCCACCGGGACCCCGGTGCTGAACCTGTGGCTCCGCTCGCTCGGCGCGACGATCGGTCGCGGTGTGTGGTGCGAGTCGTACTGGCTGCCGGAAGCCGACCTCGTTGAACTCGGCGACGGTTCGAACGTGCAGCGCGGCTGCGTGGTCCAGACGCACCTGTTCCACGATCGGGTGATGGCGATCGACAGTGTCCGACTCGGTGCAGGCGCCACCCTCGGCCCACACTGCGTCGCGCTCCCGGCGTCGGGCGTCGGCGAATCCGCGACCGTCGGCCCCGCGTCGCTTGTGATGCGCGGCGACGTGGTCCCCGCCCACACCACGTGGCAGGGCAACCCGATCGCACCGTGGACCCCCGTAGTGCCGGACCGCCTGCATCTAGGCTGATACGCGTGGGATCCTCCGCACGCAGTGCGTCACCGCCGACTCGTCGAGTGATCGACGTGATCGAAGCACTGACACGACATCCGGGTGAGAAGCTCGGACTCTCCGAGCTCGCGCGTGTCTGCGGTATCAGCAAGCCGACGTGCCTCGCGATCCTCACCGAGCTGAGCGACGCCGGGTACCTGAGACTCGACGCCGGCACGAAGACCTACGGTCTCGGTCCCTCCCTGGTGACGGCGGGGCAGGCCGCACAACGTGCGTTCGCACTGCCTCCCGCGGTGGCCGAACGCATGCAGGAACTCAGTGACACGTTCGGATCGATGGTGGTCGCGGCCGCCCATGACGGCGACGACTTCCTCGTCGTGGAGGTGACGACCCCGGCAGGGATGCTCGCGTTGACAAGCGTCGGGCAGAGCTTTCCGATCGTGCTTCCGACCGCGTCACTGTTCGGCATCGGACAGTCCGATTCCCTGGAGTCGGAGGAGTTGCGGCTGCTGGCCGACGAGTACCGATCGGCCGGGTACGTCGTCGAGAACCTGTCACCGACTCTCGAGCGCGTCTACCGGATCATCGGCGAGAACTCCCGTGCGCTGGCACCGGAGGTCCTGGAGCTGATCGGGGATCTTCTCGCGACCATGCGAGAGCAGCGACTGCTCCTTCAGTCCGCTCTGCGCTCCGATCCGTCCGCAGTCCATCGCGTCGGCGCGATCTCCGCGCTGTGCTTCGACGGCGCGGGCGCGCCGTCGCTCATGCTGTCTCTGTACGCGCACGACGATCTCGCCGCGTCCGACATCGCCGAACGTGGACGACGGGTCCGCGACACAGCCGACGCCGTGACGTCTCTGCTCGACGGGCGCCGTCCGAATCTGTAGATCTCGACGAACCGTTGACCTGTGCTCAGGCAATGGCGTAGCGTGACGCCCATCACCAGTTCTACCGGATTGGTCGAATATTCGACCAACGAAAGGGCATGGCATCCGATGAGCAGCTTCTCCGGCCGAACAGCCTTCATCACCGGCGGCGCGCGAGGGCAGGGTCGAACCCATGCGCTGGCGCTCGCCGAGCGAGGCGCAGACATCGTGCTCGTCGACCGGTGCACCGACAGCGCCTCCGTCGCGTATCCACTCGCCACCCGCTCCGAACTCGACGACACCGCGAAGGCGGTGACCGACCTCGGTCGCCGATGCCTGACAGTCGTCGCCGACGTCGCCGATCGGACCGCGATGGACGACGCCGTCGCCCGGGCAGTCGACGAACTCGGACGGATCGACATCGCGATCGCCAACGCCGGCGTCTCGGTCGCCGAAGGACTCACCGGGCTCACCGAGGCCATGTGGAACGAAGTGATCGGCACCAACCTGACCGGCGTCTTCAACACCGTCGCGGCAGTCGCCCCGGTGATGGCGACCAACGGCTACGGACGGATCGTCACCGTCAGCTCCATGATGGGCCGGTCCGCCGCCCCCGGCATGGCCGCCTACAGCGCCAGCAAGTGGGGAGTCATCGGCCTGAGCAAGAGCGCCGCACTCGAACTGGCCGGTACAGGTGTCACCGTCAACGTGATCGCTCCCGGCAACATCTCGACGCCGATGGTCCACAACGAGCCGCTCTACAAGAGGATGCGCCCCGATCTGGAGGCGCCCACGCGCGACGACGTCGCTCCAGTGTTCGCCTCGCTCCACGCCCAGCCGGTTCCGTTCATCGAACCCGAAGAGGTGACCCGCGTGGTCCTCTTCCTCGCCGACGAGCTGTCCTCGCACATCACCGGCACCGTGGTGCCGATCGACGCGGGCGCCGCCGCCCGCGTCTCCTCCTGACCACTAGGGCGTCAGCTCCCTCCCGAGCCCCCACAGGAGTTCCCATGATGAAGAGACTCGCTCTATTTGCGGCAGCCGCGTTCGTCGTCACCTCGGCGTCGACGTGCCTGCCTGCCGTCGGCGACGCGACGCCCGGCGACGCGGGCCGCCTGCTCACGCAGCGGCCGCTGACCACCGCTGCGGCGCTCCCGAGCGCCGCATTCACCCGAGTCGTCACCTACACCTCGACCGGTGCGCAAGGACAACCGATCGTCGTGTCCGGCATCGTGGCCGTCCCACGCGGGAAGGCTCCACGCGGTGGCTGGCCGACGATCAGCTGGGCGCACGGAACCACCGGGTACGCCGATGTGTGCGCACCGTCGCGAGACACCGCGACCGGACCGAGCCACGCCTATCTCGGTCCGGTGACCGGCGTCCTCGACACCTGGATCGCACGCGGATACGCCGTCGTGGCCACGGACTATGAAGGGCTCGGAACTCCCGGCGGGCACCCGTACATCAACGGAACGAGCGAGGCCAACACCGTCGCGGACATCGTCAAAGCGGCGCAATCGGTCGACCGCCGAATCGGCAGGGAGTGGATCGTTGCAGGCCACAGCCAAGGCGGACAGGCCGCGCTGTTCACCGCACAGCAAGGCGATGCACGACAGCCGTCTCTGCAGCTCAAGGGCGCGATCGCCCTCGCACCGGGCGGCGTCGGCCTCAGCCAGACCGTCGACTTCGTTCGGTCCGCGCAGCCGGGCGCGGAAGCCGCCGAATCGTTCCTACCGCTGATCGTGCTGGGCGCGAACGCCGCGCGCCCATCCGTCAATCCGTCGGCCATCTTCTCCGACGACATGGCGCCCATGGTCGATGCGGCTCGAGCGTCCTCATGCCTCACCCAACTGCGCGGCATGCCTGCGGTCGCACCCGCCAAGGTGTTTCGACCGGGTGCCGAGTTCACTGCGCTCAGCACGTATCTGAACAGCCAGGATCCGTCGCGCACGACACCGCGTGTACCGGTGCTCATCGCTCAGGGCACCGCCGACACACTCGTCGGCAAGGCGGGCACGGACGGTCTGGTGTCGACTCTGTGCGGTCGCAAGGCATCCGTCGACTATCGGATCTACAACGGCGCCGATCACCGCGCAGTCGTCACCGACTCGGTGACGGACGCGCAGACGTTCGGCGATCAGGTGATCAAGGGTTCGGCTCCGGTCGGTACCTGCTGACTGATCCGCTCGCGTCTTGAACTCCTTCGGTCGAGTGCCGGGCATGGCCGGTCGCCGCGCCGTCGGTCCGTCTCGCCGGTAGCATTGACGCCGACCGCGAACGACAGACGGAGAGGTAGTGCCGAGCAAACGGAACACGCAGGAGCCGACGCTGACCGGCGGCCACCACGAACTCGATCCGTACCTGCCGCGGACCGGCAACCTCGGGTACCGCATCTCGCGCTACGCACTGGTGCTCGACTACCGAGTGTCGAGCAATCGCCTCGCCGGAGTCGCGACGATCACCGCGACGTCGTACCAGCGCCTGACCCGTTTCACGTTCGACCTCGCGACATCGCTGCGCGTCGATCGCGTGACGGTCAACGGCGCCCGCGTCCGGTTCTCGCACCGCACCGGGAAGCTGTCGGTGACCCCGAGCGAACCGATCCCGCCGGGCGGGGCGATGACCGTCGTGGTGCGCTACAACGGAAACCCGCGACCGATTCGCAGTCAGTGGGGCACGGTGGGATGGGAAGAACTCGACGACGGGGCCCTGTGCGCGAACCAACCGAACGGCGCGTCGTCATGGTTCCCGTGCGACGACCATCCTGAGGCGAAGGCCCCGTTCCACATCGAGATCACCACCGACAGTCCTTACTACGCCCTCGCGAACGGCCGACTCGTGTCGAAGCAGCGCCGCGCCGCGATGACGACATGGGTGTACGACCAGGTGGAACCGATGTCGACGTATCTCGCGTCCATCCAGATCGGCCAGTACGAGCGGCGTGAATTGTCTGCGGGCGACGTCGCCGTCCACGCTCTTTTCCCGAAGCGCCTCTCGTCGAACTTCGACGTCAGTTTTGCGCGTCAGGTGAAGATGGTCGACGCGTTCACCGAGATGTTCGGGCCGTACCCGTTCGCCCAGTACACCGCCGTCGTGACCGACGACGAACTCGACATCCCGCTGGAGGCCCAGAGCTTCTCGACTTTCGGCGCCAACCACTGCGACGGCACCCTCGACCACGAGCGGCTCATCGCACACGAACTCGCCCATCAGTGGTTCGGCAACTCTGTCACGTGTGCGCGCTGGCAGGACATCTGGCTGCACGAGGGTTTCGCCTGCTACTCGGAGTGGCTCTGGAGTCAGCACAGCGGGGGTCGCTCGGCCGACGAGTGGGCCCGTCACTACTACGAGAAGCTGCGACAGACTCGGTTCACCACACCGCTTGCCGACCCCGGACCTGCGCAGATGTTCGACGATTGGCTGTACAAACGTGGCGCCATCACTCTGCATGCGCTCCGCCTGCGCATCGGCGACGGCGACTTCTTCGCGCTGTTGCACCGGTGGACGGACAAGTACCGCTACCGCACGGCGACAACAGAGGACTTCGTCGCACTCGCGTCGACGTTCACCGCGGCTCCACTCGGTGACATCTGGCGCGACTGGCTGTACACGGTCGAACTGCCGCCGTTCCCGACGCTCCGGCCGCACGCCTGACGTCGGTGAACGTTGGCGACGTTTTCCGTCGTAGTACCGGAAATCGTCTCCGACGTTGCGGCACGAGAATGCTCAGCCGACGTCACCCGGTGAGACTAGAACCTTGACCTCGGTGTTTCGCCCGGTGCCCAGAAGATGCTCGAGTCCCTGCGACACGACGTCGTCGAGTGCGATCCGACCGGTGATGAGCGGCCGCGGATCGAGGACTCCCGAGGTGACCGCATCGATGACCTCGGCGAAATCGTCAGCGGTGTACGCCATAGAGCCGATCAGCTTCTTCTCCGAGACCATGTACTCCTGCAGATTGACCTGAACCGTGTCGTGGAACATGGCCACGACCACCGAGGTTCCACCTGGCCGCAACGCCCGCAGAGCGGTGTCGTAGGTGGGCTGCCCCACCCCAGACGCGTCGAACGACACGTCTACGCCTCCGTCGGCGTTGAGCCGAGCGACGACGTCGTCGACCGTCGGATCGTGCACCACCGCACCCATGTCGGCAGCGAGGCGTCCACGGGCCGCGCTCGGTTCGCTGACGTGGATCGTCGAGACGCCGCGGGCTTTGAGGCACGCCACCAGCCCCAGCCCGACGGGGCCCGCACCGATCACCAGCGCACTCGAACCTTCGGCCGCAGCGGACTTCTTCACCGCGTGCCACGCCACCGCCGTCGACTCGATCATCGCGGCGACCTCCGCGCCGAGTTCTTCCGGAACTGGATACGCCGCATCACGCCCGGCGACGACGTACTCGCTGAATCCACCTCCGCCACCGGAGACGCCGATGAACCCGCCATTCTCACAGAGATTCACCTCGCCCCTCGAACACGCCGCGCACGTCCCGTCGAACACATTCGGACGGATCGCGACCAACGTGCCGGCCGGAAGGTCGTCGACTCCGTCACCGACGGCGACGACGCGTCCAGCGAACTCGTGGCCCAACGCGTGCGGCCCCTGAGTGCAGAGCAGCGGATGGACGAAGTCGCTCGGGATCGGCGAGTACTCGAACAGCGACAGGTCACTTCCGCAGATGCCTGCACATTCGACGCGGATCTTGACCTGACCGGGGCCCGGCTCCGGTTCGGGGACATCGACGACACGCGCGTCGTGCGCTCCGTACAGCAACAATGACTTCATGGCGGGAACCTCCTCGTCGAACGACCGTTGAGGGGATTCTGGCCGGTGGGCGATCGGCGCGGCGCCCGCTGTCCCACTGAGCAGTCACCGCGCGGGGAAGTCAGCGGAAAGTGGGGAGCAGACCGTCGAGGGCGGCCTGAGCGAGAGAGGGCGCAGCGACGTCTTTCGCCGAGAGTTCGTACTCGAGCGGGGTGCCGTCGCGGCCGACCGTCGGCCACTCGATACCCAGATCGGGATCGAGTGGGTTCACCCCGTGTTCGGCGGTCGGGTTGTAGCCGGTGGAACACAGATAGGTGACCGTGGAGCCGTCGGCCAGCGAGCAGAAACCGTGACCGAGCCCTTCTGACAGGTACACGGCCTTGCGGTCGACGTCGTCGAGCAGCACGGCGTCCCACCGTCCGAAGGTGGGCGAGCCGACGCGGATGTCGACGATCACGTCGAGGATGGCGCCGACGCTGCACGTCACGTACTTCGCCTGCCCCGGCGGGACGTCGGCGAAGTGAATGCCGCGCAGCACTCCCGCCGCCGAAACCGACGTGTTGACCTGGGCGAGTTCAAAACGGTGGCCGATCAGGTCGGAAAGGACGTCAGCTTTGAACGCCTCGAGGAACACCCCGCGGTCGTCACCGTGCAGGACCGGCGTGAACTCCCACGCACCCGCGATCGACAGTTCGCGAACTTTCACGTCTACAGCTCCCGTCCACGGTCGAGCAGGTCGTACAGGTACGCGCCGTACCCCGATTTCACGAGTGCCTCGGCGCGGGCGCGCAGGTGAGCGTCGTCGATGTAGCCGAGTCGCCACGCGATCTCCTCGGGAACGGCGATCTTCAGACCCTGTCGTTCCTCGACGGTGCGGACGAAATTCCCGGCGTCGAGCAGGGAGTCGAAGGTGCCGGTGTCGAGCCAGGCCGTCCCACGCGGCAGGACCGTCACGTTCAGCTTGCCGCGCCGCAGGTACTCGGCGTTGACGTCGGTGATCTCGTACTCGCCGCGCGCCGACGGCTCGAGACCGCGTGCGATGTCGACGACGTCGTTGTCGTAGAAGTACAGGCCGGGCACCGCGTACCGCGACTTCGGTTCGGTCGGCTTCTCCTCCAGGGAGATCGCCGTTCCGTCGGCGTCGAACTCGACGACCCCGTACGCCGTCGGATCGGCGACGCGGTAGGCGAAGATCGCTCCGCCGTCGACGTCCCCGAACCCCTGCAGGCGGCTGCCCAGTCCGGGGCCGTAGAAGATGTTGTCACCGAGGACCAGTGCCGCCGTGTCGTCGCCGATGTGATCGGCACCGAGGACGAACGCCTGCGCGAGGCCTTTCGGCTCGGGCTGCACCGTGTACGTGATGCGCACGCCGAACTGCGATCCGTCGCCGAGCAGGTACTGGAATGACGCACTGTCGTGCGGAGTGGTCACGACGAGGATGTCGCGCACCCCGGCGAGCATCAGGGTCGACAGCGGGTAGTAGATCATCGGCTTGTCGTAGACCGGCACGAGCTGCTTGCTGACGCCCTGCGTGATCGGGTGCAGACGCGACCCGGTGCCACCGGCGAGGATGATTCCGCGCATGGTCCAACCCTATCGGTACAGTTGAAGCACTATTCGAAGCCACACTTTACGGAGATCCTTCATGCGTGTTCTGGTGACCGGCGGGGCCGGGTTCATCGGAGCGAACTTCGTCCTCCGCACCCTCGCGACCCAGCCAGACGTCGAAGTGACAGTCCTCGACAAGTTCACCTATGCCGCGAATCCATCGACCCTCGCACCTGTCGCCGACCGCGTCCGGGTGGTGCGCGGCGACATCGCCGACGCGGCCGTGGTCGATCCGCTGATCGCCGAGACGGACCTCGTCGTCAACTTCGCGGCCGAGTCGCACAACGACAACTCGCTCGCCGACCCGTCGTCGTTCGTCCAGACCAACCTGGTCGGGACGTACACGCTCTTGGAATCGGTTCGACGCCACGGTGTCCGACTGCACCATGTCAGCACCGACGAGGTGTACGGCGACCTCGACCTCGGCGATCCCGCTCGCTTCACCGAAGAGACCGCATACAACCCGTCCAGCCCGTACAGCTCCACCAAAGCGGGCAGCGATCTGCTGGTCCGCGCCTGGGTCCGATCGTTCGGCATCACCGCGACCATCTCCAACTGCTCCAACAACTACGGCCCGTACCAGCACGTGGAGAAGTTCATCCCTCGGCAGATCACCAACGTGCTGACCGGCGTGCGGCCCAAGCTGTACGGCGACGGCCGCAACGTCCGCGACTGGATCCACGTGGACGACCACAACGACGCCGTCTGGACCGTCATCGACCGCGGCGTCTCCGGTGAGACGTACCTGATCGGCGCCGACGGCGAAGTCGACAACCGGACCGTCGTCGAAGCGATCCTCGAAGCGCTCGGGCAGCCCCGCGACGCATTCGACTTCGTCACCGACCGCGCAGGCCACGACCGCCGATACGCCATCGACTCCACTCGGCTGCGCACCGAACTCGGATGGACACCCGCCTACACCGACTTCTCGGCGGGCCTCGCCGCGACCGTCGACTGGTACCGGACACACAGCGACTGGTGGGCGGGCGTCAAGGACGGCGTGGAACGCTCGTACGCAGAGACCCAACAGACCATCGACCCCGAAGGAGCACGATGAGAGTCCTCGTCACCGGAGGCGCAGGTTACATCGGCTCCCACACCGTCCTGCAGCTTCTCGCCGCAGGCCACGACGTGGTGATCGCCGACGACTTCAGCAATGCCAAGCCCAGCATCATCTCGCGGCTGGTGTCCCTGTCCGGGAAACCCGTCACCGTGTACACGGTCGATCTGACCGACGAGGAGGCCACCGACGGTCTGTTCGCGTCCGAGGACATCGACGCCGTGATCCACTTCGCCGGCTTCAAGGCCGTGGGAGAGTCGGTCGCCAAGCCGATCTCCTACTACCGCAACAACATCGACACCGCGCTGTCGGTGCTGCAGGCGATGGACCGTCACGGTGTCCGGACGTTCGTATTCTCCTCGTCGGCCACCGTGTACGGCGAGAATCCGATCTGTGAGCGCACCGAGGACATGCCGACGTCGGCCACCAATCCGTACGGGTGGACCAAGGTGATGATCGAGCAGATTCTGCGCGACGTGGCAGTCGCGGACGACTCTTGGCGCATCGCACTGCTCCGCTACTTCAACCCGGTGGGTGCACACCCGAGCGGCGAGATCGGTGAAGATCCCAACGGTCTGCCCAACAACCTGATGCCGTTCGTCTCGCAGGTCGCCGTCGGACGGCGCGAGAAGCTGTCAGTGTTCGGCGACGACTACGACACTCCCGACGGCACCGGGGTGCGCGACTACATCCACGTCGAAGACCTCGCGTCCGGCCATCTCGCGGCTCTCGACACGATCGCGGCCGGCGACGATCCGCTCTCGGTGTGGAACCTCGGCAGCGGGTCGGCCGTTTCCGTGCTCGACGTGGTCAACGCGTTCTCTCGCGCCAGCGGACGGGACATCCCCTACGAGATCGTTCCGCGCCGACCGGGCGATCTCCCCGCCTACTGGGCCGATCCTTCCAAGGCCAACGACGAGCTCGGCTGGAAAGCGATCCGCACGATCGACGACATGTGCGCCGACACCTGGCGGTGGCAGTCGAAGAACCCCAACGGCTTCCCCGACGCCTGACGCCTCCACTGCTCCTTGAGCGCCTTTCGACTCACAAGCTCGCTCAAGGAGCAGTAGGACCGAAGCTCGCTCACGGAGCAGCGGGGCGGGCCGAAGGTCAGGCCTCCACCGACTCCAACTCGACCGCGGTCTCACGTGGGCGGACGGTGTGCGGGCCTGCGATCGAGGTGCGGTTGCCGATCACCACGACGACCACTGCGAGAAGCGCCATGGCGACCCCGAAGCCGAACATCTCCGGATAGTCGATCGACGGGAACGTCGACGCGACGGCAGCCATCGCAGCCGGTGACGCGAAGCCCAGATAGGTCAGGCTGTAGAACACCGCAGTCAGTCCGGCGAGCTCACTCGGCCGGGCGATTCGCTGGACTTCGAGAAGACCGGCGATCAGCGCCATCCCGTAGCCGCATCCGAGAACCGCCGCCGCGATCAGCGCGAGAGGGATCGACAGCGTCGTGTAGGCCGCGGCGGCGAGTGCCAGACCGACGACCACGAAGCTCAACGCGATCACCATGATCCGCGGTGATCCGGGCTTGTCGAAGCGCTTGCCGAGGGTCTGGATGCCGAAGCCTGCGGCGAGGCCGACGACGCAGCAGAGCCCGGCGAACGCTATGGACCAGCTCGACGTCTTCTCCGTCATGAACGCCGGGATCACTGCGTACGCGACCGCACACGCACCGAACACCCACGGCGCGACGGGAGCGACCATCACCCAGAACCGGGGGTGCTTCGCCGACCGGATCGACAGATCCTCCCGCAGCGTCCGTCCGGAGTCCTGGGCGGCGCGTGATTCAGGAGCACGCAGCAGAGCCGCGAACGCGACCACGGCGAGTGCGATGTTGACCGCGTACGACAGCTGGTTCGGCCACGGCGCCCACTGCGCCAGGATCGCCGCCAGACCTGCGCCGATGCCGAATCCCGAAGTCAGCGACAGTGCGGCGCGCCGTGCGCCCGCGGCGGCTGTCGCACCGTCACGGTCGGACAGTTCTTTGATCCAGCTGCCGCCGACGGCCATCGCGAGGCCGAGCGCGATCCCGCTGAGCACCCGACCGACGGCGAGGAGAGCAACCGAGTGCGCTCCGAATGCCAGCAGCAGCGATCCGGCCGCTGCGATCACCGGGGACGGGAGCATCAGCGGGCGGCGTCCGAGCCGGTCCGACAACGGTCCGCCGATCAGCAGCGCGGGGACGATGCCGAGCACGTAGGTGAACAGGAGCAGGTCGACCGCGACAGCCGACATGTCCGACGTCGTGCGATACATGACGAGGAGCGGAGTGAACTCGTTGCCTCCCCAGGCCGCGGCGAAGACGGCGAGCGAGACCGCGGGCCAGCCGGTGATGCGTGATCGGCTCATCGGAGTCCTCCTGGAAGGTCGTGGACGGTCGACAGGTGCGTGATGAGGAGTTCGGTGAACGCTTCCGGGTCGGTGATCGCTTCCGCCAGACGAGCGTGGTCGTCGAGGATGGTGTCAGCGACGGCGGCCCCTGCCTGCAGTCGGCTCGCCGTCATGCGGCGGTGTCGCTCTCTGAGAGAGACGTAGACCTCGCTGAGGATCGCGTTCCCGCCGGCGGCGACGATCAGCTGGTGGAACTCCGCGTCGAGACGAGCGAACTCCGCCGTGTCCGACCTGCTCACGTCCGCGTGCTGCGCGAGATTGTCGCGCAGGCGTTCGCTGAGCTGGGCCAGTTCAGCAGGCCGACCGGCAACCGACCGTGCGGCGTGGGATTCGATCGCGACGCGCGCGTCGAGCACATCGCGCGCCTCCCGATCACCGATCGGCACGATGAGCGCCCCGCGTTTCGGATACAGGCGCATCCAGCCTTCAGCTGATAGACGGAGGAACGCCTCTCGAACCGGAGTACGACTGACGGCGCACCGCTCGGCGATCTCGCCCTCACTGATGAGCTCGCCTCCGGCCAGACCTCCGGTGAGGATCAGCTCCTTCACGTCGGCGTACACCCGATCCGCTGCTGAATACGTCATAGATACAAGATAGATCCTTGCGTCGTGTGTTGAAAGTTCTTAGACGGCTGGTGGTGCTCCGGTGTGCAGCGGGGCGCCGCCGACCATTGAGGAACTTCCAACACGCGACACCAGCTCACGCGGACTCCCGCCACGTGGCACCTGACCGGGCACAGCGACGTCATCGGTGACAGAATCATCGGAACCATCACCGATGTAGACCACATCACTCGTCGAGTTGCGTCCGGTCGAGGCCGGACGTCTAGGAGAAGTTCGTGACCAACACCGCACCCGGGCAGCCCACACCGATCACCGACGACGAGATCTTCCGCGCACACGAGGGCGGGAAGCTGTCCGTCGAACTCAGTGCGCCCATCGACACTCAGCGCGCACTCTCGATCGCCTACACGCCGGGCGTCGCTCAGGTCTCGCGCGCTATCGCGAAGGACGCGGCTCTGGTCGAGGAGTACACGTGGACCAAGCGACTGGTCGCAGTCGTCTCCGACGGGACGGCAGTCCTCGGGCTCGGCGACATCGGCCCACGCGCCTCGCTCCCGGTGATGGAGGGCAAGTCGGCCCTGTTCCGCACCTTTGCGGGACTCAATTCGATCCCGATCGTCCTGGACACCACCGATCCCGACGAGATCGTCGAGACGCTGATCCGTCTCCGCCCCAGCTTCGGCGCCGTGAATCTCGAAGACATCTCGGCACCGCGCTGCTTCGAGATCGAACGTCGGGTCATCGAGGCACTCGACTGCCCGGTGATGCACGACGACCAGCACGGCACCGCGATCGTCGTTCTCGCCGCACTGAAGGGCGCCCTCACGCACCTCGACAAGGACATCACCACCCTGAAGGTCGTGATCTCGGGGGCAGGCGCAGCCGGTGTGGCATGCGCGAACATCCTGCGCGCCGCGGGCGTCCCCGACATCGTGGTGCTCGACTCGAAGGGTGTCGTCGGCACCCACCGCACCGACCTCAACGAGTTCAAGACCGACCTCGCGGCGTGGAGCAATCCGCGCGCCCTCACCGGCGGCGCCGCTGAGGCGCTGAACGGCGCCGACATGTTCCTCGGAGTCTCGGCCGGACTCATCGGCGAGGCCTTCATCGCGACGATGAACGACGATGCGATCGTCTTCGCGCTGTCGAACCCCGATCCGGAGATCCACCCGGATGTCGCAGCAAAGCACGCCGCCGTCGTCGCCACCGGCCGCAGCGACTTCCCGAACCAGATCAACAACGTCCTCGCCTTCCCCGGCGTGTTCGCGGGCGCCCTCGACGCTGACGCACGACGCATCACCGAGGGCATGAAGCTGGCCGCCGCGGATGCGATCTTCGGCGTCGTCGGCGACGATCTCGCCGCCGACCACATCGTCCCGAGCCCGCTCGACCCGCGAGTGGCCCCCGCCGTCGCCAAGGCCGTCGCCGACGCAGCTCGCGCCGAGGGCGTCACCAAGTAATCTCCTCGCGCTCCACAGTCCCGGCCGGGCACAATGGCGGTCATGGGACTGTGGAGCGGCACCGACCTCGATCTGCCCGGATATCTGCGGCGCATCGGTTTTGACGGCGAGCCGTCGCCGACCTTGGAGACCCTCGAACGCCTTCACCGGCTTCACACGACGTCGATCCCGTTCGAGAACCTCGAGATCATCCTCGGACGCGGAATCCCCCTCGATCTGGAGTCGGTTCAACAGAAGCTCGTCCAGTCCGAACGTGGAGGCTACTGCTTCGAGCATGTCGGCCTGTTCGCCGCCGCGTTGGAACGGCTCGGATTCACTTTCACTCCGATCATCGGCCGAGTCTCGCTCGGTGCCGACTGGACGAGTCGTCCCGCCACCCACGCGCTGGTCGTCGTGGAGATCAGCGGCACCCGCTACCTGTGCGACGTCGGTTTCGGTCGAGGCCCCCTCGGCCCCATCGAACTGCGGGACGGGGTACAGACCGATCAAGACGGCTGGCGCTTCCGGCTGTCCTCCGATCCGATCGGCGATCTGTTCGGCACCGACCGGTGGACACTGTGGCAGCACGACGAGAAGTGGATCGACCGCCACGTCTTCACGCTGGCGCCGCAGACGCCGATCGACTACCGCGTCGGCAACCATTTCGTGTCGACGTCACCGCGATCACCGTTTGTGGCACGGCCGTTCATTCAGCAATTCACCGCCGCCGAGCACCACACTCTCGACGGCGACACGCTGACCACCGTCCGGCCCGACGGCCCTTCCGCGTCGTTCAGCGTTCCAGCGCCCGAGGTTCGCGATGTCCTCGCCGAAACCTTCGGCATCACGCTGACCTCCGACGACGCGGCGGCGCTCGTCGAGATCGAGGCGGCACGCCGGTCGTCGAGCGACGAGTGACGACCCCGTTTTGCTCCTGAGCCCATCGACTCGGTAGCATCGTCTCCGCTGCCTGTCACAGGCGGCACGCCGCCTTAGCTCAGTCGGTAGAGCGAGTCACTCGTAATGACTAGGTCAGGAGTTCGATTCTCCTAGGCGGCTCTCTACGACGCAGGCCAGACACCGCTTCTGGCCTGCGTCGCTTGCATTTAGGCGTCTCGGACGCACGCCACCGCCGCACGTCGTTCGGCTTCGCCGGCAGGAAGCACGACTGCGAGAACTAGCCTCCCCAGACCCAAGTAAGCGCCGACCCCTCATTGAAGGGCCGGAGCTTACTCATTGTCGTACTCGAACAGAGGCAGCCGCGACTCTGCGGTGTGACGGCCGAGCCACTGTCTACGGCGTCATCAGCCCACCGGGCATCTCGTCATCGTCGCGGCGGATCACCGTCGGCACTGTGGACGGCGTCGAGAGCTACGGCGTTGTGCTGGCGTCCACCGTGGGGCCGCCGTGGAGCTCGACATCGATCATGGTGGCGAGCGTACTGCGACTCCACACTCACCGCCTGAATGCCGGAAATGGACCGCAATGAACCAAACGGACCGTGGTCCGTGTCCGGACCGGACAAATGGAAACATAGCCTGAACTGGCCGTTTGCCGAGCATTTCCGGCCGTAGTTTGCCAGCGGGTTGCCTGAGGCGTGGAATCACCTGCGGGAGCACAACGCTTCCACCGCGCACCGGATCTGTAGTGAGTATCGCCGGTTCGGGAGCGGTTGTTACACAGGCTGATTGGCCTGTTCCGACTTTGGGGGTCACCTATGTTGCGTCGTATCGCGACACCACTCGTCCTTGCCGTCATCGCCGTGTTCGCGTTGGCCTCAAGTTTGCTCGCCGGACCTGCTGATGCCCGGACCCATCACACGCGTGAAGGCGTCGACATCACCCTCACCGCATCCAAGCTCCGGGCGAAGAAAATCCCCGCGCTGGACTCCTCACCGTTCTCCGGCGAAGCACTGCTCTCCTCGGACGTGCACGCGGCCGTCCGCAACATCGACGGCAAGACTGTTCGGGCGACAGTGGAGGTCGGCTACCAGATCGGCTACCCCGTCTCCGTCGCGCCCAACGGCGTGAAGGTCACCGCCCACACCCCCGAACTGAAGTTGACCGGTGGACTGAACGCCAAACTCGCCCCGAATGTCACCATCTCCGGCGGCGGCGGCGGAGGCTCCATCGGCGAGATCGGCGCCGAGCTGGGTGCTGAGGCGACCGTGATCCCGTCCGCGGATCTCGAGTTCGAAGTCGGCGCAGGCAAGATCACCACCGTCACCCTCGCTGAGATCGCCCTAACTCAGCCGACTGCCGACATCGTCCTGTCCGGCATCGAACTCAACACCACCAACGCCCTCGGACCCATCAGCGTCCGCCCCTACGCCAAAATCAGCGTCACCACCGACACCGGCGTCTACGTCTACTACGACCACGGCCCCACCAGCCGCATCTGACCCGGAACGACACCATGACAACGAACCATTCCCGCGGCCGCGAGCGGCACGACCGGGGAACGCTCCTGGCGGGCCTGATCACGCTCACTGCACTCGCAGCAGCAGTCCTGCTCGCGATCTCACTCGCACCGGCCTCCGCCGAAACCCCGGCCGAGCGCTGCAAACGCGAGACCACCGCCTACAACAACGCGTGGAAGAACTCCTGGGCCGCATCACACCCAGGCGAGAAACCCAGCGACGCTCCTAGACCACCCGTGCCCTACAAGTGCGGCAGCAACAACGACGGACCACCGCCGACCGTACAGCCGACGACAACTACACCGGAAGCGCCCACAGGAACAACCGCACCAGAATCGACAGTACCCAGCGACAGTTCGGGCCCAGATCTCAACAATCCGACCGACCGCCGTGACATCCAACACCCCGGAGTGGGACAGCCGACCATCGGTTCGGGCAGCGATACCTCTAGGACGCAGCCACAGACAACATCAGTTCCAGTCTCTCCGAAACGAAAGCAGCCATCAACGACCGTCGGTCAGCAGTCGCAAACAAAACGCGACCCCTCAGCGTCAGCAGATCCTTTGTCCAACGTCAACTTCAGAAACGGCCCCAAGTCCCCCGGGGACGGGCTTCGCCACAACGCGGATGACCCTCACGGGAAATGGTACGGCGGCTGCGAAGAAGGCTATCACCGGAACAATGGCGGCTTGGGGAACTGCTACCCCGACTACGACTACAACGTGATCGATGTGCAGGCCATGGGCAGACAACGCGGTGCCGCTTTGGTTTCATGCAGCTACGGCGTCAACCCGTGCACGATCGGCAAGTCAGTAACATTGACTTCGACAAAGAGCTGGGAAGTCGGCGGCGAGCTTGGCGGAGAAGTCGGCAATGATGTGGGCGCCAAGGCAAGCGCCCAAATATCGGCCAAGTATGGGCAGTCTATGTCCCAGGAAGTCCAGTACTCCAGCTCAATGGGGCTCGATACCAGCAAACTGAAACCTGGGCAACGAATGGTCGGGTACTCCATGTACAATAAGTACCTCGTTACCGTGCAGAAGTATCACACAGAGAGCAAGACGGTGGAATCGACAAAGCAGTATATCGTCTTAATCCCTATCGATGGCCTCGATGCCGATGTGGAAGGCGTGTAGCCATGAGGAGAACCGTTCTGCTCTCTTTGTCTGCGGTCGCCCTGATTGCGGTTGCACTTATCACCACGTTGTACTTCACACGAACCGCGGAGCCTAACCCACCTGCGGCCGAACCCCTTCCCTCGCGCGTTCAGGGCGAAACCGTCACAGGACTCGACCTCGTAGGTTTGCCTCCCTCCACCGCAGAGGCTCGCCTGGGGTATCCAAAAAATGATCCTTTTGGCTCACCCCCGAGAATCATTGGCCAAGACCCTTCGGTCAACTTGAATGCGCCGACTATTGTCACTGCAGTCTGCATGAACCCGAAAAGCGAATCTGAGAGATCGTCTGGCACTGTTGTCTTCGAGGTTGCGAACCCCCAACAGATTAGCGAGAACGACCTCGCTCTACTAAAGAAGTTCACTTATGAGTCACGTCGGCAGCACATTAAGGACGCGACTGGCTGTGAAAGTGACGTGATCGGCGTGTTTGTGCCAGGCGAGAGATAATCAATACTCTGGCACAAGTTGAGGCAGTCGAATAGACGATCAACCGCCCCAACACCCATACGCAGGAAAGGCGCCCCACCCTCCGAAGAGGTTGGGGCGCTTTTCAGTTCACGACAGCGGCGAGACGCTACTGATCCTCCGAGTGATGCTTCGCCGCGATCGCATCCTGACGATCCAGACGGACTGCGAGCTCGTCGAGCCGAGCCGCGAGCGCCTGATCACCCGCACGCCGCGCGACGCGATCCTCACGGACCTCTGCACCGATCATCTCGACGAGCGCTTTTGACCTCGCCGACGGCGTCGGACACGTCGTCGAGGTCCCACCGCATCGGCCGCTGATGCGAGTTGACCGTCGACTCCCAGATCTCCCGGATCGTCTTCGCCTGCTCCTCGACCTGCTTCGCCGTCTCTTCGTGCCGGACACTGCCCTTTCGGGCGATCACGATCGCGGTGATGCCGGTGACTGCCGCCGCGATCAACGCTGCGCCGTTGTCGATGAGTCGAGCAACGAGATCAAAGACGCTGTCAGCCTGGGCCTGCTCCGCAGCCCACACCGACCACGCGCCGGTCACTCGCGGTCCTTGCTGAGGGTCGGGGTGTGCCACGCGGCCACTGTCGAACCACCCGACCGCAGATCAGACGGTATAGTCACCGCCGATCACATCCACCGATGTCCGCACGCGAACAGCCGACTGCCTGACGAGCGGTCCTCGCCCGCGACGACATCGCCTGAGAAAGCCGGAACCATGAGGCCACTTCACGCGATCACCGCCGTCGGTGCAGCCCTTGTGCTTGCACTCTCCGCTTGCGGCACCGAGCAAGAGGCCGCGCCGGCCTTGAGCACCACGGCGCAAGCAGACGCCTCCGGCACCGAGAACGCATTGCGAGCGCGGCTCGACGACGTCTATCGCATCGTCATCCAGGGCGGGCAGTGGGCCAAGGGATACGACTACCTGTCCCCTCGCTGCCAGACGAAGCACAACCGCACCGACGTCGAAGCAGCACTCAAGGCCGAATACGGCCCCGAGTCCGGCCGCGACTTCTCGGGCGAGCCCACGTATGTCATCACCGTGGACGGCAACTCCGCGTCAGTCGTGACACGGGCATCGGATGGCAAGGGCTCGAACGCACCTAAGACCTGGACCTTCGTAGACGGACAGTGGTCGAACGACAGCTGCTGACACCGGACCGCACTCGACGACAGTCGGCCGCTCGGACGATTTCTGGCGAGTACGGACCACAACCAGGACAAGTAGCGGACCGTCGAAGGCATGAGTGTGCGTGAGACGGTCCTCCGAAATCCGAAGCGTTCGGCAGTGATCGGCGTCGGCGGCTTGATAGCACTGCTCGGATCGTGCGGGATCGGCGCAGCGGTGAGCAGCCCCGCGCCGATGGCCAGCCCACCGACGACGATCACACAGACCGAGGTTCTCACGGAGACGACGACTGTCACCGCGACTCCGACAACGTCCGAGCAGCCAGTGAAGCGGACGACCACACGGAAGCCGCGAAAGCCGAGGACGACAACGGAGGAGTCGCCCCGCGTGCGCGCGGCAGTCCCTCGTCGGACCCGAACACCACGACCGGCCCCGACAACCGAGTCGGACGCTTCGTACGCCAACTGCGGTGAAGCTCGAGCAGCGGGCGCGGCGCCGCTTCTCCAAGGCCAACCCGGATATCGCAGCAAACTCGACCGCGACGGCGACGGAGTCGCGTGCGAGTAGCCCCAAGACTCGAAGGTTGACACTTTTCCTCGTATGTCTCATTATCAACACATGTTGATGGATTCGTCGCAGGGCTATTCACTCCGCTCCGATGACACGTGGCGGGACCCGTTCACGATGTACTCACGCCTGCGGGCAGACGACCCCGTCCACAATGTGGTTCCCGCCGATCGGCCGTCCGACGACTTCTGGGTGTTGACCCGCCACGCTGATGTGATGGCGGCAGCAAAGGACTGGCAGACGTTCTCGTCCGCGCAGGGACTGACCGTGACGTACGGCGAACTACAGAAGATCGGGCTCGCCGACAACCCTCCGATGGTGATGCAGGACCCGCCGGTGCACACCGACTTCCGCAAGCTGGTGTCGCGCGGGTTCACTCCGCGCCAGGTCGTGACGCTTGAACCGCTCGTGCGCGACTTCGTGGTCGAGCGAATCGAACGCCTCCGCGCCGAAGGCTCCGGCGACATCGCCGCGGAACTGTTCAAACCGCTGCCGAGCATGGTCGTCGCCCACTACCTCGGTGTGCCGGAAGAAGACCGCGCGCGATTCGATGCGTGGACCGACGCGATCGTCGCCGCCAACCCCGGTGCCGATCTCGGTGCAGCGATGACCTCGGCCGCCGACGCCGTCCTCGAACTCACGTCGTACTTCGCCGAACTCATCGAACACCGCCGCAAGCACCCAGGGGACGACACCGTCTCCCACCTCGTCGACGCGGGAATCGCCACCGACTCGGCGGGCCTGCTGTCGGTGCTCGCGTTCGCATTCACGATGGTCGCAGGCGGCAACGACACGACCACCGGCATGCTCGGCGGTTCGGCAGCCCTGCTCACCGAGCATCGAGACCAACGTCAGATCCTGATCGACGAACCCAACCTCATCGGAACAGCGGTGACCGAACTGTTGCGCCTCACCTCACCGGTACAGGGACTCGCGCGGACCACGACACGCGACGTCGACTACCCCACAGCGACGATCCCCGCGGGCCGAAAGGTCCTGCTCTGCTACGCCTCCGCCAATCGCGACGAGCGTCTCCACGGTCCGGACGCCGACCAACTCGACGTCCGGCGAGATCCGCCCGGCCTGCTCACCTTCAGCCACGGCTCGCATCATTGCCTCGGCGCGGCGGCCGCTCGCATGCAGGCCACCGTCGCTCTCACTGAGCTCTTGCATCGCTGCCCAGACTTCGAGGTGGATGTGGACGGGATCGTCTGGGCGCCGGGCAACTACGTGCGTCGTCCGTTGTCAGTACCCTTCACCGCATGACCTCCGAGTGGACCGGCGCACGACGCTCCGCCGCGCGTGACCGCATCCTGCAGGTGGCTGCCGAACAGTTCGCCGAGCACGGGGGCGACGTGTCGATGTCGGACATCGCAGCAGCGGCCGGCTGTTCGCGCGCGACGCTGTATCGGCATTTCGACAGCCGGACCGCCCTGCAGCTGGCGTACATCGCACAGGTCGCGGGGGAGATCTCCTCAACGATCGAGACCCGCTTGGCAGGCATCGACGACCGAAATGAACGAATCACCGAGGCAGTCTTGATCGCTCTCGCCGAGGTCCGCTCCGATCCCGCGCTGACCGCCTGGTTCACTTCTGCGGGCGCCGGGCTGACCAGTGAGCTCGCGCTGTCGTCGGACTCCGTCGGGGCGATCACGACGGCGTTCACGCAGGATCCGATCGCTGCGGCGTGGATCGTCCGCGTGATCGTCTCACTGCTGATCGTCCCCTCCTCGGAAGACGAGGAGAGGACGATGATTCAGCGTTTTGTGACACCGACGCTCCGCACGGATTCAGCAGCGTCACCCGGCGTCGCCAATAGCTAGCGCTGTCAGCCGAACAGCGCCCCGAGATCCGGGAGCGCACCGTCGACGCTGCCGAACACATCTGACGATCCGTTGCTTCCCGGAGTCTCGGGTGTCGTTCCGCCTCCCGTTCCCGACTGCCCTTCACCCACTCCGAACGCGACTGCGTCGATGTCTTCGAACGTTGTGTCCGATTCGGCCGACGCCAGTACACACGATGCCGCGACCGTGTACGCCGCGGCGGCAGGCGACGGTACGACGAGACTTGCGGTGGCGGTGTGCCCCGCGTCGACCAATGTCGGTGAGCCGTAGGTGATCGCGGGTGCGAGCCCGATCGCTGTCACGTCAGCCTGGATATCCGCCATCTCGGCAGCATCCGCGCCGATCGCACGCATGGAGATCGTCGCGACCTGCTTGGCCTTGTCGAGTTCGGAGATCGCCAGGACGTCGGCTTTACAGACGATCTTCCGCGGCTTCGAATTCGTGAACGTCACCTTCACTGTCGTCTCGTCCAACGACGCCGTGGTCGCATGCGCCCCACCCGACTGCCACGCGTTCGCTTCACCCGTCCCGATCACGAGTGAGGCGGTGAGTGCCGAACCGCATACGAGTGCTGCGGCGAGGCTGGTGCGTGTTGTCATGATTTCTCCTCTACGAGAGTCACCGCTCCTCGGGGCGGAACAGCGACGATCACGACAAGGTGACCACCCCGCAGCACCCTTCGCCAGCGGTCTCGTTGGAATTGAACTGGGTGGTTGACCCCATTTCCGGTGTCTTTGTCCACATAACTGATGAACGACCGGCTGTCAGACAGACCCCGCCGCGGCAAGGCCCACGGCACACGCACCGACCGACCCGCCGAGAGTCAGCACTGCGTACACGAGCCCCCGCCGACCGCCGGTGCGGACGGTCTCCAGGACCGAAGTCGAGAACGTCGTGTACCCGCCGAGGAACCCTGTGCCGATCACCGTCTGCCAGTCGTGATCGGCGCCGTGGAACATCACCATGCCCGCGATCAATCCCATGGCGAGCGAACCCGTCACGTTGATGGCGAAGGTGGGGCCGGGGAAGGCTCCCGGCCACCGACGGCGACAGGCGTCGTCGACGAGGAACCTCAGCACGGCGCCGACCGCACCGGCGAAAAAGGTGAGTATCGGGATCATGCGTGATCACCGGCTATGCGCACGCTGCGGCGTGCCGCCCACACGCCTGCCGCGGCGGCCAGCACACCGACGATCACGCTGACGAGGGCGTAGACGACCGCGATCGCAGGATGCCCGTCCTTGCCCAGCAGGCTGATCTCCAGCGAGAACGCGCTGTAGGTGGTGAATGCTCCGCAGAATCCGGTGCCCGCGGTCAGCCTGATCCGGCGATGCCGCCCGACGTCCGGGCCGCGTCGCACCAGCCCCTCGAGCAGCGCACCGAGCACAAACGCACCGACGATGTTGACCAGGAACGTCCCCACCGGCCACTGCCCCGAGTGTGCGGGCCACTGCTCCTCGGCAGCCCACCGCGCTGCAGTTCCGACCACGCCGCCCGCGAAAACCGACAAGATGTCGCCGACACCTGGTCGGCTGCGCTGCCCGGTCACTCAGCCAGACTACGGGCGATCCGACCTATAGTTGACAGGACATCGACCACACCGGCCCGAGGAGCCCGCCATGTCTGAGTTCATCGACAAGATCAAGCACAAGGTGGAAGAGATCTCCGCAGCGGTCGACAACGAGCTCACCGTCCTCGAGGGCGCGGGCGGCGACGACATCCTGGCCGACCACGACGACAAGCCTACAGAGAACGCCTAGGAGAAGCCCTAGCGGCGGGTGGCGAGTTGGTCGCCGAGTTTGACGACCATCGCGCCGACCGCGAACTTCGGCTTCACGTTCATCTCCAGCACTTCGCGGCATTCCAGCACTGCTTCGATGCAGCGTAGAAGCTTGTCGGGCGTGGCGTAGTCGGCCATGGGCGCCACCACGTCGTGCTCCTTGTCGGGGTGCATCAGCGTGACGCGCGCCCCCAGGGAGACGGCGAGCGCATCGCGGAACAGTGCCGCCAGGTCGACGAGCGCCCGGTCCAGAACGTCACGCATCATGCGGGTCCGTCGCGACTTCTGCTGCTTCTCCAACTCCTTGACCGCGCCCGCGGTCCCTCGAGGCGGCCGCGCCGTGCCTTTGCCGGTTCCGCCGGCCCCCAGCGCCGTCATGAGTTCTTCTGTTTCGGCCGCGTCGATCTCGTCGCTGATCGCTGCCGCCGCTTCAGCCGCTGTCTTCACCAACTTGTCGGCCGCAGAGTACGCCGTCGAATCCCGAGTAGCCGCGCGGGCAAGGCTCAACGCCTGATCGCGCTGCGCACGTGCGATCGGATCGGTCGCGAGTCGCTTCGCCCGGCCGACGTGTCCGCCGGACACCGACGCCGCCCACCGCGCGGGTTCGGCGTCGATGCCGTCCCGTTCCATCAGAACACGTGCGATCTCACTGCTCGTCGGCGCGGTCAGCGCGACGTGCCTGCACCTGGATCGAAGGGTGATCGCGATGTCGTCCGGGGACACCGACGGCGCGCACAGCAGGAAGATCGTGCGGTCCGGCGGCTCTTCCACCGCCTTGAGCAGCGCGTTGGCACCCTGTTCGGTGAGACGATCAGCGTCTTCGACAACCACGATCTGCCACCGGCCGGTGGTCGGGCGTCGCGCGGCCATCGAGACGATCTCACGGATCTGCTTGACCGAGATCGTCAGACCGTCGGGAACGATGTGGCGGACGTCGCCGTGCGATCCAGACATGACCGTCGTGCACGCCCGGCACTCACCGCAGCCCACCACGTCCGACTGGCACTGCAGGGCGGCGGCGAACGCGGTCGCAGCGATCGACCTGCCACTGCCTGCGGGTCCGGTGAACAGCCAGGAGTGGGTCATCGACTCGCGGACGCCCACCGGGAGTTCGTCGACCGGGTCGCCCTCGAACATCGAGACTGCTCCGTCTGCGGCCTCCTCCAGACGTGCCGCGACCAGGCGCGCAGACGTTGCCGCGGCTCGGAGTTCAGCGGCGAGGGTGTCCTGCCCGATCAATCGATCAAAGACATTTGTCACACCGGCAAGCCTAATCCCCAGTTCAGACGACCGATGACCCGCAACCCGTTTAACAATTGCAAGCACCCCGGTACCGTGGACTCGTGGTAGCAAGACGGTTCGGCCTCGCCAAGCCGGCGCAGACCCTGCGCTGGCTGGCACACACGCCCTGGCCTGTCCTTGCCCTCGATCTCCTTCGAGCCAATCTCGTCGGCGCACTCTTCACGTTCGCTTTCCTGCGATTCGGCATGCCACCCGCGGACGCCTTCTCCATCGGCGACGCCGACGCCTACAACCAGATTGCGTTCGCGATCTACCTCGTCGTCGCCGTCCTCGTCGGCATGTACGCCACGGTGGCGCTCAGCATGCCGGTCCTGATATGGCATCGTCGCAGGTCACGGCTCGACGACGCGGCGGCTCGCAAACGAGCTCTCCAGTTGCCGAGCCTCCTGACCCTGACCACACTCGGCCTGTGGACGGTCGGCGGCATCTTCCTCTCGATCATCAACTGGCGCACCACCTCGGCCAAGGACGCGATTCTGGTCGCGTTGGCGAGCCTTGTCGGAGCCCTGGTGACCGGCGTTCTGTCGTTCATGCAGTCTGAGCGCGTCCTGCGTCCCATCACGGTGACCGCGATGGCTAACGATCCTGACTCCACCAACGCGCCCGGCATCACCGCCCGCATCTCGGTGTTCTGGGCGGTGACCGTCGGCGTTCCGATGCTGGTGATCGGCGCCCTCATCGTCCTGCAGCACTACCACTTCATCGACACCGATCCGAGCGGTCTGCTGCGGCCGATCCTGTGGCTGGCCGGCGCGTCGATCGTGTTCGGTCTCCTTGCGATCTCCCGCCTCGTCGGGTCGATCACCGACCCCATCAAACAGCTCCGGGTGGCGTTGGCGCAGGTCCGCGCCGGCAACCTGAACGTGGCAGTCAAGGTGTACGACGGCAACGACCTCGGCGCACTGCAGTCGGGTTTCAACGAGATGGTGTCCGACCTTCGGGAGCGCCAGGAACTGCGGAACCTGTTCGGCCGCTACGTCGGCGAGGACGTCGCCCGCCGCGCCATCGAGACGGGAACTGAGCTCGGCGGCGAGGAGCGCTACGTCGGCGTGCTGTTCGTGGACATCGTCGGCTCGACGCGCCTGGCGGTGAACCGCCCGCCGCGCGAGGTGGTGATGCTCCTCAACGAGTTCTTCCAGATCGTCGTCGAGGTGGTCGGCCGTCACGGCGGGTTCGTCAACAAGTTCCAGGGCGACGCTGCTCTCGCGATCTTCGGTGCGCCTTTGGATCAGGACGACTTCGCGGGGGCCGCTCTCGCCGCCGCCCGTGACCTGCGTGTCCAGCTCGACAAGCGTCTCGGCGACGTCGACATGGGCATCGGCGTCTCCGCGGGCAAGGCAGTCGCCGGCCACATCGGCGCCGAGGAGCGTCTCGAGTACACGGTGATCGGCGACCCGGTGAACGAAGCCGCCCGCCTCACCGAACTGGCCAAGGATGAGCAGACACGCGTCCTCGGATCGGCGCGAGCCGTCTTTCTCGCCGGCGACGACGAGGCCGCCCACTGGGCCATCGGCGAAGGCGTCGAACTCCGCGGTCGAGGCATCGAGACCCTCCTGGCCCGCCCCGACATCGACGTCACGACGCCCACTGTTCCTGAAGCCTGAGTCCGGTTCACAGCAAGAGATGCTGAGGACACCCGGATCGGCCCCCGAACGCTGCTTCCAGCGACATCCGCTCCCCGAAGAAGCAATCCGCTCCCGTCGGCTACATCCGCTCCCTTCCCGGAGGGAGCGGATGTAGCCGAGAGGAGCGGATGTCGACGAAGGGAGCGGATGGAGGCCACCCGCTGTCGTCCCCAGCGTCTTTGACGAAAGGCCGCGGTGGGAAGCTAAGCCTCCGGAGCCGCCTTCTTGGCAGCTGTCTTCTTAGCCGCCGTCGTCTTCTTGGACGCGGTGGTCTTCTTCGCCGCGGTCGTCTTCTTCGCCGCGGTCGTCTTCTTAGCCGCCGTGGTCTTCTTGGCGGCAGTCTTCTTCGCCGTCGTCTTCTTGGCGGTCTTCTTGGCAGCCTTCTTCGCCGGCCCGCGGGCGCGGCGGTCGGCGAGCAACTCCATCGCCCGTTCCGGGGTGATGGTGGCGACTTCGTCGCCCTTTCGGAGGCTGGCGTTCGTCTCGCCGTCGGTCACGTACGGGCCGAAGCGGCCGTCCTTGATGACCATGGGTGCGCCGCTGACGTCGTCGTTCTTGCCGAGTTCACGCAGCGGCGGAGCTGCTGCGGCCCGGCCGCGGCGCTTGGGTTCGGCGTAGATCTTGATCGCCTCGTCAAGCGTCACGTCGAAGAGCTGGGCTTCGCTGGTCAGCGACCGGGAGTCGGTGCCCTTCTTCAGGTACGGGCCGTAGCGGCCGTTCTGCGCGGTGATCTCCTCGTTCGTCGCGGGGTCGACGCCGACCACACGCGGCAGGGACAGCAGTTTGAGTGCGTCCTCGAGCGTGACGGATGCGATGTCCATCGTCTTGAACAGCGAACCGGTGCGCGGCTTGGGCGCAGCCTTCTTGGCGGCTTTCTTCGCCGTCTTCTTGGCGACCTTCTTAGCTGTCGAGGTGACGGTCGCGACACTGCCGGACGGAACCTCGTCGAGGGCGACGACGGCGTCGCCGGTCGGGAGGTCACCTCCGTCACGCGGGGTGGGCCCTGCCGGGATCGTCGGGACGGGTGCGCCGTCGTCAGGCTCCTCGTCGTCGGGGAGGATCTCGGTGACGTACGGGCCGAAGCGGCCCTCCTTGGCGACGATGCGGTGCCCGGTCACCGGGTCGACGCCCAGTTCCCGTCCGTCCTGAGGCGTCTCGAAGAGCTTCTCGGCGACGGCGAGGGTCAGCTCGTCGGGCGTCATGTCGGCGGGCAGGTTCGCGCGCTGCAGATCGGGTTCGGCATCCGGACCTGCGACGTTGCGTTCCAAGTACGGTCCGTACCGGCCGACGCGGACGAACACCGGACGGCCTTCGGAATCGTCGAACAGCTTGATCGAGTTCACTTCGCGAGCGTCGATGCCCTCGAGGTTCACACCGACGAGCTTCTTGAGGCCACCGAGGCGGGCGATCGCGCCCGCGGCGTCCTCGTCCTTCGACGCGCCCTCTTCGTCACCGAAGTAGAACTCGGTGAGCCAGCGGGTGCGGTCTTCCTGGCCGGATGCGATCTGGTCGAGGTCGTCTTCCAGTGAGGCAGTGAAGTCGTAGTCGACGAGACTGTTGAAGTAGCTCTCGAGCAGTCCGACGACGGCGAACGCCACCCACGACGGGACGAGGGCGTTGCCCTTCTTCACCACGTAGCCGCGGTCCTGGATGGTTCCGATGATCGACGCGTACGTCGACGGACGGCCGATGCCGAGCTCTTCGAGGACCTTGACCAGCGACGCTTCGGTGTAGCGGGCGGGCGGGTTGGTCGAGTGTCCGTCGGCGACGAGCGAGGTCGCAGTGAGCGACTGACCTTCAACGAGGTTCGGGAGTCGGCTCTCGGCGTCGTCCGCCTGGCCGCCCGCGAGCTCGTCGACGGTCTCGACGTACGCCGACAGGAAGCCGGGGAACGTGATGGTGCGGCCGGACGATGCGAACGTGACTTGCTCGCCGGTCGACGCTCGTCCACCGATCTTGAGGCTCATCGTGGTGCCCTTGGCGTCTGCCATCTGCGATGCGACGGTACGCTGCCAGATCAGCTCATAGAGGCGGAACTCGTCGGTGTCGAGCGCCGAAGCCACCTGTCCGGGGGTGCGGAAGGTCTCGCCCGCCGGGCGGATCGCCTCGTGCGCCTCCTGCGCGTTCTTCACCTTGCGGTTGTACTGACGCGGGGTGGCGTGCACGAACTTGTCGCCGTACAGGTCGCGGGCCTGCGCGCGGGCGGCGGTGATGGCCGACTCCGACAGCGTGGTCGAGTCGGTACGCATGTACGTGATGTAGCCGTTCTCATACAGCCGCTGCGCGATGCGCATGGTGCGGTCGGACGTGAAGCGGAGTTTCCGGCCGGCCTCCTGCTGGAGGGTCGACGTCATGAACGGCGCGTACGGCCGACGGGTGTACGGCTTCTCCTCCACCGACGTGACCGCGAGCGCGGCGCCGTCGAGGGCGGCGGACAGCGCGTTGGCGCGGGCGCCGTCGAGCACCGTGACGCCGGAGGCCTTCTTCAGCTTGCCGTCGGACCCGAAGTCGCGGCCGGTGGCCACACGGTCGTCGTTGATGTTGACCAGTCGCGAACTGAAGGTGCGCGGCGCGGCGTTCTCGCCTGCGTCCATCGTGGCGGCGATGTCCCAGTAGTCGGCCGACACGAACGCCATGCGCTCGCGTTCGCGCTCGACGATGATGCGCGTCGCGACCGACTGCACGCGGCCTGCCGACAGCTTCGGCATGACCTTCTTCCACAGGACCGGCGACACCTCATAGCCGTACAGGCGGTCGAGGATGCGGCGGGTCTCCTGCGCGTCGACCATCGGCATGTCGAGTTCGCGCGGGTTCTCGGCGGCGGCGAGGATCGCCGACTCGGTGATCTCGTGGAACACCATCCGCTTGACGGGGATCTTCGGCTTCAGGGTCTCGAGGAGGTGCCATGCGATGGCCTCCCCCTCGCGGTCACCGTCCGTCGCGAGGTAGAGCTCGTCGACGTCGCGCATCAGCGCACGCAGCTCCGACACTGTCGACTTCTTGTCGGCGGAGACGACGTACAGCGGCTCGAAGCGGTCGTCGACGTTGACGCCGAGCCTGGCCCACGGCTGCCCCTTGTACTTCGCGGGCACATCAGCCGCGCCACGAGGCAGATCGCGGATGTGTCCACGCGAGGACTCGACGACGTAGTTCGATCCGAGGTATCCCTGGATCTTGCGTGCCTTGGTCGGGGACTCCACGATCACGAGTCGCCGGACGGCGGAGGACGCACTGCCTTTGGTGGCCACACCGTGCCCTTCGTTCTGAAGAAAAGTTTCGCTGTTCGAATGCCGTTGTACCTTATATACGGGGTGTTCTGCACTCCACCCCGCCTAACGGGTCGAAGGTCACGATTGTTCCCGAGGGCGCGCGGGAGCAGTACAGCAGTCCGAAGCCTCACCTCGCTGTGGAGGCCGGACAGCCGCGTGCCCATCAACTCGACGCATACGTCGTAAATCCCATCGAACTCAACGACTCCGAGATTCTCGACATCCCAGAAGACGTTGTCCACCTGCTGATCACGAACTACAAACGCTGGTACCCGATCGGAAGTCCGGCTTTAGGGACAACGCGGATCGCCCACGAAGTCTTTTTGCACCTCAACGAGGTCGCCGCATTCGAATTTGCGATAGCCGAGGCCGACACCCCGGACGATCGTGCCAAACTCGAGCGGATCGCCGCCCGCTTCGCTTCCTCCGGGCTCGCGTAATCCGGAACTCACATTCAGCCCTCCGGCCACACCCCGCCCGGAGCTTCGAGGGGAACCCCGCCGACGGTCTCAGCGAGGCGAGAGAGTCGCTTGTGTCCCGACACCCGCAGGGCGGGGTTGTTTCCGCGGACGCCGACGAGGGTCGGGGCTATGCCGACGCGCATGAGCGACGTCGCGAGCGGAGCGTGTGTGTCGGGGGCGCTGGGGTCGAGCCCGAGGACGTAGTGGACGCCGTCGAAGCGTCCCGCCGAGAGCACCCAGAGGCGTAATGCGCGTGGACTGGGCGTCCACCCTTCCGGAACCGCTTTCACCGCGCCAGAGGACCAGCGGCGGTGCAGTGCGGTGATCCGGGGGTTGGCCTCGGTGCGGGCGATCGGCGATCCCTCTTCCGATGTGAGGGTTTCGGCGTCGAGTCCGGTCGCCATGATGTCGGCGGCGATCTCGTCTGCCCGCCACTGCTCGTGGACGACGACGGATACACGCGCGCCGAGCGACGTGTGGACCGACTGTCCTTGTGCCGCAAGGAGACCCGCAAGATCGTCGATCACAGGATCTTCCGTGTCTGCGGAGAACAACGACATCTGGCTCACACCGTTGATCTTATAGTGCAGAACGCACAACTCCCGGCCCCGCCGAAGCGGAACCGGGAGTTGTGTCTAAGTGTCTGGTGTCGCCCCGAGGGGCGGGTCAAATCAGACTGCGCGAACGCCGGTGGCCTGCGGGCCCTTGGTGCCCTGGCCGACCTCGAACTCCACGCGCTGGTTCTCTTCGAGGGTTTTGAAGCCGTTGCCCTGGATCTCCGAGTAATGAACGAACACGTCGTCATTGCCCTCGTCAGGCGCGATGAAGCCGAAGCCCTTCTCCGCGTTGAACCACTTCACAGTGCCCTGTGCCATTTACTGCATTCCTAACTTTTGCTTCCCGTCACGGAACGTCCCGACGGGGGCCTGTTCCGACCGCCATACCTCAACTAGCCCCGCCTATTGGCGATGGAACCGACTGCAAGTACCACGCTCGCAACTACCTTCGCCATCGAAGCGAAGTGTGCGACCAGGACTAGCTAATCACGTTTCGGGGCGGCGCGATACTTTTAGCGCACGACGATCGAGAAGAACCTGGAGCGAGGACGATGCAACACGCGACGTACGGCAGCGAACTGCTCGGTCGCACCCTCGCCGGAACACCGTCCGACGAAACGTCGCCCCTCACTCACATGGCCGTGATCCCCACGCGGACAGCACAATTCGACGAGTGGCCGGAATGGGTCCATCCGCAGGTCCGGGAGGCGTTCGTCGAGCGCGGCGTCCGGACGCCGTGGCGTCACCAGATCGCCGCGGCGAATCATGCGCGCGAGGGACGCCACGTGTGCGTCTGCACCGGCACCGCGTCGGGCAAGTCACTCGCCTACCAGTTGCCGATCCTCACCACGTTCGCCGAGGATCCCAACGCGACTGCGCTCTACCTGTCCCCCACAAAGGCGCTCGGCAGCGATCAGCTGCGGGCGACGGCCCAATTGATCACCGGACGGCCGGCCTTCGCACACCTGCAGCCGTGCGCGTACGACGGCGACACCGACTCCGAGCTGCGCCAGTGGGCGCGACAGCATTCACGGTGGATCTTCACCAACCCCGACATGCTGCACGTCGGCATCTGTTCGTCGCACCCCAAGTGGCGGCAGTTCTTCAGCAAGCTCAAGTACATCGTCGTAGACGAATGCCACCACTATCGCGGTGTGTTCGGGTCGCACACCGCGCTGGTCCTGCAACGCACACTGCGCATCGCTCGACGCTACGGTGCGAACCCCGTCGTGATCGGAGCGTCGGCGACGGTGTCGAATCCCGCGCAGGCGCTGTCGCGGCTCATCGGCGAGGAAGTCGTCGCCGTCACGGACGACACCTCGCCGCACGGCGAGCGCACCGTCGCCATGTGGGAGCCGGGATTCCTCGAGGGCTCCGGCGGAGAGGATCCGACGACCGGCGAGAACGGCGCACCTATCCGGCGCGCCGCGGGCGCTGAGGCGGCGCGTCTGCTCGCCGATTTCGTCATCGAAGGCGCCCGCACCCTGTGCTTCGTACGGTCTCGCCGTGGGGTCGAGGTGACGGCGGTCAAGGCCAAGCAGTTGCTTGCGGAGTCGGCGCCCGAACTCGTCGATCGCGTAGCCGCGTATCGCGCCGGCTACCTCGCCGACGATCGCCGCAAGCTGGAACGCGCGCTGTCCGACGGGGAACTGCTCGGCGTCGCCACCACCAACGCTCTTGAACTCGGGGTCGACATCAGCGGGCTCGACGCCGTCGTCGTCGCAGGATACCCGGGGACAGTCGCATCGTTCTGGCAGCAGGCCGGGCGCGCCGGACGACGTGGCGAAGGGTCGCTTGTAGTGATGATCGCGCGCGACGATCCGCTCGACACGTACCTCGTCCACCATCCCGAAGCTCTACTGGAGCGGCCCGTCGAGGCGACGGTCACGGACCCGACCAACCCGTACGTCCTCGGCCCACACCTGCTGTGCGCCGCAACCGAGTTCCCGATCAGCCCTGACGAAGCCGAGGCGTGGCACGCTGTCGACGTGATCGACGAACTCGTCGCCGGCGGGCAGCTCAAGCGACGGAAAGCCGGGTGGTACCCCGCGCCCGGCCTGGATCCCCACGGCGACATCGACATCCGCGGCGGCATCGGCGGCCAAGTGCTGATCGTCGACGCGACAACCTCCCGCCTCCTCGGGACCGTCGACTCCTCGCGTGCGAAGACGTCCGTCTTCCCCGGTGCCGTCTATCTGCATCAGGGCGAGAGCTTTGTGGTCGACGAACTCGACCTCGACGACGGCCTCGCTCTGGCTCACCCTGAGGAACCGGACTGGACCACGTCTCCGCGCGAGGTGAGCGACGTGGTGATCGACCGGGTCGTCGAGCAGCGCTCGTTCGGACCGTTGACCGTCGCCTTCGTCGAGGTGACCGTGACGAGCCAGGTGGTCGGCTTCCTCCGGAAGGCACTGTCGGGCGAGATCCTCGACCAGGTGGCGCTCGACCTACCGGAGGAGAGCCTTCCGACGAGAGCCGTCATGTACACCCTCGAGCCGGACACCATGGTCGACGCCGGGATCGCACCCGACAAGTTCCCCGGCGCGCTTCACGCCGCCGAACACGCGGCCATCGGCATGCTCGGGCTGGTCGCGACGTGCGACCGCTGGGACATCGGCGGACTGTCGACCGACGTGCATCCGCAGACCGCACTGCCCACGGTGTTCGTATACGACGGCTTCCCCGGAGGCGCAGGATTCGCCGAGCGCGGCTATCACGCGTTCGCAGATTGGATCTCCGCGACCGATGTCGCAGTCTCCTCCTGCACATGCGACTTCGGCTGCCCGTCGTGTGTGCAATCGCCAAAGTGCGGCAACGGAAACGAACCGCTCGACAAAGAACACGCCATCAAGCTCCTCCGCCTTCTCGGGCGGTTGTACGGGAGTTGACGGTCAACCGCGCGTATCCAACGTTCGGGTGTGAACGGCGTCGATCATCACCTTGTCGCTCGTCGCGATCGTCAGACCACGCCGGGCGGCCTGGGCAACGATCATCCGGTCGAACGGATCTCGATGATCCCAGTCCAGCTTGCCCGCGAGGATGGCATCGCTCGCGTCGACCGGCAGATCAACAGAGGACATCGCCGCGAGCGTCTCCGGCCATGTCGCAAGCAGGGGGCCGGCATCCAGTTTTCCCAACCTGGCCTTCGTCGCCACTTCCCAGGCAGACGCAGACGACACGTAGACCTCCGTCGCCGGATCACTGATCACGGCCAGCGCCGCGCTGTTCAGCCTGCTCGGCTCGGTCAATAACCACAGCAGCGCGTTCGTGTCGAGCAGGATCGATGTCACGCGTCGCCCTCCCACGCACCGAGTTCACTGTCGGGCAGCGGAGCATCGAAATCGTCGGGCACGACCATCCCCGGGAACTGCCCGAACTGCCGCGTTGTAGGAGTGACAGGCGACAAAACAGCGACCGGCCTGCCGTGGTTCGTGATCGTCACAGGAACACCCGTCCGCTCGACTTCGGCGAGCACAGCGTTCAGTCGCGCCTTCGCATCGGTGCTGCTCATCACGTTCATTCTCCAATCGTACCCATGAAATGACTATTGCCAATAGTCAATTTTCGCCCAGGCTTCACTCCTCCACCGGCCCCGCACGGGCCGCAGCGACCGCGTCCCGAACCCCGAGCCCACCGAGCCGAACCGAGACCGCAACTCGAAGGACGACGTCCTGTCCGTCCACCGTGCACGACGTGATCCGCGGGCGGCCGTCCGCCGAGGCGAGCAGCTCCGTCGCGGCGGCGCACCCGTCGTCGCCGAGAACGTGAGCAGACGCTGCGGCGAGTGCTCCGAGGTCGGCCGCACTCTGCGCCCGATGGCGCGCCACCACGGCCGCTCCGACGAACAGCACCCCGACAAGCACACTTGCGAGAGCCGCGATTACCGCTGCACCGGTGATCGTGGAGAAGCCCTCGTCATTCCGCCGACGCATCGGCAGCACCCGCAGGCTCAACGGCTGCGACAGCCCGCGCCGACACCGTCAGCATCGGGACCAGTGGAACATCAGCCGACACCGTGACGGTGACCGTCTCCCCCGACGTCACCACCGCGACGGACGCACCTCGGGGAGCGACTCGGCGCCCGACTGATTCAGCCGCCGCATCGCCTGCCGCGGTGAGCCTGGCGACTTCACGCGCGGCGTCCGTGCACCGGATCTGCGTCGCCACCCCCGCGACCGCACCGATCCCCACAAGCAGGAACACGGCTATCGCCGCCAACGCGAAGGCCGCCTCGACAGTCACCATTCCGCGCTCGTCGACGAACAGACGACTCAGCACGTCAACCGACCGATGTGCTGAGCGCTTTCGAGATGATCCCGGTCAGCGCGGTGACGACGTTGTCGCCGGTCACGACCGTGTACAGGATCGCCCCGAACGCCGCGGCCGCGATCGTTCCGATTGCGTATTCGGCGGTCGACATCCCCTCCTCATCGGCGATCAACCGGCCCCCGAGCAGCTTCGCCTCGGTGATCCACCCAGTACCTCGATGTGTTCCCATGTCTCCCCCTGCGATCGTCAGACTCGCTGGTCGAGCCCTTCATAGGTGAAGACGCGCAGAGCGTGGATCCGGTTCCATCGATTTCCACAGCAGTTAGGCGTGAGACCATCAGGTGCGTGGCTGACGCATTCGACGCCTTGATCAAGATCGGGACTGAAGCCGACGTCTCGGGGTGGGACTTCTCCTGGCTCGCAGGCCGCGCTACCGAGGAACGTCCCGAATGGCGGTACGCCGTCCAACTCGCCGAACGGCTCGGCAGGGCATCGGCCTCGCTCGATATCCAGACTGGAGGAGGCGAGGTCCTCGCCGAGGCCGCTGTCTTTCCACCGACGGCGGTAGCGACCGAGTCGTGGCCGCCGAACATCGACAAAGCCACCCGACTGCTGCATCCGCGCGGGGTGGCCGTCGTCGCCGACGCCGACGAGCCACCACTGCCCTTCGCGAGCGAAGCCTTCGACCTTGTCACCAGCCGCCACCCCGCTACCGTGTGGTGGGACGAGATCGCCCGTGTCCTTCGACCGGGCGGCACATACTTCGCCCAGCATGTGGGGCCGGCGAGCGCCTTCGAACTCATCGAGTTCTTCCTCGGTCCCCAACCTCAAGCGCGGCGCGGACGTCACCCCGACGACGAAGCGGACGCGGCGAGAGGAGCCGGACTGGAAGTCGTCGATCTGCGCACCACCAGCCTCCGCATCGAGATCAACGACGTCGCGGCCGTCGTGTATCTGCTGCGCAAGGTGGTCTGGTGGGTTCCGGGGTTCACCGTCGAGAAGTACCGCGACCGCCTACTCGACATGCACCAGCAGATCGAGCGCAGCGGTCCATTCATCGCCCATTCGACGCGCAATCTCATCGAGGCACGGCGGCCGTAGCCCGACGACACCACCGACGGGCCTACCGACGGATCCTGAACAGGCAACGCACGGTGTCGGTTCGGTTCCACCCGCTGTCCACAGGCCCTCAGACCGAGCCCAGCATCCCCGACGCCAGGCCGATCACCACCGGCACGATGCCGAGGCACACGAACGCCGGCAAGAAGCACACCCCGAGTGGCCCGCTGACCTTCACACCGGCCCTCTCTGCCGCCTCCAATGCCCGATCCGCCTCAACCCGCCGCATCTGGCCGGCGAGGTCGGCGACGCCGTCGGCCAATGACGCCCCCGCCCGCGACGCACGCCTCGCCAACGACGCGAGGTCGGCGAACGACGGGTCGTCCGTTCCCCGCTCGAATGTCCACGCCGCCTCAGGATCCGCTCCCAACGCGAGCAGTTCCGCGGCCCGCAGCATCGGTACTGCGACGGCGACGGGAGCACCGTCAGCCGCGATCTCGGCTGCGGACGACACCGGCAGTCCGCTCCGAAGGCAGACCGCGAACATGTCGTAGGCGGCCGCCGTGTCGAACGGATCGGGTCGCAACCGTCCACGACCCAGCCACCGGGCTTCGCGGACCGATCGTGGCCG
Source organism: Gordonia malaquae (assembly GCF_037148075.1). Taxonomy (NCBI): domain Bacteria; kingdom Bacillati; phylum Actinomycetota; class Actinomycetes; order Mycobacteriales; family Gordoniaceae; genus Gordonia; species Gordonia malaquae. The sequence goes on along the minus strand of NZ_JBBCUB010000006.1, from coordinate 193,864 downwards.
CTCGACGACTCTCGCCAAGGTCCAGTCCGCGCCCGGCCAGATCCACAGAGCGGCGCAGATGCACACCGCGATCGGCAGAATCACCGCACCACCTTCTCGGTGATGGCGACTGTCCACCAGACGCCCGCGACGGCCAAGCCAGTACCGATGACCAGCAGGATTCCACCGACGCCCGGACGCAGGAGAACAGCCAACGGCTCAGCGCCCATCGCCTGCCCCAGCGCAACTCCGAGCAGCGGCAGCATCGCCAACACGGTCGCCGTAGCCCGCGGCCCGGCCAGCCCCGCTCGCGTGCGTGACGCATGTTCGGCGCGAACTGCGAGATCGGCGCGCAGCGACTGCATCAGGTCGATCATCGGCAGACCCCTGCCGGCCGACGCAGCCCACGCCGCAGCGAGACGGTCCAACCCCGCGGCGCCGTCGACCGGATCACCACCGAGTTCGGCTCGGGCGGCCATCCTCGCCAGCTCGCTCCCGACGTCGGACGGCCCATCTCTCGAGAGCTCGTCCGACGCCGATCGACAAGCGTGCACGATCGGCGCCCCAACGGACATCTCCGCGATCATCACCGACAACGCTCGGCGTACCTGCGAATCACGAACGTCCTGTGCGGCACGGCGGACCGACCGGCGGCGCACGCCGATCACCGTGGCGGCGACCAATGCCGTCGCGACCGCCGGGGCCGCACCGACGGCCAGCCCGATGAGCAGCGGCGATACCCCCACCGCCCACATCGGATCGACCGCACGGACATCGATTGAGAGGCCCCGCTGCCCCGGCAGTCGCCGCAAGACAGCGGGTCGAGGCCACAACAGCACCACTGCGCCTGCCGCCGCAAGCAGCGGCCCGAGACTCATCGGACACGCCGCCGATCGAGTATCGCGTCCAACTTGTCGCGAGCATCGGTGAAACCGGAGTCCCGCGACCACACGGTTGCAATGGAAGCGAGACCATCGTCTCCGCGATCGAGGACGCCGATCTCCGCGATCCCGCGCCGACCGCACGCGTCACGCCCCAGTCCCAGCACCACTTGGATCGCCGCAGCCAATTGACTGTGCAGCGCGATCCGGTCCATCCCGCCGAGAGCCGCGAGCGCTTCCATCCGAGCCGGGACCTCTGACGTCGAGTTCGCGTGCAGCGTGCCTCCGCACCCGTCGTGGCCGGTGTTCAAGGCGACGAGCAGGTCGATCACCTCCGCCCCTCGGACCTCGCCGACGATGATTCGATCAGGTCGCATCCGGAGCGCTTGGCGTACCAGCGTCCGCACCGGCACATCTCCCACCCCTTCGACATTCGCTGTACGCGCCACGAGTCGGACGACGTGCGGATGTTGTGGTTCGAGCTCCGACGCGTCTTCCACGGTGATGATCCGTTCGTCTGGACCGCACTCGCCGAGCAGTGCGTTCAACAGCGTCGTCTTGCCGGTACCCGTGCCGCCGACGATCAGGAACGCGAGGCGGCCGACCACGATGCGCCTGAGCACGTCAACAATCTTCGGGTCGATCGCGCCGGCCGCGGCAAGTGCGTCGAAAGTCTGCGTCGCGCTGCGCAGCACCCGCAGCGAGATGCAGGTCCCGTCGATGGCGAGGGGCGGGATCACCGCGTGCAGGCGGACAGCGATCCCCCGACGACCGACACCGGACAGCTGCCCGTCCACCCACGGCTGCGCGTCGTCGAGCCGACGACCCGCACCGAGCGCGAGTCTGCCCGCGAGGCGACGGACCGAGGCCTCGTCGTCGAAGCGAACGTCGGTGAGCTCAAGCCCGTCACCACGATCCGCCCAGACCGCGGACGGACCCACAACCAGCACGTCGGTCACGGCAGGCTCCGCGAGCAGTCCCTCGAGACGACCGGCGCCGACCATCTCAGTCTGCAGGTAACGCAGTACGTCGAGCAGATCGGTGTCGCCGAGCAAGCCACCCGATTCGGCGCGGATGGCGTCGGCGATCACCGACGGATCGAGGTCTGACGTCTGCCCGGCGAGCCGTTCCCTCACCCGATCGAGCAGATCGGCACGTGCGGCCGTCATCGCCGGGCACCGACCGTCAGGCGATCGCACACGTCGCGCGCCGCCGTTGTCAGCGGTCCTCGGCGACGCAACCGCAGCCCCGACGCTTCACACCGCGCTGAGAGGGACCGTTCCGGCCGGTAGCCGCCGAGAAGCGGAATCCCCACCGCATCGGCGACGTCGCGTGCACGCAGTCCTCCCGGCGACGGCCCCCGAACAACGAGCACTGCGTCACGATCGCCGACCATCCGGGCAGCCGTCCGACGTGTCGCCGCCACCGCATGCACCGACGCCGTCGTCACGACCACGATGAAGTCTGCCGTGTCGATCAGCCCCGACGCCGACAGGCCCGGTTCGCGTCCGACGTCGGCGACAACCACGTCACCTGCTGTTCGGCCTGCATCGACGACGGCGAGAACCGTGTCCGGCCGCAGCGGTGACACGTCGTCGCGGGCAGGCCCGATCACGCTCACGCGGCCCACACGAGGGAGTGCCGCCCGCAGTGCGGGTCCGCTGATCGCACCGGTCTCGCCGGTCACGTCCGCCCATCGGAGCCCCGACTTCTCCTCGACCCCGAGAAGAAGGTCGGCGCCTGCGCCCGCCTGATCGGCGTCGATGAGCAGCACGTCGTCGGTCGCACCTGCCGTCAAGGCGACCGCGGCCGCCAGTGTGGAGGCTCCGGCTCCGCCGTGCCCGCCGACCACCGCGACGGCACCCGCCGGCCTGCGAACCGGGCGGCGAAACTCCGACAACGCGCTCACCAGGGCCGGCTCCTCGTCTGGCAGCACAAATCCGCCCTGCGCACCCAGCGCCATCCCCAGCTGCCAGCCTCGCTGATCGTCTCCGGCGCCGACCACCACGAGCCCGGGTCGCCGCGGTGGACGCAGCGTGGTCAGCGCCTCCAGCGACTCGGCGTCCGCGGCGACGGCCGTCGCCCTGAGCCAGTCGTGTCGGCACGACGACGGTTCGCCGATCACCACCGCGTACCCGGTCGCGGCAGCGCACCGGGCCACATCCGGATGGAGGACGGGATCGGTCAGAACCAGCAGCACATCACTCATGGCCGACATCGTCGACCCGATGTCAGAAAAGCGGAAGTGCGTTATCCACAGGCTTGCGCCATGTCGGCGGGCGATGCTCGGTGCGTCATTTCGACACCTCTCCTCGGCTGGCGCCTCGGTGAGGGCTCAATGAGCAGTTAGGAATCACTTAGGCGAACTGCGCACGACGTGCTTCTGGACTTTGCCGGTCGCGGTCTTGGGCAGGGCGTCGACGATCTCGATGGTCTTGGGCGTCTTGAATCCCGCAAGACGTTCCTTGGCCCATTCGATGAGCTCGTCCGCGTCGACGACGGCGTCGGGCACGGTGACGATCACCGCGGTCACGGCTTCGCCCCACCGTTCGTGCGGACGTCCGACGACGGCCGCCTCAGCGACGGCGGGATGCCCGAGCAGCACTCGCTCCACCTCGACGGAGCTGACATTCTCTCCACCGGATTTGATGATGTCCTTGGATCTGTCGGTGAACCAGACGACGGCCTCGTCGTCGAGGTGTCCGATGTCGCCGCCGTGGAACCATCCGTGCGCGAACGCCTCGGTGTTCGCGTCGGCGTTGTTCCAGTACCCCTCCATGAGCTGTGGACTGCGATAGACGATCTCGCCGGTCGCATCGGCGGCCAGCAGCCCGCCGTCCGCGCCCATGATCGCGACGTCCGTCGACACTGTCGCCGGGCCCCACGACTCGTCCTTGACGCCCTGATGTCCGTTCCACTGAAGTTCCGACGCCGGGGTGGTCTCGGTCTGGCCCGAGCCGAGGATGATCGCGGCGTCCGGGAACCGGGCACGCACGCCGGCCAGCACCTGCTGCGCCATCGGAGCCATCGCGTACAGACCCGTGATCAGCGACGACGTGTTCTCGTCCGTCAGCGCGGGCTGCGCGACAAGCGCCGCCCACATCATCGGAAGGAGAGTCACATGGGTCACGCGGTGGTCGACGAAGGTCTGCGCGAGCGCTGCCGGGTCGAACCCGCGCAGCAGTACCGCGGTGCCGCCGACGAGCAGCGTCGGGAGCATCAGCGCGTCGAGCGCTGTCACGTGGAACAGCGGCAGCACGATCGGTTGCACGGGGTGCGCCACGTCGGGCCGCAGTCCCAGCCCGAGCGCCGACGACAACGCCCCGATGTGCACCGCGACGTGACTGGTCAACACACCTTTCGGCCGCGAAGTGGTGCCCGACGTGTACAGGCAGTGGACGATGTCGCGGTCGTCGACAACGGTCTCGACGACAGACGTGTCGTCGGAGACCACGGCGTCCCACGGGACGGTCGGAACACCCGCGATCTCCGAGGGCGCCTCACCGACCACGACAACCTCGGTCACCTCGGCGGGGCCGTCGGCGAAGGCACCGGCCAAGACGGGTACGAAGGCGGCTTCGCTGATTACCGCACGGACTCCGCTGTCCGCGAGTTGATACGCCACGTCGGACGGCGAGATGGCCAGGTTCAACGGCATCGCGGTGACGCCGATCTTGGCGAGCGCGAACAACGCCACCGGAAACTGCCAGCGATTCTGCAACTGAAGTGCCACGGCGTCGCCCCGGACCAGGCCCCGCTCGATGAGCCCACGCGCCAACGCGTTCGACCTGGCCTCCAACTCTCGGTAGCTCACCGTCACGTCGCCGTCGACGACCGCGGGGCGATCGCCGAACTGGCGGGCGGCGCGGGTGGGAAGGTCGCCGATGCACACGCGGTGCGTCAGATTGATTGTCAGTTCGTCGACGCCCGACAGGTCGGGGCGCATGCCCGCCACGTCAGGACTGTCCGGTGAACGGCGGCACGAACACGCACGGCACCTTCACCGGATGCTCCGGATCGAGGGCGTTCAACGCGAAGTAGGCCGCCCGTCGCGAACCTGCGATCGCGAGGTGATCGCTGAAGTCCTTCGAGCAGGTGTCCTGAACGACGATGTTCGTGACGTCTTCGCCCTTGCGACCGACCACGTAGCCCGCGGTGAACGGAACCACCAGCTCGTCGAACTTGGTCATGATGTTGGTGTACGAGACGCCCTTGACGTACGGGCTTCCGCCCTTCCAGATCTTCTTGTTGAACGGAGAGCCGGGCAGCATCGCTCCACAGCCGATGCACATCGGCATCGGTACTGCGCCGATCGCTTCCCCGAGCTTGTTCATCACCGGATTGAGCGATCCGGTGCCGCGCCACAGCGGCGCCAGCGAGACGTACTTGGTGACCTTCGACGCGCCGCCGTAGTACTTCAGGTAGTACGTCGGCATGTACGTGCCCTGCGAGTGCCCGATGAGGTCGACGGTCTTCGCACCGGTCGCCTTCAGCACTCGGTTGACGAACTTCGCCAGCTGCGCGGCGCTTACCTGCTGAAAGTCCATTCCTCCGACCGCGGTGAACGGCCACGGCCAGCCCTTGAGCGCACCGTAGGTGAGCGCGAAGACGCAGTAGCCGCGATTCTTCAGCATCGGGACGTACGCGCCCCAGTTGGTGGTCTTGGCGCCGCCGGTGCCGTGCACCAGGACGACGGGCCGAGGGTGTGCAGCGGTCGGCTTGCAGGAGAAGTCGTTCGATCCCGGCAACGATGATCCGGGGTGCTGCAGCTCCTGCGGGATGCCGCCGAAGAAGTTGAAATTCTCCGGCAGCTTCTTCGCCTCGGCGGCACCCGGGGCGACCAGCGCGGTCACACACAACAGTGCGGCGCACACGGCGACCGCCAGACGTCCTGCAAATCTCATTCTTGAGACCTTCCCCCTGGCCGCACACAAGCGACCTAGCGATTGCTTGGTTAGAGCGAAGGTACACGTGTCCCGCGACAAGGGGAAGAGGATGAACGTGCGGCGAAAAGGCCGTAGAAAGAAGACGACCCCGACCAGGGGGGAGGAGGTCGGGGTCATCAGCGTTTCAGCCCCGGGGGGTCGGGCTGAAAGCCTCCGGCATTGCCGGACACTCTTGAATTTACACGCGCCCGCGCGAAGATTGCAACACCAACTATCTTTCATTTCTGTTCCGTGGATCACACCGCGCCCGTCACCTCTCCCCCGTACTATGCGACCGTGACCACGGCACAGCCGAACCGGATAGCCGCGTTCTTCGACCTCGACAAGACAGTGATCGCACGGTCGAGCGCCCTCGCCTTCACCCGCCCGTTCTACGACGGTGGGCTCCTGACCCGACGGGCGATGCTCCGATCCGCGGTCGCCCAACTCCAGTTCCTGCTCGCGAATGCCGACGAGAGTCACGTCGACAAGCTGCGCAAGCACGTCACCGACATGTGCACCGGCTGGGACGCCGCGCAGGTCAAGGCCATCGTCGCCGAGACCCTCGACGACGTGGTGCGCCCAGTCGTCTTCCCCGAAGCGCTCGAACTGATCGCCCAGCACAAAGCCGCCGGACACGACATCGTGCTGATCTCCGCATCGGGCATCGAGATGGTGGAGCCGATCGGCGAACTGCTCGGCGTCGACATCGTTCGCGCCAGCCGCATGCGGATCGTCGACGGGCACTATTCCGGCGACCTCGACTTCTATTGCTACGGCGACGAGAAGGCCGTCGCCGTCGCGGAACTCGCCGCAGACAAGGGCTACGACCTCACGAAGTCGTACTCGTACTCGGATTCGATCACCGACCTCCCCATGCTTGAGGCCGTTGGACACCCCGCAGTGGTCAATCCCGACAAACCATTGCGGCAACACGCCGAAGCGAACGACTGGGAGATCCTCGACTTCGACATCCCGTCCGCGGCCGCACATCGGCCGAGCCCCTCGACTGTCGGACGAACCGCTCTGTGCGCCACGGGAATCGGCGCCATCGCCGCCGCCGCGGTGCTCTACCAGCGACATCACTCGCGTCATTCGGCCGATCGAGCCGCCTGAAAGTTCTTTTGCGAAACGCTTGCAGTGATCCGCATCACAGCGTAGAAAAGGGGTACGGAATCGCAGACGGCAAAGCTCAGGCCAGCAGAGAAGGCCTGATCCCCCGGAAACGATTCCCAGCACGGACGGCTAGCACCCACGCGGAGCACGCCGCATTGGCACAAGCGTTGTGCGCCTGCGACACCGTCGGCATCATTCGTGACCATCCCGCCAGAGAAGTACTCAGCCTGGGAACCACGTCGAGATTCCAGCGGCCACCCGCCGAGGCGACCCCACAACCCACCCAGCACGCTTGGTAACTTGCGTCCGTGCTTGCGGGCGACACCCCTTGATCCGGATCTTCACCGGAAGGGATGTCGCCCGCATTTATGTGGTTTCGACTGCGCTCAACCAGCGACGGGTTTCGACTGCGCTCAACCGACGACGAAACCGGCGAGTCCTCCCCGTTCAGCCGGCAGCGGCGTCGGCGATCGACTTGGCTTCGGCCGCGCCGGCCTCCATCGCCTCACAGCACAGGACGATCCAGGCGCCGATCGCGCCGGCATCGCCGGTCCCGAAGAGCGCAGACAACTCCCGGTAGTCGCCGGTCCGCCGGAGCCACGTCACCTCGGGGACACCGAGCAGGTGCGGATCCAGGCCGGTCGCCGCCGACACGAGCCGCGATGCACCACGCGCGACAACACCATTGCCCTCGGTGAACGGCGCGAGCGACAGCAGTTCACCGTGCACGACCGCAGCGAGTACGGGTGCGGGGACCGTGGACTGCCCGGTGATCAGTTGGCCGAGGAAGTCCAGACGCTGCGCGATGTGCGGTTCCGTCCGCGGTCGCCCAAGCAGTGCTGCGTCGTCGACGAGGCCCGCAGCGGCAAGTGTGTGGAGGCGCGCCAACGCCTGGGCCGGCGCTCGACGGAACACGGCACCGAGTTGGTCGATGCCGTCGGCGTCCAACGCCTGCGCGACGCGGATCGCGCCGTCGGTGATCGGGTCGTCGAACTGCGCATCTCGCTGCAGTTCCACACTTCCGCCTTCGATCGCCGCCGACGATCGGCCTGCCCGCCACGACGCCTCGCGCGACGTCTTGTCCCAGCCGCGGAGGTTGTACCGGTGACGGTGGACGGCGCTCAGCGCGTCGCGCGCCGACTCTGCGGCATCGCGGACGTCGGGCAGCTCGAGGAGCGGGGCCAGGGGATCAGCACTCACCCCGGCCACGATAGTCGCGGGTCCACCTGTCGCGTCACAGCGACCGTTCATCGCGTGGACCGGGCCGTGAGACGTACCGCTACTCGCATGCAACGTCAGGTGACTACCCTCACAGTGTGAGCTGATCCGGCGTGTGCGAATCGCCGACATTCGAGATTGGAAAGGCAACGACGATGACTGAAGCCAGCAAGGTGTACCCGCCCTCAGACGACTTCGCCGCGAACGCCAACGCGACCGCCGAGATGTACACCAGGGCGGATGCGGACCCCGATGAGTTCTGGGCGGAACAGGCGCGTCGGCTCGACTGGGCGAAGCCGTTCGAGCAGGTCCTGGACTGGTCGAACGCACCGTTCGCGAAGTGGTTCGTCGGAGGCGAGCTGAACGTCTCGGTGAACTGCGTCGACCGCCACGTCGCCGCGGGCAAGGGTGATCGCGTCGCCATCCACTGGATCGGCGAGCCGATCGACGACACCCGCGACATGACGTACAGCCAGCTCAAGGACGAGGTCTCGCGCGCAGCGAACTACCTGTCGTCGATCGGCCTGCAGGCGGGCGACCGCGTCGCGATCTACATGCCGATGGTCCCCGAGGCGATCATCTCGATGCTCGCGTGCGCGCGCCTCGGCCTCACCCACTCCGTGGTGTTCGCAGGCTTCTCGGCCGCGGCACTCCGCTCGCGTGTCGACGACGCCGAGGCGAAGGTCGTCATCACCACCGACGGACAGTTCCGCCGCGGTCAGCCTGCGCCGCTGAAGGAAGCCGTCGACGAGGCCCTCGGCACCGGAGCCGACGCCGCGCCGTCCATCGAGAAGGTCATCGTCGTCCGTCGCACCAACCACGATCCGGATCTCAACTGGGTGGAGGGTCGCGACGTCTGGTGGGAGGACACCGTCGGCGAGGCGTCGCCGAACCACGAGCCGGAGTCGTTCGACGCCGAACATCCCCTGTTCCTGCTCTACACCTCGGGCACCACCGGCAAGCCGAAGGGCATCGTCCACTCCTCGGGCGGCTACCTGACGCAGGCGTCGTACACCTTCCACAACGTGTTCGACCACAAAGAGGGCCGGGACGTCTTCTGGTGCGGCGCCGACATCGGCTGGGTGACCGGCCACAGCTACCTCGTGTACGGCCCGCTCTCCAACGGCGCCACCGAGGTGATCTACGAGGGCACCCCGAACTCGCCTAACGAGCACCGTCACTTCCAGATCATCGAGAAGTACGGCGTCACCACCTACTACATCGCGCCGACCCTGATCCGCACGTTCATGAAGTGGGGCCGTGAAGTGCCCGACGCCCACGACCTCTCATCGCTCCGCCTGCTCGGCAGCGTCGGCGAGCCGATCAACCCGGAAGCGTGGCGCTGGTACAACGACGTGATCGGCGGCGGACGCTGCCCGATCGTCGACACCTGGTGGCAGACCGAGACCGGCGGCATCATGATCTCGCCGCTGCCCGGCGTCACCGCCACCAAGCCGGGTTCGGCGATGCGTCCCCTGCCGGGCATCAGCGCAAACATCGTCGACGACAACGCCAACCCGGTCGGCGCGGGCGAGCAGGGCTATCTGGTCCTCGATCGTCCGTGGCCGGGCATGCTGCGCGGCATCTGGGGCGACCCGGAGCGTTTCAAGGAGACCTACTGGTCGCGTTTCGAAGACCAGGGCTGGTACTTCGCGGGCGACGGCGCGCGGTACGACGAGGACGGAGCGCTCTGGGTGCTGGGCCGAGTCGACGACGTGATGAACGTGTCGGGCCATCGGATCTCGACGTCCGAGGTCGAATCCGCACTCGTCGCCCATCCCGCCGTCGCAGAGGCCGCCGTGATCGGCGCGGCCGATGAGACGACCGGTCAGGGCATCGTCGCGTTCGTCATCCTGATGGGCGGCATCGAAAACACCGGCGACGCGCTGATCGCCGAGATGCGTCAGCAGGTGGCCGTCGACATCTCGCCGATCGCGAAGCCTCGCGAGATCAACATCGTCCCCGAGCTCCCGAAGACCCGTTCGGGCAAGATCATGCGTCGGCTTCTCAAGGACGTCGCGGAAGGACGCGAACTCGGCGACACCTCGACGCTCGTCGACCCGTCGGTGTTCGAGGCGATTCGCGCCAAGAGGGCCTGACACATCTGAACGAGGCATCCCACGACAAACGAGGCACGCATGCGTGCCTCGTTTGTCGTTGAGCGCCTCGTGTGGCCGCGGTCAGCCCGCGACGGCGTGGATGACCGGGGCGCGCACGATCACGTCGGGGCATTCCGGATCGAACCAGCGGTCGATGCGCGCCCAGTGGACCGGGTGCAGCATGTACTGACCGACGACGGCGTCGACATCGGTGAACCACTGCTCCCACACGTGAGTCCAGTCCGGACCGTCCTCCACACGGCTCAATCGCCACGCGAGGATCGACGAGATGTGAGTCGGCATGTCGAGCGTCTCCCGCTCGAAACGCGCGACGACGTCCGGTGCGGTGCCAGGCTCCACCCGCAGAAGCAGCGCACGGTAGACGCCCGCCGTCGGATCGGCCACCCGCGATCCTGCAGACCCGCCGTCGAAGTCGGCGCCGTCGACCCGCAACACGGCGCCGTCCTCGGCGATCACCGTGTCGGTCGCGGCGCGGACTGCCGAGTCGGCAGTGCATCGAAGAAGCACGTCACCCGCCCGCAACGACGACCGGTGCGTCGGCTGGACCACTGCCGCGGGATCTGAGCCGACAACACCGCGCAGTCGCCGAACGACGTCGGCCGCGTCGTCCGGACGATGGAGGTGGATCAGGCGGAGCATCTCAGACATCGCACAGCTCCGCCACGTCGTAGACCGACGACTCCATCGTCCGTGTCCGGTGGACGACGAGGTCGGCCACCGAGTCCCACCACCGAGCGGGCGCGTCGTCGTGGCGGGCAGCGAGCGCGCTCGACCACCAACCGGCCGCTCCGTCGACTGCCCATGTCACGGTGAGGATGTTCGAATCGTCGGCGAGGAACAACGGAGGCGACAGCGTCATCCGGTCGAGCCTCAACCCACGATCGCGGGCCCCCGGCATGTACGTGCTCTGGTACTCGTCGACGAACTCGCGAGCGCGACCGGCGGCGATCTCGACTCGGTCGACTATGTAGACGTCAATGGTGCTCACTCGACGCACCGTAAGCGCGAGCGGACCCTCGAATCGGTCGCCGTTCTCATTCACCGGGACGTCGGTGAGAAACACTGCGACGTGCCCTGGTCGGCATCGACGGGCAGGCATGGCAACATGAAGTCCGACCAACGTACAGCTTGAGGGAGAATTCGTGAGCGGCAATCAGGACACCTGGCCTCCGCAGCCCGCAGACGCCCCGCGCGTGCCGTCGATTCCGTTGTCGGACGCCAACCTCGGCGCTGACGGCGAACCGACGATCGGCAACCTCGTCAAGGATGCGACGGCCAGTGCGTCGACGCTGTTCCGCGCCGAACTCGCCCTCGCGAAGTCGGAGCTCGTCACCGAGGCCAAGAAGGCGGGTGCGGGCAGCGGCCTGATCATCGGCGCCGCGGTCCTGCTGCTGTACGCGAGCCTGTTCTTCTTCGTCTTCCTCGGCTTCCTGCTCGACGTGTGGCTCCCGACGTGGGCGGCGTTCGGCATCGTGTTCCTGCTGCTCCTGATCGTGTCGATCGCCGCGATCGGCGTGGGCTACATCCTGTTCAAGAAGCTGAAGGCTCCGGAGAAGACGATCGAGTCGCTGAACTCGATCGCCGAGGTCATCCCGGGTCGCCCGGCGTCGACCGGTGGTGTCGCGCACCCGCAGATCCCGCCGGCCCGCGACCCGATGGCTCGCTGACCACCGGCGACCAATCAGCGTGACGTCACCTCCCCCGGATCCGACGGAGGTCCGCTTCGACGGGCCGTGGCAGCATTTCGACGTGCGTGCAGGCGGTCTGCGCTTTCACGCCGTCGAGAGCGAGCAGTCGGTCGCCGACCGTCCTCTCGTCCTGCTGCTGCACGGCTTCGGCGAGTTCTGGTGGACGTGGCGGCATCAACTCCCCGCACTCACCGCTGCCGGATACCGCGCGGTGGCAGTGGATCTGCGCGGCTACGGCGACACCGACAAGCCTCCGCGCGGCTACGACGGCTGGACGCTGGCAGGCGACACGCATGCTCTCATCCGAGCCCTCGGGCACTCGTCGGCATCGCTCGTCGGGCACGCCGACGGAGGTCTGGTGTGCTGGGCGACGGCGACCCTCCATCCGCGGGCAGTCGACCGAGTGGTTGTGCTGTCCTCTCCGCACCCTCGTGCACTCAGGCAGGGCGCCCTGTTCAACTCGGAGGAGCGGACGGCGTTCCTCGCACCGTTCCTGCACAACCAGCTCCCGCGCATCGGTGAACGTCGCCTCACGCGGGGCGACGGCGCATTCGTCGAGGAGTACTTCACCGAACGCTCCGGGCGAGCGTGGCGGGAGACGCCCGACTTCGCCGAAGCGATCACGCGCAACCGACTCGCGATCCAGATCCCCGGCGTCGCCCACTGCAGTCTGGAATATCGCCGTTGGGCGTTCCGCTCGCAGTTCCGCCCTGACGGTTGGCGGTTCATGGAACTGATGAACAAGCGGCTCGATCACCCGTTCCTCGCCCTCCGCGGCCGCGAGGACGACTACATCCTCGACTCCCTCATGGCGCAGAGCCGCGAATGGTCACGCGACTTCGACTACCGCGTCATCAGCGGCGCCGGGCACTTCCTCCACCAGGAAGCACCGAGCGCGGTGAACGCCGCGATCCTGGGGCACCTCGACCGCTGAGCCCACTGAAAGAAACCTACTTCGCGGTCACGCACTTCTGTGTGCTGACGGCGGCGGTCCGGCCCTTCGCCGCGGCGAGGTCCTGCTGAACCTGGGACGCGGTGAGGGCGAAGCCGGTGTCGTCCGCGGGGTCCTGCGAGGCGCCGAAGACGAGGCCCAGCACCTTGCCGTCGTCGGTGATCATCGGGCCGCCCGAGTTTCCGGAGCGGATGAGGCCACGCATCGTGTACACCTCGCGCTGCACCGGCTTGGGACTCTGATAGATGTCCGGGCCGTTGAGGTTCACCACGTTCCGGACGCGGACCGGAGTGATCGTGTACGGGCCGTTCTCCGGGAACCCGAGAACGATCGCGTCGTCGGACGTCGACGCCTGATCCGCGGCGAAATCAAGCAACGGCGCCCGCAGGTTCGGGACGTCGAGGATCGCGACGTCTGTCCGGTAGTTGAACCAGACGACGGTCGCGTCGAGATGCCTGCCACGGGCCGTCTCGACGGACACTTCGTCGGTTCCGGCGACGACATGCGCATTGGTCATGATCCGGTTCGGTCCGACGACGAACCCACTGCCCTCCAACGACTGTCCGCAGCTCCGTGCGACGCCGGTGATCTTGATGACGCTCGGCCGCACCTGCCGGACGATCGGGAGTTCGGCGAGTTGTTGGTCCGGCTCGTCGACGTTGGAGACCTTCGTCGCGCCGAAGGGGCCGATGACTTCCTTGATCCCGGAGGAGTCGATGAGCTCGGTCAGTTCGTCCGGCACGTTCCGCATCCACTGCGGAGCGACGTCGTCGACGGCTTGCACGATGCGCGAGTCGTCGACGGCCTGAGAGATCCTCGGCTGATCGGCGCCCCGCAGCGGGAACGACAGCAGCCACGCGGCCACCAGGATCGCCACTACCTGCAGCACCGATCCGACGCCGCTGTCGATTCGACGGAGCGTCGGTGAATGGATGCTGCTGCGGGCCGCCCGGCCGAGCACCATGCCCGACAGTTCGCCCACCACGATGAGGCCGATGATCAACAGGACCCCGACCGCGAGGCGCAGCCGCCCGTCGTCGAACTGTTTGATCACGAGCGGTGCGAGGAGCACCCCGGCGACCGCGCCGATCAGGACTCCGGCGAACGCGAGAGCCGACGCCGCGGCGCCCTGGCGGTATCCGCTGAACGCGGCCAGGAGCGCGATCGCGACGATGACGAGGTCTACCCAGACGGACCCGCTCACTGCGGCGACTCCGGGACGTCAGCGGTCGCGAATCCCGACTCCTGGCGGTTACTCGTCGCGGCGATCATCTTCTCGAGCGGCCGGACGTCGTTCTTGTCCCAGGGCACTTCCCAGCCCGCGGCCTCGGCTATCGCTGCGATGATTCCGCCGGTGAATCCCCACACCAGCATGCCGTCGAGCAGAAAGGCCGGGCCGCGGTACACGTTGCCGCCCATGAACGACCTGCTCACCTGGAAGCGGTTCTCGGGCTTGAGCAGTTCGCGGAGGTTCACTCGAGTGACGCGAGCGGTCTCACCCTCGTCCACCACGCGGACCGGAGTCGGCGACGACCAGTGCGCGAGCACCGGTGTCACTTCGAAGCCGGACGGTACCGGGAACGTCGGCAACGACGCGAGAACGTCGACGCCCTGCGGTATCAGCCCCGTCTCCTCGTAGGCTTCGCGCATCGCGGTGCCGACCGGGAAATCGTCTCCGGGATCACGGCTGCCGCCGGGGAACGCGATCTGACCGCTGTGGGTGCGCAGCGTCGCCGCACGTTCGGTCAGCAGGACATCCGCGTCGGCGGGCACACCTCCGGGGTGGTCTGCGGCGGCGTCGAACGACCCGCCGAACAGCACGAGCACCGACGCCGCACGCGAACTTCGGAGCGCGGCCACCCATTTGGAGCGATCACCACCACGATTGAGAACCGACTCGTTGACTGCGCCGACATCGTCGGTGATCGCCCGCATCCACTCGGGAACCGCAGCGCGGTCGACCAGTGGACCGGGCGTGTACTCGGGTCCTCGGCGGCTCACGAAGCAGCCCCAAGGTCGACGCCCAACTGCTCGCGGACGGCCCCGGTCAGATCTTCGTAGGTCTCGAACACACGCGGCAGCACGGCCGCGACGGATCCGTCGGCACGAATGAACACCGTCGACGGGAACACGCGTGGCGCCTTCACTGCCTGCGCGATCGAGCCCTGTGGATCGGTGACGACCGGCAAGTGGACTCCGACCTCTTGAAGGAACTTGAGCACGAAGTACGGCTTGTCTCCGCCCTCGCGTGCGTGAACTGCGAGCACGTTCAGCTTGTCACCCGAGGCCGCCGACAGTCGGTCGAACAGGGGAAGCTCTCGACGGCACGGCAGGCACCACACCGCCCACATGTTGATGACCAGTGGTTTTCCGGCCGTCGCAGCACCGACGTCGATCGTCGAGCCGTCGCCCATGCACGGCACGGTCACGCCTGCCAGCGGTCCGGTCGCCGCCGCACCGGCGCCTGCGGGACACGGGTTCAGCGCCGCGTCGCGCCGGGCCGCGTCGATCTCGCTCTGTGCCACCGTCTGGTCGGTGATGCCGGACGGCGGGCTGCTCGGCGCTGCGGGCGACGCCGGTTCGTCGGTCCCCCGCGGCCACAGCGCGACGACCAGGGCGATCGTCACGATGATGAACGCGATCATCGCCCGCATGCCGGGCAGCGCAAACGTCTTCTTCAGGGTGTCCATCGTGCTCATTCGGTGATACCCGCCAATGCGAGGAGATGGTCGGTCTCCGGGCCTTTCACGAGTGCGGCCGCCTTGACCGGATCGACCTGCCCCTCGCCGAACGACGGGCAGTCCTTCGCAAGCAGGCAGACGCCGCAGGCGGGAGTCCTCGCGTGGCACACCCGGCGCCCGTGGAAGATGATGCGGTGCGACAGGTCAGTCCACTCCTTGCGCGGGATCAACTCCCCGACGACCTTCTCGACCTTCACCGGATCGGTCTCCTGAGTCCAGTCCCATCGGCGGACGAGACGGCCGAAGTGCGTGTCGACGGTGATCCCGGGGACACCGAACGCGTTGCCCAACACCACATTCGCTGTCTTCCGTCCGAATCCGGGAAGCGTGACGAGCTCTTTCAGGGTGCCGGGCACCTCACCGTCGAACCTGTCGACGAGCGCCTGCCCCAGGCCGATGATCGAGTTGGCCTTGTTTCGGTAGAAGCCCGTCGAGCGGATCATCTCCTCCAGTTCCGTCCGGTCGGCGCTCGCATACGAGAACGCGTCCGGGTACCGACGGAAGAGAGCGGGCGTC
Organism: Gordonia malaquae; assembly: GCF_037148075.1. NCBI lineage: Bacteria > Bacillati > Actinomycetota > Actinomycetes > Mycobacteriales > Gordoniaceae > Gordonia > Gordonia malaquae. Next base: position 177,728 of record NZ_JBBCUB010000006.1, on the reverse strand, counting down.
ACCTGGTTGACGCGGACGTCTGTGCACTGCGCCGACAGGATCGTCGCCACGGACAGCTCCAGCGGAGTGGTGAAGTCGAGTTCGCAGTACACGTGCGGAAACGCCTCTTGCAGAGTCCTGTTCATCCGACGTGCTCGTCGGACCAGGCCCAGCGGGGTCTCCGGCTTACGTCTGCTCACAACAACCCAGGTTAGCGGCCGCACCGCCGATGCGACGATGCGGTAACAACTCGGTGACGACCGGCGTTCTGGTTTCCCAGCGCACCGCAGGTTCGTGTTGACTGGCCTGCATGCAAGGACTGGCAGCTCTTCTGTTCCCTCCGGTGCTGATGTTCTTCGCACTGGCGATGGAGCGGGTTCAGACCGGGCTCGACCGACTGTCAGTCGGACGCGCCCACGTCGAGGAGTTCCTGGAGACCGCGGACGAGACCGATGTCGGCAACCTTGCGAAGGACGGACTGCCCGCTGCACTCGACGAACTGCGGCAGCGTCGCAGCAACGATGTGGGCGGGGAACCGGTCCTGCCGGCCGATTCTGACGCACGAACGCGCGCCAGCTGACCACAAAACGCGTAGTTTTCGGACATTTCACCCTCGTGTGAATGCCTCGTACACGCGTGATCAATTCAACAACTATGATTTTGACCGTAGTGTTGAACTTCGAGCGCACGTTCGGAACAAGAGAGGTTCTTTAGGTGGAAGAGATACTCGCCAGGGCAGGTATTTTCCAGGGGGTCGAGCCCACAGCCGTTGCTGCACTCTCCAAGGAGTTGCAGCCGGTCGAGTTCCCTCGCGGCCATGTGATCTTCCACGAGGGGGAACCGGGAGATCGGCTGTACATCATCCTCAGCGGAAAGGTGAAGCTCGGACGTCGATCGCCTGACGGCCGCGAGAACCTGCTGACGATCATGGGGCCGTCCGACATGTTCGGCGAGCTGTCGATCTTCGACCCCGGTCCTCGCACGTCGTCGGCGACCACCGTCACCGAGGTCCGGGCCGTCTCCATGGACCGCGACGCGCTGCGCAAGTGGATCAAGGACCGCCCGGAGATCGCTGAGCAGCTGCTCCGCGTCCTAGCCCGTCGCCTGCGTCGTACCAACAACAACCTCGCGGACCTCATCTTCACCGACGTCCCCGGTCGTGTCGCGAAGCAGCTCCTGCAGCTCGCTCAGCGTTTCGGCACGCAGGAGGGCGGAGCCCTCCGCGTGACGCACGATCTGACGCAGGAGGAGATCGCTCAGCTGGTCGGCGCATCGCGCGAGACCGTGAACAAGGCTCTCGCCGACTTCGCACAGCGCGGCTGGCTCCGCCTCGAAGGCAAGAGCGTTCTCATCGCCGACTCCGAGCGCCTCGCACGACGCGCACGCTAGTCGACCGACTCCCCTCGCTCCTTGAGCGAGAGGGCCTCTCCTGCTCCTTGAGCGCCCTTCGTCTCGCTGCGCTCGCTCAGGACCCGCGCAGCGAGTCGAAAGGTCCGGTCCCTGACACACATGTCCGGGGCCGGGCCTTCGTCGTAGAAACCCTTTCGACTCGCAAGCTCGCTCAAGGAGCAGCGGGGGCGCGCTCTGGAGCAGGCAGCTAGAGGGTGCGGAGGTACTCCAGCTGGGTCTTCACCGACATGCGGGCGGCGGGCCACAGCTTCTTGTCGACGTCGGCGTAGACCTTCTTGACGATCTTCATCGGCTTCGCGTCGTGCGCGGAGACGTCGAGAGCGTCGAGCGCCCTGCGGATCTGGTCGAGTCGTTCCTCGCGGTGCTGTTTGTAGAACCTTGCGACCGGCCCCAGTTCGGCGTGATCGGGACCGTGGCCGGGCAACATCACGGCGTCCGACGCCTCGACGATCAGACGATTGAGCGAATTGAAGTAGTCCGCGAGGGTGCCGTCCCGCGGGTCCAGGACCGTGGTGCCGCTGCCGAGCACGGTGTCGCCGGTGACGATCGCCTTCTGGCCGTTGTGCTCCACGAGGAAGCTCGTCGAGTCCGCCGTGTGCCCCGGCGTGTGGATCACCGTGATCCGAAGACCTGCGGCCTCGATCACCTCGCGGTCTTTGAGACGCGAGGCGCCCTTCGAGAACTCGTCCGAGTACGCCCGGCTCGGCGCTCCGGACATGGTGCGGAAACGCTTCAACGCACCCACATGATCATGATGACGATGCGTGAACAGCGTCAGCTCCACCTCACCGGCGACGCCGAGCACCGTCTCGAGGTGCTTGCGGTGCTTCTTCGGGCCCGGATCGACGACGACTGCCGTCGACGATCCGGGTGCACGCAGAACCCAGGTGTTCGTGCCGTCGAGCTCCATCAGCCCGGGGTTGTGGCACAGCACGACCGACGCGAACGGTGTCACTTCACGAACCGTCTCGTAGGCGGGGTGCACCGGAGTGCTCACGTCGGTCATGGAGATCAGCGCACCTGGACGATCAGTTCCACTTCGACCGGAGCACCGAGCGGAAGTTCCGCGACACCGACGGCCGAGCGGGCGTGGACACCTGCGTCGCCGAAGATCTCACCGATCAGGTCGGACGCGCCGTTGATCACGCCGGGCTGACCGGTGAAGCCGTTCGCCGAGGCGACGAAGCCGACCAGTTTCACCACGCGGACAATGTTGTCGAGACCTGCCACCGAATCGACGGCGGCCAGAGCGTTGAGGGCACACTGACGCGCTGCGGCGTTGGCCTGGTTCGGACGAACCACTCCCTCGGCGCCTTCGGACACCTTGCCGACGACGTCGAGCTTGCCGTCGACGACGGGCAACTGACCCGACGTGTAGACCAAGTCGCCGACACGCAGTGCCGGGGTGTAGCTGCCGACCGGCGCGACCACGGCGGGCAGGGTGATGCCGAGTTCGGCGAGACGATCCGACCACTGTCCCATGACACTCAGCCCTTCGGACGCTTCAAGTAGGCGACGTGCTGTTCACCGGTGGGGCCGGGCAGGACGCTGACCAGTTCCCATCCGTCTGCTCCCCACTGATCGAGGATCTGCTTCGTCGCGTGTGTCAGCAGCGGAACGGTGACGTATTCCCAGGCGGTAGGTGCGCTCATGACGCTCACCTTATCGGTTAGCGAACGCCTCTGTTGCCGCGGTCGATAAGGTGAACCCTGTGGTCGAGAATCAGATGACGGACGCCGGAAGGGCGTGGCCGCCCGCGGCACGCGACGCCAGGCTGCATTTCGTGTCCGGCAAGGGTGGAACCGGCAAGACGACTGTCGCCGCGGCATTGGCGTTGGCATTGGCCGCCAAGGGGCAGCGCGTGCTGCTCGTGGAGTGTGAGGAACGTCAGGGCATCGCCCAACTCTTCGACAGTGCTCCCCTGCCGCCGGTCGACACTCAAGTCGCATCGCTGGAGGGCGGCGGCTCGGTGTGGGGGCTTGCACTGGAGATCGAGTACGCGCTGCTCGAGTACCTCGACATGTTCTACAACCTCGGATTCGCCGGTCGCGCGATCAAGCGGGTCGGCGCGATCGACTTCGTGACCACCGTCGCGCCCGGCCTGCGCGACGTGGTGATCACCGGAAAGATCAAGGAACGTGTGATCGCCGTCGACAAGAAAGGGCACCGCCTCTACGACTCGATCGTCGTCGACTCCCCTCCGACCGGCCGTATCGGCAACTTCCTCGACGTGACATCGGCGATGGCCGATCTCGCGAAGACCGGCCCCATTCGCAATCAGAGCGACGGCGTCGTCCGGCTGCTGCACTCGTCCGACACCGCCGTCCACCTCTGCACGCTCCTCGAAGCCATGCCGATCCAGGAGACCGTCGAGGCGATCGACGAACTCCGAGGTAAGGGCCTCCCGGTCGGGTCGGTCCTGGTGAATCGCGTGGAGCCGGCGCACCTTCCCGAAGAGATGCTCGACGAGATCGCCGAGGGCACCATCGACGCCGACCGCATCCGCGAGTCGATCACCGGCGCCGGTGTGAACCTCACCGACGCCGACCTCGCCGGACTGCTCACCGAGACAATCCAGTACGCGTCGCGCCTGCAGGCACAACACATCGCACGCTCCGAACTCGACGACGTCGACGTCCCCCAGATCGAACTGCCGACAGTGGAAGAAGGCATCGACCTCGGCGGCCTCTACGAACTCGCCGACGTCCTGAAGAAAGCGGGAGTCTGATGCCCGACCTGAAGATGGGCGCGGTCCTCGCCGACCCGACCACCCGCGTTGTGATCTGCTGCGGCTCCGGCGGAGTCGGCAAGACGACGACCGCTGCGGCGATGGCCCTGCACGCCGCCGAACAGGGCCGCACGGTCGCGGTCCTCACGATCGACCCGGCGCGGCGTCTCGCGCAGTCGTTGGGCGTGAGCGAGCTGACGAACGAACCGCAGCCGGTGCCCGTGTCGCCGGAGTCGAAGGGCACGTTGGACGCGATGATGCTCGACATGCGCCGGACCTTCGACGACATGGTGGTGGAGCACTCGACTCCCGAACGTGCCGAAGCGATCATGAACAACGCGTTCTATCAGACGGTGGCGTCGTCATTCTCCGGCACGCAGGAGTACATGGCGATGGAGAAGCTGGGCCGGCTGCTCGACGAGAACCGCTGGGACCTCATCGTCGTCGACACTCCCCCGTCGCGGAACGCCCTCGACTTCCTCGACGCGCCCCAACGGTTGAGCTCGTTCCTCTCCGGACGCCTGATGAAGATGCTCGTCGGCGGCGGGCGCGGGGTCGGCCGTGTCGTGACGGGCGCGATGAGCATGGCCATGCGCGGCATCTCGACGATAGTCGGCGGCGACATCCTGCGCGACGTCGCGATGTTCGTGCAGTCCCTCGATTCGATGTTCGGAGGCTTCTCCGAAAGAGCAGCCCGCACGTACGACCTTCTGAAACGACCCGGCACCCAGTTCGTGGTGGTGGCAGCGCCCGAGCCGGACGCGCTGCGTGAGGCGTCGTTCTTCGTGGACCGCCTGTCGAAAGACACCATGCCGCTCGCCGGTCTCATCGCCAACCGCACGCACCCGAATCTGACCTCGTTGTCGACCCCTGCGACAGCGGCCGCACTCGAGACCGTCGACGACGACCTGACCCGCGGAGTGCTCCAGGTGCATGTCGATCGCGCGGCGACCGCAAAGCGCGAGCTGCACCTGCTGCAGCGGTTCACCTCGTCACACCCCAGCGTCCCGATCGTCGGGGTGCCTGCCCTTCCGTTCGAGGTCGCCGACTCCGACGCGCTGCGGGCCGTCGCCGAGCAGATCGTGAGCCGAGGCTAATTCGTACCAATGAATATTGTTATATAACTCTCTTTGGCTCCGAGAACTGACCAATACCCCTCTCCCGTACTAGTACGCTGATGCGACCGCGCCCAGCGGCGACCGGTACGAAAGGGGATCCATGAGCAGCCTGTTCGACCCACGAGCCCTGCTCGGCTCCGCCGTGTCCATCACTCGGACCGCACTCAGTTATGCGGAGTGGACCGAAGAACAGTTCCTGGCGCTCGCCAGAGCCGGACTCGACGCGATCGACCCCGATTCGCCTGCCGCCGACGACGCACCCGCGGAGAAGACGGTCAAGGCCGAACCGCAGCGTGCCGCACTGGAACCCGCCCCTGCGCAGCAGCTCACCGAACGAATGAACGGCCTGCTCGACCAGGCCCTCAACCAGGGCACCGCCGCCAGCAGACTGGAACTGTTCACCCGCATTCTCGGTCAACTCGTCGCCGACGAAGCTCGGATCGTCGGCGCACTGTCCGACGGCACGGTGTCACCGCTGATCAACGTGATCAGTCGAACATCGTCGCGCTCACCAGTGCTGGAGAACGCCGCGTTGATCGGCCGGACGGCGAATCTCGCGCTGCCCGAGATGGTCCCCGCATACGTCACGAACCTGCTCAATCTCGGGTTGCTCGAGGTGGGGCCGGAAGATCCCGACCTGAAGGTCGACTACGAGGTCCTGGCAGCCGAGACGATGGTGCTCAAGGCCATCAGATCGTCGTCGGTGGGACCTGTCGGACCGCGCGTCGAACGGCGGACCCTGCGGCTGTCGTCACTGGGCATGGACCTGTGGACCACCGCGATGGCAGACGGCGACTGAGATGACGACACACGTCGTGGCCATTCAGACGTGGAGCGAGATCACCCACGACTTCGGTCTGAACTGGCTGATCTACCTGTCGATGCCGATCATCGCGGCGTTCGTCGGCTGGAGCACCAAGATCGTGGCGCTCGAGATGATCTTCAAGCCGATCGAGTTCCGCGGCGTCGGCCCCATCGGCTGGCAGGGCATCGTCCCACGTCGGGCCGGCAAAGTCGGCGCGACGACGATCCAACTTCTGACGTCCAATCTGCTGCGTCCCGAGGAACTGCTGGAACGCTTCGACGCTCAGGAAGCCGTCGAGGCGATCCGCGAGCCGTTGACGTCGACCATCGAGGAGATCACTCGCGACATCGCCGAACAGGTTCGGCCGGGCCTGTGGGACAGTCTGCCGTCCGCCGCGCGCCGCGCTGTTCACTCGCGGATTCAGCAGCAGGCGCCCGTCGTCGTCGAGAAGCTGTTCGACGAGATGCGGGCAGACATCTCGCGGTACCTCGACCTGCAATACCTGGCGGTCACGACTCTGGTCCGCAACAAGGAGAAGCTGAACACCCTCCTCAAGACGGTCACGTCGGATGCGATGAGCTTCGTCCGTCGCTCGGGGATCTACTTCGGGTTCGGCATCGGCCTGGTGCAGATGGTCGCGTGGGCCCTGTTCCAAAACCCGTGGATCATGCCGATCTTCGGATTCAGCGTCGGCTTCATCAGCGACTACATCGCGCTGAACATGCTCTTCCGGCCTCAGCTCCCGAAGAAGTACCTCGGCTTCATCCGCTTCCAGGGCCTGCTTCACGCACAGCGCGACAAGATCACCCGCGACTACGCGAAGATCCTCGCCGAGGATCTGTTCTCGCCGGAGAACCTCATCCAGGGAATCCTCGAGGGTCCGGGCTCGGACAAGCTGTTCGCACTCGTCGCGCGTGAGTTGGAGTCGGCGATCGATTCTCAAGTGTCGTTGGCCAAGCCGCTGGTGAGCCTCACGGTCGGCACGCAGAAGTACCGGGAGCTCAAAGACAAAGTGGTCGTCGACGTCCTCGCGCACGTTCCCGACACTCTCGCTCACGCCAACGACTACGCACTCACCACCATCGACCTGGAGAACACCATCGTCGAGAAGATGAGCGAACTGACCGAAGCCGAGTACGAGTCGATCATGCGCCCGGTCTTCAAGGACGACGAACCGCTGATGATCGCGATCGGAGCTATACTCGGCGGACTGGTCGGCGAACTCCAGGTCCAGCTGATCGAACTGTTCGCGCGTCACTGACAGGCGAACACGCGGCAGATGCACGCGAGCCCGGCGATCTGATCGCCGGGCTCGTCACATCACATCTTGTCGGGGACTGCGCCGATCCGCTGGCGGCGGCGCTGAGCGTCGAAGAACTCCGCCCACGAGGTGACCTCGGGATGCTGGCGGAGCAGAGCGCGACGCTGGCGCTCTGTCATTCCTCCCCAGACGCCGAACTCGACACGGTTGTCGAGCGCGTCCGCGCCGCACTCCATCTGGACCGGGCAGTGCCGGCAGATGGTTGCGGCTTTGCGCTGGGCGGCCCCTCGAACGAAGAGGTCGTCCGGATTACCGCCGCGACAGCGCGCCTGCGATACCCAGGTAAGGCGTGTTTCCGAATCTCCGGAGGACAACGGCGCCAAAGTCATTGCGCGATCCCACCTTTCACAAACCCATCGACACGGACCGACGCTCGACCCGCGCATAAGATCTCAAGCTGAGCGTCACCCTGCATTTGTGCGCATTGTGGGGTAGCTCACGTCCATCACCCTATTGAGACGCCCATCGCAAATCAAGTCGAGCCGCCAATGGCCCGGTAAGGCGCAGATCCCGCAGGTCGCTACCCGGGTGTACTCGACAGCACACGTATCCTGGCGACCGTGCGGAAGACAACGAACCTGGCCGGCCTCGCGGTCGCCTGCGTCATGGCGGGCGTCCTGCTTGCGGGCCTCCTGTTTCCAGTCGTCGGCGGAATCGGCGTCCTGACCAATCGAGCTGCGGCGACGATGGAGAATAGTTCCTCGGAACTGCTGAACGGCACCCTGCCGGAGGTCACCACCGTGACCGACTCGACTGGCAAGCCGATCGCGCAGCTCTTCGATCAGTACCGCTATCAGGTCGGGTACAACGACATCTCGCAGGACATGATCCGCGCGATCATCTCCATCGAGGATCGACGATTCCTCGAACACGACGGCGTCGACTGGCGCGGCACCATCCGAGCGGCGCTGAAGAACTCGGCGTCCGGCGACGTCCAGCAGGGCGCGTCCACTCTCGATCAGCAGTACATCAAGAACTATCAACTGCTCGTCCTCGCCCGCACCGAGGCCGAACGCCAAGCAGCGATCGAGACCACGCCCGCCCGTAAGCTCCGCGAAGTCCGTATGGCGTTGACACTCGAGCAGACGCTCATCGACCAGGCCAAACGCGACCGTGGGCTGGACGACGCCGCAGCCAAGCAGGACGCGAAGAAGCAGATCATCACGCGGTACCTGAACGTCGTCCCGTTCGGAAACAACGCCTACGGCATCGAGGCAGCCGCCCAGACCTATTTCGGCCACTCTGCCAAAGAACTGACGGTCGAGCAGGCCGCGATGCTCGCCGGCATGGTCCAGTCGAGCTCAGGCCTCAATCCCTACACCGATCCGAAGGCGACAACCGCCCGACGAAATCTGGTGCTGGACACCATGATCGACAACTTCCCAGAGCGCAGGGCCGAACTGACGGCGGCCAAGGAGAAGCCGCTTGGAGTGCTTCGCGAGCCACGTACGCCGACGCAGGGATGCATCGCCGCCGACAACGCCGGATTCTTCTGCGACTACGTCCTGCAGTACCTCGCGGACAACGGAATCTCTCGCCAGCAGGTGATGCGCGGCGGGTACCTGATCCGCACCACGCTCGACCCCGCGGTCCAGGCGTCGGCCCTGCGCGCGGCACAGGCACAGGCCGATCCGCACACCGAGGGCATCGCCAACGTGATGAGCATCGTCCGCCCGGGCAAGCAGTCGCACGACGTGGTCTCGATGGTGTCGAGCCGAAACTACGGCCTGGACGCGAAGAAGGATCAGACCGTCCAGCCCCAGCCGTTCTCGATGGTCGGCGACGGCGCCGGTTCGGTGTTCAAGCTGTTCACCACGGCGGCCGCGATGGAGAAGGGACTCGGAACCAGCGCAGTACTGCCCGTTCCGTCGAGCGTCTCGGTCTTCGGGATGGGCAACAGCAACGGCGCCAACGGTTGCCCCGCGAACGCCTACTGCGTCAAGAACGCCGGCGCGTACGCCCCACAGGCGTCGGTGACGCAGGCGCTCGCGACGTCGCCGAACACGACGTTCGTCCAACTCCTGCAGCAGGTCGGAGTGAAGCCCGCGGTCGACATGGCGGTCCGACTCGGTCTGCGGTCGTACAACTCTCCAGGAACGTCGGGCAACGGTGACCAGTCGCTGGCCGATTACATCAAGAAGGGCAACTTCGGTTCGTTCACCCTCGGCCCTTTCGCAGTGAACGCGCTCGAACTGTCGAATGTGGCGGCGACGCTGGCGTCCGGCGGCACCTGGTGCCCGCCGAATCCGATCGTCTCCATTCAGCAGGCCAAGCGCGACCAGTACGGCAACCGGGTGATGGACGAGAACGGCAAGCCGGCCCTGACCGCCGTTCCGTTCACCGCCCCCAAGTGCGAACAGGTCGTGGAGGCCGGGCTCGCGAACACCTTGGCCAACGCGATGAGCGAGGACGACCGCGGTATCGGCACGTCAGCACAGGCCGCACGCTCGACCGGATGGAACCTTCCGCTGTCGGGCAAGACCGGAACAACGGAGGCGCACCGCTCGGCAGCGTTCCTCGGTTTCACCAACCAGATGGCCGCAGCATCGTATGTCTACAACGACGGACCGACGCCTGCCGGAATCTGCACCGCGCCGCTGCGCCAGTGCTACGACGGCGACGTGTACGGCGGCTATGAACCGGCCCGCACGTGGATGAACGCGATCCTGCCGATCGCGCAGAAGTTCGGACCTGTCGCGATGCCGCCTGTCGACCCGCAGTTCGTTGCAGGTTCCGACCGCGGCCGGATTCCACAGGTGAGCGGCCTGCCGGTGAGCCAAGCGACCGCCCGCCTGCAGGAGGCCGGCTTCAAGGTGAACGAGCTCGAAGTCGACAGCGGACGCCCGAAGGGCACCGTCGTGTTCACCGCACCGTCCGACAGCGCGATGCCCGGCAGCACGATCGCCGTCTACGTGAGCAACGGCCGTGGGCCGTCCACGGGGCCGCGCGGACGCAACGGCGAGAAGATGATCGAGAAGACTGTCGAGGTGCCCGGCGTCGGGCCGGTCGTGATCGAGGTCCCCGACGAGTGAGCTAGGACTGACGAGGCACGCCCCGGCAGACGGCGCGCGTATCGTGGACGCATGCTCCCCGGTTCCGATTCCTCGTCCCGCGTGGCCCGTCTCGCCGCGGGTGCGGCAGGCGCCGCCGCCGCAGGCCTCGTCTATTCGACAGTGATCGAGCGCAACGCGTTCGCTCTCCGTCATGTGACTGCGCCGATCCTCGAACCGGGATCGTCGTCATTGCGGGTGTTGCACATCAGCGACATCCACATGATGCCGAATCAGCACCTCAAGCAGGCGTGGATCTCCGAGCTCGACTCGCTCGAACCCGACCTCGTCGTCAACACCGGCGACAATCTCGCACACCCGAACGCGGTGCCGGCGGTCGTCCAGTCGCTCGGCGGACTCCTGTCGCGACCCGGGCTCTTCGTGTTCGGGTCGAACGACTACTTCGGCCCCAAACCGAAGAATCCGTTCAAGTACTTCAAGAAGGATCACAAGCGCACACACGGAGAGCCGCTGCCGTGGCAGGACCTCCGTGCGGCGTTCACCGAACGGGGATGGCTCGACGCGACCCACGCAGTCCGCGAACTCGAAGTGGCAGGGGTGCGCATCGCGTCGGCGGGTGTGGACGATCCACACATCGAGCGCGACCGTTACGAGACGATCGCGGGCCGCCCGAACCCGCTCGCCCAATTGCGTCTCGGCCTCACCCACTCCCCCGAGCCGCGTGTCCTCGACGCGTTCGCCGACGACGGCTACGACCTCGTGATGGCGGGGCACACTCACGGCGGGCAGCTGTGCGTGCCGGGCTACGGAGCTTTGGTGACCAACTGCCACATCGACCGCTCGCGCGTGAAGGGCCTGTCACGTTGGGGAGCGTCGATGGCACTGCACGTCAGCGCCGGCCTGGGCACATCGCCGTACGCTCCTGCTCGATTCAGTTGCAGGCCTGAAGCCACTCTTCTCACCCTCACTGCGGTCCCGAACGGCGGCGGCGATGTCGACATCGATCTCACACTGCCGAGCCTGGAGGTCGTGACCAGCTGATTCTCGGCCGGGCGAGTTGGTAAACCTACACTATGTTAGGTTTGCGTTACCTTTAACGCCCGGAGGAAGATTCATGAAGTTCACGAGAATGCGCACTGCCGCGACCGCGGCAGCAGTGGTACTCGCAGGAAGCCTCGCACTCAGCGCGTGCTCGACCACCGCCGACGAGGCGTCCGCCTCCGGCGAGACGATCACCGTCAGCACCAATAAGGGCGACGTCGACGTCCCCGTCAACCCGACCCGCGTCGTCGCGCTCGACAACACGAGTGCCGAGACGCTCAAGGCGTTCGGCGTCACGCCCGTCGCAATTCCCAAGCAGCTGTACTCGAAGCAGCACCTCGGCGAATGGATCGACGACAACGACATCAAGGACGTCGGCGTCCACTCGGAGCCGAAGTTCGACGTCATCGCCGACGTCCAGCCCGACCTGATCATCGGCGGCTACCGCTTCTCGAAGCATGAAGCCGAACTCAAGAAGATCGCCGACGAGTCCGACGGCGCCTTCATCGACATCTCCGCAAGCGATGACGCACCGAACGGTCGCGTCGCCGCGATGATCGCCCAGACCGAGACCCTCGGCAAGATCTTCGGCAAGGAGGATCAGGCCAAGCAGATCATCGCCGACTTCAACGCCAAGCTCGACGCGGCCGAGAAGGCGACGAACGGCCAGACGGTGTTCCTGTCGATCGTCAACGGCGGCAAGATCGACAATGGCGCCAAGCGCATGAGCCCGCTCACCGAGCCCCTCAATCTCAAGGACGTCTTCGCAGGTCAGGGCGGCGACCACCATCAGAACTCGGGTCTGACTCCCGAGGCGATCGCCCAGGCCAATCCGCAGTGGGTCATCGTGATGGACCGTGATGCCGCAGTCGAGCCGGAGGACGGTTCCAAGCCGCAGCCGGCTTCTGCGGTGTTCGCCGCACAGGACGCGTTCAAGAACACCGAGTTCACGACGAAGAACCAGATCGTCTACCTCGACCCGGGTTTCTACCTGCGTGAAGGCATCCAGTGCTACGGCGAGAACTACGACACGATCGCCAAGACCATGGGCGGCCAGAAGTAGTCCTGTGGTCACCACGTCTGACACCGCCTCACCGGCGACACCCACATCGGTGTCGCCGGTGAGGCGTTTCGCCATGCCCGCGCTGATCACCGCGACCGCGGCCCTGGTCGTGGGCTCGCTGATGATCGGCGAGTACCGGATCACCGTCGGCGGCCTGGCCACCGGAGACAGCGAGATGTGGCGGATGTTCTTCATCTCGCGCGTCCCCCGGACCCTCGCGCTGATCCTCGCGGGCATCGCCATGAGCTTCTCCGGCGTCATCATGCAGCGCCTGACTCAGAACAGGTTCGTGGAGCCGACGACCGCCGGAACCGCCGAATGGGCCGGGCTCGGCGTCCTGGCCTGTCTCCTCTGGATTCCAGGCGCCCCGCCGCTGGTCCGCATGCTCGTAGCCTCGGCCACGGCACTCGTCGGAACGCTGATCTTCCTCGGCATCATCAACCGCATCCGAGCACGGCGGTCCGCCATCGTGCCTCTCGTCGGTCTCATGCTCGGCGCCGTCGTCGCCTCCGCGTCCACGCTCCTCGCAATCCAGAACAACCTGCTTCAGGCGGTTGTCGCGTGGCGGTCCGGCGGCTTCTCGCACATCGTCCGCGGCTTCTACGAACCGTTGTGGGCGGTCCTGGTGATCGCCGTCGCGTCGTACGCGCTCGCGAACTACTTCACGATCGCGGGGCTCGGCAAAGACGTCGCCACGAGCCTCGGGTTGAACTACGGTGCGACCGTCGGGCTCGGTGTCGCCATGGTGGCACTCGCCTCGGGTGTCACCAGTGTGGTGGTCGGGTTCATCCCGTTCCTCGGCCTGATCGTCCCGAACATGGTCAGCGCCGTCCGCGGCGACGACCTGCGGTCGAACCTGCCGGCGATCGCGCTGCTCTCCACAGTTCTCATCATCGGTTGTGACCTCATCGGGCGTGTTGTCGTCCGCCCCATGGAGATCCCCACCTCTGTCGTGATGGGCGTGATCGGCGCCGTCGTGTTCCTCGCCCTGATCTTCTCGAGGAGGACCAGTGTCGCTCTCTGACGCCACCGCCGCACCCGCTGTGACGACTGCGTCGAGCCGCTTCGGCTGGAAGTCACGTCTCGTCGTGGCCGGTGTTCTCGCTGTCGCCGCCGTCTGCTTGTACCTGATGTTGCGCACCGGTGCCGACGACGTCCTGCGCTGGGACTTCCGATTCGGGAACAGTTCGTTCCAGCGGCGTCTCCGAACCGTCGCTGCGATCCTGCTGGCCGCGTACTGCCAGGCGGTCGCCACCGTGCTGTTCCACACGGTGACCCACAACCGGATTCTCACGCCGTCGATCATCGGGCTCGACTCGCTGTACGTGCTCATCCAGACGGTCGGTGTCGCAGTCGTCGGCGCCAAGTTCGTCGACAACTCCGACACGGTGCCGCAGTTCCTGTTCCAGACGCTGACGATGGTGCTGTTCGCCGCCGTGCTCTACCGCTGGTTGTTCTCGGGGCGCTTCTCCAGCCTGTTCCTGCTGCTCCTCGCCGGTGTCGTGATCGGCCTCGCGTTCCGCGCGGTCTCCGAGTTCCTGCAGCGACTGCTGTCGCCGACCGACTTCGACGCGCTTTCGATCAAACTCTTCGGCCGTCTCGGATCGGTCAACGTCGACCTGCTGCCCATCGCAGCGTTGATCTGCCTGGTAGTCGGCGTGATCGTCTGGCGGCGCAGACACGTGTACGACGTCGTCCTGCTCGGGCGCGAGTCGGCGACGGGCCTCGGCGTCGACCACAAACGCGAACTGACCCTCGCGTTGGTCCTGATCGCACTGCTCGTGTCGGTGTCGACGGCACTCGTCGGCCCCCTGACGTTCTTCGGGTTCATCGTCGCGACGCTCGCGTACGAGTTCGCAGGCGACTGGCGGCACCGCGCGACGCTGCCGATGGCCTTCCTCATCGGCGTCACGATGCTCGCCGCCGGACAGTTCGTGCTCCACAACATCTTCTACGCGAGCGGTCAGCTGACCGTGCTGATCGAGTTCGTCGGCGGCATCGTGTTCCTCGCCGTCCTACTACTGAGGAAGTCATCGTGATCGAGTTCTCCGACCTCACCAAGAAGTACGCGGAAACCACGGTCCTCGGACCGGTGTCCGGCGAGTTCCCACGCGGCGGTGTGACGGCACTCGTCGGGCCGAACGGGGCAGGCAAGTCGACCCTGCTGACAATTCTCGGCAGACTCCTCGACTCGACGTCGGGTGAGGCGACGCTCGATGGGGTGCCGATCGGCAAGTACAAGACGACTGAGCTCGCACGCAGGCTCGCGATCCTCCGGCAGGAGAACTCGGTGAACGCGCGGCTCTCCGTCCGCGATCTGGTCGCCTTCGGTCGTTTTCCGCACAGCCGCGGCCGATTGACGACCGAGGACGAGACCAAGATCGCCGCCGCCATCTCGTTCCTCAATCTCGACGAACTCGCCGATCGTTTCCTCGACGAACTGTCCGGCGGACAGCGTCAGCGCGCCTACGTCGCGATGACCCTCGCCCAGGACACCGACGTGATCCTGCTCGACGAGCCGCTCAACAATCTCGACATGCGGCATCAGGTGCGGATGATGGACCAGCTCCGCCGCACCGCCGACAGCTTGGGCAAGACGATCATCGTCGTCGTCCACGACCTCAACTTCGCCGCCGCATACGCCGATCGGATCGTCGTCCTCGAGAAGGGCACGATCGTCGCCTCCGGCACGCCGGACGAGATCATGGACTCCGAGCTGCTTTCGAGCATCTTCGGCACCACGGTGCGCGTTCATCGCATCGAGGGCGTCCCCGTGGCCGTCTATGCGGGTCTACCGGTGGACGACGCCGTCTCCACCGCCTGACTGCATGCCAACGTCGGCGACGATTTCCGGCGTGGGACCGGAAATCGTCGCCAACGTTCACTGTCGAAGAAACGAGTGAGGCCCCGACCGGATTTCTCCGGCCAGGGCCTCAAACTGCTATCTCAACCTAGCGTCGGGGTGGCGGGATTCGAACCCACGACCTCTTCGTCCCGAACGAAGCGCGCTACCAAGCTGCGCCACACCCCGTGTGCAGCCTGATACAGCCTACAACGAGCATGCATGAACTATTAAATCGCCTGGCCAGGAGAGGTTTCCGGGATCGACGGGACCCTATTCGTCGACCCACTGGAGGATGTCCCCCGGCTGACATTCGAGCA
The DNA here is from genome assembly GCF_037148075.1 of Gordonia malaquae. Classification (NCBI taxonomy): domain Bacteria; kingdom Bacillati; phylum Actinomycetota; class Actinomycetes; order Mycobacteriales; family Gordoniaceae; genus Gordonia; species Gordonia malaquae. Next base: position 162,090 of record NZ_JBBCUB010000006.1, on the reverse strand, counting down.
CACGGCAGATCGCGTCGAGGGTGGAGAACCGGATCGCCTTGGCACGCCCGTTCTTGAGCACGGCGACGTTGGCCGGCGTGAGCCCTACCGCGTCGGCGAACTCGGCGACGCCCATCTTCCGTCGCGCGAGTTCCACGTCGATGCGGACGACGATCGGCACGTCAGATCACCTCGTCCATGTCCGAGCGCAGCGTGGTGGCCTGTCGCAGCAGCGACCGCATCACGAGCATGAGCAGTGCCAGGACAAGGCCCCCGAGAGTGACCATCGTCAGCAGGAACGGCAGCCCGGGGTCGTCCAGGGCGCCGAACAGCGCCAGCGCGACCAGCAGGCCCGCGGGGAGCAGCGCCGCTCCGACGATCGCCCAGATGATGGCGTCCACCCAGCGAAACGACGACTCGTCGAAGATGCGGTCGCGGCGGATCCGGCCGAGCAGGACCCAGATCGCGACGAGCACCACCTGCAGGCAGAGGAATTCGTAGGCGACGAGAGCAGTGGCGGTCCACCGCTCGCCCACGGTCATCTCCCCGATGCTCTGCATGTACCGGAACTTCCCGGGAAAGGAGAGGGTCTGCAGCACGGTGACCCCGACGAACAGGAGCGCCAGGGCCGCCTTCGACGGCCAGTAGACGAGGGTTGTGAGTCTTTCCATGCATCGATTATCGATCGATGTCTATCGATAGTCAATCGATTTCTGTCCTCGCGAGGTCACCAGGTGAACCTGAGTGCACCGGGTCAGGTGCCGTCACTGGTAGGAGATGAACCAGGGCTCGGGCCGCACACGGAGAGTCTGTCGCGGCGAGAACATCGGCTTGTCCTCCTTATAGAAGTTCTTCCACCCCAACCAGACGTTTGGCGGCAGACCGTCGACGATCCGCTCGTAGGTGGCGCGCTTGACCGTCGGAGTGCCGTGACCGTCTGCATGGATGACTGTCGCGAGTTCGGGATGCGATGTGTCGAGCAGGCTCCGATCGCCGAGCATGTCCGCATCGAACTGGTGAAGGACGAACACCTTCTGTGGCAGGTTCTCCGTCCGTACGAGGTCGGCGAGCCAGTCGGCGGTCTTGTTGACCTCAGCGGGGTCGACGGACCCGATCTGAGTCAGGTGGACCTGTTTGGGCTTGAGACGCCACTCGGGGTCGAGAGCCAGTCCCACGTGCGGTTCCTTCAACAGGTCGCGGTACATCTTGGCCTGCGTCAGAAAATCCATGCGACCCGGCTGGAGGTCGAGGGTCACGTAGACGCCGGCTCTGCCTGCCGCGTCGATCCACGGCCGGATCGCCTCGGGGTCGATGATGTTCGTGTACTTGCCCTGGTATCCGGGATCGGCTGAAGCGACGGTCACGATGATCTCGAATGCGGGCACTATCGTCTCGACCGACAACCGCTGATACGGCTCGGCGACACGACGTATCCGCCGGATCGATGCGTCGATCCCTTGAGCACCCAGCGGCCCGAGATCCGCACCGCCGGGCGAGCCGTACAGCGCCACCATCCGACGGCCGGGGAAGACGATCTGTCCGCCGCCCGGCAACTCGGGGACGGTCCGCGCCGCGGCGATCCGGTCGCCTGCGGTCTTCTCGTTCCCGAACGCTCCGATCGCCAGGACCGGACGGTCCGGGTCTTCCTTCAACGCGGCTACGGCTTCTCCCGACGACCGTGGATCCGCGATCGGCACACCCACGGCGGTGACGCCGGCCGCTTCGGCGGTGGCGAGCGCGTCGACGCCGCCCGCTACCAGGACGAGGCGGTCGGCGGTCGCCGTCGCGGAGGGGATCGCCCCGGTGGCCGACTCCGAGTCTGCGGCAGGAACGCCGAGGTCCGGCAAGCCGGGACCGATTCCTATCACCTGATCGACGTCGAGCCTGGACAACTCGGCGGCCACCGGTGCGGGTCCGGCATCGTCGATCTGAAGCACCGGGATCTTGTTCGCCGACGCCACATCGATCGCTTTGCGTCGCTCGGAGTCGCCGGCATTCGCGGACAGCACGACCGCCGTGGACGCCGAGTCGAACAGCGTCCGACTCACGAGCACGGATGAAGGAACGGAAGGGTCGTCGACGACGGTCACCGCCGGAGTGTCGGGTGCCGACGTGATGCCGGGCGACGTCGGGTCGACCGTGACAGAGGATGCGACCAGGGCCGCGACGGCGAGGAGAACTCCGCCCGCGATGAGCGGGCGTGATCGGAGTGCTCCCCGCTGCGAGGTCATTCCTCGTCCGACGCGTCCACGTCGACGAAGGTGACGCGCGGCGTGGTCGCTGCGGCGTAGAGAGCCAGTGCGGCGAAGGCCAATGCACTGAGCACGAAGATGACCGTAACTGCGAGGACCACACCCCACATGATCATCGGGACCGTGCCGTCGAGCGAGTCGAGGGCCAGTGCCCCGAATCCGGCCAGCACTGCACCGAGCAGAGCCCACGCGGCACTGCGAACCTTGGGGCCGACCTCGGCCGTGTAGAACAGGCGCTTGTAGACGGCCGTCTCGAACTCGTCGACAGCGGCGAGACGGACCGGGTCGCCCGCCGCGAGATCACGCAGCGTCTGGGCGAGTTCGGCGTCGCGCTTGAGAATCGTCGACTCACGCTGTCGATAGACGACGAATGCGATGGTGGCGAGCGTCGTCGCCAAGAGTCCGATACCTGTTGCGCATGCCCACGTGTTCACACTCGATCACGCTACCGGTCCGCGGGCGCGACGCGCGTCACACCCGCGGACGTGCGTCACACACGAGACGTGACAGTGCTCACGATGTTGCCGCGAGTGGCCTTCGAGTACGGGCAGAAGCCGTGTGCGGCGAGAGCGAGTTCGTTGGCCTGGGCGGTGTCGAGGCCCGGCAGGTACACGTCGATGTCGCCGGTCAATCCGAAACCGTCGTCGGCGTCGTCCTTGCCGATGCCGACGGTCACACGGACCTCGGTTCCCTCGGGCACGGCGACGCCCGCGTTCTTCGAGACCAGGCGAAGAGCGCCCATGAAACAGGCGGCCCATCCGGCCGAGAACAGCTCCTCGGGGTTGCTGCCGTCGCCGTTGCCGCCCATCTCGACCGGCGGAGCGAGAGTCAGGTCGATGCGACCGGAGTCGGACACCACCTCGCCGTCACGACCACCGCCGCGGGAAGTCGACGAAACTCGGTACACGGGCGTCACAGTCATCTGTCTCTCCTAGCTTTCGGTGTCGTCGCACGCCGATGTGCGCGGGACCGAATCCCAACCTACCCGCCGCGTGCGACGCGCATGGGCCGCACGCGCATCGACGGTGGAAGCCATTGTCCGACGCTGCTCCGGAGCGTCATCAGAATCGACAGGATCAAGAAGCCGAACTGCACCCACGCCATCGCCCAGACCCACCGCGGCGAGCCCGGGTAGTTGAAGAGCAGGTCAGCACACACGGGCACGAACAACAGCAGGACGACGAGCGTCGACATGTAGACGTTCCGCAGGTTCCGGCTGTGCTTGGTGGCGATAGCCACGAGCATGGGCCACGTGAGCGCCATCAGCACCGGGATACCGATGAGGAATGCGGGCGGCCAGAACGCCGCCATCGACTTCGCCTTCTCCGCGGGATCGACGTCGGGCACCTTCTCCAGGCCCGGACGCAGTCGGTCGGCGAGCAGATCCGTGATGTCCGAGACATGCGCGAACCCGTAGATCACCCACACCAGGCACGCGGCGCCGGCGATCAGCCAGGCGACCCGCGCGTCACGCGTGAGAGCGAGCGGCGGGACGCCGGGGTCAGTCGGCCTGGCCGGGTACCGATCACGATGCTCGCTGTCCTTCGACTTGCGAGCGATCTCCGCCATGTCCTCGGCGTCGAGTTCGGCCTGCGTCGGAATACGATCCGGGTCAGGCTCCTTCGAGGGATGATCGGCGTCGCCGTTGGGCACTGTCATGCGTCGATCGTTCCACAGTGACTATCCGCCGACCTTCAGCATCCGCGTGACGGTGCCCTGCCACAGGATTCCTCCGGGCCCGATCATGCCGGTCAACTGCATCGGCTCGTCGAGCGGCGCGTCGCCCACCTTGCGCGTGACGATCCGCTTGCCGGTCGCGAAGCTGATGCCGACGTAGTCGACTGGACCAAGTTGTTGCGGACCACCGCGGTACGGACCGTATGCCAGACCGTGGATGAGTCCGTCGGCGCGCGACAGTCGGGGCAACGTCGCCATGCGGTCGGTGCGGGTCTCCCACACTCGCTTGCAGGTTCCGTCGACGACGTCGATCCGGGTCATGCCGCCGCGGAACGGCGCGGCCCCCGGCCGGCTCGGTCCGGTGACCGCCATCGGCGGATACGCGAATCCGTACGTGCTCGGGACGACGACGCTGTTGCCCCACGCCATCGGCGAGTTCTCGGTCCCCTGCGGACTGGACGTGAACGCGCGGAGCGAGCAGACGGGTGCGCCGGTGTCGCTGTCCAGAATCCAGAGCTTCGGGATCGCGGCGTTGTCGACGATGGCGACCCAGCCGTCGCCGTTCAGGCCGAAGTAGGTGGGTGTGGTGCCCGAACCCCACGTCAACTGGCCCGGCCTGCGTGCTTGACCGCGCTCGTAGGCGCGACGCCACACTGTCGTCGGGACGCCGTCGGCGCCGGCTCGCATCTCGTAGAGCGCGTGGGTGGTGAGGATCGACGCTCCGGTCCGACGAATGCTCAGACCGTTGCCCAGATCCTCGCCCTTCGGCAGGTGGGTGGATCCGACCCGTCCGTCCGGCGCGATGGTGCCGACCACACCGTGGGTGGTGGCGAACCACGTTCGGCCCTGGAAGTCGGGGGCGAGTCCGGTCACGCCGTCGCCGCGCAGGTGCCGTTTGATGTCGACGCGCTTGTCGACGGTGAGCTTCCATCCGCGCGAGGTCCGATGATGACCGACGTGCAGAACGGCTCCGCTGCCGTCCGCCACGACCACTCGGTTCTTCTCGTCGAGGTAGCCGTAGACACCGCCGAGCAGTCCGCCCTTCGTGAGCGGCAGCTTTGCGAGCACCGCCGCGGTCTTCGGGTCGAAGAGTGTGACGACTGGTGTCGCCACCTGGGGCGGGCTGCCTGCGATGTACGCAGTACAGAGGGAGACCGGGTACCCGTCGGTGCCGACGAAGGTCGCCGCACACACTCCGCCCGGGGTGCTCGACGCCAACAGTCGTCCGTTGCGTCCCGGACCGCGGAGTGCTGTGCTGTCGGTCGACGCCGCATCCCCGTGCATCAACGACGTCCAGTCGGTGGCGACCCCGGGCGGACGCCCTCCGTCTGGCTCGGCCGTTGCGGTGGCGCCGACTGCGCCGAGACACAGGGCGGCTGCTGAGACGAGCGCCGCGATACGCGTGAAACCCTTCATTCGATCAGTTGATCATGTCCTGAGTGCCCGAGTCACGACTTCTCCTCAACGTGAGGAGAAGTCGGCACAGTCGTCACCATGCCTTTCCCCTGCGCCTCGAGCCGCCTTCCCCCTGCTCGCTCAAGGAGCAGGGGGCAAGGCTCGCTCAAGGCGCAGCGGGACGCAGGCTCAAGGAGCAGGGGACGCGGTCTACTCAAGGAGCGGAGGCGAACCGTCAGTCGTTGAACGACGACAGGAGGAAGCTCGTCGCGGGGAGGAGCTTGAACACCATCGGCAGTGCGTGGTTGACGACGAGTCCCGGGAAGATCGGCGGGGTGTAGTCACGCTCGAGGTGCACGTCGGCGCCCTGAGCCTTCCAGTCGCGGTACAGCTGCACCACCTGGCCGGTCGGGATCACGTCGTCGTTGATGCCGGTCGAGATCAGGACCGGCGCATTCGGCTTGAGGCGGCCGATGCGCTGGTCGTCGAGCATCGCTTTGACCTCGGGGTAGCGGTTGATGACCGACGCCAGCGACTCGCCGCGGCGGGTCCAGCCGGTGGTCCGCTGGAATCCGAAGGAGAGGCCGGTGTCGCCGATGCACTGCGTCGCGACATCGTGCAGGACTCGCTTGCCCTGGGCGTTCGTCTCCTTCTTCAAGACGGGTGCGAGGGCCGGATAGCGGGCCTCGAGGCCGTTGATCGCGTAACCGATCGCTCCGGCGATGAAGGTGCCATCGATCTTGGTGATCACCTTGGACAGGTCGGCAGGCGGAGCGCCGGCGTAGGTGCCCTTGACGTTGAGACCCGATCCGTACGTCGACGCGAGCTCTGCCGCAGACGCAGCCGCGCCGCCGCCCTGCGAGTAGCCGGTGAAGCCGACCGGCGCGTCCTTCGGAGCGTTCGCGACCTTGAGGCCTGCGCGAGCGGCGTCGAGCATGGCGCGTCCGGACTCGAGGCGGTTCACGTAGGTGTGGATGCCCGGGGTGCCGAGGCCGACGTAGTCGGTGATGACCACACGGACACCGTTGAGCAGCATCAAGTTCATCTCGAGCGCGGTGTAGTTGACGGCGATGCTCGGCTTGGTCGGGTCGATCGCGAGAGGGAAGCTCATCAGCTTCGATCCCGCGCACTGATCGCCCTGGCCGACGGTGCCGGGTCCGATGACGACGGTCGGGCGAACGCCCTTGCCCTGCCAACGAGCGGTCGGCTCGACGACGGTACCGGTGACTGCGGTCGGCTCACCGTTCTGCAGGGTCGACGTGTACATGATCCGTGTCGCCGTGCCCGGCCACTGATTCTTGACTCCCGGGATCTGCAGGAGCAGCGAGCTCGGCTGCGTCCTGATCACCGACCCCGGCGTCGTGTCGAACGTGGACGGCGGAACATAGAAGTTCCGTGCCGCGTCGGCTGTTTGAGGTGCAACCGACACGAGGCCGGTGGCCGCCACGACAGTTGCTGCAACAGCGGTGAATGAACGGACCCATCGGCCGCCGAAGCGGCCCGTCTTCAATGAGACGTTTCCCCGAGAATTTCTCATGAGGAGCAATCTAGTGCACAACTGGTCGAAACATGTAACGGGGAGTACCAGCCATGCGATACGAGAGCCCCGCCACGTTCTGAGAACAGCGATGCCCGCGTCACCATGCGGTGACGCGGGCATCGACGAGTCTTAGATCAGACCAACAGTTCTGCGATCTGCACCGTGTTGAGTGCGGCGCCCTTGCGCAGGTTGTCGCCCGAGACGAAGAGTGCCAGTCCCTTGCCGTCCGGGGCGCCCGGATCCTGGCGGATGCGGCCGACCAACGACACGTCGCCACCTGCCGCGTCGAGCGGGGTGGGCACGTCAGCGAGCTGCACGCCTGCGGCGTCGACCAAGATGGCGCGCGCCTCGTCGGGGGTGATCGCCTCGTCGAACTCTGCGTTGATCGACAACGAGTGGCCGGTGAAGACCGGCACACGCACGCAGGTGCCGCTGACGAGCAGGTCGGGCAGACCGAGGATCTTGCGCGACTCGTTGCGGAGCTTCTGGTCCTCGTCGGTCTCGCCCGAACCGTCGTCGACGATCGAGCCGGCGAGCGCGATCACGTTGAATGCGATCGGCGCGACGTACTTGTCCGGCTCGCCGAGGTCGACGGCCTTGCCGTCGTGGACGAGCTTCTCCGCGTCGTCGATACCCTTGCGGACTTGGCCTGCGAGTTCGGCGACGCCTGCGAGTCCGCTTCCGGACACTGCCTGGTAGCTGGAGATCACCAGGCGACGCAGACCCTTCGCGTCGTGCAGCGGCTTGAGGACCGGCATCGCGGCCATCGTGGTGCAGTTCGGGTTCGCGATGATGCCCTTGGGCGGGTTCTGCGCGAGTTCGCCGTTGACCTCGGAGACGACCAGCGGGACGTCCTCGTCCTTGCGCCACGCCGACGAGTTGTCGATGACGGTGACTCCGGCGGCCGCGAAACGCGGCGCCTGAACACGCGACATGGTGGCGCCTGCCGAGAACAGCGCGACGTCGAGCCCGCTGGGGTCGGCGGTCGCGGCGTCTTCGACGACGATCTCGCCGTCGCCCCACGGCAGTGTGGTGCCTGCCGAGCGCTCGGACGCGAAGAACCGGATCTCGTCGATGGGGAAGTTGCGCTCCGCGAGGATCTCGCGCATCACGGCGCCGACCTGACCGGTCGCGCCGACGACTCCTACTTTCAGTCCCATGTCAGCGACCCGTTCCCGCGTAGACGACGGCTTCTTCGTCGGTGCCGAGTTCGAACGCTTCGTGCAGCACTCGGACGGCGTTGTCGAGGTCGTCGTCGCGGACGAGGACCGAGATGCGGATCTCCGAGGTGGAGATCAGTTCGATGTTGATGCCGGCGTCGCTCAGCGACTCGCAGAACGTGGCGGTGACGCCGGGGTGGCTCTTCATGCCGGCGCCGACGAGCGAGACCTTCCCGATGTGGTCGTCGAGGTTCACCTCGGCGAAGCCGAGCTCGTCACGGAGCTTGCCCAGCTCTTCGACGGCGAGAGCGCCGAGTTCCTTCGGCAGCGTGAAGGTGATGTCGGTCTTGCCGGTGTCGATCTTCGACACGCCCTGCAGGACCATGTCGATGTTGATCTCGGCGTCGGCGACGGCGCGGAACACCTTGGCGGCGTACCCGGGCTTGTCTTCGATGCCGACCACGGTGACCTGAGCTTCGCTGCGATCGTGCGCAACACCGGTGAGAATGGCTTCTTCCACAGGAATGTCCTCCATCGAGCCGGACACGATGGTGCCCGTGTTGGTCGAGTACGACGAGCGCACATGTACCGGAACGTTGTAGCGGCGCGCGTATTCCACGCACCGGAGCATCAGAACCTTCGCGCCGCAGGCTGCCATCTCGAGCATCTCCTCGAAGGAGATCTTGTCGAGGCGGCGCGCGTTCGGCACGATGCGCGGGTCCGACGTGTAGATGCCGTCGACGTCGGTGTAGATCTCGCAGACGTCCGCTTCGAGGGCCGCGGCGAGCGCGACGGCGGTGGTGTCCGAACCGCCACGGCCGAGGGTGGTGACGTCCTTGGTGTCCTGCGAGACGCCCTGGAAGCCGGCGACGAGCACGATGGTGCCCTCGTCGAGCGCGCTCCGGACGCGACCGGGCGTCACGTCGATGATCTTGGCCTTGCCGTGGCTGGACGTCGTGATGACGCCGGCCTGCGAACCGGTGAACGAGCGTGCCTCTTCACCGAGCGCTTCGATGGCCATCGCCAGAAGCGCGTTCGAGATGCGCTCGCCGGACGTCAGCAGCATGTCCATCTCGCGCTGCGGCGGGTTCGGGTTCACCTGCTCCGCCAGGTCGAGCAGCTCGTCGGTTGTGTCCCCCATCGCCGAAGCGACCACGACCACGTCGTTGCCCGCGCGCTTGGTCTCCACGATCCGCTCTGCGACGCGGCGAATGCGCTCGGCATCCGACACGGACGAGCCACCGTACTTCTGGACGACCAGTGCCACGTGTGCACCTTCCTCAGGTTTTCTCTCGAGCTGAACTCGGATCTGTTCAATCGGTCAGTGGTCCACCCTACCGGCCTGGTGTGACCCCCGCGCAGGCTACGCACGCCTGTGTGACGTCCGCTACCTGTCCGTAGGATCAACCGCGATGACTTCCGCCCTCCGCTCTCGACTCTCGACGTTCCACTGGACTCCGGCATGGACAGCCGTCACCGTCTACCTGGCGATCCGGGTGATCAGCGTATTGGTGTTGGCCTGGTTCGGCGACATCCGAGAGATGGGCCTGCGGGGTCTGCTGACCAAGTGGGACGGCACGTGGATGCTCGACATCGCGGAGTTCGGGTACGACGGCGTCCCCGTGACCGGTACGGACGCCAACGGAATACACACGGCGACAACTGCTTACGCCTTCTTCCCCGGTTATCCAGGCCTGGTCGGGCTGATCTCGCAGGTCCCTTTCGTGTCGCCGTTCGCGGCCGGCCTGATCGTCAACGTGGTGATCGGCGTTGTGGCTGCGGTGGGCATCAACCGCCTCGGCACCGTGTGCGCTCGCCGCATGCGACCGCAGGCGTCCGAAGCCGTGGCCCGTCGCGCCGGGTTGATGCTGGTGATCCTGTTCGCGGCCGCCCCGATGGGGATCGTCCTGTCGATGACGTACACCGAGGCGCTGTTCTGCGCCCTCACCGCGTGGGCGCTCGTCGGAGTCCTCGAGGAGAGGTGGCTGCTCGCCGGATTCAGCGCCCTGGCCGTCGGACTCGTTCGTCCGACGGGCATCGCCGTCGTGTTCGTGGTGATGCTCGCAGCCGTGCTCGCTCGCCGCGACGGCACCCGCGCCTGGATCGCAGGCGTTCTCGCACCGCTGGGGTACATCGGCTACCTGTGCGTGGTGTGGGCCAAGACGGGCTCCCCCACCGGCTGGTTCACCATTCAGACTTCCGGCTGGGACACCCGCTTCGACGGCGGTCGTGCCACCGGGAACTTCCTCTACGACAACCTGACCGGCGCGGCCGACTTCGTCTCTATCGCGACCTGCCTGCTGATCATCGCGTCGTTGATACTCCTGGCGTGGTCGTTCGTCGACCGTCTCCCGTGGCCGGTGCTCGTCTACGCCGTGCTCGTGATGTCGTCGGTCCTGCTGTCGAGCGGGTTGATGCAGTCGCGCGCTCGGCTGTTGCTCCCCGCATTCGTGATCCTCTTGCCGGTGGCTGTCCGACTTGCCGGTGCATCGCGGACCGCCTTCGTCTCGTCCGCGATCGGCGCGACTCTCGCGTCCGCCTGGTTCGGCGCCTACATGCTCACAGTCTTCGAGTACGCGATCTGATCGCGGTCCGTTCAGCGGCGAGCGCCAGTGCGGCGCGATCGGTCTTGCCGGTCGCCGTGCGTGGGAGGTCATCGACGAAATGCACGTCGCGCGGCGCTTTGAACCTGGCCAGGCCGTCTCGCACGTACGTCTTCACCTGTGCTTCGTCCACCGACCCGTCCGCGACGACGAAGGCCGACAGCCGCTGCCCGAACTCCTCGTCCGAGACTCCGATCACGGCGGCCTCGGTTATCCGGGGATGCGTGTACAGGTAGTCCTCGATCTCGCCGGGGAACACGTTCTCGCCGCCCGACACGATCATGTCGTCGTCGCGCCCGTCGATGAAGAGACGCCCGTCTGCACTCCAGTGCCCGACGTCGCCTGTGCTCATCAGACCGTCGATGATCGACTTCCCGCCGCCACCGGAGTACCCGGTGAATGAGATCGTGTTGCCGACGTGGACCGTGCCGGTGACACCGGGTTCTGTGACGATTCGCCCCTCGCTGTACAGGTGGACGGTGATTCCCAGGGGCGGCCGCCCGACTGTTCCCGGTTCCGCCACCCAGTCGTCCGGCGTCGCGATCGTCGCGGTGCCGGTCTCGGTGCACCCGTAGAAGTTGTGGATCACCGGTCCGAGGCGTCGGATGCACTCGTCACCGAGCGACGTGGGAAGTGCGGCTCCGGCAGAGAACACCACACGCAGGCTCGACGTGTCGACGTCGTCGAGAGCGTCACCGAGGTCGAGTATGCGCCGCAGCATCGTCGGAACGACGACCACCGCATAGGCTCGGTGCCGTTCGATCTGCGCGACTGCTCTTGCCGCGTCGAAGCGACCATGCAGAACCACGGTGCACCCGAGCGCCATGGACAAGATGAGCTGCGAGAGCGCCGTGCCATGGAACAGAGGCGCGCACAGCAGTGTCACGCCGCCACGTCGGAGTGGAACCTTGTCGAGGAACTGCGCCGCGGCGAGCGGGGACTCGACCCGCCGAGGAACACCTTTCGGCGTACCCGTGGTCCCACCGGTCAAGATCACGAACCCACCCTGAGCGGACGGCGGTGCGAGCGCCTCGCCGCTCCTCGACTCGACGGACGCCTCGAGCGAGAGCCGCCGCACCGTGCCGAGGCTGTCGGCGACGGTTTCGGCGAACTCGTCGTCGAACACGATCGCGTCGACTCCCTCCCTCAACGCGACATCGGTGAACTGCGCTCGGCCGAACCCGGTGTTCATCAAAACCACGCGAGCGCCGACCTTGGCGCCGACGATCAGCGCTTCGATCAGACCGCGGTGGTCCCGGCACATCACTGCGACGACTGATCCGACACCGATACCCGACGCGGACCATTCGCGCGCGAGGGCATCGGTGCGGAGGTCGAGTTCTCGGTAGGTGATCGATCCAGTCGCATCGATGACGGCGACGTTGTCCGGATCTCGCCGCGACGAGAGCCGAACCGGGCCCGCCACGGGTCCGTACGTGCGCGTCGACGAGGCGGCGAACACGATCTCCGTCGGACGGCGCAGATCGATCAGTCCGGCCCGCTGCAGAACCAGAACCTGACGTGCGGCGACACGTCCACCCCCGAGTGCACGGCGGAGTCGGTTCACCGTCCGACCGGCTTTCCGAGGAGGTCCAGGATCGTGGGAGCGACGAGCGGAAGCAACGTCGACCACAGTTCCGAAGCGGCGAGAATGGTCCCCGCGTCCTTCGTATGGCAACCGGAGTTCAACGGTTCGCCGTTGAAACGATCCTTCAGGAACTTGATCATGAGCGGTGCATAGAAGACGTCCAGAGTTATGTGTTCGGAGAAGTGATCCCGCAGGTACTGGACGTTCGCCGACGGATCGAGGCAGTACGTCTTGACCAGCTTGTCCACCGACGGACGAGGGATCAGCCAGTCGTTGGTCGACTGGATCATGAACATGGGCGCCTTCGGAGTCGCCTTGCCCATCTTGATCTTGTTCATCACCGACACGGCTCGCGGGTCGCTGAGCGCGTTGGGGATCATGAACATGCCTTCGAAATTCGCGAACGGAAGCACCATCGCAGTGGGAACCTGGCAGAGGTTCTCCTTGGCCGCGACGAACGCTCGCCCTTCCGGCTTGAGGTATCGCCTGAACAGTTGGGCGAGTTCGGGATACTCGCGTGCCGCGCCGATGGCGCCCGCCGGGATGATTCCGCCTCCGAGGGTGCCCCGAGACATCTTGAGGGCCGCACCGACGTCGGCAGGGATGCCGCCTTCGGCGACGCCGACGATGTTCAGCTCGGGAGCGTAGGAACCGTGGAGTTCAGCCGCGTGGCCGGTCGCGAGCGCACCGCCCGAATATCCGGCCAGCCCGACTTTCGTGTTCGGGTTCAGGCCCATCGGTTTGAAGTTCTCCGCCGCACGAATCGCGTCGAGCGAGATCATTCCTTCGAGCGGCCCTGCACCGAACGCCTGTTTCGGCCCTTGCGTGTCCGGGATGACAACAGCCCAACCGAGTTCGGCTGCCGCAATCGGGACGTACATCAGGCTCGACGTCTCCGACGACCCCGCGAGCGGCCCCAGCGAGGCCAGCTGCATGAGGTACGACGGCCTGCAGTACTGGCCGAGCGAGTCTTCGGCTTGCTGGAATGACAGCAGCGGTCGAGGACGTTGTGCGCGCCCACGCGGCTTCATCACCGTCGCGACCGACGGGATCGCCCGCCCCTTCGTGTCCGTCGACCGGAACGACACCTGCCAGGCGTCGATGTTGATGGGCAGGACCGCGGTGTACGCCAAGTGCACCCGACGTGCGGCGATCAGCTCCCCCGGCTTCTTGGAGTCGACGACCTTCTGCGGCGGCTTGTAGAACGGGTCGAATTCAGGGAGCGTCGGCGGGATCGGGAACGGCAAGGCCGGCTTCACCGGCACCTGTGTCGGAGCCGCCGATGCATGCCCCGCGAAGAGCATCGTGACAGCCGCGCACAGCGCGACCGCGGCGGTGACCGGACCGCGGAACCGGGATCGAGTGTGATTCATGTCATCAGTTCATCGCGGCTGAAGCAGGCTGAACAATGAGCATTTCTTAGAAATCTCGCCCAACCCTATTGTGCAGTTTGTTCACACGGACTGGCGTGGATCGCCCTAGTGTTCTGGTATGTCCCCATCGATGACTCCCGCCGTGCGCGAAGCAGCCGTCGCCCGGCTCCATAAGCGCGCACGGGCTGTGATCAGCGGCTTCTCCACCGACCTGCCGCGCTACGAACGTGCTCCCACGTCGATGGTCGAACGCGAAGTCGTCGCCGGCGTGCATCTCAACGTGGACCTGTTCGTCCGAACCCTCGTGACCGGAGTGCAACCGACAGAGGCGGAGATGGCTCCGATCGTCGCGATCGCCGTGCAGCGCCACGCTGACGGTGTAGCGGCCGGTGAGATCGTCGCAACCTATCAGGCGGGCGCGGATCTCATATGGACCGCGATCATCGCCGACGCCGACCCTCAGGAGACGGCGGTCCTCCTCGAGTCAGCGTCGTCCCTGATGAGGTACCTCATGGCTGTGACCTCACGAATCGCCGACGCCTGCGGAGACCGGCACGGGTCGGCGAACGATCGAGAGCTCACGCGGCAGGCCGTTGCGCAGGCCCTCATCGATGGGCGCGAGCCTGCGGAGACCGATCTTCGGCAAGTGCCCCTCACCGACCGCTACCGAGTGGCGTTCGTGCGTGCGCGGCCGACGGAGACCACTGATCTGAGGGCGATCGCCTACCACCTGCGCGACGACTCCTCCGGCGAGGTTCTCGTCGCCGGACACGCGGAGGGCCTCGTCGCGCTTTTCCCCGCACACGACGACGCGGGGCCAGTCGTTGTGTGCGATGCGCTGCGGCGATCCGGCACTCCCCCGGGCGTCGGTGCACGTCCGAACCGGTTCGTCGGCGGAGTGAGCGATCCGATGCCCCGGCGGTCGATTCCGACCGCTCTACGCCAGGCCCGGCTGCTGGCGGATCTGACGACGCTGTTCGGCGACGGCGACGGACCTGCGCATGTGGGCGACGTGCTGTTCCCGTACCTGGTCGCCACCCAGACTGCTCTGCACGCACGGTTGCTCGATGTGGTCGACGCCTTGAGCGCCGCCCCGGTCCTCGCCGAGACCGTCGCGGTGTATCTCGATTGCGCAGGCAATCAGCTCGCCGCCGCACGCATGCTGAACGTCCACCGAAACACTGTCGGCTATCGCCTGATGAAAGCCGCCGAACTGAGCGGCCACGACCCGACATCACCGCACGGGGGCCGTGTGCACGCGTCAGCGCGGATCGTCGCCGCGCTACGTGACGCTGGTCGGCTGCCCGACGGGGCCCGTACCGACGATTGAACCTCGCGAGCCAGACAACCGCATCCGGCCTGATCCGACCATCGGTACACTCGGGACACACGCCGAACCGAGGAGACTCCGATGAGCACTGCGCCGATCCGCAGTGCGTCGGCAGTGTTCCGCCCTCTTCGCTCCGGTTCGCTGGTCGATCAGATCACCGACCGGATTCTCGACGCCGCGGAGTCCGGGCTTCTGCAGCCGGGCCAGCGTCTCCCGAATGAAGCGGAGTTCGCGGCTGCACTCGGAGTCTCCGCGCTGACGATCCGCGAGGCCCTGTCCCGTCTGCGTTCCGAAAAAGTCGTCGTGACCACCCGTGGACGCACCGGCGGAAGTTTCATCTCACCGGCGCTGGCACCGTCGACCGCCCGTGCAGAAGACCGCCTCCGCGACCTGACACGGCTCGAGATCGCCGAGATGGCCGCCCATTTCGAGGCGCTCGCCGTCGGGTGTGCACGGGCCGCAGCTCGCCGTGCGGGCGCCGCCGACGTCGTGGCGCTTCGCGCCATCACGGTCATCGATCCCGAAGTTTCCGACTTGTCGGTCGCCTGGCGGCAGGTCGAGACGGAGTTCATCGTCGAAGTCGCGACGATCGCGCGCATCGCACGCCTCTCCCGTGCTCTGATGTCCGTGCAGTCGGAGTACGGAGTCCTCACGCTTCTGCCCAATGAGGACTCCGACTACCGGCACCAGGTGGCCGGGTTGAGAAACGATCTGACTGATCGCCTTGAGGCACGTGACGAGTCCAGCGCAGCGTCGACGATGCGCGGGCTCATCGCCGCGAACACCACGTGGCTCCTCACGAGGCGCGCTGAACTGATGTGAAGGGAGGGGTCGGAATGAGCCGATCGGCGGACCGACCGAGAGAAGTCGTGGCCATCGCCGCGACCATGGACTCGTTCGCCGAACGCGTCCAGGAATGGTCTGTGCAGTTGGGCCGAAAGTTCGCCGCACATCGTGGCGCGCTGTCGGCCACCGCCGTCGACCGCATCGTCAAACCCGATGTGGAAGTGATGCTCGCCGATCCGGACGCCAACGTCGCGGGAGGCGGCTTCGTGGCCGCGTCGGGGTTGCTTCCGTCAGGTGGCAGCTTCATGGCGTGGTGGCAAGGCGAGTCCGTGGATCGTGTCGACGCCCTGGCCAATCTCTCGATGACCGCGGCCAACCGCTACCTGGACGCCGACTGGTACCAGGGCCCGGTCACCACCGGACGGCTCACGGTGACCGGACCGTACATCGACATGCTGTGCACCGACGAGTTCGCGCTCACCTACACGTGCCCCGTCACGTGGCCCGGAGCTCCGACGACCACGTCCGTCGCGGGCATCGACGTGACAGTCGCCGACTTGGAGAAGATCCTCTATCGCGAACTCGCCGCCCTGGGTCCCGACGCCGCGCTGGTCAATGCCGAAGGACGCGCGATCGTCACCGCGTCGCCGGCCGAGCTTCCGGGCGACTTCGTCACCACCGACCGCACGACGTGGCCGCTGAACCACGGACTGGCGGTCGTCGTCTGAGTCTTTCCGCAGACATGGATCACTCGCGCCCGGGAGCGGTGGTCACCGGGCGCGAGTGAATTTTTGGGGCGGCATCAGCGAGCGGTCGCCTGCTGACCGGAGAGCCGCTGGGCCAACCAGATCGGGATCACCGAGACGACGATCAGGACCACTGCGACCACGTTGACGATCGGCGCCTGGATCGGGCGGAACAGGTTCTGCAGGATCCACACGGGCAGCGTCTGTTCGCCGGAACCGAGCGTGAACGTGGTGACGATGATCTCGTCGAAGCTCAGCGCGAATGACAGCAGGCCGCCTGCCAGAAGCGCGGAGCGCAACTGCGGCAGGGTCACGTTCCAGAACGTCTGGAAGACACCCGCACCGAGGTCGGCCGAGGCCTCCTCCAACCGCGAACTCATCTGCTGAAGTCGCGCCTGCGCGTTGTTCAACACGGTGACCATGCAGAATGTCGCATGCGCGATGATCACCGTCCACATCGACAGAGGCACGCCGAGGACTGTCGTGAACAGGTTGTTCAACGCGATGCCGGTGACGATGCCTGGGAGCGCGATCGGCAGGATCGCCAGCAGGTTCACCGAGCTCTTGCCGAAGAACGAGTACCGCTGCAGTGCCATGGCGAGCAGAGTGCCGAGCACGAGCGCGATCGCCGTCGAGGCCAACGCGACCTTCACCGACACCCACACGGCGTCGAGCACAGCCTGATTCTGCGCGGCACGCTTCCACCATTCGAGAGTGAAGCCGGTGGGCGGCCAACCGAACGCCTTGTCGGCGTTGAACGAGTTGATCAGGACGAGCCCGAGCGGAACGTAGATGAACGCGAGGACGAGAGAGGTGAGGACACCGAGCACCCAGCGGGCAGACGTGGACAGTCTCATATCGATCAGCTCCTGCTAGACGTTCTTCAGTGCGCCGGTGCGTCGGACCAGCAGCAGATAGGCGAAGACGATGACGATCGGCACCAGCGACACCGCGGCCGCGAGTGGGAGGTTGTTGGCGCCGCCGACGTTGGCGTACACGACATTGCCCAGCATCTGCGTGGTGCCGCCGACGATCTGGACGGTGATGTAGTCGCCGAGCGACAGGGAGAAGGTGAAGATGGTGCCCGCGATGATCGCCGGTTTGAGCAGCGGCAGGATCACCCAGCGGATTGTCGATCCCGGCTTGGCGCCGAGGTCACCCGACGCCTCCAGGAGGGAGCTGGGAATCCGTTCGAAGCCTGCGTGGATCGGCAGGATCATGTACGGGAGCCACACGTACGACAGCGTGATGACCACGGCCGTCAGGCTGTAGCCGGGACTGTCGATCCCGAGCGGCTTCGCGAGCCACGAGAACAGCCCGCCGTCGGCGAGGATGTTTCGCCAGGCGTAGACCTTCACGAGGTAGCTGGCCCAGAGCGGCATCAGAACGGCGGCGACCAGCAGCTTCTGCCAGCGCTGCGGCGCGACCTTCGCGATGAAGAACGCGATCGGAAGAGCGAGGATCACATCGATGACGGTCACTGCGAGGGCGACGAACACCGTGCGCAGCGCGACCTTCTGATAGATCGACTCGGTGAGGACCGCTTTGATGTTGTCGAACGTCCACTCTTGCGAGATCGCGCCGGTGAACGTGTCGACCGTCCACAGCGATGTCACCAGCAGCAGGATCAGTGCGAGCACGTAGATCAGCGCGAGCCACCCGGTCGGCAGGATCAGGAGCCCGGCCAGACGCAGTCGAGGCATGCGGTTCAGCAGCGCCGACAGCGGACGTGGCCGCACCGGTGCGTCCGTGTGGGAAGTCGTAGTCATCGAGAAGTCCTCAGTTGATGATCAGTGGTGACGATGAAGAGCCGTGGAGGCGGTGACCGCGCCGGCGAGACGCTTCGACTCACTGCGCGGTCACCGGTCGGGTCAGCCCTTGATTTCGAGCCAGGCCTTCGTCCACTCGGAGTAGTCGATGCACTTCACATCGGTGCGTCCGTCGAGGCACGCGGCGACAGGCGTGGTCCAGTACCAGATCTTCGACGCGTAGTCGGCGTCGCCGGAATGGTAGGTGTCGCAGTGCTTCTTGTCGGTCGTCAGCTCACACGCCTTCGGGTTGGCGGGCGATTCGCCGAAGTACTCGGCGACCTGCGCGTTGGCCTTAGGAGAGACGATGTAGTCGAGCCACTTGTACGCGCAGTTCTTCCGCTCCGACTTCGAGCTGACCATCCAGGTGTCCGACCAACCGGTCGCTCCTTCGGACGGCAGCACTGTCTCGACCGGCGTGTTGTTGCCCTTGGCGATGTTCGCGCCGACCTGCCAGGTGGTGCCGACCACGCTGGAGCCGTTGCCGAACGCCTGAACCGACTTGGTGATGTCGCTCCAGTATTCGCCGACGTTGGGTCGCTGCTCCTTGAGGAGGGCGACGGCTGCGTCGAACTGGGTCTGATCAAGCGCGTACGGGTTCTTGATGCCGAGTTCGGGCTTGTGCGCCATCAAGTACATCGCGGCGTCGGCGATGTAGATCGGCGAGTCGTATGCGGTCACCTTGCCCTTGTGCTTCGGTGCGTCCTCGAACACCGCCTTCCACGACGTGGGCGCCGGTTGAACGATGTCGGTGCGGTACATCAGCAGGTTGGCGCCCCAACCGTGCGGCACGCCGTAGTTCACACCGTCGACCGTGTTCCACGGCTTGTTCTTGAGGAACGGGAACACGTCCTTGTAGTTCGTCAGGAGGTCCGTGTTGATCGGATCCACGTCGCCGCCTTCGATGAGGCGCAGCGACGCGTCTCCGGAGGCAGAGACCACGTCGTACTGTCCCGACCGCATCAGCGTGAGCGCCTCGTCGGACGTTCCGAAGGGCTTGAACTCGACCATGCAGCCGGTCTGCTCTTCGAACGGCTTGACCCAGTTGGCGTTCGGATCGTTGCTGCCGTCTTCGACGTAGCCGGGCCACGCGAGGATCGAGACCTTGCCCTCACCGTCGCCGAGTGCCGTCATCTTGTCGGTCGACCGGCCGGAGCCGCCGTCGGCTCCACACGCGGCGACCGTCATGGCGAGCGCGGCGGCGGCACTCGCCACCGCGAGCGCCCTCTTACTGAACTTCATGATGTTCCTTTCGATTGGAGAAACTCGGTGCGGTCGCGACTACGCCGCGTTGTCGGGGAGCCAGACGACATCGGTGTCGGACCACGACACCGTCACCGCCTGACCCGGTTGGATGCCGTCTCCGCCGCCCGGATGCAGCGCCACGATCTCCGTGCCGTCGTCGAGCCGAACGGTGACGTGGGTGGTGGCGCCGAGGTAAGCCACCGACATCACCTCGCCGGAGCCGGAGCTTCGGCCGGCCCCGGCCTGCTCACCGAAGACGATCTGCTCCGGACGCAGCGTGAACTCGATGTCCCGGCCGTACCGTTGGGTGGCGGCCTTCGCGGTGAACAGGTTCGACGTCCCGACGAAGTCGGCGACGAACCGACTGTTCGGGCGCGTGTACAGCCCCCGCGGAGTGTCGACCTGCTGCAGGGCGCCGTCGTTGAACACTCCAACGCGGTCGCTCATCGTGAGCGCCTCTTCCTGGTCGTGGGTCACGAAGATGAAGGTGATCCCGACGGAACGCTGTAGTTCCTTGAGTTCCACCTGCATTTCGCGTCGCAGCTTGAGGTCGAGAGCGCCGAGCGGCTCGTCGAGCAGCAGCACTCGAGGTTCGACGACGAGCGCTCGGGCTATCGCGACACGCTGCCGCTGACCGCCCGACAGCTGCTCGGGCTTCCGGCCGGCGAGTTTGCCCAACTGCACGCGGTCGAGCGCCGCCCGTGCGCGTTCGCGTCGTTCCGCGCGGCCGACCTTTCGCACCCGCAGGCCGTAGGCGACGTTGTCCAGCACGCTCATGTGGGGGAAGAGCGCGTAGTCCTGGAACACCGTGTTGACGTTCCGCTCGAACGGGGCCTTGTCGGTCACGTCCTCGCCGTGGAGCTCGATGGTCCCCGACGTCGGCAGTTCGAACCCGCCGATGAGTCGCAGCACCGTCGTCTTGCCGGAGCCCGACGGTCCGAGCATCGAAAAGAACTCCCCGTCACGGATGTCGAGGTCGAGGGCGTCGACGGCGGTCATGTCGCCGAACTTCTTGCAGACCTGACGTAGGCGGACCGCCACCTTCGCCTCCGGCTTCTCGTCGTTCATCGCCACTCCCTCACATTGCTTGTGGGTCACATCGCGGAGCTGATGTGATCTGAATCATGCGAGAAAACATATAACACTAGAGGCTTTATTGAAAGACTTTTCTGTGAGCAAGTTGAGAGATGGTTTTCCCTGGCCGGGGACGTACCCTTGGACCTGGCGTTCTTCCACTACCCCGGAACCTCGACGCCTACCCGTCTCCCGCAACCCGGAAGAGAACTCGCATGTCTGCGCCCGCCGCCGGTCAGGCCGCCACCCGTCGAACGTGGTTCGGCCTCATCGTTCTGCAGCTCCCAGTGCTGCTCGTCTCGATGGACTTCTCAGTCCTCTATCTCGCCATGCCGACGATCATCGACTCGGTGGGACCGTCTGCGACACAACAACTCTGGATCCTCGACATCTACGGATTCATGATCGCCGGCCTGCTGATCACGATGGGCAACATCGGCGACCGCATCGGCCGACGACGCATCCTTCTGGCCGGCGCCGCAGTGTTCGGCATCGCCTCGGTGATGGCCGCGTTCGCTCCAAGCGCCGGATTCCTCATCGCGGCGCGTGCCCTCATGGGCATCGGCGGGGCCACCCTCATGCCGGCCAGCCTCTCGCTGATCGCCAACATGTTCCCGCTCGCCCGGCAACGCGCACGTGCGATCGGCGTGTGGACCGCGGCGTTCGCGGGCGGTGCCGCGATCGGCCCCGTGATCGGCGGCGTCCTCCTGCACCACTACTGGTGGGGAGTGGTGTTCCTGATCAACGTGCCGGTGCTCGCAGTCCTGTTCTTGGCGGCGCCGTCGCTGCTGCCGGAGTTCCGCGCCGATCACACCGAGCCTTTCGACTTCGTCGGCGTCGTGCTGTCCCTGCTCGGCATCCTGCCGGCCGTCTACGCGGTCAAGGCGCTCGCCGCCGAGGGCGTCTCCGCACCGACGATCGGCGCGGGAGTGTTCGGCATCGTGATGCTGGTCGCCTTCCTCGTGCACGAGAATCGGACACCGTCGCCGCTGCTCACACTCAGTCTGTTCAAGAATGCGACGATCAGCGCGTCCCTCGCCATCGCACTCGTCGGCATGATGACGCAGGGCGGTCTGGCATATCTCACCAACCTGTACCTGCAGTCGGTCCTCGGCTTCGACGTGCTCGAGGCTGCGCTGGCCGGCATCCCCATGGCCATCACCGTCGCCTTCTTCTCGGTGTACGCGGACCGGCTGACCAGGAAGGTCGGGGTCCGCGTCGCACTCGCCGGGTCGGTCCTGATCGCAGCGGTCGCCACCATCGGACTTGTCGCACTCACCGAGACGAGCGCACTGTGGATCTTCCTGGTCCTCACGGCACTCGCCGGCGTCGGATTCGGCATCCAGTTCTCGCTGGTCACCGACGTGGTCGTGGGGTCGGCTCCACCAGAGAAGTCGGGAGCGGCATCAGGCCTGTCCGAGACCAGCTTCGAGCTCGGTACTGCGCTCGGCCTGGCCCTGCTCGGTTCGCTCGCGACGGCCGTGTTCCTCTCGAAGGACGACGGCCACGGGTTCGCCGACTCCCTCGGCGAGACGCTTCACATCCACGGAACGACCGGCCCCGCGGCCGATGCGGCCCGCGCCGCTTTCGTCGACGGACTGCACGCGGCTGCGATCGCCGGTGGCGTCCTGCTCGCCGCACTCTCGGTGGTCGTCATGGTGGTCATGCGCGGATCCATCCGCATTCAACACGGCGTCCACTGACCGAAACTAGCGACCGACTTGCGAGTGCTATCCTGGCGACATGCAGCGTGCACTCCTTCTCGGTTGCCGCGGCGGGGTCTGATCCGACCGGCCCTCCGTCGCGGGGCCTCTTCACGCGCCGGTCAACCCCATCCTTATTTCAGTAGGAGATTGACCGAAAATGGCACCAGCTGACGCTTTCACTTCCGGACCGAGCCGCATCGTCGAGCCGTCCGGCCCCATCCCCGACGGCCAGCCGAGCTGGAATCCGCAGCGCAACTCCGCGATGCCGGTCCACCGCTACCGCAGCTTCGCCGACGAGGTAGAGCAGATCTCGCTGCCCGACCGCACCTGGCCCGACAAGGTGATCGACCGCGCCCCGATGTGGTGCGCCGTCGACCTGCGCGACGGCAACCAGGCGCTGATCGACCCGATGAGCCCGGCACGCAAGCGCCGCATGTTCGATCTCCTGGTCCGCATGGGCTACAAGGAGATCGAGGTCGGTTTCCCGTCGGCCAGTCAGACCGACTTCGACTTCGTTCGCGAGATCATCGAAGACGGAGCGATCCCCGACGACGTCACCATCCAGGTGCTGACCCAGGCGCGCGGCGAACTGATCACCCGCACGTACGAAGCATGTGCCGGTGCGCAGAACGTGATCGTTCACTTCTACAACTCCACCTCGGTGCTGCAGCGTCGTGTGGTGTTCCGCGCCGACAAGGAGGCGATCACCAAGATCGCCACCGACGCCGCCACGCTCTGCCTGGAGGAGGAGAAGAAGTACCCGGACACCAACTGGCGTTACGAGTACTCCCCGGAGAGCTACACCGGCACCGAACTGCGTTACGCCAAGGAGGTGTGCGACGCCGTCTCTGCCGTCATCAAGCCCACCCCGGCCAAGCCACTGATCATCAACCTGCCCGCCACCGTCGAGATGGCGACCCCGAACGTGTACGCCGACTCCATCGAGTGGATGAGCCGCAACCTCGAACGTCGCGAATCGATCATCCTGAGCTTGCATCCCCACAACGATCGCGGTGAAGGCGTCGCCGCCGCCGAGCTCGGATACGCGGCAGGTGCGGACCGCATCGAGGGCTGCCTGTTCGGCAACGGTGAGCGCACCGGCAACGTCTGCCTGGTCACCCTGGGCATGAACATGTTCAGCCGCGGAGTCGATCCGCAGATCAACTTCGCAGACATCGACGAGATCCGTCGCACCGTCGAGTACTGCAACCAGCTGAACGTCCCCGAGCGTCACCCCTACGGCGGCGACCTGGTCTACACCGCGTTCTCCGGCAGCCACCAGGACGCCATCAACAAGGGCCTCGATCAGATGAAGATCGACGCCGACGCCCAGGACAAGGACGTCGACGACATCCTGTGGCAGGTTCCCTACCTGCCGATCGACCCCAAGGACGTCGGCCGCAACTACGAGGCGGTCATCCGCGTCAACAGCCAGTCCGGCAAGGGCGGCGTCGCCTACATCATGAAGGCCGACCACGGCATGGACATGCCGCGTCGCCTGCAGATCGAGTTCAGCCGTGAGATCCAGAAGATCACCGACGGCGAAGGCGGCGAGGTGAACGCCAAGGCCATGTGGGACGTGTTCTCGCAGGAGTACCTGGAACCGATCACTCCGCTCGAGCGCATCCGGCAGCGCGTCGATGCCGCCGAGGAAGACGGCGGCGAAGACCAGATCTCGGCGATCGTCAAGGTCGACGGCGTGGAGAAGGAGATCGTCGGCGCAGGCAACGGTCCACTCGCCGCGTTCGTCCACGCTCTGAGCACCGTCGGCTACGACGTGCGCGTCCTCGACTACTCCGAGCACGCACTGACTGCAGGCGACGACGCCAACGCCGTCTGCTATGTGGAAGCCGAAGTCGACGGCGAGATCGTGTGGGGCGTCGGCATCGCGCCGTCGATCACCACCGCTAGCCTGCGCGCAGTCGTTTCGGCTGTGAACCGCGCACACCGCGCCGCAGCTCCCGCAGAGGAAGCTGCCGAGGGCGCCCGCACCTGGGCTCCGTAGCCGCTCCTGCTCCTTGGGCAGCTCGCGACCGTCTCCTTAAGCAGCCTCGCGACCGTCTCCTTGAGCAAGCGCGCCACCACTGCTCCTTGAGCGAGCTTGCGAGTCGAAAGGTCCCAACGAACCGAACGGGCCTTTCGACTCGCTGCGCTCGCTCAAGGAGCAGTTTGGTAGCGCGCTCGCTCAAGGAGCAGTTTGTAGCGCGCTCGCTCAAGGCGCGCCCGAGCAAAGGCAGAAACGCACGCACCCCCGCTCATCGAGCGGGGGTGCGTGCGTTGGCGATCAGAAGATCGAGCGGATCACGTCGGCCGCACTCATGCTGAGGCTGCCGAAGTCGAGCGAACCGTTGCCGCCGTCGGTGCCGCCGTCACCGTCGACCTTCACGATCTTCGGTCCCGAGATGGAGCCCGAGTATCCGTCGGTGCCGCTGTACGTCGCCGTGACGGTGTGATTCCCGCCGGTGGCGAACGTGTGCTGCAGCGTCGCCTCCCCGTTCACGACCGTCACCGGACTGCCGACATCGGTGCCGTCGACCTGGAAGCGAACGGTTCCGCCGTTCACACCCGACGGCGTCAGGGCTGCCTTGAGCTCCACTGCGACGCCCTTCTGAGCAGTCGACGGCGCCGACACCGTGAGGGTCGTGGACTCGTCGCCCGGATCCGGTGCAGAGACGACGATCGTCTTGGCCGCCGACGTGGAGCCGTTGAACCCGGCTGCACCGGAGTACACCGCGGTCACCTGGCGGCTGCCCGCAGTGGCGAAGGTGTGCTGGATCGACGCAGTGCCGCCGGTCACCGAGGCGGGCGAGCCGACGTTCGTGCCGTCGACCTTGAACTGCACGGTGCCACCGTTCGGAGTCGGAGACACCGACGCCGACAGCGTGACCGCGTCGCCGGTGATCGCGGCTCCCGGCGAGGTGACAGTCGTGGTCGTGTCTTCGTCGGTCGGCGTCGGATCGCTGACCGTGACCGACTCGGCCGCCGAGGTGGAGCCGTTGAAGCCTGTCGACCCGGAGAACACCGCGGTCACCTGACGGCTGCCGGTGGTGGCGAAGGTGTGCTGGATCGACGCAGTGCCGCCGGTCACCGAGGCGGGTGAGCCGACGTTCGTGCCGTCGACCTTGAACTGCACTGTGCCGCCACCCGGGTTGGGTGCGACCGTCGCCGACAGCGTCACCGCGTCACCCTTCGTCGCCGTCGACGGAGCCGACACCGTCGTGGTGGTGTCCTCGTCGACCGGCGTCGGATCGCTGACCGTGACCGTCTTGGCCGTCGACGTGGATCCACCGAAACCGGTCGATCCCGAGAAGACCGCAGTGACCTGGTGAGCACCGGCCGATGCGAAAGTGTGTTGAATCGACGCGCTGCCCGCAGTGACAGGCTTCGGCGCGCCGACGGCATCGCCGTCGACCTTGAACTGCACCGTGCCGCCGAGCGGAGTCGGAGACACCGACGCCGACAACGTCACCGCATCGCCTGCGGTCGCTGTGCCCGGAGCCGTCACAGTTGTGGTCGTGTCGATGTCGATCGGCGTCGGATCAGAGACTGTCACCGTCTTCGCCGACGACGTCGAGCCGTTGAAACCAGTTGCACCCGAGAACACCGCCGTGACCTGACGGCTTCCGGTGGTGTTGAAGGTGTGTTGGATCGAGGCCGTTCCACCCGACACCGACATCGCAGAGCCGACATTGCTGCCGTCGACCTTGAACTGGACAGTTCCGCCGCCGGGGTTGGGCGCGACGGTCGCCGAGAGCGTCACCGCGTCGCCCTTGGTCGCAGTGTTCGGAGCTGACACCGTGGTCGTCGTGTCCTCGTCGACCGGAGCGGCCGATTCGATGTTGATGGTCGCGAGCGGGCCACCGCCTGCGTTCAGTGGCGAACCCGCCGCGTCACGAGGACTGCACCTGGTAGGAGCCCACTGCGTGCCGAACAGGCTCGCCTTCGCGAGCTGTGTGCTCCAGTTCTGATCGGTGTTGTTGTTCCCGGCTGCGCCCGCGATCCGAACCGTGGGTGTGATCGTGCCACTCGCACCCGCCTTCATGGTGACGTCGACAGCCGGCAGCCGGTACCACGTGTCACCGTTGGCGTTGTTCGATCCGTCGAGATTCTTCTTCGACTTGGGAACACGGATTCCTCCTTCGGAATTCGTGCTGTTCGACGCGCCGTTCGCGATCACCTGGTTGTTCCCCGACAGGCGCAGGATGCTCCCCGCGGGGTCGACAGCTCCGCTGTCATTGACCCTGAGCACGTTCGGCGCGACATTGTCGAGGCCGATCCCGGTACCCGCGACGATCTCGGCACTCACGAACGTGGCGTTGTCGGGGATCGCGAAGTCTGCCTTCAACCGCGAGATGTTCGTCGTCGTCGCGCCCGAATCAGAGTTCGGATACGACCCCGCGATCGGCTGCACCCGGTAGGTGAACTCCTCACCCGGCGACACCGTCTCGGGAGCTGTGATCGTCACACCTGCAGGGACCACCTTGGTGACCGTGAGGATCGAGCTCGCCGTGCAGAAGTTGGTGAAGTTCGTGGTGCTAGTGCCCGCCGACGCGGGCGCCGCGCCCAACGTGCCGGCGAGCAACGCCGCGCCGCCCACAAGGGCGACGGCACGACTGGTTGTCAGTCTCATGGAGGTCCTTCGTTCAGTTCACAGAGAAATCGATTCCTCCATGTATGACACCGATCACTATTCGAGCCCACTTGATCTGTCGGCACGGCACAGAAGCGTGACTCCGCAATCGATTCGTGTCCACGAATCGACGTCGAACATCGTTTTCGGGACAGCTCGTACGGCACAGTTGAGACGTGATGATCTCCAAGCCGATCGCCGACGGCATTCGCGAGGGCAGGATCACCTGCCAGTTCCGCAGGTGGGACGAGCCGCGCGTGAAAGTCGGATCCACGCAGGTCACGTCGGCGGGGTTGGTCCGCTTCACCCGAGTCGTGCGGGTGAACGACGTCGAGCGCATCTCAGACCGGTCGGCGCGCGCCGCAGGCATGAAGGACGCCGCCGCCCTACGGAAGGCACTGGCCCCGAAGCCGAACCGCAAACCCTCGCCTCGTGGATCAAAGGGCGGCGACACGATCTACCGGGTGACGCTCGAGTGGGCAGGCGAGGACCCACGCCTCGCACTTCGCGAGGAGATACCGTCCGATGCCGAACTCGCCGACATCACCGCCCGCCTCGCTCGGCTCGACAAACGGGAGACCGGTCCGTGGACCCGGGAGATCCTCGAATGGATCCGTGACAATCCGCGCGTGGTGTCGAAGGAACTCGCTGCGCTCCGTCGGGTCGAGTTGCTTCCGATGAAGGTCGACATCCGCAAGCTCAAGGCTCTCGGGCTCACCATCAGTCACGACGTCGGATACGAACTCTCACCGCGAGGTGCCGCGTATCTGGCACACCTCGACTCCGCTCGATGAGCCGAGAAAGCCCCGCTCGATGAGCAGGAAGGATCAGCGTTCGGCGAGGTAGAGGGCCCTCGCTTCGCGGGCATTGCGGCCCCGCAACTCGTGCAGCACGGCGGGCGGGATCTCGATGAACTCGTAGTCCGCGTCGAGGCCGCCCATGGCGACGGCGATCCACCTCGCGTCGTCCACCTGCATGGTGACCTCCGCGCCGTCAGCGTGGTCGGCGACCTCGGCGTGACGACCGATCCGCGACCGGACCAGATCGGCGTCGGTGTGCACGAGCAGCCTCACGACATGCTGATCGCGTCCCGCCCGCAAGCTGTTCCGGACGTATGCCGCCGCGTCCCCGCCGGGGACCGTCCGAGGACCGAAACGACGCTTCTCCGGTTTGGCGTCGGCGAGCCTGTCCAGCCGGAAGGTGCGCCAGTCGAGGCGGTCGAGGTCGTACGCGAGCAGGTACCAACGTCGTCCCACCGGAACCAGACGAAGCGGCTCCACACGACGGCGCCCGGGCACCCGCCCGTCCCGAGCCGCGGGCGCGTAGTCGAAAGTGAGTTCCGTCGAGTCACGGCACGCGAGCGCCACCGTCGTCAGGGCCTCCGCATCGAGCACCGGAACTTCCGCTTCACCCGGCAATGTCACGCTCATCGCGCGGACGGCATCGGCTCGCCGTCGAAGTTTTGGCGGCAGCACCTGCATGACCTTCGCCAACGCACGGACCGACGCCTCCGCCAATCCAGCGGCAGGGCCCGACGCCGCACTCCGCAGCGCCGCAACGATCGCGACGGCCTCCCCCTCGTCCACCACCAACGGCGGCAGCGAGCCGCCCGGCGCGAGCTGATAGCCGCCACCTGCGCCGCGTACAGACTCGACCGGGTAACCGAGTTCGCGGAGTCGTTCGACATCGCGACGCACGGTCCGCTCGGTGGTGTCGAGTCGATCAGCGAGTTCGGCTGCCGCCCACAGCCGATGTGCCTGCAGGAGCGCAAGCAGCTTGAGTGTTCGCGTCGTCGTGTCGGCCATACAGTGATCCTCACCCCGGTAGCGGACAGAAAATGACCGGAATAGTCCCCGATCTTACCGGACAGATGCTGTCCACATTGCTTCGTAACGTCATCGGTGACCGAAAGACCACTCACCGGCAGGAGCACCTCGTGAGCACCACCCTAGACACCCCGGCGCCCGGCGCGCCGACCCTCGATTCCGGCCCGAGCATCGGTGGACGAGCGCGCACGATCGCCCTCATCTGCCTGCTCGCGGCGTCGTTCATGGAGCTCATGGACGCGACGATCGTGAACGTCGCACTCCACACTCTGCAAGAAGACCTCGGGGCCTCCCCTGCCGCTCTGCAGTGGATCGTCGCAGGTTATCCGCTCGCCTACGCGATCGGACTGATTCTCGGCGCACGCCTCGGTGACCGGTACGGCAGGCGTCGACTGTTCATTCTCGGACTCGTCGCTTTCGGTGCGGCGTCCCTCGCCTGTGGTCTCGCCGCGGATCCGACCCAGCTCGTCACGTTCCGCCTCATCCAGGGCGCCGCAGCCGCATTGATGGTTCCGCAGGTCCTGACCAACATCCAGGTCCTCTACCCGCCGGCCGAACGCGGCCGCGCCATGGGACTGTTCACTTCGGTCATCGGTGTCGCCGCAGTCACCGGACCGGTGCTGGGCGCAGTGATCACCAACGGCGACTGGTTCGACCTCTCATGGCGTCCCGCATTCCTGATCAACGTCCCGATCGCCGTCATCGCAGTGATCGCCGCTCGAATCTTCATCCCGGAGACTCACGCCGACCGTCCGGCGCCGATCACCCTCGGCTCTGTCGCACTGCTCGGAGGCTCGCTCGCCGCGATCATGGCTCCGATCACCCTCGGTCCTGAGAACGACTGGCCCGCATGGGGATTCGTCCTGATCGCGCTCGGTGTGGTGGGACTGGCCCTGTTCGGCGCTCGTCAGGTCGCCGCTGAACGTGCAGGCTCCGTGCCCATGGTCCCGCCGTCGGTGTTCGGCACGGTCTCGTTCCGCTCCGGGCTCGCCGCATTCGCAGCGCTGTCGATCCCGACGGGCGGCTACTTCCTGGTGCAATCCCTGCACGTCCAGTTGTCTCAGGGCTGGTCCGTGTTGCACACCGGCCTCATGTGGATCCCGTTCTCGTTGGCCGTCCCGATCGCGGCAGGCCTGTCGGCCACAGTGCTCGCGGCCAAGTTCGGCAAGCACGTCCTCCAGGCCGGCGCGGCCGTACTGATCACCGGCATGACTTCGATGATCGTCGCCAACGGGTCCGCCCACCCGGGAATCTGGTTCGCGGTCGCTCTGACAGTCGCAGGTCTCGGTTTCGGACTGATCGTCGGCGCGGCCGGGCTGCTCGTTCTCAACGATGTCCCGGTCGAGCAGGCGGGCGCGGCCTCCGGTGTGTTCAACACGGTCCAGGCGCTGACGGTGGCGATGGGCGCCGCGGTGATCGGCACCGTGTACAGCACGGTGTCGGAGTCGTCCGGATTCGACGCCGCCTACCGCGTCGCGATGTGGATCATGATCGGCCTCGTCGCCTTCGGCGCCGTGATCGCGCAAGCCATGCCGAAGGTGAAGGTCACCATCTGAGCGTTGCGAAGATCGCCCGTCTCACAAGCCTACGAGGGCAATGTGCCCTCGTAGGCCGATGAGACGGGCGATTCTTGCAGTAGAGGTCAGGAAACCGAGTCCATCGCCGCTGCGGCAGCGGCAGCCATCGCGGCGACCACGTCGCGTGCGGTCGGGCTGATCAACCCCATGTTCGCGAACCCGTGGATCATTCCGCCTGCACGGTTCACCGTCACGTCGACGCCCGCCTTCTCAAGAGCCGCGGCGTAATCAAGTCCTTCGTCTCGCAGCGGATCGAAGCCCGCGACCACAACGTACGCCGGCGGGAGTCCTGCCAGTTCGCCCTTCAGCGGCGACGCTCGCGGGTCGTCCACGTCGTCTCGTGACGGAAGGTACGTGTCGATGAAGAACTCCATGTCCGCCTCGGTGAGGAACAGGCCTTCGGAGAACTCCTTGATGGACCCACGCTTGGTCGACACGTCGGTCACGGGATAGATGAGAAGTTGGAGGCACGGCTGCACCGCGTCGTCGCGCACCTGCTGCGCGACGACCGCGCTCAGATTGCCGCCTGCCGAATCGCCCGCGACGACGATGCTGCGAGGGTCGAGCCCCCACGTCGGCGCCTGCTCAACGGCATATCGGAAGGCCGCGACCGAGTCGTCCACAGCTGCCGGGAACTGGTGCTCGGGTGCGAGACGGTAGTCGACGGACAGGACGTCGGCACCAGACGCGACCGCCAACGCCCGGACCAGTGAGTCGTGGCTGGCTCGACTTCCCACGACGAACCCTCCGCCATGCAGGAACACGATCAGGCCGCGGGCACCGGACTCGCTGACTCGGTATCGCGTCGCGGGGATCGGACCGTCCGCGGACGGAATGATCAGATCCTCTTCGATCGCGAACGGCGGGAACGTCTGCGCCATCGATGCAGACGTCTGGTCGAGAATCGTCCGCGACTGCGCGACGTCGCCGTTCAGCAGTGCCGCACCCGGAAGGTGCCGCGAGGCCGCCGCGATGACCGCCATCTCGGGAGCGAGGCTCTCGCCGTCGGAGTTGGTTCGGGTGGCCCGAGTGAGCGCGGCGAGCACACCACGCGGTAGCAGGCCGAGCGCCTTCATCGCCGGGCGCTGGGCGCGTGCTTGCAGGGACAGGCTGACTGACGTTGCGCGGCTCACAATTGCCGAACTTATCACCAACCGTTGTCACTATGCGTCGTCGGTCACTCCGGCGAGACGATCCATGTCCTCCAGCGACCGTCCTTTCGTCTCCGGTACGAACTTGGCCACGAAGAGGAATGACAAGAAGGCGAACGCCGCGTACATGAAGTAGCCGAAGGTCAGACTGAAGTCCTTGATCGCTGGGAAGGTCATGGTGATCACCCAATTCGCGGCCCATTGTCCAGCCGCTGCGACCGACAGCGCCGCAGCGCGGAACCTGTTCGGGAACATCTCACCGAGCAGAACCCACACCATCGGCCCCCAGCTCATGCCGAAGAAGACGACGAAGCCGTTCGCGGCGATGAGCGCGACGACACCCCACGCGCCCGGCAGAGTCTGCACCGCCTCGCCGTCCTTCATCACCACCTGACCGTTCTCGGTCTTGTCGGTGAGCTGACCGAAGCACACCGCCACAGCGGCGAGCGTCACCGTCATTCCGACCGAGCCGACGAGAAGCAGTGGCCGACGCCCCACCCGATCGACGAGGGCGATCGCGACGAGTGTCGTCGCGATGTTGATGACCGAGGTGATCGTGGACGTGAGGAACGCCTGACTCTCGTCGAAGCCCGCGGCCTCCCACAGCACGTTCGAGTAGTAGAACACCACGTTGATCCCGACCGCCTGCTGAAAGACCGACAGCAGGAGACCGATCCAGACCACCGGGTAGATCCCACCCGCCGGGCGTTTGAGGTCGCGCCAAGACGGCTTCTTCTCGCTGTTCATGCTCGCCCGGATGCGGTCGATGGTGAGTTCGAGATCGCGTGCACCGAGAAGCCGTTCGAGCACGGCACGTGCTTCGGGAAGTCGTTGCTGCGAGATCAAGTAGCGCGGTGATTCCGGAATGGTGCCCGACAGCACTCCGTAGAGGATCGCGGGCACAGCCATCATCAGGAACATCCACCGCCAGGCGTCCATGCCGAGCCACAGCACTTCGTTCGCACCGCCGGCGATGTTGCGCAGCGCGAGGTTGACCAAGAACGACAGGAAGATGCCGAGTACGATCGCGAGTTGCTGCAGGGAGCCGAGCCTGCCCCGGATACCCGCAGGCGACGTCTCCGCGATGTAGGCGGGCGCGATCACCGACGCGACGCCGACCGCGAATCCCCCGACGACGCGGAACACGATGAAGAGCACCAGCCCGCCCGTTCCCCAGCTGGACGGCGCAAAGGCACAGCCGACAGCACTGAGGACGAACAGCACTGCGGCAATCTTCATCACCATCAGACGACCGATCCGGTCGGCGATCCGACCCGCGGTCAAGGCGCCTGCTGCTGCTCCGAGAAGCGCAGAGGCGACGGCGAAACCGAGTGCACCGGAGTTGATCGCGAAGTCTTCTTCAAGCGCCTTAGTCGCCCCGTTGATGACGGATGTCTCATAGCCGAACAGCAGTCCACCCAAGGCGGCGACGGAGGCGATGCGAACCACTCCGTGTCCGGTCCCCTGGTCGTCAGA
The DNA here is from genome assembly GCF_037148075.1 of Gordonia malaquae. Classification (NCBI taxonomy): domain Bacteria; kingdom Bacillati; phylum Actinomycetota; class Actinomycetes; order Mycobacteriales; family Gordoniaceae; genus Gordonia; species Gordonia malaquae. The sequence goes on along the minus strand of NZ_JBBCUB010000006.1, from coordinate 129,168 downwards.
TGTCGCGCCTGCGTCAGAGGTGGGGCCGGAGACGTTCATGTGCACCCTTCGAGAGACGGACGAGTAGTCCGATCGTATGACGATTGAGGAGTCTCGTGGTGCCTATCCCTCGCCAACGCTCGGCGCATCCGCATCGTCGATCCCATCGACTGGCGGCGCCGAGCGTCCGAGCACGCCGTGAAGCCCACCAGAAACGATCAGCGCCAGGGTCAGAAACATCGCAACGGGAAGCCCTGGCATGAAGAACACCAGGCCAGGAAGACATAACTGTGCCTCGGCGCATACCGCTGGATCGGTCAGCATGCGTGCCAGCACAAACGAGAGTCCGGCAACCATCAGCCATGCGACTACAAAGGTCCACGTGGCCCCGCCACTGGCCCCTCGTCGACGCAGCACAGCCGCATTGCACGCCAGGCCGAGAGCCACGACCCCCGCGCCGAAGGTGATCGTCGCCGACAGCCGGGCGTCCTCCTCCATGCTCGAAGGCCCTGCAGTGTTCCAGTAGATCGCGATGGTCAGCCACGGCGCCGACAACGCCACGACAAAATGGCAGAGTCGCCATACCGCGTTCGACGTCATCCTCACGAAACTCCTCCCGCCACGATCCTGTCACGACGCTCACAGCGAGCGCAGACTGTCGAGACCGGCGGGTGTGGGAAACTCGACGGTATGCCGGATGCCCCTCGCCTCCCGATTCGCACCCGTACCGCCCTCGCGGCCGCGGCGTCAGCCCGCTGGGCGTCGCGCACCGCAGGTCGCGGCAAGGGATCGATGATCGGTGGTCTGATCGCCGAGAAGATCGACCCGAAGATCATGGCTCGCCTCGCTGCAGGCAAGAAGACGGCGTTGATCACCGGGACCAACGGCAAGTCGACCACCACGCGTATGACTGCTGCCGCGCTCGCCACCATCGGTGACGTCGCGACGCAGGAGGACGGCGCGAACATGGACGCGGGCATCATCGCGACGTTGACGCTGCACCGGCCCGCACTGCTCGCAGCCCTCGAGGTGGACGAGCTGCACGTGCCGAACGTCGCCGACAGCACCTCTCCCGCGGTGATCACGATGCTGAACCTGTCGCGCGATCAGCTCGACCGGGTCGGCGAAATCAACGTGATCGAACGCCGCCTGCGCGGCGCTGTTGATGCGCACCCGGAGTCGACGGTTGTCGCGAACTGCGACGACGTCCTCGTGACGTCGGCCGCATACGACGGCAAGAACGTCGTGTGGGTGGCCGCCGGCGCGGCGTGGGTCGGCGACTCCGTCGGCTGCCCACGGTCGGGCGAACCGATCATCCGACGCGACGGCGACTGGTACTCGAGCGGCGCGCCGTCGTTCCGCAGGCCGACGCCCGACTGGTGGTTCGACGACGACAACGTCTACGGTCCCGACGGTTTCACCGCTCCCCTCACACTGAACGTGCCCGGCCGCGCGAACCGCGGCAACGCGACACAGGCGATCGCGACGGCCGTCGCCATGGGCGCTGATCCCGCTGCCGCCACGAAGGCGGTCGGGACGGTCGGCGAGATCGCGGGCCGGTACGGAGTTCAGCGTCTCGGCGATCACCGCGTCCGCACGCTGCTCGCCAAGAACCCCGCCGGCTGGCAGGAGGCACTGTCGATGATTGACCCAGACGCCGACAGTCTGGTGATCGCGGTGAACGGCCAGGTCCCCGACGGTGAGGACCTCTCGTGGCTCTGGGACGTGCGTTTCGAAGAGTTCGAGAACACGAAGGTCATCGCGGCAGGTGAACGGGCAGCGGATCTGTCGGTGCGCTTGTTGTACGCCGGTGCCGAGCACACCGTCGTCGACGATCCGTTGGCCGCGATCCGGTCCTGCCCGCCGGGCCGAGTCGAGGTCCTTGCCAATTACACGGCGTTCCGCGACCTCGCGATCGCGATGAACAGGGCCGGCGCTGCTACGACGGTCGAGGAGAAGTGATGAGCGAGTCGACTCTGCGGATCGGTCTGGTCCTGCCCGACGTGATGGGCACCTACGGCGACGGCGGCAACGCGCTGATCTTTCGCCAACGTGCGCGCATGCGCGGGTTGGACGCCGAGATCGTGGAGCTCACGCTGGACGACGACGTCCCCGACTCGCTCGACGTCTACACGCTCGGTGGCGCCGAGGACGCCGCGCAGCGCATCGCCACCCGGCACCTCGCCGAGCATCCCGGCCTGCAGCGCGCAGCGGAGAAGGGCACGCCCGTCCTCGCGATCTGCGCAGCCATTCAGGTACTCGGCCACTGGTACGAGACGTCGGCGGGCGAGCGCGTGTCGGGCATCAGCATGCTCGATCTGACGACGTCACCTCAGGAAGTCAGGGCGATCGGCGAACTCATCACCGATCCACTGCTCGACGGTCTCACGCAACCGCTGTCGGGGTTCGAGAACCATCGCGGCGGGACGACGCTCGGGCAGGCAGCGAAGCCCCTCGGCCGGGTCAAGCACGGCGTCGGCAACGGCGGCGGCGAACCCGTCGAAGGCGTTGTGCAGGGCAGCGTTCTCGCCACCTACATGCACGGCCCACTCCTCGCGCGGAACCCGGAACTCGCGGACTACCTGCTGGCGAAGGCCACCGGAACCGAGCTCGCTCCTCTCGACCTCCCCCAGGTCGACCGACTCCGCCGGGAACGTCTCGCAGCAGGACGCTGACCTTCGCCACGTCCGCGACGAGTCACGTCGTCGGGAGGAACCCGGGGTCGATGGCGGCGCTGTAGTCGGGGAGGTCGGTGCCCTTGTCGATTTTGCCCTGGGCCTTGCCCCATTCACCGAGTTCACGCATCTTCACCGGCAGGTCGCCGAGTTGGAGGGTGAAGTCGAACTCGGGAAGCACGGTCGCCAGCAGCTTCTCATCAAGATTCGTGGCGGTGGCGACGGCGTCGAGAGCCGCCGGATCGCGGGCGACCAGCTTGCGCCCGGCGTCGCTGATCGCTTGGAAGAACTTGGTGAGTGCGTCGCGTTTCCCGTTGATCGCCTGTGTAGTCGCGAGGTAGAGACTGCGCTGTCGGTAGTCGCCGCCGTCGAGTACCACGGCCTCTGAACCGAGCGCCTGGATCGACTGCGCCTGGTACGGCTGGAAGATCGAGACCGCGTCGACGTCGCCGCGGGTGATCGCGGTGACGACCGCCGACGGCGCCACCTGCACGAGTTCGGCGTCGATCCTCGCCCGGTCGAGTACGTTCGACGCGAAGTACCCGGCACTCGTGCCGATCGGAGTGCCGATCCGCTTGCCTGCAAGATCGGCGACGGTGGCGATTCCGGACTGCTTGCGGGCGACGATCCGAGACCCTGCCCAGCGCGCGCCGTCGCCGACCACCTTGATGTCATTCGACTTCGCGAGCGCGGCAGCGGTCGGCACGTCGGCCGCGGTCGTCACGTCCACCTGTCCTGCGACGGCCGCCTGCAACGCCTCCACTCCAGACGAGAAGTTGACGACCTTCACCGTCAGGCCCTGCGCGGTGAACAGTCCGGTGTCGGCGGCGACGGGGACCTGCGCCCACGAGGGGTCGACGACGAATCCGACGGTGAGGGTGGCGGGGTCGTCGTCGACGGACGAGCAGGCGGCGAGCATTCCCGTCGCGCTCAATGCGACGACGGCCGCGGCGAGGACTCGGTGGGGGAGACGAATGGTCATGGGAGTTCTTTCTCTTGTGGGGTTCAGACGTGGTCGGCGACGCCGAGCAGGTGATGAAGGGTGCGTCTGGTGTCGAGGTAGCCGGGCAGATCGGCGAGGACGTCAGCCGGGCGGGGTCTGGGCACCGGGTTGTCGATGCGTTCGATGATCCGGCCGCGGTGCAGGACGACGATGGTGTCGGCGAGGCGCACTGCCTCGTCGACGTCGTGGGTGACGAACACGACGGTTCGGCCCGACCGCGCCCACAGGTCGAGGATCAGATCCTGCATGCGGAGCCGAGTCAGCGCGTCGAGCGCGGCGAACGGTTCGTCCATCAGCAAGACGTCGGGGTCGCCGGCGAGCATCCGGGCGATGCCCGCGCGCTGGCGCATTCCGCCGGACAGTTCAGACGGACGCTGCCGACCGACGTCGGGAGCGAGCCCGACGACGTCGAGGAGTTCCGCGATGCGCCGACCGCGTTCGGAACGCTGCACGTCGCCGGCGATGAGCGCGAACTCGATGTTGTCGGCCACGCTCATCCACGGAAACAACACGTCTCGCTGAAACGCCATGCCACGTCGCGGGTCGGGGCCCGCAACTTGTTGTCCGTTGTCGAGCACAGAACCTGCGGTCGGAGACTGCAGGCCCGCGACCGCATGAAGCAACGTCGACTTGCCGCTTCCGGATGCGCCGACGAGCGCGGTGAACGAGCCGTCGGGGACGGTCAGATCGACCTCGTGCAACGCGGCACGGGTCGTGCCGGGAAAGCGAACAGTCAAGTCGCGGGTGGTGATGGTCATGTCAACGCTCCTGAGTGGACCAATGGGTGAGCGGCGCGGTCGCCGCGGCGATCGCGACGTCGCACAGGGCGCCGATCACGCCGAGGATCAGCAGGCACACGATGAGGCGGTCGGCCTGCGAGAACAGTTGAGCCTGCGAGATTCGGTAACCGATGCCCGACGTGGTGCCGGTCATCTCCGCGACGACGATCAGCACGAACGCCATCGCCGCGCCGACGCGAAGTCCGGCGACGATGTCTGGTGCGGCTTCGGGGAGGATCACCCGGCGGAGCGTGTGCAGTCGTGATGCGCCGAGGCACCGCGCGGCGAGGAGGTACTCGCGTGGAGTGGAGGCGATCCCGGCGTGGGCGTTGATCCACACCGGAACGAACACGCCGACGCTGATCACCAGGATCTTGCTGCTCTCCCCCAGCCCGAACCACAGGATGACAAGGGGAATCAGCCCGATCGTCGGGATCGGCGACAGCACTCGCAGGACGGGCTGCAGCAGGTTTCGGCCGAGCGTCGTCGTGGCGGTGACGACGGCGACCAGGAGCCCGCTCGTCCCGCCGACCAGGAAGCCGGCGGCAGCTCGCTGCAGGCTCGACGACAGATCGTCGAACAGCAGCCCCTCCTTCCACAGGTCTCGACCGGCTGCGACGATCTCGGGAACGCTCGGGAACAGCGCACGCGGGAAGACGTCGGCTGCCGAGACGACGGACCACACGACGACGACGCCCGCGAGTCCGGCGACGACCCACGCCGCCGAGGCGAGCGCGCGTCGCACTCCGGACGGCACCGTGCGACGCACGGTCTCGCGACGCGCAATCGCTGTGAGTGCGGTCATCGGACGGTCGTCCCGTCCACCGGTCGCAACGCCGGGCGAGTGTCGACGGGCGTCCACTCGAAGGGAACAGCCTGCGAGCGATACACGAGTCTGGTCCGGCTGAGACGATCGACGCCGCTCACTCGAGGCGTGTCCACCTCCGGCTCTCCCGCCACGCCGTGGCCGATGAACGGGCTGTGGTACTCCCAAACGATCGCGCCGGCGGGCGTCACTTGGAAGAGTCGACCGCGCATGCCTTCGGTGATGAGGGTGTTGCCATTGGGGAGTCGTTGCGCATTGCTGACGAACGAACTGAAGAACTCCCAGGTCGGCCGTCCGGAGTCTTCCGCCGTGTACTGCCAGATGATCTCCCTGGTCGTCGGATCCACTTCGAGGACACGGGATCCCGCATAGATACCCAGGGATGCAGCCGGATAGCCCGCACCTCCCTGGTTGTCGAAGATCAGGATGTTGCCTGCACCCGGCAGGCCGTCGGCGATGAGATGCGGGTTGTGCTGCCCGGAGATCTGGTCGAGCGGACGCGGGAGGGCATGCGTGTTGATCCGCTGATGCTGCGCTCCGGAAACCGCGTCGAAGTAGGGCCCGAGACGCCAGACGACGTCGCCGGTCCGCTTGTCGATCAGCGCGACGACGTTCGCCTTTCGGAAGCTGACCAGCACGTTGTCGGGGTGGAACGGGCCGTCCGGATCGGCGTCGTGCCACTTGTTCGGACCGAGTGTCTTCGCACTGTTCATCTCCAGGTAGCCCCACGGATCGTCGGGGTCGCGGTCGACGGTTGCGGCGATCGCCGCGCGCCCGGCGTCGGAGAATCCGAACTGATCAAGATGGTCACCTGCGAGCCACTGCCACACGACGGCACCCGTCGGATCGACTTCATAGAGTCCCTGGTCGCCGACGGTCTTGTGCCCCAGACCCGGAACCACTCGTGGCACGGTGACGAGAACGAGCCAGTTCCCGCTCGGCAGTTGCTCCCAGTCGTGGTTCTGCCTGGCAGCCCCACTCGGAGCCTGAGGGCCCCATTCCCAACGCACATCGCCATCCCAGTCGAGCCGCCCCACACTTCCGTTGGCGTAGATGCCGCCACGTGCGTCGCCGCTCGAACTGAGCTGCACGCCGACATCTCCGACACGCCCGCCGTTGATCGTCGGATCGAGGATGCGCGGCGGCACTCCGGCGTATGGCCATTCGTGGACGACGTCTCCGTTGAGATCGATGAGTCGCGTGATCGTGTCGGCTCCGGTGAACAGCACGTAGCTGTCGTGGACCAGTGCAGGCTCGAGGTGTGTGACCCCGGTGAGTGTCGCGATCGCCATGATGCGGCTGTCCCTTCGTTGTTGTTCTAATCGATTAGATTAGGTTTGACCTGGAGCGATACACGTGGTCAGAATCAGAGTGATTTCAAAGCGCACCCGAGCGTCCGGAGCGGGCATCATTGCGCGAGGCAGACGAGGAGCTCAAGTGACGACACCACCGGAGAAGGCGCTGAAGCGGCCAACCCTCGCAGACGTCGCGAGAGTCGCGGGAACGTCGACGGCCGTTGTCAGTTACGTGATCAACGACGGCCCGCGACCGGTGTCGGCGCCGCTGCGGGCGAAAGTGACGGCTGCACTCGAGAGCCTCGACTACCGACCGGATCGCCGCGCGCAGGCTTTGCGACGGCCTCGCCGATGGCAGCAGGTCGGGCTGCTCGTCCCCGACCTGGCGATGCCGTTGTTCGCCGCGTACGCACAGCGCTTCGAGTCGGCGGGACGCGCCCGTGGAAACCTCACACTCATCGGCAGCACCGGCTTCGACGCCGACCGCGAGCTGGAGTTCGCGCGATCGTTCACCCAGGTCGGTGTCGACGGCTTGATCGTCGTCGGTTCGGTCGCCGTGGAAGCGACCGCAGACCTCTGTCGCCGCAGTCACGTGCCCGTCGTGTGGACGCACAGCATGCGCGGCTCGGCGGACAGACCAGTCGTCTCGGCTGACCACCGGCTCGCGGGCCGACTCGTCGGCGAGCACCTCACCCGAATCCATCAGCTCTCGACCGCGGCTTTCATCGGAGGCGTCGACGACGCCGTCGCCGGGCGCGGGGACCGCGAGACGGTCGCGCAGCGGCTCGACGGTCTGATCATGAGCGGGCTATCGGTGACCGTGGCTCCGACAGACCTGACTGCGCCCTCGGCCTACCGCGCTGTTCGGGACCTGCTTGTGTCCGAGACCAGGCCCGACGCCATCGTCCCCGGAACGCTCGGTCAGACCGACGCCACGATCCGTGCGATCACCGACGCAGGCCTGGCCATCCCGCACGACATCGCGCTCGCATCGTTCGACGGCCCCGATTCCGCGTACCGAGAACCGGTGCCGACCACAGCGGTCCTTCCTGTCGACGCGGTGGTCGACCGTGCACTCGACGCCCTCGAGTTCAAAGACGTCGACGAATGTGTGTCCGGGGTGACGCTGCGGATCGGCCAGACGTGCGGCTGTCCGGCGGATCGATCAGAGCTCGGCTGAGCCGAGCACCCGGCACCGGTCCCGCGTCTCGTCGACGGCGAACCAGCCGTCCTCGAACTGCTGCCACGCCGCGAGGTGCGCCCGGCTGGCTTCGCCGTCCCGTGCGACGGTCCGCTCGAGACGCTCTGCCGCGGACGGGCCGTCGATCCAGTAGGCGGCGGTGAGTCGATCGAACACGGTGCGCCGCGCCGACGTGACTCCCTCGATGATCAGGATCGGTTTCCAGCGGAGCCACACCGACGGGCCGACCTGCGGTGCCCCGTCCACCCAGATCCGCGGGTGATAGACGTAGTCGTGGCGTCGCTCGAAGGCGCGGATGACGTCGCGTTCCATCTCCGGCCACCACGCTGCAGGCTGATCCCACGTCGCGAAGTCGTCGGTGCTGACCAGCACACTCGACCGTCCACGGTCGGCGAGCGCACGCACCAGTTCGGCGCCGAACGTGCTCTTGCCTGAACCGGAACGACCGTCGATCGCGATCATGCCCTCGGTGAGACCGTCGCGGACCGCGACCTCGTCGGCGAGACGCGCCCAATCCATCAGACCAGCACGCGACGTCCGGACAACGCGCGGCCGAGCGTCAGTTCGTCGGCGAACTCAAGGTCGCCGCCCATCGGCAGGCCGGACGCGAGACGCGTCACCGACAGTCCGGGAAAGTCCTTCAGCATGCGCAGCAAATACGTCGCCGTCGCCTCGCCTTCGGTGTTCGGGTCGGTGGCGACGATGATCTCGCTGACGACCGAGCCGTCCGACTGCTCCGCGAGCCGTTTGAGCAGTTCACGAATGCGGAGCTGATCCGGGCCGACGCCCGACAACGGATCGAGCGCCCCGCCCAGCACGTGATAGCGACCGTCGAACTCTCGAGTCCGCTCGATCGCGTAGATGTCCTTCGGCTCCTCGACGACGCAGATCTTGGTCGCGTCGCGTCGCGCGTCCGCGCAGATCCGGCAGAGGCGGTCGGCGGCGATGTTGCCGCATTCGGCGCAGAAGGTCACGTCGTCGCGGACTTTGCCGAGGGCGGCGGTGAGTCGATCGATCTCGGCGTTCTCACCCGCCAACAGATGAAATGCGATGCGCTGCGCGCCCTTCGGACCCAGTCCGGGCAGTTTCGCCAACTGGTCGATCAGATCCTGAATGGGTCCTTCGTACATGAGGTCCGCTCAGCCCAGTCCGGGCAGGCCGCCCGCCAGCGGGCCCATCTTCTCTGCGGTGACGGCGTCACGATTGTGCGCCAGATCGGCGAGTGCGCCGACGAGCAGGTCCTGCAGGGTCTCGATGTCGTCCGGATCGATGACGTCGCGCTTGATCTCGACGCCGGTCACCTCGCCAGTTCCGGTTCCGGTCACCGTGACGAGGCCGTTTCCCGCCTGGCCTGTCACGGTGGTGTTCGCGATCTCGTCCTGCGCCGCCACGAGCTTGGCCTGCATCTCCTGCGCCTGCGCGAGAAGTCCGGCCATCGGGTTGTCTCCGCCGCCGCCACCGAAGAGGGCGCTGGGATCGAATGCGTCAGTCACGGAGTCCAGGATAGTCGCTGCGGTCAGCGGAGCAGTCGCTCCACATGCTCGGCGAGTTGGTCGACGCTCACGTCACCGTCGGTGACGACGTCGAACGAGATCACCTCGTCGCCGAACAGCCGTGCCGCCCTGGGGATCAGAGCGAACTCGAACCGGTCCCCGACGCGGCGCCACTGGGCGACCGCGTCGTAGACGGGCGCACTCGCGCCCGTGGTCAGGCAGTACTCCGCAGACCTCGGCCCGCCCGGCAGATCACGTTGAAGTTGCACGCACGCATCCGACTCCTCGTCGAGGAACACGACGGCCTCACATCCGAGGTCCGGATGTCGCTCGTAACTCCCGATGATCGCCATCAGCCGATGCTACCGACGTGCGATTCCAGTGACAGGCCACTCTCGAAGTGCCTCGACGCCCCGGTGAAAGGGTCGTCGAATGTCACGGAGTATGCGAGGAGCCGAAGCGGCCTGGTGAAGTCGTCGACTGCGGCGTCGACCCGCTCCCGATCGACGACCGGGTAGAGCGGGTCGTCGACGATGGGCACCCCGAGTCCGGCCATGTGGAGGCGGAGTTGATGAGTCCGTCCGGTCGACGGTCGAAGGCGGTAGAGACCGAACCCCGACTCTCGAGTCTCGACCAGATTGATGTCGCTGACCGCGTTGATCTCGCCCGGCACGACACGAGCACGAAGGTCACCGGCGTTCTTCTCGATGCGGTTCTCGATGCGGACGCCGTCGACGAGCGCAGCATCGGCGTTCGCGAGCGCCCGATACTCCTTCGTCACCCGTCTCGATGCGAAGAGATCCTGGTACGCGGCCCGCACGTCCGGCCTGCGGGTGAAGAGCAGAACCCCCGCAGTCAACCGGTCGAGCCGATGAACGGGCGCGACATCGTCGCCGAACTCGCGACGAAGCCGGACGAGCGCGGTCTGTGTGACATGCGAGCCGCGCGGCATCGTCGCGAGGTAGTGCGGCTTGTCCACGACGATCAGCCGATCGTCGACATGCAGGACCGGCATGTCGAACGGGACCTCGTGCTCATCCGGCAGATCGCGGTAGAGGTAGACGGGAACCGGCCTGCTGACGATCTGCGTCAGATCCACAGGCGCCCCGTCGACATCGACGATCTCCCCCGCGGCGGCGCGTCTTTCCAGGTCGTCGCGAGTCCAATAACTCAACGAGGGCGTCAGCAGCAACGTCTCGGCGACGCTGCGAGGGACGTCGTAGGTACGCAGAACCACCCGGGTGGCGTCGACGCCGTCCCGGGCGGCCAGCGGTTTCGTCCGGCGACGTCCCCTGCGACTCACTTCTCGAGGCGAGTCTTCAGATTGCCCAGCAGCTCGTTCTGGATGCGGTTCAGACCCTTGGGCGCGAACGTGCGCTCGAAGAAGCCGCCGATCCCTCCGGCGCCCTTCCACGACGTGGTGGTCTCGACCTGCGAGCCCACACCCGCCGCAGTCACGCGGTAGGTGGTCACCATCGTCGAGTTGCGGTCGGTCTCGGTGATGGTGTCGCCCGTGACGGTCACGTCGGCGAGGACGTCGCGCGAACGCTTCTCGGTGGCCTGCAGAATCCAGTGCACAACGGTGCCTGCACCGACGCCGCCCTCGACGACGGTGTAGTCGCGGTAGTTGGATGGGAGGAGCTCGGCGCGAACCGATGCGTAGTCGGCGAGTGCCGCGGACACGGCGTCCACGGGTGCGGCGATCTGAACTGTTGCGGTGGCGGTGACCTGACCCACTTGAGGTGACTCCTTCATGAAAAACGCTGTTCTCGCGGCTTCAGTGCCGCGTGAACCTGTACCCCACCACGGTACTGGCGATATCCGCTGTTGCCGGAATCGTGACCAGCGCTACGGTGGCTAGGTGGCCGCCATACGTTCGGAGTACAACGTCGCCGCGTTCGATCGTGGCGTGAACCGTCTCGTGGAGAGTTACCGTGCGATCCCGCCGGGCTCGACAGTCCGGCTCGCCAAGAAGACGTCGAATCTGTTCCGCAAGCGCGCCGACGTATCCGCTCCCGGGTTGGACGTCTCAGGCCTGGACTCGGTGATCTCGATCGACCCGGCCACGAGGACCGCACAGGTAGCCGGGATGTGCACCTACGAAGACCTCGTCGATGCGACCCTCGCACACGGACTCGCGCCGACGGTCGTCCCGCAGCTCAAGACGATCACCCTCGGAGGCGCTGTCACCGGTATGGGCATCGAGTCCAGCGCATTCCGCGCAGGTCTCCCCCATGAGGCGGTTCAGGAGATCGAGATCCTCACCGGCACAGGTGAACTCGTCGTCGCACGACCCGACAACGAGTACCGCGATCTGTTCTTCGGATTCCCCAACTCGTACGGCACACTCGGATACTCGGTTCGACTCGCGATCACGCTGGAGGAGGTCGAACCGTTCGTCGAACTGCGCCACGTCCGGTTCACAGACCTCGACACCATGGAAGCGACGATGACCGCCGTCGCCGACGACCACGTCTACGACGGCGAACGGGTCGACTACCTGGACGGTGTCGTCTTCTCCGCCGACGAGTGCTACCTCGTGCTCGGCCGTCAGACCGACGAACCCGGCCCGGTCAGCGACTACACCGACCGCGACATCTACTACAGATCGATTCAGCACGACGACGTCGACACCCCGAAACGGGACCGTCTGACGATCCGCGACTACCTGTGGCGCTGGGACACCGACTGGTTCTGGTGCTCGCGCGCGTTCGGCGCCCAGAACCCGCGCATCCGCCGATTCTGGCCCAAGAAGTATCTCCGCAGCAGCTTCTACTGGAAGCTCATCGGCTACGACCACCGGTGGAACATCGCCGACAGACTCAACGCCCGCAAGGGACTGCCCGCCAACGAGCGGGTGGTCCAAGACATCGAGGTGCCCATCGATCGGACCGCCGACTTCATGCGCTGGTTCCTGGGAGAGGTGCCGATCGAACCGATCTGGCTGTGCCCGCTCAAACTGGCCGAACCGTCGCCCGGAGCCGCCGAGCAGCCGTGGCCCCTGTATCCCCTGCAGCGCGGTCGCACCTACGTGAACGTCGGCTTCTGGTCGGCGGTCCCAGTGACCCCCGGGCATCCGGGACACACGAACAGGCTGATCGAAGAACAGGTCAGCGAGTTGGGCGGCCACAAGTCGCTGTACTCGGAGTCGTTCTATCCGAAGGATGAGTTCTCCCGCCTCTACGGAGGCGAGGCGTACTCGGCATTGAAGAATCGGTACGACCCGGACGGCAGACTCCTCGGCCTCTACGAGAAAGCGGTGAAGCAGCAGTGAAACTGGCGCACATCTTCGAAAAGCTCGTCGGGCACGAACTCGGCATCCGGGTGACCGCGTACGACGGCAGCAGCGCCGGTCCGGCCGATGCAGACTACGGCCTGCACTTGAAGAACCCACGCGGCACGACGTACCTGGTCACCGCCCCGGGTGATCTCGGTCTGGCGCGGGCCTACGTCTCGGGCGATCTGGACTTGGTCGGCAGCCATCCCGGCGACCCGTACGCGACGCTGCAGGCTCTCGCGGGCGACCTCAAGTTCACCAAGCCGGGGCCCCTCGAACTCGCGCAGATGGCGCGCGACATCGGTGTTGAGCATTTCAAGCCGATCGCGCCGCCGCCGCAGGAGTCGCTGCCGAAATGGCGACGGTTCGCCGAAGGACTCCGCCACAGCAAGGAGCGAGACGCCGAGGCGATCAGTTACCACTACGACGTCTCCAACCGATTCTACGAACTCGTCCTCGGTGAGTCGATGACGTACACGTGCGCCGTGTATCCGACCGAGGACGCGACCCTCGAGCAGGCGCAGGAGAACAAGTACCGGCTGATCTTCGACAAGCTGCGGCTGCAGCCCGGTGACCGCCTGCTCGACATCGGGTGCGGCTGGGGCGGCATGGTCCGGTACGCGGCCCACCGTGGCGTCCACACGCTCGGCGTCACGCTGTCACAGGAACAGGCTCAGTGGGCGCAGGCCGCGATCGTCGCCGAAGGTCTGTCGGAGTTCGCCGAGGTACGGCACAGCGACTACCGGGACGTCCCTGAGTCGGGGTTCGACGCCGTCTCGTCGATCGGCCTCACCGAGCACATCGGCGTCGCGAACTACCCGAAGTACTTCACCTTCATGCGCGACAAGGTCCGGCCCGGAGGGATGATCCTCAACCACTGCATCACCCGTCCCGACAACCGTCACAAGAGCAAGGCGGGCCCGTTCATCGAGCGGTACGTGTTCCCCGACGGCGAACTCACCGGTGCCGGCACGATCATCTCCAAGATGCAGGATGTGCCGAACCTCGAAGTGATCCACGAGGAGAACTTCCGCATCCACTACGCGATGACGTTGCGCGACTGGAACGCCAACCTGGTGAAGAACTGGGACGAGGCCGTCGCCGAAGTCGGTGAGGGCACCGCACGGCAGTGGGGCCTCTACATGGCCGGGTGCCGGATCGGTTTCGAACGCGACATCGTCCAACTCCACCACGCCCTGGCCACCCGTCTGGACCAGGACGGCGCACAGACACTCCCCCTCCGGCCGTGGTGGGACGCCTGACGGGCTACTCGACGGGTCGTGCTCCGAGCTCCGACTTCAGCAGTTCGAGCGCGACCTGATCGGGGTCGAGTCGGGCGTCCGGGCTCGCGTTGTGAGCCTCGGCGACCATCTCGTCACGCTCGTCGTCGGTGAGGTCCTCGTCCGCGGTGAGCGGCTCGGGTTCCGGCTCCGGTTCGGGTTCGGGCTCGGGCGCCTGCTCCTCCTGCGGACGGCTGGGTCGAGTGAACGTCTGACGCTTCTGCGGTTCCTGCGGGGCGACTGTCTTGACCGCGGCGGGGGCGGAGTCGGGGGTCGCCTGAACAACGCTCACGCTGTTGCCCGGCCCGAACACCTCTCTGATCGCAGTCGTCAGTGCGCGCAGTCCGCGTTCGTCGGCCAGCCGACCCACGAGCGCACTGTGCGGATGTCCGAGGACGATCTCGGTTCCCGCGACAGCATGCACAAAAGCCGCCGACAGCATCGCCTCTAGGACAGTGCTCTGTGTTCGGACGGCAGCTCGGATGTCCGGCCACCGCGCCGACACCTCGTCCACCGTCAGTCCACTCGCCACAGGCTGAGGCTCCGGTTCCGGCGACGGCTCGGGCGCACGACGACGCGGGGCGTCGTACGGCTCCGGCGGCGCGTCCATCGCAGGCTCCGGCGGGAGCGGGATGTCGTCGACGGGGTCCGGTCGACGTTGCTCGCCCTGCGATTCCGAACGCTGGGGTTCGGGGCGCTGGGGTTCGGGGCGCTGGGGTTCGGGGCGCTGGGGTTCGGGGCGCTGGGGTTCGGGGCGCGTCGGTTCCTGCCGAGGAGGCTCCGGTCGGGGAGATTCTCGACGTTCAGGCTCCTGCCGCGGGGCCTCTTCGCGCTGCGGGTCCGAACGGACGGGCTCGGGAGCCGAGGGCTCGACCCGAGTCGGCTCCTGTTCAGGCTGCGGAGCCGGAGCCGGAGCCGGATCGGTTCGCACCGGCACCGTCTCCGCAACAGGTGGCGCGGCGGGGGTCGCAGGCTCCGCCACCGGAGTCTCCTCGACCGCCTTGCGCTGAGACGGACGGACGAAACGCGACGGCGGCTCGTCGGGCCGCGGAGCGGCGGGAGCCGAGGGACGTTCAACGGCGGGAGCTGAACCTGCAGGTCCGGGTGCCACTCCGGCCGGACGTCGTTCCAGGGTCTCAATGCGTTGCAGGAGCGCCGCAGCGTCGGAGGACGCACCGGGCAGCAGCATCCGCGAGCACATCACTTCGAGGAGCAGGCGCGGAGACGTGGTGCCCCGCATATCGCCCAACGACGCGTGCGCCACCTCCGCATACCGAGTCAAGGTGGCCGCACCGAGGTGATCGACGACAGCGCGCATGCGGGTGAGCTGATCGTCGGGGGCCTCGACGAGGCCGCGTTCTGCGGCGTCAGGCACTGCCTGCAAGAGGATCAGGTCGCGGAAGCGGTCTAGGAGGTCGATCGCGAACCGGCGCGGATCGTGTCCTGCGTCGACGACGCGTTCGACGACCTCGAACAACGCCGATCCGTCGCCTGCGGCGAGCGCGTCGACTGCGGCGTCGATGAGCGCGGAGTCGGTGACGCCGAGCAGGGAGAGGGCACGGTCGTAGGTGACGCCGTCGACGTCCGCGCCGGCGAGGAGCTGATCGAGGATGCTGAGTGAGTCTCGCGGCGATCCGCCTCCCGCGCGGATCACCAGCGGGTAGACCTCGGGCGCCACGAGCACGTTCTCCTTGGCGCAGATGCCTTCGAGGAGTCCACGCATCACCGGCGGCGCCAGCAGACGGAACGGGTAGTGATGGGTGCGCGACTTGATGGTGGTGAGCACTTTTTCGGGCTCGGTGGTCGCGAAGATGAAGATCAGGTGCTCCGGCGGCTCCTCGACGATCTTCAGGAGCGCGTTGAAGCCCGCCGACGAGACCATGTGCGCCTCGTCGATGATGAAGACGCGGTATCGCGATTCAGCAGGGGCGTAGAACGCGCGGTCGCGGAGGTCACGGGTGTCGTCGACACCGCCGTGGCTGGCGGCGTCGAGTTCAACGACGTCGAGGTTCCCCGCACCGCCGGGGCCGAGCGACTCGCACGAGTGGCAGACGCCGCACGGTGTGGACGTCGGCCCCTCAACGCAGTTCAGGGAGCGCGCGAGGATGCGCGCGGACGACGTCTTGCCGCAGCCGCGCGGCCCCGAGAACAGGTACGCGTGGTTGATTCGGCCCGCATCGAGCGCTCTGCTGAGCGGGGCGGTGACGTGTTCCTGGCCTACGACTTCAGCGAACGTCGCCGGGCGATACGTGCGATAGAGGGCCACACGTGAAGCCTACCGGCGGCCTCCGACAGCGGTGCCGGACGGCCTACTGCTCGCCGAGCAGGACTTCGGTGGCGCCGAGCAGCGCGCAGGTCGCGACGCCGTCCATGGCGGTCCGGAGTTCGTCGATCGGCGGGAACGTCGGTGCGAGTCGGATGTTCCGGTCGTGCGGGTCGTTCTTGTACGGGAACGTCGACCCGGCCGCGGTGAGCGCGATGCCCGCTTCTTTCGCGAGGGCGATGGTCCGTGCCGCGGCGCCGTCGACCACGTCGAGGCTGATGAAGTACCCGCCCTCGGGGGTGGTCCACGACGCGATCTTCGACTCGCCGAGACGCTCCTCGAGGATGTCCAGGACCAGTGCGAATTTCGGGGCGATCAGTTCACGGTGCCGGTCCATGTGAGCGCGCACGCCGTCGGCGTCTTTGAGGAACTGCAGATGACGCAGCTGGTTGATCTTGTCGGGGCCGATGGTCGACGCCGACAGATGCTTGGAGTACCAGTCCAGGTTGGCCTTGGACGACGCGAAGAATGCGACGCCCGCGCCTGCGAAGGTGATCTTGCTGGTGGAGCCGAACACGTACACCCGGTTCGGGTTGCCGGCCTCTTCGGCGAGGTCGAGTATCGGCAGGGGCGTCGGTGCGGCGTCGACCAGAGTGTGGACGGCGTACGCGTTGTCCCAGTAGATGCGGAAATCGGGTGCCGCGGGGAGCGCGAGGAGTCGGCGTGCGACATCTTCGGACACCGAGTACCCGGTCGGGTTGGAGTAGGTCGGCACCACCCACATGCCCTTGATCGACGGGTCGGCGGCGAGGAGTTCGGCACAGGCGTCCACGTCGGGGCCGTCGGGGTTCATCGGGACGTTGATCATCTCGATGCCGTAGAGCTCGGTGATGCCGAAGTGGCGGTCGTAGCCGGGGACGGGGCACAGGAACTTGATCGGTTCGGCCGACCACGGCTTCGCGGAGTCGACGTTGCCGTGCAGGAGGGAGAACACGGTGACGTCGTGCATCGACTGCAGGCTGGCGTTGCCGAGGGCGAAGGTGCGGTCGGCGCCGGTCCCGAGGAGTTCACCGAAGATCGCGCGCAGTTCGGGGAGTCCGGAGACGCCGCCGTAGTTGCGGGTGTCGGTTCCACTCGGGCTGCGGTAGTCGTCGCCCGGCAGGGAGAGCATCGGGTTCGACAGGTCGAGCTGGTCGGGTCCGGGTTTGCCGCGCGTGAGGTCGAGGTTCAGGCCTGCGGCTTTGAGCGTCTCGTAGCGCTGGCGCAGATCGTCTCGGGTGGTACGGAGCTCGTCGACACTCATCGAGTGGTAGTTCAACGTGGAGCCTCTCGCGCTGTCCCGGTCAGGCCGGGCACGCCTGGTTGTGGAACGCCTGAAATATAAGAGGATCCCGCGCACCCGGCAGAGCCCGTTGACCCTTGCTGCCTTCCGGCCCTGGGGGAGTTCACAGGATGCTCGCCGCGCGGGATCCGTAGACCAGTGTAGCGGGGCCGTTTTGAGATCCCAACCCGGGACCAGCTAGCATCTTGGTGCTGGAGGATTCGCCTAGTGGCCTATGGCGCTCGCCTGGAACGCGGGTTGGGTTAATAGCCCTCAGGGGTTCGAATCCCCTATCCTCCGCCAAACGAAGCGGCCCCGCCCGAGGAACGAAGGCGGGGCCGCTTCGTTTATTGAGCGCAGTGGATTCGGGAGGAGCGAAGCGACGGTTCCCCTATCCTCCGCCCGGCGAGGCAGCCTGATGACCTACGTGCCCCGGCTACGTTGACCCTCATGCACGGACGACGCTCCACATTGACGACCGCAGCACTCGCAACGGCCGCGGCGTGCCTGCTCGTGTTGACCGTGGGTGCGGCGTCGAGTCGGGAGTGGTGGATGTTCGGGGTCGGCGCCCTTGCGGTGGCATCGATGGTCGCGGTCATCTGGACCGACGGTCGTTCCAGGTCTGCCGCGGCAACGTCGACCGTAGCCTCGGCGGATTGGACACCGGAGTCGGTCAGGTCCGCGACGTCCAGTGCGTCAAACCGCGTGGAGGCGGTGAAGCGCCTTCGCGAGGAGGACCGACGCTTGAGCCTGCTCGACGCGAAGCGCCTGGTCGACCGACACGGCGACTTCTGACATCGCACTTCTTCACGCGTGCCGCGTAGCTTCCCGCTATTTGTCGGACAATTAGCGGGAGTCTTCGCATCATGCGGGAACCGCCGAGCCGACCACGGCGGGGTGCAAGTATGAACGAATGAAGCAGACATTCGGATTTGCGCTGTTCGGCGGGTACCTCGCGTTGATGGTCATCTCGCTGACGATGTCCTGGCCATCGACAGATGGCTACTCGGCCTACATCCCGATGTCGAGTCACCCCCGGCAGTCGCTTGTCTTCATGTCGGGCAGCTTCGGACGGGACGGAGACCTCGAACTGTTCACCGTGCCTGTCCTCGTCGGCGTGATCGTGGGCGGCGTGGTGGGCGCACTGACCCGTCTGGCGGGGTTTGTCATGCGGGGCCCCGACGGCAATCGATTCGTGCGGGTCGGCGTCGCCGGCCTGGTCGGGGCCGGGATCGGCGTAGGACTTGCCACCAGCGTCGCCTTCGGCGGACTGGTCCGGCCGGCGCCCGACACCGGCACGGTCGCGATCTACGCCGGTTGTGGGCTGCTCGCATACGTTCTTGCACTAGTGGGGGTCTACGGCGTCCTGCGGATGTCGGACGACGACCTCACCGCTCCCACGGTGAAGACAGCGGCGTGCGCTCTACCGATAGGGGGCGCTGCGGCGACCGGTGTCGGCATGTGGGTCGCGAGCCTGTCCGACTTCGGCGTCTCGACGGCGACGTGGGTCGCCGTCGTGACGTCTGTGGTGCTGGTCGTCGCGGCGACGGTGGTCTGCGCCCGCACTGTGGCGATCCGAAGTCGGGTCTGACAGAACTTCGGCACTCTCCGCCGCGGTATGCGCGGTGGAGAGTGCCGAAGTTGTTCGTGAGGAACCGAGTCAGGCGCTTACGACGGCCACCGCGGATCGGGCGATGGCGAGTTCCTCGTTCGTCGGCACCACAAGCACGGCGACGGCCGAGTCGTCGGTGGAGATCAGCCGCGGATCGGGCGAGCGGACCGCGTTCCGATCGGCATCGATCCGGATTCCGTAGTTCTCGAGGCCCGCGAGGGAATCGGCACGGACCGGCGCGGCGTTCTCGCCGACACCCGCGGTGAAGACGATCGCGTCGACCTTCCCGAGCTCGATCATGTAGGCGCCGATGTACCGACGGAGTCGGTGCAGGTAGACGCGGTACGCGCGCTCGGCAGCATCGTCCCCCTCCGCGACACGTTCCAGAATCGAGCGGAAGTCGTTGTCGCCGCACAAGCCCTTCAGGCCGGACTTCTTGTTGAACAGCGTGTCGATGTCCTCGATCGACATCCCCGCCACCCGTGACAGTTGGAAGACGATGCCTGCGTCGATGTCACCCGTCCGCGTCCCCATCACGAGACCTTCAAGGGGCGTCATGCCCATCGTGGTGTCGATCGGTGCCCCGCCGCGGACAGCCGACGCCGACGCGCCGTTGCCCAGATGCAGGACGATCTGATTGATGTCGGCGACGTCGCGCCCCAAGAAGTCGGCGGCGCACCGCGACACGTACTCGTGGCTTGTCCCGTGGAACCCGTAGCGACGCACGGCGTACTCCCGCGCCACCTCGGCGTCCAAGGCGTACGTGGCGGCCTCGTCAGGGAGATCGCTGAAGAACGCGGTGTCGAAGACGGCGACAGCCGGGACGTCGGGCAGCAACGCGCTGACGGCATTGATCCCGGTAAGGTTCGCCGGATTGTGGAGCGGCGCCAGCGGCGAGATCCGCTCGATCTCGGACCGCACCTCATCAGTGATGAGAGTGGGAGCGAAGAAGCTCCGACCACCGTGGACCACACGGTGCCCGACAGCGGACAGCCCCGAATCGGCGATGTCGACGCCGTCTGCCTTGAAGAGGTCGAGGACCAACGCGATCGCCGCCTCGTGGTCCGGCAGCGCAACCTCGCGGCGTACATCGTGACCGCGGTACCAGTGCTTCACCGACGACATCGGCTCGCCGATCCGCTCAACGAGTCCGTCGGCGATCACCTCCTCGGTGACCGGATCCAACACCTGGTACTTCAACGACGACGACCCCGCGTTCACCACGAGGACCGAGCCTTCGACGATCATGAGTTCTCCTTCTCGACTTCGCTCGAAGAGCAGGTGGGACGGCTCGAAGAGCAGGTGGGACGGCTCGCCACGAGCTAGATCATCTGCGCTTGGATGGCGGTGATGGCGACGGTGTTGACGATGTCCGAGACGAGAGCGCCGCGCGAGAGGTCGTTCATGGGCTTGTTGAGGCCTTGGAGAACGGGACCGATCGCGATGGCGTTCGCGCTGCGCTGGACGGCCTTGTACGTGTTGTTGCCGGTGTTGAGGTCCGGGAAGATCAGCACCGTCGCCTTGCCTGCGACCGGCGAGTCGGGCATCTTGGTGGCGGCGACGCTCGGCTCGATCGCGGCGTCGTACTGGATCGGACCTTCGACGAGCACTTCCGGTGCCCGCTCGCGGACAAGCGCCGTCGCCTCCCGAACCTTGTCGACGTCTTTGCCGGAACCGGATCCTCCGGTCGAGTACGACAGCATCGCGACCCGTGGTTCAACGCCGAACGCCGCAGCCGTGCGCGCCGACGAGATCGCGATGTCCGCGAGTTCCTCCGCGGTCGGATCGGGCACGATCGCGCAGTCGCCGTAGGTGAGCACCTTGTCGGCCAGACACATGAAGAACACACTCGACACCGTCGACACACCCGGCACGGTCTTGATGATCTCGAATGCCGGTCGGATGGTCTGCGCCGTCGTGTGCACCGCTCCCGACACCATGCCGTCGACACGTCCGGTGTGGAGCAGCATCGTGCCGAAGTACGACTCGTCGCGCACCACCTCGAGCGCACGCTCCCGCGTCATGCCCTTGTGCTTGCGGAGTTCGGTGTAGGCATCGGCGAACTCGTCGATCAAGTCCGATGTCGTCGGGTCGATCACGTCCACGCCCGACAGGTCGATGCCCAGTTCGTTCGCACGACGACGGACCGCGTCGACGTTCCCGAGCAGTGTCAGTTCGGCGACGCCCCGCCTGCGGAGTCGGTCGGTGGCACGGAGAATCCGGTCGTCGCCGCCCTCCGGCAGCACGATGTGCTTGACGTCCGACCGGGCCTGCGCCATCAGCTGGTACTCGAACATCTGGGGAGTGACCACTTCGGCGACGTGCAGTTTCAGCTCGTCGATCAGCTCTGTGGTCGCCACGTGGCGTTCCATCAGTGTCATCGCCGCGTCGATCTTCCGCGCCGAGCCGGACACCATCCGCCCGCGTGTGTGCGACGCGATGCGCGCCGTCTCGTACGTGCCGTGCTCGCTCGACAGGATCGGCAGGGTCGGTCGAAGCCCCTTGACCAGCCCGTCGATCATGGGGTGCGGTCGAAGCCCGCCGTTCATGACGATGCCGGCCAGCCGCGGGAAGCCTTCTGCCGCGTTGGCGTTGACCAGGGCGAGCAGAACGTCGGATCGGTCGGCGGGCGCGATCACCACCATCGACTCGCTGAGGCGTTCCAGGATGTGTTCGACGGTCATTCCGCCGACCATCACCTCGACCGCCTCACGGTCGAGCAGCGCGTCATCGCCGCTGTAGAGAGTGGCGCCGAGGGCAGTCTGCAGTTCGCCCATCGTCGGGGCCGTCAGCACCGGGTCTTCCGGCAGCGCCCATCCGCGGACTCCGGTGCTGGTCAGGGCGCTCGCCTGCGCCGCGACCCGGTCGGGGTCGCATCGATTGGCGACTACGCCGACAGTCGTCGCATGAGCGGCCTTGATGTCCGTCATCAGCATCTCGGCGATGGCCTTGACCTCGGCGGGCTCACGGTCGAGGGCCTTCACCACGAGGATGATCGGCGCCGACAGGTTCGCGGCGATCCGCGCGTTGTATCCGAGTTCGGACGGTGACGCGACGTCGGTGTAATCCGACCCGATCACGAGCACGTTGTCGCATTGTTCGGCGACGACGTGGTACTTCGCGACGATGTCGGCGATCGCGGCGTCCGGATCGCGGTGCACATCGTCGTACGTGACGCCGAGGCAGTCGTCGTACGGCACGTCGACGGATGTGAACTGCAGCAGCAGGTCGAGGATGTAGTCACGCTCCCCCGCCGCCGCTCGGGAGATCGGCCGGAACACACCGACGCGACCACCGGTCGCAGCGAGCAGTGCGAGCACTCCCAACGCGACGGTCGACTTGCCGGTGTCCCCCTCGGCCGACGCGATGTAGATGCTGCGGGCGCCAGAGCCAGTCATGGGCTCCACATTAGCGTTCATCTCGACTCCGCTCGATGACCAAGAGGGGCTGCGCTCCGCCTGAGCTTGAGGGCCGCTCCGCCGAGCGACTGGTCAGCGGATGACGGCGCGCACCACCATGTCGGCGATCTCCTCGTCGCTCATCGACGACGACGGGACGAGCATGCACGAGTACACGGTCCGGACCATGTACTCGATCCCCGCACGCGGGTTCGGATGAATGACGGCGGTTTCGTCGTCGGTAATATCTTCCATCGCCGAGTCGACGATCAAATCGATCAGCGACGGTCCGCCCGCGCCTTCGACGGTCACGAGAGATCGGACGACTTCTTCGGGCTCGTTCCGCAGAACGTACTGCAGCGCCTGGTGGTCGCGGATGTAGCCGAGCGAGCCGATCACCCGTTTGCGCACTCGCTCTGCGACATCAGGTTCGTCGGCGGCCCAGCCTGTGAGTTCCACCCGCAGGCGCTCGCGCTCATGAGAGACGATGGCCGAGACGAGCGCCTCGCGGCCGCCGAACATCCGGTAAGCCGTGGCGCGCGCCACCCCGGCATGCCGCGCCACCGACGTCAGGCTGAGCGCCTTCGCCCCGAATCGCGACACCAGCGCGACGCCGACTTCCACCATCCGGTCACGGTCCATGCCGAGAACCGTATCGAAATCGTCAGTCGATGATGTGCATGGCGGCCTCTTCGGCCGAAGCACCTGCACCGTCGACGCCTGCGTCACGACCGAAGACGTCGGAGTCGCCCGCGATGTCGGATGCGACGATCCGGCCCGCACGTGAGTTCCCACATTCAGCCTGTTCCGGGAAGTCCGGGTCCGCGTCGTCATCGTTCGCAGCGACATCCGGTTCTTCTTCGGCCAACCGCGAATCCAGAGTCTCGTGCTCGTGGTTCCCGGGCGCATAGTCGGGCGGCGAGTAGCCGCGGTCGAGGATGTCACCGACCTCGGCGTCGTCAAGAGTGTCCTCAGGCTGCAGCTGATCACTCTCGTCGAGGTCGTACTCGCCGTCGTAGTCGTCCCGGGAACTCATGGTCTCAGGGTAGGTCGGTCCTGGCGACGGCGTCACGCGATTGCGGTCAGCGACGCCACGGTTCATAACTGCGCGGATCGTCGATCGGTTCGAGGTGAATGGTGGGACGCAGGTCGTCGACGGCGTCGTGAAGCGCGGCTTCAACCTCTTCGACAAGATCGTGGGCCTGTTGGACGGTCCACGTCCCGGGGACGAGCATGTGCATTTGGACGAACCGCATGTGTCCCGCCTCCCGGGTGCGGACGTCGTGGAAGTCGACTCCGTCACCGCGGAAGCGGTCGAGGACTTCGTCGACCGCATCGCGTTCGGACTCGGGGATCACGGTGTCCATGAGTCCCATGGTGGAGTCTCTGACGAGTCGCCATCCGACGAGGATGATGTTCACCGCGACTGCCATCGCGACGAGCGAATCGAGCGGCGGCCATCCGGTGATCCCGACAAGAGCGACGCCCCCGATGACCCCGACGGTGGTCCAGACGTCGGTGAGCAGATGCTTTCCATCGGCCTCCAACGACATCGACCGATGGGCGCGGCCGACCGCGATGAGCTTCCAGGCGACGAGGCCGTTCACCACGGTCGCGCCGACCGAGATCAGCAGACCGATCCCGACGGCTTCGAGGTCTTGCGGGTTGATCAGCCGTTCGACGGCGGTGTAGAGGATGACGCCCGCGGCGACCACGATCATCACGCCTTCCACGACCGCCGAGAAGTACTCGCTCTTCGTGTGCCCGAAGTTGTGGTCGTCGTCGGACGGCCGCGCCGCGACCTTGAGCGCGATGAACGCGCCCGCGGCCGCCACCAGGTTGACGACGGATTCCGCGGCGTCCGACAACAGACCCACCGATCCAGTGATCCACCACGCATAGGTCTTCAGGCTGATCGTGACGACGGCGGCCGCGACGCTGAGCAGCGCCCACTTGCTGAGATCTCCACGTTCGCTCACCTGTCGATCCTCCCACCGCGAGGTCATTCGCACGCAGTACTGCGTCGTCGAACGCCTTTACGGTCAGTGAAACGTCACTGTCAGGAGGAACCGTGATCGTGAATCCCGTACGCAGCCGAGTCGAGCCACGAGTCGCGTTCCGAGTCGACGTCGTCGTCACCATCGCCGGGCTGCTCACTGCGGCGGGTGCACATCTCCTCCCCTGGTATGCATCGGCGACCCGCCCGTCGATGACGGTGAACGGATTCGGGCAGATCAGCGAGCCCGGATACCAGGCGCATGTGAATCACCTGCAGTGGATGATCGCTCTCGCCACGATCGGAGCGATGATGCTGCTCAGCGTACGCGCGACGGGCGGAACGGACCGTGCGTGGCGGCCGATCGCCAGTGCTGTCGCGACGCTCGCGGTTGTGGGTGCACTGTTCTCGGTGATCGCGGTCCCCGAGACGATGCTTCGGACTGACGGAGTGTGGATCGCGGCGGCGGGTTCGCTGGTCACCGCACTCGGAGTGCTCCTGCTGCGGCGTACCTTCAGCTTCGCCGCCGAATGTTCCCCGAATCCGTGACGGACACCCGAGTTTCCCCGGTTCTGCGGCGAATCGGGGAACATTAGACCGCGCTGTGAACTCATCCGCCGTTGAGCGACGCCGCTGCCGACAACGACTGTCCGTTTCGCTTCGCAGTCGGCCCCGAAAAGGCACGATGGAGGCATGCTCGACGAACTGAACTCACAGGCCCGCTCGTTCTACGACGCAGGCGAGTTCACGCACGCGCTCGCCGACTACTCGGTCCTCCGCGAGATCCGATCCCGCCGCGAAGGGCCGTACTCGGTGAAGTACCTCGCCGCCCTCCACGACTGTGTACGCTGCATGTCGCATCTGAGCCTGTGGTCGGACGCCGATCTGCTGTGCAGCGAACTGCACGCCAAGTACGTCAGGACGCACGGTCGCGGAGGGATCGACACCGTGGACGTCGCACGCCACTGGGCGTGGGCGATGGTTCACCTCGATCAAGCCGATCACGTCGCGGCGCTGTGCATGACCACCGCGGACGCGATGTGGGACACCGACCTGCGCGGTGCCGACCGTCTTCTCGGTGCAGCCGCCGCGCAGTCGGAACGATCAGTGGAACTCGCCGGCACCGGCCTCATCGACGGTGTCGCCCTCCGGCACGCCGCAGACCTGGTAGCCGGGCTGAACCGCTGGAATCAGAGGCTTCTCGACGCCCCTGCACGGACGTCAGTCACGGCCGACTCGCTGGCTCCCACCAGCTGAGGCTAGGGCGTGTTGCGAAAGTCTTCCGCCTTGGATCGGCGGATCCGATGGATGGCTGGCAAGGCGGAGGAGGGAGCGATACCGGTAGGTATCGCGACCGACGACAACGCGGCCAGGCGTTCATCGGGCCGTCGAGACAGGCGAAGAGAGTTTCGCAACACGCCCTAAGCGTCGCGCTTCTTGGGGAGCGTGAGGAGAGTGGCGAGGCTGACCGCGATCAACATGACTGCGAGCACCCAGAGGATGGTCGAGAGAGTCGAGATCGCGGGCAGGACGATCATCGCGATACCTGCACCGATCGAGATCACAGCCGACAGGACAACAAGCCAGCGCGGGACGAGGAAGTTCGCCAGTCGCATCTCGAGGAGGTCCTGGAGGCCACCGAAGATCCAGCCGACACCGATGAAGATGCCGAGCAGCGTCAACGATTCGGCGGGGTTCAGAATGGACAGGACACCTGCGGCCAGCACGATCGCGCCGAACGCTCCGAGCACCACGCGCAGCACGAACGGCGCCTCCGTCGTCGCGAACGCGAGGAACAGTCGAAGGAGACCGGCGACGACAAGCGACGCACCGAAGAGGACCGCCACGACGGTGAGCGTCGCCGCGGGCCAGGCGAGCATCGCGATGCCGAGCGCGATGCCGACAACGGACGACGCGAGCAGGAACGAGCGCAGAGCGTTCACTGCATTGTCGGGGAGCGCGGGTGTTTCGGGGAGCACAGTCATGCGCCAAGGGTACTTGTGCTGAGCGAGCCCGCGAGACGAAGTACTTGTGCTGAGCGAGGTGGGCACAAGTACTGTCGGAATGCATGTCGACGAAGTCCTATTTCATTCACGGGGAGTCGGGCCGGGTGGTCCCCACTCCGCTGGCCCTGAGTCTGTGGGGGCCGGACGCACTCAACGGACCCGCTGTATGCGGTCTCGCCGCGTACGCTGCGGAACGAGTGCACGGTCGCGAAGGCTGGTTGCCCGCCCGATTCACGCTGGAACTGTTCAAGTCGGCACGGCGAATCCCGACGAGTCTGCAGACCGAGATCCTTCGGGACGGGCGCCGTATCCGGGTCGTTCAGGTGAGCGTTCGTCAGCACGACGGGGACGACGACGAGGGCGTGTTGGTCGCACAGGGGAACACCGTGTTTCTCAAACAGGGCGACAACCCTCCCGGCGCCCGCTGGTCGCGTCCGACGACCGACTACGACGTCCCGGCAACCGACCCGTCCGACTTCCACACGTGGTTCTACAACGACGAACTCGGGTGGAGCTCGGATATGTCGGCCTATCAGAACGGCGGACGGCGGCGCCTGTGGAGCCGTCCGGTGAACGTACTTCCCGACGTCGAGTTGACGCCGTTCCAGCGGGCCGCGATCTCAGCCGAGGGCACCAGTCTCTCGACGAACTGGGGCGAGGGCGGTATCGGCTTCATCAACGGCGACCTCACGCTCGCCTTGAGTCGGCTGCCTGTCGGCGATCGGCTCGGAGTGGAGTCCGACCATCACCTCGAGGACGCAGGCGTGTCGGCAGGCACCGCCACCCTGTTCGACGAGCACGGACCGTACGGCATCGGATTGGTGACCGCCGTCGACAACACCCGCGCGATGATCGACTTCACGAGAGTCTTGCCGTCGTCGGCGTACAAGGGCGACGGCCCGTTCACACCCGACGGTGAACGTCGCGGAGACGACCGGAACGTCTGACCCCGCGGCTATCGTTGACCGTATGCGCATCGGAGCCCACCTTCGCCAGGACGAGAACCCCGTCGCCACCGCCAACGAGCTCGGGATCGACATCTTCCAGATGTTCGTGACCGATCCGCAGAGCTGGAAGAAGCCGGAGATCCATCCTCACGCGGAGGAGATCCGAAACTCCCCGATCGACGTCGTAGTGCATTCGAGCTACCAGATCAACGTCGCGAGCCTGAACAATCGACTGCGCATGCCGTCGCGGAAGGCCGTCGAACAGCAGGCTGCCGCGGCGAAGGACCTCGGAGCGATCGGACTCGTCGTCCACGGCGGTCACCTGCGTGACGGTGAGGACGCTGCGGCGGGCTTCGAGAATTGGCGCAAGCTGTTCGAGCGGCAGGCGGACAAGGGCGGGTTCGGCGTCCCGATCCTGATCGAGAACACTGCGGGCGGGTCGCATGCGATGGCGCGCACCCTGGAGTCGATCGAACGTCTCTGGGATGCAGTCGGCGACTTCGACGAAGCGGGCTTCTGCCTCGACACGTGTCACGCCTGGGCCGGCGGAGAGGACCTCGTCGGCCTGGTCGAACGCATCAAGGCGATCACCGGACGCATCGACCTCATCCACCTGAACAATTCGCGCGACGAGTTCGACTCCGGTCGCGACCGTCACGCGAACATCGAGTCCGGCCACATCGACGCCGACGTACTGCTCGAGCTGATGAAGACCGCCGGTGCACCGGGCGTCTTGGAGACGCCGTCCGAAGGCGTCGCAGCCGACCTCGAATACCTGCGGTCGCACTGACCTCTGAGGAACGAGACGGACGCTTGCAATTGTTAGCGCCGCCACACTCCCGGCCGGTTGTTCCGCGCTGAGACGGGAGCTATCCTGTCAATAGTTACCGGCAAGTAACATGTCCGGTCAGCCCCAGCACCTCACCGGTTAGGAAGAACCATGGGCCATTACAAGTCCAACCTCCGCGATCTCCACTTCAACCTCTTCGAGATGTACGAGCTCGACAAGGTCCTCGCGACGGGCGCCTTCGGCGACCTCGACCACGAGACGGCCGTCGACATGCTCCGTGAGGTGAAGGCACTGTCGGAGGGTGTCATCGCCGACTCGTTCGTCGATGCCGACCGCAACCCGCCGGTCTTCGACCCGACCGATCACAGCGTGACCATTCCCGAGAGCTTCAAGAAGAGCTACAACGCCCTAATCGAAGCAGGCTGGGACAAGGTCGGCGTCGACGAGGAGCTGGGCGGTCTGCCCGCTCCGCGTTCCCTGTACTGGGCAATCGGCGAGATGATCCTCGGCGCCAACCCGCCGGTCTTCATGTACGCGGCCGGTTCGGGCTTCTCGAACATCTTCTACGACAACGGCACGGACGAGCAGAAGAAGTGGGCCGCGATCTGCTCCGAGCGCGGCTGGGGCGCCACCATGGTCCTCACCGAGCCGGACGCCGGTTCGGACGTGGGCGCCGGCACCACCAAGGCCACCCTGCAGGAAGACGGCACCTGGCACATCGAGGGCGTGAAGCGCTTCATCACCTCGGCCGACCAGGACATGACCGAGAACATCTTCCACCTCGTCCTCGCACGCCCCGAAGGTGCCGGACCCGGCACCAAGGGTCTGTCGCTGTTCTTCGTGCCGAAGTTCCACTTCGATCACGAGACCGGCGAACTGCAGGACCGCAACGGTGCGTTCGTCACCAACGTCGAGCACAAGATGGGCATCAAGGCCTCGGCGACGTGTGAGGTCAGCTTCGGCCTGCACGGAACGCCTGCCAAGGGCTGGCTCGTCGGCGAGGTCCATTCGGGCATTGCGCAGATGTTCGACGTCATCGAGCACGCTCGCATGATGGTGGGCACCAAGGCCATCTCGACGCTGTCGACCGGCTACCTGAACGCTCTCGAGTACGCCAAGGAGCGCGTGCAGGGCGCCGACCTGACGCAGATGATGGACAAGGCCGCACCGCGTGTCACCATCACTCACCACCCGGATGTCCGTCGTGCGCTGCTCACGCAGAAGTCGTACGCCGAGGGCCTGCGCGCCGTGTACCTTTACACCGCGTCGCACCAGGATCCGGAGGCCGCCGCGATCGTCTCCGGCGCGGATGCCGAGCTCGCACACAAGGTCAACGACCTGCTGCTCCCGATCGTCAAGGGTGTCGGCTCCGAGCGCGCTTACGAGAAGCTGACCGAGTCGCTGCAGACTCTCGGCGGCTCGGGCTTCCTGCAGGACTACCCGATCGAGCAGTACATCCGCGACTCCAAGATCGACTCGCTGTACGAGGGCACCACCGCCATCCAGGCGCAGGACTTCTTCTTCCGCAAGATCATCCGCGACAAGGGCCAGGCTCTCGCCCACGTCGCAGGCCAGATCCAGCAGTTCATCGACAACGGTGAGGGCTTCGACGACGAGCGCACACTGCTCAAGACGGCCCTCGAGGACGTCCAGGGCATGGCCGCCAAGCTCACCGGCTGGCTGATGGCCGCCCAGGAAGACCCGAAGCAGCTGTACCTCGTCGGTACCGCATCGGTTCGCTTCCTCATGGCGGTCGGCGACCTGGTCATCGGCTGGCTCCTGCTCCGCCAGGCAGTCGTGGCCGCTGCAGCTCTCGCGAACGGCGCCTCGGGCGACGACGTCGCCTTCTACCAGGGCAAGATCGCCTCGGCGACCTTCTTCGCGAAGAACATGCTGCCGCAGCTCACCGCTGTGCGCCACATCGTCGAGAACAACGTCGACAACGACCTCATGGAGCTCGACGAAGCAGCTTTCTGATCAAGTCCTCACCAGCTTGATCTGAAGAAGAAGGACCCTGCCGACTCATGTCGGCAGGGTCCTCTGCATTCAATCAGGTCGCGACGACCTCAAGCTCCGTCGCGACGCCGCGTCGGACTTCGACTGTGCGGTGCGCGATGTCGGCGGCGACCGTCCGGTCGTGCGTGACGAACACGTAGGCCGTGCCGTGCTCACGTTGCAGACGTGCCAGGATGTCGAGGACCGTCGCCTGCGACACCACGTCGAGTGCGGACACCGCTTCGTCGAGAACCACGATCGCCGGGCGAGCGGCGACCGCTCGAGCGATCGCCACGCGCTGACTCTGCCCTCCGGACAGCTCGTTCGGGTACCGATCGGCGAACCCGCGGCCGAGTCCGACGTCGTCGAGAGCCTCCCTCACCCGGACAGCGCGTTGATCCGAGGTGAGACCCAACGATGGATGCAACGATTCGGCGATGATCCGCCGCACGGTCCATCGCGGATCCAGTGCGGTGAACGGGTTCTGTGCGACGAGTTGCACGCGTCCTCGCGTGTCCACCGTGCCTGAATCAGGCGCAGTCAGACCGACGAGGACCCGAGCGAGCGTGGACTTCCCCGAACCAGACGGTCCGACGACGGCGACCGTCTCACCACGGTGCAACGTCAGGTCGACGGCGTCGAGAGCCGGCACGCTGCCGAATCGCTTGCTGATCGACCTCGCCGTCAGCACCTCGTCTCGCTGTTCAGGTACCGGTGCGGGCCGCCGTCCTCCCGGGATCGCCGCGAGCAACGCTCTGCCCGCCGAACTCGACGGCGAGGACACGAGACGCTCCGACGTAGACGACTCGACCACGCGGCCGCCGTCGAGCACGACGACGCGGTCCGCACGACGTTCGACGACGGTCAGATCGTGCGTCACGAGCAGGAGTCCGGAGGTCCGTCCGACCTGAGACGTCAGGGTGTCGAGCACCTGATCAGCGACGTCGGCGTCGAGCGCACTCGTCGGTTCGTCGGCGACGATGAGGCCCGGCCGTCCCGCCAGTGCCATCGCGATCAGGACCCGCTGGCGCTGACCGCCGGACACCTCGTGGGGATACCGCTTCAGGAAGTCCGGAGACAGTCCCACCTCGCTCAGACGAGATCCCGCTTCGCGTTCGGAGTCCGCTGATCCGGAGTGCCTCAACGCCTCCCGGACCTGAGCCCCGATTCGCCGCACCGGGTTGAGAGAGCTTCCAGGGTCTTGCGGCACGTAGCCGATCCGGTGACCTCTGACGGTCCGCCATCTCTTCGATCCGGGAGCGGGCAGATCAGTGTCTCCCAGGCGCAAGCGCTGCGCAGTGACGCGCACGTCTTGTCGATGGAGACCGAGAACGGTCCGCGCGAGAGTCGATTTTCCGCTGCCCGACGCTCCCACGACGGCGACGGTCTCTCCCGGCTCCACGTGGAGATCGACTCCTTCGAGTACCGGCGTCCGACCGATCGTCACATCGAGTCCGGAGATCTCAAGCACGGGTCTCTCCGATCACACGCGACAGTCGGTAGGCAGCGAGAACAACCGCGGTGATGACCGCGGCGGGCGCGAGAGTGAGCCACCACGAGTCGGCGAGGAACGCGCGTCCGTCGGCCACCATCGCACCCCACTCGGGGGCCGGCGGAGGCGGCCCGAAACCGAGGAAGCCGAGGGCTGCCACCGCGAGCACCGCCTGACCGAACTCCACGGATGCGACGGCCGCGGTCGTCGGCCACAGGTGCGGCAGGACATGTCGGGTGATGACCGTGGGCCGTCGCCATCCGCTGACGGTCGCGGCTTCGACGAATGGCACTGACCGGAGCTGTTGGGTGCGGGCGCGGACCACCCTGGCGGCTCCGGCCACCCCGGCGATTCCGACCGCGACTCCCAACTCCAGAGTTCCGCCGCCGGTTGCCGCGATGACCGTCATCGACAGGAGCAGCGCGGGGACCGCGAGGAGGACGTCCACCAGTCGCATCCCGACCCTGTCCGTCCACCCGCCGACGTAGCCGGTGGTCACTCCGATGACAACACCACCTGCGACGGCGACCCCGACTGCGGCGAGAGCCGCCGTCAGCGACGCACCCGTTCCGTGAACGACTCGAGTGAGCACGTCGCGACCGAGTTGATCCGTGCCGAACGGGTGGGCGAACGACGGCGCCTGCAGCCGATCCGCGGGAGCCACTGCGAGCGGATCGCCACCGGTCAGGAGTCCTGGCGCGACGGCGGCGATCACCGCGAGCGCGAGTACCGCGGCAGCCACGGCGACGCTCGGCCTCGGCTTGCTCAGCCGTCGCACCCACAGCGGCAGCCTGCGGTCTCGCAGCGCGACTCCGGCCACGCCCGTCATGACGTGCTCCGGGCACGCGGGTCGACGAGCGGACCCACGATGTCGACGGCCGCCGTCACCACCACGAAGATCGCGGCCGACACCACAACCGTCGCGAGCATCACCGGTCCGTCGTGTGCGGCGACCGCCTGCTGCGTGAGACGCCCGAGCCCCGCACGCGAGAACACCGTCTCCACCACCACCGCACCGGCCAGAGCCGATCCGACGAGCACTCCGAGCGCCGACAGCGTCGGCAACGCCGCCGCGGGCGTCACGTGGCGCAGGTGGACGGTCAGGTCAGAAGCCCCGGTGGCCCGTGCGACGTCGACGAACGGTTGGGCGGCGGCCTCGCGCATGCCGGAGGCCATGAGCTGCCCCAGATAGCCCGCGATCGGCACGGCGAGCGTCACGGCGGGCAGGATCGCCGACGCGGGAGTCCGGTCGCCGAATCCCGGGAGAACTCCGAGCCCGAACGCGAACATCTGGATCAAGACCAGTCCGACCGCGAACGTCGGCAACGACACCAGCACGGACGGGATCTGTCCGATCACCCGGGACGCGATCCCGTTCGGACGGTATGTCGCGGCGAACGCCAATCCGAATGCGACGACCGCGCCCAGCGCCAAGGCTGACGCGGCCAGGACCGCCGTCGACGGGAGGGCGTCGAGCAGTGTCGTGGTGACGGGACGACCGCTCACCACCGACGTCCCCCAGTCACCGCGTACAAAATCACCGACGGCAGACAGATACTGCTGCCACAGCGGGCGGTCGAGCCCGTACTGCGCGCGGAGCGCGGCGAGCGTGGCTGGTGACGGCGGAGCTCCACCGGAGTCGGCGTCTGCGGCGAGGGAGACCGGATCGCCCGGCAGCACCCGCAACACGAGGAAGACGAGGGTGAAGACCGCCCATACGACTGCGGCTCCAGCCGTCAGACGCGACCCGATGCGGCGTGCGAGTCTCCCGGTCATGAGTCCGTGTCTGGGTACTGCAGGCGCAGAACGCCGGACGCGTCGAAGCCGATCCCGCCGAATCCTGGAGCGACCGCTGCCACCTGCGACAGTTCGACAACCGGAATCGCGTATCCGGCTTCGATCAACCGGGTCTGCAGGGTGTCGACGAGACGCAGACGTTCCGCCCGGTCGGCGACACCCGCCTGTCGGGTCAGCAGCGGATCGATCTGCGGGTCGAATCCGCGACGCGAGTAGTTGGTTCCCTCGAAGCCGAGCCGCGAGCGGAGGATGTCCGGGTCGGCGCGCGTGACGTTGTAGTAGACCGCGTCGAAGTCGCCTGCCTTCCGTCGGGACAGGAAGTCGTCGTTCGACAACGCCGTAATCGTCAGGTCGATGCCGACCGATGCCAACTGGCGTTGGACGAGCTCGAGGATCGGCTTGTTGCCGTAGAACTCCGGCGAGTAGATGACGTCGAACGACAGCTTCTTCCCGTCCTTGGACCGTGTCCCTTCTCCGGACGACCGCCAGCCCGCGGCATCGAGGAGCCGTGCGGACTCGGCACGGTCGAGCCTGATCGCGGGGTCGGTTCGGTACCCGGGGGTGGTGGACGCGAGGACGCTCGTCGCGGGCTTGAACGAGTCTCCGAGGACTGTGTCCACGAGTTCATTCCGGTCCAATGCCGTGGTCACGGCACGACGGACGGCCGCATCGGCGAGAACACCGCGCGACACGTTCGACTGGAAGACGTACGGGAGGCCAGGGTTGGGACGTGACGTCAGTGCGGCGCCGGACGCTTCGATCGCGCTTCGGTCCTGTGGCTGAGGATCGGCACTCGCGTCCAGTTGCCCGGACGTGACGCTTCCTGCGCGGACGCCGGACTCGGGCACCACGCTGAACTCGACCGTGCGGTAGCGCGCGTGGTCTGCGAGCCCGGTGTCCGGGGTCCACCGGTAGTCGTCTCGCCTGGTGAGCGTCGCCGATCGGTCCTGCTCCCACCCGCTGTAGGTGTAGGGCCCGCTGCCGATCACCGTGCTCGCCGTGCACCTGTCGTCGAACGACGCGGCGACCGTCGACGGGGCGAGGATCCCGAGCTGCGTTGTGGCGGCGGCCTGCAGGAACTGCACATTGGGCTCGGCGAATCGGACGATCGCGGTTCGCTGGTCCGGCGTGTCGGTCCGCTCGTATCCGAGCAGGAAGCCAGACGCCTGCAGCGTTCGGGTGGATGTCGACTCGTCGGAGGTCAGCGCGTCGAAGTTCTTCTTGACCACATCCGACGTCAGCGGCGTCCCGTCGCTGAAGGTCACGTCGTCGCGGAGTGTGAACGTGAAACTCCGGCCGTCAGGCGATGCTGCGAACCGTTCCGCAAGCCACGGAGTGAGCTCACCGGTGTCCCGGTTCTGGTCGACGAGCGAGTCGACGACTTGGCGGGACACGTTGACGGTCTGGTTGGTGCTCGACTGCGCTGGATCGGCGCAGCTCGGTGCCGACGACAGTCCGTAGCGCAGAACGTCGGACTCCGCGTCGTCTCCCGCGCAAGCAGCGATCGGCAGGCCGGTCGCGACGGCGAGAGCGGCGACTGCCGCACGGGTGCTGTTCTTCATCGGG
Organism: Gordonia malaquae; assembly: GCF_037148075.1. Classification (NCBI taxonomy): domain Bacteria; kingdom Bacillati; phylum Actinomycetota; class Actinomycetes; order Mycobacteriales; family Gordoniaceae; genus Gordonia; species Gordonia malaquae. The sequence continues at coordinate 94,177 of NZ_JBBCUB010000006.1, read as the reverse complement.
AAGTCTCTTCTCTGGAACCGTCGACGTCTGAGGCGTCGACTGTGGAATGCGAATCAGGAATCAGAGCATTGGCCGCGAGCGCGACGACCGCGCCGACCAGCAGGAACACCGCGGTCGAGGTCAGTCCGCCGTCGGCGTCGGACGCCGCGTACAGCGCTGCGGCGACTGCCGCGCCGAGAGCACCGCCGAGGTTGTGGAACGTCCAGGAGGCGCCGATCGCAAAACCCGCCTCACCGGTGGGGACCGCCGACAGCGCAGACAGCGTCGCGGGCGCCAGGATCAACGCCCACCCGAGGCCGAAGAACACGAAGCCGACGAGCAGAACGGCGAGTTGCGCCGAGAGCGCACCAGCGAGGAGCGCACCAGCCGACACCGCGAGCGAAGCGAATCCGAAGCGAAGCGGCCGGGACGGGCCACCGTGATCGACCCAGCGGCCCACACGCGGCGAGGCGAATGCCATGGTTCCACTGACGAGGAGCAACGACACTCCGATCAGCCGCTCACCGAGATCGTGGCGGTCGGCGAGGTACTGAGGCAGAACGAGGAGGGCAGACGCGTAGAACGCCGCCAGGAAGAAGTCCGACAGAAGCGCCGCTCGGAGTCTGGGATGAGCCAGCAGGTCGACACGCAGGAGCGGATCGGATGACCGTCGTTCCACCGCGACGAGCAGTGTCACCGCAGCCACCGCGACCACGCCCGATGTGATCACCGGGACACTCAGCCACCCGGAGCTTGCAGGCAGCGAGACGAACGCGACGGCCGCAGCAACCGCGACGGCGAGTGCCGCTTGACCGGGCACGTCGGTCCCGCGGTCCGACTCCGGCGCAGGCGACGGGACCGCACCGAGGATCAGAGCGACGGCCACCAGCCCGAACGGGACGTTGATCCAGAAGACCGACGCCCACCCGAACGCGGGAACCAGAAGTCCGCCGAGGACCGGGCCGATCGCCAAGCCGACACCGTTGACCGCGTACAGCCAACCGACCGCGCGTCCACGCTCTCCCTCCGGGAACAACTGTTCCACCAGCGTGGACGTACCGGTGTAGAGCACCGCGCACGAGGCGCCCTGCACAAACCGTGCGACGATCAACCAGCCGATACCCGGAGCGAGCGCCGCACCGACCGACGCCAGGACGAACACGCCGAGCCCGGCCAGCAGCACGGTTCGCCGCCCCAGTTGGTCTCCGATTCGGCCTGCGGTCACCATGAACATCGCAAGAGCCGTTAGGAATCCGCTGAGCACGAGTTGGGAGACCGAGATCGACGTACCGAGCTCACGGGTGATGGCCGGCAGTGCCGTCGACACGATCGTCAGATCGATACAGCCGAGGAACGACGCCGTGGCCAGTCCGACGAAGCCCGCAGTCCGTCTGCCCGTTGTCACCCCGGTCTCGGTGATGCTCATCGCGCCGACTTCCGCTTCTTGAAACGAAGCGGCAGCCACGCGGCCCCCTCAGCGACGAACAGGTCACGTGTCGCCTGCATCGCAGTGGAGATCTGCTGCGGATACACCACGAAGTCGTATCCCTGTTCCGCCCACAACGGTTGGATGATCGGCACCTCCTCCAGGAGGTACGTGCGGCAGCCGTTCCGGATGCGTTCCTCGTCGGGGATGTCGTTCCCTCGACGTGAGACGAATCGGTCGATCGTCGAATCGATCGCCGCCGCGTAGTCGGAGTTCGTCTCGTACGCGGTGCGCACCTCGTCGAGGGCATGCGGATACGCGGGATCGCTGAGCGCGGTGTCCCATCGCAGGACGTCGACGTCGGCGGTCAGCAGATCGAGAAGGGGACGGTTCCGGGCGATCCACTGGTCGCCCCTGCGACGCGAGAGCCGGTAGGCCTCCCCGGGCGGAACGTCCAGGTTGTGACGCTGGAGCGTGTCTGCGACGGCGACAGTGACCCGCGAGAACCCGCTCCGGTTCAGAAGATCGACGGTCGCGCCGAACTTCTCGCCCTCGTGGTAGTCGGCGCCGACGCTGACCAGCAGGATCGTCGATCGACCCTCGTACTCGTAGTGCACGCCCTTCAGGTCGAACGCCGCCTTGTGCGACGTCGAGCCGACCGGCGCGGTGATGGCGAGTGTCATCAGCTCCACACCGCCAACGGCTGGTCCTGGCCTCGGACACCGACGAACAGACCGACAGTCACCCTCGGTCGATCGTGAGACGGCGCGACCGCGTGCACGCGGCGCGGATCGATGAAGATCGCCTCCCCGACTCCTGGTCGGACGACCAGTGCCGGATCGCCGACGGTGTCGCGGTCCACGCCCCACACCCGCTCACCCGAGAGCTCCCGATAGTCGTCCTCGGTCGGGTAGGCGTCCCAGATCTCCAGCTCTCCCCCATCGTCCGGAACATCGAGGTAGACGTTCACCGACAACTGTCGTCGAATGCCCAGGTCGTCGTCTGGCAGGTTCCGCGCGATGTTGTCGGTATGCGGTTCCAGATCGACACCCGCCTGCTGGTACCGCGCCACTCCTGCGAAGAACTTCTGGCTCTCCGAGGTGAGCAGTGTGGTCCCTGTCGGCCACGCCTCATCGAGCAGGATTCGCACCGTGTCCGACGGGTACTGGTAGGGTGCGGCGATCTCCCGCAGATGGCTCCGATGTGTCGCCGCGTCGGCGAAGTACTGGCCCTGATCGGTCGGCGCGACCTCAGAGAAAGCGTGCCCGATACGGCGGAACTGCGGATCGGTGGCGAGCGGCCCGTGGTCATCGCGTCCGACGAAGCGTTCCCGGAGTCCGGCGAGGGCCTCCCCTGACACGAGTCCACGCACTCGGACGGCGTAGACGTCGCCCTTCAGCAGGCGCAGCAGGTGATCTGCTGAGAAATCGGCGACGGTGGTCGTCGCCACCCGGTTGTGTTCCTCGTCGGCGCCACTGGTGTGCGGCGCGCTCAGTGTGGTCGTCATCTGTGCCCCTCCCCTGTCCGGCTGCGACCGGACTCGAATCGTGTGTCGTCGCCCGCGTTGTGGTGCGGACGGCACATGCATCGATCACGAGCGGCTGCACCGGAACAGGTGACGGCCATGCAGACTCGAGCCCCGGCCTGCGGGGACGTCGAGATCGTTCATCGTCTCTGGCATTAGCACCTAGTGGGTGGTCCCACCGGTTGCTGCGGCGTCAAAGAGCCAGTCTCTCAGCCGCTCGTGATGAATTCTGTGCTGGTCAGAACGTAAGCGGCACAATCAATTGCGGCAATCGCACCGACGCGTGAACTGACGCGGATCCGCAGGTGAGGACCAATTAATCAGGGCGGGCCGAACGACACCTCGGCGTGCGGATCAACAGGCGTCGTCGCCCTCGGCGACACGATGTCGGTCCGCTTCCTGCGCGTTCAGGGGCGCGGTGACGGCGCAGATCCAGTCGCGCCCGTCGGAGGGATCGAGCGACTGGGCGTACAGCAGACCCGTGGTCTCACCGGCGGTGAGGAAGAACCCGGGTGCTCCCGCGGTGACGGCCGGGAACCGCCACCGCGCAGTCGGCGCCCGCGATCCACCGAACACCGGGGTCACCACCCTGCGGTCGGATAGGCCGCCGTCGTCGCCGATCCGATAGGCCACCACGCTCCGCGCACCGGTCCCCATCAGGAGCGTGTCCCCTCCCATGACCGACAGGAGGTCTGGATCGTCGACGTCGATGCGCGTCAGGAGAGACCCGTCGTCGAGACTCCACTGTGTCAGGGTGTCCGCGGCAACGAGGATCGACTGACCCATCGGATCGAACACGACGTCACTCGCCGCGGTGCCGACCGCGATCGTGCGCAGTCGTTCGCGCGTTGCGACGTCGTACACGTAGACGTGCCGGTCGTCCGAGGTGATCGCGACACGAGTGCCGGCGGCATCGACGGCGATGGCCGTGATCAGGTCGATCGGACCGCCCACCGGGTCGCCGATCATCGTCGGCGCGGCGGCATCGGTCACATCCCACATCGCGATCTCCGTGTCGGATGATCCCCCGACCAGCACATGACGGCCGGGGATGAAGTCGATGACGGCCGTGTACCGCGTGTCGGTCGGTATCCGCGAAGCGAACCGCGGTCGGTCCGGCTCACTGATGTCCCACAGCTCGATCGATCCACCGTTGTTGTTGGCCGTCGCGACCAGCTTCCCGTCGTCGCTCATCGCGACACTCGGCCGGTCGTTGACGCGCCGCTCGATGCCGACGGAGCCGCGCATGCGCCACATCGCGTCGCGCCGAGTCCAGACGTTGAGGCGCGTGTCGCTGCCCACTGTCGCGACGACGTCACCGCTTCGACTCTGCGCGATACCCGAGACCACCGCCGCCCGATCGGGGGCGGCCTGAGCCGGGATTCGCCATACGTCGATCCCGCCGTCCGACCGGCCGACCGAGAGCTCACCGCCGCGCGGGTTGAAACCGACGCTGAATGTGCGGATCGAACCGCGTGCGGCGGACCGTTGCAGGTCCCATACGATGGGCGGCGACGTCGTCGACGCGACGTTCCACACGTGGACCACACCGTCGACTCCAGCGAGAGCGATGAGAGGCGACGTCGGATCGGCGGCCATCGACCACGAGCCCGCGGTCACGCCCGACAGCCCCGAGTTCTCCATCCGAGGGGCCGCCGGATCGGCGACGTTCCACAAGGTCATCGTCGGACTGTCCCCTGACACGGCGAGCACGTCGCGTCCGGGCAGAAACGCCATCGAGTGTGTGATGCTCGGGAATCCGCGTATCGGTTCGCCCGCCGAGACGACGTCGTCGCCGGTCACCCGCCACAGGTGCACCGTCTGATCGTCGCCTCCGGAGGCCAGGAGGCGGCTCGTGGAGTCGAAGGCGACCGCACGGACCGGACCGCTGTGGCTCGCAAGCTCGATGGGCGCGCGAGGCGCCGACACCGCGTCGGCGATGCGATAGACCGCGACGGTCCCGTCGTCAGACGTGGTGGCGAGCCACCTGCCGTCCGGGCTGAACCGAGTGAGGTACGACGTCCCACTGCCCGCCCGCAGTTCTGCGACCTTGCGCGGCTCGGCCGGATCCGCGACGTTCCACAGTCTCACCGCGCCGTCTCCACTCGATGCGGCGAGCAGCGGCAGCGTCGGGGAGAAGGTCACCGAGGTGGCGAAGTTGTCGAATCCGCCGAGCACCGCGGTCTGCACGAAGGGCGCTGCACCGTCGGGCGTACGTCGCCAGATCCGCACGCTGCGGTCGTTGCTCGACGATGCGAGCAGTGAACCGTCCGGTGAGTACGCGACGTCGTACACGGGCGCGCTGTGGCCTTCGAGGGTGACCGCGAGCGGCGTTGACGCCGCGGAGGTGAGCAGGGCGTGGATGGCCGGATCGTCGGGGAACCTGCGGTCCGCGGCGAGGGCGAGTCGCGCCGCCGTCGACGGGTCGGACGACACAAGCCCGTCGATGTCGGACAGCAACGCGTTGTGCTCCGCGTAGTTGCGCTGCTTCTCCAGGTCGCCTGCCTGCCGGTTGACCGTGACGGCCGCGATGCCCGCGACCAACGCGAGGATCGCGATGAGCGCCACCGCGCCGATCTGGAGACTCTTGAGGCGACGCCGACGACGGACCGACGCGTCGATGAAGTCGAGGCCGCTTGGCGGCAGCACATCCAACCGGAGTTCGCCGAGTCTCTCGACGTTCTCGAGGGATTCGACGAGGCGTCCTCCCGAATACAGGAGGTCGGCGTCTCGGTTGTCGTCTGCCCACCTCGCGGCGTCGTCGGCCAGTCGCTGACTCCAGCGAAGCATGTCCGCGTCGTCCGAGACCCACGTGGCCAGGCGAGGCCACGCTGTGAGAACCGCATCGTGGATGAACGTCACTGAGGTGCCCGCGGTGATCAGACGCGCATCGGCGAACACGTCGACGATCCGATCGGCACTGTCCGGAAAGCGCCGCCGGAGGTCGGCGAGATCGGCCCACGCGCGCAAGGGCACCCCCCGTGGACCGAACTGCACCAGCGACAGGAGAAGCGCGCGGGCCGCGTCGTGATCCTGCGGCGCGATCGTCGTCCACGCGTCCTCCGCGGTGTCCGCGATGGCCGAGGTGATGCCGCCCAGTTTGCGATAGGTGGCGACCGTGATCAAAGTGCCCGACCGCATGGCCCACAGCCGCTCGAGGGTGTGCGCCAACAACGGCAGTCGGCCTGCGTGGTCGTCCGTCTCGGTGGTGTCGTGCAAGTCGCGCACGAGAAGCTCGGCGAGACCGGGGTCGATACGTCCGCCTGCGAGTCGGATCGGTTCGCGGATCACCTGGTCGAGTTGGGCCGACGTCATCTCGCCGATGATCACCGACCGGTGCTGCCACGCCTCCGCGAGGAAGCCGATGTCGAGACAAGCGTCGAAGAAGTCGGCGCGGATGCCGAGAATCAATGTGGTGTTCGTGGCCAACCGTTGCACGGCGGCCATCACGTCGTCGCGCACCGACTGCTCGAGTGCGAAGACCCCCTCGAATTGATCGATCACCGCCAACGCGGAGAGCTCGGCCCGATCGATCTGCAGTCCGTCGTCTCCGATCGCCAGCCGGGTCGGCCGGTTCCACGGTTCCGGCGCTGCGGCGAGTCCTGCTCGCAGAACGGATGACTTCCCCGCTCCGGACACACCGGTCACGATCACGATGCGTGGACCGTCCGACGACGCGACTGCCTCCAACTGCTCGACCAACGCAGCCACCACCGACGTCCGGCCGAAGAACACGTCCGTGTCTGCCTCAGTCATCGGAGCGAGACCGCGGAACGGGGCGCTCGTCGGAGTCTGCGGAGTCGTCAGCACCGTGGACCCGCTCTGCGCCGCCGCCCAGAGTTCACGCCACGCGGGCAGCGGCAGCACGTCTCGCGCCCCGGCGTCGATCGCCCGGAAAGTCAACCACGCGACCAACGGCTCGACGACCGCGTAGTCGCGGGGGATGTGGCGGCCGTTCCGCCAATCGCTCACCCGTTGCCGGGACAGGGAAGGACCGTTCTTCGATGCTGCCTTCGCGGCCGCTTCGAGTGTTGGTCGGCCTGCTTGAGCGAACAGCGTGCGCAGCGCGGCACCAAATGCGTCTGACTGCGTCGAGGTCACTCGCTCAGCCTAGTTGGAGACCGCGCGAGGACCCTCATTTGTCCGGACCGGACAAATGAAAACATGGCCTGACCTGCCACGACACCGGGAGGAATTGCCGAGTGTTCGCCACGGGCCTCGAGTGCGCCCTAGTGTCGTCTGTGTCGGTCGACGACCGCCGAACGCCACGTACACCAGCCTTGAGGACCACCACGATGACCAGAAGCCTGCAGCTCTCACTGCTCAAGCTCGCTGCCGTAATCGTGATGGCGATAGCGCTGGTGATTCTGGTGGTGACGGGTCCGGCGCTGGAGGGAGACGCCGGACACTCGTCTGGATCGACACAAGACTCGGTGAGGCCCAACGGGAGCCTGGGCTGACCCGACGCTGACGCTGCCGTCATCATCCAACGGGGGGATGGTGACGGCAGCGTCGTCTCCAGAGTCGGGGTCGGGAACGCCGTTCTGGTTCGAGTGCGTCGTGGACGCTGTCAGTCGGCGCCGCGATCGACGTCGGCGGCCGACAGGACTGCTGTGAGCAGTCCCGGGAACGCAGCCTCGACGTCGTCCGACCGCAAGGAGTATCGAGCACTCTGCCCGGCGGCTCGGCGCTGCAGCACTCCCGCCTCCCGAAGGATCTTGAAGTGATGGCTCGCGGTCGCCTTGGTGACCGTGTCGTAGAGCTCCGAGCACGACAGCGAATCGACATGCTGCAGGCGACGCGCCATCTCCAAGCGCACCGGGTCGGCGAGAGCGGACAGCACGGCGTGCAGATCGGCGACCGGCTCGGCCGTCGCGGTGTCACTGCTCGTCATTGTCGACTCCCCAGAAATTAGTTTGATGAACATCGAACACTCGTATAGTCTCGAACCGTTCGATAATCGTCAAACATACTCGGAGGTCGCCATGACTGCCACTGTCACCGGGACGGGCGTTCCTTCGCCGTCGACAACGGTTCATCCGCAGCGTTGGTCGTTCGCCCTCCTCCTCGCACTCCTGGCTCTCGCGCTCGGCGTCTCCGGATTGCCGTCGCCGCTGTACCCGATCTACCAACAGGAGTGGCACCTCAGCCCGGTGTCGATCACCATCGTGTTCGCCGTCTACGCGATCGGCGCTCTCGGCTCGGCGCTCACCGTCGGACCTATCTCGGATGCCGTCGGGCGCAAGCCGGTTCTGATCACCGCGCTCCTCGCGATCCTGGGCGGCCTCGGACTGTTCTTGATCGCGACCTCGGAATGGCAGTTGATCGTCGCGCGCTTCCTGCACGGCGGCGCCATCGGAGCCATCACGGTTGTCGCAGGCGCTGCACTGCTCGACGTCCGTCCGCACGGCGGCGCCCGGAACGGCATGCTCAGCGGCGTCGCCTTGAACGTGGGCATCGCGATCACTGTCTTCGGCGCGGCCGCAGCGGCCCAGTGGGCGGCCAACCCGCTGCGCATCCCGTTCGCGATCGTCGGTGTTGTGGTGGCAGTGATGCTGGTGGCCGTCATCGTCCTCATCGAACCGCACACCGAGAAGACCGGTGCCCGCATCCGGATCCAGAAACCGTCCGTGCCCACTCCCATGCTCGCCGACTTCTGGTTCTCCGGCATCGGCATCCTCAGTGCGTGGTCGGTGCTCGGCGTGTTCCTCAGCCTCTACCCCGCCCTGACTCAGCATTCGACCGGGCACACGTCGATCATCTTCGTCGGGATCGTGGTCGCCGTGATGGCCGCGGCATCTGCCGTCTCCCAGTGGGTCGGTGGCCGATTCGACCCCCGCACGTCCGCGGTCGTCGGGCACATCGGCATGATCGTGTCGCTCGGCGGCGCAGTATGGGCTCTGAACACCGGTTCCACGGCGTTTGTGCTGGTCGACTCGATCGCTCTCGGAGTGGCCTTCGGCCTCGCGTTCGGCGGGTCACTCAGGCACCTCAACGACGTGACACCGGCAGATGCTCGCGGCCGCGTGATGAGCGCGTACTACCTGCTCGGATATCTCGCGATGGGTATTCCCACGGTGATCGCGGGCGCGCTCGCGTCCCAGTACGGCACTGCCGAAGTGTTCCCCTGGTTCGCCGGAGCCATCTCGGTCGCCTGCCTCGGCGCGGCCGTCATGGGCACGCTCGGCGCGCGCCGCTAGCACTTTCGACAACTTCGGCACTCTCTGCCGCGCTATGCGCGGTGGAAAGTGCCGAAGTTGTTCAGTTGAGTTCCAGGTCGACGAGGAGTTCGGCAGCGATCCGTTCGAGGTCGGCACGAACGGCGTCGAGCGCCACGCTCGGCGGCACCATCACGTGGAGTTCGGCCTCGAAGAGCATCCCGCCCGCCATCGGCGCCTCGCGCGTGCCGGTGGTCATGTTCTCGATGGTCACCCCGCTGGCGCCGAGTGCGGCGGACAGCTCCTGCACGATGCCCGTGCGGTCGTTGCCGAGCACGGCGATCGTCAGCGAATCCCAGTCACCGTCTCGCGACGCGGCGACGTCGCCCGAGTGGACGGCCACTTCGAGTAGTCCGTCGAGTCCGGTGACCGCCTCGATCAAGCCGTCAGCCCGGTCGGACGGCACCGCCACCACCACGATGCCGGCGAACTTTCCGGCGAGCTGCGCCAACTGACTGCGCTCCCAGTTTCCGCCATTGGACGCGACCGCATCCGAGAGCGCCGACACCAGACCCGGCCGATCGTCACCGATCACCGACAACACGAGATTCCGCATGACGCAAGACTATCGGCGCAGAATGCAGTTCGTCCGCCAGTTGTGACCACATACGTGACACAACTGGCGGACGAAACTTCTCGACTGCGCTCGAAGAGCAGGAAGGAGTCCTACTTCGGGGGCATCCGGATGCCGCCGTCGACGCGGACGACCTCGGCGTTCATGTACGAGTTGGTGATGAGCTCTTCGACCATCGAGGCCAGCTCGTCCGGCACGCCGAGGCGCTTCGGGAACAGGACGCTCTCACCGAGCTTCGCCTTGAAGGCCTCCGACGCCTCGCCGGTGCCGTAGATCGGGGTGTCGATCAGGCCGGGGGCGATGGTGTTCAGGCGGATGCCGACTGCCGACAGGTCACGCGCGACGGGCAGGGTCATGCCGACGACGCCGCCCTTCGACGACGAGTAGGCGGCCTGGCCGATCTGGCCGTCGAATGCGGCGACCGACGCGAGGTTGACGATGGCGCCGCGCTCGTTCGACGGGCCGGCCTCGTTCCGGCTCATCGCGGTGGCGGTGAGGCGAACGACGTCGAAGGTGCCGATGAGGTTGATGCCGATGACCTTCTTGTACAGCTCGAGGTCGTGGGCCGACGAGTACTCGCCGTCCTTGCCGATAGTGCGCTGCGCCCAGCCGACACCGGCCGAGTTGACGACGGCCTTCAGCGGGCCGAGCTCGAGAGCCTTGGCGATCGCAGCCTCGATCTGCTCGGTGTTGGTGACGTCGACGTTGACGAACGCGCCGCCGATCTCTGCCGCCAGGGCCTCGCCGTCTTCTGCCTTGAGGTCGGCGATGACGACCTTGGCGCCGCGGTTCGCGAGACGACGGGCAGCTGCCGCGCCGATGCCCGACGCGCCGCCGGTAACGATTGCACTTGCTCCAGTGATGTCCATGTTCGCGAGCATAACCAATCGGTGACCCCACCCACAGGCCGGGTGTGGAACACGTTCCACAGATCAACGACAGCGAACGACGGGCTCCGGTGCATATCGGACGGTCCGCGTGTGCCGGTTGATCTCACGTCCGGTCCGGTGATCGCGGATCACGCGAGTGTCGGACGCGGTGAAGCCGGGCAGCCCACTGCTGGCGATGCAGTCGTCGCCACGCGGAACGGTCACCGTCTCCGGCGACGTCGGCAAGGTGCGGTCACCGGTGATCGACTCGACGTCGCGCGTCTTGGTGCTCCACAGTCGGACGGTCACGCTCGACGACGACCACTGCGTCTCGATGAAGACGCCGTACTTGGTGTCGTTCTTGAACTTCAGGTCGATGAGACCCTCGAAGACCGTCGCTTCACGAGCCTCCGGGTACCGCGAGATGTAGTAGGCGTGCTCGGTGTGGTCCACATCCTGCAGGCCGGCGAAGTACGCGGCGTTGTAGAGCGTCGTCGCGAACTGCGAGATGCCGCCTCCGACAGCGGTGGACGGCCTGCCGTGGTCGATGATCCCCGACTCGACATAGCCCTGCGCCGTGCCACGCGGACCGGTGTACCCGTTGAGGGAGAACGTCTTTCCTGGAAGGACGACGGCCCCGTCGACCTTCTCCGCGACTATCCGGATGTTCTCGCCCGACGGACCGCTGAACCCGCCGGTGGTGAACTCGGAGACCATCTCGGTGACACCGAGCCGTTTCGCCGCCGACGTGGTGAGCTTCGGCTTGGAGACCGTGTACTCGACGTCTGTCGACCGGTTGTCGGCGATCGACGCGGACGCGATCGCGTCAGCCGTCTTGGCCCAGTCCACCTTCGCACCTTCGACGGACGGCACCACCTTTGGAGCGCCGCCGACCAGCCGGAACGTCGCGCTGACGGGTTCGCTCTCGGTGCGAGCGGTACGCGCGGACAACACTTTCTCGGCGTCTGCCGCCTTCACATGTGGGACGAGGCCGCCCTTGCCGTCGGCGACGAACGTGACAACCGACCCGAGTTCTCGAGGTGTCAGCATGATGTCCCGTCCCCGACTCTTGAGCCGGAGCGGCGACGCCGTGACCTGCGGCGCGACGTCGGCGACGGTGGCGTCGACGGTGGCCCGGGCGACTGTCGGGGAGAACGGCTCCATCGCGAGGTCGAGCGGGCCGCCCTCCAGCCAGTGCTCTCCGACCGCGATCACTCCGGCGTCTCGGTCGATCCGCATCCCGGTGGCCGGGTAGTCGGCGACCGGACGCAGGCCGTCGAAGTGGACACCGCCCTCAACGGCCGCCTTCTCGAGCGTGGCTCGGCGGGCATCGAGCGCCTTGTCGAACGATGCGCGGTTGATGTCGACGACGGGTGCCACATCACGATGCGCTCCAAAGAGCGCAGCGAGGCGGGTGAACGGATTCGCGGGCTGTTCTTTGAGTCGAGCGAGCGTGCCCTCGACGTCGAAGGAGGCACCCAACTCGGCGGGGTCGATCGCTGCCGAACCCGAGTCCGTGCGGACGGTGATCGGCCCGTGCGCGACAACGGAGATCTGCTGGAGGATCGCCCGGGCCTGGTCGTCCGACTTCCCGCCGAGGTCGAACTCGGCGATCTGCACACCACGAGCTGTCTTGCCGTGGCCGAGGGCGTAGTCGAATGCGAAGACGAGAGCTGTCAGCATGATCGCGGCGAGGAGTCCTCGCGCGATCCATCCCTGTACGCCGACACGGCGCTTCATCGATGAACTCACAACAGTCACGATCTTAGTAATAAGACAGAACTCCGGCTGAACCGCCGGGTCGGGGGTCTGGCGGTTCAGCCGGAGCTATCTGGTCTATAGCTCCAGGCGACCGCGGCGTTACACCGTCGGCGAAGATCTTTCCGATTGGCACGCAAAAGGCCCCGGACCGCTCGTTCACTCGAGGGTCCGAGGCCTGTGCGGGGATTGTCAGCCTTCGACGATCGCGGTGACGCCCTGGCCGCCTGCAGCACAGATGGAGACGAGGGCGCGACCGCCGCCGTTCTCCTTGATCTGCTTCGCGGCCTGCGCGATGATGCGGCCGCCGGTGGCCGCGAACGGGTGACCGGCCGCCAGCGAGGAGCCGTTCACGTTGAGCTTGCTGCGGTCGATGGCGCCGAGCGCCTTGTCGAGGCCGAGGCGCTCGCGGCAGTACTCATCCGACTCCCATGCCTGCAGGGTGCACAGGACGACCGAGGCGAACGCCTCGTGGATCTCGTAGAAGTCGAAGTCCTGCAGGGTGAGGCCGTTGCGCTCGAGCAGACGCGGGACGGCGTAGGTCGGCGCCATGAGCAGACCGTCCGGGCCGTTCACGTAGTCGACGGCCGCGGTCTCGGTGTCGACCAGGTAAGCCAGGACGGGAAGCTTCTTCTCCGCGGCCCACTCGTCGCTCGCCAGCAGCACGGTCGACGCGCCGTCGGTGAGAGGGGTCGAGTTGCCCGCGGTCATCGTCGCGTCGCCGAGACTCACACCGAACGCCGGCTTGAGGGTGGCGAGCTTCTCGACGGTCGATCCGGGACGCAGGTTCTCGTCGCGGGTCAGGCCGTGGAACGGGGTGATCAGGTCGTCGAAGAAGCCGCGATCGTAGGCAGCGGCCATCTTCTGGTGGCTGGCGGCCGCCAACTCGTCCTGGTCGGCGCGGCTGATGCCGAACTCCTTGGCGGTGATCGCGGCGTGCTCGCCCATCGACATACCGGTGCGGGGCTCGCCGTTGCGCGGGATCTCGATGCCGAGCTTGGCGACGAGACCGAGCGCGGCCTTGATGCGGTCCGGGGTGCTCTTGGCGCGGTTCACTTCGAGCATCTGGCGACGCATGTCCTCGGAGACGCCGATCGGGGCGTCGGAGGTGGTGTCGACGCCGCCGCCGACCGCGACGTCGTAGCGACCCGAGGCGATGCCGTCGGCCACGGCGGCGATCGCCTGGAGACCGGTTCCACACGCCTGCTGCAGGTCGAAGGCGGGCGTGTACGGAGACAGGCCCGAACCGAGGACCGACTCGCGGATCAGGTTGAAGTCACGCGAGTGCTTGAGCACGGCGCCGCCGGCAACCATGCCGAGCTGCTCACCCTGCAGGTTGAAACGGCTCACCAGACCCTGGAGTGCTGCGGTGAACATCTCCTGGTTGCTGACTGTCGCGTACGCCTTGTCCTGGCGAGCGAACGGGATGCGGTTGCCGCCGACGATCGCGACGGGACGCAGCTGACGGGTTTCCGGCTTGCGGGGCGTGAACGATGCCACGGGTTCTCCTGAATACTCGGGGACCATTGTTGTCATCATTCTTACTCCAGAGTAAGTTCGATGTCGACCTCGACGGTATGCGGTGAACGTCACAGGTGCTGACCGGTGCACGCAGCGGCCAGACGCACTTATTGTCACCGGCAGACCTCGAATCGACTCTTCGACTACTGAAGGAGCCCGCAGTGGCAGGCAACACCGATCTCTACTCGTCTTTCGTCAACTCCGGCCCCGGCGGATTCATCGCCAGCCGCGTCGGCCTCCCTCAGCCGCCGCACCTGCGCCGCTACTCGCCTTCCGCACCGGCACTCGGCGGCCCCGTGCTCCTCGGCGGACAGGGACGCCTCGTCGAACCGATCCGCGAGATCCTCACCGCCGGTGACGATTACACGCTCGTCGAGAACAACACCGGCGGTCGCAGCGCAGACAAGCTCGGTGCCGCAGTGTTCGACGCCACCGGCATCACCAAGGCCGCCGAGCTCGAGCAGCTCTTCGAGTTCTTCACCCCCGTCATGCGTTCGGCGGGCAACTCCGCACGCTTCGTGGTCATCGGCACCACCCCTGAGCTCACCGCGGGACCCGACGAGCAGATCGCTCAGCGCGCGCTCGAGGGCTTCACCCGCTCGCTCGGCAAGGAGCTCCGCAACGGCGCGACCGCACAGCTCGTCTACGTCTCGCCAAAGGCCAAGACCGGCCTGTCCGGCCTCGAGTCGACCCTGCGCTTCCTGCTGTCGGCCAAGTCCACGTACGTCGACGCCCAGGTGATCCGCGTCGGCGACGCCAACGGCACCAAGGTCGCGAACTGGGACAAGCCGCTCGAGGGCAAGGTCGCCCTCGTCACCGGTGCCGCACGCGGCATCGGCGCGACCATCGCCGAGGTCCTCTCGCGCGACGGCGCCCACGTCATCTGCGCCGACATCCCCGCTGCGGGCGAGGCCCTCTCGGAGACCGCCAATCGTGTCGGCGGCACCGCGCTCCCCCTCGACGTCACCGCAGCCGATGCGGGCGAGAAGGTCGCCGAGCACGTTCTCGAACGCCACGGCGGCCTCGACATCATCGTGAACAACGCGGGCATCACCCGCGACAAGCTGCTCGCCAACATGGACTCGGGCCGCTGGAACTCGGTGATCGGCGTCAACCTGATCGCACCGCAGACCCTCGTCAACGAGCTCGTCGAGCGCGACGCCCTCCGCAAGGGCGGCGCCGTCATCGACGTCTCGTCGATCGCGGGCATCGCGGGCAACCGCGGACAGACCAACTACGGCGCATCGAAGGCAGGCGTCATCGGCCTGGTCGACGCCTACGCCCCGATCCTTGGCAAGAAGGGCATCACCATCAACGCCGTCGCGCCGGGCTTCATCGAGACCGCGATGACCGCCGCCATCCCGCTCGCCACCCGCGAGGTCGGTCGCCGCATGAACTCGCTGCAGCAGGGCGGTCAGACCGTCGACGTCGCAGAGACCGTCGCGTACTTCGCCAACCCGGCCAGCAACGCCGTCACCGGCAACGTGGTCCGCGTCTGCGGTCAGAGCCTCCTGGGCGCCTGATGTCGACAGTCACCTACACGTCCCTGCCTGGACCTGCGCAGATCTACCCGAAAGCCGTTGCAGCGATGCTGCCGGTGATCGGCAAGCCCGCGCGGGTCTCGGCGGACGCCGTGGTCCCCGACACCGTGCACCGCATCGAGAACGTGCGGATCGATCTCGACCAGCTGGCTGACTACTGCCACGCGACCGGGCTTCCGTTCGGCTCGACGGTTCCGGTCACATACCTTTTTGTGCTGCAGTTCCCGTTGGCGATGTCGGCGATGGTGGATCCCAAGTTCCCATTGGGCGCCATCGGTTCGGTGCACATCGAGAACACGATCGAACGGTTCCGCGCGATCGGCGTCGATGAGCCGCTGACCATCGAGACGCATGCGGAGAACTTGCGCGAACATCGCAAGGGACTGCTCGTCGACATGATCTCGGAGTTCTTCGTCGGGCGGGAGCGTGTCGCGCGGCAGACGAGCACCTTCCTCAAACAGCAGCGCACCAGCCTGTCCGGCGGCGAACGCGGACCTGCGCCCAAGGAGACGGCTGCGCCGTCGCCCGATCGAGTGCTGTCGGTGGACCTCGGACTGATCCGCAAGTACGCGGAGGCATCCGGCGACCGAAACCCGATCCACATGGCCGACCTCACCGCCAAGGCGTTCGGGTTCAACCAGGCGATCGCCCACGGTATGTGGACGGCCGCCGCATCGCTGGCGAACATCGAAGGCGCGCTGCCCGGCGCAGTCGTCTACTCGGTGCGCTTCGGCAAGCCGATCCTGTTGCCCGCCAAGGTGAACGCCTACGCGTCACACGCCGACGGCGGCTACGACGTTTCGGTTCTCAACCGCAGGAAGGGCTACCCGCACCTGACGGGAACCGTCCGAGGAATCGGCTGAATCCACGTCCACCCGCGCAACGCGCCTCCCGTTCATCGAGCAGGAGGCGCGTTGTGCGTTCAGCCGTGTCTACGCCCCGCATGGGCCTCCGCCCGCATGCGTTCGACCATGAACGGATAGTGCAGTTCGAAGGCTGGACGTTCCGACCTGATCCGAGGCAGTTCGGTGAAGTTGTGGCGCGGAGGCGGGCACGTCGTCGCCCATTCCAGGGAGTTGCCGAATCCCCAGGGGTCGTCCACGGTCACCACTTCACCGACTCGGCAGGAGACGAAGATGTTCCAGACCACGAACAGCGTGGATATCCCCAGAATCAGCGACCCGATCGACGACACCATGTTGAGCACGGTGAATCCGTCACTCGGCAGGTAGTCGGCGTACCGACGCGGCATGCCGGCATTCCCCAGCCAGTGTTGGACGAGGAACGTCATGTGAAATCCGATGAACATGGTCCAGAAGTGGATCTTGCCGAGACGTTCGTCGAGCATCCGGCCGGTCATCTTCGGGAACCAGAAGTACAGCGCCGCGAAACCAGCGAAGACCACCGATCCGAAGATCGTGTAGTGGAAGTGCGCGACAACGAAGTAGGTGTCGGAGAGGTGGAAGTCCAGCGGCGGGCTGGCCAACAACACACCGGTGAGACCGCCGAACAGGAAGGTGACCATGAAGCCGAGGACGAACAGCATCGGTGTCTCGAACGTCAGGTTGCCGCGCCACATGGTGCCGATCCAGTTGAACATCTTCACGCCCGTCGGGACGGCGATCAAGAAGGTCATGAACGCGAAGAACGGCAGGAGGACTGCGCCGGTGACGTACATGTGGTGTGCCCACACCGCGATCGACAGCGCGGCGATGGACAGCGTCGCGTAGACGAACCCGGAGTACCCGAACAGCGGCTTTCGTGCGAAGACCGGAACGATCTCCGACACCATGCCGAAGAACGGCAGCACGAGGACGTACACCTCCGGGTGCCCGAAGAACCAGAACATGTGCTGCCACATGATCGCCCCGCCGTTCGCCGGATCGAACAGATGCGCGCCGAACTGCCGATCGACTTCCACACCGATCACCGCCGCGGCGAGCAGCGGGAAGATCAGCAGGATCAAGACACTCGTGACGAGGATGTTCCAGGTGAACACCGGCATCCGGAACATCGTCATCCCAGGCGCTCGCAGGCACACGATCGTCGTGATGAAGTTGACCGCCGAGAGGATCGTCCCCATCCCGCCGACCGCCACCCCGATGAACCAGAGGTCGGCGCCGAGGCCGGGTGAATGCGTGACGTCGCCGAGCGGCATGTACGCGGTCCAGCCGAAGTCTGCGGCGCCGCCGGGTGTGAGCAGTCCGAAGGCGACGACCAAGCCGCCGAACAGGAACAGCCAGAATCCGAGCGCGTTGAGCCTGGGGAACGCGACGTCGGGCGCACCGATGTGCAACGGAACGAGGTAATTGGCGAAGCCGAAGGCGAACGGCATCGCGTACAGGAGGAGCATGATGCTGCCGTGCATGGTGAACAGCTGGTTGAACTGCTCGTTCGAGACGAACGACTGACCGGGCATCGCCAGCTCGAGCCGCATCACAAGGGCCATCAGACCACCGACTGCGAAGAACCCTCCCGACGCCCAGAGGTACATCAAGCCGATCATCTTGTGATCGGTCGTCGTCAGCACTCGATACAGCAGAGAGCCCGGCGCACGCCTGGCCCCTGGAGTCGGCCGCACGGCCGCAGCCGGAGCCTTCCGTTCCTCGACGGTGTCTGTCACTTCGTCCCCTTGAACCCGATGGTCGAGCAGAAATCTCGCAGCTCAGACGTTACGAAGGGAAACGACGCGCCCACAGGGCCGCAACGGCCTACTGTCGGGATCGAAAGCCCTTGCGGGCGAGGGGACTTAGGGTGTGTACGCGGTCAGTCGTCGGCGTGGGAGCCGACACCGCGCAGACCGCGCCACGTGATGCCCAGCAGCAGATCGGTGGCATCGTCGAGGTCGACGTCGCCGTCGGACATCCGATCGGCGACGGCCTCCCCCGCGCCCACGAGCGCCACTGCGGTGAGTTCGAAGTCGACGTCGCGGGCACCCTCGACGGTGGTTCCGCGTCGGATGAGGTCGGTGATCATCGCGGTGACACCGCTCCGACTCTCGGTGACGATGTGGGCGAACGCAGCGGTGCCCACAGAAACGCGGTACAGCACCCGCCATGACTGCGCGTTCTCGTGGACGAACCGCAGAAATTCACGGACCAGGATGCGCGCTTGGTCTCGCTGGCGCAGCTCGGGATCGAAGCCTGCACTCATCGACTGCATGAACCGGCCGGACTCGCGGGCGATGCACGCGGCGAACAACTCGTCCTTGGAGCCGTAGTAGAGATACAACATCGGCTTGGAGATCTCGGCCTGCGCAGCGATGGCGTCCATCGAACTGTCGGAGAATCCGTGTTCGGCGAACACGGTGATCGCCGCATCCAACATCTGCTGCTCGCGGACCGCGCGAGGCAGCCGCTTCGTTCCGCTGGCCATACCCCTAACTTACCACTCGGTAAGTTCAGGTGCAGGTGATCACTCCCTTGGCCTTGAGGATACGGAGCACCGACGTGTCGATCCGCTTGCGGTTCAACTTCTTCGACTCGACGGCTTTCTCCAGCGAGTCGAGTACTGCCGAGACTTTCTCGGTCGACAGCCACAGCCCGATATCCGACCCGGCATTGATCGCCTTCCGTACCGCCACGTCGATCGGGAACTTGTCGCTGATCGCCTTCATGCCCGACAGGTCGTCGGAGAACACGACACCGTCGAACGGGACGCCACCGTAGCGAGTTCCCTTGCGCAGCATGCCGATGGTCGCCGGGCTGATGCTCGACGGCGTGTCCGGTCCGGTCAGACCGGGCACGATGAGGTGGCCGACCATCACGCCGACGTTGCCGGGGTTCTTGAGGAGAGTCTTGTAGGGGACGAGATCGCTGGTGATCAGCTCGCTCAGTGGAGGCGTCCGGACGGTCCCCGTGTGCGAATCGCCCGAACCGTGACCGTGTCCGGGGAAATGCTTGTAGACGGGCATGATCCCGGCGTCCAGCAGGCCCTGCGCGTAGGCGCCCGCGTACTTCGCGACGACGGCGGGATCGTTCGAGAACGACCGATCACCGATCACCTCGTCGTCCGGCTCATCGCTGACGTCGGCCGACGGCGCGAAGTCGACTGTGATGCCCAGCGCCTTCATCTTCTTGCCCGCCGCCTTGGTCATCGCGCGGACTTCCTCCGGCGTCTTCGTCTTGGCGAGTTCGCGCGGAGCCGGCATGTCGATGCCGAGCTTCGCGAGGCGGCTCACGCGCCCGCCCTCCTGATCGACTGTCACCATCAGCGGAATGTCCTGTGCGTCCGACAGCTTCTTCGCCGAACCGTCGCTGAGCATGGACATGTCGGTCCAGCTGCCGATGAAGATGCCGCCGAGGTGCTCGCGTTCGACGACCTGCTTCGCGTCGGCCGCGTCGGCCACTCCGACGACGAGCAGCTGTGCCAGCTTCTGGCGCAACGTCAACGATGCGAGTTCGTCGCTTCCGCACGACTTCGGGCCCGCCGACGTGGACGTGACCTTCGACGAGGTCTGCTTCGTCGTCGTCGGACTCGGCGACGACACTGCGTCGTTCGGCGAGTCGGAACACGCAGACACCGCGAGCAGAGACGCGGCGGTCAGAACGGCGACAAGTGAACGAGATCCACGCATGACGACAGTCTCGCACGCGACACCGCGCCGATGCCGTCGACATGCGCCGGCTCGCGGAGCAGTCGTCCGGACGGATGAGGATGGTATTTTGGGCGGCATGGTTCGCGACCGATTGATCTATGGTGCCCTCGCCGCGGTCGCCGGCGTGATCGTCGGCATCGGCGGCGTCTTCCTCGGCGGTGTGCTCGCGTCGGAGACGAAGCCGTCGACCGACATCAACAGCGTCAACGGACAGGACGGATTCGTCCAGGGCTCCGTCGAGTACGGCACACGCGGCGGATCCACCAGCGACAATTCCTGATCGTGTGCTGACGCGCCGCGGCACGTGCGTGGTCGGCGTCGTCTTCCTCGTCCTGTCGTTCTGGCAGGCGCCGGGCCGCGTAGCCCCAGACACCAAACTCGACCTCACCGCCGATCCGATCGGTTTTCTGGCTCGCGCCACTCACTTGTGGTCGCCCACCATGCCTATGGGCCAGATCCAGAACCAGGCGTACGGGTACCTGTTTCCGCACGGTGCGTTCTTCGCCGTCGGCGACCTGTTGCACCTTCCACCGTGGGTGATCCAACGACTGTGGTGGGCCGTTCTGCTGACCGCCGGATTCATCGGCGTGGTGCGGCTCGCCGAAGCCCTGCGGATCGGCTCCCCGTGCTCTCGGCTGATCGCCGCCGCCATGTTCGTCGCGGCGCCCCGCGTGGTGACGACGCTTGGAACGATCTCGTCCGAGACTCTGCCGATGATGCTCGCACCGTGGGTGCTGCTGCCGGTTGTCCGTGCGCTCGAGGATCGGCGGCGTTCGAGTAGCGGAACGACCGGGCGGCCGCTGTGGCAGGAGGCAGCACGGTCGGCCTGTGCGGTGGCGCTGATGGGCGCGGTCAACGCCGTCGCAACCGTCGCCGCGGTGAGCGTGGCCGTGCTGTGGTGGATCGCGGCGACCGTTCCCCGCAGTGGGCGTCGCACCGGACTGGTGTTCGGCGGTTGGTGGGCACTCGGTCTGGCCGCGGCGTCCCTCTGGTGGATCATTCCCCTGCTGATGCTCTCTCGCGTCTCACCGCCCTTCCTCGACTTCATCGAATCAGCGCAGGTCACCACCGAGTGGACGTCTCTCACCGAGGTCCTGCGCGGGACGTCGTCGTGGACACCCTTCGTGTCCGCCGAGCGCGCCGCGGGCGCCGTCCTGGTGTCTCAGACCGCCGCGGTCATCGCGACCGGAGTCCTCGCGGCGGCCGGCCTCGCCGGATTGACGATGCGCGCGATGCCGGACCGCGGCCGATGGCTGGCGATCCTGTGCACCGGCCTCTTGGCACTCTGCCTCGGTTATCCCGGAGCGCTCGGCTCCCCGATCGCCGAGACCGTCCGAACTTTCCTCGACGGCGGCGGCGCCGCACTGCGCAACGTGCACAAGTTCGACCCGCTCATCCGACTTCCCCTCGCTCTAGGCGTCGCCCACCTGCTGGCCCGAGTTCCTGTTCGATCGCTGCTGGCGAAGCCGTCGGCGTCGAACGGGTGGGGTAGACCCGCGGCAGCTCTGATGGTGGTTGTGGTCGCCGTGTTCGGGTCCGGTTCGCTGGCCTGGACGGGTGGGCTCGCTCCCGCGTCGAGTTACCGCGCGATCCCCGACTACTGGCAGCAGACTGCCGACTGGCTCGACTCGCACGCCGCCGGCGTCCGCACCCTGGTGGTGCCGGGAGCCCCGTTCGCCGACCAGGTGTGGGGCCTCACCCGTGACGAACCTCTGCAGGCGCTCGGGTCGACCCCGTGGGCGGTCCGCGATGCGATCCCGCTGACCCCGCCGGGCGCGATCCGTGCGATGGACTCGGTGCAGCGCACTCTCACATCGGGTCGCGGGTCGACCGCCCTCGCCGACACCCTCACCGCCCAGGGCGTCGGATTCATCGTCCTGCGTGCCGACCTCGATCCGGCGACGTCCCGGTCGGCGCGCCCGTTGGTGGTCGCCGACGCATTGCGCAGGTCGCCCGGCATCACCGTCGCGGCACGCTTCGGGCCGGACGTCGCGCCTCCGACGATCGACGGCATCGTGGTCGACGACGGATTGCGCCCACCGATGCCCGCGATCACCGTCTACCGCGTCGGCGACGCACGCGGCACGGGCCCGCTGCTGACCCCGCTCGACCGCATTCCGCGTGTCACCGGCGGTTCCGAGTCGCTCGCCGCGATCAACGAGGCGCGCACTCGCGACGGAAGGCCTGCGCTGGGGACCGCGTTGCTCTCCTCGGACGCGCGCCGAGCCGGAGTCGGAGACGGTCCGGGCCTCATCGTCACCGACACCCCGGCCGACCGAGAGACCGATTTCGGGAGGGTCGACGACCACTCGTCGGCCATCCGCGGTGTCGACGATCCACGTCTGACGAAGAACGCCGCCGCCGACTACCCGGTCGACGGAGCGTCACTCGTCCACGGCCAGTGGCTGTTGAACAACACGCCGGATCGAGTGCGGGTGTCGTCGTCGGGGTCCGCGGCGGACGCGACCCAGCCCGGCCGGACGTCGCCCGCATCGTCGGCGGCAGCCGCGTTCGACGGCGACACGCGCACCGCATGGGTCAGTCGCGGCCTGGAGTCCGCAGTCGGACGGTGGCTTGCAATCGAGTTCACCGAAGCACACCGCAACCTGGCCCTGACGGTGACCACAGCCAAGGCGTTGGGTCCGGACGTCACGTCGCTGCTGGTCACCACCGACGCGGGCAGCACTGTCGTGTCCGGTGTGACGCCGGGTGAACCGACGCGGATCGTCGCTCCCGCCGGTCCGACGAAGCGAGTGGAGATCCGCGCCATCCGAACTTCGGACGGTGGAGGAGGCAACCAGTTCGCCGTCGCCGACGTCCGGGTGGCCGACGCGGGCACCGGCCTCGGTTACTCGATCAGGCACCGCGTGGTGCTGCCTTCGTTGGACGCCGCCGACCGGGTGAACGAGTGGGTGCTGTCATCGGAGTTGGGCTCACGGTCCGAGTGCACGTCCGTCGGGGAGCGTGTCCGCTGCGCTCCCGCGCTCGGTTTGGATCCGGAGTCGCCCGGCGTCTTCGGTCGCGCCCTGTCGGTGCCGTCTGCCACCGACGTGACCCCGACGGTGATCCTGCGCCCTCGGCCGGGGGGCACGCTCACCGATCTTCTCGAGGTGCCTGGACAGATCCGGGCCGAGGGCGCGTCGAGCGTGACCGATCCGCGAGGGACCGCTGCGGCGGCCGTCGACGGCGACCCGACCACAGTGTGGACTGCGCCGGAGGCTCCGGCGCCTGCAGACAAGGCGAAGGACAAGAAGAAGACGACCAAGCCGCATCTGGTGTTGCGGTTGCCCGAGCCGCGGACGGTCTCCTCACTCCGGATCTCCGGCCCCGGCGACTACCCCGCGACTCCGACCTCCGTGACTGTCGACCTCGGGACCGGGCCCCAGCGAGTGTCCATTGGCAGAGACGGCACTGTGCCGTTGACCCCGGCACGAACTGACCGGATCACGGTCACCGTCACCAAGACGACCGACCTGATCGACGTCAACGACCTCGGCTTCGCTCGGCAGTCGCCGCCCGGCATCGCCGAGATCGCGGTCTTGCCCGGTACCGGATCGGCCGTTCCGGACGTGGACCGTCCTATCGAAATCGGATGCGGTACCGAC
Source organism: Gordonia malaquae (assembly GCF_037148075.1). Classification (NCBI taxonomy): domain Bacteria; kingdom Bacillati; phylum Actinomycetota; class Actinomycetes; order Mycobacteriales; family Gordoniaceae; genus Gordonia; species Gordonia malaquae. The sequence goes on along the minus strand of NZ_JBBCUB010000006.1, from coordinate 70,564 downwards.
CCGGCGGGGCCGCTCGGCATGGGACTGTCGGCGGGCGGCGAGGTTCACCGCCTTCAGGTGTCGACGACCGCACGTGCGCTGCGCGACGGGGAACCGATCGTCGCGACCCCGTGCCCCGGCCCAGGAGTACATCTCGCCGCGGGCGAGCAAGAGGTGTCGGTTAACCCGGGCGACGCGTTCACCGTCGACTCGGTGAACCTGCGTGCGGGCCCCGACGCCGTCGGCGTCAGCACTCCGGCGGAGACCGGGCGATGGGATGCCACCGACCGCGAGGTCGAGGTCGGCGCCGCCGACACCGTTCGAGTCCTGTCGGTGCCGGAGAGCACCAATCCGGGGTGGCACGCGCGTCTGGGCGGCGTGGAGCTGACCCCGATCGTCGTGAACGGCTGGCAGCAGGGATGGCTGCTTCCCGCGGGCGCCGCGGGCACGGTGTTGTTGACCTTCGACCTCGACACTCCCTATCGATGGACGCTTCTCCTCGGTCTCCTGCTCGTGGCCGCGCTCTTCATCGCCGCCGCTGCTCGCCGACACCGTTTCCGAGGCTTCGACTCGACGCCTCGGCTATCGCCTCGGAGTCGGCTCAACCAGCAGGAGGAGGCCCCCTCCCCACTGCTCGTTGAGCCGGGCGAACCGCACACGGAGGCCTCTTCACTGCTCGTTGAGCCGGACGGAGCGCTAGCGAAGTCCGTGTCGAAACGTCAGCACCCGGCACGAATCCCAGCCACCCTCGCCGTCGCTCTGATCGCCGCGTACCTGCTCACCGGTCCGTGGGGCGCAGCGGCGGCCGTGGTCGCGGGTTTGATCGCAGCGGCCGTGACACCCCCCGTCCGCGTGGTCATGACGTTCTCCGCCATGCTGATCGCGACCGTCGCCCTCGCGACAGGTCCGTGGAACTCCGGGGCGGTGTACGCCGGGTACGACGCACTTCCTCAGTTGGCGGCGATCGTCGCCGTCTCTACCGCCGTGACCTCGGCGGCCCTGCCCTCGCGACGCTTCAGCGCCCGCCGGAGAGGTTCTTCGACGAAGGCGTAACCGGCCGCCGACACCGGCACCGTGAGGACAACCGTGAGGAGCCAGACGGTGACGAAATGACCGTCGAACGCGGCGATCCCGAACAGGCCGAACACCGACGTCAGAATCGCGACGTGCCAGATGAAGATGCCGTACGACCATCGTCCGAGAGCCGCCATGACCGGCGAGTCGAGGAATCGGAACCTGCCGTCGCCCAGTACGAGCGGCGCGAGGACCGCGTACGCCCCGATGCCGCCGAGGAGCATCTTCGCCGCGTACTGGGCGTCGGACATCGGAGCGAGGCCGACGGGACCGGCGATCGGCGTCGACGCCAGGCCGTACGCCACGACGAACACCACGAACATGACTGGCCGGTTGGCCGACCAGCGCGCATCGACGCCAGACGCCGAGAGTTCGGCGAGGATGAGTCCGGCAGCGAACCACGGCAGGTGACCGAACACCCAGTTGTGAGGTTCGACCCCGGCCTGCAGCGGCAGCAGTCCGGCCACCGGCCCCCACGCCAGGCTGAGGGCGGCCACACCGAGCAACACCGGAACGCGAAGTCGCGCCCGAGGTCCGCGCATCCGGATCAATGCATAGCCGAACACCGGCAGCAGCAGGTAGAACGCCACTTCCACGGACAGGCTCCACATCTGGGTGAGTCCGGGAGCCAACGTCAGGGGAACGAACACCTGCGTGAGTGTGAGGTTCGCGATCAACACGGTGGCCGACGAACCGCGAGCCTGCGGCACCAGGAGCAGAACCGCGATCACGACCACCGCGTACGCGGGCCAGATGCGGACGAATCGGTGCCGCAGATACCGACCGACTGCAGGCGGCGGTGCATCAGTACGCGCGGCGACCGCGTATGGACGCCACAGCAGGAAACCGCTGAGCGCGAAGAACAACGCGACGGCGAGATCGAGTCGCCCGAGGATCGGGCCGATGATCGGGATGTCCAGCGTCGCGGTCTGGAATGCGACGTGCGTGGTGAGGACGCCGAGCGCGGCAACCGCCCGCATGCCTTCGAGCTGCGGGTAGAAGGGCCGAGGTGAGTCCGCGGTGGCGTTCATGTCCTGACCGACACTAGCGCCCGGGTACGGTCTGGAGCATGGCCGAGACCCCCACGCCTCGCTGGACGACACGTGATCTGCTGGCTCCGACCGCGTTCTTCCTCGGCGCGCTGCTGGTCGCGGCGGCGATCGCGGTGGGACCGGTCGTCGGCGACCGGTTCCGCGCCGTCCGCCTCGACATCGACGCCACCTGGGTGGCTGATGGTGCGGACGGGTCGCGAGTCCTCGATCGGTGTTCTCTCGACCGCCCCACCGCACGGGTCCTCGACGCGCAGGTGCAGCAACGGCGCCGCATCGTCGCCGTCCGGCCGTCGGACGCCGACATGGTGACGCTGCAGGCCGGAACATCGCTCGGCGTCGACCACTACATCGTCGACGGGAAGTCGGTGAAGGCGAAGGACGTCTGCGCAGAGCAGACTCTGGCGGCGACGATCGACAGGGTCACGATCGATCGGGTGACCGCACTGCCGACCGGTGACGCGTCCGAGATCCAGTTCGACGACAAGAAGGGCGCGGTGTCGATCCCCGACCGGACGGGTTTCACCTACCTTCTGCCATACGACTTCGAGCTCACCTTCCCGCGATACTTCGACGTGACGACTCGCCGATCGGTCCCCCTTGCCCACACCGGCAACGAGACCGTCGACGGCCGCAACACTGCCCACTTCACCGCGACAGTCTCCGACACCGACCTGTCGCAATTCGACACCCGCGCCGTCGTCACCCGTCCGGCGTCGTGGTTCGGAACATTCCGTGGGGTGGCACCCGACGAGCCGCTGACCGCCACCCTGCATCATTCTTCGGTGCGCGACCTGTATGTCGACGTCGCGACCGGCGTGATCGTCGACGAGCGCGTCCACATCTCCGAGGAGTTCCGCTTCACTCCGGCCGTAGCCTCCCGGTCGCGCGAACTGCGCGACTTCCGATTGGTCAACATCGAGTCGACGCTGATCGGCGATCGTCAGTCGCGGCAGGACGCCGCCGGCGCCGCAGCCGCCCGCCAGCGCCCGGTCACTCTTGTCACCGTCGTCCTGCCCATTGTTCTCGGAGTGCTCGGCGTCGGCGCGATCGCCGCGGGTGTGATGATCAGTCGCCGCTTGGCGCGGAGCTAGGCCTCGGACGACTCCGCGAAACGGAGCCACGCACTGGTGACCGCGACAGCGGCCGCCGCGGAGGACGCAGCGATCACCGCCAGAGACGTGACAGAGTCGGCGACGGTCGCGATGAAGGCCACTTCGACCACGAGGACGCAGAACGCGGGCAGGGCGCCGCGCGCACGATTGCGGGCGATCGCCGCGAGCAGCATCAACTGGAGGATCGCGAGCAGAGCTCCGGTGAGTGCGAACAGCCACATCAGTGTCGACACGGACCGGTAGTCGTCGGAGATGATCGTGGGAACGATAGGTCCGGCGAGTGCTGCCGCGCCGATGACACACACCCCGATGCCTGCGAGGACGACGAGCGCCCGGCGCAGGGCGTCCGACGAGCGGATCGGATCCGCGAGCCGCGGATACACCACCACCCCGATCGCCTGAGGCAGCCAGAACGCCGCCTTCGTCGCGACCGCGCCCAGCGCGTAGACGCCCGCGTCCGACGAGGAGAGCACCGCGCGTGACAGCAGCAGGTCGACGGACACGGCGACGATCATCACGAATTGGACTCCGGACGCGGCCAACACATCGGCGAGCGACACCCGAGCCCGGTCAGACGTGTCGGAGCGATACCCGTCTCGTGCGGCGACCCCGGCGACCATCGCGGCTGCCACCGCGGTACCGGCGGTTCCAGCGGCGAGGGCTCCGGTCGGGCCGAGGCCTCCGTACACGGCCACCACAACGGGGACGGTCCTCAGTACTCCCACGCCGGCTAGAACTGCGCCGAGAACACCGAACCGCCCGGCCCCTTGCAGGAGCCCCTGCCCACCCGCCACGACCGCGAGCGGGGCGGCAGCCAGCAAGGCCGCGGTCGTCGAGGCGAGCGACGTGTGCGCGAGTTGCATCATGACGGCGACGCCGACGACCGATCCTGCAGCGACCGCCACGGCGACGCTTCCGATCAGACGCCGCAACCGTCGCCGAGACGTCCCGGCGACGACCTCGCGAGCGACGATCGCCTGCAGAGCGAGCGCCGGTACCGAGAGGATCAGCATCGCCGCGCTCAGGACCGAGTACTCGCCGAAACCGTCGGCGCCGAGCGCACGACTCGCGGGCACCTGCACGAGGTAGGCCAGGAGATTCGCGAGCAGCGTCCCCGCCGTCACCGCCCCGACTGCCCGCACCATGCCCACCAGTGTGCCGGGTCTGGTGAGGGTAGACTTCATCGACTGCATTGACCGACCTTCACCGCACGAGTAGGCCCTTCACCTGACATGTACGACTCCGAACCATTCCACGAGCCCGATCCCGCCGACGTCGGATCCCGGATCGATCCGGTACTGGCGCGCAGCTGGCTGCTCGTGAACGGCGCCCAGCACGATCGATTCGAGGCCGCGGCTCGTTCGCGGGCCGACATCGTCGTCCTGGACATCGAGGACGCGGTGGCGCCGAAGGACAAGGACAGCGCTCGTGCGAACGTCGTGCGCTGGATGGAGGACGGCCATTCGGACTGGGTCCGCATCAACGGGTTCGGCACTCCGTGGTGGGCCGCCGACATCGAGGCACTGGCCCCGACGTCGATCGGCGGTGTGATGCTGGCGATGGTCGAGTCCGTCGATCACGTGACGGAGACGGCGAAGCGGCTTCCGAACATCCCCGTCGTCGCACTGGTCGAGACCGCACGCGGCTTGGAGCGGATCACCGAGATCGCGTCGGCCAAGGGCACGTTCCGCCTGGCGTTCGGCATCGGTGACTTCCGCCGCGACACCGGCTTCGGCGAGAGTCCGATGACTCTGGCGTACGCGCGTTCGCGATTCACGATCGCTGCGAAGGCCGCGAACCTTCCGTCGGCGATCGACGGCCCGACCGTGGGCTCCAACCCGCACAAGCTCAGTGACGCCACCGCAGTCAGCTCCGAGTTCGGCATGACCGGCAAGATCTGCCTCACGCCCGACCAGTGTGCCGCGGTGAACGAGGGTCTGTCACCGTCGTTGGACGACATCAACTGGGCGCGAGAGTTCTTCACCGAGTTCCAGGCCGACGGCGGAGAGATCCGCAACGGTTCGGACCTCCCGCGCATCGCACGTGCGACGAAGATCCTCGACCTGGCACGCGCATACCAGATCGTGCCGAACGACTACGGGATCTCGGATCATTCTCCCGCACCGACAGACACCTACCACTTCTGACCTGTGCTCTTCGCGGTCAGCGGCCTGCTCACGGCACTGATCTGCGCGCCGTTCCTCGGCGGGCACCTGATCTACCGTGACGCGGTCGCCGTCCCGCGTTTTGCGCTGACCCCGTCCGCGTTCGGCATCGACGGCTCCGCCCCGCGGGCGGTTCCGCAGGACGCTGTCCTCGGTGTCGCGTCTCGTGTGGTCGACGGCGGCTGGCTGGTCGCCCTGCTCGCCGCCGCGGCGTTGTTCGGCGCCGGCATCGGGTACGGCACGCTCGCGCGACGACTCGTGCCGTCTGCGGGCGCCGTGGGCTCGGCAGCTGCCGCGGTCGTGGCGATCTGGAACCCGTTCGTCGCCGAACGTCTCCTCCAAGGCCAGTGGAGCCTGCTGATCGGCTACGCCGCACTGGCCCCGACAGTTCTCGCCGTGCTGTCCTGTGCATCGCGCCCCGGTCGCCGAGAGTTGTCGAAGTGCATCGCTCTTTTCGCCATCGCGGGGTTCACCCCGACCGGCTCGGTCCTCGCCCTGATCATCGCCGTTGTCGTCAGCGTCGCGGTCCGGCTCCCCCGCCGCCCCACGGCCCTGCTTCTCGCGGGATGGCTGGTCACGGCGTCGCCGTGGCTTGTCGGGGCCGTCGTCTCGTCGGCGTCGGCCAGTTCAGGCGGCGCAGGCGCGTTCGCGGTGCGGGCCGAACCCGGGCTCGGATCATTCGGCACGGCGCTGGGATTGGGCGGCATCTGGAACGCCGACGCCGTACCCGTCAGCCGGACGTCCTGGTGGGCCACGGTCGCCACCGCTGCCTTCCTGGGTGTTGTCATCGTGGGTTGTGCGGAACTGCTGCGGCGTCGGACGGATCCAGTCGTCCGCGCCCTCGCAATGCTCGCGGCGGGGACAGTTGTCGTCGTTTCACTCGCGGCGACAGGTCCGGGCATCGACGTCATGGACGCCGCCCTCGCGCACGTTCCCGGTGCCGGACTGCTGCGCGACACCCAGAAGTACCTCGCGCTCGCGGTTCCGTTCCTCGCGATCGCGGCCGCCGCGGCGGTCGCCCGCCTTCGACGGCTGGTCCCCGCCGGGTTCGCCTTGTCCGCGGTTGCACTGCTCGTGATCGCTCCCCTGCCGGACCTCGCGTGGGGAGTGGGCGGCGCGATCCGCCCCGTCACGATTCCGGCCGAGTATGCGACTGTGACCGCGACGATCGGCTCCGACGACCGCACGGTGGCCCTCTGGCCGACAGCCACCGTCAGAACTCTGACCTGGACGAACGGTCCGTCACTGAGTCCGCTCCCCCGGATGGTCGACGCACCGATCGTCTCCGGCGCCGGACTCGTCGTCGACGGGGACACCTTCGACGCGCCGACCGGACGAGACGCCGACGTCATCGCCTCACTCACCGCAGGGGACACTGCGCGACTCGCCGCACTCGGGGTCGGGTGGGTGATCGTCGAGGAGTCCGCACCACCGCCGGGGCTCTCACCATCCGACGAGATGTTTCACGGCGAACATCTCCGACTGTTCCGGATCCCCGATGCCGTCCCCGCGCCTGCTCCGAGCGCGGCCGCGTGGACCGCGGCGATCACGGCGACAGCGACGTGGTTCGCGGCTCTGATCGTCGGAGCCGTGGTGAGTCTGGTCGAGGTCGTTCAGCGCAGACTGCGGAAGACGTCGGCGAAACCGTCGGCTGCGAGCGACCACGAGTAGTTCTGCGACCGCAGTCGCGCGGCGTCACCCAGCGTCGCCAGTCGCTGCGGGTCGTCCACCAGCGCAGCCACGGTGTCGACGAGTTCGTCGACGCCGTCGACGAGCACTCCGGTCACCTCGTCGACGACCGAGTCGGTCAGGCCCGCCGAACTTCGATATCCGACGGTCGGGACGCCGTGTTGGGCGGCCTCTATCACCGCGAGGCCCCAGCCTTCCTTTCTCGACGGCATCAGGTGGAGGTCGGCGGCGGCGAGGAGTTCGTGCTTGCGGACGTCGTCGACGTGACCGTGGAAGACGACGCGGTCGTTGATGCCCAGTCCGGTGGCCGCACTCCGCAGCTCGTCGGCCCACCATCCGCCGCCGACCACATCGAGGTGCGCGTCGACCCCACGGTCGCGGAGGCGTGCGACCGCGATCAGTGCGTCCTCCACCTGCTTGTGCGGGACCAACCTGGAGACGACGATCAGCCTGCGTCGGGCACGATCCACACGCGCAGGCACTCCGGACGGCACCGGATCCACGCCGTTGCGGACCACGGTGATGCGGTCACGGTCCACGCCGAGGTCGACGAGTTCGGCGGCTGACGGCTCGGACACCGTCACATAGCGGTTGCGGCGGTGCACCCGAGGCGACAGCCGCGACTCCACGAACCAGCCGATCCGCGACAGCACCGGACCGGCGACCGGCCACTGCTCTCGGTGGCAGTGATGGACAAGAACGACTGTCGGCGATCCGGTGACGGCTGATGCGAAGAAGGGGACACCGTTCTGCGTGTCGACGACAACGTCCGGCCGATAGCCCGCAAGACGTCCGCGTCCGACACGTGCCGCGCCGAGTGTCAACGCCGTCCGTAGGTACACCGTCAGACGACCGCCGCCACGCAGCACCCGCATCCCGTCGGACATCTGCCGACGAGGAGCGCCCGGATAGCCGGCGGTGACGAGGGTGACGCGGGATCCTCGGCGGGCCAGTTCTGCCCCGACCCGCTCCAGGTAACGCTCGCTGCCGCCGCCCTGCGGGTGCCCGGTGTCGCGCCAGCAGAGGAGCAGGACGTCGACCGGGGGATTCACTCGATCCAGGATATGCGACGTCAGGGCACATCCCCTACGCTGGGCCGATGACCGCGTCCAGCTTCGCTCGCCGAGCCACCCTGGCCCGCTCGCGACGACTGTTCCGGGAGTTCGGCTATGAGCAACCCGACCCGGACCGCTTCTACAGCGCACTCGCCGACGACACCGCGACGATGATCGCCGACCTGCACAGCACATCGCTGGACGGTGCTGCGGTGCTCGACGTCGGCGGCGGTCCCGGCTTCTTCGCCGACGCGTTCACCGCCCGCGGCGCCGATTACCTGTCGGTCGAGCCGGATGCGGGTGAGATGCACGCCGCCGGAATGGACCACCGGACCGCGGTCCGCGCGCAGGGCCAGCATCTTCCGTTCCGGAGCGGCAGCGTGGACGTCTGCTATTCGTCGAACGTCGCCGAGCACACCGCGACGCCGTGGGAGATGGCCGACGAGATGGTCCGAGTGACCCGACCTGGAGGCACGGTGGTGCTGAGCTACACCCTGTGGTGGGGACCGTTCGGCGGCCACGAGATGGGTTTGACGCACTACGCCGGCGGTCATCGGGCCGCGCGCTGGTACACGAAGCGGCACGGACACCCGCCGAAGAATCTGTTCGGGGAGTCGCTCTTCCCGATCACCGCCGCAGCGGGCCTCCGATGGGCTCGAGAGACCCCCGACGCCACCCTCCAGGCGGCGTTCCCGCGCTATCTCCCACGTTGGGCGTGGCCTGTGGTGACGGTCCCCGGACTACGCGAGTTCGCCGCCACGAATCTTGTCCTCGTGCTTCACCGGCACTGACGCTTCGACTCGCTTCGCTCGCTCAACGAGCAGTGGGGTGACGCTGCGCTCGCTCAACGAGCAGTGGGGACTCCCTCCTGCGCGTTGGGCACCTTCCTGCTCGTTGAGCGAGCGGAGCGAGTCGAAGCGTCGGAACGTCACCTCGGGAGCGTCGCGCCGCAGGAGATGGGCCCGCCCGACGACGTGGACGACGACAGGAGTTCCTCACCCTGCATGATCGTGCAGGTGATCGGACCGCGGATCACGATGCCGGTGAGTCGTGCACGACGGTCGGTGACGGTCGTCTTCTGCTGCCACGGGGTCCCGGTGATCGCGACGACCCGCATCGTGGAACCGCTGCGGTACGACACTCCGACGACGTCACCGCTGCCGGTGAGCTGGTAGGTCACCGAGCCCGGTTCGCCGGTGGGCCGCGTGTGAGTGCTCGTCGGCGTCGACGTGGTGGTGGACGACGACTCAGTCGTCGACGACGTGGTGGACGAGGGCGCGACAGTCGTCGTGGCGGCACCGTTGTCCGGCGACGATCCGCCACCGAACACCAGTACCGCCACGACGATCAGAACCACGAGGGAGAGCGCCACCACGAGGGACAGGACAACTGTCCGGCCGGTGTTCTTCCCAGTGCTCATCCTTCGACGATAGCCTCCAACGGTCTGGTCCGGGCCGCGGTCACGGCAGGCCACAACGCTGCGACCACACCGACGACCGCCGCTCCGACCAGGGTCCCGCCGATGAGCGACCACGGTATGACCACCCCTTCGAGGCCCCAGTACGCAAGGGTCCGGACCAGCGGCACTCCGATGGCGAGACCGAGGACGGCGCCGAGGAGCGCACCGAACACCGCGATATACGTGGACTCGAGGTAGATCGACCGACGCACCTGTGCCCTGGCCATACCGACGGCGCGGAGCATGCCGATCTCACGTTTGCGTTCGACGACCGACAGGGCGAGCGTGTTGATGATGCCGAGGACGGCGATCACCAGAGACAGACCCAGGAGGGCGTACAGCGTGATCATCATCTGATCGATCTGCGACGAGATCGCGTTCTTGAACTGCTCGCGGTCCTGGATCTGGGCGATCAGGTACGGCGCCGTCACGTCTTCCAGTTGGCTGCGGAGCGTGTCGGCGTCGACGCCGGGCTTTCCCTTGACCCAGATGGGCTGCACAACACGCATGGCCTCACTGGGGACCAGCTTGTCGTATACGTTCTGCCCGATGAGGCGAGGTCCAGCGATCTCGGAAGGTTCGTAGATCCCGACGATCGGAACGGTCACATCGGTGCCGGTCAGGGACGTGAGCTTCACGTCGTCGCCGATCTTCCACCCCTGTTCGCGGGCGGTGGGCTGGTCGACGGCCATACCGTCGGCGGGAACGTCCACCACACCCTCGACCGGCGTGACGACGGCGACGTCGGACAGCTTGCCGCCGAGAGGCGCCGTCATCCACAGGTTCTTGCCGTCGAGCTTGGCGATCGCGATCGCCTGACTGACCACGGTCTGCGCATCGGGGGCCTTGCGGACTGCGTCGGCCAAGCCGAGCGGCATCTGCCCGCCGTTGGTGCCGGTGATGATGAAGTCTGCCTTCACACCCTTGTCGACGGCCGAGTTGATCGTGCCCTTGAACGACGATCCGAGCGTGCCGATCACAACAACGAGCATGAGCCCGAGAGTGAGCGCGAACGCCGTCGCCGCACTGCGCCGCGGGTTGCGGACGGCATTGGTGCGGGCGAGCCGCCCGACAGTCCCGAACGGCTTCTGGAACACCCCGCCGAGGGCGCCCACGAACGGCTGCGACAGTGCGGGCGCGGCGAGCACGACGGCGACGATCGCCAGAACAGCGCCCACCGCGACGATCAGTGCGGGTCCGGACCCTTCACCGAGACCACCGACGACCAGTGCCGCGACAGCGAGGACACCGAGGACGGCCCCGATGAGGGTGCGCTTGCGGAGCGAACCCGCGCCCGGTTCGACAGTGCTCTCACGCATCGCTTCGACCGGTGGGATTCGCGACGCGCGACGAGCCGGAATCCACGCACTCAGCATCGTGACGATGATTCCGACGAACACCGCGGAGGCGATCGCCGACAGTCCCACTTCGATGCCGTTGGACGGCAACCCCTGCGACTTCGTGAAGGCGAGCATTCCTGCCGCGATGGCCGCACCGAGGCCGAGGCCGATGGCGCCGCCGAGCACGCCGACGAGCAGCGCTTCGGTGAGAACGGAACGCGACACGTCCTTGCGGCTGGCGCCGATCGCGCGGAGCAGCGCGAGTTCGCGGTTCCGCTGCGCGACGATCATCGAGAAGGTGTTGTAGATGATGAACGTGCCGACGAGAAGTCCGATGCCTGCGAAGGCGAGGAGGATGTAGCGGAAGATCGTCAGGAACTCGCTGATCTCAGCTTTCTGATCCGCCCGGACCTGGTCACCGGTACGGACCTTGTACAGCTCGTCCACGGTCTTCGCGTCGCCGAGTGCGGTGTGGACCCGGTCGCGGAGTTCCGAGTCGGACACCCCGGGAACTGCGGTCATGTCGACGACGCCGATGTAGTCGCCGTCGGAGAAGTAGTCTTCGGCCGTCTGCTGGTCGAACTGGATGCCGACGTAGCCGCCGGTCGACGTCGGCAGATCGGTGAGTCCGACGATCGTCACGTCGATCGGGTCGGACACTCCGGTGCCGAGGACCACCTTGGTCGTCGATCCGACGTGCAGGCCGGCCTTGTCGGCCGCGTCCCGATTGATGGTGATCTCGTTCTCCGACGCAGGCGCCCGGCCGTCGACGAGGGTCATCGGATCGCCGATGCCCTCCCCTTCGGGGATGAACGCGGACGCGACGCTCGGAGCTCCACCCGTCTGAATGGCCTTGCCACTGGAGTCGGCGACGGTCACGGGGCCGCCGAAGTTCTCGACGAGCCGATCGATGCCGAGCTCGTTCTTGGAGTCGCGGAGCTTCTCGACGAGCTCGACCGGGACGCCTGGCGCATCGGATTCGGCAGCCGTGACCTCAACCGACACGCCCTGCGCGACGTTGTCGAAGATGGCGTTGAACGCGTTGGAGACGGTCGAGGTGAAGATGACTGCCGCGGCGACGAAGCTGGTTCCCAGGACCACCGAGAACACGGTGAGGACCAGACGCAGCTTGTGGGAGGCGAGACTCCGGGTGGAGACCTTGCGCATCACCGATCCCATGATCACTGCGCTCCCGCGCTGGTAGAGCCGCCCGCACCATCGAGGTTCTTCATCACTTCGAAGACGTCGTCGGCGGACGGCGAGAACAGCTCCTGCACGAACTGGCCGTCGGCGAGGAACACCACGCGGTCCGCGTAGGCCGCGGCCCGCGGGTCGTGCGTGACGATGACGACCGTCTGCCCGAACTCGTCGGTGGCCGCACGCAGGATGTCGAGGACCTCACCGGACGACCGCGAGTCGAGGTTGCCGGTCGGCTCGTCGCCGAAGATGATGTCGGGCCGTCCCACGAGTGCACGTGCGCACGCCACACGCTGCTGCTGACCGCCGGACAGTTCGCTCGGTCGATGCGCGAGGCGGTCCCGAATGCCGAGTCGGTCGACCACCGTCGAGAACCAGTCCTCGTCGACCTTGCGGCCTGCGATGCCCTGCGGGAGCGTGATGTTCTCCTCCGCGGTCAGGGTGGGAACCAGGTTGAACGCCTGGAACACGAACCCGATGCGGTCACGTCGCAGTTTGGTCATCTCTTTGTCGTTCAGGCCCGCGAGTTCCACGTCGCCGATCCGGACGCTGCCTTCCGACGCGGTGTCGAGCCCGGCCAGGCAGTGCATCAGGGTCGACTTCCCCGAACCCGACGGTCCCATGATGGCCGTGAACTGCCCTGTCTGGAAGCCGATGGACACGCCGCGCAGAGCGTGCACGACGGTGTCACCCGACCCGTATGTCTTCGTCAACCCGTCGGCGCGTGCGGCGACCTGCTGGGCCTTGTCTGAGGCTGCGTGTGTCATACCGAACAGGTTTCCAAACATCTCGGGCCCGCGCTATCAGGATTGACCCTGACGTCGTCCCGGAGAAAGACAGAAGACCTTTCGACTCGCTCCGCTCGCTCAAGGAGCAGGCGGAGAGCTCGCCCTACTCCAGGAGCAGGTGGGGAGCTCGCCCTACTCCAGGAGCAGGTGGGGAGCGGACTGCCACCTGCTCCGTGGGGCGGGCGGCTTACCTGCTCCGTGGGGCGGGCGGCTTACCCTGCTCCTTGAGCGAGCTTGCGAGTCGAAAGGCCTTCTGGTTACAGCGTTGCTCGCGTCAGCCGAGACGTCCGCGGAGGACGTCGAGCTGAGCGGTGAGCTCTGCGGGGAGCTTGTCGCCGACGAAGTCGAACCACTCTTCGATGCTCGGGATCTCGTTGCGCCATTCGTCGACGTTCACCGCGAGGGCCTCGGCGACATCGGCTTCCGAGACGTCCAGACCGGTCAGGTCCAGTTCCTCGGGCTTGGCGACGATGCCGATCGGGGTGTCGACACCTTCGACGTTGCCCTCGATGCGGTCGACCATCCACTTGAGGACGCGGCTGTTCTCGCCGAATCCGGGCCACAGGAAGCGGCCGTCTTCGCCACGACGGAACCAGTTGACGTAGAACACGTGCGGCATCTGAGCGCCCTCGGTGCGACCGATGTTCAGCCAGTGCTCGAAGTAGTCGCCGACGTGGTAGCCGAGGAACGGCAGCATCGCCATCGGGTCGCGGCGGGTGGAGCCGACCTTGCCTTCAGCGGCAGCGGTCTGCTCAGAGCCGACGGTCGCGCCCATGAACACGGCGTGCTCCCAGTCACGAGCCTCGGTGACCAGCGGAACGGTGGTCTTGCGGCGTCCGCCGAACAGGATCGCCGAGATCGGCACGCCCTGCGGGTCGTCCCACTCGGGGGCGAGGGTCGGGCACTGCGACATCGGCGTGCAGTAGCGCGAGTTCGGGTGTGCGGCCTTGTCTGCGGAGTCCGGCGTCCAGTCGTTGCCACGCCAGTCGATGAGGTGATCGGGGGCATCGCCGATGCCCTCCCACCAGACGTCGTTGTCGTCGGTGCGGGCCACGTTCGTGTAGAGCGTGTTGCCGACCTCGATGGTCTCCATGGCGGTCGGGTTCGAGTCCATGCCGGTTCCGGGGGCGACACCGAAGAAGCCGAATTCGGGGTTCACCGCGTAGAGGCGGCCGTCCTTGCCGAAGCGCATCCAGGCGATGTCGTCGCCGACGGTCTCGGCGCGCCAGCCCGGGAGGGTCGGCAGGATCATCGCGAGGTTGGTCTTGCCGCAGGCCGACGGGAACGCGGCGGCGACGTAGTACACCTTGTCTTCGGGCGAGATGAGCTTGAGGATGAGCATGTGCTCGGCCAGCCAGCCCTCGTCGTGGGCCATCGCCGACGCGATGCGCAGTGCGTAGCACTTCTTGCCGAGGAGCGCGTTGCCGCCGTAGCCCGAACCGTACGACCAGATGACACGGTCTTCGGGGAATTGGACGATGTACTTCTCAGGGTTGCACGGCCAGGGCACATCGGCCTGTCCCGGCTCGAGGGGCGCGCCGACCGAGTGGAGCGCCTTCACGAAGAAGCCGTCGTCGCCGAGGGTCTTGAGGACCTCGGGGCCGACGCGAGTCATGATTCGCATCGACAGGACGACGTACTCGGAGTCGGTCAGCTCAACACCGAGCTTCGGGTCGTCGGAACCGAGCGGGCCCATGCAGAAAGGCACCACGAACATGGTGCGCCCACGCATCGAGCCGCGGTACAGATCCGTCATGGTGGCGCGCATCTCGTCCGGGTCCACCCAGTTGTTGGTGGGCCCGGCGGCTTCTTCTGTCTTGGAGCAGATGAAGGTGCGCGATTCGACGCGGGCGACGTCGGCGGGGTCGGAGAGAGCCAGGAACGAGTTCGGCTTCTTCTCGTCGTTCAGCTTCACCATGGTGCCGGCCTCGACCAGCTGTGCGGTGAGTCGGTCCCACTCCTCGTCGCTGCCGTCCGACCAGACGACCCGATCCGGCTGCGTCAGTTCGGCGACTTCGGCGACCCAGGCGAGCAGCCCGGGGTGATTGGTCGGGGCGTTCCCGGGTTCGAGGCCGGGAATGGTCGCAGCGGTCATGCGGAGCTCCTTGGTAACGGCGATGCCTGCGCACCGTTGCTCACCGGGCGCAGTTGTACACAGGGTACGCGCCCCTAACGGACATCCGGCAGTCGGTACAGCGAGGAATTCGTCACTCCAACCGACCTAGTGACGTAGGACTCCATGGGAGACGCTCCGCGGTCACGTCAGCCACGTCGACCGTGCCGTCCGTGTGCAGCGTCGTGACACGGTCGACCCGCCCGTCACCGTCGGTGTCGGACAACAGGACCTGGTCGCCGTCGAGTTCGCTTGCGCGCGACTCCGGCGTCCCGTCACCGTCCGCGTCGAAGTCCGCCGGGCCGAGGTCCCACAGGGAGCCGTCCTCGTAGGTCCAGAGCGAATCGGCGGGGCCCACGGGGGCGTCGCCGGAGCCGGAGACGAACCAGTCCTCCATCCGCACCCTCCCAGCCGTTCCCCTCGACCCACTTCACATCTCTCCTCTTAAGGTTAGACGCGCCGGGACGGCATTCGGTTCCATATCTCGCGGCTGACATGCGCTTCGACAGTCCCGACCCGGGCCACGAGGCGATGTTCGAGGGCAGTCCTCGACAAGCCGACGGTATCGGCGGTCCAGCGTCGAAGGGCAGCCCGCACCGCCGCTGTGCGCCGGACTCCGACGATCCATGCGGAGATCGCGAGCCCGACCGCAGCGGTGACGAGCCCACCGAGAAACCAGCCGTCGACGATCGGGGCGACGAGCATCCGCCCGATGCCGAAGCCCGCGCTCACGCCGAGCAGGAGGACGACGGCGTCCTCACCTCCCGCTGTCCGGTGAAGCGGCGGCGGAGGCGGACGCAGCGCCGGCTCGGACGCCATCTGCCCCGCATCCACACCGGTCAGCCCGATCGTCGCGACTCTCCGTACTTGATGGAGGCGATCGTCGAGCTCGGCTTCGGCGGAGAGCTCGACGGTGCTGATCGAATCGGTGAGCCAGGCCGTGTACGCCGCAGCGTCCCGCCGTCCGAGAGTTCCGCATGCACGATCGGCGGCCACCGCGAGCGCCTGCACCGACTCACGAGCCGCGGTGACCGTCTCAGTCCGCGCCGCGGCCACACCCGCACGCAGGCCTGCCAGGCGGTCCGCCCGCGGCGGCCCGGAGGATCGCCGCGCGGACCCATCGAGTCGGACGACGGGAGTCGGGGTGTCCGGTCGCCGGACCGGCGGCCCAGTGTCCGGCTGCATGCACCAGGCGACGAGCGCCTCGACTCCACCTCCGTCGTCGGTAGCCACTGCGAACACCGCGAGGTGTCGCTCGGGATCGAGTTCCTCACGGGCGCGCGCCATCGCTTCCGGCCAGTCGGGATGCCGCTGGACACCTCCCGCGACGAGAGCCGTCGGCACGGCTTCACTCGCCAGGCGATCGAGCATCGCGCGCTCCTCGAAACCGATGTCAGACGACAGGTCGACGGCGACGATCGCAGCACCGTAGCCCTCCGTCGCGACCTCGACACCCGACTTCCGCAGCAGGTCCGCGAGACGATCGGGTTCGGCGCCGGCCAGTGCGAGGATCAGCACCCCGGTCACGACGCGACTCCCGCGAGCGCCGATTCGACCAGCTCCCGATCGACGGCTCGAGCTGCCGCCAGGCGCAGTTCGGCACGCATCCGGCGGTCACGACCTGCAGCGATGTCCGTCGACATCGATCTGATCGCGGCGGCGACCGCGTCGATCCCGCTGACCTCTCTCAGCCGGGCTGTCAAGACCTCCGCGGAAACCACACCGAGCTCGCGTGCCCGGGCTACGCCTTCGACGCCGAACCGCCGCAGTACGTCGGGATCGACCGGATCGGATCGGAGGAGTGCCATGTCGCCCGGAACGACGGTCACCGAGGCGAGCAGGCCCGACACCGGGAGCACAGGCACACCGAGTGTCTGGGCGGCGATGTCGGCGAGCGCGCGCGGGTCGCCGCGCAGGTCCGCTTTGCCCGCGACGACGATCATCGCGCCGCCGGAGGCGACCGCGGCGACGTCACACCGGCGGGGCTGAGCTCCGATCACTCGGATTGTCAGGTCGACATCAGGCGGTGGACCTTCGTCGTCGGCCACAACTGTGGGCAGCCGGAATCGAGCGCGGATCGCCGCGGCCAGTGTGCTCCTCCCTGTACGTCCGTGTCCGCCGACCGCAACTGACAGCGGTGCGTTCCGGCGCGTCAACGCTCGTGCGACTGCATCGTCCACGGTCACCGCAGACCACCTCCCCCAAGGTCGAATTCGACGCTACCTGCGGTGTCGGTTACCTGCAGCGCTTTCGAATGCGACACCATATAGAGGTGAACAACGACGAGAACCAGGACAACTCTCGCCTCTACCCGCGCGTGACGAGCTTCCGTTTCCGCCGTGGCGCGCTGACCACCGGTCAGAAGCACAACTGGGAGACGCTGTGGCCCACACTCGGCCGCGACCTCCTGACCGGCGACAATGCCGCAGATGAGCCCCCATTGAACCGCGAGGAGTGGTTCGGACGCGACGCGCCGCTGATCATCGAGGTCGGCAGCGGTACGGGCATCTCGACGGCCGCGATGGCCGCCGAGGAGCCCGACAGCGACGTCGTCGCGGTCGAGGTGTACCAGCCGGGTCTCGCGCAGTTGGTCGGCCTCGTCGACCGCGGCGGCTTGACGAACGTCCGGATGATCCGCGGCGACGCGACGGTCGTCTTCAGTGAACTCGTCGCACCGAACAGTCTGACCGGTGTTCGAGTGTTCTTCCCGGACCCGTGGCCGAAGACTCGCCACCACAAGCGGCGTTTTCTGCAGTCGGGAACCATTGAGCTGATCGCAGACCGGCTCAAGCCGGGCGGCGTGCTGCACATCGCGACCGATCACGCCGATTACGCACTGTGGATCGCGGAACTCCTGGCCACCCAGCGGCCAGATCGCGCGCATGTCGTGCCGTTGACCTTCGATTCTCCGATCCTTTTGGAGCGTCCGACGACTAAGTTCGAAGGGCGAGCCCAGGTGGAGGGCCGTGACGTCAACGAGTTCGTCTACGTCAAGCCGTTCCCGCGGCAGACCGATCGAAACCAGGAGGATCAGGCATGACCGACCCCGAGGCCGATGCGATCAACGGGACGAGCGACGTGAAACGCGTCCTGCTCATCTGGGACGCGCCCAACATGGACATGGGTCTGGGCAGCCTGCTCGGCGGACGTCCGACGGCGGCTCACCGTCCCCGGTTCGACGCGCTCGGCCGATGGATGCTGCAGCGCACGTCGGCGATCGGCGCCGCGACCCGCTCGGACGTGGAACCCGAGGCGACGGTCTTCACGAACATCGCCCCCGGAAGCGCCGATGTGGTGCGCCCGTGGGTCGAAGCTCTCCGGAACGTCGGCTACGCCGTCTTCGCGAAGCCGAAGCTGACCGAAGACAGCGACGTCGACGACGACATGCTCGATCACCTGCAGGTGAGAAGGCACACACCGGGCCTGGCCGGGGTGATCATCGCCTCTGCCGACGGGCAGGCGTTCCGGGAGCCGCTGCTCGAACTCGCTGCCGAGGGCGTGCCGGTCACAGTTGTCGGTTTCCGTGAACACGCGAGTTGGGCGCTCACCGCCGATGAACTGGAGTTCGTCGACCTGGAGGAGATTCCCGGAGTGTTCCGGGAGCCGCTGCCGCGCATCAGCCTCGACTCGCTGCCCGACGACGGCGCATGGCTCACGCCGTTCCGTCCGCTCAGTTCCTTGCTCAAGTAGCAGTTACCGCATTTTCTCAGGCGACCCTGCGACAATCGGAATTTCGAGTGTCCGCGACAAGGAAGGAAGTCGGCGTGTTCGGATCGATCGGCTCATTCGTGTACCGAATGCGCTACACCGTCATCGCTGTGCTCATCGCATTGATGGGCGGCCTCGGACTCTACGGCATGGACTTGCCGAAGCACTTGTCGCAGAGCGGCTGGTTCGACCCCAACTCGGAGTCGGTCAAAGGCTCCGTCGTCGCGGACACCGCATTGGGGCGAGATCACAAATCCGACGTGATCCTGCTTGTCAGCCCGCCCGACGGGACGCTTGTCGACGACGAGTCGTTCAACACGTCCATGCAGAAGATCGTCGACGATCTGGTCGCGCAGCACCCGAACGTGGTGAGTCGCGAGGTCGATGAGGGCCACGCCGGCCTGATCAGCCCGTTCGACAAGATCAACAACTCGGCCGATCAGGCCGCCGCGGACATCAAACGCGAGCGGATGTGGACCGCCGACCGTAAGCACGGGTTCGTCTCGATCGGTGTCGCAGGCAACGACGACACGACGATTCTGAACAACTACAAGGAGATCGAGCCGTTCTTCGACGGCCTCGCCGAACGCTACGACCTTCCCGGCACCCAGTTCGAACTCGCAGGCCTTCAGCCCATCGCCGGCGCGATGAGCGAAGGCATGGACGCCGACATCAAACGCGCCGAGATCATCGCGCTGCCGGTCGTCGCGATCATGCTGCTGTTCGTGTTCGGCGGAGTGGTCGCCGCGATCCTGCCGGTCTTCATCGGTGGCCTCACGATCGCCGGTTCACTCGGCATCACCAAGCTCATCGCGCAGGCCACCGAGCTCAACATCTTCGCTCAATCGGTCATCACCCTCATCGGCCTCGGCATCGCCATCGACTACGGCCTGTTCATGGTCAGTCGATTCCGCGAAGAGATCGCCGAGGGGTACACGGTCAAGGCCGCTGTCAGACGGTCGGTGATGACCGCAGGCCAGACGATCGTGTTCTCGGCGACGATCATCGTCGCAGCACTCGCCTGCCTGCTGATGTTCCCGCAAGCCTTCCTGAAGTCGGTCGCATACGGCGCGATCGCGTCGGTCGGGCTGGCGGCCATCCTGTCGGTGACCGTCCTGCCGGCGATTCTGGCGATCCTCGGACGTCGCATCGACGCACTGAGCGTCCCGTTCCTCAAGCGCACCAAGACCCGCGAGGAAGTCGAAGCCGGCTTCTGGGGCAAGCTCGCGACCTGGGTGATGAAGCACCCGCTGAAAACCGCGATCCCGACCGTGCTGCTGCTTCTCGCGCTGATCATCCCGTTCGGCAACATCGCATTCGGCGGCCTCAGCGAGAAGCTGCTCCCCCCGGACAACTCCAACCGCGTCGCTCAGGAGCATTTCGACAAGCTGTTCCCGACCGAACGCACCGAAGAGCTCAAGCTGGTCGTCGTCTACGACCCGAACGACGAGAACGCCGCAGGCAGTCTGCAGGCGATCGCCGACGACGCCAACAAGATCCCCGGATTCACGAAAAAGTTCTCGCCGGACGCCGACGGAGGTGCCCAGGAGGGATTCATCGGCGACGACGAGACCGGCCAGGGTGTTCTTCAGATGTCGGCGGGGCTGGTCAATCGAGACACCGCGGCGGAGGCGATCAAGGAACTGCGGGCCATCGACCACCGTGGCCTGACGGTCTACGTGGCCGGCACGCCTGCGCTGACACAGGACTCGATCGACTCGCTGATGGCATTGCTGCCGTACATGGCGATCCTGTTGGTGTCGGTGACCGGTCTGCTGATGTTCCTGGCGTTCGGTTCGATCATCCTGCCGATCAAGGCGGCGCTGATGACCGCGCTCGGCCTCGGGTCGACACTCGGCATCCTGACCTGGATCTTCATCGACGGCAACGGCTCGTCGATCGCCAATTTCACTCCGGGACCGCTGTTCGCCGCGATCCTGGTGTTGATCATCGCGATCATCTACGGCCTCTCGACCGACTACGAGATATTCCTGTTGTCTCGCATGGTGGAGGCCAGACACAACGGCGCGTCCACCACCGAGGCGATCCGCACCGGTACCGCGCACACGGGCGGCATCATCACCGCCGCCGCCGCGATCCTGGTGGTGGTGACCGGCGCGTTCGGCCTGTCGGACATCGTGATGATGAAGTACATCGCGTACGGCATGATCGCGGCGCTGGTCCTCGACGCGACCGTCATCCGCATGCTGCTGGTCCCGTCCGTGATGAAACTGCTCGGCGACGACTGCTGGTGGTCGCCGCGCTGGATGCAGCGCCTTCAGCAGAAGATCGGTCTCGGCGAGACGATCCTGACCGACGAGCCGGACGAGAAGGAGCACACGCGTTACGCGGTGGCCGCTGTCAGCTCGGGCGGCGTTGTGGCCGCGGCCGAGGCTCCGACCACAACGATGAAGAGCATCAGTGTGGACCGCGCACCGTCGGACGACACGAGCGAGGTGAGAGGTCCGCGCAGCCGGACGGCGGACGAACCGGCGGGTGTCGAGAGCACTCTCGACGAACTGATCGACGACGCACCGAAGGCCCCCGTCGAGCCCGCACGCAAGAGCAGCGGTCCGGACACCGGCTCGTGGCGTCTGGGCGCGGGAGGCGTCCGACAGGCGTCGCGTGACCTGCGACCCAAGCCTCCGACTCCACGTCCCGCGAACGGACCCGAGTCGGCGCCTCAACCTCCGGTGACCGTGACCAAGACCCAGGCGCCCCGTCCCCAGCCGCAGGCACAGACGCAGGTCCGTCGTCCCGCCGGTCCGCCGCCGCAGCAGCCCGTTCAGCCCCAGCAGCCCGTTCAGCCGCCGCAGCAACGGCCGCAGGCGCCGTCGCGGCCCCCGTCGGGACCGACTCCGGCACAGCGTCCGGCGCAGGCCCCTCGGCCCGCTCCGCCGCAGCGACCGACACCTCAGAAGGCTCCGCCCGAACCGCGCCCGACACCGGCACCCACGCCGACGCCGGCACCGCCGGTCGAGGACCAGACGGCGACACGTGCGGCGCGGGAACTGCGGCCCGACCGCGGTGACGAAGGGAACCAGATCAGCGTCCAGGAACTGCTGAGACGAAGCCGCGCTCGTCAGTCGGACCAGGACTGACAGGACCCATGCCCTAGGCTGGACTCCATGTCTGACGACGCCACGGCCGACGCCCCCGACGCTACGTCGGGAAAGCGTCGGCCGTGGCGTCGCTGGCTTCGGTGGGGACTGATCGTCGTAGTGATCGTGATCCTCGGCACCGAGGGATACCTGATCTGGCCGAAGCTGAAGGACACGTGGGCGCGGATCGGTGACCTCCAGTGGGAGTGGGTGCTCGCCTGCATCGTCGCCGCAGGCCTGTCGATGGACAGCTACGCGCAGGTGCAGCGTGTCCTGATGCGGTCCGCAGGCGTACGCGTGAAGCAGCGTGAATCCCTCGCAGTGATCCTCGCGTCCAACTCGGTGTCCCAGACGATGCCGGGCGGTCAAGTCCTCTCCCCGGCCTTCATCTACCGGGAGAGCCGAAAGTGGGGCGCCAGCCCGGTGGTCGCATCGTGGCAGTTGGTGATGTCCGGACTGCTCGCAGGCGCTGGACTCGCCGTGCTCGGCCTCGGCGGAGCCCTCCTCGCAGGCGCGAAGACCAGCCCTTTCTCGGTGATCTTCAGCGTTGCCGGGTTCCTCGCCTTTGCGATCGGGGCTCAGTACCTCGCCAGCCACCCGCAGTCGCTCGAGGCCATCGGTCTGCGAGTACTGGGGTGGATCAACAACATCCGCGAGAAGCCCGCCGACCACGGGACCGCCCGACTTCGCCTGACGCTCACCCAGTTGCAAGCGGTGCACCTCAACCGCCGTGACGGCGCCGAAGCGTTCGCGTGGAGCTTCTTCAACTGGGTCGCCGACGTCGCATGCCTGGCGTTCGCGTGCTGGGCGATCGGCAGCGAGCCGTCCGTCGCAGGCCTGATGGTGGCCTACGCGGCGGGCAAGGCCGTGGGTACCGCCATTCCCCTGTTGCCCGGCGGACTCGGCGTCGTCGATCTGACGATCGCATCAGCCCTCACCTCGTCGGGCCTCCCGCTCGGCGACGCGACCGCAGCCGTCCTCATCTACCGCATGATCAGCTACGTGCTCGTGGCCGTCGTGGGCTGGGTGGTCATCGGAATTCGTTATCGGGGCGCCTTCAAGTCGGGTGACAGTCTCGATCGCGAACTGGAACAGGATCGGGCAGGCGGGTCGGGGCTCCCCGACGAATCCAATGGTGGCCACGACGAAGAGCAACGGGGCGGCTCGCTACCGTAGTGACATGTCCCAGTCTGCTTCACCGTCTCGCGGTCTTGTCGGTCCACTCGTCGTCGCCGGATTATGCGACCTGATCGCATTGGTCGTGTTCGTCGCCATCGGACGTCGCAGTCACGATGAGGCGGGATCGGTGACGGGATTCCTCACCACGTTGTGGCCGTTCCTCATCGGCGCGGCGATCGGCTGGGCGGTCGCATACGCGCTCACGCGCTCCGACGTGTTCCTACCGTCGCGGATCGTGCCGAGCGGCGTGGTGATCTGGGTGTCGACGGTGATCGTCGGCATGATTCTCCGCGTGGTGTCCGGTCAGGGCACCGCGGTCTCGTTCATCATCGTCGCGACGATCGCGACGGGCGTCCTGCTCATCGGCTGGCGCGCCTTGACCGCCTTCTCTGAAGCCCGCCGCAGTCGCTGACAGCCCGGGTCAGCTCTTCGAGACCCGGAAGTACTTCTGCGCCACCTGGAGGGCTGCGGTTCCGGACTTGTCACCCTCGCAGTACACGACGATCACCTTGCCGCCTTGCAGTCCGACGAACCAGCCCGGCCCCTTGGGCCCGTTGGTCCCGACAAGGGCGCGCAGTCCCGGGGCGCCAGTGATGTCGCTGGCGTCTCCCTTGCGCGCGATCGTCGACATCTGCGCGAGCACGTCTTTCGCGACCCCACGGTCGAGGGTTCCGAGGTCGCCGGTGCTCACCTTGGTGGTCGCACCCTTGATGACGAACGGCGGCACCGCCTTGTCCTTCCCCGCGTCGGCTCGGGCGAGAGCGACACCGAGCGCACCCATGTTCAGGATCGACGCGGTGAAGTCGTTCGGGGAGAACCGCGCGGTCGACACCGTCGGCGACACCTGACGCGGCAGGCTCACACCCGGCGCGACAAACGTGACTCCGAGCCCGAGGTGATGAAGAACGTCGTTCGCCTCGCGCGTGTCGTCCTGCGCTCCGGGGACGGCGCGGGTGATCGCGTCGAAGACCGGCTTCAAGGTGCTGCCGGTGGCGTACCCGAGCCCGGCCTCGACACGTGACGCCGCGGCGGCGTCGTTCTGAGCCATGGCCAGAATGCCGCCCGACATCGAGTCGAAGACCATCATGGTCGCCGGTTGTGCGACGTCGACGACGGAATCGCCGAGTACAAGCTGTTGGTTCTGATCAATGGACGTGGCGACGTCCTTGCCGGGAGGGCCCTGTTGGCCGGCGAGGCGCCGCGGTTTCGCGCCCGGCGCCGCGAGCTGCACCTGCCAACCCGCGGTGGCGTCACGGATCGCGTTCCAGTAGTTGGTGAGGCCGACCTCGAGCGGGCTCTCGAGGCGACGGTCGTTCATGACGAGGCGACCGGTACGGCGGACGGTCACGCCGGTGATGCGTTCCGGATCGGACGCGAGCACCTTCATGTCCTCGTCCCGGAGGGTGACGGCGATGATCGGCTGTCCCTGCGCCCGATCCACCTCATCTCGAATGGTCCGGGCGGTGATGAGCGGCGCGATCGGCCGGATCGACGCCGACAGCGCGGAGATCGCGGCGTCGACCTTCTTGCCCGCCGCGGACGGATCGAACGTGATCTCGTTGACGGGCTCCATCTGCATGAACGGCTTGCCGGTCCGGCTGTCCACCGTCGGCGCGGGTTTGGCGTCGGTGCGGATGCGCTGAAGTCGCGCGCCTGCGGGCAGTCCTTGGAACAGGAGGTTCGGATCCCACTGGACCTTCCAACCGCTCGACAGTTTGCGGACCGTACCCGATGTCGTGGTGGCGTATGAGCTCTCGTCCTGCCAGCGCCACGTGGTCTTCATGGTGAACGACGCAGTGCCGTCGCTGTACTCGACCGGACTGTCGACCGACGTGCTCACCGACTGCGGGTCCATTCCCGAAATGGTCGCGGCGAGCGCTTCGGATGCTTGCGCCGGCGCGCTGGTGAACGTCGACGCCGCCTGGACGTCTAGCCGTTCGACGGCATCGGCGAACTCCCCTGCCACGCGTCCCGCGTCGGTGGTCTCCTCCGAACCACAGGCAGACACGACCCCCACCGCCACGACGACAGCAGCCGCCGCGCTCACTGTTCTTGTTCCCCTCCACGCCATGCATCAATTTTCACTCGTTTCACATGCGTTTCACCAGTCACAGCCTCACATTCGAGGATCAATGCGGTCACGATTCCGCATCAGCGCTGGTCGGCGAGCCTCTCACGCACAGACTCCGCTGTACCGAATTCGAACAGTTCCCGCAGTTCATCGCCACACCCGTTCTCGACCCGTCCGCCGAGCGACCATAATTGCGACATGGCTCCGACGATTCTGCGTGCGTCCGATCGTGCAGCGACGACGACGGACTGGTTGACGTCGTCGCACAGCTTCTCTTTCGGCGACCACTACGACCCCTCGAACACCCACCACGGCGTGCTGATGGTGCACAACGAGGACGTCATCGCTCCAGGCGAAGGCTTCGACACGCACCCGCACGCCGAGACCGAGATCATCACGTGGGTGTTGTCCGGTTCCGTCGTCCACCAGGACTCCGAGGGACACACCGGAGTGATCCATCCAGGCCTCGCACAGCGGATGAGTGCGGGCACAGGCATCCTGCACTCCGAGCGCAACGACCACGCCGAGACCGGTGACGAACCCGTGCACCTCGTCCAGATGTGGGTCGCACCCGACGAGTACGGGCTCGATCCCGGCTACGACCAGCTCGACATCGGCGCCGACCTGGCGCCGGGGGCACTGGTTCCCGTCGCTTCTGGCGTTCCGTCACACGACTCGGCGATCCGTATCAACAATTCGGGTGCAACCCTCTACGCGGCCCGGCTCAACGCAGGCCAGAGCATCACAGTCCCCGCGGGCCGGTTCACTCATCTGTTCGTCGCAGCCGGTTCGATCAGCGTCGAAGGCGAGACTCTGATGTCGTCCGACGCACTTCGCGCCACCGATTTCAGCGGGACCGTGGCCACGGCGAACACGGATTCGGAGGTCCTCATCTGGGCGATGTCGAAGCGGCTCGGGGAATAGTCGCGGCCGCTCATGCACTATGGAGTGCGTGACTATCGAACGCAGTGGCACCGACCTGACTTCGGGACTCGATCTGGAATGGGTGGACGATTCAGTTCGGATCGCCGACGACCTCTTCGCTCACGTCAACGGCCGATGGCTCGACACCCATGAGATCCCCGGCGACCGAAGTATCGACGGCGCGTTCCACGTGCTGCGCGACAACGCCGAGGCCGATGTCCGCGCCATCGTCGAGGAATGCGCGGAGACGCCGACCGGCCCGACGTCGACCCTGATCGGCGACCTGTACGCCTCGTTCATGGACATCGACCGCATCGAAGAACTCGGGCTCGACGCCATCTCCGAGGATCTGAACGCAGTTCGCGCGATCTCCTCGACATCAGAGCTCGCCCACACGCTCGGCGCACTCGAGCGAGTCGGCGTCGGAGGCCTCTTCGGCGTGTACGTCGACACCGACGCCCGACAGTCCGACCGGTACCTCGTCCACGTGGTGCAGCGCGGCCTCGGGCTGCCCGACGAATCGTACTATCGCGAGGAGAACCACGCCGAGACGCTCGCCGCGTACCGCGAGCACGTCGCCGCGATGTTCGCCCTCGCAGGCGTGGATGACGCCGACGCGGCCGCCACCACGGTCGTCGATCTCGAGACCCAGATCGCGTCCCACCACTGGGACGTGGTTCGACGCCGTGATGCGGAGGCGTCGTACAACCTGCGGACCCTCGCCGAATTCACCGACGGAGCCACCGGATTCGACGTCGGAGCGTGGCTCGACGGCCTCGCCGCACCGAACGACGAGACGTTCGCCGAGGTCATCGTCGCGCAACCGTCGTTCCTCGAAGGCGCCGCCGCACTCGTCGCGGATCGCCCGCTCGACGATTGGAAGGCGTGGCTGACGTGGCACCTGCTGCACACCGCCGCACCGTCGTTGTCGAGTGCGTTCGTCGATGAGAACTTCCGCTTCTACGGCACCACTCTGACCGGTGCCGAGGAGATTCGGGACCGCTGGAAGCGGGGCGTGGGCTTCGTCGAGTCCGCGGCAGGATTCGCCGTCGGCGAGCTCTACGTGGCGAAGCACTTCCCGCCCGCCGCGAAAGCGCGGATGGACGAATTGATCGCGAACCTCGTCGAGGCGTACCGCCGCAACATCACCGACCTCGAGTGGATGACACCCGCGACGCGCGAGAAGGCCCTCGCCAAGCTCGATCGCTTCACTCCCAAGATCGGCTACCCGGCAGCCTGGATCGACTACTCGGCACTCACCGCCGACCGGACCGACCTGATCGGAAACTCGCGTCGCGCCGCGTCGTTCGAGACCACTCGCGAACTCGCGAAGATCGGCAAGCCGGTGGACCGCGACGAATGGTTCATGACACCGCAGACGGTGAACGCCTACTACAACCCCGGCATGAACGAGATCGTCTTCCCGGCCGCCATCCTGCAGCCCCCGTTCTTCGACCCCGAGGCCGACGACGCGGCCAACTACGGAGGCATCGGCGCGGTGATCGGTCACGAGATCGGCCACGGTTTCGACGATCAGGGCGCGAAGTACGACGGCGACGGCAACCTCGTCGACTGGTGGACCGACGACGACCGCGCCGAGTTCGCCAAGCGGACCGCTGCGTTGGCGAGCCAGTACAGCGAGTTCACACCCGACGGCCTCGACCCGAAGTACAAGGTCAACGGCGAGTTCACCCTCGGCGAGAACATCGGCGACCTCGGAGGACTCTCCATCGCGCTCGTCGCGTACACCATCGCGACGGAGGGCGACGACGCGCCGGTCGTCATCGACGGCCTCACCGGGCAGCAGCGGGTGTTCTTCAGCTGGGCACAGATCTGGC
This sequence comes from Gordonia malaquae, assembly GCF_037148075.1. NCBI lineage: Bacteria > Bacillati > Actinomycetota > Actinomycetes > Mycobacteriales > Gordoniaceae > Gordonia > Gordonia malaquae. The sequence goes on along the minus strand of NZ_JBBCUB010000006.1, from coordinate 42,720 downwards.
GCACCAAGACCCGTGACGCCGAGGCGATCCGTCGCCTGTCCATCGACCCGCATTCGCCGCCGGAGTTCCGCTGCAACGGCGTCGTCCGGAACGTCGACGCGTTCTACTCGGCATTCGACGTCGCTCCCGGCGACAAGCTGTACCTCGAGCCGGATGAGCGCGTCCGGATCTGGTGATCTCTCACTACCGATAAGTTTCCGCCGGTTGTGACGAAATGTTCGTCACAACCGGCGGAGACCGGTCGTCACGCACGGTGACGTGGGTGTCCTCGCGCCCGTGGGGACCGTCCGAGATGACGACTCGCCCGCGCGCTGCGACTCCGGCGCGGTAAAGACGCAGTCGCCGAGCCAGGCGAACGCCCCAGACCACGATCGGGATGGAACCGATCCCGACACCGAGCACCACCGCAGGTGATGGCATCAGCCAGGACGCGCCGATGACTGCACCTATCCCGGCCATCCCGATCACCGGGCCGAACCAGGCGATGTCGATCAGAAAACCGGCGAGGATTCCGACGAGGAGGGCGATGGCAGCGGTCCCAGCGCGCGCGTGTGTCATGGAGTGGCCGAAGACACCCGCGCAGCCCGCCATCCACAGAGCCACGACCACCGTGCGCACGATCGCGCCCCGAATCTGGATCGGCCCTGGCTCCATCGTCCGATCGTAGGACACCAGGCAAACGTCTCATCGAGGCGACTTGCCCCGTCACGCCGAAACGATCCCAACTGCACACGACGGCCCGCATCTCGTGACCCGACGCGTCGAGTTGATGCACAATCGAGGTTCGGCGATGCCAGCCCGACAAGCCGAGGGAGTGGCCATGATCAGCGTCTTCGATCTGTTCTCGATCGGTGTCGGACCGTCGAGTTCACACACCGTGGGGCCGATGCGGGCGGCGGCCGACTTCGCGGCCTCCGTCGGAGACGACCCTCGTGTGGTGCGCGTTCACGTGGGGCTGTACGGATCCCTCGGCGCGACGGGCCGCGGACATTCGTCCGATCGGGCAGTCGTGCTCGGCTTGGAAGGCGAGCGACCGAAGACTGTCGACCCCGGTGTCGTCGTTCCTCGTTCCGATTCAGCCTTCGCATCCGGACGCCTGCTGCTCGGCGGCACTCACCCCGTCGCCTTCGATGTGGAGATGATCGGCGACCGCAGCCTTCCGCGTCATCCGAACGGCATGCGGTTCGCGGCGCTCGACGACACCGGGACGGTGGTGAAGGAGACGACGTCGTACTCGATCGGCGGAGGCTTCGTCGTCGGCGACGAACCCGTTCGGGCCGCCGAAACCGATGTCCCGCAGCCCTTTCGAACGGCCGCCGAACTCCTCGCACGCTGCGGCGAGACCGGCCTGCCGATCAGCGGGGTGATGCGCGTCGATGAGGAAGCGGTCCGCTCTCCGGATGAGGTGTCGGCGGGTCTCCGGCGCATCTGGTCGGCGATGGACGATTGCATCAACTCCGGCCTGCACGCCGAGGGCACCCTTCCCGGACCTCTACGGGTTCCGCGGCGAGCCGGCGCCCTCAACGCCAGACTGGCCCGGTCACCGTCCGACGATCCACTCCGGCACGTCGACTGGGTGACCGCGTTTGCGCTCGCCGTCAACGAAGAGAACGCCGCCGGCGGGCGGATCGTGACCGCGCCGACGAACGGCGCGGCAGGCATCGTTCCGGCCGTGCTCGCGTATTACATGCGCTTCGTCCCCGGAGCCCAGGTCGGCGACTGTGAACGTTTCCTCCTGACGGCGGGCGCCATCGCCGTGCTGTTCAAGGAGAACGCGTCCATCAGCGGCGCCGAGGTCGGCTGCCAGGGAGAGGTCGGTTCCGCGTGCTCGATGGCCGCCGGAGCGCTGTGCGAGTTGCTCGGGGGCACCCCGGCGCAGGTCGAGAACGCAGCCGAGATCGGTATGGAGCACAACTTGGGACTCACATGCGATCCGATCGGCGGACTCGTGCAGATCCCCTGCATCGAACGCAATGCGATGGCCGCGGTCAAGGCGATCACCGCCGCGCGAATCGCCCTCAATCACGACGGCCATCACGTCGTGAGCCTGGATCGTGTGATCGCCACGATGCGCGAGACCGGCGCGGACATGAGCGACAAGTACAAGGAGACCTCTCGTGGGGGGCTCGCCGTCAACATCATCGAGTGCTGAGATTCGGCCCCGTCGTGCTCGCGGCGGGTCTAGGGTCGCGTTCATGACCGTCATCCATTCAGATTCCGAAGCCCGGCAAGGGTTCTCGACGCTGCGAGCCGGAGGACTGCACTGGGACGCGTTCCCCCTCCGACTGTTCACCAAGGGCAACGGAAAGGCCTGGGACCCGGGTGCACTCGACTTCAGCCGAGACGCGGACGACTGGGCCGCTCTCGACGACACCCAACGCCGCAGCGCGACGTTTCTCGTCGCGCAGTTCGTGGCGGGTGAGGAAGCCGTCACCCAGGACATCCAGCCGTTCATGTCGGCGATGTCGGCCGAGGGACGGTTCGGCGACGAGATGTACCTGGCTCAGTTCTGCCTCGAGGAGGCCAAGCACGCACAAGGTTTCCGGCTGTGGATGGACACCGTCGGCCTCACCGAGGACCTGCACCCCTACGTCGCCGAGAACCCCTACTACCGCCAGTTGTTCTACGACGAGCTGCCCGCGTCGTTGCGGATTCTCGCGTCCGATCCGTCGCCGCTCAATCAGATCCGCGCGAGCGTCACGTACAACCACGTCGTCGAGGGGTCGCTGGCGCTGACCGGGTATTACGCCTGGCAGAAGATCTGCGTGGAGCGCGGCATCCTTCCGGGCATGCAGTCCCTGATCTCACACATCTCCGACGACGAGCGCCGCCACATGGCGTGGGGCACGTTCACCTGCCGTCGTCATGTCGCCGCCGACGACACCCTGTGGGACGCGGTGACCGAGCGGATGGGCGAGCTCCTGCCAATGGCTCTCGGGATGATCACGTGGGTCAACGAGCAGTTCGAGAAGCCGCCGTTCGGGATCGACAACAGCGAGTTCCTGACCTACGCAGCCGATCGAGCCCAGCGCCGACTCGGAGCGATCGAGTCGGCCCGAGGACGCCCCGTCGAGGAGATCGATCTCGACTACTCACCCGCCACACTCGAAGACACATTCGGCGACGAGGACCGCGCATCACTCGGCGGCTGACGCCTCAGGCGGAGGCGTTGCCGGCCTTCCACACCTTCCACGGGACGGCCCAGTCGCCGTAGGTGTCCCACACCGGAAGCTCGTCGCCACCCGAGTTGGAGATCTCGACGACGTCGCCGAGCCGGAACGTGTCGTACATCCATTTGGCGTCGGCGGGGCTGAGATTGACGCAGCCGTGCGAGACGTTCGCCGATCCCTGCTGGCCCACGGACCACGGTGCCGCGTGGACGAACTCACCGTCGTTGGAGATCCGGAGATTGTCGAAGACGGTCTCGCGGTAGTAGCCGGGATCACCCTGGCAGACGCCGTAGCTGCACGAATCCATCACGGTGCTCGCTGAGCGCTCCGAGACCACATGGACACCCCGGTGCGACGGAGTAGTCGGCTCGCCCAGGCTCATCGGCATCGTGCGAACGAGTTCGCCGTTGTGGAACACCGTGAGCTGTTCGGTGTTGCCGTCGGCTTTCGCCACCCACGAGTCGTGAACCTTGTAATCCACCGCGTTGTCCTCGGCGCCGTAGACGCCGTCGCCGAGGTCGACTCCGTAGACGTTCGCCTCGATGTGGATCTTGGTTCCGGGCTTCCAGTAGTCCTTAGCGCGATAGTGGACGCTCTGATCGTCGGTCCAGTACCAGGCGCCGGGCTGGCTCGGCGTAGTGGTGACGACAAGATGCTTCTCGACTTCGGCGCGATTCTTGATCGGCTTGGTGAACTGGAAAACCATCGGCTGTCCGACCCCGATGCCGTCCTCGGACACCACTTCCGGTGCCGGGACCACGTTCGCGTACGCCGTGTCGTCGGGGTCGATCGTCTTCACGGTGAACGTCTGTCGCGTGTGCTTGCCGTCGGGGTTCACCGCATCCGCTTTGACGGTGTACGTGGTGCCGTAACCGAGGTCCTCGGTGGTGTGCCACTCCTCGCCGCCTTCGGACGACGTACCCTTGACGGTTTTGCCCTTGCGGTTGGTGACGGTGACCGTCGTGAGGTCGCCTCGACTGGCGCGAACGCTGATCGGCGTCGTCGGGTTGATCGGCTTCGCCGTCGAGTCGGCGAGGGTGATCTTCGCCGCCGGCGCCGGATCAGGCGTCGAGCCTCCGCTGCTGCACGCGGCGGCGAACACCGCCACCGACGCCAGGCCGGCGACGGCGAGCATCCTGGTCGGGCGACGCATCACTGCTTCCCGTCCACTGCGGCGAGCACGCCCGCTGTGGTGGCAGACGCCGCCACCGTGACGGCGAGCACCGACGGCCAGGCGCCGAGTTTCTTGGCGAGTGGATGCGAGGCGCCGAACGCACCGAGATAGGCCGCGGTGAGTCCGCCGGTGACGGCGGCGCCGCGGGAACGCCACGACATCCCGGCGGCGACTCCGGCCGCCGCGAGGACAACCCCTCCGAGCTCACGTCGCCCGGTGTATCGGGCTGTGGCATAGCCTCCGATGAGTCCCGCGGCGACGAACGGGACCGATGAATCGATCGTCATCTATTCATGGTACTGACGCACTCAACTAGAACACGTTCTATTCTGGTGTCATGGACGTGACATACGAGTCGACCAAGCGCGAGCTCACCACTGATCAGGGCGTCATCCGCTACCACGAGGCGGGCGCCGACAACAGCGAGGTGCTGCTGCTCCTCCACGGCAGCGGCCCCGGCGTCACCGGGTGGCGCAATTACCGCGGCAACCTGGAGTTCTTCGCCAAGACGCACCACTGCTACGTCGTCGAGTTCCCCGGCTTCGGGGTATCCGACGCCGTCGAGGGACACCCCGTCCTGACCGCGGGCGCATCGGTGATCCGGTTCATGGACGCCCTCGGCATCGACAAGGCCGCTGTGATCGGAAACTCCATGGGCGGTGTGGTCGGAATCAACCTCGCGATCAAGCATCCCGACCGGATCGCGAAACTCGTGACGATCGGCGGCGTCGGACCCAACGTGTTCAGCCCCAGCCCGTCCGAGGGCCTTCGCCTGCTGCAAGAGTTCACCGACGCCCCCGACCGCGACAAGCTGGTGCGCTGGCTCAATTCGATGGTCTTCGACCGGTCGCTCGTCACCGACGAGCTCATCGAGGAGCGATGGGAGGCGGCCATCAATCCGGACGCCGCCAAGACCGCGGCGATGATGTACGGCTCGAAGTCGTTCGAGATGATGCAGCAGTTCATGGCCAACTCGACGACCCCGCCGTACTGGGCGTCGATGCACCTCGTGAAGTGCCCGACTCTCCTCGCATGGGGACGCGACGACCGCGTGAGCCCGCCCGACATGGCGATGGTCCCGATGCGACTGATCCCCGACGCCGAACTCCACGTGTTCCCGAAGTGCGGACACTGGGTGATGATCGAGGCGAAGGACGCGTTCGAAAGCTCCGTCGCCGCGTTCCTCGCTCGCTAAGAACCACCCCGAGCTGCGACGATCGCGGGCGACATGACGGCAGACAGGTCGCCCGCGACGTCGAAATCAGCTTCCGGAGGCATCGCCACGTAACTGATCGCGAGACGTGTGATCATCCGCGCGATGGGTCCCGACATGTGTTCGGGCAGCGCGATCCACGATTCGCGGAGAGTGGTGTCGAGGCGCCGCGACGCCGACTCGATGAGCGGCGCGGAGTCGGTGGTGATCAGCTTGAGAAGGTCGGGCTTGGCCTCGCCGCTGAGCAGGGACTGAATCATCGGGTCCTGGCTCGCGCTGGCGAAGAACCCGGCAAAACCTGCGGCGAGGGCGCCTTCCACGTCGTTGGGCATCGCCTCCACGGCCGCCCCGATCTCACTGGTGAACTCCTCCACCAGGCGAAGGGCGTACGCCTGCGCCAGACCGTTGCGCGACGAGAACTCGTTGTACACCGTCTGTCTGCTGACGCCCGCATGCTTGGCGACATCACTCATGGTGACCTGCGACCAGTCCTTGATGGTCATCAACTCACGCAGGCCGTCGAGCAGCGACGTACGCAGCAGGAGCTTACTCGCTGCCGCGTACGTCGGCCGGTCACTCGTGGGTGCGCTCACACCGTCGAGCCTAGCGATGCGTCGATCTCCGCGCGGCACGTCCGGGCGGCAGCGGCTCGTCCGACGGTGACCGCACCGATCAACCGCCCGTCTCGCGTCACTCGTACGGTGGCGTCGTCGTCAGCGAGCGATCCATCGATCTCGACGTCGCCGCCAGCGGGCCAGCCCACTGTCTGGACGTTGATCCCGTATTGAATCGTCCAAGCGCGCGGCACGTCTCGGAATGTCGGAGCGACTGCTCCACCGAGTGCCGCGAGCACAGATCCGGCGACGGCCTTGCCCTGATCTGTCGCGCCGAACCAGTGTCCGCCGACTGACGGATCTCCAGTCAGCAGGTCCGGAGGAGCCGCCGCGTCGCCTGCCGCGTAGATGTCGGGTGCACTCGTGGCGAACCCCGAGTCGACGATGATCCCGGCGCGGGAGCACTCGAGGCCCGCCGCTTCGGCCAAGCCGATGTCCGGGCGCATTCCGACAGCCGCGACGACGGGACCGTCGATCGCGGCGCCGTCGGCGAGGACCACGCCGTCGGCCGACGCGGAGACGACCGCTGAGTCGAGGTGCAGCCGAACGCCGTTGCGTCGATGCAGTTCGGCGAACCACTCCGACACCACCGCGGGGACCGCGCGGCCGAGGATCCGGTCGGCCGCTTCGATCACGTCGACGTCGAATCCACGCGCGGCTGCCGACGCAGCCAGTTCGAGTCCGATCAAGCCGCCTCCGACGATGGCCACCCTGGCGGCCTCTTCGATCGCCTGCCGGGCGGCGAGCGCCTCGTCGAGGGCCCTGATCGTCCGAACGTCCGCGCCGAGCCATGGCGGCCGGGCCGCCGCGCCGCCGGTCGCCAGGACGAGTGCGCGATAGCCGATCTCGTCGCCGTTCGAGCAGACCACCGTGCGCTCCGACGGATCGATCGCGGTGACGGTCACCCCCGTACGGAGGTCGATGTTCCGTTCGGCCCACGACTGCGGCTTCTGCAGCGCGATCTTCTCGACGGACAGATCAGCGACGAGCAGGTCCTTCGTCAGCGCAGTCCGGCGGTACGGGGCTTCGGGTTCTGCGCCGATGAGCGTCACCGGACCGTCGTACCCGCCCGCTCGAAGGGCGACCGCGGCTGTGGCGCCCGCCGTCCCGCCCCCGACGACGACAACGCCGGCGTCGGAAGCGGAACGATCAGAACTGGTGGTCATGGCCGTGCAACCTCGACCATTTCGAAATCGGCCTTGGCGGCGCCGCAATCCGGGCAGCTCCAGTCGTCCGGGATGTCGTCCCATCGGGTGCCGGGCTCGATGCCGTCTTCGGGCCAGCCTTCCGCCTCGTCGTACTCGAACCCGCACTGCATGCAACGGAAGAGTTTGAAGTTCATGTCAGGCTCCAATCGGAAGGAAGTCGATCTTGTCTCGAACACCGCAGTCCGGGCAGTTCCAGTCGTCGGGCACGCTGGCCCACGGGGTGCCTGCCGCGTAGCCCTCACGGGGGGCTCCCTCTGCCTCGCGGTAGACGTACTCGCAGTTGGGGCAGCGGTACGCGGTGGCGGCCGGACGATCGAGCAGGGCGACCGCGGTGTCTTGTGCGGCGGCCGGGGCCTGGGCGCGAGCGGCCTGTCCGTACTTGGCGAGGAGCTTGGCCTCCTTGCCCGGCTGCAGATTGGCGCGGGTGAGGTCGCCGTCGTAGTGCTCGATGACGCGCTTGTCCATGATCTTGCGCCAGATCGGCGGGAAGTAGGCGATGCCGATCATGCTGGCGTAACCACTGGGGAGGTTCGGAGCCTCCTCGAAACTGCGGAGTGTCTGGTAGCGACGCGTCGGGTTCGCGTGGTGATCACTGTGACGCTGCAGGTGGTACAGGAAGATGTTTGTGCAGATGTGGTCACTGTTCCAGCTGTGCGACGGGGTGCAGCGCTCGTAACGACCGCGGGCGTTCTTCTGCCGGACGAGGCCGTAATGCTCGAGATAGTTGACGGTCTCCAGCAACGAGAATCCGTAGACGGCCTGCAGGACCATGAAGGGCAGGATCTGCCAGCCGAAGACGGCTGCGAGCACACCCCACAGAACGATCGACATGACCCACGCGTTGAGAACGTCGTTGCTCCGATGGAACACCGGCTTGTCGATCTTCTTGAGACGGTTGGCCTCGAGTTCCCATGCCGACTTCAGGCTGCCGTAGACGCTGCGCGGCAGGAACGACCAGAAGGTCTCGCCGAAGCGCGAGCTCGCCGGATCCTCGGGGGTGGCGACGCGGACGTGGTGACCACGATTGTGCTCGATGAAGAAGTGACCGTAGAACGTCTGCGCGAGCGTGATCTTCGACAGCCAGCGCTCGAGCGACACCTTCTTGTGGCCGAGCTCGTGAGCTGTGTTGATGCCGATGCCGCCCATGACGCCGATCGACAGCGCGAGACCGATCTTGGAGACGATGCCGAGGGACCCGCCTTCGACGCCGAGCCAGCTCAGGTCGCCGAAGCGGCCGTTCGGACCCGCGGTCCAGAGGTACGCCGCGAAGATCAGGCTGGCGAACTGGAACGGAATGTACGCGTAGGTGCAATACCGGTAGTACTTGTCGTTCTCCAACTGCTCCATGAGTTCGTCCGGCGGATTCTGGCCGTCGGGCCCGAAGAACACGTCGAGGATCGGGAGCAGGACGTAGAGCAGAATCGGGCCGATCCACCACCAGACCGGGGACACGGTACCGAGCCAGGCCCAATCGAGTTTGTCGCCGGCCCAGTTCATCAGCGCGATGAGTCCGGTCGCGATGAAAACTGCGGTCGGTGGAATCAGGCCGAGAAGCCAGAGGTGGCGCTTCTTGTCACGCCATTGAACGTCGTCGACGGGGCTGTCGTCGATTGTCGGATTCGCCATGTCTTCCTCCTGGTGAGGCGAGTTGGTGAACTTGACATTAGACGTTGGCACGTCGGTTGTCTAGACATCTGAGCTAATTTGTAAAGTGTTCGACTTCACTCTGATCCGGTGAACTCCTGGCTACTATCGGCCTATGGGCTATTCGCGATTCGTCGCCATCGGCGACTCCCAGACCGAGGGGATGTGTGACGGAGACGATTCCGCCGGCTACCGAGGCTGGGCCGATCGCCTCGCTGAACGCCTGGCCGTGGACAACCCGGACTTCCGGTACGCCAACCTCGCCATCCGTGGGAAGAACACCCGGAACACTCGCGACGAACAACTCGAGCCGTGCCTGTCCCTGGCTCCCGACCTCATCGCGGCGCCGTTGGGCATGAACGACGTGATCGGACGCGCCGACCCCGCCGTCGTCCGCGCCGATCTCGACTTCATCTACCGACGTCTCGCCGAATCCGGTGCGACCGTTGTCATCTCGACGTTCCCCGACGTCGCTCGCACGATCCCGTTCGGGCGCAGTGTGGAAGACCGGCTTCTCCTGATCAACGACATGATGCGCGAGTTCGCGACGACGTACGGCTTCATCCTTGTCGACCTATACAGCGCACCCGTCCTGACCGACCTGCGCTCCTGGGCGCGCGACCGATTGCACGCATCCCCTACCGGCCACGACCGCTTCGCCGCGGGAGCCGCATATGCGCTCGGACTCGAAGGCAGCTCCGCCGACTGGGGTCATGCCCTCCCGCCGATCGACGACCCCAACCGAGTCCTGCGGACGCTCGGCGACGCCCGGTGGGTGGTCGAATTCTTCACCCCGTGGATCATCCGGAAACTCCGCGGCCGATCACTCGGCGACGGGCGTGTGGCGAAACGACCAGAACTCGCTCCCGTGATCCTCCCCGGCATCTGAGCCATCCGGCTGCGTCGCCCCAGTCAGGCGGCCGTTCGCCCGACACGCGACACTAGACTCCGAAGTTCGACATCGGAGCGGAGGTATATGAGTGATCGTCGAGTCGGGTGACCGCACCGAACGGATCCTGATGCGTTTGATCGTGGCGACCGCGGTCGCGTGCATCGCTTTCGGATTCATCGTCGACACACCGGGCGACGTGATCCGCGGCATCGGCGACATCGTGATCGCACCCGATGTCCTCGTCACCGACTTCGTACTGCTCGGCGGGCTCGGTGGCGCATTCGCACAAGCCGGTCTCGTCACGCTCCTCGCGTGCCTCACATACCGGCTGACCGGAGCGAAGGTCGACGGCGGCGCGGTCGGCTGCCTGTACATGGTGCTGGGATTCGGGCTGTTCGGGAAGACGATCGTGAACGTCTGGCCCATTCTCATCGGCGTGGCTCTGTACGCGCTCTGGCGACGCGAGGCTCTGCGCGATTCGGTGACGACGGCGTGGTTCGCGACAGCACTGTCGCCGGTCTTCTCCGAGATCGCCTTCAACACAGGTCTGGTCAAGTGGGTGTCAGTTCCCGTCGGCCTCGCGACCGGGCTTCTCATCGGCTTCATCGTCTCGCCAGTCGCGCGCGGCCTGTTCCGCGCGCACAACGGGTTCACCCTCTACAACATGGGGTTCGTCGCGGGCATTCTCGGCGCGGTGATCATCGCGGTCTTCCGGTCGTTCGGGTTGGAAGATCAGCCGCCCATGACATGGACCAGCGGGAACGACGGTCCCCTGCTGATCTTGTGCGCGATCCTCATCGCGATGGTCGTCATCGCCGCATTCGCCCTCGACCGCAGGCCGTGGCGCGGCTACCGCGGCCTGCTCCGCCGCACTGGGCAGGCGCCCGCCGACTTCATCGGATCCGACGGCCCCGGTCCCACCCTGCTCAACATGGCGATCACCGGAACCCTGACGACAGTGCTCATGGTGGCCATCGACGCAGACTTCAACGGTCCCGTCGTCGGTGGAATCGTCAGCGTCATCGGCTTCAGCGCGTGCGGAAAGCACGCGGTGAACATCGTTCCGGTCATGCTCGGCGTGATCCTCGGAGCACTCACCAAACCACTCGGGCTCGACGACGACGGCGTCGTGTGGGCGGTCATGTTCGGCACGTGTCTCGCTCCGATCTCGGCGCGCTTCGGCCCGCACTGGGGCGTGCTCGCCGGCTTCCTCCACGTCTCGGTCGCCCAGGTCGCCGGTTCGCTGACGATCGGGCTGAACCTGTACGGCAACGGCTTCGCAGCCGGAATGGTCGCCGCGGTGCTCAGCCCGATCGCCCTGATGTTCGTTGAACGCCGAGAGTCCGATCGGCTTCAAGAACCCGAAGCGGTCCCGTCGACGTAATCCCTCAGTGAGTGTGCGTGTGCTCGCCGTGTTCGTGATCGTGGTCGCCTGCGTGCGAGTGCGGGGCCATCGGACCCGGATCGGCGGGAACAAGTGCGCCGCCGCGATGCTCGGCCAGCACACCGTGCACCCATGCGACAAGATCGTCGATGCTCTCCTCGTCCCGCTGGCTCAGTGCGACGACGGGCAGTCCGCCCCGCACCGATGACGCGTCGGTCACCATCTGGGCCGGGTCGACGCCGACGTGCGGCCCGAGATCGGTCTTGTTGACCACCAGCAGATCCGCGCGTTCGATGCCCGGCCCGCCCTTGCGTGCCACGTCACCGCCGCCCGCCACGTCGATGACGAAGATCTGCGTGTCGACGAGCGCGGGGCTGAACGTCGCTGTCAGGTTGTCGCCGCCGCTCTCGACGATCACCAGGTCCAGAGGGGCGAACTCGGCTTCGAGGTCTTCTACCGCCAGCAGGTTCGGCGTCACGTCGTCGCGGATCGCGGTGTGCGGGCAGGCGCCCGTCTCAACGGCGACGATGCGCTCCACCGGGAGCACACCTGCCGCACGCAGCAACCGGGCGTCCTCGTCGGTGTAGATGTCGTTGGTCACGACCGCCATCTCGAGGCTCTCCGCCAGTCGACGGCACAGCGTCGCGATCAGAGTGCTCTTGCCTGTTCCGACCGGCCCGGCGACTCCGAGTCGGAGCGGACGTTCCGCCTGGTTGATGCTGCTGACGGTCGTCTCAGGCATGAATGCTGATCCTGTTCTTCGGTACGGACGTGGCAGTTCGACGATAGCGCGCGCTACTGCGCGGCAGGTTTCCGGAAGGTGACGTCGGTGGTCAGCTCATCACGGCAGGCGAAGTAGTCGTCGCCGAGCCGAGCCGAGCCCGCGGTGACCCGACCGTCGTCTCCGCACACGACTTGCCCCTGCTTATCGCCGACGAGCAGCCGCCACATCCCGGTCTGAGGGTCCACCACATCGCGGGGTCCTCGCAACCGCACCAGACGGGTTCCGTCGAATGTGTACACGCCGAACCACGCGTGGGTGCCGTCCGTTCCACGACCGATGACGATCTCGTGGCCCGGTTTCGCGTCCAGGTCGTAAAGCGCGACGTCGCGCGTCACCGACTCCGAGTAGACATAGGCGGCACGAGGAACAACCGCCGATTGAACGCCTCTTGCATCGTCGAACGCAACACGCAGTTCGGCGCTGCCGTCAACGCCCTCGACCACACCGATTCCCTGAAGCGACGTCCCGTCGGCGACGGTTCCGGCGCCCACCGAGGTGCACGCCGGTCCGATCCGTCCGCATGGATCGACTGCGATCGGCCCATCGTCGACCACGGTTTCAGGACTGCACGCAGCGAGCGCTGCCGTCGCCGCGACGACGGCAGCCGAGCGCAGGATCCGCATGCCGACCATCGTCGCAGACCGGCCGGTTCACCGATCGGAGCCTGAGTCGGCGTGGCGGGGCGAGGTGGCTCGGTTCAGGCTGGGAGACGACCTTCTGCCACGTCGAGCACCCACTGCTCGGGCTCTTGGCCTTGCAGCCGGGCCACCTTCACCAGAATATTCGCCGCTGACCGGCGCGCGCGGCTGGTCCGACCAGCAAGAATGAAATCGGCGCCTGCACGTTCGCGAGCACTCTGTTCCAGACGAGCACTCTCATCGGGAGACGTCATGACTGTTCACCTCGGCCCGGGTCACTCGACGACCTACGTGGCCTAAGATTAGCAGTCGCGGCCAGAATTCCGACCTCACTAGAGGTCACCAGAGGCGACTCCGTGAGCGCTTCCAGAACAGCAAACCCCAGTTCACTCGACGCATCGTCGCCCCTGTGGGCTTGCTCCGCCGCCCACTGGAACCGTCGCCACCACTCGGCCCGTGCGTCGAAGCGATCGCGGTGCATTCGGTCCATCGCTTCGGACCGTTGCCTCTGCCACAGGGTGCCCACCACACCAATCGACGCGAGCACACCGACGATCAGTGTGACCCAGGCCTGCGGCGTCATCACGACGCCCGCGGAAGCTCATCGTGACGGGCGAACAGTGCCATCGCCTGACGCAACGCGTACGGGATCTCGTAGGCGCAACCGATAGCATCGTCGTGCCGATCGATAGCCTCCTGAAACCACCACAGCGCTGCCGACAGTTCGTCGAAGGCCGCAATGAGCTCCTCGTCCTCCTCTGTCGGCTCGAGCTCCAGCAACCGATGACGCCGCGTCGCCGCGTCCCACTCGTACTCAAGGGCGACCAATGAACACGTGCGGACGATGTCGCGGAGCGACACACCGTCGCCGAGCTCGAAACGCATCGGCAACACCGTTCCGTACCGTTCGGCACTCGGCTCGAATCGCATCATCCGTTTGAGCCACTCATCGATCGATCCGCCCTCGTCACGCGCGAGTTCACCGGCGATCGCGGGCCACTCCCACACCGGAGCCCGTGCCGCACGACGCAGTGCCAGCCTCAGTTTCGGCGAGGCGCCGTGCCGCCTCTTCGATGCGGTCTTCTTCCTCCGTGACATGTCGTCCCCCTTCGACAAGACGAGGATCGCACCGAATCACGGAACCGTCGAGACCGAATTCCACAGGCGGTGACCTGCAGAAACGACAAAGCGGCCCCGGTGGATTTCTCCACCGGGGCCGCCATCTCGACTGCGCTCGATGAGCCGGGCAAAGGCTCGATGAGCGGGAAGGCCCGCTCGACGAACGCGGCGAGTTGTCAGATCACTTGACGAGGTTCTCGTTCGTCAGGGAGGTGACGCCTGCTTCAGCCTTCTCGACCAGCGAGGCCGGGGGCTCAAAGTGCGAGCCGTACTTCGACGCGAGGTCGCGAGCGCGGGCGACGAAGCCTGCGATGCCACCCTCGTAGCCGTTGATGTACTGCACGACGCCGCCGGTCCAGGCCGGGAAGCCGATGCCGAAGATCGAACCGATGTTGGCGTCCTCGACGGAGGTGAGGACACCTTCGTCGAAGCACTTCACCGTCTCGAGGGCCTCGGCGAAGAGCATGCGCTCCTTCATGTCCTCGAAGGGGATCTCCGTCGAACCCGAGTTGAAGTTCTCACGGACACCCGGCCAGATGAGGCCGCGCTTGCCGTCGACGTAGTCGTAGAAGCCCTTGCCGTCCTTCTTGGCGGTGCGTCCGAGCTCGACCATCTTGTCGATGACCGCGTACGAACCGTGCGGCGTGGGCTCCTGGCCTGCCGCGCGGATCGCTGCCTCGGTCTCCTGACGGATCTTCTGCGGCAGGGTCAGCGTCAGCTCGTCCATGAGCTGCAGCGGCGGGGCCGGGTAACCGGCCTGGCTGCCTGCCTGCTCGATGAACGCGGGCTCGACACCCTCACCGACGGCGGCGACTGCCTCGTTGATGAAGGTTCCGATCACGCGGCTGGTGAAGAAACCGCGGCTGTCGTTGACGACGATCGGCGTCTTGCGGATCGCGAGCGTGTAGTCGATGACCTTGGCGAGGACTTCGTCCTTGGTCTTCTCACCACGGATGATCTCGACCAGCGGCATCTTGTCGACCGGCGAGAAGAAGTGGATTCCGATGAAGTCCTCGGGACGGTTGACGCCCTCGGCCAGGATCGTGATCGGCAGGGTCGACGTGTTCGAGCCGAGGACGGCGTCGGGCTCGACGATGTCCTGGATCTCCTGGAACACCTTGTTCTTGACCTCGACCGACTCGAAAGCAGCCTCGATCACCAGGTCGACACCCTTGAAGTCGGCGGGGTCGATGGTGGGGGTGATGCGGGCGAGGAGCGCATCGCTCTTCTCCTGCGTGGTCTTGCCGCGCGAGAGAGCCTTCTCCTCGAGCTTCTCCGAGTAGCCCTTGCCTCGCTTGGCAGCCTCGATGTCGATGTCCTTGAGGACGACCTCGATGCCGGCCTTGGCCGACACGTACGCGATCGCAGCGCCCATCATGCCTGCGCCGATGACGCCGACCTTCTTGGCCTGGAACTTCTCGAAGCCCTCGGGACGCGAGCCGCCGCCGTTGATGTGCTGCAGGTCGAAGAAGAACGCCTTGATCATGTTCTGCGCGACCTGGCCGGTCACCAGCGACACGAAGTAGCGGGTCTCGACCTCGTCTGCGGTGTCGACATCGACGTACGCACCTTCGATGGCTGCGGCCAGGATGGCACGCGGCGCAGGCATGTTGGTGCCCTTGATCTGCTTGCGCAGGAGCGCCGGGAAGGCGGGCAGGTTCGCCGCGACAGCCGGGTTGGTCGGTGCGCCGCCGGGCATCTTGTAGCC
Source organism: Gordonia malaquae (assembly GCF_037148075.1). NCBI lineage: Bacteria > Bacillati > Actinomycetota > Actinomycetes > Mycobacteriales > Gordoniaceae > Gordonia > Gordonia malaquae. Next base: position 27,172 of record NZ_JBBCUB010000006.1, on the reverse strand, counting down.
CTTGACGTCGAACGGCTGCTGAGCCTCCGGGTTGGCCGCGATCCACTTCTTCGCAGCGGGGACGAGCTCCTCGATCGAACCGACGACCTCGTTGATCAGGCCGATCTCCTTGGCCTTGGTCGGGTTCAGACGCGGGCCCTGGAGCAGAACGCCCATGAGCGCCTGCTGGAAGCCGAGGAGGCGCACGGTACGGACGACGCCGCCGCCGCCCGGGAGCAGACCGAGGGTCACCTCGGGCAGGCCGAGCTGGTTGCCCTTGACGTCGGCTGCGACGCGGTAGTGGCAGTGGAGAGCGATCTCCAGGCCGCCGCCGAGTGCCGCGCCGTTGATGGCGGCGACGACCGGCTTGCCGAGGGTCTCCAGACGACGCAGGACCTTCTTGAGACCGTTGGTGCGGTTGGTGATCTCGGTGGCGATCTCCTCCTTGGACTTGTCGCCGCGTCCCGCGGTCATGTCCTTGAGGTCGCCGCCCGCGAAGAAGGTCTTCTTCGCCGAGGTCAGCACGACACCGGCGATGTCGTCCTTCTCAGCTTCGAGGCGTTCGATGGTGGCCGACATCGAATCGATGTAGGTCTGGTTCATCGTGTTGGCGCCCTGGTTGGGGTCGTCCATCGTCAGGACGACGACGCCGTCGGCGTCCTTCTCCCACGAAATCATGTTCTCAGTCATGAAAGTCTTTTCCTTTTGTTCCGTGGCCGTCAGAGGCGCTCGATGACGGTTGCGACACCCATGCCGCCACCGATGCAGAGGGTGACCAGGCCGTAGCGGCCGCCGATGCGGTCCAGCTCGTCCAGCGTGCTGCCGAGGATCATCGCGCCGGTTGCACCGAGCGGGTGACCGAGGGCGATGGCGCCACCGTTGATGTTGACCTTCTCGTGGGGAACCTTGAGGTCCTTCATCCACTTCATGACGACCGAGGCGAAGGCCTCGTTGAGCTCGAACACGTCGATGTCGTCGACGGTCAGACCTGCGCGCTTGAGGGCGAGCTCGGTCGACGGCGTCGGGCCGGTGAGCATGATCGACGGCTCGGAACCGATCTCGCCGTACGAGACGATGCGGCCGCGGGGAGTCAGGCCGTTGCGCTTGCCCGCCTCCTCGGAACCGATGAGGACCAGTCCGGAACCGTCGACGATGCCGGAGCTGTTGCCGCCGGTGTGGACGTGGTTGACCTGCTCGACGTTCGGGTACTTCTGCATCACGACGTCGTCGAAGCCTGCCATCGCGGCGAGGCCTGCGAACGCGGGCTTCAGCTTGCCGAGGCTCTCCGCGGTGGTGCCGGGACGACGGTGCTCATCGTTGTCGAGCAGGGTGACGCCGTTGATGTCCTTGACGGGGATGATCGACTTCGAGAAGCGACCCTCGTCCCACGCCTGTGCGGCGCGGCGCTGCGACTCGGCGGCGTACGCGTCGACGTCGTCACGCGAGAAGCCCTCGATCGTCGCGATGAGGTCGGCGCCGATGCCCTGCGGAGCGATGTAGTTGTCGTACGCGGTGGCGGGGTCCATGAAGAGGGCGCCGCCGTCGCTGCCCATCGGCACGCGCGACATCGACTCGACGCCGCCCGCGAGGACGAGGTCGTCGAAGCCCGAGCGGACCTTGGCTGCCGCCAGGTTCACGGCTTCGAGGCCCGAAGCGCAGAAGCGGTTGATCTGGGTGCCTGGGACGGTCTCGCCGAGACCCGAGGTGAGAGCTGCGGTACGTGCGATGACCGCACCCTGCTCGCCGACCGGGGAGACGACACCGAGGACGACATCGTTGATGTCCTTCGGGTCGAGATCGCCGTGACGGGCGAGGAGTCCGTCGATCAGACCCGAGACGAGGTCGATCGGCTTGACGCTGTGCAGCGAGCCTCCGCGCTGCTTGCCACGGGGCGTACGGACCGCCTCGTAGATGAATGCTTCGTCGGACACAAGTGTTCCTTTCACACGAACCTCAGATGGTTACGACCATGAGGCTAACCCCCAATAACGGTTTTGGCTATACCGGGAGGTCAGGTCTATACAAATTCGTCAACACTTCGGCTATGGTCGGTTCACCATGACGTCAACTTCAGGTGTGCGCCGCGCCCGGTCCAACGACCGTAGGCGTCAGCTGATCGATGCCGCGACACTACTGTTCGCCGACCGCGGATACCCGCATGTCAGCGTGGCGGACATCGCTCGGCACGCTGGCGTCAGCGCGCCGACCGTCTACCGACATTTCGAGGACAAACAGGCTCTCCTCTTCGACGCCGTGCAGGCCTCCGTCGACGATCTGGAGGCGAACACCGCCGCTGCGAATCTCGACGAAGCCGACGACCCCGCCGAGGCGCTGGCGGTCGCCGCCGTCCGGCTGAGCATGTCGAATCCACAGTCGACGTCGTTGTGGCGATGGTCGGGCCAGCACCTGTCCGTCGAGCAGAACCGCGAGGTGGTGCGCCGGACGCGGAGCGTTCTTCGTCAGTGGGCGTCGGCCATCGGCTCCACGCGCCCCGATCTCACCGAGCGCGAGACGATGTACCTCGCAGGCGCCGTGCTCAGCGTGGTCGGCAGCGTGGTCGGACGTGCAGTACGGACGGTCCCGCTCAACGTCGAGGCCGAACTGCTCGCGTTGCTGCGTCAGATCCTGCGGCTCACCCCGAGCGATGCGACCCCTCTGATCGAACCTGCGGGCATCGAGGCGCCGCGCACCCGCCGCGACGAGATTCTGGATGCTGCTGCAGTTCTGTTCTCCCGCAAGGGATTCGCAGGCACCGGAGTGGACGACATCGGCGCCGCCGTCGGGATCACCGGCCCGAGCGTCTACAAGCACTTCCCGTCGAAGAACGCGATCCTCCTCGCGATAGGTCAGCGCAGCGGCAACCAACTCGACGCCTGGGCGATGGTGTCGTACGCGGCGAGCCCCGATCCAGCCGTCCGACTCCGGTCGCTCGTCGACACCTACGTGCACGTCATCACGTCGTCGCCCGACCTCATCGTGGCGTTGACGAGCGGGTACTCGCTCGCGGGCGATCCTCATGCGGGCGAACTCGTCGCCAGTCAGCGTCGCTATGTGGCACGGTGGATCCAGCTGCTGACCGAGTACGCACCGGAGCGCAGTGTCGAATCGACAGGCCTCGTCGTCCACGCCGCGCTGGCGATCGTGAACGACGCGGAACGACTGCCGCGCAGTACACCGCGGCCCGAGTTCGCCGCCCGGATGGCGTACCTGATGAAGGGACTGCTCGGTGTCTGACGAACCGGTCAGCTACACGCGTGAAGAGCTCGTCGACGCCCTGCAACTCGATCACGACTACGCGCAGCGCTTCTGGAACGCCTTCGGCTTCGCCCAGGACACCGGAGCCACCGGGCATCGGTTCACAACCGAAGACCTTGCGGCGCTTGCGATCTACGTGCAGGGCGACCACGCGATGGACACCTCCGCACAACTCGCGGCCGCACGCTCGATCGGACAGGCGACAGCACGTCTGGCCGAATGGCAGGCAGAGCAGATCCGACTCCTCGCCGCCAACGACGACATCACGGCCACCACCGACCAGATGATCGACGCTCTCGCTCATCTGCAGACACTCGTGTGGCGCCGCCACCTGGAGTCGTACCTGGCGGCGCCGGATCAGGACGAGGCCGAGGCCGACACGGTGATCGGCTTCGCCGACATCGTCGGCTACACGTCGATGTCGCGGAAGCTCGCCATGACCGAGCTCGAGGATCTGCTGGAGACGTTCGAGTCGTCTGCGCACAGCATCGTCGTCGCCAGCGGCGGACGAGTGGTCAAAGCGATCGGCGACGCGGTCATGTTCACTTCCCCCGACGCCCACGCGGCCGCGGAGACCGCCGTCGCGCTGCACGCACTGACCTCGGGCGGCGAACTGCCAACCCTCCGGATCGGCATCGCACGCGGGCACGCACTCACCCGTCTCGGCGACGTGTTCGGCGAACCGGTCAACATCGCCGCCCGACTCGCGAGTTCCGCACACTCGGGCACCACACTGGTCGACGAGAACGTCTCCGACGATCTGAAGGGCGACGAACAGTTCCGAGTCCGGTCGATTCCGACACTGTCCGTTCGCGGGTACCGCCGCCTGCACGCATGGGCCGTCACCAAGAATCGTCACGCGAACTGAGCTCTTACGCGACGCCGGTTTCCGCCGCGTGACGCTCGCGTGAACAGGTGAGATTCACTGTGGCGCACGCGATGTGAGTCGTCGCACCGACAACGGCGACGGCCCGATCGCGTCTGCACAATCGAGTGCATGACCCCATTGTTCGACGCCGTCACATCATGAGCCCGAACACACACGGGCCAGTCGTCAACCGGGAGACCGCTGTCGGTTCCGACGCCCGACTCTCCTGGCTGCTCGCCGGGGTGGCCGGCATGGTCGGAGCCGTGGCGTTCCTCCACAGCGCCGGGTACTTCGTCACGTTCATGACCGGCAACACCGAACGCGCGGTCGTCTCGTGGTTCGGCGTCTCGACCACCCAGAAGGTCGCGGGCGCGGGAGCTGTCGCGGCGATCGTGCTCATCGTCGCGTTCGTCGCCGGCGTCTGGGCGGCGTCGTTCTGTCGCCGCCGGTACTGGCAGAACCATCCGCACGGACCGACCGTCCTGACCACCGCTGGGCTGCTCGCCGCGGCAGGTCTCGACTTCGCCTACGACGGCTTCGATGAGCCCGAGGTCAGGTTCCTGCCGATCGTCGTCATCACCTTCGCCATCGGCGCGCTGAACACCTCCTTCGTCAAGAACGGCGAGGTCTCGGTCCCGCTGTCCTACGTCACCGGCACGCTCGTGAAGCTCGGCCAGGGCATCGAGCGTCACCTGACCGGAGGCGGAACCGTCTACGACTGGCTCGGCTACGCGATGGTCTACGTCGGGTTCCTCGCCGGAGCAGGCGTCGGAGGTGTCGTCGCCTCGGTGTTCACCGGTCCTCAGGTGATTCTGGCAGCCGGGCTGCTGTGCGGTGCGACCAGCCTGATCACATTCCTGCACTCCGACCGCAAGGCGATCCTCGGCTGATCCGACTCAAGAATCCAGTGGAGGATGTCACACCCTGCCCGTACGGTGATCGTGTGAACAATCGACACGACGCATCCGTAGCAGTCGAAGCCGTCGACCTGGTCAAACGGTTCGGCGATTTCACGGCGGTCGACGGCGTGAGCTTCGCCGTCCCGACCGGCACCGTCCTCGGCATGCTCGGCCCGAACGGCGCAGGCAAGACGACCACCGTCCGAATGATGACCACCCTCAGCGACCCGACGTCGGGCACCGCGCGAATCAATGGTTTCGACGTCCGCGAGAATCCGGACGCCGTCCGACGCAGCATGGGCCTCACCGGCCAGGCCGCAACGGTCGACGAGCTGCTCACCGGACGCGAGAACATGCGCATGATCGGCGGTCTCTACGGCATAGGCCGCAAGGCGCTGAAGGAACGGACCGAGCAACTGCTCCATCAGTTCTCCCTCACCGATGCGGGCGACAAGACCGTTCGCGAATACTCCGGCGGCATGCGACGCCGGATCGACCTCGCGGTCAGCTTGATCGCGGCGCCGCCGGTCCTGTTCCTCGACGAGCCGACCACCGGCCTCGACCCGCACAGTCGCAACGAACTGTGGGACGTCCTGCGGGGACTCGTCGCGGCGGGGACCACTCTGGTGCTGACCACCCAGTATCTCGAGGAGGCCGACCAGCTGGCCGACCGCATCGTCGTCGTCGACGCGGGAAAGATCATCGCCGAGGGCACTCCGCTCGAATTGAAGACGCAGGCGGGAGCGGCCAGCCTGATCACCACGGTGACCCACGCCGCCGATGTGAACGCGGCTCGGGCGATCCTCGATCAGGTGGCGGGTGACGTGTTCGTCGACGAGCATGCCCGCACCCTCACCGTGCCCGCGGGCGGGCTCGCCGACCTCACTCGCGTCGCGGGAATGCTCGACGAGTCGGGGATCGCAATCGACGACATCGGGCTGTCGCGCCCGAGCCTCGACGATGTCTTCCTCAGCCTCACCGGCCATCGTGCCGAACCCGGCTCCGAGTCCGCCTCCGATTCTGAAGGAGCGAGCGCATGAGCGCCCCCGCAATCGACCCCCGACTCGCGATCGATCCGCCGAGCCTCTGGCGTCAGACGTCGATCATGGTGCAACGCAGCATGATCCACACCAAACGCATGCCCGAGATGCTGTCCGACGTCACGGTCCAACCGATCATGTTCGTGGTGCTGTTCGCATTCGTGTTCGGTCCGGCGATGCCGGTGCCCGGCGGCGGCAGCTACCGCGAGTACCTGCTGCCCGGCATCATGGGCCAGACGATCGTGTTCACCGCGTTCATCGTCGCCAACGGCATCACGGCCGACGTCGACAAAGGCATCGTCGACCGGTTCCGTTCGCTGCCCATCAACCGGACGTCGTACCTGCTCGGTCGAGCGATCGCGTCGTTGATGCACTCATCCATCGGCATCGTCGTGATGGCGTTGACGGGCCTCGTGATCGGCTGGCGGATCCATACGTCGTTCCCGGAGGCGGTCCTGGGCTTCGCCCTGGTCTTGGTGTTCGGCTTCGGCATCATCTGGTTCGGCATTCTCGTCGGATCGTGGCTCAAGTCAGTTGAGGCCGTGAACGGCTTCATGTTCACGCTGCTCTTCCCGCTGACGTTCCTGTCGAACGCGTTTGTCCCGACTGCGCCGATGGCGACGTGGCTGCGGACGATCGCCGAGTGGAACCCGGTGTCGTCGCTGGTCCAGGCCATGCGTCAACTCTGGGGCAACGGCCCGAAGGCCACCGACTCGAGCGCACTCCCGCTCCAGCACCCGGTCCTCGCGACGATCCTCTGGTCGATCGCTCTCACGGCGATCTTCGCACCGTTCGCTCTGCGCGCGTTCCGTCGGCGTACCGCCGACTAGGCCCCTCCCCGCTTCCCGCTGCACCTGTCGACTCCCGCTAATTGTCAGACGATTAGCGGGAGTCGACGCGTCACGCGGGAGCGTCGTCCTCGGTCTGCTGCGCGCCCATCAGGCCGAGAACCGGCGTCGTCACCTTCTCGAGCGCAGCAACCGTCGCCGCCTGTCGCTGAGCGAACTCGGCCACAACCCCGGACAATTCGGCCTGGACCTCGGCGAACTTGGCGATCGTCTCTGCCAGCTTCCGCTGCTGGACGATGAAATCCTGCATCGGCTGGGCGACGGCTCCGGCGACGCCGGTGGCACTACCCGCCAGGCTCGTCACCGCCCCGCTCAGCTCGGCGACCTGCCGCATCAGCTCATCCGGGGCGGCCGCTCCTGCCGACGCACCGGCAGCAGCCATTCCGCGGATCTTGTGCAACGTCTCTGAGGCGACCTTCACCGCCTGCTCCTGCGACTTGCTGAACAGCGACATCGCGTCATACGTCCGCTGACCCTCGTCGGGCTTCTCCGGCTCAGACATGAGCGAAGCGTAACGCGACGTGGTGCCCGAGCACGTGAACCACGCTCAGACTTCGCCGAACACGTTGTGGTGCTGACCGGTCGTGGTCGGACGCCAGGGAACGACTAGGAAATGGTTCGCTGATCAGGCGGTGTGCGAGAGAGCGTCGAGCGGGTCGGCGTAGATCGCGTCGAGAGCGACGGCGCCCGCGGCCTTCTGCTGGACAGTGATCGCCGAACGTGCGACACGAACATCACGCTGGGTGACGACCGACGTCGCACGCAGTGCCTTGCTGACTGCGGGAAGAGCTTCGGGGTAGTCGGTGAAGGCCTGCCCGCCGAGAATCACGTGATCCGGGTTGAAGATGTCCGAGATCAACGCGACGGTCCGGCCTAGGATCTCGGCACGTTCGGTGAGGATGTCGTGCGCGACGGTGTTGCCGGTACGGGCGGCGGCGCGCAGTTCGTCGATCGACGACACCGACAGCCCCGCCTTCTCTGCGGCGTACAGGACACCCGAATCGCCGACGGTGTCTTCGAGACGTCCGGTGCGATCGGGATCGAGAAGCGTCGTCTCGCCGGTCGGGAAGTGCCCGATCGTGGGCGGACCCGCGGCAGGCGTGTGGACGGTGCCGTCCACACTGAATGCGATGCCGACCATTTCGCGGGCGTAGAAGTACAGGAAGTTCTGGCTCTGGTCGGACGGCGTGTTGACGACCAGTTCTGCGGCGGCCATCGCCTCGACGTGGGACGCGACGGAGACGGGCAGTCCGATGGTCTCGGCGATCACTCGCCCGACGGGGACGTTCGACCATCCAAGACGCGGATGATCGACGACGCCACCTTCGGCGACTCGTCCGCCGATGGCGACTCCCGCCCAGAGCAGGCGCTTACCGACCCAGCGATCGGCGAAACGACGAGCGCTCGCGCCAACCGCGGCGACTACTTCTTCGGGAGTCCCGGCCTGCGGCGTCGGGATCGCGATGGCGCCGACAACGCGGTGCATAAGGTCGTGAGTCGTGATCGACGTGGTCTTGTAGCCGATGTGAATCCCGACGGTCAGGAAACCGGTCGTGTTGATCTCAAACGGGACGCGGGGACGTCCCACGGCACCGGGCGGCGTCAGATCGGCGCGCTCGCGGATCAACCCCGCCTTGAGCAGAGCGCTGACCTGGCGGTTCACGGTTGAGATCGACAGCCCGGTGGCAGCAGCGGTGTCATCGCGGAAGACCGGCCCCGAGACGCGGGCGGTGCGCAGAACAAGTGCGGCGGCCTTCGTCGACAGTTGCAGACCTGCAGTGGCGACATGCGGAGCGGTCGGCGACGGGACCGAGCGGAGACGAACTGGAGCGATCTCGACGGTGGTCGAGGGGAGGGGACGAGCGAGGGTGGAAGTCATTTTCAGGGGTCCTTGTGCCGGACGCGCAACACGACAGCAGTCGATCGCGACGAAAGAGAGTGCCCGCAGGAGAGCAGGCGAGAAATGGGCTGGTTCAGCGCATTCGGCGACAACAGAGGACCCGAGCCAGCGGCAGACGGCAACCCAGAGCGGTGGTCACGTAGGTGACCTCCGGGATCGCGTGCAGCTGACGAGTCATGGAGCGAAGCTAGCAAGCACCCGCGACGCATGGCAAGTGAAGCAGGCCGTCTACGGTGGAAACGTGACCACCGCCACCCACCCCCACATGCACAGAACGGCCTGCTGAGATGGGCGCCATCTACCTCGTCCGTCATGGTCAAGCACCTGCACACGCGTACGGCGTCGGCAGCACCGACGGCACCGGCCCCGGGCTCACCGAACTCGGATTCGCCCAGGCCCGACGCACCGGCGAGCTACTCGCGGGCTTCGTCCCGACGTTCGACGCCGCCGTCTCCGGCGACCTCCCGCGCCAACGGGACACACTGAGCGGCGTCCTCGAAGGATTCGGCACCCGACCGGATCATCAAGTGGACGCCGACTGGAACGAATACGAGCTGCCTGCAGAACTCATGACTGCGGCAGCCGACCTGTTCGCCGACCGCGCCGCGTACCAGAAGGTGCTCGACGCCGGGCTCGACGCGTGGATCGCCGGAACCCAGCCCGCCGACGAGACCTTCGCGGAGTTCCTCGCCCGCACACACGCCGCATCGCAGCGCGCCGCCGAACTGGCCGGATCCGGAAAGAACGTGCTCATCACGTCGTCCGCAGGGACCATCGGACTGCTCGTGTCACAACTGTGGGGTGTCCCGCCGGCCGGATGGCCCGCGGTGTCCAGGACGTTCGTGAACGCGTCGGTGACCAAGATCGTCTCCGGGCGGAGCGGCCTGACCGTCGTGTCCGTCAACGAGCACGGCCACCTGGCCTCCGACGGGATCCTGTCGTTCCGGTAGGGACGGGACTCGATAGGCGTCTCGACTGCGCTCGACGAACCGAAAGGTCGCGACGGCCCGGGGCTAAGCCCGGTGCAGGTTCGGGCCGGGGCGGGTGAGCACCGCCTGCGGGAGGACCGCCCAGCGCGAGAGCTGCGAGACCGCGTAGGCGACGGTGGCGACGTCCTCGGCGGAGATCATCTCGTCACCGGGGATCGCCCCCTCCCCTTTTGTCCACTCCGACATGTCCGTGTCGACGTAGCCGGGCGCGATCGACGTCGCCGAGACGCCGTTCACCGACTCCTCGAGGTTGAACGTCTCGCACATCGAGATCAGGGCCGCCTTCGTCGCGCCGTACGCCGCCATCTCCGGCTCGGGATACACCCCGGTGATCGACGAGATCGCGATGACCTTCGCCGCCCCTGCTGCGTCGACCGCCGCCCGAAGGCTCGGCAGCAGTCCCTGCATCAACTGGAACGGCGCACGCACGTTGACCTGGTACAGCCGGTCGAAGCGCCGGGCAGGGAAGTCGGCGAAACCACCCTTGAGGCCCATGCCTGCATTGACGACGAGTGCGTCGGTGCGTCCGTACTCCTCGACGTGGCGGGCGATCAGGGCGGCGACGGCGTCCGCGTCGGTGGAGTCCGCAGCGACGGAGAGCACTCGGGCGCCGTGCTCGCGGAGCTGGTCGGCACGAGCATCGAGCGCCTCCTGGCCTCGCGCGCTGATCGTCAGGTCCCACCCCTCGCGGGCGAACCGGTTCGCGACAGCCGCTCCGATCCCACGCGAGCCCCCGGTCACCAGCGCTACCTTGCGTGCAGTCATTTCACGGCCTCCAGTCCCTGTGCGATGAATGATGCGGTGGCCTCAGCGGCCTTTTCCGCGCCCGCCGCGCCGGACGATCCGCCCTGCAGTGCGCGGTGGGTGATGCCCTCGGCGATGACTCCCAGCTTCAGGTTGGCGAGGCCGAGGTAGAAGGCCCAGTCGCCGAGGTCTGCTCCGGTCGCCTGCGCGTAACGCTCGGCGAGCGAGTCCGCGTCGGGCAGACGGTCGCTGGTCCACGCGGCGTCGAATCCGAGGACCGACGAGAACACCGGCTGGCGGTACACGCACATCAGCGCGACGTCGGTGATCGGGTCGCCGAGCGCCGACAGCTCCCAGTCGACGACGGCTGCGACCCGACCGGGGTCGTCGGGCGCGAGAATCGTGTTGTCGATGCGGAAGTCGCCGTGCACAATCGTGCTGCGCGCGGCTGCAGGAACTCGGTCGGACAGGATGTCGACCAGCCTGTCGACGTCATCGAGTTCCCGGGTCTTGACGATGCCCCACTGCCTGGCCCACAGCTTGATCTGACGCGCCGCGAAACCCTCCGGGCGCCCGAACTCGGCGAGCCCGACGGCCGAGTAGTCGACGGCGTGCAGGTCGGCGAGCGTCCGGACCAGCGCATCGATCGATGCCTCCACCTGCGCGTCGGAGAAGCGCGCCAGATCGTCCACCGAGCGGATCACGTCACCGTCGACGAACTCGACCACGGTGCAGGGCGCACCGATCACGTCACCGGCCCGGTCGATCGCGACCGTCGGCGCGACTGGAACGTCAGTCCGCGTGAGCGCCGAGGTGACCGCCCACTCGCGCTCCATGTCGTGCGCCGACGGCGTGAGGCCGCCCATCGGCGGGCGTCGCGCCACCCAGTGGTGAACGTCGTCGCGAACGTCGAATGTCAGATTGGACCGGCCGCCGCTGATCAGGTCGATCCGCAGGTCGCCGACCACGTCGACGCCGTTGCTCTCAAGCAGTCGCCGCAGATCCGCTGCCGCGAGCCCCGCGTGACCACTCATGCCTGACGCTCCTTTCGGGCACGTCCGACAGCACGCTTGGCGATCGCCCACCGGTGCACTTCGGAAGGACCGTCGTAGATCCGGAACGGACGCAACTCGTCGGCGAGACGAGCCAGCGGCAGGTCCTCCGAGACGCCGAGACCGCCGCACATCTGAATGCTGCGGTCGACGACGCGGGAGAACGCCTCGGCGCCGAACGTCTTCGCGATCGATGTCGAGTCCGATGCATGAGAGCCCTGGTCGAGTTCCCAGCACGCGCGTACCAGCAGTGCGCGCGCCGCGGCGAGATCGATCTCGTTGTCGGCCACGAGTTGCTGGATCATGCCCAGGTCTGCGAGCCTTCCGCCGAATCCCTGCCGCCGTTCGACGTAGTCGAGCGCGACCTTCTGCGCGCGGACCGCCGAGCCCATCCACCGCATCACATGTGTCATGCGGGCGGGACCCAGGCGTACCTGCGCATAGCGATAACCCTCGTTGACCTCACCCAACACGTCGGCGTCGGGAACGAAGACGTCGGTGAACGTCATCTCGCAGTGACCGCCGATCATCGACTTGTCGGTGGTGTGGATATGGCGGTCGACGCTGATGCCGTCAGTGTCGCCGGGTGCGAGGAACATCGTCGCACCGCCGCGGTCACCCGGTTCACCCGATGTGCGCGCCATGATGATGAAGAAGCCCGCGCCGTCGGCACCGGTGATGAACCGCTTGCGTCCGTTGATCTTCCAGCCGCCGTCGACTCGCGTCGCCATCGTGGACAGGGCGTTCGGATCGGCGCCTGCACCCGGTGACGGCTCAGTCATCGCGAACGCACTGCGGACGGCCCCGGCCGCGAGCGGCGCCAGGTACTCGTGACGCTGACGGTCGTCGGCGACGTGGGCGAGCATGTGGACGTTGCCCTCGTCCGGTGCACCGATGTGCAGGGCGACCGGTCCGAACGTCGACCGTCCGGCGGCTTCGAACACGGGCGCGCGGTCGGACATCGAGAGCCCGAGTCCACCGAACTCGACAGGTGCGTGCGGCGCGAACACACCGGCGGCCTTGGCCTTGGCGTTCAGTTCACGCCGGAGGTCGTCACCGCCGGCCGCTGTCACGTCGCCGCGGAACTCGTTCTCCACCGGAAGGACGTGTTCGTTGATGAAGAGCTCGGTCCGAGCCACCAACTCGACTACCTCGGGACGGTAGGACAGATCGATCGTCATGAGCACAATCCCCGTTTCTGACCGAGCGCTCGCTCGGTCACGCGACAACTGTCCCACGAGACCCAGGTCACGTCAAGGACGATCCCCAGAAGTGCTCAGCGAGCCGGTCGGTATCCGACGATCGCACGGGCGTAGTCGAGGTTTCTGGCGATCAACTCGTCGGCACCGAGTTCGCCGTTCACTCGGTACCAGGTCGAGACACCGACGCACATCGACGCGACGGCCCGGGCCGCCCCCTTGGGATCGACCGTGACGAACACACCCGACCGGACGCCGGAGAGAACGATCTCGTCCACCATCCGCTGCTGACGCGTCCGGTGCCCGATGTAGGTCGGCCGATAGTCGTCGTCGAGGCTCCGGAGCTCGGTCGACCCGACGAAGGCCTGCTCTCGACGGAACATGTGGAAGCGCAGCAACGACTCGACGACCGCGTCGAACTGCGTCACCGGATCGTCGCCCGCCTCCTCGATCGCCTGCGCGGACCGACGAAGGAGATCGGTCATCGTCAACTCGAGCAGTCCTTGCAGGAGAGACTGCTTGGACGGGTAGTGGTGATACAGGCCGGGCACCGACAAGCCCGCGCGCGACGCGATGTCACGCACTGATGTGCCGTGATAGCCGTGCTCCATGAAGGCCTCGAGCGCGGCCCGGAGAGGCGCCGGAAGGTGGACAGCGCCGTAGTCGCGCCACGAACCGGTGGTCGGTCGAGTCATCGAGTCAGCTCCGCTCCGCCGTGATCGGCAGCATCATGCGCACACACACCGCGACGAGTCGGTCGCGATCGAGGTCGAGGCGGCCCTCCGTCCACGAGGCGAGGACGCGGCCGAGGCCGCCCACCTGGAAATGCGCTGCCGCCATCGTCTCATCGGCCTGCCCGACACGGGCCACCTGGGCCGCCGACTCCGACGTCAGGTTCGCGAACAACTGCAGAGAATCAGCTCGCCTGCCGGCGAGAACGGGACTGCGGAGCGTGTCGGAGAAGATCAGCCTGCCGGTCCGGGGATCGGATTCGATGACGTCGACGATCGCTTCGACGGCTGCCCGAACCTTCCCCCGCGCATCGCCTCCTCGCGCGAACGCGGCCGCGGCCCGCTCGGCGATCTCGGCGATCACACCGTCGTACGTCGCGCGAGCGAGCGCGTCGACGTTGTCGAAACTCTCGTAGAAGTACCGCGGAGTGAGACCCGCACGAGCACAGATGCCTCGCACCGTGACAGTTCCCACCTCCGGCTCGGTGAGCATGTCGAGACTCGCATCGATGAGTGCCGCACGTCGGCGAGCCACCCGAGCATCGCCCGCCTCCCCGCCGTACGAACGCAGTTCGCTCGCGGTCTCACCAGGCTTGGTCACACCGTCCATATAAACACCCCGCCTCTTGACACCGCGGGACGCCGGGCGTTGAATCAATAACAGGAAACAGTCGTTATCACTTTGGGGAGTGTCATGACAGCACAGCCGATCGAGTCGTTTCAGGCGGATCCGATGCCTCGCGCCACACGCGCGGAGCTCGACGAGCAACAGATCACCGATCTGACCCTGCTCGGACCCGCACTGCTGGCCGGTCCCGCGAACGTGATCATGCAGCTGACGCTCCCGGCGGTCGGCTACGGCGTCTACGAGAGCAAAGTCGAGACGGGCAACCTGTTCAAGCATCCGGTCAAACGGACACGAACTACCCTCACGTACCTCGCCGTCGCCGCCATGGGCGACGCCGAACTGCGCCGGAAGTACCGCCACGCGGTCAACAAGTCGCATGCTCACGTTCGGTCGTCCAGTTCAAGTCCGGTCAAGTACAACGCGTTCGACGCGAAGCTCCAGCTCTGGGTCGCGGCATGCCTGTACCGAGGCTGGGAGGACATGATCCGCCTTTACGGCGATCCGTCGGTCATCACCGAGGAGGCGTACCGCCAAGGCGCGATCATGGGCACCACCCTGCAGATGCCGCCCGAGATGTGGCCGGCCACCAGGGCCGACTTCGAGGTGTACTGGAACGAGACCGTGGCGAGCATGGAGCTCGACGATGTGATCCGCAGCTACCTGAAGTCGCTGGTCCGGTTCAAATTCGCCGCCAAACCCGTGTCGATGATCATGGGTCCGTGGTCGGAACTGCTGACCGTCGGGTACCTGCCGCCGGAGTTCCGCGACAAGCTCGGTGTCACCCAGACCCCCACGCAGAAGCGGATCTTCGACGCGCACAACGCCGTCCTGCGCGTCGGAGTGAAGCTTATGCCCGCTCCGATGCGGAAGTTCCCGTTCAACCTGCTGCTGGCCGATGTGCGATGGCGGATGCGGACAGGCCGTCCGCTGGTCTGATCTCAGACGCCGACCGCCGTCCGACGCGCGGAGTCGTCGATCGTCGACGCACTCCCTCCGACGCGGAACGTCGCCCCGCGATGGTTGTCGGGCAGGCGGTCGCCCCGTCCGAACAGCTTGTTGCGCAGCGAGCCCGACTGATACGCCGACTGGTATGCCCCGCGTGCGTCGAGCGCGGGCACCACATGGTCGACGACGTCGCGGAACGATCCCGGCGTGACCGCGTAGGCGAGATTGAACCCGTCGACGTCGGTGTCGTCCACCCAGTCGATCAGCGTCTCGGCGACCTCGTCACCGGACCCGATGAGCACCGGCCCCATTCCCCCGATTCCACCCCAGGCGGCCACATCGCGAACTCGCCATGCGCGCCCGTCCTCGTCTGCCTGGGAGAACGCCGCCACAGCCGATTGAATCGCATTCGACTCCACTGCGCCGATCGGATCGTCGAGGCTGTATCGCGACAGGTCGATGCCCATCCACCCGGACATGAACACGAGCGACCCCTCGTCTGACGCGAAGCGCCGGTACTGCACCGCCTTCTCGCGGGCCGCCTCCGGAGTGCTGTCGGTGATGACGGTGGCGAGGGTGTAGATGCGAGCGTCGTACGGTCCACGACCTGCGGCGACGAGCGCGTCGCGTGTTCTGGCGACGACATCGCGCAGGATCGTCTTGGTCGGCGCGGCGACGAAGATCGCCTCCGCGTTCTCCGCAGCGAACCTGCTTCCCCTAGTGGACGCGCCGGCTTGATAGATCACCGGCGTCCGCTGCGTCGAGGGCTCCGCGAGATGGATGCCCGGCACCGTGAAGTGCTCACCACGATGTCCGATGTGATGGACCTTCGCCGGGTCGGCGAACACGCCGGAGTCGCGATCACGTCGTACCGCGTCGTCTTCCCACGACCCCTCCCAAAGCTTGTACAGGACCGTGAGGTACTCGTCGGCGTGGTCGTAGCGTGCGTCGTGGTCGAGCAGCCGATCGTCACCCATGTTGCGTGCCGCGGCGGGCAGGTACCCGGTGACGACGTTCCAGCCGATGCGCCCACGCGTGAGGTGATCGAGTGTCGACACTCGACGTGCGAACGGATACGGATGCTCGAAGCCCGTTCCGGTCGTGATGCCGAATCCGAGGTTCTCAGTCGCATGAGCCATCGCCGAGACCAGCAGCAACGGGTCGTTGACCGGAATCTGCGCGCCCTGGCGGATGGCCGCTTCATCGGTCTGGGAGTAGACGTCGTACGTGCCGAGGACGTCAGCGATGAACAGCCCGTCGAACCGACCGTGTTCCAGCAGTTTTGCCAGTTCCACCCAGTAGTCCAGGGTGTTGTAGTCCCACGACCTGTCGTCTGGATGCCGCCAGAGGCCGGGCGACTGGTGAGCGACGCAGTTCATGTCGAAGGCGTTCAGGCGGATCCGTCGGGTCATGGTCTGATCCTGCGACCCCCGGCCTCGCCCGGCCAGCGTTCCACGCGCGCTGGGCGCAACCACGCGAAATGACTGAGATCGTCCCCGACAGACCCTCCCGAGGGCGATTCGCCCTCACGGCGCTCCCTCCGGGACGATTTCAGTCACGCCTCGCTGAGCAGGACCGCGATAGTGCCGTCGTCGAGGGCGTCGAAGATGTGCTCGGCGTCGCCGGGATAGTTGACGTAGTCGCCGGGCGCAAGCTCCACTGCGGCCTCGGTCGGCCCAACCAGCGCTCTGCCCGCGCAGAGGATCACATGCTCGACCACACCGCGCGCGTGCGGCTGCGAGATGCGCGGCCTGCCGCGGTCGGCGCGGATCAGGTAGACGTCACGTCGGGTTCCGTGGCGGGCCGCCGACAGCAGCGTCGCCGCATAGAAATCAGCCTCGCCCGCGGTGATGGTGGGCCCCTCCCCCAACCGGATCACTTCGACTGCGGGACGTGGAACGTCGACGAGGGCCGAGAACTGGATGCCGAGTGCCACGCTCAACGACCACAGGGTCTCCACGCTCGGGTTGCCGTCACCCGACTCGAGCTGCGACAACGTCGACTTCCCGATGCCTGCACGACGTGCGAGTTCAGCGATCGAGAGACCGGCTCGAGTGCGTTCACGCTTGAGTGCGGCGGCCACGAGTTTCTGCGGGTCGACCGTTGCGTTCGCCATAGTGGCCGAACGTTCATCTTGACGAACGTCATCCATAGTTCCATCATAGTGGACATGCGTTCGTCATGGAGAACACTCGTCCCGAGGGAGATCCTCGTCATCGGCGCGTCGATGTGGGTGGTCGGCGCGTCGTACGGGGCGGCCGCACACGGCATCGGACTCGCGTGGTGGCAGGTGCTGATCATGGCGTGCACCGTGCTCGCCGGATCGTCGGAGTTCGTCCTGGTCTCCGTCGTCGCCGCGGGCGGCCTCCCGATCGTCGGGGCTCTCGCAGGTCTCCTGGTGAACGTTCGGAACTTCTCCTACGCACTGTCCATCGGACGTTTTCTCCGTTCGGACCGGACCATCCTCGCCGCCGCCCATATCGTCAACGACGAGACCGCCGTCTACTCCGCACCGCACCGCGATCCCGTGGCCGCTCGCGCGGCGTTCATCGTCTGCGGCCTGGCCGTGGTCGTCTCATGGCCCCTCGGAGCACTGTGCGGAGCATTGGCCGGGCAGGTGATCGCCTCTCCCGAGGCCCTCGGCCTCGACGCGGCGTTCCCCGCACTGATGGCCGCCCTGGCCATCCCTGCGCTGCGTGATCCGAGCACCCGGTGGGCGTCCGTGTTCGGCGGGGCCATCGCGCTCGCGACCGCCGGCTTCGTCGCTGCCGGACTGCCGGTGGTCCTGGCGCTGCTCGGCATCCCACTCGGGCGACTCCTCACTCGACGCCGGGCGGCGTCTCGACTGCGCTCGACGAGCGGGACGCCGGAAGGAGTTGACGCATGACCGGCTGGCAGTTCGTGGGAGCGGTCGCGCTGCTGGCCGGCGGAACCTACACGATCCGTCTCGCGGGACTGCTCGTGCGCACGCGGGCGCAGGTGTCACCGGCCGTCGAGGCGATCCTCGAACGGGCCACGATCGTCCTGCTGGTCGCCGTCGCTCTCACCGGCGCCCTCTTCACCGGAGACGACGTCACGGGCCCCGCCCGACCGATCGGCGTCGCGGTCGGCGTCGCCGCGGCATGGTTCAAGGCGCCGCTCGTCGTCGTCATCGTCGCCGCAGCCGCCACCACCGCATTATTGCGCGTGGTCGGCGTCCCGTAGGCGCGGTCACACCCGCTTCAGAGCAGAGCGATCCAGGGTCGTCACGTCCGTGTGGCCCGAGAGGCCGAGAGTGAGATCGAGTTCGGCGACGATGTTCGCAACCGCATCGCGCGCGCCGTCGGCCCCGGCCAGTGCGAGTCCGTACATGTGGGGGCGACCGATGCAGACGGCGTCCGCGCCGAGCGCGAGCGCCTTGAACACGTCCGATCCGGTGTAGAAGCCGGAGTCGACGAGAATCTTGATCTGACCCTTCACCGCGTCGACGACGTCGACCAGCGCATCGGTCGATGAGATGGACCCGTCCACCTGACGCCCACCGTGATTGGAGACGATCAGGCCGTCGATCCCCAGCTCGACCGCCTGGCGGGCGTCGTCGGGATGCAGCACCCCTTTGAGGACGATCGGCAGGCTTGTCATCTCCCTCAGCGTCATGATGTCGTCCCAGTTCAACGACGGCCGCGAGTAGATGTCCAAGAAGGTCTCGACCGCCGCACGCGGCTCGGGCGCGGTGAGGTTCCGGCGGAGTTCGCCGGGCACGTTCCGTGCGATGGAGAACAGAGTCTTCACCGCTCCGAGGCTCACCTCGGGCTTCTCCGACACCGCGCCCTTGAGTCGCTCGGCGACGATCTCCCAGAACGTCGGATCGGACGTGTACTGGTTGATGCCCTCGGCTCGCGCGAACGGCAGCGAACCCAGGTTCAGGTCCTGCGGACGCCAGCCGAGCATCGTGGTGTCGAGCGTGACCGCGATCGCCGCGGCGCCCATCGCCTCCGCACGGGCCACGAGACTCCGGACCAGCCGGTCGTCGGTGGACCAGTAGAGCTGGAACCACCGCGGCGCTCCCGGACGAACCGACTCCATCTCCGCCGCGACGTCTTCCATCGGGGCGCATCCCTGATTGGAGAAGATGTACGGAAGCCCCAGCTCGGCTGCGGCATGTCCGATGTGGACGTCTGCCCTGTCATGAGCGAGCGCTCCTGCGCCGACCGGGGAGAACAGCACCGGCGCGGGCAGCGTCTGCCCGAAGAGCTCCACCTCGAGCGATCGGTCGCTCGTGTCGCGAAGCACTCGCGGTACGATCGCCCATCGGTCGAGGGCAGACCGGTTCGCATCCATCGTGCGCCCCTCGCCTGCACCGCCCCCGATGTAGGCCCACCCACGCTTGGACATCACCGCCTGCGCGCGCCGTTCGAGCGTCGCGAAGTCGGTGGGGATCGCCGGGGCGCGCCCGTGGATCCCCGCTCGATAGATCTCGTTCTGCCGCGCACGCCCGATGTTCGAACCCATGGGAACCATTGTGGCCCACGTCATTCACAGCCCGCTCGCGCACCACCCCTTGCGCTTGTTCTCAGGAAACGCTTAGAGTTCTAGCTCTTATGGATAGCCTAACCTCGCTGGCCGCCGCGGCGCCCGCATCAAAACCCGCGTGGCAGATCATGACCACCATCGGGTATTTCACCGCACTGTCGTTCGCGACGGGACTGTGCCTGGCATTGGCGTACCTGTTGCCGAGCCGGGCCCGCGACGGTCGCACCGAAGCCGCTCTCGCGTCGCTCGCCCGCCCCGTCGCGGTCCTGGCGCTTCTCGGCGGCTTCTTCCAGTACGTGGCGCGTGTGACGAAGTCCGACCTCGACGTGTCGTGGTCGCAGGCAGCATCGTTCACCCACGCGACCGACTACCTGACGCTGCCCAAGGACGACGGCACCTGGATGTCCGGCGGAGTCATGGGAACCGTCCAGTTCGTGCTGTTCATCGCGCTGGCGGCGATCCTCTGGAACCTCGCGGCCACTCCGACTCCCCGCCTGGCGTCGGCCGGATTCGTCACATCCATCCTCGCTGCCGCGATGCCGAGCATCACCCTTGCGTCCACGAGCCTCGACAAGATCGCGAACCGCGAACTCAAGCTGGCACACATCCTCGCCGCCGACATCTGGGTCGGCGGTCTCGTAGTCCTCGCCGCCGCGGGCGTCGTCGCCGCCCGTCGTCGTGGGGGCGGAGAAGGGTCCACGGACGAAGCGGGCGCGTGGGAGCAGATGTGGTCCCGTTTCAGCACCTGGGCGATGGGCGCGGTCATCGCGATCACCGTCTCCGGAGTCTGGCTCACCTGGGTGCACCTCGGTTCGTTCAGCCAGTTCGTGACCACGTCGTACGGACGATTCCTGCTGATCAAGCTGATCCTCGTCGCGTTCATGATCGGAGCGGGAACGTACAACGCCCTGGTCCTGATCCCGAAGATCCGCCGTGCGCGGGTCGCAGGCGACGAACGGACCTTCGCTCAGCTCGCGCTCGGCGAGTTCCCCCGCGTGGTGATCGCCGAGACTCTCGCCGCATTCGCGATCCTCGTGATCGTGCCATTCCTGTCCGGCTCTGCCCGAAAGATGGACGGCCAGGCCGACGCGGGCCCGTTCGACTGGGGGACGTTCGGCCTCGGTTTCGCCCTCATCGCTCTCGCCGTCGCGGGCTGCACGGCGACGATCCGCGGCCTCGAGCGTCGCGATGCGTCACTCGCGGACGAGGAAGAAGTAGAAGTGCTCGTCACGCACGAGTGACGTGCTTCCGTTCATGATCCCCATCAACGTGTTCTCGTCGACGCGCTTGAAGTGATCGAAGACGGGCTGCCCGTCGTAGACCATGGTCGCCGTCAGCTCACCTCGGAACTCGACGTTCCACAGGCTGGCGGCGCCCTTTCCTATCTCCAGGTTCGAGTAGAGCTCGCCGTCGGCGCCACGGCAGACCATCGGCGCGACGTCGTACCGACTCCGCAGCCACTTGCCGTGCCAGCCCACCTGTGCGAGGCTGCCGTCGAGCCGGTGTCCCGACGGCAGCTCGCCTCCTCGCCAATCGCCGATCACGTCGTCGATCGTCACGGTCGGAAGTGCGGCCCAGATGGCATCGAGGTCGGCGGGATCGCTGATCTGCTGAGACTCGGCCCTGCGCTGGAAGTCGGCCACTGCCTGAGGTTCCGTAAGTTGACTCATGCTCACCGAGCATACGCTCGGCCAGGGGTAGTGTCACTCCTCACAAAGTCTCTTTCGAGGTGGTGCCGATGACTGACCGAACGCTGGCCGAGCTGCGCGCAGACGTGCGCGAGTTCGTCGCCGACGAGCTCGCGCACGGACGGTTCACTCCGATGGTCGACTGCTGGTTGACCGGCTGGGACGAGGCGTTCACGCGACGCCTCGCGCACCGCGGATGGATCGGCATGACTGTTCCGACCGAGTACCGAGGCCACGGGCGCAGCCACGTCGAGCGATTCGCCGTGACCGAGGAACTGCTCGCCGCAGGAGCACCCGTCGGCGCACACTGGATCGCCGACCGTCAGATCTCGCCCTCGCTCCTCAAGTTCGGAACCGAGTCGCAGCGCCGGCGACTACTGCCCGGGATCGTCGCCGGCGAAGTGTTCTTCGGAATCGGCATGAGCGAGCCCGACGCGGGCAGTGATCTCGCGGCCGTTCGCACCCGGGCCGAGCAGGTGGACGGCGGCTGGCGGGTCCGCGGCGTCAAGGTCTGGACGTCCGGCGCTCATGCAGCGCACTACTTCATCTGCCTCGCCCGCACCTCACCGCTCGACACCTCCGACCGTCACGCGGGGTTGTCTCAGTTCATCGTGGACCTGCGCGGTCCAGGAGTGACCGTGTCGCCGATCAGATCGATGAACGGTTCTCACCACTTCAACGAGGTGCTCCTCGACGACGTCTTCGTCCCCGACGAGATGGTGTTCGGCGACATCGGAAACGGCTGGCTGCAGGTGACCAGCGAGTTGGCGTTCGAGCGCAGCGGACCCGAGCGATTCCTGTCCACGTTCCCGCTGGTGGCGAAGCTCGCCGATGAACCTGATCTGGCACGCTCGTCACCGGCCTTCGGCGCGAACATCGCTCGCCTCGCCGGGCTGCACACGATGTCGGAGTCGGTGGCTCACACCCTCGCCGCAGGTCACGACGCGGACGTCGCCGCCGCCGTCGTGAAGGTGCTCGGGACAACACTCGAAGGTGACATCGCAGACGACGTCGACGTCATTCTCGGCGACGATGTCCACCAACCCGAGTTGGCTCGACTCGTCTCGACCGCTACCGATCAACGTCCCGGTTTCACGCTCCGAGGCGGAACCAACGAAGTGTTGCGCGGCGTGATCGCACGCGGACTGGGGATGCGCTGATGACCGTCGATCCGGACCTCATCGCCCTGATGAACGACATTCTCCGCACCGAGGTCGACGACCCCTGGCCGCGGCTCGTAGACCTCGGGCTCGCGCGTCTCACAGCGCCGGAGGCGGTCGGCGGCAGCGGCGCCGGATGGCCGGAGGCGTCCGCGCTGATCACCGCGGCGGCGACCGCCGGCGTCGCCATCCCGTACGTCGAGCACGACCTGCTCGCAGGCTGGCTGCTGCGGCGCGCGCACCTCCCGTCGAGCGACGCTCGCCGGACCGCCTGCATCATCAACGACGACGGGGTGGCCACCGGGGTCGGATGGGCCGCCGAATCCGAGCGGATCGTGGCGCTCCGAGCCGTCGACCACGGATGGGCGGTGGCAGATCTCCCGCGATCGGAGGTCGATGTGACGGCGGGATGGAACCGAGCCGGCGAGCCGCGGGATCGAGTGCACGTTCATGCCGGCGCCTCCGCCTGGAACCGTGTTCCCGACGACACCGGCGAAATGTTCCGCCTGCGTGGCGCTCTCGCGCGCGCCGCTGCGACCGTCGGCGCGCTGGACACGATCCTTCAACTGTCGCTCGATCACACGTCCGCGCGCACCCAGTTCGGGCGGCCGCTCTCCCGCTTCCAGGCAGTGCAGCACACCGTCGCCGACATGGCCGCTGAGACGGCGCTCGCCCGGTCGGCGACGGAAGCGGCGCTCACCGAAGCGGTGCGGAACGACTGGGCGGGTTCCACCGCTTTTCGAATCGCGGTCGCTCGATCGTGTGTCGGCCACGCCGCATCCGTCGTCGTGCGCGGAGGGCACCAGGTTCACGGGGCGATGGGCACCACTGCGGAGCATCGTCTCCACCGGTTCAGCAGGCCCGCGTTGGCCTGGCGCAACGAGTTCGGTTCCGTCGCGTCGTGGGATCGCACAGTCGCCGACGCCGCGGTTGCCGCAGGCTCGTCTGGCCTGTGGGACCTCATCACCTCATGATCGGGCGGAGTCAGCCCGCGGCACGATCCTTGACCGACGCGCGGAGCGCGGCGAGGAGATCGGCCACCTCATCGTCACCGTCGTCCTCCGGCTTCGCTTCCGGTTCGACGAACGCGTCGCCGCCGCCGGCTTTCGCCTCGATCAGCTTGGCGAGTTCGATCTGATAGGTGTCCTCGAACTGCGACGGATCGAAGTCCGAGGCCATCGTCTCGATCAGCGACGCGGCCATGTCCAGTTCGGCGTCGCGGATCTGCACGTCGGCCGACTGGAACGCGAAGTCGGGCACGCGGACTTCGTCGGGCCAGAGCAGGGTCTGCAGGGTCATCACACCGTCGATGACACGCAACGCCGCCAGGCGGGTCTTGTTGCGCAGGGTGAAGTTGGCGATCGCGAGACGTTCGGTCCGTTCCAGCGCCTTCGCCAGGAGGACGTACGCTTTCGGCGATTTCGACGACGGCTCCAGATAATACGGCTTGTCGAAGTAGATCGGGTCGACCTGATCGATCGGCACGAACTCGAGGATCGCGATCTCCGGGCTGCGGGTGACCGGCAGCTGCGCGAGATCGTCTTTGGTGAGGATCACCGGCTCGCCCGACTCCGATTCGTACGAGTTGGCGATGCTCGCGAACTCGACCTCGGTGTCGGTGCCCTCCCGGACGCGGCGGTAGCGGATGCGGGTGCCGTCGGATGCGTCGACCTGATGCGAGCTCCGGTCGTGACTCTCCGTCGCGGAATACACCTTGACCGGCACGTTCACCAGGCCAAAGCTGAGGTCACCCTTCCAGATCGAACGCATGAAACTGATTCTGCCACGCCCGACGGCGCCGGGGAGGGGCAGAATCGACGCATGCCCGGTTCCAAGCTGGAGGTCGACGGCCGCCACATCACCGTCACCAACCTCGAGAAGGTGATGTACCCGGAGGCCGGGACCCGCAAGTTCGATGTGATCCAGTACGTCATCGAGATCGCCGACACGATGCTCCCGCACGTCGCGTCACGCCCGATCACCCGCAAACGGTGGCCGCATGGAACCGGGTCGGGCCCGTTCTTCGAGAAGGCTCTTCCTCCCGGCACGCCGGACTGGTTGGCCCGCTTCACCATCGAGCACTCCGAGAGCAAGACCGTGTACCCCGTCGCACGATCGGCCGCCGACCTGGTGTGGCTGGCCCAGATGGCCGCGCTCGAACTGCATGTCCCCCAATGGCGGATCGATCTCTCCGGAATCGGTTCCGCCGGAGACGAATCCCGTCGAACAGACCGCCTCGTCATCGACCTCGACCCCGGGCCCGACGTGAGCCTCCACCGCTGCGCCGAGGTCGCGATCGCCATTCGCGACGTTCTCGCCGACGCCGGGCTGCCCTCGTTCCCCGTCACCAGCGGCGGTAAGGGGATTCACGTGTACGCACGGTTCCCCAAGCCGGTGAAGTGCGAATCGGCACGCGCCGTCGCCAAACAGATCGCGACGTCGCTCGCGGCCGCACACCCGACCGAGGTCACCGCGACGATGGCGAAGGCCGCACGCCAGTCGAAGGTGTTCCTCGACTGGAGCCAGAACACGGCCGCGAAGACGACCCTTGCGCCGTACTCCCTACGCGGCCGGGAGCATCCGTGGGTCGCCGCACCCCGAACGTGGGACGAACTCGCCGATCCGACGATCGCTCAGCTCGACTACCGCGACGTGCTGGAACGACACCGGGAGTCCGGCGACCTGCTCGCCGACCTCGACCCGCCCGTGGTCCCGATCGCGAGCGCACCCGTCGATCTCGGCGAGTACCGCAAATCGAAGTCGTCGAGACTGCGCTCGTCGCCGCCGAAGCCAGTGGGCCCGACTGTCGTCACGGGAGGCTCCCGCGGACCCCGCCCGATGCTCGCGGCCGATGAGCTGATCGACGGGTTGACCGACGACGCATGGGCGTTCGAAGGCAAGTGGGACGGATACCGCATCCTGGCTCGACACACCGACGGCGATGTCAGCCTGTCGTCGCGGTCGGGAATCGACATGACCGCAGACTTTCCTGAGCTGCGTGAACTCGGAACGGTACTTCGCGGCTTCGACGTCCTCCTCGACGGCGAGATGGTCGCTCTCGATGCGACCGGCCGCACCGACTTCACGCTGCTGGCGTCGCGGCATCACCGCGACGAGGAGTTCACCCTCCGGTACATGGTGTTCGACGTGCTCGAACTGAACGGAACCGACCTGACGTCGGCGCCCTGGGAGCAGCGGCGCGCAGTGCTCGACGAGCTGACACCGGTGATCACCGCGGCATCCATCGCCGACGTCCCTCCGCTGCTGCCCGGCCCCGGTGCCGCCGCCGCCGAACACGCACGCGAGCAGGGGTGGGAGGGTGTGGTCGCCAAGCGCCGCACCTCCACGTATCAGTACGGGCGACGCAGCGCGGACTGGCGTAAGCACAAGAACTGGAACGACATCGAAGTGGTCGTCGGCGGGTTCCGCCCCGGCCGCGGCAGCCGGTCCGGATCGATCGGGTCGCTCCTGATCGGCCTGCCCACCGATACCGGCCTCCGCTACATCGGACGCGTCGGCACCGGCTTCACCGACGCCGATCTCGACGCACTCCACGAAGAGCTGAAACCGCTGATCATCGGCCGGAGCCCGTTCATCGGGAGCCTCGACAAACCGGTCGCGTCGAGCGCCACCTGGGTCCTGCCGAAGATCGTGGCCGACGTCCGATTCATGGATTGGACGTCCACCGGGCATCTACGTCATCCCAGTTGGCGGGGCGTCCGGCGAGACAAGCTCCCCGGAGATCTGTAAGGGAGCATCCGGTTGGAGGATCCGGCTCGACCGACCGCGCACACCGGACATTCGGCTACCGTTGGCGGTCATGATCACCGAAGCCGAACACACGGACTCACGGCGCCCTCGACGACGCCGTCGTGTGTTGATCGCACTCGGAGTCGTCATCGCGATTCTCGCCGCAGGCACTGTGGTCGCATTTCAGACCGGTGCCGTGCGCACCGCGCAGGCATGGCTCGACAGCCGCAACCGTGCGTATCCTGCGGTCGACACCGCTCTGCTTACACCGGTCCAGGCGAAACTGGTGAGCGTCACACGCGCCGAGTTCGACGCGCAGCCGGCGGGAACCAAGTACTCGGAAGGCGTCGAGGAGCAGTGGTGCGCCGACTTCGTCAGCTGGGTGATGCGTGCCGCCGGACGCGAGTTCAGCAACCCGAACTCCGGCAGCTGGCGCATCCCCGGCGTGTACACGCTCACCGAGTACTTCCAGTCGGAGAAGCGATTCCGGCCCGCGGGGTCCGGCTACACACCAAAACTCGGCGACGTCATGCTGTACGGCCACGACAGCCCGTTCCGGCAGCACACCAACATCGTGCTGACCGTCGACGACGGGGTCGTCACCACCGTCGGCGGAAACGAATGGGGCGGGCACGTCCGTATCAGCCGGTTCGACCTGTCGGATCGTGGACTGGTCGGGATCGGTGTGCTGTAGAACATGACGGTGTCCCCGCCTGACCATTTCAGGCGGGGTTGCGCACCACGTCGACCCCTGGTGGGGCCGGCGGTCCCGGTGGTGGTGCCGGGATCCGGCATGACAGCCATTTCTCCACTGCCGATCCGGACTTGGTGGCCCGGATCGCAGGGAGCAGCTTCTCCGGCTGCAGCGAGTGGCTGACCTTCCACGGCTCGGTCGAGCCGGAGGGTCGCCATCCGACCCGGCCCTTGAACGGGCCAGAGGTGAGGACGGTGGTCTCCCATCCGCCGGGTGTGGTGGAGACGCTGC
>NZ_JBBCUB010000005.1:0-380527 GCF_037148075.1 Gordonia malaquae | reverse complement strand
ACGGGGCCGTCTTCCTCCGACAGGAGGGGATTGTCGATCGGGGCCTTGTCGCGCCAGATCTCGACGTCCTGCTCGAATCCGACCTTCACGCCCTGGGCGAACTGCGCGGCCATCGCGTCGGCTTCGTCTGCCTCCATCCCCGCGGGCTTCTTGACGCTCGCGCCGTACATCAGAACGAACGAGTTCTCGTCGACCGGGTAGTGGCAGTTGATCAGGTTGGTCTCGATCAACATGCCGTTCGCGTAGTTGCGGAGGACGTCGATCATGTAAGACGGCCCGTAGTAGAACGCTTCGGACTCCAGGCGTGAGTCGGGATCGTCGTAGTTGGTGCCTACGTTGATGTCGTCGCGAGGCAGAGAGTTCATCAACTGACCGGCGACGTGTCCCTCGAAGATGTTCTTGAAGAACGTCGGGAACGAGTAGTGGACGTAGAAGAAGTGCGCCATGTCGACCACGTTGTCGACGATCTCGCGGCAGTGCGAGCCCTCGACGACGATCGAGTTCCACTGCCAGTCGGTCCACTCGTCGGTGCCGTAGCCCTCGATGACGGGGATGGTCACGTCGTCGGTCGGCTTGGAGCCCTGCGGGTCGTGCCAGACGAACAATTGGCCGTTGCGCTCCAGAGTCGGCCACGAGCGGGTCTTGGCGACCGGCGGCACGCGGCGCGCGTACGGGATTCCGGTGCAGCGGCCGTTGCCGCCCCACCGCCAGTCGTGGAACGGGCAGGCGATCGAATCGCCCTTGACCTCACCCTTGGCGAGATTGCCGCCCATGTGGCGGCAGTAGGCGTCGAGCACCTTGATCGCGCCGTCGCTCTCCGTCTGGAAGACGACGAGCTGGGTTCCGAACGCCTTGACCTGGTGGGGCTTGCCGTCCTGGAAGTCTTTCAGCAGGCCGAGGCAGTGCCATCCGCGTGCGAATCGGGTGGGGGCTCCGGCCGATTCGATCGTCCGGAACTCGTCGTCCTGGGTGGGTGCAGACATGATGCGTGTCCTCCATCGAGTTCTTCGCCAGGGCCCGGAAGGGTCCTGATGACTCGATAGTGACCTCGGTCATGTCGCTGGAGGTGACGCGTTCCCGTTGAGCGGGAAGACCGCTCTATTTGTCGAGTAGAAGGCGGATCGTCAATGCCATCCGAGTGGTGACGTCGGTGGCCGATGCACGGCGGGTGAGCCACTGCACGAGGTTCGACATCCACACGTCGGAGATGACGCGTGCGATCGCGAGTTCGTGCTCGGACGGCTCGGCCTCGGCATCAGCGGGGTCGAGCATCGCGCCCGCGAGGAGGCGGTCGATGGTGTTGGCGACTCGGTCGACCTCACTGGTGGCCGATGCGTCGGCGAACATGAACGCCCGCGTCATCGCCTCGGTGAGGAGGGGATCGCGCTGCATCGCATAGGTGATCATGTCGAGCACGTGGCGCAGTCGAGCCATCGGGTCGTCGCCCGGGAGCTGTGTCCGGTCGACGCGGCCCTCCACTCGTTCCAGTTCGCGCGCGAGCGCTGTCACGAGGAGATGGACCTTCGACGGGAAGTACCGGTACAGGGTGCCGACGGCGACGTCGGCCTTCTCTGCGACGGTGCGCATCTGCACCGCGTCGTATCCGCCCTTGGAGGCGAGTGCGAGTGTGGCGTCGAGGATCCGCCTGCGCCGCTCGCGCTGCGCAGCCGATCCGACCTCGGCGCCCGAGGTGGGTGCCGGAGTTGGCGGCGGCGTCGGTGCTTCGACGTCGCTTGTGCTGGTGGCCGGGCCTGCCATGTGCGGATTCCCCCTCGATATCGGGCGGCCGCTGGTTGGCAGCGGCACTTCGATGGTGTACACCCTAGGTGTCATTAGAACAGGTTCTAATTGCTTGCAACAACCGAAACGCAGAGGAAACTCCCGTGAGTATCGCCACGTCATCCGACCAACGAGTGGTAGCCGACAGCGTGACCGACTGGGCGGCGGCCCGATCCGTCGCCGAGGCCGTCCGTGCCGACATCGACGGCGGGGGTGCGTCATGGCGCGAGTTCTTCGGCCAGATCGGTGAACTCGGCGTGTTCATGGCCGGTGTCGCCGAGGATGCGGGAGGTGCGGGCGGCAGTCTGGAAGACGTCGCCGTGATGCTGGAAGCGTGCGGATCGTCGCTGGTCCCGGGGCCGTTGGCGCAGACCGTCGCCGGTGCGTACGTCCTGGCCACGCAGGGGGCGGAGGTCGCCGAAGCGCTCATGGCCGGGGAGCGGCCCGTGGTGATCCCGGCGTCGGCGATCGCCGGTGCGGTGCCGTTGCCGCTGACCGACGGATCGGTTGATCTGGGTCCGGTACCCGCCTGGGTGGACGACGCCCTCGTGCTGGCTCCGCTTGTCGTCGACGGCGCGAGCGGCTGGTACGCGATCGAGCCCGCAGGTGTCGACGCCACCGTCATGGACGGTCCGCTCGACGGCACGGCGATCCCGCATCGGGTGCGTCTCTCGGGCCTGACCGACGGTTCGCTCGTACGGATCGACGACGCAGAGCTCCTCGTCGACCTCCTCGTGCTCGGCTTCACCGCCTACCAGTCCGGCGTCGCACGGCACGTCCTCGACGTGGCCGTCGACTACGCGAAGGTCCGCACCCAGTTCGGGGCGCCGATCGGATCGTTCCAGGCCGTCAAGCAGATCTGCGCCGACATGCTGTGCCGGAGCGAGCAGTTGACCGCCGCCGCGTGGGATCTGGCGTCGGCGATCGACGACGGCGACCGTACGCAGGCGGCCTTGAGCCGTCTCGCGGCGTCGGTGCTCGTCGCCGATCTCGCACCCGCGAACGCCAAGGACGCCATCCAGATCCTCGGCGGAATCGGCTTCACATTCGAGCACGACGCACACCTCTACCTGCGGTCGGCGCTCGCCACCCGCATGCTCCTCGGCCAGGGATCGGCCGCGCGTGCCGAACTCGGCCGCCTCGGGCGCGAGGGTTCCCGACGCGAGTTCTCGCTCGACCTCGAGTCCGTCCAGGATCGGCGGCCTGCGATCGCCGCCGCCGCCGACGAGGTCGCGGCGGCCCCGGAGTCGGAGCGTCGTGCGGCGCTGGCCCGCACCGGACTGCTCGCACCGCACTGGCCGGAGCCGTACGGTCTGGCCGCCGATCCGGCGCTCCAACTGCTCATCGACGCCGAACTCGACAGGGTGGGCGTCGCCCGTCCCGATTTGGTGATCGCGGGTTGGGCGTTGCCGACCATCCTCGAACACGGCACGGACGCTCAGCGCGAGAAGTTCGTCGCGCCGACCCTCGCGGGCGACATCCGGTGGTGCCAGCTGTTCAGCGAGCCCGAGGCCGGATCGGATCTCGCATCGCTGCGCACCAAAGCCGTCCGCGTCGACGGCGGATGGCGTCTCACCGGTCAGAAGATCTGGACGTCGGAGGCGCACATGTCGCAGTGGGCCGTGTGCCTGGCGCGCACCAACCCCGACGTGCCGAAGCACAAGGGCATCACGTACTTCCTCGTCGACATGGCGGCCGCCGGGATCGACATCCGCCCGTTGCGCGAGCTGACCGGCCGCGCGATGTTCAACGAAGTGTTCCTCGACGACGTGTTCGTGCCCGATGAGATGGTCGTCGGGCCGGTCGACGGCGGCTGGCGACTGGCGCGCACAACACTCGCGAACGAGCGCGTGGCCATGGGCGGTTCGGGTCTGGGCAAGGAGGTCGACGCGTTGCTGCGTCAGATCGACGGCGCGGAACTGAGCGCGGAGCAGTCGCGTGAACTCGGTCGGATCGTCGCCGATGCGCACATCGGACGAGTGCTCGACGCGCGGTCGGTGGTCCAGCGGCTGTCGGGGACCGATCCCGGCGCGACTTCGAGCGTCCGAAAACTGATCGGTGTGGTGCATCGGCAGTCGGTGCCGGAGTTCGCCACCGATCTGCTCGGCGTCGAGGGTCTGTCGAGTTCGTCGGCGACCGAGTTGCTGCTGCTCAACCGGTGTCTCTCGATTGCGGGCGGAACCACGCAGATCCTCAAGAACGCGGCGGCAGAGCGAATTCTCGGCCTCCCGCGAGGCTGACTGCACGCCAACCAAGCAAGTGCTAGGTAGAGGCATTCGCCATCTGCTACAAATGGAACACGTTCTAATTTACCTTCAGGAGGTGCCGGGTGGACTTCACTCTGGACCCCGCGGCCGCAGCCGTGTCCGACGTCGCCGACGACGTCGTCAAGCGCTTGCTGCCGGACTGGGAGACAAAATTCGCCGACAGCGGCTTCGACGCCGCCGCATGGCGCGGCTTCGTCGACGCAGGCGTCACCGCGATGCCGCTCAGCGAGGAGTTCGGCGGTGACGACCTCGGTGTCGACGCGCTCCGACCACTCGTGGTGCGTGCCGGTCGTGACGCAGTCGTCACACCGCTGATCGGCACTCTCGCCGCCGGTCTCGTGGGGGCGTCGACCGATCCGGAGGGACGCTTCGCGGTCGCGGTCGGCGAACCGGGTCGAGCACTCGGTGAGGGACTGTCGACGACGCTTGTCGACGGCGTGCTGACCGGTGTCAAAACAGGTGTCCTGCACGCCGACGGGGCGACAGCACTGGTCGTCGCCGCAGCAGGCGGCATCGCCGTCGTCGATCCGGCGGCCGACGGAGTCACTGTCACCAGGACCACCGCGTCGTCCGGCTGGGGCGAGTACACCGTCAGGTTCGACCGTGCTCGCGCCGGCCGGGTGGTCTCCGACGATCCGCAGCCGCTTGTCGACGTCTACCGTGCGCTGCTCGCGGCCTACGCCGACGGACTGCTGGCCGGTGCGATCGCGCGCACTGCTGAGCACGTCTCGACCCGGCATCAGTTCGGCAAGCCGATCGCCACGTTCCAGGCGGTCGGGCAGCAGCTCGCCGACGTCTACGTCATCTCTGCGACCCTCGGCCTGGTGAGCACCGCCGCCGCTTGGGAACTGGCGCAGAGCCGCGACGCGCAGGGCGACCTCGCGACCGCGATGTACTGGATCGCGTCCGAGCTTCCGGCGACGATGCGGACCATGACCCACCTGCACGGCGGGATCGGCGTCGACGTCACCTACCCGCTGCATCGCTACTTCTCCATCACCAAGGATCTCGGTCGTCTTGTCGGGGGCGCCGACCGCACCCTTGCGGTCCTCGCCGACACCGACCCGGCAGGCTCGGGCACCGGGGCTGACGCCGGTGACGGCATGTTCATCGCGTTCACCGAGGCTCAGCTGGCCCTCCGTGACGAACTGCGCACCTATTTCTCCACCCTCATCTCCGACGACGATGCGCGCACCATGCGCGTGGAGCGTCACGGTCCCGCGTACCGCAAGGTGATCAAGCAGATGGGCGCCGACGGTTGGCTCGGCGTCGGCTGGCCCGCGGAGTTCGGCGGCAAGGGCTTCGGTGAGATCGAACAGCAGATCTTCACCAACGAGGCGGTCCGCGCCGACGTTCCGCTGCCGTCGGTCACGCTGCAGACCGTCGGGCCGACGCTGCAGAAGTACGGCACCCAGGAGCAGAAGGACCTGTTCCTGCCGCGCATCCTCGCGGGCGACGTGCATTTCGCGATCGGCTACACCGAACCCGACGCAGGCACCGACCTCGCGTCGCTGACCACGAGGGCGACGCTGGACGAGACCGGCGAGAACTACATCGTCAACGGCCAGAAGATCTTCACCACCGGCGGCCACGACGCCGACTACATCTGGCTCGCCTGCCGGACCGATCAGGACGCCCCCAAACACAAGGGCATCACGATCCTGATCCTGGACACCCGTGATCCCGGTTTCACGTGGACCCCGATCATCACCGCGGACGGCGCGCATCACGTGAACGCGACGTACTACAGCGACGTGAAGGTTCCCGTCTCGATGCGGGTCGGCGAGGAGGGCGACGGCTGGAAGCTGATCACCACCCAGCTCAATCACGAACGTGTGATGCTCGGCCCGTCGGGCCGCATCGGCGGCGTCGCCGACAAGGTCCGCGACTGGGCTGCCACCGCGCAGGTCGACGGCGAGCCGGTGAGCAGCCGCGATGACGTCCGACGCGCGCTCGCGACGATCGGCGCATACGAGCGTCTGAACGAACTGCTCAACTGGCAGGTCGCGTCGAGCGGTGAGATCTCGATGGCGTCGGCCGCGGCGACGAAGGTGTTCGCGACCGAGCGTGTGCAGACGATCCACCGGATGGCCGACGAGATCGTCGGCCGGTACGGCGACTTCACCGACGAGACGACGGCCGATCTCGTCGACTGGCTCGACATGATGGCCAAGCGCAACGCCGTGATCACGTTCGGCGGCGGCGTCAACGAAGTGATGCGAGACATGATCGGCACCGCCGGTCTCGGTCTGCCGAGGGTGAAGCGATGACGATGACGCACGACGAGATCCGCGCCGCAGCGGATGCGATCAAGGCGAAGGGCGCGAGCGCGCCCAAGAAGGGCCGCGATCCGATCAACCAGCCGATGATCCACAACTGGGTCGAGGCGATGGGCGACGACAATCCGATCTACGTCGACGCCGACGCGGCCCGCGCGGCGGGCCACGACGGCATCGTCGCCCCGCCCGCGATGGCTCAGGTGTGGACCATGCGCGGTCTGCACGGCGTCCGCGCCGACGACGATCCGCTGGGTCTGGCGACCGAGCTGTTCGACGAGGCCGGCTACACCTCGGTGGTCGCGACCAACTGCGACACCGTCTACCACCGCTACACCTCGCCTGGCGAAGAGGTCACGATCTCGTCGGAGCTCGTCGACGTCGTGGGCCCTAAGAACACAGCTCTCGGCGAGGGCTGGTTCTTCACGACCAAGAACAATTGGTCGGTGGGAGACGAACTCGTCGCGGAGATGCATTTCCGCATCCTCAAGTTCCGGCCCGCGGCGAAGACCGAGCCGGTCAGCGCGACGCCCGACCTCGACCCGGCCAAGCTCATCAAGCCGTCCAAGTCCCGCGACACTGCCTTCTTTTGGGACGGTGTCGCAGCCCATGAGCTGCGCATTCAGAAGCTCGACGACGGGTCGCTGCGTCACCCGCCGATCCCCGCCACGTGGAAGCCGCGCGGTGAGGACGGTGAGTTCGGCACCACCGACTACGTCGTGTCGTCTGGTCGCGGAACCGTGTACAGCCACGTGATTCATCACGCGCCGAAGGTGCCCGGCCGCTCGCTGCCGTTCGCAGTGGCGCTGGTGGAGCTCGAGGAGGGCGTCCGCATGCTCGGCGAACTCCGCGGGATCGATCCGGCCGACGTCCGCATCGGGCTCGAGGTCGAGGTGACGTTCTTGGACTTCCCTGCGGGCGAGCGCAGCGACGGGGGATCCACCACTGACGGAGACGCCGACGCGTGGACCCTGTACGCCTTCACTCCGGCAGGAGCAGCCAAGTGACCACGATCGCCGTCGGCGCCGCGCTGCCGCCGCTGACCATCGACGCCACCCCGACATTCGTGGTGGCCACCGCCCTCGCGACCCGCGACTTCCAGGACGTGCACCACGACCGGGACCTCGCGCATCAGAAGGGGTCGAAGGACATCTTCGTCAACATCCTCACCGACACCGGGTTGGTCGAGCGGTTCGTCACCGACTGGGCGGGCCCGTCGACGCGGATCGGGTCGATCAACTTGAAGTTGGGCGTGCCCTGGTACGCCTACGACTCGTTGACCTTCACCGGTGAGGTGACCGACGTCGACGGCGATCGGGTGACCGTCGCCGTCACGGGCACCAACTCGCTCGGCAAGCACGTCATCTCGACTGTCGTCTTCACCAGCCAGGAGGCGTGATGAGCAGGACTCTCTCCGGCAAGGCCTCGATCGCAGGCATCGGAGCCACCGACTTCTCGAAGAACTCCGGCCGCAGCGAGCTGCGTCTGGCCGCCGAGGCCATCAACGCGGCGTTGGCCGACGCGGGCCTGACCGCCGACGACGTCGACGGTCTCGTCACGTTCACGATGGACACCAACACCGAGATCGCCGTCGCTCGCGCGGTGGGGATCCCGGAGCTCAAGTACTTCTCCCGCATCCACTACGGCGGCGGCGCGGCGTGCTCCACGGTGCAGCAGGCGGCGATGGCCGTCGCGACCGGCGTGTGCGACGTCGCGGTCGCCTACCGCGCGTTCAACGAGCGGTCGGGAAACAGGTTCGGCCAGGTCAGCGCCGCTGTCGCCAACCAGGAGAACTCCTCGGGCACCGACAACGCGTTCTCATACCCGCACGGCCTGTCGACGCCCGCGGCGTTCGTCGCGATGACGGCTCAGCGGTACATGCACGAGTACGGAGCGACGGGTGAAGACTTCGGCCGCGTCGCCGTCGTCGACCGCAAGCATGCCGCGGTGAACCCGAACGCGTTCTTCTACGGCAAGCCGATCACCCTGGAGGACCATCAGGCGTCGCGATACATCGCCGAGCCTCTCCATCTGCTCGACTGCTGCCAGGAGTCCGACGGTGGTGTCGCGATCGTCGTCGTCTCCCCGGAGCGCGCGAAGGACCTCAAGCAGAAGCCGGTGTCGATCGCGGGCGCCGCGTCGGGCAGTGGGCGCGACCAGTTCATCATGACCAGCTACTACCGCGACGATCTGCCTGCTCTGGAGGAGATGGGTCTGGTCGGTCGGCAGCTGTGGGCGCAGTCCGGCCTCCGGCCCGACGACATGGACATGGCGGTCCTGTACGACCACTTCACCCCGTATGCGCTGATCCAGCTCGAAGAGCTCGGATTCTGCGGACGCGGCGAGGCCAAGGACTTCGTCCGTGAGCCCGGAGCCCTCGAAGTCGGCGGCCGACTACCTCTGAACACACACGGCGGCCAGCTCGGTGAGGCGTACATCCACGGGATGAACGGCATCGCCGAGGCCGTCCGCCAGCTGCGCGGCGACTCCGTCAACCAGGTCGAGGGCGCATCGCAGGTCCTCGTCACCGCAGGCACGGGTGTTCCGACGTCCGGCCTCGTCCTCACCGCTTGACCACCACCCGAATTGCTCGGCCCTCCCAAGGAGATCTAGAAAGATGAAGTTCAACCTCGCAGACGTCTTCGAGACCGTTGCGGACGCCGTTCCCGAGCGTGTGGTCCTCACGTGGGACGGCACCGACATCACCTACGCGGAGCTGGACGGGCTGGCCAACCAGGTGGCGCACAACCTCGCTGCACACGGTGTCGGCAAGGACGACAATGTCGCGCTGTACCTGAAGAACAGCGTCGAGCACGTGACGTCGCTGCTCGGTCTGATCAAGATCCGCGCCGTGCCGGTGAACGTGAACTACCGCTACACCGACGCCGAACTCGAGTACATCTTCGACAACTCCGACTCGGCGGCGATCGTCGTCGAGCTGCCTGAGCACCAGCGCAGCGTCGCCGAGCTGATGGCGAAGCTGCCGCTGCTGCGCACGGTGTTCGTGATCGGCGACGTCGTCGACGAACTGACCGCTGCCGCTGCCGCTCTCGAGGGACGCACAGTCGAGATCGTCGACTTCGACGGTTACAAGACGCAGCAGTCTGCACGCGATTTCGACGCCCGCAACGGCGAAGAGATCTACATGATCTACACCGGTGGTACAACCGGATACCCGAAGGGCGTCATGTGGCAGCACGACGACTTCTTCCGCAAGCCGATCTCGGGCGGCAACCCGTACGGCCCGCCGCGCGCCGATCTGGAAGAACTCGCGCGTGAGGTCCAGAACTTCCCGTCGATGTCGTTCCTCATCGCCGCCCCGCTGATGCACGGCGCAGCGTCGTACTCGCTGTTCACGTTCATCTCGCTCGGCAGCCGCCTGATCCTCGAGCGCGACTTCGACGCCGAGAAGATGATCCGCAACATCGGGCGCGACAAGACCCAGATGATCCTCATCGTGGGCGACGCGATGGGCATGCCGCTCGCCGACGAGATGGAGAAGCAGAAGGACACCGCCGACTTCTCGACGCTGTTCTCGATCACCTCGGGTGGCGCGCTGTGGAGCCAGAGCGTGCGCGACCGCATGCTCGCAGTGAAGCCGGAACTCCTGCTGCGCGACAACTTCGGTGCTTCGGAGTCGGGCAACGACGGCGAGATCAAGATGGACGAGAACGGCAACCTCAT
This sequence comes from Gordonia malaquae, assembly GCF_037148075.1. NCBI lineage: Bacteria > Bacillati > Actinomycetota > Actinomycetes > Mycobacteriales > Gordoniaceae > Gordonia > Gordonia malaquae. The sequence goes on along the minus strand of NZ_JBBCUB010000005.1, from coordinate 370,521 downwards.
GGTGCCGCCGACCGACCGCATGATGGTCGTCGACGAGCAGTTCAACCGCATCACCACGCCGGGCGAGGTGGGCCACATCGCCCGCATCGGCAACATCCCGCTCGGGTACTACAAGGACCCGGAGAAGACCGCCCGCACGTTCCCGACCCTTTCCGACGGCACGCGGATCTCGGTGCTCGGCGACATGGGGTACGTCCGCGAAGACGGCAGCATCATCTTCCTCGGTCGTGGCAGCCAGTGCATCAACACCGGTGGTGAGAAGGTGTACGCCGAAGAGGTCGAGGGCGCGCTGCACGGTCATCCGGCGATCGCGGACGCGCTTGTCGTGCCGGCGCCCGACCCGAAGTACGGCCAGCGAGTGGCGGCTGTCGCATCGCTGAACCCGGGCTTCGACGAGCCGACCCTGGAGGATGTGCAGGAGCACTGCCGTCAGACGCTGGCGCGCTACAAGGTCCCGCGCACCGTGGTCTTCGTCGACGAGGTCAAGCGGACCCCTGCGGGCAAGGCCGACTACAAGTGGGCCAAGTCCACGGCGGCGGACGCGGTCACGGTGTCCTGACCGACACCCGGTACTCTCGTCACGCCTCCTACAGATCGGACATCTCCCATGCGTGCACGACTGCTCTTCATCGCCCCGGTGATCGCCGGTGCTGCGTTCCTCGGAGCGTGCAGTGACGACGGATCGTCGTCGGACTCGACCGACCGCGCTGCATACCTCAAGGCGCTCGAGGCCTCCAACATCACCTTCGCCAACGATGACGAGGCCGTCGCCGTGGGCGAGCAGGCATGTGCCGACCTCAAGGCGGGCAAGTCCGTTCTGGAAGTGGCTCAGAACATCGAGGGCAAGGACGCCGGGCAGGGCGCGATCATCGTCGGCGCCGCGACCGGCTCGTTCTGCAGGGATCAGATCGGGATGAACCTTCCGGAGCTGTCGACCATCCCCGGTCTTCCCGGCTGACTCTGGCTCAACGCCTCAGGCGTCGATTCCCGCTCACGGACAAATCGCGAGCGGGAGTCGACGCCTGACGCGTTTGAGCCCCTCGAGGGCTACTCGGGGAGCTCCGCGCGCTGGGTGAGTGAGCCGTCCCGCCCGAGTTCGATGACGGTGTCGACGCCGATTCGTCGGAGGAAACCGACGTCGTGGCTGACGACGATCAACGCCCCGCGGTAGGCGTCGAGGGCCTCCGCCAGGTGTTCGACGCTGGCGACGTCGAGGTTGTTGGTCGGCTCGTCGAAGATCAACAGCTGACTCGGCGGTTCGGCGAACAGCAGCGTGGCGAGCGATGCCCTGAACCGTTCGCCTCCGGACAGCGTCGACACGGGCCGGTCGACGGCCGCGCCTCGGATCAGCAGTCGTGCGAGACGGTTCCGGACGTCGCCCGGCTCGACGTTCGGTGCCACCGCCTGGACGTTCGCCAACGCGCTCGCTGCATCGTCGAGGCCGTCGAGCCGCTGCGGAAGGTAGCCGAACGACGATGTGAGCAGGCGCCCCGACGCACGTCCGCCCTCGGGTTCGGCGCCCAAGACCAACTGGGTGAGCAGAGTCGTCTTGCCGGAGCCGTTCGGCCCGACGATCGCGACGCGCTCGGGGCCCGCGACGACGACGGTCCCGGACGCCGTGGAGTCGGCGCCGGTGAACTCGGCGAGATGCCGGCTCCGTGGCAGATCGGGTGCGGGCAGCACCAGTGAGATGTGGTCGTCGTCGCGGATCAGGGCGTCGGCGGAGTCGGCGGCGGCCTGCGCATCGGCGATCTTGTCGTCCAGGGTTGTCCGAAGTGCGCCCGCCGACTCCTGCGCTCGGCGTTTCCGGGCACCGGCGAGGATCTTCGGCAGTCCGCCGTCGAGCTGTGCCTTCTTGCCGACTTTCGCTCGGTGAGCCAACCGGGTCTCGGCCTCGACTCGCTGTCGCTTCTCGGCTTTGAGCGTCTGCTGCGCCGTGCGCGCCGCCTGCTCCGCCGCGGCCTGCTCGGCGTCCAAATGCGACCGCCACTCGCTGTACGGCCCGCCGAAGACGGTCACCTCGCCGTTGTAGAGCTCCGCGGTGGAGTCCATGTGTTCGAGGAGTTCCAGGTCGTGGCTGACGACGATCAGCGTGCCGGGCCAGTCGTCGACCATCGCGGCGAGCTTCGCCCGGGTGGGACGGTCGAGATTGTTCGTCGGCTCGTCGAGCAGGGTGATCGGAGTGCGTCGCAGTGCGAGTCCGGTGACCGCGATGAGCATCGCCTCGCCGCCCGACACCTCGGCGACTCGGCGGTCGAGGTCGTCGGCGGTGAATCCGATCCGATCGAGAGCCTGCGCGGCACGGGCTTCGATGCCCCAGTCGTCTCCGACGGTCTCGAAGTGGGCCTCGTCGACCTCGCCGGCTTCGATGGCCCGCAGCGCGGCGAGCGTGCGGTCGATTCCGAGAAGCTCGGCCACGGTCGTCTCCGTGGTGAGAGTGAGGGTCTGAGGCAGATACCCGACGTCGCCGGCGGTGTCGATGCGTCCTGCTGTCGGAGTGAGCAGTCCGGCGATCAGCCGGAGCAGCGTGGACTTGCCGGAACCGTTGCGGCCGACGAGGCCGGTGCGGCCTTGGGTGAACGTCCCGTCGACGTGCGACAGGGCGATGGCGCCGTCGGGCCACGCGAAGGAGAGATCACGCAGGGTGACGGCAGAATTCTGGGGTGTAGACATGTGGAGACGACTCGATTCGTCGAGCGCCGGAGGGACAGCCCTGGGCGCGAGGGAAAGAGAGCATCGGACACACAATCGGGCGGACCGTCTCTGGCGACGGCCGTTCATTCATCGACTGCAGTGTGCCCGCCGGGGTTCGGCGGGCTAGACATCCTCGATCGCAAGCAACTCCACGCCCAGTACGGTACCCCGGCTCCCAGGGCGTCCGCATCTCATTAACTGCGTACGTTGTGCCGCAAACGTCACGTAGGGGTGGCGTACGAAACGCACCCCGGTGATACTTTCCTTCCATGTTGTGAGTTTCGTGATCGGCGTGTGTTCCTGCGGTGACCGGCAAGGAATCGGCCTATGTGGGTCTTTGCCACGTGATGGCGTATCGCCATAGCGGAAGCCGCCGCCACGTCACGCCGGGCAGCACCACCTCGGCGGTCTGTTTGACCTCGGCATAAGTGGAAGTGCCTTCCCGTCCAATGGGGCCGACTTGCGAGAGTCAGGCGCCTTCGACGCGGTACGACACCGCGCGGAGCAGGATCTGGCCGATGTCCTTCGGATCCTGTGCGATGAAGGAGCTTCCGCCGGTGGCGTCGGAGATCTTCTTCAGGGCGTTCACGTCGGCGTCCTTCGAGATGCCGACGGTGATGATCGGGATCCTCCGGGCCGGGTTCTTCATGATGTTGAGCTCGGACACCAGCTGCTCGAGCGTGATGCTGTTGCGGTCCTCGTTCCGGCCGTCGGTCATGAGGATGACGCTGTTCGAGTACGCCGGGTCGTACGTCTCGTAGACCTTCTTGAAGGATGCGAGCGCGGTGTCGTACAGGCCGGTGCCGCCGTGCAGGTTGGAGAGACTGTTGTCGATGGCGGCCGCGAGGAGATCCTTGTTCGACTTTCCGTCCGTGGTGCCGAGCACAGGGCCGATCGGCACCACCTCGCGGTACGGGATCCCTTCGCCGCCGCGGTCACTGCTGAACTCCCAGTAGCCGAGCGAGGTGTTGCGCGGGAACTTCGACAGGCCGAACACCGACGCGTCACGAAGCAGTTCGGCGCGCGACTTGCCGCCCGCGTCCTGTTTCATCGAGCCGGACACGTCCTGAACGACGAGAGCACGGATCGGCAGGGTCAACGCCGTCCACTTGCGCTGGATGTTGTCGACGAGTTCACGGTTCGGCGGGACGATGATGTTGGCGTTGCCGACACCGCGGTCGTCGGGCAGCGGTGAACTGTCGGCGGGCCGGATGTTCTCGGACTGCCGGATCTTCTTGCCCTCATCGGTCTGCAAGACAGATGTGAGGGCGACGATGGCGTCATCGGCGGGCGCTTCGCGGTCGCCCTGCGCGACGTTCGCGATGCGGTAGTCGAGGGCGACGGTGCCCGACTGCGGCACGGCCGCGTTGATGGCTGCATTGGGCTCAGCGGCTTTGAACGCCGCGAACACTCGTTCGGTGGTGAGAGCGAGGGACGGCTTGTCGCTCGCGGCCATCGCCTTGAGGTCCGGGGCGCCGTCCTCGTCGTTCATGCGGAGTGCGCGCATCGTGAGGGTGTCGATCAGCTGCTGGTGCGTCATCGAACCGGACGACATCTCCGCGAGCGCCCCGACGACGGCGGCGTTGCTGACATCGCTCTTGGCGGGCGGATCGACGCGGAGCGCAGGCATCGTGAGAACCTTCGACCACGACGGCAGATCCGGGAGTTGATGGCCGGCGACGACGACGGGAGACGTGCCGAGCGACGGGCCGATGTCCGACCACGTGCGGCCGAGCGTGTTGGCGACCTGCCGAACCCGCGTCGGCGACTCCGCAACCCAGATGTCGGGCGCGTCGGCCTGCGTCAGACGGTCGTTGACGTGGCTGGCGGGAACGGCTTCGACGGTGTAGTCGATGCAGCTGTTCTTCTCCGCCTGGTCGGCCAACTGGGTGACGTAACCGCCGAGGTCGCCCTCGACGATCACCGAGATATCGCTGACGTCGCTGCACTCACCGTGCTTGGCGTCCCAGACGGCGTAGACCCCGCCGCCGAGTCCGACGACGAGCGCTACTGCGAGACCTGCACGCAACCCCTTCTGGGGCGCGGTGGTGTGTTGGCCCATATTTATGGCTCTCCTCGCAAAAAACGTCGTGAATGCGAAGAGGCTAGCCTATATGAGTGAGTCGACGCACATGAGTCGCGAGTCGTGGCGCATTTGGTTGTACTTCGCGTGTCGCCGCACGTCACACTGTGCATCCCGGCGGATCGACTCCCGCAGGCCCTGGGGATGCGCCATCCGCAAACTGTACGTCAATCAGAAAACCGCTGACAGCATAATATGCATCGACCAGCAGCAAATCTGCCGCGCACCGGATCGATGCGGATCAATCCTTCCGTTCGGTGACGGAGCGTTGGTACGCGTCCCTCGCGGTGGACCCGGAAACTGCCTCGACCTGATCCGGCACAGCAAAACGCATCATTCGATCGCGCAACGGTTGCGGCAGGATTCCGCTGAACGCGATGAGTGGACTGATCTTCCCCGGCACCCACACGTGGAAGCGGCGGGTTCCGACCGCTTCGAACACGGCGTCCGCGACGTCGTCGGGCTGGAGCAGGGCGACCGATCCGGTGGCCGCGCCGGTGGCGAGTTCGGTGTCGACGACGGTCGGCATCACGACGGTCACCGTGACGCCGCTGCGGCGCAGCTCTTCCCGAACGCCCGTGAGGTAGCCGAGCACCCCGTGCTTGGTAGCTGCGTACGTCGACATCCCGGGCGGCGCGAGACGGGACGCCGACGATGCGACGGTGACGATCTGCCCGTGGCCTCGGGTTCGCATGGTCGGGGCGGCCAGACGCACACCGCGAATCACCCCGAGCAGATTGACGGCGACCATCGCCTCGGATGCAGTGGTCGGCTCCTCGTCGAACGGGCCCACCCACATCACTCCGGCGTTGTTGACCAGCACGTCGATCGGCCCCATGTCGGCGGCGACGGCGGCGAGGAACGCGGCGAACGACTCGTCGTCGGTCACGTCGAGCTGATAGCCGCGCGCGCCGGTCACCGTGGACGCGGCTGCCGTGGCGGAGTCCGCGTCGAGGTCGCCGATCGCGACCCGTGCTCCACCTGCGGCGAGTCGTCGGGCCGTCGCGAGCCCGATCCCGCGGGCGGCGCCGGTCACGGCGATCACCAGGCCGTCGGTGTCGGGCTGTTTGGTCTTCAGAAGGGGGATTCGCACGCACTCATACTGTTGCCTCGGGCTGCGGCGCGCAACGCCCCCGAAACGTGGTATCGAAGCGGTATCATCAGTTCATGGCGATGACTCTCCGATTGACGGACGAACAGGACCGGGCGCTCGAGCTCTTGGCGGAGGTTGACGGCGTCAGCAAGCAGGAGGCCGCAACCCGAGCGATCGTCGCGGCGGCGGCCAGGCGCACCAAAGACGCGCGAGTCCGGGAACTGTCGGACGCAGGTCGGGAGCGATACGCCGCATTGCTCGACCGTCTGGCGCAATGACCGAGTACCTCGATCTCGAAGACCTGCTGTTTCTGGCGAACGAGCTCGGGTGCCCCGCAGTTCGCGACGTGGGACTCCTCGACGCGGCTGCGCACCGTCCCCGATCGACGGTCTTCGGTTCAGACGCGTATCCGTCGATTCATGTGAAAGCGGCAGCGCTCTTGGAGTCCGTCGTCCGCAATCACCCACTGATCGATGGGAACAAGCGGCTCGGCTGGATGTCGGTCGTGGTCTTCTACGGTCTGAACGGATACGACGTCGACGCGCCTGACGACGATGCGTACGACCTGATCATCGCGGTGACCGCGGGCGCCGCCGGCGTCGATGAGATATCGGCTCGATTCGAAGCATGGTGTCCGAAACGTTCATGACAGTCGACGTCGGTGCACATAGCGTGAGGGTCATGACTTCTTCACCGCGCTTGAACGCGATCAGCATCGTCTGCGACAACCTCTCGATCTCTCTCGACTTCTACCGCCTGCTCGGGCTGGACATCCCCGAGACTCCGGCCGACGCGCCGCACGTCGAAGTGGATCTCGGCGGTTTCCGCGTCCTGTTCGACCCGGTGTCGACGATCATGTCATTCGACCCGGAGTGGACACGGTCGGCGCCGGGGTCGTCGGCGATGAGCTTGGCGTTCGAGTGCTCGACTCCCGCCGAGGTGGACGCCGTCGCCGCGAAGGCCGCCGAACGCGGCGGCGAGGTGGCCAGGGCGCCGTTCGACGCGCCGTGGGGCCAGCGGTACGCCACCGTGCGCGACCCCGACGGCAACGAGGTCGACCTCTACGCCGGCCTCTGACGAGACTGCGCGGGTGTGAACTGGGTGGGCCTGAACTGGGCGGGTCGACGCCCCGTCAACCGGACGATGTCGCGGTACAGGTGCGGGTAGTCGGCGTATCCGGCCGTCGCCGCGGCGTCGGACAGGTCGACGCCTGTCCGCATCAGATCGATGGCGCGACCGGCCCGCAGAATCACTTGGAGCCGTCGCGGCCCGTACCCGAACGCTGCGGCGGCTCTTCGGTGCAGGGTCCGTTCGGTGATGCCGAGGTGATCGGCGACATCGGCGACTGCAGCGCCCGAGGCCAACGCGCGGACCGTCGGCGTCACCCATCGATCGACGTCGAGCCGTGCCGCTGCGAGCCCTGCGCGCTCGGGGGTGCCGAGAGATCGGACGAGGGACGACCCGACGTCGGCGAGGGGCACCACGGAGTCGGTGAGTTCGTCCGCTGGCACACCGAGCAGCGCAGGAAGCAGCCCCGGCGAGAAGCGGATGCCGGAGATCCGCGAGCCGGCCCGGCGGGTCACGGTCCGAGGGCCGGTGTCGGCGCCTGCGACCCAGACGCCGTCGTCGTCCCACACGAGGTCCATGCAGCCGTCCGGGTAGACGAGCACGGATTCCTCGCCTACCCGATGCGACCAGTGCTCGACGCGGGGCACGGTCATGCCTCGGGTGAGGCGGCCGCGTCGAGATCGCGCGGTGTGAACCACCCCAGGAACACCGCGCCCGCGGCGAGGACGCCGCCGAGCACCAGGCACGCGGTCTGCATCGGCGGGAGGAACGCCGCCTGCGCGCCCGAGGTGATCGCTTCGGCGAGGCGTGCGCCTTCGGGCGGCAGGCTCTCGCTCACCTTGACAGCACCGGCGAGCGACCCGCGGATCGCCTCCTCGGCGGCACTGGCGGCCGCGGGGTCCTGCATGCCGATCTGGGCCTTCGCCGCGTCTGCCGTCGCGCCGATCCTCTCCTCGTAGCCTGCTGCCATGATGCTGCCCGCGAGGGCGATGCCGATGGCCGCGCCGAGTTCGCGGGCAGTGTCGTTCACCGCAGAGCCGACCCCTTGATTCTCCAGCGGGGTGTTCGACATGATCGCGGTGGTCGACGGAGCTGTCGCTAGGCCGATCCCGATCGCGCAGACTCCGAGCAGGGCGCCGACCTTCCAGTACTCGTCCGTCTCGACGATCCCGAGAAGGAGGACGCCGAGCGCTGCGATCGCCACCCCGACTCCGAGCACGAACTTCAGCGAGTAGCGCACCGCCACCCAGTTGCCGATCATCGCGAAGAGGCCGACACCGGCGACCATCGGGAACAGTGCCACGGCCGATTTGAGCGGTGAGTACCCGAACACCAGCTGCAACTGCTGCAGGACGAGGAAGAAGACTCCGAACGAGGCAAGGAACTGCAGTCCCACCGACAGCGAACCGGAAGCGAACGCTCGATTCCGGAACAGGTCGACGTCGAGCAGGGGATCGGTGCGTCGGTGTTCGACGACGATGAACACCGCGACGAGTGCAGCGCCGCCGATCAAGCAGATCAGGATCAGCGGGTCGGCCCATCCGCGGTGCGGTGCTTCGAGAAGACCGAACACGACACCTGCGACGGCCGCCATCGAGGTGAGGGAGCCGACGATGTCGAAGCGCCCCGGATTCTCGTCTTTCGACGTTCCGATGGTGAAAGTCAGCGCGAGAACGACAGTGGTCGAGACGGCGAACGTGATGAACACCGAATGCCAGTGGAAGAAGTTGAGCAGCACGCCGGTGACGAAGAAGCCTGCGATCGCGCCCGCACCCGCGACCGCCGCCCAGATGCTGATGGCGACGGCCCGGCGTTCGCGCGGTACACCCGCGGTGATCAGCGACAATGTCGTCGGCATGATGAGTGCGGCGCCTGCGCCTGCGACGATGCGCGTCGCGATCAACTCGGTGGGACCGTCCACCCAGATCGCCGACAGGGATCCGATCCCGAAGATCACGAGCCCGACGAGCAGCACGCCGCGGCGACCGAACCGGTCGCCGATCGCGCCGGCCGGGAGAAGGAGGGCGGCGAGCACGAGGGTGTAGCTGTCGAGGATCCACGTCATCTGTGAATTGGTCGATCCGGTGTCGGCGGCGATGCCGGGCAGGGCGGTGTTGAGGGCTGCCATCGCGGCGACGACAAGGCTCACCGCACTGCACGCGATCAGAATCAGCCACGCAGTCCGGAACGTCATCGACTTGTCATCTGTTCGATCGTCGACACGCACCATCACTTCACCTGTTTCATTTGTAACTTGTGTAACTGTAGTAACACGGATCGTAGAGCCGAACATGAGCGGAAGTGGATCATCATGGCTGCACAGCAGGTCGCATCATCGGCGCGGATCGAGAATGCGCGTCTCCACATCGGGCGAGTGTTGATTCTGTTGGCCGGAGTGATCGGCGTGATCGCCGCACTCCTGCTCATCGTCACCAGCGCTGCCTGACCATAACTGACATTACGGCAGACGCCGCCCGAAGCACAGAGCTTCGAGCGGCGCCTGAACGGGAGTGACCGTGAGGGTCAGCCCGCGTACTTCTCAATGACGCCGCCCACTGCGGGGAGTGCCTCGACCACATAGTTCTTCGCCTTGCCGCGGACGGCCTTGTAGGCCTTCGACAGGGCCGCGGGAGCCGACTCGGTTCGGCTGTCGGTCACCGCGAGGAGCGCCTCGGTGGCGGCGTCGCTGTTGGCGGCCAGATGGGCGCCGAACGCGGTGCCTGCGGGCTTCGAGTCCCACAGCGGCGAGAGAGCCGTCAAGAACTCGGGGAGCATCTTGTTGGTCGCACCGACCACCACACCCGGCTTGAACTTCTGCGCCGCACCGTATGCGGCCTTCAGCGTCGTGCCCGACAGGCCCGACTGCTTCTTCACCTCCGCATCGATCACATCGGCGAAATCGGCGGCCATGGCCTCACGGTTGTCGTCGAGAACGGGAAGCAGAGACGTGGACATGCAAGTCCTTTCAACTAGACAGTGCTGAAGATGACGTTGCCCAGGGCGGCCGCGCCGTCACGTTCGACGACGCTGGTTGCCGCGAGCAGTCGATCGCCATCTTCCCAGGCTTCGATCCGAAGTGTCTCGCCGGGGAACACCACGCCGGCGAACGTCACCGAGTAGTCGACCACTTTGCTCGCATCTCCGCCGTACACGGCGTCGACGACGGCGCGACAGACTGTGCCATAGGTGCACAAACCGTGCAGGATCGGCTGCGGGAACCCCGCGCCCTCCGCGAATGCGGGATCGCTGTGAAGCGGGTTCCGGTCCCCGCAGAGGCGGTACAGCAGGGCCTGCTGCGGCAGCGTCGGAACCGTGATCACGTGATCGGGCGCGCGATCGGGGTACTCGACCCGATTCGACGTTCCACGCTCGCCGCCGAAGCCGCCTTCGCCCTTGGCGAAGATCGACGACCGAGTGGTCCACAGGGGCTCGCCGGATTCGTCGACGGTCACCGCCTCCTGAACGATGACGGCCGCCGAACCCTTGTCCTGCAGTTCGGAGATCCGGGTGCGGGTGGTCGCGGATCCCGCCGCGGGGATCGGACGGTGCACGCGCACCTGCTGGCTGCCGTGCACGACCTTCGCGAGGTCGATGTCGACGCCGGGGAACACGACCTTCGGCGCCTCGGTGGCGAAGAAGTTCGCGGCCACGGTGGCGAACGACGGCAACGACTTGGGCGCCGCGTCGTCGACGTACTGCAGTCCGACGACGTCCATGGGGTCGGCGGCGGCGCCGACTGCCAGGTTGTACGACGCGATCTCACGTGCGGTCCACGAGAACGACTGCTCGCCGAGATCGGCGCCGAGAGCGATGGAGGGATCGATGGGCATGTCAGGCTCCTGCGTGAGTGACGTCGCCCTGGCGTGCCTTGTCGGCGGCGTCGAGGGCGGCGAGGTATCCGAAGACCATGGCGGGTCCGATGGTGGCGCCGGGGCCGGCGTACGTGTGGCCCATGACCGGCGCGCTCGTGTTGCCTGCGGCGTACAGGCCGTCGATGACGCTGCCGTCGGCGCGGAGCGCACGTCCGGCGACGTCGGTGTCGATTCCGCCCTTGGTGCCGAGGTCGCCCGGAACCATCTTGACGGCGTAGAACGGGGCCTTGTCGACGACGCCGAGGTTCGGGTTCGGCTTGTTCGTCGGGTCGCCGTAGTAGTTGTCGTAACCGCTGACGCCGCGACCGAACTCGCTGTCGACACCGCTGCGGGCGAAGCCGTTGAAGCGCTCGGTGGTGGCAGTCAACGCGTCCACCGGGACGCCCATCTTCTCGGCCAGCTCGGCGATGGTGCCCGCCTTGACGATCGCACCCGACTCCAGCCAGCTACGGGGGATCGGCTGGCGTGCGGGCAGGCCTGCGAAGAGGTAGCGGTTCCGGCAGCGCTGGTCCATCACGAGCCAGGCCGGGATGTTGGCGCCGGGGCCGTCGCCCTGGCCGAAGTCGCCGCCGTACATCTGGTGGCCTGCCTCGACGTAGGGGAGCGACTCGTTCATGAAGCGCACACCGCGCTCGTTGACCATGAAGGTGCCCGGGACGTTGCGCTCGGACAGCGCGAACCACGGGCCCTTCGGCAGCGGGATGGTCGGGCCCCACCAGGCGTCGTCCATCAGGGAGACGTCGGCGCCCGCATCGAGGGCCGCGCGGATGCCGTCGCCGGTGTTCGACGCGGCGCCCGTGGTCCATTCGGTGCCGATCGGCGCCCGCTGGTACTGCGCGCGCATCTCGGCGTTGTGGTCGAAGCCGCCGCTGGCCATGATCACGCCGTACTTCGCGCGGATCTCGGCGGGAGCGCCGTCGGACTCGATCTTCGCGCCGACGACCTTGCCGTCCTCGACGATCAGGCCGGTGAGCGGAGTGCTCAGTCGGATGTCGACGCCCGCGTTGCGGCAGCCGATCAGGAGCTCGGCGGCGAGCGCCGCGCCCATCGCGATCATCTTCTTGTTGCGGCTCTTGGACCAGGTGAAGCGTCCGGCGACCTTCGCCATCTTGGCGATGCCGCGCCAGTGGCGCATGCCGACGTTCATCCACTTGTAGTCGCTCTGCAGCACCACCATGTTGAGCGGCGCCTTGGTGTACTGCGGGTGCAGGGTCGCGAGGTCGTCGCCCAGGAGGCGGGCGTCGAACGGGCGAGGCTCCACGCTGCGTCCACCGACGCGTCCGCCAGGGGCCTCCGGGTAGTAGTCCGAGTAGCCCTTGACCCATTCCAGATTCAGCGGGGAGTTCGCGATCAGGTAGTCGAGTGCTTCGGGGCCGCGGTCGATGTAGGCGTCGATGCGGTCGGCAGGTGCGTGCTCGCCGATGATCGAGTGCACGTAGGTGCGGGCCGCGTCGACGGTGTCCTCGACGCCGTCGCGCTTGAGCACGCTGTTGTTCGGGATCCAGACGCCGCCGCCGGAACGAGAGGTGGAGCCGCCCCAGTACGGCGACTTCTCGATCAGGACGGTCTTGAGGCCCTTCGTCTTCGCGGTGAGCGCGGCTGCCAAGCCTGCCCCGCCCGCTCCCACGACGATGACGTCGAACTCTTCGGTGGCCATGTGTTTCCCTTCGAACTCCACAAAACTAGAACACGTTTCAGTCTAGGTTAGACGATTGTGTGGGTCGAGGGGTCGCGGGGAGTTTCCGCCGACTGTGACGACATGCTGGTCACAATCGGCGGAGAGCACCAGAGGGGCGTCCCGCCAGGCGAGACGTCACATGTCAGCGGGTGGCGTGGCGATGCAGATCGCGGCGCCGAGCGGGTCCTTGAAGGACGCGAGAACGCCGAACGGGGTGTCGTCGGCAGGCATCAGGACGGTGCCGCCGAGTTCGATCACCCGCTCCAGCGTCGCGGCGACGTCGTCGACGGTGATGTACACCTGCCAGAACGACGGGTGGTCGTCGCCCAGCATGCCCGCCGCGGCCATGATCCCGGCCTGCGCCTCCCCGTTGATGAGGACCTGCGAGTACTGGTTCGGTCCGCCTTCTGTTCCTTCGCCGATCTCGACGAGCGACCAACCGAAGACCTTCTCGTAGAACGATTTGGACGCCGCGTAGTCCATGCTCATCTCGTCGAACCAGTACGGCGCCCCGTGCTCGCCCATGGTTGCGAAGCCGGTGTGCAGACCCGGCTGCCAGAGGCCGAACGCGCCGCCCGCTGGATCGGCGAGGACCGCCATCGACCCGAGGTCGCCGATCGGCATCGGCGGGGCGAAGATCGTTCCGCCTGCGGACTCGGCAGCAGTGACGGTGGAGGACAGGTCGTCGGACCGGAAGTACACGGTCCAGACCTCGGACGGGCTGCCGTCCATCGCGGGACCGAGGCCCGCGACGGGTTCGCCTGCGCGGAGGAAGTTGCGGTAGCCGCCGAATTCGGCGGCAGGCTCGTCGGCGGTCCAGCCGAACAGCGCCGTGTAGAACTCGGCTGCTCGATCGGGATCGGACGACGCGAGATCGAACCAGATGGGTGCGGTGGATGCGGGCGTGTGAGCTGGCATGGCGGACTCCTCGTCCAGTGGTTGGGGCACCCCTGATTCTTCGCCCGCTCGGCCATGATGTCGACCGGTTCTCGCATTCGGTTCTCGACAGCACGACAGGCTGCGTCCCACTCGGCGGGACCTGTTCTTGCCGATTCCTGCGGTTGCCCAGAGTCTGCAGGGAGGAGTTCGATCGGACGACAGGACGGGTGAACGATGACGGAGTTCAGCGAGCAGTACGACGTGGTGGTGATCGGGTCGGGCGCCGCGGGATCAGCTGCAGCCCTCGAGGCGACGGCGAACGGCGCGTCTGTGCTGGTCGTCGAGAAGTCGCCGGAATCGTCGGCGGGCGGCAACACACGAGTGTCCGGCAGTGGGTGGTTCGTGAACCGGGACGCCGATCGTGCACAGGTCTTCCTGCGTACGTTGAACGGGCCGTTTCCCGTCGCCGACGACGTGGTCGAGGCGTGGGCGCAGGCGACGGTCGGGCTGTCGGACTGGATGCGGTCAATGGGCGCCGACGTGGGACGCAGCGGCGATTTTCACACCGAGCCCGAGTATCAGGAGCTCGACGGAAGCGACTGCTACGCCGGAATGGACACGATCGGCGGACGGATGGGAGACGGACTCCTCTACGGTTTCCTCCGCCGCGCCCTGGAGGAGCGCGGTGTCGAAGTGCGGTTCGGCACTCGTGCGACGGCCCTGGTCACCGACGGTGGGGCGGTTGTCGGCGTCGACGTCGACGGTCCCGCCGGGCGGTCGCGGATCGGCGCGCGGGGTGGTGTCGTGTTGGCCACCGGAGGGTTCTCCGCGAATCCGCAGATGGTCCGCGACTACCTCCGAGTCGAGGAACACGTGCTGTGGGGATCACCCGCGTCGACCGGTGACGGCCACGCGATGGCCCAACAGATCGGAGCCGACCTCTGGCACATGGACAACATGATGACGATCACCGGCATCCGCGGTGATGACGAGTTCGGTCACTTCCTCGCGCTGTGGGGTGCCCAGAGCTACCTCTGGGTGGGCGACGACGGGCGACGTTTCATCGATGAGACCGCAACGCCGAAGCATGGACACACGGTGCGCAGCGGACGGCACGAACTGTTCCCTACCAGGGCGTTCCACCTGATCTTCGACGAGGCGGTCCGCTCCGCCGGACCGCTCAGCCCGACCCCGGATGTGCTTCCGGTGGGCTGGAACATGTTGATGAAGGACACCCGGTGGAGCGCCGACAACAGTGCGGAGATCGAGTCGGGAATGATCGTTCGAGCCGACACCCTGGCCGAACTGGCGGACGCGATCGGACTCGACGCGGACGTCCTGGTCCGCAGCGTGGAAACCTATAACCAGGCGTGTGACGACGGAGTCGACGACCTGTTCGGCCGCGCAGCGGCGACATTGGCTGCGGTCCGGCAGGGCCCGTTCCACGCTATGCGCGTCACCCCGCTGCTCGGATGGAGCAACGGTGGTCCGCGCCGGGACGGTCGGTCGCGTGTCCTGCGGACCGACGGATCGGTGATCGACGGGCTCTACGCGGCAGGCGAGGTCAGCTCTACGTACAGCTGGCGGAAAGACGGCGGCTTCCACATCGCCGACGCCCTCGCGTTCGGCCGGGTCTCCGGCCGGGAGGCCGCCGCTCGCGCCGCGAACTGACGCGTCACCAGTACCCGTCGGGATCGGTGACCGGCGACTCCTTGGGAATGATGCCCTCGGACACGCCGTGGTCGATGCTTGCCGACATGCGCGGGCATGTCGGCAGCATCGCGGGGTTGCCGCCCTCGGCGAGGATCGCCGAGAACTCGGGGCATCGGGCGCGGGCGTCGTCGTTCCACTGGACGCTCGTGTGATGCGGGCTCGTCTTCTTCACGAGCACGCACGCGTGACACGTCCGGCATTCGATCTCCGACATCCCGCCCGCAAGATAGTGCCTGCGGTCGCGAGCGGTGGCGTCGGCGATCGACGACAGCCGGGCCGGGTCGTCGGTGTAGTCCGGCGCCTTCGCCCAGCCGCCGCCCGATGCCAGTGCGGTCATCAGACCGACGCGCCCTTGGCGGCTTCAGCGGCCTCTGCGGCAGCCTTCTCCTCGGCCTGAATCGCGAGGTTCTCCTGAACCTCGATGTTCCAGTTCTCCAGGGCCTTCTCGGTGTCGATCTCGTACTCGAAGCGGCCGACCATCTCGTCGGTCACATCGTCGACGTCGACGTAGTACTGCTCGTACCAGCGACGCAGCTGGTACACCGGGCCGTCCTCTTCGACGAGAAGCGGGTTGTCGATGCGGGTCTTCCGCTTCCAGATCTCGACGTCCTGCATGAAGCCGACCTCGACACCCTGCGTGATCTTCTTCGCCATCTTCGCGCCCTGCTCAGGCGAGAAGCCTTCGGGAATCTTCGCCATCACGCCGAACATGAGGACGAACGAGTTCGAGTCGATCGGGTAGTGGCAGTTGGTGAGGATGGTCTCGACCGCGTACTCGCCGTAGTACTGCACCATCGGGTTCAGCATGTATGACGGACCGTAGTAGGCGGCGATCGACTCGAGGCGGGTGTCGCCGTAGGCCGTGGACAACGCGACGTCGGGACGGCCGTGCGAGTTCATGTACTGCGCCGCGGTCTGGCCTTCGAAGACGTTCTTGAAGTAGTCGGGCAGGGCGTAGTGCACGTAGAAGAAGTGCGCCATGTCGACGACGTTGTCGATGATCTCGCGGCAGTTGGAGCCCTCGATGACGAGCTTGTTCCAGGTCCAGCCGGTCCATTGACCGTCGCCGAACTCGGCGAGCTCGGGAATGATCACTTCTTCCGGCGGCGGATTGCCCTCGGGGTCGTTGTAGACGAACACCTGGCCGTTGCGCTGCATCGTCGGCCACGTGCGGGTCTTCGCGAGCTTCGGGTGACGCTTCGCGTACGGCACCTCGGCGCAGCGGCCCTTGCCGTTCCACTGCCAGCCGTGGAACGGGCACGCGACGTTGTCGCCGCGGACCTTGCCCTGCGACAGGTCGGCGCCCATGTGGCGGCAGAATGCGTCGAGACATTTGACGTCGCCGTTGCTGTCCGCCCAGACGACGAGCTTGGTGCCGAAGATCTCCAGCGAGTGCGGCTTGCCGTCGGTGTACTCGTCGACCAGACCGATGCAGTGCCAGCCACGTGCGAAGCGGGTGGGCGGGGTGCCGGTGTCGATCTCGCGGATTGCAGTGTCAGTCATCTCGTTGCTCCTCGTCGATGTCTGCTCGTTCAGTGCTCGTATAGATCGATAGTAGAACATGTTCCACTCAAAACGAGAACGTGTTCTAATATTGGTCATCGACAGGCATTCGGCCCGACGGAACAAGGAGAGTCACATGGGAGCACAGCGGAGTGAAGCCGCACAGCAAGTGCTGAACAAGATCGACGCATTGCTGCCGGAGCTCGCGCAGCGCGCGCAGTCCACCGAGGATGCGCGTCGCGTTCCCGACGAGGTCGCAGAACTGCTGGCCGAGACCGGTTTCTTCAGACTCATGCAGCCCGCGCAGTGGGGCGGCCACGAAGTCGACCCGGTCACCTTCTACGAGGCCGTCCGTCGCATCGCGACCGCATGCGGATCGACGGGCTGGGTCGCAGGCATCATCGGCATCCACAACTGGCACCTCGCACTGTTCCCCCAGCAGGCGCAGGAAGACGTGTGGGGTGAGGACACGAGCGTCCGCATCTCGTCGTCGTACGCGCCGATGGGCATGGGCGAAGTCGTCGAGGGTGGCTACAAGGTCAACGGTTCGTGGGCGTGGTCGTCGGGCAGCGACATCGCCGACTGGGTGGTCGTCGGCGGTCCGGTGTTCAAGGACGGCAAGCCTGTCGACTTCGTCAGCTTCCTGATCCCGCGCAGCGACTACAACATCAAGGACGTCTGGAACGTCGTCGGCCTGCGCGGCACCGGCTCGAACACCATCGAGGTCAAGGACGCTTTTGTCCCGAGCCACCGCATGTTGAGCTTCCGCACCATGAGCATGGGCCAGGCGCCGGGCCTCGAGCGGAACACCGCGCCGGTCTACAAGATGCCGTGGGGCACCATCCACCCGTCGACCATCTCGGCGCCGATCGTCGGAATGGCGTACGGCGCATACGCCGCGCACGTCGAGCACCAGGGCAAGCGCGTCCGCGCCGCGTACGCCGGCGAGAAGGCCAAGGACGATCCGTTCGCCAAGGTGCGTCTCGCCGCGGCCGCCAGTGACATCGACGCCGCGTGGCGTCAGCTGTCGGGCAACCTGCAGGACGAGTACGACCTGATCGTCGCAGGCGAGGAGGTTCCGATGGAACTGCGTCTGGCCGCTCGTCGCGACCAGGTGCGCGCCACCGGCCGTGCCATCGCCTCCATCGATCTGCTGTTCGAGAACTCCGGCGCCAACGCACTGGAGAACGGCACGCCGATTCAGCGATTCTGGCGCGATGCTCACGCAGGCCGCGTCCACGCCGCCAACGATCCCGAGCGTGCCTACCAGGCGTTCGGCAACGGGGAGTTCGGCATCCCCATCGGCGACACGATGGTCTGAGTCGCGACGAACTTTCAAGAACCCAAGGAAGAAGCAATGACTGACGACCAGAGCCCCATCCGGTCTCTCGGCTACATGCGGATCGACGCCACCGACATGGATGCGTGGCGCGAGTACGGACTGAAGGTCCTCGGCATGGTCGAGGGCACCGGAACCATCCCGGGCGCCCTTTACCTGCGAATGGACGACTTCCCGGCGCGACTGGTGATCGTCCCGTCCGACCGTGATCACCTCGCGTGCTCGGGTTGGGAGACGGCGAACGCCGCGGCGCTGCAGAATGTTCGCGATCGGTTGACCGAGAACGGCGTGGAGTTCCGTGAGGGCACTGCCGACGAGATCGCCGACCGCCGCGTCGCCGAGCTCATCGTGTTCTCGGATCCGGACGGCAACGTCCTCGAAGCGTTCCACGGTGTCGCACTGCAGCACCGCCGCGTGGTGAGCCCCTACGGCCACAGCTTCGTCACCGGAGAGCAGGGCCTCGGTCACGTGGTCCTGACCACAACCGACGACGCGAAGGCGCTGGCCTTCTACCGTGACGTGCTCGGCTTCCGACTGCGCGACTCGATGCGTCTGCCCCCGCAGGTCGTCGGCCGCCAGGAAGGGGAGGAGCCGGCGTGGCTGCGCTTCTTCGGCTGCAACCCGCGCCATCACTCGCTGGCGTTCCTGCCGATCCCGAACAGCACCGGCATCGTCCACCTGATGGTGGAAGTGCCCGAGGCCGACGACGTGGGCTTGGCTCACGACCGTGCGCTCCGCAAGAAGGTCCCGATGTCGGCGACACTCGGCCGTCACGTCAACGACCTGATGCTGTCGTTCTACATGAAGACGCCCGGCGGCTTCGATGTCGAGTTCGGCTGCGAAGGACGCCAGGTGGACGACGACGAGTGGATCGCCCGCGAGTCGACGGCCGTGAGCCTCTGGGGCCATGACTTCACCATCGGCTTGAAGTAACACCCTCCCGCTGGGTGGATGACGGACTACCCGCTCATCCACCCGGCGGGTCTTCTTTCTTTCAGACGACAACACGAAAGAGATCGCATGGCACCGCAATCGCCGTACGGCACCGACGAATTCGATTCCCGACAGTTCCGGACGGCGATGGGGCAGTTCTGCACCGGCGTCACGGTCATCACGACGCTCGACGCCGACGACAATCCCGTCGGCTTCGCATGCCAGTCGTTTGCGGCGTTGTCGCTCGACCCGCCGCTCGTCATCTTCTGCCCGATGAAGACCTCGCGCACATGGCCGGTCATCGAAGAACGTGGATCGTTCGTGGTGAACATCCTGTCGAATCGGCAGCAGGACGTCAGCGCGACGTTCGGCGCCCCAGGCCAGGACAAGTTCTCGAAGATCGAATGGGATCCGTCGCCCGCCGGGCTCCCGGTTCTGCGGAACAGCCTCACCTGGGTGGAGTGCACGGTCGAGACCGTCACCGACGGCGGCGACCACCACATCGTGATCGGTCGTGCCAACGTCCTCGGCGAGGTCTTGCAGGACAAGCCGCTGCTGTTCTACCGGGGCGGATACCTGTCCACCGAGCATCCGCGGGTGACACCCGCTCAGGAGGAGCTCGAGAACTTCATCACCTGGAACGGTGGCGACACATGGCTGTGAACGAACCGACCTCGGTGACCAAGCCGTTCACCGACGCGATCGCCCAGGCCGAGTCGATGGTCGCCGCGGCGGAGTTCGCCGAGACCGACGCCGACCGCGCGGAGGGGCTCGACTACCTCGCGGGTGGAATCTCGTCGATCCTGCAGCTCGCGCGCTCGCACAGCAAGAGCCACCCGTACTTCGTGACGTCGACCGGCCCGTATTCCAAGATGGGTCTGGACAACCCGGACACGCTCTACTACCACGCGACCGTCGAGCCGGACGCCACGTATGTGGTGCGCGGAGTGCGCGGCAGCACCGTCGACCTGAGCTTCCAGGTGCTGCGCGGCGACTACACGCCGACGAACGTCCCCGGCGGTGACGACGCGTTCGACGACCGGCGCATCACCCTCGACGAGGACGGAGCGTTCGAGATCACGTTCGGTCCTGCTGTCGCCGACCCAGGACCCGGCTACTTCGTTCTGGGTGAGGGTGCCTCGATGCTCGCAGTGCGAGAGGTCTACGGCGACTGGGCGAGCGAGACCAAGGGGTCGGTGACCATCGAGCGCGTCGACACCGTCGGCACAGCGCCCGAGGAACCGGACACCGAGAAGGTCGCACGCCGCTATGCGATCGCGGCAAAGATGCTGACCGCGCGCATCAACACGTGGTTCAACTTCCCGAAGTGGTTCTACCTCGACGAGCCGGTCAACACGTTCACCGCGCCGCGCACCACGCCCGGCGGACTGTCGACGCAGTACTCCTCGGTCGGGCACTTCGATCTGCCCGCGGGGAAGGCGATGATCGTCACGGTCCCGAAGTCGGACGCGCCCTACCAGGGCTTCCAGCTGGGCAGCCTCTGGTACATCTCGCTCGACTACGTCAATCATCAGACGTCGTTGAACTCGGCGCAGGCTCAGGTCGACCCGGACGGCAACATCCGCCTGGTGATCTCGGCGAACGACCCCGGCGTCGCGAACTGGATCGAGACCACCGGCCGCAGGCGAGGCATCCTGCAGTTCCGCTGGCAGCGCACCGATGTCCCGATCGGCCCCGAACTCGGCCCGACAGCGGTGGTCGTCGACGACACCGACGTCGCCGCTCACCTCCCGTTCGCCGAGTCGAATCGGATCGACGCCGACGGCTGGGCGCAGCGGATCGCAGTCCGCCAGCGAGCCTTCGCCCGCCGAATGCTCGGCTGACTCTCCAACCGATCCCGGGTGCCCGAGCGCAGTCGAGGGGCCCATCGAAAGAGGAAACAATGTCTCTACTGCAAGACAAAGTCGTCGTCGTCTCCGGCGTCGGGCCGGGACTCGGTCGGTCGTTGTGTCTGCGCGCCGCCGCGCACGGCGCGCGCGTGGTGCTCGCGGCCCGGACTCAGTCCAGGCTCGACGACGTCGCCGCCGAGGTGCGGGACGCGGGCGGTCAGGCGCTTGTCGTCCCGACCGACATCACCGATGATGCGGCTGTCGATTCCCTCGTCGAAGCGGTGACCGCCGAGTACGGCGCCGTCGACGCGTTGATCAACAACGCCTTCGCGATGCCGTCGATGAAGCCGCTCGCGCGCACCGACTTCGACCAGATCACGTCGAGCCTGGACCTGACGGTTCTCGGCACGTTGCGTGTCATCAAGGCGTTCACGCCCGCGCTCGAGGCGTCGAAGGGCTCGATCGTCAACATCAACTCGATGGTGATCCGGCACTCGGAGCCGCGGTACGGCAGCTACAAGCTCGCGAAGTCGGCGCTTCTGGCCATGTCGCAGTCGCTCGCCACGGAGCTCGGCCCGAAGGGGATCCGCGTCAACAGCGTCGCTCCCGGCTACATCTGGGACGACCAGCTCAAGTGGTACTTCGGTGAGATCGCCAAGAAGTACGGGATCACCGCCGAGCAGGTGTATGAGCAGACGGCGTCCAAGAGCGACTTGAAGCGGCTGCCAGAGCCCGACGAGATCGCGGACGCGGCGGTGTTCCTCGCATCGTCGATGGCGGCCCCGATCACTGGCCACACTCTTGATGTGAACTGCGGTGAATACCATGACTGAGCCCCGTACTTCCGTCGGAACCGTCGAGGATCTGCACGCTGCCGCCACCCGAACGGTGGGACTCGACGACTTCGGCGACCAGGACTACCTGCCCGCACTCGCCAAGCTCCTGGAGTCGTACCGGGTGGACGCCGGGCTCACCGAGCTCGGCAGCAAGATGTTCCGGTTCTTCCTCAAAGGCGCGCTGATCGCGCGACTTCTCAGTGAAGCGGGATGGAAGAACAACCCGCAGTACGTCGACGTTCCGATCGAGCGGCCGGTGTTCGTCACGGGCCTTCCCCGCACCGGCACGACGGCCCTGCACCGTCTGCTTGCGGCCGACCCCGCTCACCAGGGACTCGAGATGTGGTTGACGGAGTTCCCTCAGCCGCGTCCGCCTCGCGACACGTGGGAGGACAATCCCGTCTTCCAGCAGATCGAGGCGGGCCTCAATCAGCATCATGTGGAGAACCCGGAGTTCATGGGCCTGCACTACATGAGTGCCGGTGAGGTGGAGGAGTGCTGGCAGCTGCTGCGTCAGTCGGTCATGTCGATCTCGTACGAGTCGCTCGCGTACCTTCCGACGTATTCGGCCTGGCTTGCCGAGCAGGACTGGACACCCGCGTACCAGCGGCATCGTCGAAACCTGCAGTTGATCGGCCTCAACGATCCGGGCCGACGCTGGGTGCTGAAGAATCCGAGCCATCTGTTCGCGCTCGACGCGCTGATGGCCGCGTACCCGGACGCCTTGATCGTGCAGACTCATCGCCCGCCGGAGACCATCATCGCGTCGATGTGCAGCCTCGCCGAGCATGCGACGGAGGGGCATTCGACGGTCTTCACGGGAGATCGCATCGGCCAGACGCAGCTCGACCTCTGGTCGCGTGGGCTGCGGTCGTTCTCGGAGGCGAGGGCCAAGTACGATCCGGCCCAGTTCGTGGACGTTCAGTTCGACGAGCTCCGCGCCGACCCGTTCGCCGCTGTCGGCCGGGTGTACGACGCTCTCGGCACTCCGCTGTCGGCGGAGGGGCGTGCAGCGATGGTGGCGCTCGACGCCGACTCCAAGTCGGGCGACCGCAAGCCGCAGCACAAGTATTCGCTCGCCGACTACGGTCTCACCGCGGAGCAGGTTGCGGCCGCTTTCGCCTGACGACCCTCCTGATGTGGCGGATATCCCACACTTAGAGTTCGGTTGACCGAACATTCTGATTCGATCTACCCTTACCTCGTGTTGAAACAACGAACTGCCGGGCGGATGCGATCAGTGGGCCTGCTCGGCCCCGCGTTCGTCGCGGCGATCGCCTATGTCGACCCCGGGAACGTTGCCGCCAACATCACGGCAGGTGCCAAGTACGGGTACCTGCTGGTCTGGGTGCTCGTCGTCGCGAACGTGATGGCCGTGATGATCCAGTACCAGTCGGCCAAGCTCGGTGTGGTGACCGGCCGGACCCTGCCGGAGACGATCGGCGGACGCCTCGGTCGTCGTGCCCGGATCGCGTATTGGGTGCAGGCCGAGGCCGTCGCTGGGGCCACCGACATCGCCGAGGTGATCGGTGGGGCGGTCGCCCTGCACCTGCTCTTCGGACTGCCGCTGCCGGTGGGCGGCGCGATCGTCGGCGTCGTGTCGATGGCGTTGCTGACCACCGCGAATCGCCGGTTCCAGCGTCGGTTCGAGGCGATCATCGTCGTCTTGCTCGCGGTGATCGTGGTGGGGTTCGTCGCGGGACTGCTCGTGGAACCGCCCGCGGCGGGTGACGTCCTCGGAGGACTCGTTCCACGTCTTCAGGGGACCGAGACCGTTCTGCTTGCGGCGTCGATGCTGGGCGCGACGGTGATGCCGCACGCGATCTACCTGCACTCGTCGCTCGTGGTGGACAGACACGGCCGGTCGATCGGGGAGGGGCGGATCGCGTCCCTGCTCAAGGCGACTCGCATCGACGTCGTGGTCGCGTTGCTGGTGGCGGGCACCGTGAACATCGCGCTGCTCGTGCTCGCGGCGACGAGCCTGTCCGGTCGCGACGGCACCGACACCATCGAGGGCGCCCACAGTGCGGTGCGCGACTCGCTCGGCCCGGTCGTCGCGGTGATATTCGCCATCGGCCTCCTGGCCTCGGGCATCGCGTCGACGTCGGTCGGCGCCTATGCCGGCGGCGCGATCATGTCGGGGCTGATCCGGCGTCGGATCCCGATGCTCGTCCGGCGGTCGATCACACTGGTGCCGGCGATCATCGTCCTCGCGGCCGGCGTCGACCCGACGATGGCCCTCGTCATCTCACAGGTGGTGCTGAGCTTCGGCATCCCGTTCGCGTTGATCCCGTTGCGCCGCTACACATCCGATCCCTCTTTGATGGGCGAGCACGCCGACCGCGCACCGCTTCGCTGGGGCTCGCTCGCATCCGTCGTCGTCATCGTGGCGCTCAACGTCGCGCTGCTTGTGCTCCTCGCAGCCGGCTGATCGTCGAGATCTAGTCAACCCATCTCGACGAGGAGTACTCCGACGATGATCAGGGTGATTCCGGCTGCCATTCGCATGGTGATCGGGTCCTTCCAGATGACGCGGGCGAGCGCCGCGATCAGCACGATGCCGAGCGCGGTCCAGACCCCGTACGCGACTCCGATGGGCACTCCTGTGCGTAGCGCCATGCCGAGAAAGAAGAACGCCGACACATAACTGATCAGGATCGGCGGTAGCCAGATCTTGCGAGTGAGGCCCTCGCTGGCGCGCAGTCCCAGGGTGCCGGTCACCTCGCCGACGATGGCGAGAATCAGCCACAGCCACGTCATGTCACGCTCCTTCGTCGGCTGTCGAGTGCGACGGCGACCCGAGCTCCACGAGGACGACACCCGCGACGATCACGCAGATGCCGGCGAGCGCTGTAGTCGAGAGGTGCTCGTCGAAGATCACCGATCCGAGCACGGCCACGATGCTGACTCCGAATGCTCCCCAAATCCCGTAGGCCGCGCCGATCGACATGCCGGCGCGGAGCGCGCGGGCCACGAGGTAGTACGCGAGGGCGTATCCGCACACGACGAATCCGGCGAACCACAGGTTGTCGACCGTTGCGCGCAGCGTGAGTGTTGAGACGACTTCGGCGACGATTGCGGCGGCCAGGTACCGCCATGCCTTCATCGGCTGAACGATTCGTGCGCAGTTCTGCGCATTGCAGGGTTCTGACACGGATTTCTCACGCAATGAGTTTGTCATCGCCGTCGCGGCGAAGTCCACTCCTTCCGCGATTCCCGCACCTGACCTCGGGTCCGAGTGTGCCGACAGCGCATGAGCCCAGAGGCTCCGCGCATCTCAGCAATGAACTCGTAGAGCTGCGTATTGCGTAGTCAAATCCCGCGATTGCTTGACTTTGCGTTATGTGAGCTGCACCATGGTGGCATCGCGATGTGACCCCGACCAAAAGCAACTGGTCGATTCTCTCGACCGAAGGAGCCCCCACATGACCCCCACGATGGACCAGATCGCGGAACGGTACGGCCTGCCCGACAAGGGCGCCGTAGCCGATCTGCTGGATGCCGGACGAGGACTCCCCGTCGCGTTCTACTCTGCGCCCGAGATCTACCGGCTCGAGCAGGAACGGATCTTCGCCAAGTCGTGGAGCTATGCCTGCCATGAATCCGCTGTCGCCAAGCCCGGCGATTACGCGGTGACCCGTGCCGGCGACACGCCGATCATGGTGGTCCACGGCCGAGACGGCCAACTGCGCGCGTTCGTCAACGTCTGCAAACATCGCCTTCACTCGATTGCCGAGGAGAGCGGCAACAAGCCGCTGCTGCAGTGTCCCTACCACGGCTGGACGTACGGCCTGGACGGCAAGCTCAAGACGGCGCCGCGGTCGGACCGTGAACCGAACTTCGACTGCTCCACGATCTCGCTCGATCCGGTGGCCGTTGAACGTTGGGATCAGTGGGTGTTCGTGAACCCCGACGTCGACGCCGCCCCGTTGCACGAGGTGGTGGCCGGGATCGCGGACAACGCCAAGACAATCAACGACGATCTGCGCGGCTACGAGTTCCAAGTCCGCTACGAGTACGACATGAACTGCAACTGGAAGCTGTGGGCGGAGAACGCGGTGGAGTGCTATCACTGCCCGACGCTTCACAGCACCAGCTTCGGCAAGACGTACAAGACGTCTCCGGACGACTATCACGTCGAGTCGGACGCCAACACGATCTGGCACAAGGCGCCCATCGAGTGGCTGCCGTCGTCTGTGGATCCGACGGGATTGCAGGGCTTCCGCTTCGCGTTCACCTTCCCGTCGTCGTTCTTCGCGCTCGACGACTACGTCGGGTTCGTTGGTTCGGTGCAGCCCGTCGGCCCGGAGAAGTGCTGGGCGTTCGTCGACATGTACGCCCGGCCCGGCGCCGACCCCGTCGTGGTCAAGGAATGGCTGGACATGTGGGACCGCACTCTCATCGAGGACAAGCGTGCCACGGACGTCCAGCAGATCGGCTACAACTCCGGTCGCGTCCCGAGTGCTCGCCTGATGCTCGACAGCGAGAGCCCGCTCCAGACGTTCATGCGGGGCGTCGCCGACGCTCTGTACGCGTGAGGAGCTGACGATGGCTTCCGTACAGGTCGACCTCGGCAAGTGTCAGGGTTATGCGAACTGCGTGGTCACGGCGCCTGACGCGTTCGACATCGGCGACAATGGCAAAGTGGTCGTGCTCTTCGACGAGATCCTGCCGGCCGACCGCGCTCTCATCGAGCAGGCGGTGGCGTCGTGCCCCGCAGCAGCTCTCAGCATCGGTTCCACGCCGTGAGCGGGGTGGTCATCGTCGGAGGCGGTCTCGCGGGAGTCCGCACGGCCGAGGCATTGAGGTCGGCGGATTTCGCCGGTCCGATAACCCTGCTCGCCGGCGAATCCCATCTGCCCTATGATCGGCCGCCGCTGTCGAAGTCGGTCTTGACGCAACCGCTCGACATCGACGATGTCGCGTACCACTCGGAGGACTGGTACGAGGACAACCGGATCGATCTGCGATTGAACGAGAGTGCCGAGTCTCTGGATCCGGCGGCGCGCGTCGTTCACACGAGTGCGGGCTCGCTGCCGTACGACGACGTGGTCATCGCGACAGGCGCCCGTGCCCGCGACGTGTTCACCGACGCGCCCTCCGGCGTGATCACGTTGCGGACCATCGACGATGCGCGCCGACTGCGCGAATCGCTGCGCTCGGCGCGACGGCTGGTGATCGTCGGCGCTGGATTCATCGGCCTCGAAGTGGCGTCCTCCGCTCGCGAGCTCGGCGTCGACGTCGTCGTCGCGGAAGCGTCCGCTGCACCACTTTCCAGGAGCCTCGGCACCGAGGTCGCCGAACTCGTGGTCGCGTCAGCCCGCAGTGCTGGAGTTGAGATCCGTTGCGGTGCAACTATTTCAGCGCTCATCGGGGATGACGTCATCAGCGCCGTCGAACTGGCAGATGGCGAGCGACTCGAGTGTGACGTCGTTGTGGTCGGCGTCGGTTCGCTGCCCAACATCGAGTGGCTCGCCGACTCTGGGCTCGATGTGGGGCCGCTCGGTCTCCTGTGCGATCACCGAGGTGCTGCGGCCCACGGCGTGTGGGGAGTCGGCGACGTCGCGGCGTGGTCGGATGCCGACGGCATCCGACGACGTCATGAGCACTGGACATCGGCCACCGAGCAGGCGCGCGCACTCGCTCACCACATGACGGCCGACACGGCGTTCTCGTCGACGTCGACGTCGTACGTCTGGTCGGACCAGTTCGGGCGGCGTATCAACATCATCGGCGACACCGGAGCCGACGCAGACGTTCGGATCGTCTCGCACGGTTCGTCCGATCTGTTCGTGTTGTACGCGCGCGGCGGTCACCTCGTCGGCGCCTGCGTCGTCGACAACCCGCGACGCATGGTCGAGTGCCGCCGCTGGATCGCCGCTGCCACTCCCGTCTCACAGATCCCCGCGTGGTCGCACGCAGCTTGAACGAGCACTGCTCAGCACATCTTCACACCTGGAATTCAGCCATTCGCCCCACAGTGCCGGCCCGTTCTTCAGCGCGGGCGGCCACACTCCGATAACTGGAGGCCCTGACATGGGTTCGACATCCGATCGACGGTCCGACACCGTCGTCACACCAGCCACTACCTCCGATCACCATCCGAATGATGACGCCGACCTCGATCACCCCTCGGGAATGGTCCGCACGCTCAGTTGGCGCGATGGAATCGTCTTCGCGCTGAACATGCCGATCGGCCTGTTCCTGACGCTCGGCTACACGGTGGGCGCCATCGGCGGCTGGACGGCCATCACCATCTGGGGTGTCGCGTGCTTGTTCGCGCTGCTTCAGAACAATCTGTTCGCCGAAATGGCGTCGATGTTCCCCGACCGCTCCGGCGGCATCTCCGTCTACGCATACGAAGGCTGGAAGCGGCATTTCGCGCCGCTCGGCGCGATCGCGGCGTTCGGTTACTGGATGGGGTGGTCGTTGTCCCTGTCCGTGGAAGGCGTCGTTCTGGGGACGCTGGTCGAGCGAGCGTTCTTCCCGGACAACAACATCTCGATCCACCTGCCGATCGGTCACGATCTCGGCCTGCCCTACCTGATCGCGATCGCCGCGATCGTGGCCGCCTGGGCGTTGAACTACTTCGGCGTGAAGATCGCCGCCGGCGTCGCTCGCATCACCGGTGCTCTCCTCGTGATCGGCCTGCTCGTGCTGGTCGTCGGTCCGTTCGTGTCACCGAACGCCGACTTCCAGATGAGCCGAATCACGTGGCAGGGAACCACGGAAGTGATGGACTGGAAGGTCATCGTGGTGTGGTTCTACATCACGGCATGGACCACCTACGGCACCGAGGTCTGTGCCAGTTTCACCGCCGAGTACAAGGATCCGGTGTCCGATGCCACCAAGGCGCTGCGCCGATCGGCGGTGATGATCCTCGGCATCTACCTGCTGGTCCCGTACGTGGTGTGCGGTGCGCTCGGTGAACAGGTCATCGGCGACAACCCGGTGAACTACATCGGCATCGCCTTCGAGAGGATCCTGGGCGGCTACGCCTGGATGGGCGAGATCCCGATCATGGCGGCGTTCATCATCGCCATGATGACGGCGACCGCAGACGGTGGCCGATCACTCTGCGGAATCGCCCGATCCGGCGGCACGATCAAACAGTTGGGCGTGCTCAACCGCTACGGTGTCCCCGGTCGAGCACTGACCACCGACATGATCATCAATATCGCAGTGCTGATCCTGCTCGGCGAGCCGATCGCGATCCTGCTCGCGAGCAACCTCGGCTATCTGAGCGCAGTGACCCTGGCAGTAGGCGCGTTCGTCCTGCTGCGGCGCGATCTCCCGGATGCGCCGCGACCGGTCCGACTGCCTTCGCACTGGGTCTACATCGCGGCGGCGCTGTTTCTCGTCAACTGCTTCATCATCACCGTCGGAATCCTCAATCCAGGCCTCACCGGGTACGGCGGCGTCCAGGAGACGATCACCGGCATCGGCATCCTCATGATCGCTTGCGTCCTCTGGTACTTCCGCCAGCGTTTCCAAGACAGGTCCACGATCGCCTGGCGCGTCCGCGACTGACGCCCGATCCATTCCCGAGAAAACCCTCAGTTAGGAGCACAGTCATGAAAGCAATCCGCGTCCATCAGTACGGTGGTCAGCCGACGCTCGACGAGGTCGCAGACCCCGTCATCGAGTCGCCCCACGACGTGATCGTCCGTGTCGAAGGCGCCGGTGTCTGCCGTACAGATCTGCACATCATCGAAGGCCAGTGGGAGCAGAAGAGCAATGTGGCGTTGCCGTACACGATCGGCCACGAGAACGCCGGCACCGTCGTCGAGATCGGTTCCGCGGTCACCAATGTCGCAGTCGGCGACAAGGTGATCCTGCATCCGCTCGCCACCTGCGGTCTGTGTGCCGCATGCCGCAGTGGCGACGACGTGCACTGTGACACCTCCGATTTCCCGGGAGTGGACGCCGACGGCGGGATGGCGGAGAAGCTCCGGACGTCGGCGCGCAGCGTCGTCAAGCTCGATCCGTCACTGGAACCGTCCGACGTCGCCGCGCTCGCCGACGCGGGCCTGACCGCCTACCACGCGGCACGGAAGGCCGCGGTGCTGCTCAGCCCGGGGACGACAGTCGTGATCATCGGCGCGGGCGGGCTCGGTCACATCGGGATCCAGGTGGTCAAGTCGCTGACGGCGGCTCGCATCGTCGTCGTCGACCAGTCGGAGGCGGCGCTCGAACTCGCGAAGAGCATCGGCGCCGACGTCACCGTGCTCGCCGACGGCAGCGAGGTGGAGGCTGTCGCGGAACTGACCGGCGGGGCAGGGGCCGAGGTGGTCCTCGATTTCGTCGGGGAGGGCACCGCGATCGCGGCCGGTATCGGCATGCTGCGGCGGGCCGGCAGCTACTTCGTGATCGGCTACGGCGGCGAACTCGTCGTGCCGACGATCGACGTGATCAGCTCGGAGATCAACTTCGTCGGCAACCTCGTCGGCACCTACAACGACCTCGTGGAGTTGATGGCGTTGGCCGCCGAGAGCAAGGTTCGCCTGCACACGGTCAAGTACGCCTTCTCGGACTTCCAGCGGGCGCTCGACGACCTGCACCATGGCCGTGTGCGGGGGCGAGCAGTCCTGGTGCCCGACGCCGCGCTGGCTGTCTGAGATCCGGTTCGTGCCGATCGGGGGCGACGGTAGTCTGACGGGGTGCGCAGGATGAACACGAGTGACGACCCGGACCGCGTTCCCGAGTCGACCGATCCTGCCGTCGTCGAACTCGACGCGCTCGACCACAGCATCCTGTCGATGCTGCAGGCCGACGGTCGGATGCCCTACCGACAGATCGCCCGTGAGGTCGGGACGTCGGAGGGCACCGTCCGGGCCCGGGTCGGTCGTATGCAGAGTTCCGGTGTTCTCAACATCGTCGCGATCGCCGACCCGTTTCGGCTCGGCTACAACGTTCTCGCATTCGTCCTTCTGCGGTCCCGATCGGCCGACCACGGCCGCATCATCGACGAGCTGACATCGTGGACCGAGACGACCTACGTGTCGTCGTGCGTCGGCAGCGCCGACATCTACATGCAGATCGTCTGCCGCGACAACGCGCACCTCGGGACCCTGCTGCATTCGCGACTTCCCGCCATCGATGGCGTCGAGAGTGTCGAGACGTTTGTCGAGCTGAAGATGCACAAGGTGTCGTACACCTACAACGAAGACTGACTCAGCTCTACTTCATTCACCCATTCACAGGCGCGTCCCGAACACGGGACACGGCTGCGCCAGAACATATCCACGTTCCGGCAATCCCATTCTGAACGGAGGACCGACAATGACCGGTCGCGTAGAAGGAAAAGTCGCATTCATCACCGGTGCTGCGCGTGGGCAGGGCCGCAGCCACGCGGTTCGGCTCGCGGAAGAAGGCGCCGACATCATCGCGTTGGACATCTGCGGAGAAGTCGGCGGCACTGCGAGGTTCTATCCGCCTGCCACGCTCGCCGATCTGGAGCACACCGCGGA
This sequence comes from Gordonia malaquae, assembly GCF_037148075.1. Lineage (NCBI taxonomy): Bacteria > Bacillati > Actinomycetota > Actinomycetes > Mycobacteriales > Gordoniaceae > Gordonia > Gordonia malaquae. The sequence goes on along the minus strand of NZ_JBBCUB010000005.1, from coordinate 339,510 downwards.
ACTCGTTCGCGCGGCCGGCCGTCGGGTGGTGACGATCGTCGCCGACGTCCGCGACTACGACGCGATGGAGAAGGGGCTCGCCGCGGCCGTCGCAGAACTCGGCCGGCTCGACATCGTGTTGGCCAATGCGGGTGTCTTCCAGTTCGGTGATCGAGTCGTCGACACGTCGCCCCAAGACTGGAGTGACGTCATGGCAGTGAACGTCACCGGTGTGTTCCACACCTGCAAGGCGGCGATTCCGCATGTCATCGCGGGCGGCCGTGGAGGTACCGTCGTCATGACCGCCTCCGACGCATCTACGAAGGGCTTCGACCGCTTCGGGCACTACGTGGCCTCGAAGCATGCGTTGCTCGGCCTTATGAAGACGCTTCTCATGGAGGTGTCCGAATACTCGATCCGCGTGAACTGTGTATCGCCGACCAACTGCAACACGACGATGATTCAGAACGAAGCCGTGTACAAGCTGTTCCGGCCCGACCTGGAATCGCCGACCCCAGAGGAGTTCGCCGAATCGTCGGGCACCTTGCTGGCACTGCCCGGTCCGTGGGTGGAGCCTGTCGACGTGTCGAACGCCATCGTCTTCCTGGCGTCTGACGAGGCACGCTTCGTCACCGGTCTCAATATGACGGTCGACGGCGGATCGGCCTGGATCTGAACCGAGAGTTCGAACGACTCGGACTCGGTCGGGTGGGGCGCGGTGCTTTCGCGACGGCCGCAGGGTGACCAGCCGCGCAGTCGACGTGCGAAATCGAGTAGTCGACTACGCGGCTGTGTCACTGAAGTCGGTACAGCATGGATTCAGGCCGGGCGTCGGGCCGGCCGGAATCGGAGGACGTCATCATGCGGAGCATCACGAGGAATGCCCTGGCAGTCGCGGCGACGGGAGGCCTGCTGGTGGCCGGGGTCGCAGGCGAGGCGAGTGCATGGAAGGCGGTGGGCGGCCACGTCGGACTATCGGCGACCGCCGTCGACGGGAAGGTCACGGCGAAGGTCATGAGCAATCGAGGCAGCCAGATCCGCTGTTCGATTCGGATCTACGACGAGGCGGAGTACTCCCCATTGAAGGGCGCCGCGGACAAGGTCGCGGACGGGCAGACGAAACAGCGAAGTCAGGATTCGTCGGGAGGGGCCCTCGTGCAGGCAGGCCTCGACGTCGTGACGAACCATCACGCGTTGGCCGGAGAACTCGTCACGATGCCCGCAGGCGGATCGGGAGAGTCGACGATGACCGTCGCGCCCAGTGGTTCGACCTTTGCGGTCATCGCGCTGTGCGACGTGATGCAGGACGGCGCTGAAGCCGATCTGGTGGTCGTCAAGACTCCAGGTTCCGTCCAACGGACGGGCAGCGATGTGAACTCGTCGCCGTGGGGTTCGCTGGGTGGCATCTTCGGTTCGTGACCGAAGGCGGCGTCATAGCGTGACGAGCTGCAACGCGGCCTGCGGTTGGCCGAAGAGCTGAGCGTCGGCCTGTGCTCGTTTGAAGAAGAGCCCGATGTCGTGCTCCCAGGTGATGCCGATGCCGCCGTGCAGTTGGACGGCTTCGCCGGTGATGCTCATGTACTGCTCAGAGCAGTAGACGTGAGCGGTGGCAGCGAGTTCGGCCGCGTCCGCGCGGCCTGCGACGACGGCGTCGATCGCCGCGGCCGAGATCGACCGCATCGCTTCGACACCGACATACATGTCGGCCATCCGATGCTTCAACGCCTGGAACGAGGCGAGGGTGCGCCCGAACTGTTTGCGGGCCGAGGTGTACTCGGCTGTCAGGGCGAGAGCGCGTGCAGCGCCGCCGACCTGTTCCGCCGACAGCAGCGCCCAGGCGAGCGTCCGGATGCGCTCGGCGATGTCGCCGGGCGCGGTGATCGCAGTCGACGGCGTCTCGTCGAACGACACGCGGGCGATCGCGCGAGTCGGGTCGAGCAGTGGCAGCGGCGTGACAGTGACACCCGGCGCGGATGAGTCGACCTCATGGAGTGTCAGGTGCGACGACAGCGCGCCGTCCCGGCCTGCGAGCACGATGAACGTGTCGGCTGTCTCACCGTCGAGAACGTATTCGGCGGTGCCGGACAGAAGTCCGGCTTCGGCGGTCACTCCGGGCACAGCCCATCCGGCGTGCGACGCCCAGCAGAGAGCCCCGATCGTCTCACCGGAAGCGAGACCCGGCAGCAGGCGAGCTGCGGCCTCAGCGTCGCCGGACGCCAGAATGGCGCCCGCGGCGAGGACGCCGGAGGAGAACACCGGCACCGGCGAGAGCGTGGCGCCGAGTTCCTCCACGGCCAGGGCGGCCTCGGCCCACGACGCGCCCGCACCGTCGTATTCTTCGGGAACAGCGAGGGCTGCGACGCCGATCTCGGCGCACAGCGTTCCCCACAGATCGCGGTCGATGCGACCGTCGGCCTGCATGGCCCGACGGACGGCCTCGGAGTCGGAACGCTTCCGCAGCACGTCACGGATCGAGTCGGCCAGTGCCGCGCGGTCTTCCGCGCTGATCGGGGATGTCACAACGTCTCCAGAATCCGTGCGCGGTGGTACGAGGGGGTGCCCCAGGCGGACAACAGCGCACGGGTCTTCGTCAGATAGAGCGAGAGATCGTGCTCGGCGGTGTACCCGATCGCGCCGAGCACCTGAAGCCCGCGGCGCGAGGCCAGGTAGGCGGCTTCGCCCGCTGCGACCTTCGCCGCCGCGATGTCGCGCGCGACGTCGGTGCCCTCGGGCGCCTGGCCGTCGAGGCCGACTGCGGCGCCGTGGACGAGTGGGCGGGCCATCTCGATGGCGATCGCCACGTCGGCGAGATGGTGCTTCACAGCCTGGAACGAACCGATCTCGCGCCCGAACTGCTTGCGCGATTTCGCGTAGTCGGCGGCCATGTCGAGCATGGCCGAACCGAGCCCGAGGAACTGTGCGGCGGTGGCGAGCGCGCCGAGGTCGGCGGCCGCTGTGGTGTCGGCGTCGCCGATGCGGTCGCCCGCGGTCAGTTCGGCCACGCGTCGGGTCGGGTCCACCGACTCGAGGAGCTCACCGTGCGACGCAGTGAACACCGCGCCGTCGGCCAGCACGTACGGCGTCGCGATGTCGGGGTTCGTGGCGCGCGGTGCGACCGGTGCGAGGGCGCACGTCGCGGGCGTTCCGGACAGCAGTGCGTCCAATTGCGGTGAGTTGCCGAGCACCGAGGGCACGACGGCGAAGGTCTCGCTGACCGGGCCCGGCAGTGCAGCGCGTCCGACGCGTTCGAGGGCGACCACCATCTCGGTGGCTCCGGCGCCGCTGCCGCCGAGTTCGTCGGGGACGATCAGGCCGGTGATGCCGGCGTCGGCGAGGTGGCGGTAGACGGCGAGCGCCGGTGCGGTGTCGCCGTTGTCGGCCCACGCGCGTGCGACGGCGATGCCGCCCGCGCGTTCGAGGATGTCGTCGACCGTCTGGGCGAGATCGGTGTGGATGTCGTTGAGCAGGAAGTCCATGACTATCGATCTCCGCGGGGCAGGCCGAGGAGTCGCTCGGCGATCACATTGCGTTGAATCTCGTTGGTGCCGGCGTAGATCGGGCCCGACAGCGAGAAGAGGTATCCGTCCGACCACGATCCGGCGAGTTCGGCGTCGGCGCCGAGCAGATCGAGCGCGGTCTCGTGGGCGGCGATGTCCCACTGCGACCAGAACACCTTGTTGATGGACGATTCGAGGCCGAGTTGTCCGCCCGCGGCCAGTCGGCTCACCGTCTGGTAGGTGGAGAGCTCATAGGCCCGAGCCCCGATCCACGCATCCGCGACAGCTTCGTCGGACGTGGGGACCTCGTCGCGCCGGCTACTCCACAGCGCGACGAGGCGGTCGGTGGCGGCGAGGAAGCGGCCGGGGGAGCGCAGCGAGAGGCCGCGCTCGTTGGCGGCGGTGCTCATCGCCACCTTCCAGCCGTTGTTCACATCGCCGATCACCCCGGACTCGCCGGGGTTGGACGGGTCGTCGGGGACGAACACGTTCTCGAGGAACAGTTCGGCGAAGCCCGCCTCGCCGTCGAGCTGTGCGATCGGCCGGACGGTGACGCCCGGCGCGCGCAGGTCGAACATGAAGTACGTGATGCCCTTGTGGCGCTGGGCGTCCTTGTCCGAACGGAACAGGCCGAAGCCCCAGTCGGCGAAGCTCGACCGCGAGCTCCAGGTCTTCTGGCCGTTGAGCAGCCAGCCGCCTTCGGTGCGGGTGGCAGTCGACCGCAACGACGCGAGGTCGCTGCCCGCTTCGGGCTCGCTCCACGCCTGACCCCAGATGTCTTCCGACCTGGCCATGCGCGGCATGATCCGGGCGAGCTGCTCGGGGCTCGCGTGCTCGAACAGCGTCGGCGCCAGCAGGAAGATGCCGTTCTGGCTCACGCGTCCGGGAGCGCCCGAACGGTAGTACTCCTCTTCGAAGATCAGCCAGTGCAGCAGAGGGACGTCCCGGCCGCCGAACTCCTCCGGCCAGGAGACCACCGACAGTTTGGCGTCGGCCATCTTCTGCTCCCACGCGCGGTGGGCCTCGAAACCTTCCGCGGTGTCCATCGAGGGGAGCGGCTCAGTCGGAACGTTGGCGTCGAGCCACGTCCGGACTTCGGTGCGGAACGCCTGCGCGGCGTCGTCGAACAGCAGATCCATGACGATCAGCCCTTCTTCTCGGCGCTGGCCTTCATGGACTTCGCATCCATGCCGCCGAGCGAGTCGCCGGAGTCGGCGTCGTTTGCGGCGTGAGCGAAGTGATGCCAGCCGAATACGGAGTCCATCGCGTTGCGCATGCCCATCTGGTCTTCGCAGATGTTCACGGCCTTCTTGGACAGGAACAGTCCCTGCATCGGCATCTCGGTCATCTGTGCGCAGACCTCGTCGACCTTTGCCTGCAGTTCGTCGCGCGGGACGACGTGGTTGACCATGCCCCAGTCGAGCGCCTGCGCCGCGGTGAACCGCTGGCCGGTGAAGAGGATCTCCTTGGCGCGGCGGGCGCCGAGGACGTAGGCGTGCGCGAAGTACTCGACACCCGGGATGCCCATGCGGGCGACGGGATCGGAGAAGAACGCGTCGTCGGACGCGACGATGAAGTCGGCGGCCCACGCCAGCATCAGGCCGCCCGCGATGCACGCACCGTGCACCTGGGCGATGACCGGCTTGGGGATGTCCCGCCAGCGGCGGCACATGCCCATGTAGACCTCGATCTCGCGAGCGAGTCGCTGGTTGCTGTCGAGCGCGGCGCCGTCCTGCCGGGTGTGATCCCAGTGCAGCGTCGCAGTGTTCGGGTAGAAGGTGTTGAAGTCGCGTTCCGGCGTGCCGATGTCGTGGCCCGCGGAGAAGTGCTTCCCGTTGGCGCGGAGCACGATCACCTTGACGGACGCGTCGTCGACGGCCTTCCCGAAGGCGGCGTCGAGCGAATACGTCATCACCGAGTTCTGCGCGTTGCGGTAGTCGGGACGATTCAGCGTCACGTAGGCGACGGCCCCGTCGGTCTCGTATGCGACAGGCGACGTGTCGGGGCCGAGGTCGTCGGGCCCGAGGGCGGGAGGAATCACGACGTTGGTCATACCTGCGACTCTAACCTAGCAAGTGCTTGGTTGGTAGTCCGGGTGAGCGATGAGTGATGGCTTCGTGTCGGTGGCCGGGATCAAATGGGGCCGACGGCGCGGAGGGCTATTTGATCTGAGGAGCGCTCTAGATCAAATAGACCGACTGCGCGGCGGTCCATCTGGTGTGATGCCCGTTCGGGAGAGCTCTGCGGGGCGGCACAGTGTGTAGGGCCTGGAGCTCAGGGGCTCGGCGGTGACTCGATCGTCAGGGTCGGTTCGCGGTGGGTGTGGATCGTCAGGTAGCTGAGGCCGTCGTCGCCCGCGGTGATCGATCGGTGTGATCGACGTGGGAGCCACAGGAGATCACCCGCGACGACGTCGAGTTCGCGGTCACCCGAACCGATGCGACCCGATCCGGCGACGACGTGCACGATCACGTCCACCTCGCCGCCGACGTGCCCGCCGATCTCGCCGTGGGCGGGAAGCCGGATCAAATTCGAATCGAGGCCGCGGGGCGCCTCGTCGAGCTTCCATGCAACGGTGTTCGCATCAACGGGTTCGAGGGTCAGGTCGGCGGTGTTGGTGAGTTTGTGCGGCATGTTTTCTCTTATACGCCGACGGACGCGGCCGCCGCGACGGTCTGCGCTCCCCATTCGCGCAGTAGGCGGCCAGACATCGTGGTGTGCGGGCACGACACGATCGCGCCGATCACTCGACCGTCATCGACTATCGGGGCGCCGATGGTGACCGCGCCTACCTCGGCGTCGTCGGTCAACTCGGCGGCCACGTAGTCGATGGCGGACAGTTCGGCGAGTAGGCCGCCGACACGTTCACGCAGGGTGCTCGGCACCGAGTCGAGTCCGGCGAGTGTGTCGATGACGGCCCGATGGCCGTCGGTGATCCGCTCGATCGAGTATCCGCGGTGGCGGATCTCGGCGAGCACCGCACGCAGGCGTGGGCGGTCGGTTTGGGGGGCGCGGGCGATCCATGCCTCCCGGGCTGCGGGTTCCGACCACGCCACGAACTCGCGGCAGATCGGCGGCCGCAGACGGATCGGCCGGTTCGGCTTCATCCACTCGACGTCTGTCGTTGATCCCCGAGCGGCGTCTCCTTCTGATCCCCGAGCGGAGTCGAGGGGCCAGCAGTACTCGACGACGGTGATCGTCTCGTCGTCGATGCGGCGGGCGAGGAAGCAGGGCGCACCGGTCTGAGCGACGAGGCCTTCCATCGCGGGGCGAGCCTCCACGACGAGGCGATCGGCGCCGACGGCGCGGCGGGCGGTGTGCAGGAACGCGGCACCGAGGCCGACTCCGCCGGTGTCGGATCGCCGTGTCAGCCACCCGGCGTCGACCAGTTCAGCGACGATCGCGTGCACGGTTGCGCGCGGCAGGTGTGTGTCGCGCACGATGTCGGCCAGAGTGGGAGGGCGACCCGCATGCGCGACGATGTAGTCGAGCACAACGGTCACCCGCCTGGTCGGTGGGGAAGGTTGACGCGCACTTCCACTTTCGCTTACCGTCGGTGACACATTTGCAACACTAGGTGTCGAATATTCGACACGTCAAGGAGGCTTCTCGCAGTGATCGCCGAACTCGAAGCCGAATCGGTCCACATCTTCCGCGAGGTCGCGGCGCAGTTCGAGCACCCGGTGATGCTGTTCTCCGGCGGCAAAGACTCCGTCGTCATGTTCCACCTCGCACGCAAGGCCTTCTGGCCGGCGCCCGTGCCGTTCCCCCTCATGCACATCGACACCGGTCACAACTTCGACGAGGTCATCGAATTCCGCGACCGCCTCGTCGAGCAGACCGGAGCGCGGCTCGTCGTCAGCAGCGTGCAGGACGACATCGACGCCGGTCGTGTCGTCGAGCAGACCGGCCCCGGCACCTCGCGCAACCGGCTGCAGACCGCGGCGCTGCTGCGCGGCATCCGCGAGGGAAAGTACGACGCGGTGTTCGGCGGCGCCCGGAGAGACGAGGAGAAGGCGCGCGCGAAGGAACGGGTGTTCAGCTTCCGTGACTCGTTCGGCGCGTGGGACCCGCGGAACCAGCGACCTGAACTGTGGAATCTCTACAACGGACGACACGCGCGCGGTGAGCACATCCGCGTGTTCCCGCTGAGCAACTGGACCGAGCACGACATCTGGGAGTACATCGCCGCCGAGCAGATCGAGCTTCCGTCGATCTACTACGCACACGAACGGCCGGTGGTTCCGCGCGACGGCATGCTGCTCGCCGACACGAGGTTTCTCGAGAAGTATCCCGGTGAGACGGCGCATGTGGAGCGGGTGCGTTTCCGAACAGTCGGCGACGCGACGTGCACAGGCTGCGTCGAGAGCGACGCCGACACCCCGGAGAAGGTGATCGAAGAGGTCGCCGCCACCCGCGTGACCGAACGCGGCGCGACCCGCGCCGACGACCGCATCTCCGAAGCAGGCATGGAAGACCGCAAGAAGGAGGGGTACTTCTGATGAGCACCGCCCACAACGCCGAGCGAGGCCGCAACGATCTGCTGCGCATCGCCACCGCAGGCAGCGTCGACGACGGCAAGTCGACGCTCATCGGACGTCTTCTCTACGACTCGAAGTCGATCTTCACCGACCAACTCGAAGCGGTCGAGCGGACCAGTGCGCAGCGAGGCGACGAGACCGCCGACCTCTCCTTGCTCACCGACGGTCTTCGCGCCGAACGTGAGCAGGGCATCACGATCGACGTCGCCTACCGCTACTTCTCGACGCCTGCGCGGAAGTTCATCATCGCCGATTCGCCGGGGCACGTGCAGTACACCCGCAACATGGTCACCGGGGCCTCGACTGCGGACCTCGCGATCATTCTCGTCGACGCACGCAAGGGCGTGCTCGAACAGACACGCCGCCATGCGTTCCTGTCGTCCTTGCTCGGGATCCCGCACTTGACGGTGTGCGTCAACAAGATGGATCTTGTCGACTACTCACAGGACAGGTACGAGGAGATCGTCGACGAGTTCACCGCTTTCGCGGCCAAGCTCAACGTCACCGACGTCATGTTCATCCCGATCTCCGCGCTCCGCGGCGACAACGTCGTCGACAAGTCCGAGGTGATGGACTGGTACACGGGCCGACCGCTCCTCGGACACCTCGAGACGGTGCACATCGCGTCCGACCGCAATCTCATCGACGCGCGTTTCCCCGTTCAGTACGTGATCCGCCCACAGCGCGGCGACGGCTTCGACCACCGCGCGTTCGCCGGAACCGTTGCGGGCGGAGCGCTCGCCGTCGGCGACAAAGTCGTCGCGCTGCCCGGCGGCTTCGGCACCGAGGTGTCGAAGATCTGGGGGCCGGGAGGCCGCGAGATGGCGGAGGCGGTCGCGGGGGCGGCCGTGTCGATCGAACTGGCCGACGAGATCGACATCGTCCGAGGAGACATGCTGGTCCGACCGGGCAACCGGCCGCACGTCGGCCGGGACATGGACGCGATGGTGTGCTGGTTCTCCGAGTCGGCGGCGCTGGCGGAGGGCGACACCTACCTGATGCTGTGCGGCACCCGGCAGACGCGGGTGTCCGTCACCTCGCTGACCTACCGACTCGACGTCAACACCCTGCACCGGGACGCCGACGCCGACCTGATCGAGCTCAACGAGATCGCTCGGGTGGCGCTCCACTGTCAACATCCGATGATGTTCGACGAGTACCGACGCAACCGCCAGACGGGCAGTTTCATTCTGATCGACGAGTCGACCAACGCCACGGTCGCGGCCGGCATGATCGGGGCGCCCGTCAGCCACGACACCAACGTGGTGTGGCAGGCGACGAAGGTGTCCCGCGAGCATCGGTCGTACCGCGGCGCGACGATCTGGCTCACCGGGCTGTCGGGCTCGGGCAAGTCGACGCTGGCGACAGAACTGGAACGACGGTTCGTCGCCGAAGGCCGTCCGGCGTATCTGCTGGACGGTGACAATCTCCGGCACGGCCTCAACGCGGATCTCGGATTCGGCGACGACGACCGGCGCGAGAACATCCGCCGAACAGCGGAGGTCGCATCACTCTTCGCGGACTCGGGCGCAGTTGCACTTGTGTCACTGATCAGCCCGTTCGCCGCCGAACGGCAACGCGCCCGCGAGATCCACGCCGCGCGGGACATCCCGTTCTACGAAGTCTTCGTGGACACTCCGCTCGACGACTGTGAAGCCCGCGATCCCAAGGGGCTCTACGCGCGGGCGCGGGCCGGCGAGATCACGCAGTTCACCGGCATCGACTCGCCGTACGAACGTCCCGTGACGCCGGAACTGGTGATCCGTCCCTCCGACGGCTCCCCGGTCGACATCGCCGACCTCATCCTCGAGAGACTGGGTCTCTAGGGGCGCGCGACACCGGGCAACGGTGGGATACGTCCGAGCTACGGCATGCCGTCCAGTTCGCGAGCTTGGGCGAGAAGACGCGAGCGGCGGCGATAGACAAGGGTTGCCGCGACGACGGGGATGATCACGAAGAGTGCTGCGGCGATCAGGTAACCGGTCAGGTAGGCGGTGCCTCCCGACGCCGGATTCTCGGCGCTTCGGGCGGCCATGCTGAGCCGCGACGCTGCGAAGAAGACGCCGACCGCGCCGATGATCCAGATCCAGACCGTCAACGTCTTCGCCTTGGCCCGAAGTCGCTGAGCCTCGCTGTTTGCGTCATATGTCATGTTCTGACTGTAACGGACCTGGCTAACCGACAGCGACACGTGCGAGGGCGGCTCGAACGTCGGATGCGGTGAGGGTCATGAGGTCGACGGCCGTCAACGAGTCGAGATCGTCCGACGCAGCGAGTCGGTGTTCGCGTTCTTCCTCGGCGGCCTCGATCAGGTTGCGGGCGTGCCTGCCGTTGCCTGCGACGTCGATCGCCGGACGTGATCCGATGTTCGAGGAGCAGAGTGCGTCGAACGACTCCTCGAGGACGCGGACCGCTCCGGGGTCGAGGCGTGAGTCGCGCGACTGCGCGATCGACTCGGCGATCCGCACCAACTCGGCCGGTGTGTACGAGTCGAATCGGAGGCGGCGGGAGAAACGCGACGCGAGGCCCTCGTTGGCGGCGAGAAGGCGATTGATCTCGTCGTCGTACCCGGCGATGATCACCACCAGCCGGTCGCGGTCGTTCTCCATCCGGGCGAGGAGCGTGTCGACGGCCTCACGCCCGAAGGCGTCGCCGCCGGACAGTCCTTCTTGAATCAACGTGTACGCCTCGTCGATCAGCAGGACGCCACCGACTGCAGAGTCGATGACCGCCGACGTCTTGGGCGCCGTCGAACCGAGATGAGTGCCGACGAGGTCTTTCCGACTGACTTCGACGACGGCGTGGGAGTCGAGGACGCCGAGCGCCCGGAACAGTCGGCCCACAAGTCGCGCGACGGTCGTCTTGCCGGTTCCGGGTGGACCGGTGAATGCCAGATGCAGGCTCCGTGACTGCGTGCGCAGTCCCTTCTCCGATCGGACCTGTGCCAGGCGAGCCGCCGACCGGAGTCGGTCCACCTGATCCTTCACCGCCGCCAAACCGATCTGCGCGTCGAGTTCGTCGATGACGGCGAGCGCCGCGGCGTCGTCCGGTGAGGCGTGCGACGCGGAAGGCGTTGTCGTCGTGCCCTCGACGGCCAGTCGATACCGGGGATCGGCGATTGCGCGGGCCGCCTCGGCGAGCGTCGGGTCGACGGCGTACGCCTCTTGGAAGCATGGCAGCGCGGAGTCCTCATCGCCTTTCGTCCGCAGAGTCATGCCCATCATGAACAGCGACTGCGCACGGGCGTTGACCAGGACGGAGTCGCGCACCGACTCCAGGCGGCGCAGGCCTTCGTCGAACAACCCGAGATGGGCGCACGCCGTTCCGGCGAGGAAGTCGCAGGCCGCGCGCAGATACTCGTCCGACGACGTCGTCTCCGACAAGGCTTCGAGGACGTCCCGCCACTGCTGGCGGGTCAACGCGATCAGCGCCCGGCAGTACTGCGTCGACGGTCCGTCGGCGTCGGCGTCGAGGACGTCGGCTGCGCCGTCCGGGTCGCCTCCGGCGAGCAATGACGCCGCGTAGACGACTGCGGCGTCCGACGCCGTCGACACCGGAAGATCGATGAACATGCCTGTCGGCAGATGTCCGACGAGGTGTCCGGCAGGCAGGCCGATACGCCGCTGGTCTGCGCCGATCCGTGTCCGCGAGCGGTACAGGCCGAGCACACATGCTCCCGACCGGTCACCCGCTGCCGCGCGCCCGAGCCAGGCGTCGCCCATCGTCGGGTCGACGTCGGTGGCGAATGTGAACGCGGCCAGCGCCCGATCTCGGTCGGGTGGTGTCTCGGCGACGAGCACGCCGAGAGCTCCGAGGCCCGCTGTGAAATAGTCGCGCGCAGTACCGACATTCATCGTGATCCCCCCGAATCGACTGTCTGATACGACACTAGTGGCGACGCCTCCCCGATGCAGTCGATCGAGCCGTATTGGGTGATGGACCGGAGCGCTCGCCCGCTGACATAGAATGTCTGCTGTGAGCGCCCAGGTAGATACCGTTTCCCACGCCGCCGAGACCCCCGACACACCGCAGCCGTATGCCGAGCTCGGTTTGAAGGACGACGAGTACGCGCGTATCCGCGAGATCCTGGGCCGTCGCCCCACGGACGCGGAACTCGCGATGTACTCGGTGATGTGGTCCGAGCACTGCAGTTACAAGTCGTCGAAGGTGCACCTGCGCTACTTCGGTGAGACCACCACCGACGAGATGCGGTCGAGCATGCTCGCGGGCATCGGTGAGAACGCGGGCGTCGTCGACGTGGGCGACGGCTGGGCGGTGACGTTCAAGGTCGAGTCGCACAATCACCCGAGCTACGTGGAGCCGTACCAGGGCGCGGCCACCGGCGTCGGCGGCATCGTCCGCGACATCATGGCGATGGGCGCCCGCCCGATCGCGGTGATGGACCAGCTGCGTTTCGGTGCGGCCGATCATCCGGACACCCGTCGTGTGGTCGACGGCGTGGTGCGCGGCGTCGGCGGTTACGGCAACTCGCTCGGCCTGCCGAACATCGGCGGCGAGACCGTCTTCGACGCAAGCTACCAGGGCAACCCGCTGGTCAACGCACTGTGCGCCGGCGTCCTCCGCGCCGAAGACCTGCACCTCGCCTTCGCGTCGGGTGCGGGCAACAAGATCATCCTGTTCGGCGCCCGCACCGGCCTCGACGGCATCGGCGGCGTGTCGGTCCTCGCTTCGGAGACTTTCGACGATTCCGAAGAGAACGGCCCGAACCGCAAGAAGCTGCCGAGCGTCCAGGTCGGCGACCCGTTCACCGAGAAGGTCCTCATCGAGTGCTGCCTCGACCTGTACCGCGAAGGGCTCGTCGTCGGCATCCAGGACCTCGGCGGCGCCGGACTGTCGTGCGCCACGAGCGAGCTCGCCGCAGCGGGCGACGGCGGCATGCACATCGACCTCGAGAAGGTCCCGATGCGTGCCGTCGGCATGACGCCGGCCGAGGTGCTCTCGAGCGAGTCGCAGGAGCGCATGTGCGCCGTCGTCACACCCGAGAACGTCGACAAGTTCATGGAGGTGTGCCGCAAGTGGGACGCCCTCGCCACCGTGATCGGCGAGGTCACCGACGGTGAGCACCTCCAGATCACCTGGCACGGCGAGACTGTCGTCGACGTCCTGCCGCGCACCGTCGCCCACGACGGCCCGGTGTACAACCGTCCCGTCGAGCGCCCCGACTGGCAGGACGACGTCATCGCGTCGACCACCGCCGGCCTGAAGCGCCCGGAGACCGGCGACGAACTGCGCGAGACGTTCCTGAAGATGGTCGCCAGCCCCGCGCTGTGCAGCCGCAAGTTCATCACCGAGCAGTACGACCGTTACGTCCGCGGCAACACGGTTCTCGCCGAGCACGCCGACTCCGGCATGGTCCGCATCGACGAGGAGACCGGGCGCGGCGTCGCGATCTCGACCGACGCGTCGGGGCGCTACACGTACCTCGACCCGTACAACGGCGCGCAGCTCGCTCTCGCCGAAGCGTTCCGCAACGTCGCGGTGTCGGGCGCCAAGCCGAGTGCGGTGAGCAACTGCCTCAACTTCGGTTCGCCGGAGGACCCGGCCGTGATGTGGCAGTTCAGCCAGGCCGTCCGCGGTCTCGCCGACGGCTGTGCCGAATTGGGCATCCCGGTGACCGGCGGCAACGTCAGCTTCTACAACCAGACCGGCTCGACCGCGATCCTGCCGACTCCGGTGGTGGCGGTGCTCGGTGTGATCGACGACGTCCGTCGCCGTATCCCGAACGGCATCGGCACCGAGCCGGGCGAGACGCTGATCCTGATGGGCGACACCCTCGACGAGTTCGACGGTTCGATCTGGTCGCAGGTGGAGCACGATCACCTCGGTGGCGTTCCGCCGAAGGTCGACCTCCAGCGTGAGCGCCTGCTCAGCGACATCCTGATCGCCGCGTCGCGTGACGGTCTCGTGTCGGCGGCGCACGACCTCTCCGAAGGCGGCCTGATCCAGGCGGTCGCCGAGGCTGCTCTCGCCGGTGAGACGGGCTGCCGCATCCTGCTGCCGGAAGGTGCGGACCCGTTCGTGTGGCTCTTCTCGGAGTCGACCGGACGTGTGCTCGTCGCCGTTCCGCGGTCGGAGGAGACCCGGTTCACGGGCATGCTGACGGCGCGTCAGATGCCGTGGACTCGCATCGGCGTCGTCGACCAGGGCAGTGACGAGCTGGAGGTCCAGGACCAGTTCTCCGTGAAGCTCACCGAACTGCGGGAAGCACACGAAGGCACACTGCCGGAGCTCTTCGGCTGAGTCTCCTCGATCTTCGCGCGCTTCCTTCGCCTGCTCGTCGCGCGGCAGACTCCATCGGCTCGCTCCTGCGGGTCCCGACAGCGGGGCTCGTGGGGGCGACGCTGTTCTTGTGGATGTCGCTGACGCCGTCCCTCCTGCCGCGTGACTGGATGTTCCAAGGTCTCATCGGCGGGATCAGTGCTGCGATCGGCCACGGAATCGGGATCGTCGTCGCTGCAGCGGCGCGACGCTGGCTGGCTCCGAGACTGGTGTTCTGGCCGCCGTCGACGCTCGTGCAGACGAGGATCCGTTTGGGGATCTACACGATCTGTGCCGTTGGCACGGTGCTCATGCTGGTCGCGGCGGTTCGGTGGCAGAGCCAGATCGCCGACTACATGGGCACTGTCCCGCCCACCGTCCTCGGTTACTCCAGGACGATCGTGTTGAGCGCAGTCATCGGCCTGGGGATTCTGGCGACCGCCCGCGGCCTACGTGACGAGAGCAGGTGGGTCGCCGGGCTGCTGATCAGGCGGTGGCGCTTTCCGCGACGTGCAGCCGTCGCCGTCGGCGTGGTCGTCGTTGCACTCGTCACCTATCTGTTCGTCGCGGGCATCGGCGTCCGCGTGGGCTATGCCGCGTTGAACTGGGCGTTCGGTGCACAGAACGACACCACTCGCGACGGTGCGGTTCGACCGACCCTGCCGGAGAAGTCGGGGAGCCCGGCGTCGAAGGCGTCGTGGGAGTCGCTCGGCTTCGAGGGCCGGAACTTCGTCTCAGGTGGAGTCCGAGCGTCCGAGTTGAGTCGGTTGACAGGCCGCCCGGCGAAGGAGCCGATCCGGGTCTACGCAGGCTTGGAGACCGCTGACGACACCGATGCGCGGATGAGGGTGATCGTCGACGAACTCGAACGTACCGGCGCATTCGACCGGAAGACTCTCGTCGTCATCCCGACGACGGGCACAGGATGGGTCAATCCGACGGCCGCGCAGACGATGGAACTCGTCGCGGACGGCGACTCGGCACTCGTCGCCGCGCAGTATTCGTATCTGCCGAGTTGGCTGTCGTTCGTCGCCGATCGACAGGCCGCGGCCGATGCCGGACGAGCGTTGGTGACGGCCGTCCACGATCGGTGGCTCACCAAACCCGCAGAGCATCGCCCGAAGCTGTTCGTCTACGGCGAGAGCTTGGGAACGCAGGCGGGCGAGGGGGCGTTCGACGGCCTCGCCGAGATCCGGGACACCGTCGACGGCGTTCTGTGGGTGGGCCCGCCGAACTCGAATCCGCTGTGGCGCAGTCTCACCGACAGGCGCGATCCCGGCACGCCGGAGACGGAACCGACGTACGCGGACGGCCTGGTGGTTCGGTTCGCGAACGACGCGGAAGGCATCACACGGAATCCACGAGAGTGGTTGTCGCCGCGGGTCCTGTACATCCAGCATCCGTCCGACCCGGTCGTCTGGTGGTCCACGGATCTGCTGTTCTCCGAACCGGACTGGCTCGCCGAACGGACGGCCGGTGACGCCTCCGCGATGCGGTGGTATCCGATCGTCACGTTCTGGCAGGTCAGCGCCGATCTCGGCAACGCGGCAGGCGTTCCGGACGGCCACGGACACAATTACGGCACACAGA
Organism: Gordonia malaquae; assembly: GCF_037148075.1. Taxonomy (NCBI): domain Bacteria; kingdom Bacillati; phylum Actinomycetota; class Actinomycetes; order Mycobacteriales; family Gordoniaceae; genus Gordonia; species Gordonia malaquae. The sequence goes on along the minus strand of NZ_JBBCUB010000005.1, from coordinate 323,624 downwards.
TCCTCGACGGATGGGTCGCGGTGACAAATCCCGACGGTTGGACCGCCGCCGACACTCAGCGGATTCGGAACGCGCTGAACGAACTCCGCGGCCACGACGGGCCGGAGAAGTAGGCGCACGCTCGACCGGCGTCCATAGCGTCCTCTGACCAGATGAAGTGTGGCGGAAGTGCAGGTATCGTCACCCTGGCCCGGCCGTGCTCAGACGAGAACGTGTCTCCATGATCCGAACCGAACAGGACGACCATGACTTACCCGCCTCAGAACCCCGGCGATCCGAACGCGCAGCCGGATCCGTTCGGCCAGACCCAGTTCGGCCAGACTCCGAACTTCGACAAGGGTCAGCCGCAGACTCCGCCTCCGGCGTACGGCGCGCCGCAGGGCCAGCCGCAGTACGGCCAGCAGCCGCCTGCATACGGGCAGCCGCCGCAGCCCGAGTTCGGTCAGCAGCCGGGCGGATACGCGCCGCAGCCGCAATACGGTCAGAACCCGTACGGCGCGGCAGGTGTCCCGCAGTCCGGTGACCCCGGAACTCTCAACCTTCCTTGGTATGGAATCGGCTTCGCGGACGCTGCCCGTCGCGTCTTCCAGAAGTACGCACGATTCGACGGGCGAGCGAGCCGTGGCGAGTACTGGTGGTGGGTGCTGGCGAACTTCGCCGTCGTCGCTGTTCTGTACATCCTCGTTCTCATTGGAATCGTCGGCATCGGGGGCACTGTTGGCGATGCCCTCGGCGGCATCGTTGCACTTCTCCTGCTCGTGTGGAGCCTTGGTGTGCTCGTTCCCACCATCGCCGTGGCGGTGCGTCGACTCCATGACGCCGGCTACAGCGGCTGGATGTACCTCATCGGTTTCGTCCCTGTTGTCGGCGGAATCGCTCTGATCGTCTTCCTGTGCATGGACAGCAAGCCGGAAGGTGCTCGCTTCGACGAGAATCGCTGACGAGGCGGCATTGCGCACTGACTTGGCCGCGCCGGGGAGACTCCCCGGCGCGGTTTTGTCGTGTGCGCCGTGGGCGCCCGTATGGGATTGCACCGTGATTCGCGAAGACTGGTTCGCCATTCGTGTCGCTCGACCGAATGACTGTTGCCGCTGTCTTCGAGTGGACGTCACAAACGAGCGCTGGGTACAGGTACCATCACTTCGCCTCGACCCGAATTGCTAAGGACACACCAAATGACGAATCCGCCGGGAAATCCTGGAGACCCGAACGCTCAGCCTGACCCGTACGGTGCGACGCAGTTCGGTCAGACTCCCAATTTCGAGAAGCAGCCGCAGACACCTCCCGCGTCTCCCGACTACGGCCAGCAGCCGCCCGCATACGGTCAGCCGGTGCCGCCGGCGTACGGTCAGCCCGGTCAGCCTGCGTACGGGCAGCAGCCGTACGGCGCTTTCGGCCAGGAGAATGCGGGCTTCGCAGGCCAGCAAGGAGGCGAGTGGAACCGCCAGCCAGACGGGTCGGTCTCCCCGGGCACGGTTCCGGCAGGATTCACTCCTCAGGCCAACACCGGCTATGTCGACATCGTTGGACTGGGGCGCGTGCAGGTCGCGGACATCGGCAAGCGCTTTCTCGCTCGCCTCATCGACGGTGTCATCTACGGCGTGATCTACGGAATCATGTTCGGGGTCGGCGCGGCGTCGATCGTTGCCGATCCCATCGAGTGCAGCACCAACTCGTTCGGGACCACAACGTGTGACGGCGGCGGTGCCGGAGTCATGGGATTCTTCGTCGTCATGCTGCTGGCAATGGCCTTCGGACTGCTCTACGAGTGGTTGATGATCGGAATCAAGGGTGCGACGCTCGGCAAGATGGCGATGCACATCAAGGTCGTCGACCAGTTGTCGGGTCAGCCGATCGGTCTCGGTCGTGCTTTTGTTCGGCAGATCATTCCGTTCGCAGGTGCGATCGCGTGCTACGTCGGCGCGATCGTCGTGTACCTCTCTCCGCTGTTCGACAACTCGGGCCGCATGCAGGGATGGCACGACAAGGCCGCCAATGATCTGGTGATCATCAGCGGCTAGAGGCTCTTCGATTCGACGGCCGCCGAGGGGCACATGACTGTGACTCTTGGCGGCCGTCGCCGTTCTCGGCCGCGGTGGACCAAAACGGTCCCAGGATCGACAGCCTGGCCATAGCGTGGGGTCCATGACATTGCGAGTTGTGGAATGGTCCACCGGAACCGTTGGCCGACATGCGATCACGGGAATCGACGCGCACCCCGATCTCGAACTCGTCGGCGTGTGGGTGTCGGATCCGGTGAAGGTGGGGCAGGACGCGGGGCGTCTCGCCGGACTGGATCGAGACCTCGGCGTCGTCGCGACCAACGACAAGGACGCCCTCCTCGCGCTCAGGCCGGATGCGATCGTTCACACGGCCATGACCGACGATCGAGTGGCCGAGGCGATCGCCGACCTCACGTCTTTCGTCGCGGCCGGAATCAACGTCGTGTCGTCTGGGCCGGTGATCCTGCAGTTCCCGTACGGTGTGCTGCCCGAGTCGATGATCGAGTCCGTCGAGAATGCTGCGCAGACGGGCGGCGCGAGTATTCACGTCAACGGCATCGACCCGGGATTCGCGAACGATGTGCTTCCACTGTCGATGACAAGCCTGTCGCAGGAGATCGACGAAGTCCGCTGCATGGAGATCGCCGACTACTCCACGTATTTCCAACCCGTTGTCATGGCTGAGTTGTTCGGCTTCGGAAAGCCTCTCGACCACACCCCGATGCTCTTGATGCCGGGCGTCCTGTCATTGGCGTGGGGCAGCGTTGTTCGTCAGATCGCGGCGGGGCTCGGTGTGACGCTCGACGAGCCGCTTGTCGAGCGGCATGACAAGGTCGCGGCGTCGGCCGACGTCGACACCGTGTCGGTGCAGATTCCAGCGGGCACGATGGCCGCGCTGCACTTCGAGGTGGTCGGGCAGGTCGACGGCGTCGACCGGATTGTGCTCGAGCATTACACCCGCACACACCGCGACCAGTGTCCAGAGTGGCCACGCCCGGCCGAAGGGGACGGCTGCTACCGCATCGTCATCTCCGGCGAACCCCACATGAATGTCGAGATGACTCACCGCGGCCGCGACGGCGACCACAACGTGTCGGGCATGATTGTGACCGCGCAGCGACTTGTGAACGCAGTGCCGGCTGTCGTCGCCGCCCGTCCGGGACTGGTCACGGCGTTGGATCTGCCGCTCGTGACGGGACGGGGCCTGATCGTCGGTTCCAAGTGACGTGGCCCCGAACGGCAGACGGCGAATATTCAGCTAACTGAACTAGAGTGTGAACATCAGAACTGAGGGGAATATCGAACGGTGATGACTGATCCCGACGGCGTCGAGCCTGACAAAACGAACACGCCCCCTGGTGAGGGCGCGCCCGAGTCGAGTGATTCGAAGGTTCCCGACCCGCAGTTCGGGCAGGGGCAGTTCGGTGCGCCGCAGCAGGGATACGCCCAGCAGGGATACGTTCCGGTTCCAGGGCAGGGCTACGTCCAACCCGGATTCGCGCAGCCGGGTTACCCGGTGGGGCCTCCTCGTGCCGCGCAGCCCGACGACTATCTCGTGTGGGCGATCCTGTCGACCGTGCTCTGCTGCCTGCCGCTCGGGGTTGTCTCGATCGTCAAGTCGACATCGGTCGGCAAGTTGTGGGCCATGGGCGACTACGCAGGCGCTCAACGGGCCTCTGACGATGCGAAGAAGTTTGCGATCTGGAGCGCCGTCGCAACCGCGGTGATCTACGTCGTTGTGATCGTCGTGTACGTCGTGTTTTTCCTCGTCCTGTTCGAGACCGGAAGACGCTCGGGCACGTCGCTTTGAGTGTCATGCCCAACGGGAGTCGGCCGTCCACGCTTCACCGTCGAATGTCGGCGATCGCCAATCATCGAGTGCTCACGCCCGTCCTCGGGGTGGGAGTGGCCGCAGGGGTCTCGGCGCTGGTGATGATCGGCGATCCGACGACAGCCGGTGGGTTTCTGCCTCCGTGTCCGACGAATGCCCTTCTACATGTCAACTGCCCCGGATGTGGATCGACGAGAGCGCTCTACAGCCTGCTGCACGGCGACGTTCCGGCCGCACTGCACTACAACGCGCTCGGAGTGATCGCGATGGTGTTGATCGTCGTGGCCTTCGTGATGCATGTCGTCGGTCTCTGGCGTGGCCGAAAGCTGCGCAGCTGGCAGCATCTGCGATACACGCCGTGGATTGCACTGGCGGCGACGGTCGTCTGGTTCGTCATCCGAAATCTTCCGTTTGCGCCCTTCTCTGACCTGAAAGTATGAACGCACATGACTGAACCGAACCACCCGTTGGACAAAGACGCTGAGAAGCAGCCGGACGACGGCTGGGCCGCATACGACGAGACCCAAGTCGGCAAGCTCTCGCTGGAGAAGAACGAGTCGGCTGACCCCGAGGCATACGCGCAGACCATGTTCAACGAGGTGCCGCCGGTGGCCCCGCCTTACACTCCGGCACCCGACCCGTTCGCCCAACCGGAGAGCGCTGCCCCGCCTCAGTACGGCCAGCCGCAGCCGCAGCCGCAGTACGGCGTTCCCCAACCTCAATTCGCTCAGCCACAGTACGTTCAACCCCAGTTCGTGCAGCAGTATCAGCCGATGGGGTTCGGCCAGCCGATGCCACGCACCGCGCAGACGTCGGCGATTCTCGCCACGGTGTTCGGGGGTCTCCTGGTCGTCGGCTGCTACACGACACTCATCGGGCTCGCCCCGCTGATTCTCGGCATCATCGGGATAACCAAGTCCAGCTCGGTGACGAGCTTGTGGGGCATGGGCCAGTACGACGCCGCGCGCCATGCCGCACTCGAATCAGAGAAGTACGCGCGCTGGGCGTGGATCAGCATGGCGATCGGGTTCGCCGTGGTTGTCCTGATCATCGTCGTCGTCATCGCGATAGCAGCCGCGAACTCCAATTGACCAGGTCGGGTGGCGTCGATCAGTACTGGACGCCGCTGAGATTGCGGGCGTACGCGACCCGGTTGTAGACGTCCATGACGTTCGACGGGTCGAAGACCGGGACTGACGTCGTGTGCATGAATCCGCCGCTGGTCACCGTCACCTGGACGAAACCAGTCGTCCGGCGTTCCTTCGCGAGTAGGAAGAAGAGGCTGAACAGGCAGACCACGAACGCGCCGACGACTGCACAGACGATCGCCCACGTCGGAATCTCCTCCGATGTGTGCGACATGTCGGTCACGTGCCAACTCGCGCCGGCGATCGGCGCGGTCCCGCTCGGCGTGACGATGTGCGTCTGAGTGCACGAGATGTCGCCGATGGCCACCAGCGGAGGAGCCTGCGGAGTCGGCTGCTGGAAGCCGTTGTTCTTCTCCCACGGATTCGGCGGGTACGGGCTGGTCATGGCGGCTATCGTACGGCCTGCGCTCCTCCGGCCGGATGACAACCCGTTCTACAGTGGCCAGTTGTGCACCGGCTCGCCTTCGTGCATCAAGGTCTTGTAGTCGAGCAGCATGCCGTGGAGTGCTTGTCGGCGCGTCTCGCCCGCCTCCTCGCGAGCGAGCACGGCGCGACGCTGCCACACCGAGCCCGTCTGTTTCGTGACGCACCGACCCTCGATGACGCCGAGATAGCGGCGCTTGGCCTTCTCCGACACCCCGAACGACGTCAGGCCCTTCTCGGCGAGCGGGAGGAGGCGGCGCAGCGTCAACTCGTCGGGGCTCACCCACCCGATGTTTGGCCAGTACAACTGGGAGTCGAGGCCCCACTGGGCTCCGGCGGCGAGGTTCTCGCGTGCCGCGTCGAACGACATCTGCGACCAGAGCGGACGGTCCGACTCGACGAGCCCGCGCACCAGACCGTAGTAGAACGCGGAGTTGGCCATGATGTCGACGACCGTCGGGCCGGCCGGCAGCACACGATTCTCGACCCGAAGATGCGCTTGCCCGTCGACGACGTCGTATACCGGCCGGTTCCACCGGTACACGGTTCCGTTGTGCATCCGCAGTTCGTCGAGGGCGGGGATGCGGCCCGCATCGAGTTCGTCGATCGGGTCGATGTCGGTCGACACCGGCAGCAGTGCCGGGAAGTAGCGGGTGTTCTCCTCGAAGAGGTCGAAGATCGTGTTGATCCATCGTTCGCCGAACCACACGCGCGGCCGAACACCCTGGTTGCGGAGCTCGAGTGGTCGGGTGTCGGTGGCCTGTTCGAACACTGGGATACGGGTCTCGTGCCACAGCGCCTTGCCGGAGAGGAACGGAGAATTTCCCGCCAAAGCCACCTGGATCCCCGCGATGGCCTGCGCTGCGTTCCAGTGAGCAGCGAAGTCCTCCGGGGCCACACGCAGGTGCAACTGCAGTGACGTGCACGCCGCTTCCGGCAGGATCGAGTCGGTTGTCGTCAACAGCCTCTCGGCGTTGAACGGCTCCGACAGCGGGACGCCGGTGATGTCGAGTTCGAGGTCCTCGCCGCGAGCGGCGAAGATCTGCTCGTTGAGCAGGCTGTAGCGAGGATTCGTCGAGATCCACTGCCCGGCGAAATGCTCGTGCCGCAATGTCGGCAGCATGCCGATCATCAGCAGGTGATTGCCCGTCGACGCGGCACGTGCCTCAGCGCGGTTCAACGACGTGCGCAACATCTGCTCCAGGCTCACCGTGTCGCCGCCGACAAAAGGTCGAGGCGACACGTTGATCTCGATGTTGAACTGACCCAGCTCGGTCTGGAAGTCGGGGTCGGCGATCGCCTCGAGAACACGGGTGTTCGCCATCGACGGCTCCGCGTTCTCGTCGATCAGATTCAGCTCCACCTCCATACCGAGAAGCGGTTCCGGGGGCCGACCGTGGTCGGTGAACAGGCCGTCGGCCAGCATCCGCGCGATCGCGTCGGTGCCCTTCGACACCTGCGACCGGAACCGCACCCGATCGGCACCGCTGAACTTCTGATGGTCGACTTCCGCACCCATGACGTCATGGTGCCGGAAACGGGGACGCCGACGCGGCCGTTCGCCCTAACCTGTCGTGGGGGGGGGGCACGGGGCACCCCACCACACCGGGGGGGGGGGGCGGGGGGGAATAGCATTCGAGGAATGATGACCGCGGACCTGCACGTGCACACTCACTTCTCCGACGGCACCGACACTCCGGAGGAGTTGTTCGCCGCGGCGCAGGCGGCGGGGCTGACGACGCTCGGGCTCACTGATCACGACACGTCCAAGGGGTGGGAGCCGGTCGCCGCGGCCGTGCCCGCAGGTATGCGAGTCCTGCCCGGAGCGGAGTTCTCCACGAAGCACCCGGCGGCCGACGGGTCGTTGGTGTCCGTCCACCTGCTCGGGTACCTGTTCGATCCGGCATCGCCCGCGATCGTCGCGGAATGGCAGCGGATGAAGGACGACCGACGACTTCGTGGCGAGAGGATCGTCGAGAAGCTGATCGCCGCCGACTACACGATCGACCTCGCTCGGGTTCGTGAGATCGCCGGCCCGAGCAACATCGGACGACCGCACATCGCTCGTGCGCTCGTCGAGGCCGGTGTGATCTCCACGGTCGGGGAGGCGTTCAGCGGACTGCTCGACGACGACGGCGACTTCTACGTCGCTCTGCGCTCCACGACGCTGCTCGAAGGCATCACGATGATCAGCGAGGCCGGGGGAGTCCCCGTCGTCGCGCACCCCCGTGCCCGCGCGGCGGCCGAGGTGTTGACAGCGGAGGTGCTCGAAGAACTCGCCGACCGGGGACTGCAGGGCATCGAAGTCCGCCACCCCGACCACGACGACGCCGCGCGCGCGGAGCTCGGCGGAATCGCAACCGACCTGCGTCTGTTGCAGACCGGATCGAGCGACTATCACGGCGGTAACAAGACGCTCGTCATCGGACAGGAACGCACGTCCGACGACGTCGTCGACGCGATCATCGAACGCGGCGCCGTGGCGCCGTTCGTCGGCTGACGACGATGGGGCCGAGGGACAAGGTCGACGCGGCGCAGACCAGGGCCGCGGTGCTCGCCGTCGCCGACTGGTTGCGCGACGGCACGCTGCCGACTCCGCCGCGTCCCGCGCTCGCCGCAGCCGTTCGAACCACCGCGCGGACCGTGGCGCAGGACGCGCCGGGCAACTCCGTCGAGCTTCGGGTGCCGCCGTTCGTCGCGGTGCAGTGCATCGAAGGCGTCCGCCATACCCGGGGAACACCGCCGAACGTCATCGAGACCACGCCCCGAACGTGGCTGCTCCTGGCGACCGGACTCGCCCGGTTCGACCACGCCGTGGACACCCACGAGGTGAGCGTGTCCGGGCATCGGGCAGGCGACGTCGCAGCATTCCTGCCCGTGGTCCCCCTCAAACCTCAGGTGTGACGTTCCCGGCTGAACTTCTGTGGAACACCGGGTGGAAGGTACCCTTGGGAAACGCCCGTCCAGCCCACGAAACCGGAGCGTCGCATCGTGACTGACCTGTCGATTCATTCTCGCAATCTGCTGGATACGCAGCAGCCTGACGACGTCTCCGAGAACGAACCCCGCGAAGAATGCGGAGTGTTCGGTGTCTGGGCGCCGGGCGAGGACGTCGCAAAGCTCACCTACTACGGGCTGTACGCGCTGCAGCATCGCGGTCAAGAAGCCGCAGGCATCGCCGTCGGCGACGGCTCGCAGGTCCTCGTGTTCAAAGACCTCGGACTCGTCAGCCAGGTGTTCGACGAGCAGACGCTCGCGTCGATGATCGGCCACGTCGCCGTCGGACACTGCCGCTACTCGACCACCGGCTCGACCACGTGGGAGAACTCGCAGCCCATCTTCCGGCACACCGACGCGGGCAGCGGCGTTGCGCTCGGCCACAACGGCAACCTCGTCAACACCGCAGAGCTCGCGTCGCGCGCCCGCGACCTCGGCCTGTACGGCCCGTCCGACCGCGCGGCCGCATCGTCGGACTCCGACGTCGTCGGCGCACTCCTCGCGCACGGCGCGGCGGACAAGACACTCGAGCAGGCCGCCGTCGAACTGCTGCCGACGCTCAAGGGCGCGTTCTGCCTGACGTTCCAGGACGAGACCACGCTGTACGCGGCACGCGATCCGCACGGCATCCGCCCGCTGTCCCTCGGCCGGCTCGATCGCGGTTGGGTCGTCGCGTCGGAGACCGCGGCCTTCGACATCGTCGGCGCGTCGTTCGTACGCGACATCGAACCCGGCGAGCTGCTCGCCATCGACAACAACGGTGTCCGCAGCACTCGTTTCGCCGAGGCCACACCCAAACTGTGCGTCTTCGAGCACGTCTACCTGGCTCGCCCGGACAGCGTGATCCACGGTCGCTCCGTTCACTCGGCGCGCGTCGACATCGGCCGCCGTCTCGCCCGCGAACAGCCTGCTGTCGGAGACCTCGTGATCCCCGTCCCCGAGTCGGGCACCCCGGCCGCGGTCGGATTCGCGCAGGAGTCCGGGATCCCTTACGGCCAGGGCCTGATGAAGAACGCCTACGTGGGTCGCACGTTCATCCAGCCGTCGCAGACCATCCGTCAGCTCGGCATCCGGCTCAAGTTGAATCCGCTCCGCGAAGTGATCCGCGGCCGGCGTCTGGTGGTCGTCGACGACTCGATCGTGCGCGGCAACACCCAGCGAGCTCTCATCCGCATGCTCCGTGAGGCGGGTGCCGCCGAGGTCCACGTCCGCATCGCGTCCGCGCCCGTCCGGTGGCCCTGCTTCTACGGCATCGACTTCGCGTCTCCCGCGGAGCTGATCGCCAACGGCATGGAGTCGGAAGAGCACATGGTCGACGGCGTCCGTCAGGCGATCGGTGCCGACAGCCTCGGCTACATCAGCGTCGACGAGATGATCGCCGCGACCGGCGAGGAGCGTTCCAACCTCTGCGCTGCCTGCTTCGACGGCAAGTACCCGATCGAACTGCCCGGCGAGACCGCGATGGGCAAGGCAGTTCTCGAAACGATGATGTCGAGCGATGCCGCCCCCGCAGATCCGCTGATCGCGCAGAACGACAACGTCAGCGCCGTGATGCGGCCGTGACCGTAGTCGGTCACGACAAGAGATTCCACCGAGCACTCGGGTAGCGTGAGTGCGATGAGCACGGCGGACGGCCTTGACGGTCGGCGTCGAAGAACACGATGTGTAGGAGAAGTACGACGATGACGGACGGGTCTGCCGCCAACCAGGCATCCGGGGGCGGTGCGTCGTACGCGGCCGCCGGTGTGGACATCGATGCGGGTGAGCGCGCAGTCGAGCTGTTCCTGCCGCACGCGAAGCGGGCGACGCGACCCGAGGTCCTCGGCGGCCTCGGCGGATTCGCCGGACTGTTCTCGCTGAAGGGCGACTACCGTGAGCCGGTGCTCGCAGCGTCGAGTGACGGTGTCGGCACCAAGCTGGCCGTCGCACAGGCGATGGGCATCCACCACACCGTGGGCCGCGACCTGGTCGCCATGGTCGTCGACGATCTCGTCGTCTGCGGCGCCGAGCCCCTGTTCCTCCAGGACTACATCGCCGTCGGCAAGGTGATCCCGGAGATGGTCGCCGACATCGTCAAGGGCATCGCCGACGGCTGTGTCGACGCGGGCTGCGCACTCCTCGGCGGAGAGACGGCCGAACACCCGGGCGTCATGGAAGACGGCCACTACGACATCTCGGCGACCGGCGTCGGTGTTGTCGAAGCCGACGACATCCTCGGTCCCGACCGCGTGCGGCCGGGTGACGTCGTGATCGCGATGGGCTCGTCGGGTCTGCACTCGAACGGCTACTCGCTCGCCCGCAACGTGCTCCTCGAACTCGGTCACCTCGACCTCGAGGGCCACGTCGAGGAGTTCGGACGCACGCTCGGTGAAGAGCTCCTCGAACCGACCCGCATCTACGCCAAGGACTGCCTGGCACTCGCCGCAGAAGCCGATGTCCGCACGTTTGCGCACATCACCGGTGGCGGGCTCGCCGACAACCTCGGGCGAGTGCTCCCGGTCGGCCTCGAGGCGGTCCTCGAACGCAACTCGTGGACGCCCGCCCCGATCTTCTCGATGATCGCGCAGCGCGGCCGCGTCGAGCGCCTCGAGATGGAGCGCACGTTCAACATGGGCGTCGGCATGGTCGCGATCGTCGCGCCTGAAGACACCGACCGCGCTCAGGCCGTTCTCACGGCGCGCCACGTCGACAACTGGGTGCTCGGATCGATCACTCGCGGCACCGATGGGGACGCAGGCCGCGCCGAGCTCGTCGGCGACCACGCGCGCTTCTGAGCGTTCGGTCCTACCGGCGCTTCGACTCGCTCCGCGGGTCTTGAGCGAGCTTGCGAGTCGAAAGGCGCTCAACGAGCAGGGGCTTTGACGGAGACGAGAGCGGGCCCGGTCGGAATGACCGGGCCCGCTCTCGTATGCATGACTGTTCCGTTCAGCACTCACCACGGGACGTTCGGGCGCGCGGAAACGAGAATTCTCATCGCGTCAGAAGGTGTGGAACGAGGTGAGGGGAGGAATCGAGTGTGCGCGCCTCAGGCGCGGTGCCACTCGTCTTCGCTGTTCCGGGAGTCGTCGTCCGACCAAGTGTCGGTCGTGTACGACTGCCCTTCACCGTTGGACAACTCGCGCTGCAAGCTGTCGAAGTCGGTGTTCGGAGCAGAGTACTTCAGCTGTCGAGCAACCTTCGTCTGCTTTGCCTTAGCCCGGCCGCGGCCCATATGGGACCCCCTCGCACAATGACGGGGCGGCCATCGTGGTGGCGGCCCCGTTCTATTCGTTAGTAATTCTCGTACCAGCAGTCTAGCGCGTGCTGACGACAAAAGCTCCTCAGGCCCTAGTGCGGGGTGGCGAGAGACGTCACATCTGGGACGAGAGCGAGGTCAGGACCGCCCGCGGAGGCGATCCTGCGCCGCGCGACCTGCCGGAACCGAGTCGTCTGGCACAAACAGGTCGTCGTCGATGCGGACCGCGGTTCCCGATTCCGGGTCGCCTGCGATCAGATCTGCGTCGACCGGGACTGCCCGTTTGACCAGAGCGAGCGCGATCGGGCCGAGCTCGTAGTGATCGATCACGGTGCCGACGCGTCCGACGCTGCGTCCGCCGACAGACACCGGATCGCCTGTCGCGGGCCTGGTGTCGGTGGCGCCGTCGAGATGCAGGAGCACCAGGCGTCGTGGTGCGCGTCCGATGTTCGCAACGCGCGAGACCGTCTCCTGGCCGCGGTAGCAGCCCTTCTCCAGGTGGACGGCGCCCTGTTGGTCGGGTCCGCCGATCCAATCGGCCTCATGCGGAATGGTCCGATCGTCGGTGTCGATGCCGAGCCGCGCACGTCCGGCGGCCACCCGCAGCGCGTCGTGCGCCCACATTCCAGCCGGCCGCGCGCCTGCGCCGGTGATCGCGGTCCACCAGGCCGAGACGTCGTCTCGCGGCACGACGACGTCGACGACGGGGGTGGTGCGTCCTTCGCCGATCGGCGGCATCACGCGCCAGAATCCGAGCGGCTCCTCGTCGTGGTGTCGTTCGGGAAGGTCGCCCGCCGCGTACACGTCGGCGTCGGCCGGGATCTCGAGGAGTTCGGCGACGGCACCGGTGCGTGCTGCCGGTCCGATCAGTGTCAGGACTGCCATGTCGGCGCGTGCTGCGGGTGTGACCTGCGCCCAGAACACCATCTTCGTGAGGAAGTCGGCGAGAGCGGCGCCGCGGAACTGCTCGGTGTCGATCCACGTGACGTCGTTGATGTCGGTGATGACGAAATGGTCCTCGACACGGCCGTTCAGGTCGAGCGACAGGTTTTCTGCGCTACGTCGGTCGGGGAGTGCCGACACGTGCTGGGAGGAGATCGTGTGCAGCCATGTGAGTCGCTCGGGACCCGCGAGTTCGATGACGCTGCGGTCGCTGCGGTCGACGACGACCACTCCGTGCGACGCGGTTCGCTGCTCTCCGAGCGGGTCGCCGTAATGCCAGGCGACCCCGGGGCTGAGGTCCCCGTCCGGTGTGGGGACCGCGTCGGCGGACGCGGTCAGAATCGCAGAGCTCACGGGTCGAGAAGAATCCGCAGACATGCAGCCAGTCTACGGTGGGGGATGTGATCGTGGTGGACGGCGAGGGCCGGGTGCGAGACGCGGACGCTCCGCTGCTGTTCGCGGACGATCTGGCAGCGCTGAGGGGTGACGGAGTATTCGAGACCATCCTCATCCGAGATCGGGAATCGAGGCTGGTCGACGACCACTTGCGCCGGCTGGGCGACGGTGCACGGGCCCTCGACCTGCCTGCCCCCGACGCAGGTGCGCTGCGTCGGGCGATCGCTGTGGCCGAGCGTGAATGGGCGTCGCCGGACGACGCGTGCCTGCGCATTCTGTACTCGCGTGGGCGAGAGTCGGGCGGGCCGCCGACCTGCTACCTCACGGTCACCCCGGTCCCGGAGCGCTCGGCGATCGCCCGGCGTGACGGGGTGCGAGTGACCCTGCTGCCACGTGGCGTCGAACCGTCGTCGGCGCAGCCGTGGGAGCTGGCGGACGCCAAGGCGCTCAGTTATGCGCGGAACGTGGCCGCGCTTCGTCACGTGCAGCGGTCCGGGTTCGACGACGCGATCTACGTCTCCGCGGACGGGCTGATCCTCGAGAGCCCGCGGGCGTCGGTCGTCGCCGTCGTCGACGGGACTCTCACGACCCCGCCTCGTGACCAGGGCATCCTGCCGGGCACAACGCAGCAGGCGCTGTTCCGGGTGGCGGCGTCCTTCGATGTGCCGGTTCGCGAAGCCCGGATGACGTCGTCGGACGTTCTGGCGGCGGACGGCGTCTGGTTGTTGTCGTCGCTGACGCTCGCCGCGAGGGTCGCAGCCGTCGACACCACGGTGCTCCCGGTTCCTTCAGCGGCCGCGCCGGATGTGCCGAATCTGGTGTCTCGGGCCATCTCAGAGCGGATGATGTGACTGTGAATACAGGGCGGATGTCCTGGTAGGGGAGGGTCTTTCGTCTCCTGCGTCACGATGGTCTTGTATTCCAGGCGATCGCTACTACGCTCTGTAGTAACGCTCCGGAACAGAGCTCAACGACGAGCTCGGGACAACACGATTGTGAGGCGAGCGTGAATGTCGTAGACATCTCCAGGTGGCAGTTCGGAATCACGACGGTCTACCACTTCATCCTGGTGCCGCTGACGATCGGACTGGCGCCGCTCATCGCGGTGATGCAGACCGTCTGGCACGTGACTGGCAACGAGCAGTGGCTGCGGGCCACCAAATTCTTCGCGAAGATCTTTCTCATCAACTTCGCGCTCGGTGTCGCGACCGGCATCGTCCAGGAGTTCCAGTTCGGAATGAACTGGAGTGAGTACAGCCGATACGTCGCCGACGTCTTCGGCGCGCCGCTCGCCATGGAAGGCCTTGTCGCGTTCTTCCTGGAGTCGACGTTCATCGGACTCTGGATGTTCGGCTGGGGCAGGCTACCGCGTCGAATACACCTCGCCTGCATCTGGCTGGTCGCGATCGGCGTCAACGCATCCGCGTACTTCATCATCGCCGCCAACTCGTGGATGCAGCATCCGGTCGGAGTCGAATGGGATCCCGTCCGTGAACGCCCACAGATGACGAACTTCGTCGCGCTGATCACCAACAACACAACTCTTGTCGCCTTCCCACACGTCATCGCGGGCGCGTTCCTGACGGCGGCGACGCTCGTCGCGATCGTCGGCATCTGGTGGATGGCACGCAACACCGTGCGTGCGCGCCAACTCGACGAGGCGATCGCGTCCGGCGACCACTCGGGCGTTCCCGAGACCTCGTCGCCGAGTCAGATCGACCGCACACCCGAGCAACTGCGTCACGACAACGCGACGCTGTGGAGACCGGTCACCCGGATGGCTCTGTGGGTGACGATCGCGGCCGGCGCGGCACTGTTCATCACCGGCGACATGCAGGGCCAGCTGATGTTCAAACAGCAGCCGATGAAGATGGCCGCCGCCGAATCGCTGTGTGAGACCGAGACCGGTGCGTCGTTCTCGGTGCTGAGCATCGGGCGGCAGAACAACTGCGATTCGATCGAGCACGTCATCGCCATCCCCAACATGCTCTCGTTCCTGTCCGACCACACCTTCGACAGCGAGGTCAAGGGCGTCAACGAGTTGCAGGAGATTTACCGCGAGAAGCTCAACATGCCGAACCAGAACTTCGCGCCGAACCTGTTCGTCACGTACTGGAGTTTCCGCGCGATGATCACGTGGGCCCTCGGGTCCGTGGTTGTCGCTCTCGGCGGCCTCTGGTTCCTCCGCAAGGGCCGAAGCGAAGTGCCGCACAAGTTCGGCCGCCTCGCGCTGTGGATGCTGCCGACGCCGTTCCTGGCGAATGCGTCCGGCTGGATCTTCACCGAGATGGGGCGACAACCGTGGGTGGTGGTGCCCAACTGGGCCGATGCGGACGGTGACCCGCTGCGCATCCACATGCTCGTCCAAGACGGCGTCTCCAATCACACGCCGCCCATGGTGTGGACCACGCTCATCGGTTTCACACTTCTCTACGGAGCGCTCGGCGTCATCTGGTTCTACCTGGAACGCAAGTACGTCATCGCCGGACCTAGCGAGAAGGACGCCCAGGCACCCGACGTCGGAGCCGACGACGACTCCGACAAACCCCTGTCGTTCGCGTACTGAGGAGGCTGAGAAAGATGACTCTGGAACACTTCTGGTTCGCGACGATCGCGGTCCTGTTCGTCATGTACTTCGTCCTCGAGGGCTTCGACTTCGGCGTCGGAATGCTGCTGCCGTTCCTCGGCCGATCGGCAGAACCCGACGGTGACAAGCGCCGTCGACTCCTCTTGAACACGATCGGGCCGGTGTGGGACGCCAACGAGGTGTGGCTGCTGACCGGCGGCGGCGCGATGTTCGCGGCTTTCGGCGGCTGGTACGCGACGATGTTCTCCGCGTTCTACTTCCCGCTGTTCCTGATCCTGATCGGGCTGATCGTGCGTGTGGTCGCCATCGAATGGCGAGGCAAGATCAACAACCCGCGGTGGCGTGCATGGTGCGACGTCGGCATCGGTATCGGTTCGTGGGTTCCCGCGATCCTCTGGGGTGTCGCGTTCGCCAACGTCGTTCGCGGACTGCCGATCGACGCCGACCACCAGTACACGGGGGGCTTCTTCAACCTGCTCAACCCGTACGCGCTGCTCGGCGGCGCCACGACGTTGCTCGCCTTCTTGACTCACGGTGCGCTGTTCATCGGGCTCAAGACGAGCGGAGTGGTGCGCGACGAAGCGCAGACTCTCGCGTGGCGTCTGTCGATCCCGACGGCGGCGGTTGCCGCGGGCTTCCTGTTGTGGACGCAGATCTCCTACGGCAAGCCGTGGACATGGGCGATCGTCGCTGTCGCGGCCGTCGCCGCAGTGGTGCTCGTCGTGGCTGCCTACGCTCGACGCGAAGGCATCGCGTTCGCCGCGACCTCGGTGGCGATCATCGGCACCGTGTCGATGCTGTTCAGCGTGCTGTTTCCGAACGTCCTGCCGTCGACCACCGACGCCGCGTTCAACCTCACGATCGAGAACACGTCGTCGAGCCATTACACACTCGTCATCATGACGTGGGCAGCAGGCTTCATGACCCCGGTCGTGATCGCCTACCAGGCGTGGAGCTACTGGGTGTTCCGCAAGCGGCTCTCCGTCGATCAGATCCCGCCGTCCATCGGGCTGCCGTTGTGACCCCTCGACTGCGCTCGGGGAGCAGGGAGGAACGCTCGGGGAGCAGGGGAGAACGCTCGGGGAGCAGGGGTGAGTGAGCGCTCGGGGGGCCGCGTGCAGGCGCCGTTCGATCGGCGACTTCTGACCTACTCGCCGTCGGCGCGCAGGTACACGATCGCACTCGCGCTCTTCGCGATCGTCGACGTGATCGCGGTGATCGCGGGGGCCGTCGCGATCGCTGGCCTGCTGTCGGATGTGGTGACCGACCCGTCGGCACGGTCGTTCGGAGCGCAGGGAGTGCACCTCGCGGTGATCGTCGGCGCCTTCGCGACCCGCGCCGCGACGACGTTTCTACGCGACAGGTTCGCGCACCGTGCGGCGCTGCAGACGATCGCCGAACTGCGGTCGGCGGCAGTCGACGCACTGACCGATCCCACGCGCACATCCCCGCATCGGTTGGCGGCCGAGCGGGACCGGGCATCGACGGTGCTTCTTCGTGGCCTCGACGCACTCGTCGACTATCTCGCCGACTACGTTCCCGCGCTGCTGTCGACGGTTGTCATCACGCCGTTGGTGATCGCGGTGGTGTGGTGGGCCGACTGGCCGTCAGCAGTGATCATCGTCGTCACAATGCCGCTGATTCCGGTGTTCATGGTGTTGATCGGCATGCTGACCCGGGACCGGACGCGCCGCAAACTAGACGCGATGAGCAGGCAGAGCGCTCAGCTTCTGGACCTGCTGACCGGCCTGCCGACATTGAAGGCGCTCGGGCGCGCAAACGGCCCGGCGGCGCGCGTCGACTCGCTCGGCGCGAGTCTGACCCGCAGCACGATGTCGTCGCTGCGCATCGCGTTTCTGTCGGGTGCGGTCCTGGAACTACTCGCGACCCTGTGTGTCGCCCTCGTCGCCGTCGGTATCGGTCTCCGCCTCGTGTTCGGTGACATGAGCCTGTACGCGGGTGTACTCGCTCTGGTCCTGGCGCCGGAGGCGTACCTGCCGCTCCGTCGGATCGGCGCAGCGTTCCACGCCGCAGAAGACGGCAAGGAGGCCTCCCACGAAGTGCTCGCGCTCCTGTCATCCGCTGCCGACGCGACCCCGGCCGATCGTCGAGACCACACAGTGGCATCACCGCTCACCGTGACGCTGGACGATCTCGGGGTCCGCGGTCGAGACGGGTGGACGCCACGGCGTCTCTCCGCGATGTTGCGGCCGGGCGAGGTGACCGTCTTGACCGGTGCCAACGGTGCCGGAAAGTCGACTGTGTTGGCGGCGATCCTCGGCCTGGAGACGGCAGATGAGGGCTGCGTCAGAATCAACGATGTCGAGGTCGGCACGCTTGATCTCGACGCCTTCCACAGGCATGTCGCGTGGCTGCCGCAGAATCCGGTGATCGAACCGGGGACGGTCTCGGACAATCTGGCGCTCTTCGGTGACCTCGATCCGGATCTCGTCGCCGAGGTCTCTCGTGCGGTCGCCTTCGACTCCGTTGTCGCGGAGCTTCCCGCCGGACTCGCCACGACTATCGGCGCGGGAGGCAACGGCATCTCAGCGGGACAGCGGCAGCGGCTCGCGTTGGTCCGGACGCTGGCGTCGAACGCGCCACTTGTCCTGCTCGACGAACCGACAGCACACCTCGACGACCAGACCGCCGCCCGCGTCATGGCCACGATCGATCGACGCGCCGCCGCGGGAGCGACAGTGGTGATCGTCTCGCATCGGGCCGATGTGCTCGATGCGGACGCGGGCACACACGGCGTCGTGAACGTGGCAGGCGAGGCGGTGGCGCGATGATGCGCAACGACCCGCTCCTGCGGGCGTTCGACTTCGTCGGTCTGCGTCGGAGTTCCTTGGTGGCCGCGATCTGCCTCGGGGCGGCCGGCGCGTTGTCGGCGCTCGGCCTGGCTGCACTGTCGGCATGGCTGATCACGCGGGCCTGGCAGATGCCGCCCGTCCTGTACCTGTCGGTCGCGGTGACGGCGGTCCGCGCGCTGGGCATCTCGCGGGCGTTGTTCCGCTATCTCGAGCGACTGGCGTCGCACCGCGTCGCACTGGACGCGATGGCGTCCGCCCGCGGCCGCGTGTATCGCGCCCTAGCAGGCGGATCGGGAGTCGGTGCACAGCGATCGGAGTTGCTCGCTCGCACAGCCGACGACGTCGACGAGATCGGCGACGCCCTGGTTCGCGGCGTCGTCCCGATGGCGGTCGGCGCCGTGACGGGAGTGGCCGCAGTCGTGATCATGGCCGTCGTGTCGCCGCTGTCGGCCGTTGTGCTGGCCGGCGCACTGCTGATCAGCGGGGTACTCGCTCCATGGTGGGCGGCGCGAGCGTCGGCGACAGTGATCACCGACGGCGCCGCGGCCCGGCAGCGGACGGGCCACGCGGTGACCACTGCGCTGTGGCACGGCCCGGAACTTGTGGTGGCGCGCCGACGTGGCGTGGCCCTCGAACGACTCCGCGATTCGGAGAACGATCACGCTCAGGCCGTCGATGCGGGAATGGCCCGGCAGGCTGTCGCCGCGTCGATGACCCCCGTGGCGATGCTTGTCAGCGTGGTAGCGGCCGCGGTGATCGCCGTCGACCTCGCGTCGGGGCTGAGCGGCTCGCTCGCCGGTGCGTCGTCGTCCGACTCAGTGATCACGCCGATGCTGTTCGGCGTCCTGATCCTGCTGCCGCTGTCGGCGTTCGAGACGACCGGTCCGCTGACCGATGCCGCGATCGCCTGGCAGCGCGGGCGGCAGGCCGGGGCGCGCGTCATGGCATTGGTCGACGACGAGGGGTCGGCGCTCGACCTCGACAGACAGTCGCACCTCCTGCTCGTCGAGCGAGCGGAGCGAGTCGAAGCGTCGCGAGAAGACCCCGTGTTCAGCCCTGCTCCGCAGACCCTTATCGCGCGCGGCCTGCAATGGGGACACGATCGGCCGCTCGGTCCCGACGGGGGCATCGATCTCGATCTCGCTCCGGGCGCACGGTTGATCGTGGTCGGACGCAGTGGTGCAGGCAAGTCGACGCTGGCTGCCACGATCGCAGGCCAGCTCCGTCCGCTCGCAGGTTCGGTCGATTCTGAGCCTGCCTCCCTGCCGTGCAGCGTGGCCTACTTCGCGGAAGAAGGGCACCTCTTCTCGACGTCGCTCCGAGAGAACCTTCGCGTGGCGCGAGGAGACGCAACTGACGTCGAGTTGATCGAGGCTCTCACGGCCGTCGGGCTGGGGGAGTGGCTCCTCGCACTGCCTGACGGTCTCGACACGGATCTGGTCGGCGGAGGCTCCGCGCTCAGCGGTGGTCAGCGACGGCGGATCCTGCTCGCACGAGCCGTCGTTCATCCGGCGCGGGTCGTTGTCCTCGACGAGCCGACCGAGCACGTGGACTCGAGCGACGCACCTGCTCTGCTACGGCGGATTCTTGATGTCGATGGCCTCTTCGGATCAGAGCGGACGGTTGTTGTCGTCACCCACCAGAATGTCGACGAATTCGATGTGCAAATCGTTTCCGTTGGTGTGTAGCCTTCCCTTTCTCTTATGAAGTTAGGCTGGGCTTTCCGCAGGTAGTCGTCGGTTTAGGCATGCCGAACCTCGCTGGAATCATTCCAGAAAATGGCTATTCTGGATTGAGTCAGAAGCCGTAGGAAATCGTCACACCAGCGAAAGGTAAGGCAATCCAAATGAAGATGAGCGAAGAGCTGGAAGTCGAATTCGCCAAGCAGATCACTCGCGAATACGAGTCGTCGTTCCTCTACCGTCAGCTTGCGATCGAGGTGGAGCTCCGCGACCTGCCCGGTATGGCGTCGTGGCTGCGCGCGCAGTCGGCAGAGGAGCTGACCCACGCCGACCGTCTGATCAAGCACCTCACCGACCGGGACAACCATCCGGTGATCGGTGACATCAGCATTCCGTCGATCAAGGTGGAAGAAGTCGCGGACGTCTTCGAGATCGCACTCGAGGCCGAGCGCGCCGTCTCCGAAGGGATCCGGAACCTCTACATCCAGGCCGAAGCCGAGCACGACCTCGATTCGCGGCCCACGATCGACTGGTTCATCTCCGAGCAGGTGGAGGAGGAAGCGACCGTCAGCGAGATCCTCGGCCGCCTCCGGCTGGTTCACGGCGACGGATCGGGCCTCCTGCGCATCGATGCGGAACTCTCCGCCGCCTGAGGTACCTGGGTAGCAGAACAGCGTCGGCACTCCCGTGGAGTGCCGACGCTGTGTCGTTTCAGAAGGTCAGCCGATGACGCGGCGAAGTTTCGCGGAGAGACGCGGGGTGAGTTCGCCGTCGGCGTCGACGCGCTCCTCGACATAAGCGAGGTCGCCGTCGGGAACGAGGCCGTAGAGACGCTTCGCGCCGCCGGTGTGCACGCCGGTCTCTGTGCGCAGTGTGACGTCGGTGGTGAGGTTCCAGGACGTCTGCGTCAGCGGACGACCGTAGAACAGCTCGATCACACCTTCGGCGTGGGTGAGCAGCAGTTCGATCTCGTCGTCTTCACTGATCCGCCAGAAACCGGACTCGCGCTGGTCGGGCTGCACGTATGCGCCGTCGTCGTCGACGACCCAGGAGCGCGACTGCCACACGAGGTAGTTCCCGCCGTCGTGAGTGACGGTGATCTGCTGGCCGAACTGGTAGTCGTCGCCGGTCAGAGGGTTGTGGCCTTCGCCTGACCCTTCCCAGACGCCGACAAGCGGCAGCAGTGCGAGGAGGCCCGCATGCAGATCGGGGCCTTCGCGGAGGTTGGCGGTGTCGATCGGGAGCGGAAGGTCGCCGATCGTGGGCACGTTGAGGGATGCGGTCTCCTGAGCGCGCTGCTCGGCGTCGGAGATCGCTTCATTGCCCGAACGGGTCATGACTCGTCGTTCACCAGACGGTAGACGGTGTAGAGCGCGAACCACACGATGAGGAGCGACGCCAGACCCAGGAGGATTTCGAAGAAGAGGACCACGACTCGACTTTACCTCGCTGGGGTGGGCGCCGATAACTCTCCCCGGACGAGTGGCTGATAGATCACACCTTCCGACTTGCACGCCCCACTGATCCTTGAGCGGACGGCTCGCCTTTCTGCTCCTTGAGCGAGCGGAGCGAGTCGAAAGGCCGAGACGACGAACCCAGCCCGCCCGCGGGATTGCTCGGGGTGCGGACCTTTCGACTCGCAAGCTCGCTCAAGGAGCAGTGGACGCGCGCGCTCAAGGATCAGTGGAGGGGCGAGGGCGCAGACGACGAAACCCCGGCCCGCTCGAGGCGGACCGGGGTTCCGGCGAAAGACGTTGTCGTATTACTTGGCGACGACCACGTCGTGGTTGTGGACTCCGGGTCCTTCCGGCGAGACCGCGATGTCACCGTTGCCCTGTGCGCTGAGGGCGCGAAGCGTCCAGTTGCCGGGGGCGGCGAAGAAGCGGAAGTCGCCGGTGGCCGAGGCCACGACCTCAGCCGTGAACTCGCCCGTGCCGTCGAGCAGACGCACGAACGCGCCTGCGACAGGATTGCCCGAACCGTCGAGCACCTGGCCCGTCAGGACGGTCTCCTTCTCGACGTCGACGCCTGCGGGAAGGGTCTGTCCCTGCTTGGGTGCACCACACATGATGAAAAGTTCCTCTCAGAAAAGTCTCGCCGGAAAGGCGAATCAGAGCTCGATCGGGGCGCCGACCAGCGAGCCGTACTCGACCCAGCTGCCGTCGTAGTTCTTGACGTTGGTCTTGCCGAGCAGTTCCTGCAGCACGAACCAGGTGTGGCTCGAGCGCTCGCCGATGCGGCAGTACGCGATGGTGT
This sequence comes from Gordonia malaquae, assembly GCF_037148075.1. Classification (NCBI taxonomy): domain Bacteria; kingdom Bacillati; phylum Actinomycetota; class Actinomycetes; order Mycobacteriales; family Gordoniaceae; genus Gordonia; species Gordonia malaquae. The sequence continues at coordinate 301,311 of NZ_JBBCUB010000005.1, read as the reverse complement.
TCTTCGAGTCGTCGAAGCCCTTCTCCGCGTACAGGGCGTTCAGGTCCTCGTCCGACTTGAAGGTGCCGTCTTCGTTCGCGGTGGTCGACCACGGGATGTTGATGGCGCCGGGGACATGGCCGCGCTGCTGAGCCTGCTCCTGCGGGAGGTGTGCGGGTGCGGCGATCTTGCCTGCGAACTCGTCAGGGCTGCGGACGTCGACCAGGTTCACCGAACCGATCGAGTCGATGACCTCGTCGCGGAAAGCACGGATCGAGGTGTCTGCTGCCTGCGCGGTGTAGGTGGTGGCCTCGCGGGTGACGGTGTCCGAGCTGAGCTCACGGCCGTCGAGTTCCCACTTCTTGCGGCCGCCGTCGAGCAGGCGGACGTCCTTGTGGCCGTAGATCTTGAAGTACCAGTATGCGTAGGCGGCGAACCAGTTGTTGTTGCCGCCGTAGAGGACGACGGTGTCGTCGTTCGCGACGCCGCGCTCGGACAGGAGCGCACCGAACTGCTCGGCGTTCAGGAAGTCGCGACGCAGGCCGTCCTGCAGGTCCTTCTTCCAGTCCAGGCGGATGGCGCCCGGGATGTGGTTCAGGTCGTAGATCGAGGTGTCCTCGTCGACCTCGACGAAGACGACCTTGTCGGTGTTCAGGTTCTGCTCAGCCCAATCGGCGCTGACCAGGACGTCGGAGCGTGCCATGTGTGTTCCTTTCACAGGGAGACGTATGCGACACCGACGAGGGATGTCGGGCGCATGCCAGGGTGGAGAAGTGCCGAAATGCCGGGATCGCCGACGCGGCGGAAGGGAGAGTGCCGTTCAGACGGCTAGAGACAGCAACAGTTGGCGGTTCGACACAGGTCGATCGCCAGGCGGCGGGTGAGCATCAGCTCACTGCGGTGTTGCATGGCCACGACCCTACAACACGGGTTTGCTCAGACGGCCGGCCGAACGCGGGCGAAGTCTCTCACCACGAAGGTGCTTCCGCCGGCGTCGCCGATGACGACAAGATCACTTCCCCTGCTCAGGGACCTGTTCGGGGCCACGTTCCACGCTGTCGGCAGCGGTGGGAGCACAGCGGAGAACCGCTTCAGAACGTCTGCGTAAAACTCTTTCGGCACGTCCGCGGAGTAGTGCTCTTCCGGGCCGTCGTAGATCCCGGTGGCCTCGATGTGCACACGGCCCGCGGCGACGAACGTGCGCGCGGAGACGCTGATCTTGACCTTCGGATACGTGTATCCGCTGGCGGACGGTGGGAACCGGCCGTCGTACTCCGGTGAGCCCGGGAGCGGGACCGTGCCGCTGAGCATGATGCCGTCGGTTCGTTCGAGGAGGCCGTCGCCCGGACCGCCCGCACCGACCTTGCCGTCGGGCGCCGGCGTGTTGATGTACAGGTCCGTGATCCCCATCAAACGACCGAGGTTCACCGAGTCGACACGAGTCTCGGCTGTCGCCTGTTGCACCGTGATCGAGGTGTCGGGGCCGACGTCCCAGATGTTCCCGAGGTCGGGCTCGGTGAGTCGGGCGTCGAGTGTCGCGCGGGACGTGCCGCGGCTCCCGCCGTCCAAGACGACTCCGCGTGCACTGATCGTCACTTGTGGAAAGCGGCCGGACGACGCGTTGGCGAGGAACGGGAAGCCGCCTATCGTGACCTCGGGTTCGAAGGCCACACCGGGCGAGGACTCCAGTGCTCGGGCCAGTCGATGCTCCGCGCGAGATGCGGCGACATTGTCGACAAAAAAGCCTGTGACCAGCAGAATCACGACCACGACCGTCAGCCACGCGAGTGCCCGCAGGGGCCGTTTCGGCAGGTGGATTCGGGTTGTCGCGGCCATCGGGTCTATTCTGTCATCACACCTTCACCGAGCTGCGACCAGCGTCGATCGACAGTTCACAAGAGGCCACGACGAGATCGGAGTGGTTAGTGGACCTGTTGTTGTTGACGTCGGAGGCGTCCCCGGACGCCGTCCTCGAGTCTCTCACCCTGTTGCCGCACGACGTGCGTCTGGCGCCTGCCGACACGTCGTCGCTCGTGAACGCCGCCGAATCGGACCTTGTCCTGGTCGATTCGCGTGTCGATCTCGCCGCGGCCCGAAGCCTGTGCCGACTCCTCGATTCGACGGGTGCCCGCGTGGTCGCCGTCGTCGGCGAGGGCAGTCTTGTCGCGGTCAACCCGGACTGGGGGATCGACGACTTCCTCCTCCCCGGTACCGGCCCGGCCGAACTGGACGCCCGACTGCGCCTGATCTCGTCGCGCGGGGTGGAGATCGAGCCGGAGCAGTCCGACAAAGTGACTCTCGGTGAGCTCGTCATCGACGAGAACACTTACACCGCACGCCTGCGTGGCAAACCGATCGACCTCACGTACAAGGAGTTCGAACTCCTCAAGTACCTCGCGCAGAATGCGGGCCGAGTCTTCACCCGCGCCCAGCTGCTGCAGGAGGTGTGGGGTTACGACTTCTTCGGCGGCACCCGCACGGTGGACGTCCACGTCCGTCGCCTGCGCGCCAAACTCGGATCCGACCACGAATCGCTGATCGGGACTGTGCGCAACGTCGGCTACAAGGCAGTCAAGCCCTCCGGCACACGCGCCGCAGACGAGTCAGGCGCGGGCGAGCCCGACTGAACGAAACTCACGACCTGGCAGAAAAGTAACACCGAGGTGCGTTTCGTACGCCACCCCTATGTGACTTTTGCGGCACAGCGCCTCGTCGAGCGCAGGCGCGGCGTCGGCGACTACGCTCGGAACGCATGACGGACATCCGAATCGTGCGTGGACATCTTGCCCCTGACGACGTCGAGCACGCGCTCGCAGCGAACGCCGCGGCCGAGCAGACCGACGGGATCGATGCTCTCAGCGAGCAGCACCGGCATGCTGTGCAGGGCGAGGGTGTGCACGTCGTGACGGCGGGCGGCTACGGCAACGTGATCGGTCCGATGGCAGAGGCTGTTGTGCACCCCGAACACCGTGGGTTCGGGCAGGGGCGGGCCCTGGTCTCGGCCCTTCTCGACGTGGCGTCCGAAGCCGGCGACGATGCTCAGATATGGGCGCACGGTGATCTGCCCGCCGCAGCGCGCGTCGCCGAGGCACTCGGGCTGCGCCGCGAGCGTGAACTGCTGCAACTGCGACGTCGCACGTCCCAGGTCCTGCCTGAGCTGCCGAGCCGCGACGACATCGTGCTGCGGACCTACCGCGAGACCGACGACGCCGAGATCCTCCGCGTCAACAACGCGGCCTTCGACTGGCACCCGGAACAGGGCGGCTGGGCACAGGAGCAGATCACCGAACGCACGACGTCGGACTGGTTCGACCCGGCCGGAGTGTTCCTCGCATTCGATTCAAGCGATCCGGATCGCCTGCTCGGCTTCCATTGGACGAAGGTGGACAAGCCCGGACTCGGCGAGGTGTACATCGTCGGCGTCGACCCGGCCGCGCAGGGGCGCGGCCTCGGCCGGCTGCTGACCCTCACCGGGTTGCACTACCTGGAGGGGCGGGGCATAGACGAGGTCGAGCTGTATGTGGAGGGCGACAACACTGCCGCGCTTCACACGTATGACCGGCTCGGGTTCCGCCGCTACCGCGCCGACATCACTTACCGTCGCCCGTAGCCGACCACCTGCTCGCTGACGTCCCCTGCTCTTCGGTGCGGCGCAACCCCGCTGTTCGTTGACTGTGCGCGACCCGACTGTTCGTTGGCCGTGCGCGACCCCCACTGCTCGTTGAGCGAGCGAAGCGAGTCGAAGCGTCGGGCCGACTGACGCCCCCTGCTACTCGGGCGTCGGGAGCGGGGCCAGCGAGTTCGTCTGGACGACACCTGATGTTCGTCGTCCGGACCCGACTGTTCGGAATTCGGCCACCGACGTGTCGCCGAAAGCTAACCGGGCGTCGATAGCTTCGCTTCGTTACCCCGAAGCAAATCGAAAGGCCATCGACTCCCATGAGCGTCAACCCCAAGCTCGTTCGCAGCGCCGGTGCCGCGGCCGCCACCGTCGTGGCGGCATCCCTCGTCCTCACCGCGTGCGGCGGTTCCGATTCGGACGCCGGGTCCATCACCGGTGAAGGCTCCACCGCGCAGCAGAAGGCGATGACCACGTTCGCCGACGTCCTCACCGACAACGGCGGCGTCAACCTCGATTACACCGGCTCCGGCTCCGGCGCAGGCGTGAAGAAGTTCATCGCAGGCGACGTCGACTTCGCAGGCTCCGACTCGGCTCTAAAGGACGACGAGATCGCTGAAGCCAAGACCCGCTGCGGCGGCAAGGACGCATGGCACATCCCGCTGGTCGCGGGTCCTGTCGCAGTCGCGTTCAACGTCCCCGGCGTCGACAACCTGACCCTGAACGCCTCCACCCTCGCGAAGATCTTCGACTCCAAGATCACCTCGTGGGACGACGCCGCGATCAAGGCGCTCAACCCGGGCGTCGCACTGCCCGCCACGAAGATCATCCCGGTCCACCGCAGCGACAGCTCGGGCACCACCGACAACTTCACCAAGTTCCTCAACGCGAACGTTCCCGCCGACTGGCCGTACGAGCCCAGCAAGGAATGGGCGGGCAAGGGCGGCTCGGGTGCGGCCAAGTCGACCGGCGTCGGCGACACGGTGAAGAAGACCGAAGGCTCGGTCACCTACGTCGAGTGGGGCTTCGCGCAGGAGAACGACCTCGGCATCGCCAAGGTCGACTTCGGCAAGGGCGCGACCGAGCTGACCGCGGCGACCGCTGGCAAGGCACTCGACCTGGCCAAGTTCAAGACCCCGGGCTCCAAGGACCTCGTCGTCGACACCACCGCGCTCTACAAGACTCAGGAAGCCGGAGCCTACCCGCTGGTCCTGACCACGTACGAGATCGTCTGCTCGACCGGCGGCTACTCCGACTCGAAGGTCTCCGAGAGCCTCAAGACGGCATTCACCACGATCCTCGAAAAGGGTCAGGACAAGCTGGCTGACGAGGGCTACGTGCCGCTGCCGGCAGCCTTCCAGACCACCTTGCGTGGGACGATCGACGCGCTGTGACGATGTCTGACACCGCCGCCGTCGGTTCCGTGAAGAACGGGGATTCGACAGCGTCCGAGGCGGGGTGGGTTGCCGGTGGGCAGCCCGCCCCGCCTTCGGGGCGTCGGGACTCCTCCGCGCCCTCGGGCTCGGCGGTGTCTCGAACCGGGGACCGCGTCATGCGGACCCTCGCCACCGGATCGGGCCTGCTCGTCTCCGCCGTCATCGGCCTGATCGCACTGTTCCTGCTGCTGCAGGCGATCCCGGCGCTCGCCAAGAACACCGAGAACTTCTTCACCTTCGAGGGCACCTGGGTGGTGTCCGGCGACGATCTGAAGTTCGGTATCCCGCAGCAGTTCTACGCGACCGTGCTCGTGTCCGTGATCGCACTCGCGATCGCGATGCCCGTTGCGCTTGGCATCGCCCTGTTCATCACCGAGTACGCGCCCAAGCGTGTCGCAGGTCCGATCGCGTTCACGGTCGACCTCCTCGCCGCCGTCCCGTCGATCGTCTACGGTCTCTGGGGCATCCTGGTGCTCGGCCCGGCGATGGTCGGCCCCAACCAGTGGCTCGTCGACAACCTCGGCTTCCTGCCGTTCTTCCAGCAGCCGCAGAACGCGGCGAACATGTCGACCGGCGGCACGATGCTGACTGCCGGCATCGTCCTCGCCGTCATGATCCTGCCGGTCATCACGGCGGTGACGCGTGAAGTGTTCGCGCAGACCCCGCACGGTCACCGTGAAGCCGCACTCGCACTCGGCGCCAGCCAGTGGGAAGTGGTCCGCTTCGCGGTCCTTCCGTTCGGGTTCTCCGGCTACATCTCCGGCGCGATGCTCGGTCTCGGCCGTGCACTCGGCGAGACGATGGCGCTGCTCCTCATCATGTCGACTGCGGGCCCCATCGACTTCAACGTCATGGAGAGCGGTCAGACGTTCGCCACGATCATCGCGAACAACGCCGCCGAGTTCGACAACCCACTGAAGACCGGCGCCTACATCTCGGCGGGCCTGGTGCTGTTCGCCCTCACCTTCATCGTGAACGCGGCAGCGCGCGCGGTGATCGCTCGGAAGGCGTGACATGGAACTGACGAAGACCAAGGAACCCGTCGCCCTGCGTCCGGCGCTGCCGGGTGCCATGTCCACTCGCCGCAAGGTGACCGACCAGACGGCGCGGGTGGCGGTCACTCTGTCCGTGTTGCTCGCCGTCCTGCCGCTCGGCTGGCTCGTGTGGACCCTGGTGTCCCGCGGCATCGGCCCGATCGTGGACATCGACTGGTGGACCAAGTCCGAACGTTACGGCGGAGCATCGAACGCTCTGGTCGGAACCCTGATCCAGACGGCGCTCGCCGCCGTCGTCGCGGTGCCGCTCGGTGTGCTCGTCGCGATCTACCTGGTCGAGTACAGCTCCCGGAAGAGTCTGCTGTCGCGCGTGACGACGTTCATGGTGGACGTCCTCGCCGGCGTCCCGTCGATCGTCGCGGCACTGTTCGTCTACGCCGTCTGGCGGACGACACTCGGCCTGCCCCGCTCGGGCCTGGTCGTCGCGTTGGCGCTGGTGCTGCTGATGGTTCCGCTGGTGGTGCGTGCCACCGAGGAGATGCTGAAGATCGTTCCGCAGGATCTCCGCGAAGCCGCGTACGCGCTCGGCGTTCCCAAGTGGAAGACGATCCTCCGGGTGGTGCTGCCGACGGCGATGTCGGGCATCATCACCGGCGTCATGCTGGCGGTGGCCCGCGTGATCGGCGAATCGGCGCCCGTGCTCATCCTGATGGGCGCAACTCGCGTGATGAACGTGAATCCCTTTGCAGGGGACCAGCAGTCGCTGCCCCTGATGATGCTGCAGAACTACAACAAGGGCCCGAGTGGCTACGAGACGGTGTGGGGAGCTGCGCTCACCCTGGTGATCGCCGTGGCGGTCGTCTACATCCTCGCTCGTGTGCTGTCCACATTCACCGGCCCCAAGACAGGACGCTGACCCATGGCCAAGAGCCTGACCATCGAAGACCTGAACGTCTACTACGGCGATTTCCACGCCGTCCAGAACGTGTCGCTCAAGATCAAGCCGAAGTCGGTGACGGCGTTCATCGGCCCGTCCGGCTGCGGCAAGTCGACCGTTCTGCGGACCCTCAACCGCATGCACGAGGTGACCCCGGGTGCCTACACCACCGGCTCGGTGAAGCTCGACGACCTGGACCTGTACGGCAAGGGCGTCGACCCGGTCGGTGTCCGCACCACCGTCGGCATGGTGTTCCAACGAGCCAACCCGTTCCCCACGATGTCGATCCGCGACAACGTCGTCGCCGGACTCAAGCTCGGCGGCGTGCGAGACAAGGCGAAGCTCGACGAGGTGGCGGAGGCGAGCCTGCGCGGCGCCAACTTGTGGAACGAGGTGAAGGACCGCCTGGACAAGCCGGGTGGCGGACTGTCCGGCGGCCAGCAGCAGCGCCTGTGCATCGCCCGGGCGATCGCAGTCTCTCCGCAGGTGCTCCTGATGGACGAGCCGTGCTCGGCCCTCGACCCGATCTCCACGCTCGCCATCGAAGACCTGGTGTCGGAGTTGAAGAACGACTACACGATCGTCATCGTCACACACAACATGCAGCAGGCCGCGCGCGTCAGCGACCAGACGGCGTTCTTCAACCTGTCCGGCGCAGGCAAGCCCGGCGAGCTCGTCGAGGTCGGCGCCACCGAGAAGGTGTTCTCCAACCCGGACCGCAAAGAGACCGAAGACTACATCTCCGGCCGCTTCGGCTAGCGAACCCGCTCACGAATTAGGGCCCGGCACTGTGTGCCGGGCCCTTGTCGTTCGTCGAGCCTTTCGACTCGCTCCGCTCAGGATCCCCTGCTCCTTGGTCATGCCGAGGTCCCCCTGCTCCTTGAGCGAGCGAAGCGAGTCGAAAGGCTGTTGCCGGTTGTGCTTGTGCGGGAAGACCTTTCGACTCGCTTCGCTCGCTCAAGGAGCAGATAAACCGCTCGCTTGAGGAGCAGGTGGGGCGGAGCGAATGGAGAGCCTTACGAGGCTTCGAGAAGCTGCTCTGGGGTCTTGCCGGTGGCTTGGAAAACGACGCGGCGGGCGATGAGGACGGCGTGGTCGGCGTAGCGCTCGTAGTAGCGGCCGAGCAGAGTGACATCGACGGCGGCGGACACACCGTGAGCCCATTCGCGGTCCATCATGACGGTGAAGAGGTGGCGGTGGAGATCGTCCATGGCGTCGTCGTCGTCCATGAGGCTGAGGGCGTCGTGGTAGTCCTGCGATTCGAGGACGCGGTGCGCATTGTGCGCGAGCTCCACGGCGAGGCGACCCATCTCCTCGAAGTAGCCCGCGACCTCCTCGGGCAGCACGTGTGCGGGGTGTCGGCGTCGTGCGACCTTCGCGACGTGCAGGGCGAGGGCCCCCATTCGGTCGATCTCGGAGACGAGTTGGAATCCGGACACGATGGAACGCAGGTCGCCCGCGACGGGGGCCTGCAGGGCCATCAGTTTGAAGGCGAGGTCCTCTGCTTCGACGGACTGCTCGGCGATCGCGTCGTGATCGGAGATCACGCGTTCGGCGAGTTCGAGATCGGCTTCGAGGAGCGACCGGGTGGCCATCTCCATCGCACGGCCGACCTCTTCGACCATCTGACCGAGGACCGTGTTCAGGGCAGACATCTGCTCCTGGTAGGCGTCACGCATACCGCGAATTCTACTGAACGTGCCGGTCGACGGCTTGCCGGGCAGGGTGAAGTCAGCGTGAACAGTCGGCGGCGTGTCAGCTGCAGGTGGTGTCGCCGGCGTTGGTCACGGCGAGGTCGTTCGGCAGGTTGCTGCTGTTGACGTTCTCGGGGAGATGCTCCACCGACAGCGTCGAACCCGCGGCCGGAACCGACCCCATGGTCTCGACGCCGCCGAAGTCGGAGCCGAGGATCACCTGGACACCCGACTTCACCGACTTGTCGAGCTGGATCTTCGCGCCGGGGAACAGTTTGGCGATGGTGGCGGCGGAATCGCGTTCACCGGTGCCGTAGCGCACCACGGTGTCGGTGCGCTGTTCGGACGCGTCGCCGATGCCCGACACCTCGACGCCCTGGCGGATCAGCTCGTCCATCACGTTCGAGGCCATGCCGGACTGCCCGGTGCCGTTGAGGACACGCGCGGTGATGTTGCTCGCGTGCTGCGCCGTCATCTCGGTGTTGGCCGGGGCTTTTGTCGTCGGAGCAGGCGCATCGGCGGGCCGCTTCTTCTTCTCGCCCGGCAACGGCTGGTCGTCGATGATGGCGTTGAAGATCGCGTCGATGTCGTCGGTACGCGGGATCTCGTTGTTCTGGCCGTCCTCCGACGTTCCGGATGTGGGGATCGTCAAGAATGTGACCGCTCCGGCGTCCATGCCCTGCATGGAGTCGGCGAGGTTGATGAGCGCGTCGGTGTCGACGCGGTCGACGTAGCTGTACTTGATGAACGTCTTGACGATGCCGTTCAGCTTGCTCGGGTTCGACAGCACGTCGCCAGACAGCGTCGACCGGAGCAGCGACGACATGAACAGCTGCTGACGTTTGATGCGGCCGTAGTCGCCGTTGCCCTCGAGTGCGATGTGGCGAGCTCGGACATAGTTCAGCGACTGCTTGGGGGTGAGCTTCTTACGTCCCGGGGTCTTGACGATGTAGCCGATCTCGTCGTCGAACAGCGGCACCTTGGAGCAGACTTCCACACCGCCGACGGCGCGGACCACGTGCTCGAAGCCTGCGAAGTCCATGGCGATGAAGTGATTGATGTTCAGGCCGCTCATCTGGGTGAGCGTCTTGACGATGCACGACGGCCCGCCGTCTGCGAACACGCCGTTCAACTTCACGCTGTCCGCCGCGGGGAGCACACCGTCGTACTCCTTGGTCTCGGAGTTCCAGTTCTGGCACTCGGGCCGGTCGACGGCGAGGTCGCGCGGCCATGACACCGCGACCACACGGCTGCGGTCGGCGGGCACGTTGACCAGGAGGATCGTGTCGGCGCGGGCACCTTCCACGGTGTCGGCCTCACCGGCACCGACCTTGGCGTTCTGTCCGCTGCGCGTATCGGTGCCGACGATCAGGTACGTCTCGTCGCCGTACTGGGCGTCCTTGTTGCGGACGTCCTTGCTGTCTGGGTCGATGGCGAAGACGTTGTTCCAGTTGCCGTTCCAGACCCGGTTCATGTTCCACACGTATCCGGTGCCGACGAGCGACAGGATGCACGCGAGCGCTACCAGGGTGCGTCCGGTGCCGGTCGCGACCTTGCGGGCGCGGGCCTTCTTCGTCAGAGGCGCCTTGCGGGGACGGACTCGTTCGATGACCTGGGTGAGGTCCGGCGTCGGTTCGAGTGGCCTGCGGCGGATCTTCTTCGGGGCGTCGACGACGTCGGTGGCCTGCTGGGCTACTGCCGGTGCATCGTCGGAGGGAGCTTTGGGCGGCGTGGGGCTCTGGGCCCGCGACTCGTCGGACGCGCGTGATGCGGTCGTCGTGTCGGAGAGGTCGACCGGTTCGAACTCGAAGCCTGCGATGGGCGGGATCGCCTGGGTCGCCTCGGATTTGGGAGCTGCCGGGCGCGGCTGCGGTCGTGCTGCAGGCGGGGTCGCCGGGCGGCGCTGCGGAGACGGCGGCGCAGGGTTGGACTCTTGGGGTGCAGACGGTCGTGGTGCCTGTGCCGCGGGGCGGGGCGCCGGAGCTGACGGCGGTGGTGTCGTGGGACGCGGGGGAGTCGGCGGCGGGGTGGCGCGGCGTCGTCCGGTTGCGGGCGGCTCGACCTGCGCGGGCGGGAGCGTGCCCGCCGACTCGTCGACGCCCATCTGATCCATGAGCTGCCGGACCGTGAGACGTCCGCGAGGACGCACGTACTGCTCGCGGCCGGTGGGTTCGCGCAGTCCTTCGGCCCGGGGGTGCCGGCCGGTGTCGCCGAAACGGTCCCGGAAGTCGTACGAGTCAGACGATCGACCGGCACGACGAGATCGCCGAGGTGACGACGGCTGGTCGTCCGGGCTGTCGGCGCCGGGGCGGTCTGAACTCACGATAACCTCACTGGTCAGGGACTTCGGACATGATAGTGGCCGGACCTGAAAGTTTGATGATCGACCAGCTCAGGACGGCGCTGTCAGCCTCCTGAATGCATGATCTCGGCGCCTTCGGGGACGATGTCCTCCTCAGGATCGTCGAGCCACCCTTCGGGCAGCGCGACCGATGCGGGGGACCCCTGACGCCCGCGCGGACCGTGCGCATCGCGCGGGAACGGTGTGTCGGCAGGCAGGGTGTCGATGAGTCGCCGCAGGTCGTCCATGGTTTTCACGAGCGACAGCTGCGAGCGGAGGTCACCGCCCGCCGGGAAGCCGCGGAGATACCAGGCGATGTGCTTGCGCATCTCGCGCATACCCTTGTCCTCGCCGTGGTGTGCGGCGAGCAGGGTTCCGTGGCGGAACATGATCTGGCCCACTTCGCCCAGATTCGGCGCTGTCGGGGCGTCGACGCCGCGGAGTCGGGCCGAGAGTTCAGCGAACAGCCATGGCCGTCCGAGGCAGCCTCGGCCGATCACCACACCGTCGCAGCCCGTCTGCTGCATCATCGCGACGGCGTCGTCGGCCTCGAAGATGTCGCCGTTGCCGAGCACTGGAACCGTCGTCACGTGCTCTTTGAGGCGTGCGATCTCATCCCACACCGCGGTGCCCGAATAGCGCTGGGATGCGGTCCGCGCGTGAAGGGCGACGGCCTGCGCGCCCTCGTCAGCTGCGATGCGCCCGGCGTCGAGGTGCGTGTGGTGCTCGTCGTCGATCCCGATGCGGAACTTGACGGTCACCGGGATGTCGGTGCCTTCGGTGGCGCGGACAGCGGCGGCGACGATGTTGCGGAACAAGCGGCGCTTGTACGGGATCGCCGATCCGCCGCCACGCTTGGTGACCTTGGGGACCGGGCAGCCGAAGTTCATGTCGATGTGGTCGGCGAGGTTCTCGTCGACGATCATCTTCGCGGCCTTGTAGGTGTACTCCGGGTCGACCGTGTACAGCTGCATGGACCGCGGCGTCTCCGTCGGGTCGAACGTCGTCATGTGCATTGTGACGGGATGGCGCTCCACGAGCGCGCGGGCCGTCACCATCTCGCAAACGTACAGGCCGGACACGGTGCCCGTCCGCTCAGCTTCGAGTTCGCGACACAACACACGGAAGGCGACGTTGGTGACGCCTGCCATCGGTGCGAGCACCACTGGGCTGGCGAGTTCGATCGGGCCGATACGCAACGGATCCCGACCGGTCAGGAAGTCCGGTCGGGATGTCGTCGGCAAAGTTGCGGTGCTCAGGATGCTTGCTGCTCCCGCTTGCGGGCCTCACGGGCCAGGGCGCGGTCGCGCATCTCCTCGAAGCGGGTCGCGTCCTTGTCGAGCTGCTCGAGGAACGCTGCGAGCTCTTCGCGGGTCTTCTCGCCCGCGGGCCCGAAGTCGGTGCGATCGAAGACGTTCCACTTGCGCAGGACCGGCTGGATCACCTCTTCGAGGTGCTGACGGAGGTCGTAGATGCCGTGCTTGGCCATCAGGACGCCGTGGCGGCGGAAGTTCGGCATGCCTGCGCCGGGCATCTGGAAGTTGGTGACGATGTCGGACACTGCGCGGAGCGTCTGGTCCGGCGAGATGTCCATGCCCGCACCACAGATGTTGCGGTAGAAGATCATGTGCAGGTTCTCGTCGGCCGCGATGCGCTGCAGCATGCGGTCGGCGACCGGGTCGTTGCAGGCCTTGCCGGTGTTGCGGTGGCTCACGCGAGTAGCGAGCTCCTGGAATGTCACGTAGGCGACGGAGTGCAGGAGGCCGACCTCTTCACCGTTGGCGGCCATTTCGTCGGCGCGATCCGCCGCTGCGAGCATCGGGTCGTAGCCGTTGGTCATGTGGATCATGCGCGCCTCTTCGAGCGCGTTGGGGTCGACGCCGCGCGTCACGACGAGGTAGTCGCGCATCGCGATGCCGTGGCGGTTCTCCTCCGCGGTCCAGCGGCCGACCCAGTGACCCCACGCGGAGTCCATCGAGAAGTTGTCGGCGATCACGCGGTGGTACGAGGGCAGGTTGTCCTCGGTCAGCAGGTTCGTGATCATCGCGGCCTTGGCGACGTCGTCGAGCTTGGAGTCTTCGGGGTCGTAGTCCTTGCCGCCGAGCTCGGCGAAGTTGCGGCCCTCGTCCCACGGCACGTAATCGTGCGGGTTCCAGTCGCGCGCCGTCTTCAGGTGGCGGTTGACGTTGTTCTCGGCGATCGGCTCCAGCTCCCGGAGCAGCTCGAGTTGAGTCAGTTCGCGTGCCATCGGTGATTCCTCCGGTCGGTTCGGTGCGTCGGTCGGGCGGCGGTGCCGCCGCGGGGAGCGTCGACGTGCGCGTATCCCTCCAGGCTACGTCACGGTCGTAACGGTCCCAAGTCCATCTGTCACGGGTTTCATCGCTCAGTGCCGCGTCTATGTTACGGATGAGTAGCTTGCGGTTACGCGATCGTAGGTTCGCGCCCGTCCCGCCTGATCCTTGAGCGGATCTCTCCCGATCCTTGAGCGGAGTCGAAAGGAATCAGTCCTCCGTCAACGCCCGCAGCGGCTCTGGTGTCCACGCAGGCCATGCCGGTGGCGATATCGCGGACCCTTGCGAGAATTCGGCGAGGGGTGCCATCGTGGATTGCGAATTGTCGTAGACGTATGCGGCGTCAGCTCGGCTGATCGCAGTGGCGACGAGTGGCCAGAGCCGCTGGAATCGGGATCGGATCTTCTCTGGTGGCACGCTATGCCCACCTGCTTCGACGCGGGTCACGACTCGCTGAAGCGCCAGGTGTTCAGGAATCACTACAACGTGGACGTGAACTACGAATCCTGCGTCGTGGGCACTTGAGATCAAATCGAGTTTGGACGGATGAGAGAACACCGTCTCGGCGATCAAAGGTCGCCCTGCTGCGATCAGCGCATCACGAGTTCGCTCGGCTATTCGCGCTGCGTCGTACGAGTGCTCTTCGGCCGCATGTGGCCAGCGCTTTTTGGCGATCTCGTCTGCGTTCACGAATACCGATCCGAAGAGGATCGGTTGCAGATGTTTGGCGATCAGTGTCGATTTGCCCGCGCCGTTGCACCCGACCACGAGGTCGAGTCGCGGGCGAGGGTTGTTCATATGTCAGCGGCGAGTAGGGCCTCGGTGCCGTCGGCGCCGAGTTCTATGAGCCGGCCATCGTCGTCGAGGTACACCGACCTGAACCCTGCTTCAGCTCGCTCGGCGGGGACGTTGGTCGAGGCGAGGCTTTCGGCGACGCGTGCTGGAAACTCGGCGTCGAAAGCAATTGCCTCGTCGGCGGTGAGGGACTGCCGTTCGAGTGTCCCTGCCAATGCTGCCTCCACTCGGCTCCGGGACGAGGAGGATGCGGCAGTGAATGAACGGCCGATCTTTGCCCAGTACTCCAACTGTTGCCGTGCAGATCGGTTCTCGGCCTCCCCGACCGCTTGCGCGGACTCGAAGAGCTCCGCGGAGAATCGTGTTGCGCGGTCGGCGGCCTTCTTCTTGGTGTGGCCGGTGGGTGCTGCTGTCATGGCTAGCCTCCGTTGCAGGTTGCAACGCAATGCTACGCCGTCTCTACAGGGCTGTCACCAGTGTGTTCATATCTGTGGACAACTGATTCCGCCCGGCGCGTAGTCCACAGTCAGTCGTTGCCAAGGACAGGTTCGGTCGGGAACGGGAGGTGGTTCCACGGAGAGTTTCGCGAGTCGAGATAGGGGCGGACCCACTCGATGGCGTCGACGACTTCTCGGCCGTACGTGTCGGGATAGGTGACCATCCGCCCTGCCGTGACGCTCAACGCGTACGACCGCCACGACGAGTGATTGGCAAGTACGCTGTCGCGTGCGGCGAGCGCAACGTTCCGAACGACATGCGGCCCGCCCCAGCCGAAGGCGACGCCCCATCGGGCGACGTTGCAGACGCGGACGAGGTCGTAGCCGCTGAGCGCTTCGACTTCCTCGTCGGCAGCGAGCAGTCGCGCTGCACGCAGCTGCTGCTCCGCCACGCGGATGGGGCCGATCGCCTCGATCAGCGCGTCGGCGTAACCGTCCGGGGCCTCCAGTCGGTCGGCTTCGGCGGTGAGTTCGTGCGCCCACGTGTTGTCGTCGAGCGTGTGGACGTCGCGCCGTCGTTTCGCCGCGGTGCGGATGTCAGCCGCGTGATAAGCGATGCTGTCGCCGTACTGTCCTGCGACGAGGCGGTTCAGCACGGTGAACCAGTACTCCTCGTCCTCGATGCCCCAGACCTGAGTCAGGGTCTGCTCCACCTCGCCTGCCGCGGCGAAGTTCCCGAGGTCGGTCAACGAGTTCCATTTGACGTTCTGTGGCGACGCCATCGGTCCGGAGAGAGACAGGCCTTGTGCGACAGGGCCGTACAGGGTTCCTTGCGGATCCACCGGGATGTCGGCAGTGGTGTAGTCGCGGTTCACGGCGGTGGCGATGCGCTCGGGGTTGTCGCGGGATCCCCAGACGAGCGGGTCGGCGTCGTCGCGGCGGCGATTGAACAGTGCCAAGGGTGGTCCTTTCAGCGAGCCGACGAGGCGGTCACAGTGCGAAGTCGAGGTCGGTCGGGAACGTCAGGTTCCGCCACGGGCTGTCGGCCGCGACCAACAGTGTCGCGACGGGCGGCAGACAGGTGGTGATCGCCGCGGTGTGGTCATCGGCCTCGAGTGCGAACCCGGCGATCGTCGACGCCGCGTACTCGTTCCAGTCGACGAAGTGGCGGCCCGCGAGGTCGCGAACCGCGAGGAGGGCTTGACGTACGGCCTGGTAGTCGCCGTAGCCGGAGCTTGAACCCCACCGGGCGACCGACACCGCCCACGACAGGCGGTGGCCTGCGACGGAGCGGATCTTGATTCCGGGTTCGAGCAGGCCTGCGCTGGTGAACATCGTCTCGATGTCGTCGACCGCGGTGATGATCCGGTCGACGGCGTCGTGTGCGTCGTCGGTCTGGTCGGTGTCGTGCAGCCACTCGTGCATCTCGGCGCGCCACCGGCCGGTGGTCGGAGTCTCGCCGGTCCGCATCAGATCCGCGCGGAATCCGAGGACGGAATCGATGTCGTTGCCGCTCGGATTGAGCGCTTCGCCGAGTGCCGCCGTCCAGTCGTCTGCGCTGTTGATGCCGTGCTCGGCGAGGAACACTCGTGCGCTGTAGGTCGACACATCGGCGACATCGAGGGAGTTCCACGGCTGGCGCTCGTCCACGCGGACCACCGCGCCGAGAGCCAGCGCCTGGGCGAGGTCGTCGTACAGGGGACCTGTCGGGTCGACGGTGATGGTCGATGTCGCGTGGGCGCGCAGTACCGCCGGGACATCGGGCAATGGCGTGTGTCTCGGGATCACGGTGCTGAACGTCCGGGGAACCCGATGTTGGTCCACGGGCTCATCGGGCTGGAGAGCAACGTGCGCACGGTGCCGGCGGCGTCGATGTAGTGCGCGTCGGTCGGGTATCCGCCGTACAGGACCGACGACGCCGCGACGTACGCCGCGCCGAACTGCGCCCACGTCTGGAACGCGTCGACGTTCGACGCGTTGTGCCCGAGCGCGTCGAGCATCTGCTCGGCCGTGGTCGGATTCGCGTAACCCAGCCGGGCGCCCGCGTAGACGAGGTAGGAGGCGTTGGCGAGATCGTGGGCGAACATCGTGACGATCCGTTCGCCTGGTGGGAGCAGCCCGTCTGTTGCCAGCTGTTGTTCTACGTGAAACGACTTCACTGCCTGACGGACGACGAGGTCGGTCTGCTCGTCGGTCCACGACGACTGCTCCCCGTGCGCGTAGACGGCGGCGACCCATCCGTCGAGATCGAGGTAGGCGGCGCCGGTTCCTTCGAGCAGCTCGTCGCGGATGTCGAGGGCCAACTCGCCGGGCGTTGCCCGGATGTGTTCGCCGCGGATCAACGAGTCGGTCACATGAAGCCAGGAGTCGGCGCTGGTGATCTGCCACCGGCGCGAGATGTGGAGCTTCTCCTCCACGGTCACGTCGATCCCGCCTCCGGGGCGTTCGGGGCTGTTCCAGTGCAAACGGAGGCCGGAGGTGATCGGCGCGCTCATTGCGAGCACCGACGCCCGCGGGCCGTGGGTCGGACCGTTCGACGAGGTGAGGATCGGCGGATCGAATCCGGAAGTCATGTGCAGCTCCTGGGTGGCGATCGCCCGAGGCGGTCCGCGAAGTGGTGAGAATCAGCCCGTGGAACGTAACACTTGTCCGAATCGGAGGTCGATCGGATGATCTACGACGAGCGGGCGGACAGTGATCCGGGGTTGTCAGGCGTCCAGGAGTTCGTTGGCAACTGCATTCAGCGAACGTCCGGTGCGCGCGGCGATCTCGGCGAGGCGCCGGTGGACGCGAGGTGTGGTGCGGACGAGGAATTTGCCTGAATGCCCGATAGGCCTCCGAAATTCAGTACTGTGATCGGAGGCGGAGGGAAGATTGCCCTCGAATGCCCGTGATGCGACTGACTTTGGTGGAGCCCGCACCCTATGACCACGACGCGGCAGAATAGCTGCGCGGATACGTTTCGTACGCCATTTTCATGTGATCCTTGCGGCGCAACGCCCAGCACGTCGGTAGATATGCGTCGTCGCCGGACGACGCCCTCAGCGGGCGGACCGCGGCGCGAACATCTTGCCGAAGTTCTCCATCCACTGTTTTGCCGGTTCGTCGAGGGTTCCGAGTTCAGCTGCGCGTTGACACCACTGGTAGGTCATCTGCCCGAACTTCATCGGGTTGTAGATGTCCTCTTCGCGGCTCCACAGGCCGTCTCCCGCGTAGGTCAGGATCGTCATGTTGGTCGCGGTGAAGACGGATCCGTCGCCGGGGTCGCGCATCGGATTGTCGATCTCGCAGATCACGCGGCCGGTCTCGGGGTCGGAGACGTGCCAGAGCGACGGGTACTCGGCCATGTGGCTCCCGGGGAACGCGAACATGGTCTTCTTGACCCATGTGCGGATCGCCTCGCGGCCCTTCATCGTGCCGTACGCGTGCTCGATGTAGTCGGCGTCCTCGGTGAACTGATCGGCCCATACGTCCCAGTCGTCGCTGATCGCGACCTCGGCGGTGGTCTTCTGGAACTGGGCGAACGCAGCGTCGAGCTCGTCGGCGGTGAAGCGGGGAGTCATGACTGCCGATCGTAGGTGGGCGAGCGCGAAGAATGAAGGGGTTCAGGCGGTTTCGTCTCGCGATTCCCGCGATTGCGCTGGATGCGTCTGCTCCCGGATCACGCGGTCACGAAGTGCCCGGTCACCAGCCCGGCCGTTTGCCGCTGCCAGTCAACCGAAACTCACTACATGACATAGACCGCCACTGATAAAAACGTATGTTCGATCCATGGGGTGCAAAGGGGGTTTGAGTTAGCCAGACAGGCTGGCGATCAGCAGTAGGCGAGAGTCGTTCGGTCAGTTGTGTGGACACGGTCGAATTGAGAAGACCCGGTAGCATGCGGCGCATGTTCGAAGTCGGGGAAGAGATCGCGGGGTACCGGGTCGAATCGGTGCTCGGAGCCGGCGGCATGGGCGAGGTGTACCGGGTTCGGCACCCGCGTCTGCCGCGCAGTGACGCGCTGAAGGTCCTGCGCTCCGCACACGCGGACAGCCCCGTCGTGCGGGCGCGGTTCGAGCGGGAAGCCGACCTCGTCGCGCCGTTGACACACCCCAATCTGGTGCGCGTCTACGACCGCGGTGTACTGAACGATCTGCTGTGGATCGCGATGGAGATGGTGCCGGGCACCGACGCGTCGCGGATCATCAAACAGTCACCGGGCGGGCTCGACGCCCGGTTGGTCGCCAATATCGTCGACGGCGTCGCCGCGGCGCTCGACGTCGCTCACCGCAACGGAATCCTGCACCGTGACGTGAAGCCGGCGAACATCCTCATCACTCCCGGCCCGGACCCGATCTTCCCCGAGGCCATCAAGGTGACCGACTTCGGCATCGCGCAGGCGATCGGCGACGCCGAAGGCAACCTCACCGGAACCGGGACCACTGTCGGCACGATGCGCTATTGCTCGCCGGAGCAGATCGACGGTCGCGCGGTGGACGGCCGCGCCGACCTCTACTCACTCGCTGCAACAGCGTTCGAGCTGCTCACCGGCAGCTCTCCCTACGATTCGCAAAGCTTGCAGGGCTTGATGACGGCGCACATGTTCGCGGAGCCGCCGCGGGCCAGCGAACGAAACCGGTCGTTGCCGCCGGCCGTCGACTCAGTCCTGGCCGCTGGACTCGCGAAGGACCCGAGTCAGCGTCCCCCGACGTGTGGGGCGTTTGCTCACGCACTGCGAATCGCACTGTTCGAGGGCCGAGCCGTGGTGGTTCCGCCGTCGTTCGCGAACACCCCGGGCGCGCCGGTCCGCCAGGGGAATCCGGCCGCGTTCGCTCCGAACTTCGCACAGACGGGCGCTTTCCAGAGCCCGCAGCCGACCTCACCGGTGAAGTGGTACCGACGGACTCCCGTCCTGGCGACGGCGGCGATCGCTGTCGCGGCGGCCGTCGGCATCGGTGCCGGATTCCTGTGGACGTCCGGTACGGCGCTCGCCGCACCTTCCGGTTTTACTGCGGCATCGTCGACAAAGGGTGTGGAACTGTCGTGGAACAGAGTGGACGGCGCTGACAGCTACTTGATCAAGGAAGACGACACGGTGATCAAGAAGGTCACAGACACGTCGTTCACCATCGGCTCGCCGTTCCCAGGACGGCACACATACTCGGTCGCAGCCCGAAGCACCACCAAACAAGGCTCGGGCTTCTCGTCGTCCGATCCGGTCGAGGTGATCTTGACCTGGGGCGCGATGCGAGAGGTCGCGTCGATGTACCCCGACCTCGTTCCTTCGACGCCGGTGAGTACAAACGCTTTCGAGTCGCTTCGGTGCCGCGGGTCGGGGCCGCATCTGTCCGACGACTACCCGAACCAGGCGATAACGTGCCAGAAGAAGGACGGCGACACCGTCGTCTACCAGGTGTTCATCGTCGGACTCGGTGACGACACGAACGCGCGGTACGCCGCAGGCAGGGAGCTGCCGTTCACCGCGAAAGATGAATCGGTGACATCGGCGCAAGGCAGCAAGGGCTATGTGACGACCGGTTCGCAGGACGGCGCCGCTCGATCAGTCTGGACGTTCTCCAAAGAGGACGACCCGCGGAGCAGGACGTTCGTCGAGGTGGAGTTCCCCAACCCGAAGGACACTGCGAAGGCTCGCGAACTGCTCGGAAGGCTGCCGTTCTGATGGATGCTCACAACTCTGGGAGCGCGCAGGCTCAGCCGAGTAACCGACGAATCCACCTGGTCATCGCGGTGGCTGCGGTTGCAGTGCTGGTTGCATGTCTTTTGATCGTCCGGTTCTCGGCCGGTGGTGGCGGACCGGTCGACTCGCCGTCAGGCCTGAGCGCGTCGGGTGACGGCGCCGTGGCGAAGATCGCCTGGACTGGAGTCAGCGGCGCAGACTCGTACCAGGTGATCCGTGACGAGACCACAGTCGTGTACTCGGGGTCGGACACTTCGTTCGTCGACAAGACCGCCACCGAAGGCAAGCACACGTACACCGTGGTCGCCGTGGCAGACGACGTGGTGTCGGCTCCGAGCGCGTCGAGTGACGCTACGGTCGGCCCCAGCTGGGGCGAATACTCACCGCTGGTGGCACTTCTGCCCAAGGTCTTGCCGCAGACGCCTGATGCGACCGGGTGGAACGAAGTGCAGTGCGGATGGCTCCTGTCCGCGTTCGACGGCGAAGTCGGCCCGACCGAACTCGGCAGCGGAAAGATCTTCGGGCGAGCCCGTATGTCGTGTCATAGTTCGGCCGTTGCACTTGCGGTGGCCTGGCTCGATTCCAAAGACGCAACTGATTCGGTGTTCAGTGCAGCTTCTGCAAAACCCGGTGCGCAAGCGATCCGCTGGCGATTCGGCACAGGCTACTTCGACGTCGCGAATCATGCTGTCTACCTGCGTCCGGACAATCTTGAGAACATCTGGATAGGGATCGGCACGACCACCGGGACCAAAGATCAACTTCTGGCTTTCGCCAACGATCTTCCCTTGGAATGACGATCTCCACTCGTACGATTCGGCTCGACATCGATGACGCGACCAAGGAGTCACGGATGCAATTCAAGAAGTTCGCGGCAGCGGTGGCGGCCGTCGGTGCGTTGACGTTTCTCACCGGCTGCGGCGACGACACAGCCGCTGAGGCGCCCCAGACGACGGCGGCGACTGTGCCCGACGGTTTCCCGAAGGACGTACCCGTGGTCGGGACGATGTTCACCCCCTACGACTCGCAGGTCGAGGACGCCGTCGGCATGGAAGTGGTCGGGGCGACTGCGACGTCGTTCGACGACGCCGTCACGAAGCTCCGCGCAGCGAAGTACGAGGAGGTCCTGTCTCCGGGCCCTGCGAAGGAGCAGCGGGATGCGACCTTCGCGAACGCGAAGTACACCGTCGCAGTATCGGGTGTGGAGTCCGCAGGTCGGTTCCGGCTGACCTACAGCGTTATCGTCGCGGGCTGACGTGGGCATCTTCCGTCGCCGGCGGAGCGGACCGTCCGCGCCGCAGCCGTCCGACCGGCCCGACCAGGTGTTCGGTCGGTTGTCGGTCGACGACGTCGCTTGGATTCGGGGCCTTGCTCAGCGGACACTCGGCGAGAACGGGGTGGAGGCGACCGTCGACGAGGCGGGCGCCGATCTCATCGGGTCCGACGGCATGCGCTTCGCGCTCGACAATGTGATGACGACGTGCGCGAGCGTGCCGCGGTCGGACTGGCCGCAGATCGTCACCCACCACTTCGCTGCGATGGCCCGGACGACGGGCGCACCGAGTGTGCGTGACCTCGGCCGGGACGAACTCTTCCAGCGTGTCCGGACCAGACTCCTGCCCGTCGACGCCCTGCACATGAACGGCCTCGACCTCGCGACGCACTCGCGTCCCGTCGCCGCCGACCTCGCCGCGGTCTTGTGCGTCGACTTCCCGGAGACGGTCAGCTACTTCGACAGCACCGTCGCCGAAGGGCTGCCGATCGACGAACTGTTCCGAGCAGGTCAGATCAACACCGATGCCGAACCGATCGAGGAGATCGGGACCTCGGACGACGGTGTCCTCACCTTCGTGGCCGGATCCGTCTACACGGCGTCGAAGACTCTCTCGATGGCGAACCTCGTCGATCGGGTGTTCGGCCGCGACATGCCGCACGGCGTCGTGTTCGCCGTCCCGGATCGGAACTGTGTGCTGCTGCATCCCGTGGAGTCCATCGACGTGCTCGGTGCGATCTCTCATCTTGCCGGCACCGCCGAACGGATCTTCACCGACGCCGCGTGGTCGGTGTCGCCGAACGTCTACCACTGGTATCGAGACACGATCACCAGAATCTCGACAGTCGACGACGACCGTCTCACCATCGTGCCGACCGACGAGCTCGTCGAGATTCTCGGGCGGCTCGCGGGCTGACAGACTGCCCGTTTAACATTCCCCGAACCGGCGGGTATCGCGCCCAATTGCGGCCGAATCGGTGAATTCGGGGAATGTTGGACGGCGCGGCGCGTCCGCCACGTAAACGACCGGAATGACGTTTCTGGGTCGAAACGTGAGACAGTCGACGTCAACTCAGTCGTTGTAGTGGGGAGAACTGCGTCGTGCGGAAAAAACTGATCATCGCTGGTGGGGCGGCGGCCGCAGTCGCCGTCCTGCTCGGAGTCACGTTGTCCGGCGTTCTGGCGCCGTCCATGGACGGGACGCCCGCACCGAACGAGGCCATGCGTGCCCTGCAGGGTGTCAACGCGGCGTCGTTGTCACTCGCGGAGGCGCCCGGCGCCACGTACGACGGCACGATAACGCTCGGCACCGGGTCGAAGTCGACGATCGACATCACGAAGATGACCGTGACGGCGACGGGCGACCTCCGCGGAAAGGTCCGGCAGGGCGGCGGCTCCGCCGAAGTCCTGCAGATCGGAAACCTGACTCTCGTCAAGGGCGACTCCGCCTTCTGGACGGCCCGGCCCGGCCCGCGGCAGCCCGCAGGCGTGCTGACCGAGAAGTCGCTGTCCGACAAGTGGGTGACCATCGGTTCGAAGTTCCTCGACGTCGACCTCGGGGTCGCACTGCTTCCGTCCCGACTCGGCTTGCTCCTCGGCCAGCAGGACGCGATCCTCGGCGACGCTGAGGTGACCGGGACCAACGTCGGGCGTCTCACCGAGACACCCGACCGCCGAGTCGCGTCGGGAACCGACCGCCCGAACATCACCGAGGTGGAGGTCGAGGACGCAGACGGCGGCGTCGCCGGCACGCGTAGGTTCACCGCCTCGTCGATGAGCATCGGCGTCGACGACACCGGAGCGCTCGCCGGACTCCGCGGCCCGATCGGGCCGCGCGTCGAGGCCGATCTGCGCGTCACACCCGCCACGTCGGTCGCAGTCAAGGACTTCTACTCGTCGGCGAAGTCCGCCGTCGCCGAGGGGCGGATCGGGTCGTCGACGATGACGATCGGCGACCCGACAGGCAGCCTCGACTGCAACGGCCCGACCTGCTCCATCAACTACGACCTGACCAATGCGAACTCCGGTCTCGTCGGCGGAACGGTCACAATCGGGTTGACCACGGATTTCAAGGCCGTCGATCGCAAGGTCGGATCGTGCAGCGGGAGCGGAACGATGCCGATCAACGGCCGCGGCCACGTCGCCTGCACCATCCGATACACGCAGACCTCCGACATGACGTCGCAGTCGCGGTTCACCGTCACAGTGAACGGCACCGTCGACCCCGTCGCCATCGACGCCGCGGCCACCACCGGCAACCGCATCGCCGAGGCCGCCAATGGCTGGGAGATGACCGCACCGAAGGTGAGTGAACCCGCCCGCCGGTACAACCGGCAGATCACACACGCCCCGTCGAGCTACACACTGAAGGTCGGCGGATTCAACTTCGACGGTCGCGCGAGAGACGGCACGCTGCTCCTCTCCTACGGTGTCGGGTACGACGGGCACCTCCTTCCCGATGGCGCGATCGACCCGGCGTGGCAGGGCACCGAACAGGTCCTGTCCCAGGCCCGCGACGCCCTCGCCGCGGCAGGCGACACCCAGGTGCGTCTGGTTTTCGCCGAACAACGCGCCGCAGACGCGGTGAACAGAATGCTCATCGCGAACAAGCTCGAGCGTGTCCAGGTGGTCTTCGTCCCACTCAACGCGGAGGCTTAGGGCGGAGCGATGGCTGGCCGCACTCTGCGGTATGCGTCCAACGTGACGACGCGTCGATCGCCGTCATAGCAGTGGTGATCCTCCCGATCGGTGTGTCCAAACGGATCGTGATGGGGTTGGTGGTCGTTCCGGTCGCCTTCGTCTGGATCTGGTTGATCTACCCGGCCGTGGCGGCGATTCCTGGCATCGCAGTCTGCATGGTCACCGTTGCTGTGAGCCGTCGGCGTGCGCGCCGCGACACGGCCGACGCGCAGGTGGAAGTTGCGTACACCACGAACCTCCCATAGTGTGCGGCCTGTCACATTGCCAACCGACGGAGGCCGTTCTCGTGTCTGACCTGACTCAACTCCAACTTCTCAAAGAGCTGGAGCCCGTCGCCGAGAACGAGCTGAACCGGCACCTGTCGTTGGCGCGCGAATGGCATCCGCACGACTACGTCCCGTGGGACCAGGCCCGCAACTTCGCGGCGATGGGAGGCGAGGACTGGGAGCCCGAGCAGTCGCAGCTCAGCGAAGTCGCCAAGGCGGCGATGACGTTGAACCTCCTCACCGAGGACAACCTGCCGTCGTACCACCGTGAGATCACCGACTACTTCTCGCCCGACGGCGCCTGGGGCACCTGGGTGGGACGCTGGACCGCTGAAGAGAACCGCCACGGCATCGTCATGCGCGACTACCTCGTCGTCACGCGCGGAGTCGACCCCGTCGCGCTTGAGCGCGACCGCATGACCAACATGACCAAGGGCGCCCACTCCGACGACCTCAGTGGACTGCTCAAGGGCGTCGCATACGTGACCGTTCAGGAGCTCGGAACGCGTGTCAGCCATCGCAACACCGGCAAGGCGTGCAACGATCCGGTCGCCGACCGTATGCTGCAGCGCATCGCGGCCGACGAGAACCTGCACATGATCTTCTACCGCAACATCTGTGCCGCAGCGCTCGAACTCGCACCCGATCAGGCCATGGAGGCGATCACCAGCGTCCTGGTGAACTTCGACATGCCCGGAATCGGCATGCCGAACTTCCGCAAGATGAGCCTCATCATGGCCAAGCACGGAATCTACGACATCCGCCAGCATCTCGACGACGTCGTATGGCCCGTCATGCGCAAGTGGAACATCTTCGAGCGCAACGACTTCGGGGCTCGCGGCGAAAAGGCTCGCGAAGAACTCGCGGCGTTCCTCGAGCAGACCGAACTCGACGCCAAGCGCTTCGAGGAGCAGCGTGAACGGTTCCTCGCACGCGAAGCCGCTCGGCGGGAGAAGGCGTCCGTTTAGGACGTGTCGAATGTCGCCATGTGCTGATGGCATCGTGACGGCTGTCCGGCGCTACTGTGGGAAAGCACAGAAACTGAAACCTGTTCCCTGTGCTTGTAGCAAGATGCGACGTTAGGGGTCCACATGGA
The DNA here is from genome assembly GCF_037148075.1 of Gordonia malaquae. Taxonomy (NCBI): domain Bacteria; kingdom Bacillati; phylum Actinomycetota; class Actinomycetes; order Mycobacteriales; family Gordoniaceae; genus Gordonia; species Gordonia malaquae. Next base: position 275,772 of record NZ_JBBCUB010000005.1, on the reverse strand, counting down.
GCGGTTGAGCGGTCTGGATGCGTCATTCCTGTACCTGGAGACCCCGTCTCAGGTGATGAACGTCGCCGCTATCCTGCAGCTCGATCCGTCGACTGTGGTCGGCGGCTATTCGTTCGACAAGATGCGCAACGAGATGGCTCGCCGCGTCACCGCGATGCCGTCGCTGCGTCGCAAGCTCGCCGATTCCCTGACGAACGTCGACCATCCGGTGTGGATCGAAGACGACGACTTCCGGATCGAACGGCACGTCCACCGGATCGCCGTCCCGTCTCCCGGCCGCGTGCAGGAACTCGCGCAGATGTGTGGGCACCTCATCGGGCAGGTCCTCGACCGCAAGAAGCCGCTGTGGGACCTGTGGGTGCTGGAAGGCATGGAGGACGGCAAGATCGCGGTCATGCTCCGGATGCATCATGCGGGTGTGGACGGCGCGACGGTCGCCGACATCCTCGGTGAACTCGCGACCCTCACCCCGGAGCCGCCGGAGCTCGACGTCGAGAAGATGGCGCGCACAGCCGGCCCGGCATCACGTCGTGACATGGCCGTCGGAGGCGCCGTCAACTACTTCCTGCAACGACCGGTCGCCGCGTTGAAGTTGATCCCGAAGACGATTCCGGTTCCGTTCGAGTGGATCCGCAAGGTCCGCTCCGGTGAGGGCATGCCTGCTCCGTTCCTGGCGCCGCGGACCAGGTTCAACGCGCCGCTGTCGCCGCGCCGTTCCATCGCGCTCACGCAGCTTCCGCTCGACGACGTCAAGAAGGTCAAGGACCACTTCGGCGTCAAGATGAACGACGTCGTCCTGGCGATGGCCGGCGGCGCGCTCCGCGAGTACCTGGCCGCGCACGACGAACTGCCCAGCGATCCGCTGGTCGGCATGGTGCCCGTCTCCGTTCGAGGAGCGGAGGAGAAGGACCTCGTCGAGACCGGAACCAACAAGGTCACGGGCATGTTCACGCGACTGCCGAGCGACGTCGAGGATCCGCTCGAACGACTCCGCGAAGCAGGCGTGTACGCGACCATAGCCAAGCAGCACCTTCAGGACATCGACGCCAACATCCTTCGCGGGTTCGCCGAGTTCGCGCCCGGGAACTCGATGGGCGCGCTGATGCGGCTCTACGGCGATCGGCGCCTGTCAGCGCTGCACCCGCCGGTGTTCACCGCGATCGTCTCCAACGTGGCCGGACCCGCGTTCGACATGTACATGCTCGGCGGGCGCGTCGAATCCGTGTACCCGCTGGCGCCGATCTTCCACGGTCTCGGTCTCAACATGACGGTGTTCTCGTCAGCAGGGAAGCTCAATGTGGGCTTGCTGACCTGCAGCGACATCGCTCCTGACATCTCGACGATGACTAAAGCGTTCCATGATCAGCTCGATCTCCTCCTCGCCGCCGTCGAGCGCGGTGAGCAACTGCCTGAGCCCGCGTCGGAGCCTGAGCCTGAGCCGACGGAGGGCTGACGTGGGACTGCTCGCTGTCTACCTCGGCGTTCCGCCCGACGCCGACGAGCGTCTCGGCGACCTCGATCCCGACGGAGTCGTCGACTTCGTCGAAGGGCTGCTCGAGGGTGGGGCGCCGTCGGTCGACGTCGACAAGGCGTGGGACGGCCTGCATTTCCTGCTCACCGGCACCTCTGCGTCCACTCCGATCGAAGACGACGCCCTCAGCGAAGCCGTCGTCGGCGTGTACGAGTTCGAGAGTGACGACTTTCTCGGACTCACCCCGACCGCTGATCTGCCTCGGGTGATCGCGGCTCTTGAGGCAGTCGACATCGACGCGCGGCTGTCGTCGGCCGACTTCAGCGCATTCCACGCCGCTGAGCTGTATCCGAACATCTGGACCGACGACCGTGCCGTCCTCGAATCGATGCTCCGCGCCGCATTCGGCGACCTTCTCGCCGTCCACCGCCTCTGCCTCGCCGACAGCCTCGACCTCCTGGTCTCGATCTACTGACCTTCCCTGTCGCCCCGTTGTGCCGCCCCGCGGACGTCTGCTGCACTGCTCGTTGAGCCGCCCGCGGACGTCTGCTCCGCTGCTCGTTGAGCCGTCTCCGAGGCGTTAGCCGAGGTGGCGTGTCGAAGCGTCGTGAGGTGTGCTGGGACGCAGTCGCATGTGAGCATCTGTTCTTCGTGCGCAAGGTTCCCCGAAATCCGGGTTTTGTGCTGTTTTGTGCGCGTTCTGCGTCAGTTCGGGGAACCTTACGCGCGGCGCGTGGTCGAAGCGGGTGTCACTGCCTGGTTTCAATGTGCTGGCTCGCTTCGACACGGACCTGCGCTATCGCTCCGGTCCGGCTCAACGAGCAGTGGGGTGGCCTCTTGCTCATTGCGCCGGGGAAGCGTGTCGAAGCGTCGTGAGTCGCGGCTGGACGACTACCGATCGCCGTGGAGCTCTCGGAGCCAGGCGGTGGCGGGAGCGTCGGAGGGGGAGCGCCAGTCGCCGCGGGGCGAGAGTGAGCCGCCCGACCCGATCTTCGGGCCGTTGGGCATCGCGGTGCGTTTGAACTGGTTCGACATGAACCGCTTCAGGAACACTTCGAGCCACTTGTCGATGATCTCGCCGGTGTACTCGTTGCGCTGATCGTCGGTCATCATGTCCGACCACGGGCCGCGGGTCTTGTCGCCCCACGCCTGCCTCGCGAGGTACGCGATCTTCGACGGCCGGTATCCGAAGCGGGTGAGGTGGTACAGGAAGAAGTCGTGCAACTCGTACGGGCCGACGGTGTCCTCTGTGCTCTGCACGTTGCCCGCGGCGTCGGCGGGGACGAGTTCCGGCGAGATGACGTCGTCGACGATCTCGCGGAGCGCCTCGATCGTGGCGTCCGCATATCCCGACGTGGCGATCTTCCACCGGATCAGGTGCCTGACCAGTGTCTTCGGCACCGATCCGTTGACGTTGTAGTGCGACATCTGGTCGCCGACACCGTAGGTGCACCAGCCGAGTGCGAGCTCCGACAGGTCGCCGGTGCCCAACACGATCCCGCCGAGATAGTTGGCGAGACGGAACAGGTGCGATGTGCGTTCGCCCGCCTGGACGTTCTCGAACGTGACGTCGTAGACGGGCTCGCCGTCGGCGAACGGGTGACCGAGGTCGGCGAGCATCTGGGTGCACGACGGCCGGATGTCGAGTTCGTTGCCCGTGACGCCGAGCGAATCCATCAGGACGTGGCTGCGGGCGAGCGTTGCGTCACCGGTGGCGAAGCCGGGCATCGTGTACGCGTGAATGTCCGTGCGCGGCAGCCCGAGCAGGTCGAACGCCTGCACGGCGACGAGCAGCGCGAGGGTCGAGTCGAGTCCACCGGAGACTCCGATGACGATCTTGGAGATGCCGGTCGCGCGGAGGCGGGCCACAAGTCCCTGGACCTGGATGTCCAACACTTCGCGGCACCGTTGGTCGCGGTCGGCGGCGCCGGTCGGCACGAAGGGGAACCGCAGGACGGTCCGCTTCAGATCGTCGACGCTGTACTCGGCGTCGATCTCGAAGGGGATCCGGCGGATCGCGCGGGCCTGGTCGGAGAAGTCGCCGACCTGGTCGCGCATGCTGATCAGCCGTGAACGTTCCTGGCGGATGCGGTCGAGGTCGATGTCGGCGACCACCAGCTGCGGGTCCATCGAGAACGTCTCCGAGCGTGCCAACAGCGTCCCGTTCTCGGCGATCAGCGCGTCGCCGTCCCAGGCGAGGTCGGTCGTCGACTCGCCGAAACCCGACGCGACGTACAGGTGCGCGGCGACGTTGCGCGCCGAGTGCGACGTCGCGAGCGCCCGGCGGTACTCCTCTTTGCCGACGGTCACCGGGCTGCCCGAGAGATTGACCAGCAGGGTCGCGCCGGCGAGCGTCGCCCACGTCGACGGCGGGATCGGCACCCACCCGTCCTCGCACACCTCGACGTGGAACCGCAGACCGGGGACGTCGACAGCCTCGAACACGAGGTCGGGCCCGAACGGCACCTCGTACTCGCCGAGCGTGATCGAGTCGACGACCGCGTCGCGGGCTGCGGCGAAGTATCGCTGCTCGTAGAACTCGCGGTAGTTCGGCAGGTACGACTTCGGCGCCACACCGAGGACCTCGCCGTCGTGGATCACGACCGCGCAGTTGTAGAGGCCGTCGTCGATGCGGAGGGGCGCTCCGACGAGAACCACCGAAGACACACGCCGCGTCGCGTCGACGACCGTCATCAGGGCGTCCATCACGTCGTCGAGCAGGGCGTCTTGCTGGACGAGGTCGTCGATGCTGTACCCGCACAGGCCGAGCTCCGGGAACGCGACCAGCGCCGCGCCCTCATGGTGCGCACGGTTGATCAGTTCGACGGTGCGCGCCGCGTTCTCCAGAGGATCGGCGAGAGCGACGGGTGGGACAGCGGCTGCGATACGGGCGAATCCGTGTGAGTAGACCGACACGCCTTCAAGGTTAGTGCCCGTGCGACGATGGACTCATTCCATCCGTCACCAGTCAGGGGTGTGTTCATGTTCGGTGTCGTCAAGCGGTCGGCCGTGGTGGCCGTCGTCATCGCCTTCGCGGCCCTGGTCGCGGGTGTTCTCGCGGGACCGGCCGCCGCCCACTCTGCGCTCACCGGATCGTCGCCGGAGAACGGCGCGTCGATCGCCACGGCGCCCAACAAGGTGACGCTCACGTTCAATGAGGACCTGCAGCCCGCGTTCGCCACCGTCAAGGTGGTCGGGCCCGACAACAACTTCTGGCAGACGAGCGAGCCGATCATCGAGGGCCGCACGGCGTCGGTGACGCTCAACGGTCTCGGCCCCGCAGGCGACTACGAGGTGAACTACCGAGTGACCTCGGCAGACGGGCACCCGGTGTCCGGGCAGACGACGTTCACCTTGACCACGGCGGGAACCGGAACGCCGGGCGCCGCGGTACCGGCCGACTACCAGGCGCCTGAATCCAGCGAGCACGGAATCAAGGCGTGGCCGATCATCCTCGGCGTTGTGGCCGCGGTGATCGTGATCGGCGGCGCGGTGGTGTTCACGCTGGTCAAGCGTCGTCGATGACTTCGTGACTCGCGCACGCGCAGCCGTCGTCGCGGCGTCGGTCGTCGCGGTGATCGTCGGTGTCGGGATCGCGGTCGGTCTCGCCGCTCCGGAGCCTTCCGTGTGGGCCGACGGCCTGGCGCTGTCGTCGGTGTGTCTGTTGCTCGGACTCGGCTTGCTCGGTTTCGTCGACGCGGAGCCGTCACCGAGCGTGATCGCCGCCGTCGCCACCGCGTGGGGCTCGACGTCGCTCGTGTCGGCGTGGCTGCAGGTGGCGCAGCGGGCGGGTGTCTCCGCGGTGGACGTCGGAGTCGGCGATTTCACTGTCAGTCTGGAGACGGGACTGCCAGTGGTGGTGAGTGTCGTCGGGGCTCTCGCAGTGTTGGCCTGGGCGTGGTGGACGCCGTCTGACGTGTACGTTGTCGGCGCGATCGCCGCGGTCGGGATTCTGTCGACGTCGGTGACCGGGCATGCCGGGCAGTCTGCGTGGATTCCCATCGCCGTCGGCGCCCACGCATTGGCTGCGGCCTGGTGGGTCGGGACTCTCGGCGCACTCGTGCTGACCGTTCGGGGACGCGGCGGATGGGCGCGGTCGCTCCCGGCGTTCTCCGATCGCGCACTGCCTGTGGTCGCAGTGCTGACTGCGACGGGACTGATCGCCGCGGTCGGGCGTATCGGGCTCGACGCCGACTGGTGGCAGGCGGGCTACGGACGTGTGTTGCTCGCGAAGATCGTGCTTCTCGCGGCTGTGGCCGCGGTGGCCCGGTGGCATCGGTCGGTGTGGGTGGCGAAAGCCCGACGCCACGGCGCGGACGAAATGTTGTCCATCCGGAACGCCGGTATCGAGATCGTTCTCCTCAGCGTAGTCCTCGGCCTCGCCGCCGCGCTGTCGGTCACGGGGTAGGTGGAGGGCCTTCGACTCGCTGCGCGGGTCCTTAGCGAGACGAAGGGCGATCAACGAGCAGAGAACGCGTGGAGCCCTACTGCTCGTTGAGCGAGCGAAGCGAGTCGAAGCGTCTGACGGTCATGCAGTCGTCGGCCTCGGCTGCGTGATGTTGGTGTGCCAGCGGAAGACCTTTCGCTGCGAGGTGCCGGGGCGTCAGGTCCAGGCGGCGAGGAGGGTGTCGAGGATCTCGATGGCGTGATCGAGGCCCGACAGGTGGCTCTGGCCGGGCATCGAGTGGAGTTCGGCGTTCGGCAGGAGCGCGACCATGTGAGCACCGTGCTCGTACGGGATGATGTTGTCGGCGTCGCCGTGCCACCAGTGGATGCTGGCCTGCACGTCGCCGATCCGGAATCCCCAGTCGCGGACGAACAGCTTGAGGTCGGCGAACGGCGCCTCCATGCGACGGCTGCCGCCGTGCAGGAGGTCGTCGAGGAACATCGCACGGAACTCCGGTCGCGACAGCAGTTCGCGGTCGGCTTCGGGGGAGAGCCGCCCGTAGATGCTGATCGCGGGGTCGGCGATCGGGCGTGCCACGCCGAGCGCCATGCTGAGCGCTTTGCCGATCGGTCGGCCCGCGACGTTGAGCAGTGGTACGGCGTACTTGGCGATGTCGACGGCGCCGCCTTCCACTGCGTCGGGGCCGTTCACGGGCGCGACACCGCCGATGATCGCGGTCGAGACGATGCGGTCGGACAGCACATGGGAGACGGCGAGCGAGTACGGTCCGCCGCCGGACAGTCCGATCACCGAGAACCGGTCGATGCCGAGAGTATTGAGGACCGTCTGGAAGTCCTGTGCGAACTCGGCGATGGAGTCGTACGAGTGGGCCGTCGACGATCCGACGCCTGGTCGGTCGAGGCCGATCAGGCGGAAGCCTCGGACCTCGGCGTATTCGCGGGCCTCGGAGGGGATCTGGCGTCGGGCGCCGGGCGTGCCGTGCAGCCACACGATCGCCGGACCGTCGGGGTTGCCGAACTCGGAGAAGCCGATGCGGCGGGTGCGGGTGTCGCCGACGGCGATCGAGCCTTCGAGCTTGGGGCGATCGATGGGAATCACGACGCGCAGTATGTCAGATAAACGGCCTGGACTGATACGGATTCACAGATTCGTCCAAGGCGTCGCGTGTAGTTTCGATCGCATGATCGAGTCATCAGTCGCGGGCCTCCGTCGTCGTCTCGCGGACGCCGTCGGCATCGCCCGGCGCGGAGTGGGGCACGCACTCCGGCCGTACCCGGTCGCTGACCTGCCCACCGGCCGCCGCATCGACCTTCCCGGCCGTGGGACCACCTACGTGACCGAGTCGGGTCCCGTCGACGCCCCCGTGGTGTTCCTTCTGCACTCGGTGAGCACAACCGGACTGCTGTGCTGGTATCCGGTGGTCCCGAAACTGGCCCGGGATTACCGCGTCATCACGGTCGACCACCGCTGGCACGGTCGAGGCATCCGATCGTCCGATTTCACCCTCGCCGACTGCGCCGACGACGTCGTCGCGGTCGCCGACCAGTTGGGTGTCGACAGATTCATCGCGGCAGGCTTCTCGATGGGCGGCGGCATCGCACAGCTCGCGTGGCAACGTCACCCCGACCGGGTGTCCGGACTGGTCCTCTGCTCGACGGGGCCGTACTTCTCCAGCATCGATCCGCGACGGTTGGAAGCCGAACGTCGGATCGGGCGCTGGCTCCGACCGGTGGACAAGATCCTCCCCGCACCGTCGGACGCCCGCCTCGACAACTGGCAGGGGCACCCGCTGCTGTGGGCGTTGGCCCACGTCGTGTCGACGCCGCTGAGTCATCAGGGCGACTTCTCCGCGGCCATGGCCGAATTCGATGCGCGCCCTTGGCTTTCCGACATCGACGTCCCCGCCGCCGTCGTCGTGTCGACGCGCGACAAGATCGTCCAGCCCGACCGTCAGCAGCTGTTGGTCGACGGGATCCCCGGGGCGCGGCGGTTCGACGTCGACGGCGGGCACGCGTGCTGCGTGATCGGCGCCGAGTTGTTCATCCCCGAGTTCCTCAAGGCGGTCGACGCAGTCAGTCACGCTCACGTGACGGGGTGACCGAGGGCCACCACATCCGGTCGCCGAGGATCACCATGGTCGCCGGGACCAGCACGGACCGGACGATCACGATGTCCAGGAGCAATCCGAGCCCGACGGTGAATCCGATCTGCACCAGGTTCAGCGTGGTGCCGCTCATCAACGCGAACATGGTCAGCGCGAACACCACACCCGCGGTGGTGATGACGCCGCCGGTGCTGCCGAACCCGCGGATCATGCCCTGCATCATCCCGCGGCCCGTCGACTCCTCGCGGATCCGTGACGCGAACAGCATGCTGTAGTCGGCGCCGACGGCGATGAGCGCCATGAACGAGATCGGGGCGACGGACCAGTCCAGCGGGATTCCGATCACGTGCTGCCACACGAGTGTCGACACGCCGAGGACCGCGGCGAACGACAGGACAACAGTTGCGACCAGGATCAACGGTGCGACGATGCTGCGCAGCAGGACCGCCAGGACGATCGTGACCGCGAGGATCGCCACGAGACCGAATACCAGCATGTCGCGGGTCAGCTGGTCGTCCATGTCTGCCGACAGCGAGGCGAGACCGGTGCTCGTCACCTCCGCATTCGAGAGCCCGGTGCCCGCGAGGGCGGCGGCCGCGGTCGGTGCGATGTCGCGGCTGCGTTCAAGGGCCTCCGGCCCGTACGGGTTGATCGACCAGGTGACGACCATTCGCGCCGTGCGACCGTTCGGTGAGATCAGCAGTTTTGCACCTTCGACGAACCGTGGATTGGTCAGGGCCTCCGCAGGGAGATAGAAGCCGCGGCCCGGGCCGGCGGACGTCGCGGCACTCATGTCCGTCAGATAGTCGGTGGCGGTCCGCAGCCCGGCGTGGAGCTTGTCGGTCAGCGACGTGAGCCTCGCGGTGCCTTCGTTCACCTGGTGCAGCCCGTCGGCGAGTTGCGCCATGCCCGTGGACAGTTCGCCGACGCCCGACCGGAGTCGGACGAGGTCGGAGCGGACCTGGTCGGGAGTTCGACCGTCGAGCTGCCCGAGGAGTCCTTGCAGCCGGCCCAGCAGGTCTTTCAACGCGGAGACGGATCGGCCCGCGCGGGCGGACGCTTCCGCGGGAACGCCTGCCGCGCTGCGAAGAGCGGTCAGCGTAGTGCGGGCCCGACCGCCCGTCGCCGCGTTCAAACGGTCGAAGGCCACCCGCGCTGCCGCACAGGCCGGGTCTGCCGAGCACGATGCGGAGCTGCGTGACCGGAGCAGGGGACCGAACAGGTCGTCGAACTGGTCGAGCGCGGGCTGGACCGCGACTGCCGTCCGTCGGAGGTCGGCGAGGACCGGTCCGATGCCGTCGAGCCCCGCGCGGAGTTCCGTAGTGGCGCCGGCCAGGTCCGTGCGCGAGTCGGTCGCAGCGGCGACGAACCGCTCCGCGGAGTCGAGGGCGTCGAGGACGCCGGTGGCCATGCTGATCACCTGGTCGGTGCCGTCGACGAGCTCGGGCATGCGGGCGTTCGCGGAATCCGCGCCGTCGGTGAGCTGCTGCACGCCCGACGCGAGTCTGCGGAGGTCGGGGCGTGCGTCGCCGAGTTGTTTCGCGGCGTCCCCCAGCTGAGATCCGACCTGACCGGGGACATATCCGGCAGCCGACTCGGTGAGCGGTTTGCCGTCGGGACGCGTGATCGAGCGGACGGAGGCTACTTCGTCGAGGCGTGCGACGGCGTCTGCTGCCAGTTCGAGAGCCGCGAGGTCGGAGGTATTCCGCAGGTCGTGATCGGAACGGACGATCAGGTACTCGGGTGCGATCGCATTGTTCCCGAAGTGCTTGTAGACCTCGTCGTAGCCACGCGTGGAGTCGTTGGCGTAGACGAACATCGACGACTCGTCCCAGTTGCGCTGATGGGTGAACAGGATCGCTGAGCACGACACCAGGAAGACCAACGATGCTGCGGCGTACACGCCGGCACGTCGGACGATGCGTGTTCCTCGTCGCTGCCATCGCCGCTCCGACGCCGCGCCCGGTTCGGCGAGTCCACGTCGTCCCGCGAGCGAGAGCAAGGCCGGCGGCAGCGTCAGGGCGATCAGCAGTCCGACGATCACGGCGATGGCGGTCGGCGGCCCCGCTGTGCTGAACATGCCGATCTTGGTGAAGGCCATCGATGTGCATGCGACCGCGATCGTCAGCGCAGAGGCCACCAGGATCGGCCCGGTCCGGCCGCTCGCCGTCGCGACGGCGTCGCCGACGGGCAGTCCCGAGCGCCGCCCTTCGTGATAGGCGGAGAGAGTGAAGATCGCGTAGTCGGTGACGGCGCCGAGTACGAGCGCCGTCATGATCGCGATGGTGAAGTTCGAGACCGACAACAGGTCGTGTCCACCGAGGAACGAGATGATCGGTCGTGTCACGGCGAGGCCGACGCCGAGCGTGATCAGTGGGATTGCGGCGGTCGCGAAACGTCGGTAGACCGCGAACAGGATCAGGGTGATCAGCACGATCGAGACGCCGGTGATGATCAGGAGTGAGACGTCGATCGCGGAGAACAGGTCGGCGAGTGCCGCGGTCGGGCCGGTGTAGTCCACCTGCAGGGTCGACGGCGGTTCCGCGTCGTCGATCACCTGCCGAATCCCTTGCGCTGCATGGTGGGCGCGTGTCGAACCGACAGATCCCTCAGCGGCGACGAACAGCGTGATCGCCTTGCCGTCGGGACTGGCGGCGGCTTCCCTGGTGATCGGGTGCCCCGCGAAGTCGAGGAGGTAGGCGACGTCGTCGCTGTGCAGGAGACGCTCGACCAACCGGCCGTAATACTGCTCGTCCCGCTCGGAGAATCCGTTCTCGTCGACCATCACGATGCTGCTGACCGCGTTCGACTCGGGCGACCCGAAGTCGCGTGCCATCTGCTCGAGATGCTGGTTGGAGTGGAGTGACCGGGGCAGGAAGTCGGCGGACGTCTTCGACACCGTCGTCTCGAGCTGGGGGATCGACAGGTTGAGCACTGCGGCGAGCAGCACCCAGAAGCCGACGACGATCCATGCGCGGCGATGCGTGAATGCCCCGAGTCGGGTGAACGTGCGGCTTGGGCCGTGTGCCATCTGCTGTCCTCTGTTCCGTGGATTGCTGTGACCATAAGTCACAGCAGAACGATCGGTCTACGGTGAGCGCATCACTCGCGATCCTGAATGTGATCGGAGGCACTATTGGGGTCGATCGGTGTGGCTATATGCGTCCCGTCCGCGGTGTGGCAGGCGTTGCCAGGTGCGCACGCCTCGGGCTGCGGCGTGTGGGTTGGTTCGCGCCCTGTAGGGTGGACTCGCTGCATGCCCCTATAGCTCAGTTGGTAGAGCTACGGACTTTTAATCCGCAGGTCGTAGGTTCGAGCCCTACTGGGGGCACAGTGAAAGGCCAGGCCAGGAATGTTTTCCCTGGTCTGGCCTTTGTTCTACCTGGGGCCGCCCCGGCACCACCCCGGTGCCTGTGGGGCAGATGCGTGCCGAGTTGGCAGGAATGTCGGACCTGCGTGAGATCATGCGATGGTGTGTAGCTGGATGCGAGACGCCTGGAATGGAATGTGGGCGATGACATCGGAGAATTGGTCAGCCGTAGGCTCTTGGGCGACTGTCGCGGTAGCCATCGTTGCGGCTATCGTCGCGCTGCGTCAGGTTCGCGAGGCGCGGATCGCGCGTGATGAGCAGGCGCAGCCGAATGTCGTGATGTACACGGAGCCGATGGAAGGCGACTGGCAGTTTCTGGAGCTCGTTATTAAGAACTTCGGTCAGACTCCTGCGTTCGACATCGAGGTGTCGTTGGATAGGCCTCTGCAGGTTAGCCCAGACCACTCAGCTGCGAGTATCGGAAATGTTGCGCTGCCATCCCGCATTCCCATACTTGCGCCCCAGCAGGAGTGGCGCGCTCTCTGGGATCACGCTCCGAGTCGATCTAAGGTCGAAGGCATTGAGAGCGTTCATAAAGGGGAGTTGACATATCGCGGCGAGCGCAAGAAGCGCCAGCATTGGTACGCGCCCTGGCAGACGGACTTCGACGTGTACCGATCGCCGGTGGAGCTGGATTTTAATCTGCTTAAGAACACTCGGCGGGTTGATCGGAAGACTGTCCACGATCTTGCTAAGACACTGGACGCACACCTAGCGAGTGCCGGAGCGGCGCTGGCGGAGATTGGCGCGACCCTTGAGTCGTACTCGGTGGACGAGCACAAGGGAATCTGGGTGTATCCCGCGAGTCCTGAGGACGAGCGTGCCTCTCGCGAAGAACAAGCGCGACTTCGGGCGGAGGACTTGCGTCGCACCCGCGAGGTGGCTGACGCGATTCGGAGGCAGTTGATTCCCCGCGAATCTGCATCGCCGGATGTCCAGGATGTTCCACAGCACGCATCGCCACAGGTATCGGAGCCGGATTCCGAGGAGTCGGGCAGCGGGGAGGTGTCGGACGACGTGGAGCCGCATGATCAGCCGAATAGCTGAATGACGTTGGACGGCGGCGCGTCTACTGCGGCGGCCTGCTGGCTGGCAGCCGGGGCGGTCGGCTCGGGCAGGTTGTTCATCGCGCCGCCGTCCTCTTCCGGAATCCAGTCGCCGTAGGTGTCCAGGGTCAGCACGAACGAGCCGTGGCCGAGCCATTTCGACACCTGCATGAAATGGACGCCGGACGACAGCTGCATCGTCGCGAAAGTGTGACGTAGATCATGCGTGCGGACGCCGAGCTGCGCGGGCTGGTCTGCGGTGGCCGGACGACTGGCAGGCAGGCCGACGGCCTCCAGCGCGGGCTTGAGAATCGTTCGGTACCAGGCGTCCATCGTGATGGGATTCGACCAGTCGTGCGGGGCGGCGAAGCGCTCGCCCTTGATGCGGTGCCCGCCGCCGAGTCGACGGTTCGGCCACAGCGGGGCCGTGGGCTCGTCGGCAAGGGGATGGGTGTCAGCGGGTAGGCGTGGAGCCTTTCAGTCAGCCAGGAGGGCAGCGGGACGGTACGGCGGGACTTCTTGGACTCGGGCGTGCCCGTGATCCAACCGCGGCCACGACGCGCCTTGGTCCGTTCGACCCTGACCGAGCACGGATGGGTTGGCCGGGGCGCGTCGTGAAGTGCAAGGTCGCGTACCTCCAGTCCGGCGTTCTCTGCGGCGCGGACACCACTGTAGGCCGGGAAGTTCACCATCAGCGCGTAGACGGGATAGGCGGGCAGGTCGTCGATCTCGCCGGCGACAGCCGCCGACACGTCCGCCACTTGCTGCGCGGTCAGCGGATGCGCCTCGAAGGCGTTGGCTTCGCCGGTCGCTTGCGCCTTGCCTTGGCTGTCGATCCACTCCTTGGCGTAATGGCCGAACGGCAGGTTCGCCCGCGACCCTCCGATTCGCCGGCCCTATTCTTTGACCGTCTCCCTGACCTGGGTGGTCGGTGGCGCGTGGGATGATCTGCCAGTGACTGTCATCGCAGCTGTTCAGAATCTCGGAGTGGCCAAATGCCGTGCTGCGCTCGCGCAACGAATGCTCGTCGAACAACAGAAGTGACCTCCGCGCTGGGGCGGTGGTGGCTTACCGGGGTGTCGCTCGTCGCAGCGGGTGCGCTCGTCGCAGTGTCACCGGACGACGCGCGCGGCCTTCTCGAGCGGCTCGCGCCAGTCCTTGTGTTCGTCGTCGCGATGTCGATCGTGGTCAACACCGCGTCCGATGCGGGCGCGTTCAACGCAGTCGCGTCAGGCCTGCAGCGCATCCGATTGCCAGGACTGTCTGTATCCGCGGCTACCTGGGCGCGAGTTGTTGTACTCGCTGTGGTCAGCACTGTCTTCCTGTCGCTCGACACGACAGCGATCATGGTGACTCCGCTGGCGGTTGCCCTGGCTCGCCGGGCGGGGGTCGGAATGGCTGGCATCGGGCTCGCCGTGGTGTGGATTGCCAATATCGCGTCGCTCCTGCTCCCGGTATCGAATCTCACCAACCTGTTGGCGGTGTCGGGTGGGGCGTTCACCAGCACTGGTGACTATCTGTCGATGATGTGGCGCCCCTCGTTGGTTGCTTTGGCGATCGCAGTGTTGGCTTCGTGGGTCGTCTACCGCGCTTCGGGGCGAAGGCAGTCCGAGGCGGACGCCGAGTACGACGTCGCCGCGGTCGGCGATCGAAACCCGCGTCTACGCACGAGCCTCATCGTGTTGGGGTGCATGCTTCCCCTGCTGGTCTCTCCGATTCCGTATTGGTTGACGGCGAGTGTCGGCGCGTTGGTGTTGGTGGTCGTATCGCTGCGGGAGGGTGGGCCGGGGGTGGCGCCCGCGTCGATTCCGTGGCGTTCATTGATGTTCGTCGTCCTGCTTTCGTCGACAGCCGCCGTCCTCCATTCGCTCGGTGCGACGGATTGGCTCGCTTGCGTGCTCAGCGGCAGGGGCGAGTCGTCGGGTGGGCTGCTACTCATCGGCGGTGTGGGCGCGCTGTTGGCGAACCTCATCAACAACATCCCGGCGTTCCTCGCCCTCGAAACGGCTGTGGGTGGTCATGCTGGGACTGCGGCACTTCTCATCGGCGTCAACGCCGGTCCAATCGTCACTCCCTGGGCATCGCTGGCGACCCTGCTCTGGCACGATCAATTACGTCGTAACGGTGTCGACGTCCCGTGGCGCGGGTACGTACTCGCGGGCTGCATTCTGATGCCGGTCGCGGTGATGGCACCGATCCTCGTGATCTAGCGGCACGTACGGCGTCCGGGTTGAGCCGAAACCGAAGTCGAAGGCGTCTGTCGGGTTGGTTCACCCGCGCTCGACTCGTCGCCAGGTGTAGGTGAACGCCACTGAAACGACTGCTGGCCTGCGGATTTGTGTTTCTCCGAGCGCGTGCCATAAAGTAATCCTCGCACCCAGCGGGAACAAGCACCGGCCCCCTTCGTCTAGCGGCCTAGGACGCCGCCCTTTCAAGGCGGTAGCGCGGGTTCGAATCCCGTAGGGGGTACGCAGATCGGTTTCACGCCGAGAAGCACCTGAAACACCGATTCGGTGATCAGGAGCGGATCGGCTAGGATCGAAACGCACAAAAGATACAAAAGAATATGGCCCTGTGGCGCAGTTGGTTAGCGCGCCGCCCTGTCACGGCGGAGGTCGCGGGTTCGAGTCCCGTCAGGGTCGCTAGGTTTCGGTTTTAGCCGACGCCGTCTGGCCAGGTAGCTCAGTTGGTACGAGCGTCCGCCTGAAAAGCGGAAGGTCGTCGGTTCGATCCCGACTCTGGCCACAAGAAGAACCACCCGGTAGCGGGTGGTTCTTCTCGTATCTCGGGTGCCGTCTCACGCAGCTGAGGGCTAGCCGCGCGGGGTGACCCCGAACGGGTTGTCGATCACGTATCGCCAATAGCCGTCGGCACCTCTCCGAGCCACGTCGGTGGCGGTGCCGCGGAGGTCGATCGACTGTCCGGACTGTGAACGTCCGATGATCGCCCAGTCGACGATGAGCAACGCAGTGTCGCCGGACTGGATGACGTTTCGGGGATTGACGGATATCGGAATTCCCAGAGAGAGATGTTCGGTGAGCGCGGCCTGGCGGTCTGCACCGACGGCGAGTCTTCCCTCGTCGGTGACCAGCACCGCGGACTCTTCGTAGACGCTCTCGACGATGGCAGGGTCTCCTGACTCGATAGAGGCCGCGAAGGCACGGGCGAATGCACCTGGGTGGTCGTCGGGAGTGATGGCCAACTCGGGGGTGACCGACGGTGGCAGACTATTCGTATCCATGAACTGAGCGAATCAGGGAGCGCTGTGGCTCACCAAACGGTAAGGGCGGTTGAGTGGGACCCGGAACTGGTCCCCACCGCGGACGGACGCACAGTTCGCCCCAGTGAGCAATGCCCTGTTGAAGTGGCGCTGGCCGCTATTGGTGGACGATGGACGACCCTGATCCTGCGTGACCTGGCGGTCGCAGACGGCCCCGTGTCGTACTCGGCGTTGGCTGACGGGCTTCCGGAATTGAGCGACAAGGTCCTCGTTGAGCGGCTCGCAAGACTCACCACGGACGGCTACGTGAACCGGGAATCGACCGGCGGCTATCCGACACGTGTCCACTATCGAATCAGCGCTCGCGGGAGGTTGCTGAGACCGCTGCTGATCGAGCTCTACCGAACCGGGACGGTGTTGAAGGAGACCGATCGACCTGACTCACACGGCTTTGAGGGTGCCTCCGTCAGCGATGAAGTCGGCGCCGGTGAGGTTTGAGGCGCGCGGTGATGCCAAGAAAGCGATGAGGGCGGCGGTCTCCTCCGGCTCGCTCAACCGTCCCGAAGCGATCGACATCGCCTCGGGCACGGCCCGGACGAACTCGTCCAGAGACACTCCGGATTGGTCTGCGAGGTGCCCGGCATAGCCGCTCGGGTCGCCCCAATTCGCGGTCCGCGTCGGTCCGGGGGTGACGGTGACGGATCTGAGTCCCTTATCGCCGAACTCCTCCGACAGCGCCTTGCTCATGTTCGTCAGCGCGGCTTTGGCTGCGCCGTAGTCGACCGGCTGGTACGCGGCACGGGCGCCGATCGACGAGACGTTGACGACCACACCGCGGCGCGACAGCAGCGACGGCAGAAACGCCCGGGTGACTCGCACTGTGGCGAACAGGTTCAACTCAAAGGTCTCGCGCCAGGCGGCGGCGTCGAGCGCGAGAAATCCCGCCGCATCCATACTTCGGGGTAGTACGGCGCCTAGGTTGTTGACCAGGATGTCGACCGGACCGACCATTTCGGCGACGTCGGCGGCCGCGGTCTCGTCGGTGAGATCGCGGGGCAGGAAAGAGACTCCGGTAATCGGAGCAGGCACGGTCCGCGCGATGCCGTGCACCGTGGCGCCCTCGCGGGCGAGCAGCCGGGCAGTCTCCAGTCCGATGCCCTTGCTGGCGCCGGTCACCACCGCGGTTTTGCCGGCCAGTTCGAGATCCATGGTCGCTCCTATGTGATTGCTGTGCTGGTGGTCAGAGTCCGCGCAACGCTGCGTCGGCCAGGGCGGCGAGTCGCGTTGGCGATGGGTCGATACGTGCGAGCACCCGGATCCCGTTGAGTGTCGCGACGAGGAGGTTGCCCGTCGATGTGCTGTCGACAGCGGGGTTGATCTCTCCGGTGACTTGTCCGTGCGCGATAGCTCGGCTGAATGCCTCGACCTGGTCGTCGACCACCTGGGCTAGTAGCGCACGCACCTGTTGGTCGTCCCGTGCGCGTTCGATCGCCGCATTCGTCACCATGCAGCCTCGCCGTTCGGCATCGAGCAGCGACAGTTCAACGACGCGTTCGATCGCCGCACGAAGCTTGGGCAGCACGTCGCCAGGCTGATCAAGGAGCTTGATGACCTGTGAAGACTCGTCGCGGATGTATCGCTCCAGCGCCCTGAGATACAGGTCTGACTTGCTGCCGAAAGTGTTGTAGAGGCTACTGCGTCCGATCCCCATGCCCGCTTCGAGTGCCGCGGGCGTGGCGTCGGCGTATCCGCGTAACCAGAAGACGTCCACAGCGGCGTCCGTTGCAGCGTCCGGGTCGAACTTCCTGGGGCGTCCCATGTGGCTCAGGCTACCAGTTATGTACCTCAAGGTACATAACTGGTGGGGGATTCCGAGTAGTAGGGCCGGTTTCTACGTAGCGTGAACCGATACTCGTGCGCCCGTAGACCGTTCGCTCAATGTTGTTTTGGACTCAAAGCCGCATGCCGCGGTGAACATCGAGTCAGGCTGTGGAAGTGTGGACACAGTCGAATACCCGTGTCGAGGAGAGATGATGACCGAAGGCGCCGACCAGGACACCGCAAATCCTGAGTTGACCATCGTCGACAACGTCGTCGACCGCGGATACACGGTCGAGCGGCTCGTCGAGAACCCTGTCGAAACAGTGATCGACAAGCCGATCACCCTCGAGCGCATCGTCGAACGACTTGTGATCGACACCGTCGACACCGTCATCGACAAGCCCGCCACCGTCTCCCGCCTCGTGGAGAAGCCTGTCGTCACCGTCGTCGACGAAGTGACCGACAAGCCCGTCACACTCAAACGGATCGTCGAACGTCCCATCGTCACTGTCGAGGACGAGCTGACAGATAAGCCGGTAAACGTCCAGCGACTCGTTGAGAAGCCTGTTGTGACGATCGTCGACGACGTCGTCGACAAGCCGGTCGAAGTCGCACGACTCGTTGAGCATCCCATCGTCACCGTCGTCGACAACGTGGTCGAGAAGCCCGTCGACGTGCCGCGCGTCATCGAACAGCCTGCCGTCACCATCACCGACGAGATCGTCGACAAGCCGGTGGAGCTGCCACGTCTGGTGGAGAAGCCGATCGTCACCGTCTACGACGAGATCGTCGATCGCGCGGTTGAGGTTCCGCGTCTGGTGGAGAAGCCGATCGTCACCGTCGTCGACAAGATCGTCGACACCCCGGTCGAGCTGACTCGTGTCGTCGAGAAGCCCGTCATCTCGGTGGTGGACGAAATCGAAGACGTCGCAGTTGAACTGCCGCGTCTCATCGAACGCCCCATCGTCACCGTCGTCGACGAGGTCAAAGAGACCGAGATCGAGATCTCCCGTCTGGTCGAGAAGCCGATCGTCACCGTCCTCGACCAGATCGCCGACAAGCCCGTCGAGATCCAGCGGCTCGTGGAACGCCTCATCGTCACCGTCGTCGACGAAGTGATCGAGCGGCCCGCCGAGGTGCAGCGGGTGATCGAGAAGCTGATCGTGGACATCACGGACACCGTTGTCGAGAAGCCGATCACTCTCGAGCGCATGGTCGAGAAGCCGATCGTCACGCTCGTCGACAAGATCGTGGAAGTGCCGGTCGAGTCGATCGTCGAAAAGGTCATTGAAAAGCCTGTCGAGAAGATCATCGAGATCACCGTCGAGAAGCCTGTCGAGAAGATCGTCGAACACATCATCGAAGTGCCCGTCGAGAAGAACGTGTACACGACGGTCGAGAAGGAGATCGAGGTCCCCGTCGAAGAGGTGATCTACAAGACGGTCGAGAAGCCCGTCGAGAAGATCATCGAGGTGGTCGTCGAACGTCCGGTCATCAAGGTCGTCGAAGTGCCCCGCGAGGTGGTCGTCGAACGACTCGTCGACAAGCCGATCGAGAAGGCCGTCGATCACGTCATCGAGCGCATCGTCGAGAAGCCCAATGTGGTCGAGAAGGTCATCGAGAAGCCCGTTGAGAAGATCGTCGAGCGCATCGTCGAAAAGCCCGACATCGTGGAGAAGGTGATCGAGAAGCCTGTCGAGCACGTCCTCGAGCGGGTCGTCGAGAAGCCCGAGGTGATCGAGGAGATCGTCGAGACCACGGTCGAGCGGGTCGTCGAGCGGGTGGTCGAGATGCCCAACGTTGTCGAGAAGATCGTCGAGAAGCCTGTCGACCGCGAAGTCGAGCGAGTTGTCGAAGTTCCGAACGTGGTGGAGAAGGTCGTCGAGAGGCCTGTCGATCATGTGGTCGAGCGGATCGTCGAGAAGCCGAACGTGATCGAGAAGGTCGTCGAGAAGCCTGTCGACCACGTCGTCGAGCGGGTGGTCGAAGTTCCGAACGTGGTGGAGAAGGTCGTCGAGAGGCCTGTCGATCATGTGGTCGAGCGGATCGTCGAGAAGCCGAACGTGATCGAGGAGATCGTGTCGCGCCCCGTCGACCACACTGTCGAGAAGGTCGTCGAGGTTCCCAACATCGTCGAACAGATCGTGTCGCGCCCCGTCGACCACGTCATCGAGAAGGTCCTCGAAGTACCCGAAGTGACCGAGGAAATTGTCGAGCGTCCCGTCGAGCGGATCGTCGAGAAGATCGTCGAGAAGCCCAACGTCGTCGAGAAAGTCGTCGAGAAGCCCGTCGATCACGTGGTCGAGCGGATCGTCGAGAAGCCCAACGTTGTGGAACAGATCGTCGACAAGGCTGTCGAGCACATCGTCGAGAAGATCGTCGAGCGGCCCGAGATCGTCGAGAAGGTCATCGACACCCCGGTGCACCGCGAGTTCGAGAAGCACGTGCAGACACCGGTGCTCGTCGAGAAGGTCATCGAGAAGCAGGTCAACGTCGTGTCCGAGCGGATCATCGAGAAGCCTGTCGAGCACGTCGTGGAGAAGGTCGTCGAGAAGCCCGTCTACCGCGAGGTGGAGCGGATCATCGAGAAGCCGATCGAGAAGATCGTCGAGGTGGTCGTCGAGAAGCCCGTCATCGTCCGCAAGATGGTCGAGAAGGAGGTCGAACGAGTTGTCGAGGACGACACGTCGACACGGACTGTCACGCACGACGCGTCCCCGGGCGAGCCTGTGCAGCCGCACTTCCTCGACAAGGCGCCGTCGACGGGCGACCGCTGGATCGACGCAGTCACCGGTGAGCACCCCGACGACGGGACCGCAGGGTCGCAGTCGGAGGAGGCGATCGCTCGCGACCGCGTGGAGCCGCAGTACCAAGCCCGTCGCGCCAAGCACCGCTCGGCTGACTAAGGCGATCGCGCTACTGGTACCTCACAGCCCGTCCGATGCCTCAGGGAGGCATGCGCGGCCTGTGAGGTGCCACGAGGGCGTGTCTCCTAATTCGCTTCGCGGGGTCTCGACGGCCAGATGCACTCCCCGCGGCGTTGTCGTCGGTCGTGATACCTACCGGTATCCCTCCCTCCTCCGCCTTGCGGGGCGCACACCTGATCCGCCGATCCCGAGCGGCGAATTAGGAGACACGCCCTAGCGATGTCTTGACCCTTCGGTCGGCGGGGTTCAACGCCAGGCGAAGACCGGCTGGTCGTAGTCGGCGACGCGGACCGGATCGCCGTGCAGTGCGACTCGCGCGAACTGATAGATCACTGCTGCCGTCGGGGCGTGGATTCGCCGACCGATGAGCGGCAGGGACATCACCGGACGATCCGACTCCGGAATGGTCTCGAAGATCGGCGCCACGGTGGCCAGCTCGTCGAGATCGATCAGAAACACGCGCTCCACCTCGGCCGGGTTCGGGCGGAGCGTCACCTCGTCGTCGCACCAGACGACGGTCGGGGATATCACGAAGCCGGACCTGGTCGCGTAGTCGTCGAGGTCGCCGAGGATGGAGTCCGGGCCGAGATGGATTCCCATTTCCTCCTCCAACTCGCGCAGGGCCGCGTCGTGCGTGGTCTCCCCGTCGTCGAGCCGTCCGCCCGGCAGCGCGAACTGTGCTGCGTGACGGCGCATGTCGGACGGGCGACGTGTCAGCCAGATCCCTCTCCCGCCGTCGGCCACCGGAGCCACGACGATCGCCACGGCAGCGGCCCGGGTTCCAGGTCGGAGCGGTATTCTGCGCACCTCGAAACCGTCGAGTCGAGCCCTCAGATCATCGCGTAGCCCCATCAGTCCAATGTAACGTCCATCACACACGGAAGTAAACGGACCGTGGTCCGGTTACATTGATTGCAAGCGATCGCCACACGGCAGACCGCAGGCCCAGAACCTCATCAACGCGCACTTCCAAGGAGACAACGATGACCACCGCACTCGCACCCACCGAACTGACCGCAGGCACCTGGAACATCGACCCGACCCACTCCACCGTCGGCTTCACTGTTCGCCATCTCATGGTCTCCAAAGTCCGCGGCACCTTCGGTGCGTTCACCGGCACCATCGAGATCGCCGAAGACGGCAGCCCCGCAGTGAACGCCACCATCGACGTCACGTCGATCGACACCCGCAATGAGCAGCGCGACCAGCACGTCCGTTCGGCTGACTTCTTCGACGCCGGCAACCACCCGACCGCCACGTTCGTCTCCACGTCGGTCGAGGCCGACGGTGGCGACTACCTCGTCCACGGTGACTTCACCCTCCGCGGCGTCACCAAGCCCGTCACCCTTCAGATGGAGTTCAACGGTGTGAACCCGGGCATGGGCCACGGCGCCGTCGCGGGTTTTGAGGCCAAGACCGTCATCAACCGCAAGGACTTCGGCATCGACATCGAGATGCCGCTCGAGACCGGCGGCACCGTCGTTGGCGACAAGATCACGATCAACCTCGAGATCGAAGCCGTTCGCGCCGCCTGACCTCAACGCATGATGCGCGTCGAGTGATCGCGCACACCCTGTCACCTCCCAGGTATTCGGTACTCTCTCCAGAGATCGAAACAACCTGGGAGGTGATGCGTTTCATGACAAAACGTCAGCGAGAGAAGGCGCATCGCATCGCCGACCGGATGGATCGCCGTTTCAAGACGATGGTCATGCTCGGCGGGCTCAACGCACAGGGGCGCGACCGTGACGAGGTGGAGATCCTCGAACTCGACCCGCAGACGCGCAAACGATTTGCTACCCGTGGCCTGCTGATCGGCGGCATGATCGTCGCGGGTGCCAAGGTGCTCATCGGCGTCGAGACGTTCGTCGCGGTGCTGCTCGCCTTCAACGGCGGACGTTTCGAGATCCACACCGACGCCGACATGGGCGCCGTGCTGGCAGCCTTGCTCGTCGGCACCGTTGCCAGCGTCGTGGCCTCGATCTTCTTCCTTCTTCCGCAGTACCGTTGGTTCGTCACCGCGGAGCCCGCCGACGCACGTCGCAGACGGGACGTGGTCCGCATACCTGCGAGTCTGGTCGTCGCCGACCTCCTCGGTTGGATGACGGCGTTCGGCGTGTACGTGACGATCTCCGACATGCGACTGGTGTTCGTGCTCGCGGTGGGCGGCGCGTTCGCGCTCGCCGCGATCACCTCGTGCTCCCTCACGTATCTCTTCGCCGAGAGCGCTGCGCGACCTCTCGCCATTCTCGCGATGCGCGGGTCCACGTCGACTCGCGTCGTCCATGGTGTCCGTGAGCGGATGATCGTGGTGTGGGTCGTCTCGTCGGCCGTGCCGATGGTCGGCCTGCTGCTGGTGAACCTCGGTCGTGGCCTCGGCTGGGTCCCTCCCGTCGCAGGCACCGTCGACTGGACGGTGATCCTGCTCGCGATCATCGCGCTGACATCCGGCGCACGTGTGGTCGGTCTGGTGAACCGAGCGATCGCCGACCCGCTGAACGACATGCGCGAAGTGGTCGAGGCCGCGCGCAACGGTGACATCTCGCAGCGTGTCGCCGTCTACGACGCCTCCGAGCTCGGCGTGCTTCAGGCGGGCTTCAACTCGATGCTCGACGGCCTGGCCGAACGTGAACGGATGCGCGACATCTTCTCGCGGCACGTCGGAGATCACGTCGCCCAACTCGCCCTCGAACAGGACGGCGAACTCGTCGGATCCAATACCGACGTCGCGGTCATCTTCGTCGACATCACCGGGTCCACGGCTTTCGCCGCGGACCGTGATCCACGTGAGACGGCCGTGGTCCTCAACGCGTTCTTCTCGATCGTCGCTGACGTCGTCGACCGGCACGGCGGCTTCATCAACAAGTTCGAGGGTGACGCCGCATTGATCGTCTTCGGTGCGCCCGCGCCCCTGCGTGACCCGGCACTGGCCGCGTTGACCGCAGCTCGTGAACTCGGCGCGGAGCTCAGTGAGCGTCTGCCCCTCGAATGGGGGATGGGCGTCGCGTACGGACGCGTGTTCGCCGGCAACATCGGGGCGAGGACCAGGTACGAGTACACGGTGATCGGCGATTCGGTGAACGAGTCGGCCCGCCTCTCCGACCTTGCGAAAGAGGGCTATTCGTCGGTCTATGCGAGTCGCGCCGCGATCGAGGCGGCCGCGGAGGACGAGGCTGTGCGGTGGAAGCGAGTCGACCGGCAGGTGCTGCGAGGCCGTGCCCACGTGACTGAGATCTTCGCGCCGTCCGAACTGCTCGTTCGCCACGAGCCGCCGTCTCTCGGTAGTGTTCTCGCCGATCTGGTCAAGTTCGCCATGCCCGGCGAACGGACGTCGAGGGTCACGACCAAGGAGGCGTAAACGTGGGTGGCTGGAGCCGCGACGACATTCCCGCACAGCACGGCCGACGCTTCATCATCACCGGCGCGAACAGCGGGCTCGGTGCCGAGACGGCGAAGGCCGTTGCCGCTGCGGGCGGCCAGGTGACCTTGGCCTGCCGCAATGTGGCCAAAGCACGGACAGTCGCCGAACAGATCGGTCCGGCCGCCACCGTTGCAGAACTCGATCTCTCCGACCTGGCCTCGGTGCGTGCCTTCGCCGACACCGTCGACGAGGCGGACGTCCTTGTGAACAACGCAGGCATCATGGGCGTCCCGTACGGGCGGACGATCGACGGCTTCGAGATGCAGATGGGCACCAATCACCTTGGGCACTTCGCGCTGACGGCGCTGTTGATTCCGAAGATCACCGAGCGAGTGGTGGTCCTCTCGTCGATCGCCCATCGCTTCGCTCGCATCGACGTCGACGACCTCGGCTACGACCGACGCACGTACCGCCGCGCCATCGCGTACGGCGACTCGAAGTTCGCGAACATGCTGTTCGGGCTCGAGCTCGCCCGCAGGTTCGAGGCGGCGGGTTCGTCGAAGATCGCCGTTCTGGCCCACCCCGGCTACGCGTCGACGGGTCTCCTCGGCAAGACCGAGACCACGTTCGACTACGTGATGAAGGCGGGCGATCTGTTGCGCGTCGGTCAGACGCCCGCGATGGGAGCTCTGCCGCAGCTCTTCGCGGCCACGTCGCCCGCGGCACGGAACGGCACGTACTACGGTCCTCGGGGCCTTGGCGGACTCCGCGGCAAGCCGACGGTGGCGCGGACCAGGCGGGCGGCATCCGATCAGGATCTTCGCGATCGGCTGTGGTCGGAGTCGGAGCGCTTGACCGGAGTCGAGTTCCCCGCCGTATGAATCTTCGAACAGGTGTACGATCACCTGTATGGCCGCGGGACTTCAGGCGTCGTTGTTCGACACGGACTCAGACGCGCCTGCGCTGACCTCGCTCGCGCGCGGGATGCGGCGGACCGAATTGGCCGACGGCGCCTGGGTCGATCTGCGGCCCGGTTGGCTGCAGGGGTCGATGGAACTGTTCGACGGTCTCCGTGCCGATGTGCCGTGGCGAGCCGAAGAACGTCGGATGTACGACGCGACAGTCCCCGTGCCACGTCTGCTCGCGATGTACCTCGATCGGGATCGATGGCCGCATCCGATCCTTCGCGTTGCGCGTGCCGATCTCAGCGACTACTACCGCGACGAGTTGCCGTCGGGCTTCGCGACGGCGGGCCTGTGCCTGTACCGCGACGGTTCCGACAGTGTCGCGTGGCACGGCGATCGCATCGGCAAAGGCAGGTCGCAGAACACCCTGGTCGCCATTCTGTCGCTTGGCGCTCCCCGGCCACTGCTGCTGCGCCCGCGCGGCGGGGGAGCGTCCCGCCGATTCGTCCTCGGGTCGGGCGACCTCCTCGTCATGGGAGGAAGCTGCCAGCGGACGTGGGATCACGCCGTCCCGAAAGTCTCCGGTGCCGGCCCGCGGATCAGCGTCCAGTTCCGTCCCTCCGGCGTCTTCTGATCGGCTTCTACAGCGTCCGCAGTCGACGGGCGGCTTCGGCGATCGCGTCGTCGCTCTTGGCGAAGGCGAAGCGGACCATGTGACGCCAGGGGCCGGCATCGTCGACGAACGCGCTGATGGGAACGGCGGCCACGCCGATGCGTTCCGGGAGTTCGCGGCAGAACGTGTCGCCGTCGGTCACTCCGAGCGGCCTCGGGTCCGCGCACACGAAGTACGTGCCCTGGCTTCGGTGAACGTTGAAACCTGCGTCGGTCAGTGCGGTCGACAACATGGTGCGCTTCTCGCCGAGGGCGACGGCGTCGTCGCGCACCCAGTCCATCTCATTCCGCAGCGCGTGGGCGATCGCCGGCTGGAACGGACCGCTCCCTACGTAGGTCAGATACTGTTTGGCGGCCCTCGCCGCGGCGATCAGCTCCCGCGGACCGCTGATCCAGCCCACCTTCCACCCAGTGACGTGAAAGGTCTTGGCGGCGCCGGAGATCCGGAGAGTCCGCTCCTTCATGCCGGGCAGGGTTGCCAACGATCGGTGGACCGCCCCGTCGAAGACGAGATGCTCGTACACCTCGTCGGTGATCGCGACGACGTCGTTCGCGATGCACAGTCGTGCGATCTCGGCGAGATCGCCGTCGGACAGGATGGTGCCGGTCGGGTTGTGCGGCGAGTTCACGATCACCGCGGCCGTCGTCGGGCCGAACGCCGCAGCCAACGCATCACGGTCGAGTCGGAAGTCGTCGCCGTCCGGAACCAGCGGGACGGTTCGGCGAACACCTCCCGCAAGGGCGACAGTCGCCGCGTACGCGTCGTAGTACGGCTCGATCATCACCACCTCGTCGCCCGCGTCGACGAGTCCCAGGACAGCGCCTGCGATCGCTTCGGTGGCGCCGACGGTGATCAGGACGTCGGTGTCCGGGTCGTAGGCGAGGCCGTAGTCGTCGAGTTGCTGGGCGGCGACGGCGTCACGCAGTTCGGGGATCCCCGGGCCGGGCGGGTACTGGTTGAATCCGTCGGTGATCGCGGCGCGCGCGGCGTCGAGCATCGACTCCGGACCGTCTGAGTCGGGGAACCCCTGTCCCAGGTTGACGGCGTCGTGCGCCACGGCGAGTGCCGACATCTCCGCGAAGATCGTCGACGTGAACGGCTGCATCCGGGCGACCAAGGGCATGGCGTCAGGGTACGCGTGCTGACCTTGCTGTCAGTGCAGACAACGACGACCAGCGGAGTATTGCTAGCCTACCCTCATGTCCAGGCCGCGGATGTTAGCCGCACTCAGCGTTCTGCTGGTCGCTGCGGCCATCGCGTCGATCCTGTTCGCGACGCGGTCGGTGTCGGTTGCCGAAGTGGTCACGTCGCTGTGGCATCGTGACCCGAACGACGATCTCTACATCCTGGTCCGGGACGAGCGGATACCCCGGACTCTGATGGCGATAGTCGTCGGCGGCGCCATGGCGGTCGCGGGCGCCGTGATCCAGGGTTACACCCGGAATCCGCTCGCCGACCCCGGGATTCTCGGCATTTCGAACGGCGCCGGTTTTGCAGTGGTGCTGGCAGCGATGCTGTTCGGTGCTCAGAGCTCCGCGGTGTCGGTGCTGTTCGGACTGGCCGGAGCAGCCGTCGCCGCACTACTGGTATTCGGCATCGGCACCCTCGGTGCGGGCGGGAGCCCCATGTCGCTCGTGTTGGCGGGCGCGGCACTGACCGCGTTCTTCGTCTCCGCGACAACCGCGGTTGTCCTGTCCAACAAGGAGAGCCTCAACCAGTACCGTTTCTGGAATGCCGGATCGCTCGTCGGACGCGGGCTCGACGTACTCGGCCCGGTACTCATCCCGATTGTGCTCGGACTCGTCCTCGCCTTCGCGGTGGGCCCGGCGTTGAACGCATTGGCTGTCGGCGACGAGACGGCGACAGCGCTCGGAATCCGCATCGGCTGGGTCCGCACCGCCTGTTTCCTCTCCATCACTCTTCTGACCGGCGCGGCGAGCGCGGCTGTCGGTCCGATCGTGTTCGTCGGGCTGGTGATCCCTCACCTCATCCGCGGAGTGACCGGCCCAGACCATCGATGGCTCCTCCCGTTGTGTGTACCCGCAGGCGCGGTGTTGCTGCTGGTGTCGGACGTGATCGCACGGATCGTCCTGCGTCCGGCGGAGATCCCGGTCGGTGTGGTGCTCGCCTTCGTCGGTGTGCCGTGCTTCATCTGGTTCATTCGCCGACGAAAGCTGGTCGCAGCATGACCATGGAACGCACGACGTCACCTCCGCTGCCGCGTCGTGGCGAGGTCGTGTTGCCGGTACCGAGAATGCGGGTCCGCTGGTACGGCGTGGCAGTCGCCGGGATCCTCACCGCGATCCTCCTCGTCGAGATCGCGTTGGAATTGTCGGTCGGCGAGTACCCGATTCCCTTCGGAGACGCGTTCCGGATCATGTTCGGCGGCGGCGA
Organism: Gordonia malaquae; assembly: GCF_037148075.1. Classification (NCBI taxonomy): domain Bacteria; kingdom Bacillati; phylum Actinomycetota; class Actinomycetes; order Mycobacteriales; family Gordoniaceae; genus Gordonia; species Gordonia malaquae. The sequence goes on along the minus strand of NZ_JBBCUB010000005.1, from coordinate 248,072 downwards.
CGATATCGAACGACTCATCGTCGACTCCAGGCTCGCGCGTGCTCTCGTTGCGCTCGGTGCGGGAATCGCACTCGGCTCGGCAGGTGCATTGACTCAGACGATGGCGAAGAATCCTCTCGCCAGCCCCGACGTCATCGGAATCACCATGGGTGCGAGCGCAGCCGCGGTCTTCGTGCAGGTGACTGCCCCGAACTTCGCGGGTGTGTGGAGTGTCCCGATCGCGGCAATGGCAGGGGGCGTGGTCACCGCGACCGTCGTCGTCGTGCTGTCCGCGGGAGGTGGCGTCGACACCATGCGGCTGGTGCTCGTCGGTGTGGCGGTGAATGCCCTCGCCGCAGCTGTCGTCTCGTTCCTTCTCGTCAGCATCGACCTCCAAGACGCGTCTTCCGCAGTCTCGTGGCTGGCGGGCAGTGTCACGAACAGCACCTGGGTAGAGGTCAGTCCGCTCTGGGCGGTGATCGTCGTGTGTGCGGTGGTCGCGGCGGCGACGTCGTTCGACCTACGGGTGATGCGCCTGTCCGACGCGTCGGCGCGGGGTCTGGGTGCTCCGGTGGGCGTCCTGACCCTCGTCTACTGGGCCGTTGCGGTTCTGCTCGTGTCGGCTGCGGTCGCGGCGTCGGGTCCGATCGGCTTCATCGCGCTGGCCGGTCCGCAGATCGCACGCCTGTTGTTCCGCGCGCCCACACCTCCGCTGATCGGCGGCGCACTCACTGGGGGCGTCCTGTTGTTGGGGGCGGATCTACTGAGTCGGTTGGTGTTCTCCGACCTGGCAGTCGGGGTCATCACCGGTGTCCTCGGGGCTCCGTTCCTGCTGGTGTTGCTGGTGATCATGCACAGAAAGGCCACGGTATGACAGGCAAGTCCCTGCACGGCTCGGCGGCGACGCACACGCTGTCGGCACAGAGGATCAGGGTCGGGTACGGCGACCGAACTGTCATCGACGACCTGTCGGTGAACATCGCGCCCAACGCCCTCACCGGGGTCGTCGGACCGAACGGTTGCGGAAAGTCGACCCTGGTCAAAGCTCTGTCGCGGCTCAACCCGGTGTCAGCGGGGGCGGTGATGCTCGACGGTGAGCCGATCACGACGATGTCGACCCGCGCCCTCGCTCGCGCGATCGGTGTGCTGCCGCAGAACCCGATCGCGCCCGAGGGGATACTGGTCGCCGACCTGGTGGCTTTGGGTCGGCATCCCCATCAGAACTGGATCCGGCAGTGGTCGGGGCGCGATTCCGACGAGATCGTTCGTGCCCTCGAACAGACCGGTGTGGGAGATCTGGCGGACCGCCGAGTGTCGGACCTGTCCGGAGGTCAGCGGCAGAGAGTGTGGGTCGCAATGGTCCTCGCTCAGCAGACCGACATCTTGCTGCTCGACGAACCCACGACCTTCCTCGACCTGGCACGAAGTCTCGAATTGCTCGACCTCGTGGACATGCTTCATGTCGAGCAAGGGAGGACGGTCGTGATGGTGCTGCACGACTTGGCTCTGGCCTGCCGATACTGCGACGAGTTGATCGTGATGCGCGACGGATCGATCGTCGTCCAGGGAGCCCCTCGGGACATCGTCACCGAGGAACTACTGTGGGACGTCTTTGGTCTTCGCAGCAGGGTGATCCCCGATCCGGTGTCTGACCAGCCGTTGGTCGTACCTGTCGGGGAGCGACGAGTGCGCCCCAGCACCGTTTCTTAATGAGGTTATGCTCACCTATGCTTAGGCGATCTAGTGCTCAATGACCACCCATCTCCTGGAGGACACATGACCAACCAGCCGAGGCGCACGATCGGTGTCATCGCCGTCGTCGTCGCACTCATCGCGGCACTCGTCGCCTGTGGAAGCGACGACGAGTCGACCAGCGGGTCGAGTCAGGTGACTCCGGAAGCGGGCGCTCTGCCTGTGACTTTGACCCACAAGTTCGGGCAGACGACAGTCACCAGGGCGCCCAGCCGCGTGGTCTCGCTGGGCTACTCCGATCAGGATGCGCTCCTCGCGCTTGGCGTCACGCCGATCGCCGTTCGCAACTGGGAAGGCATGGCACCGGAGGGCGAACCCGCCGGACCGTGGGCGATCGACAAGGTGACCGGCGACAAGCCGAAGATCATCACCTCCGACACGGTTTCGTTCGAGGAAGTCGCCGCACTCAAGCCGGACTTGATCGTCGCCGTCTACTCCGACGTCGACAAGTCGTTGTACGACCAGCTGAGCAAGATCGCACCGGTCCTGGTCCAGAAGGCCGAGTTCGACGACTACCAGCAGCCATGGGATGTCACGACTGAGGAGATCGGCAAGGCGGTCGGCAAGCCTGAAGCCGCAAAAGCACTCGTCGCAGGTGTGAAGGGTCGCATCGCGGACCTAGCCGCACGTCATCAGAACTGGAAGGGCAAGACCGTCTCGATCGCGACCTACGACGGTACTGATCTCGCCGCATTCGCAGGCGCAGATCCGCGAGTCGCGTTCTTCACGGCGCTCGGCTTCGCGCCGAACCAGGCTGTTGACGCGGCGGCGGGCGACAAGTTCTACGCCAAGCTCTCGATCGAGGAAGCGCGGAAGCTCGACACCGACCTCATCGTGTGGGACCAGTTGTCCTACGCCCCGAAGGGCAAGGCGACGATCACCGAACAGACCACACTTGCGAATCTTCCGGCGGTGAAGGACGGGCGGAGCGTGTTCCTCGAAGGCGAACTCGAGAAGGCGTTCGGTTGGCAGACCGTTCTCAGTCTTGGGTACGTCGTCGACAACATCGAGCAGCCGCTGGTCGCCGCGACCAGCTGAACTCGCCTTGCTCGTCGAGCAGGCACCGCGAGTCCTCGCCTCAAGGAGTAGGGCCGACTAGAGGTCGGCGGCGTCGATGATGCGGTAGGCGTAGCCCTGCTCGGCGAGGAAGCGCTGCCGATGGGCGGCGTAGTCGGCGTCGAGGGAGTCGCGAGAGACGACGGAGTAGAAGTGCGCCTGCCCGCCGTCGGCCTTGGGGCGCAGGAGACGCCCGAGGCGCTGCGCCTCTTCCTGCCGCGAACCGAACGTGCCCGACACCTGCACGGCGACGGACGCCTCCGGCAGGTCGATGGAGAAGTTCGCCACCTTGGAGACGACAAGCGTCGACAGTTCACCGCGACGGAACGCGTCGAACAGCTTCTCTCGTTCGGCATTTCGGGTGGAACCCTGGATCACCGGGCAGTTCAGCGCTTCGCCGAGTTCTTCGAGCTGATCGATGTATGCGCCGATCACTAGTGTCTGGGCATCGGAGTGGCGGCCGAGGATCGACTTCACCACCGACATCTTCGACCGCGCCGTCGAGCAGAGCTTGTACTTGTCCTCGGCTTCGGCGACGGCGTACTGGAGTCGCTCCTCGTCGGTCATCGTCACGCGGACCTCGACACAGTCGGCGGGGGCGATCCACCCCTGCGCCTCGATGTCCTTCCACGGTGCGTCGTACCGCTTGGGGCCGATCAGGCTGAACACATCGCCTTCCCGGCCGTCCTCGCGGACGAGTGTCGCGGTGAGTCCGAGCCTGCGGCGTGACTGGAGGTCGGCCGTCATGCGGAACACCGGTGCCGGAAGGAGGTGGACTTCGTCGTACACGATGAGTCCCCAGTCTCGGGAGTCGAACAGGTCGAGATTCTTGTACTCGCCCTTCGACTTCCGAGTCATCACCTGATACGTCGCGATGGTCACCGGGCGGATCTCCTTGCGTTCGCCCGAGTACTCTCCGATCTCGTCTTCGGTGAGCGATGTGCGAGCGACGAGTTCACGCTTCCACTGCCGACCCGCGACCGTGTTCGTCACCAGGATCAGAGTGGTGGCAGCGGCCTTCGCCATCGCGGCGGCGCCGACCATCGTCTTACCCGCACCGCACGGCAGGACGACCACTCCCGAGCCCCCGGCCCAGAACGAGTCGGCGGCAAGTTCCTGGTAATCGCGCAGTGCCCAGCCGTCCTGCACCAGGTCGATCGGGTGCGCTTCGCCGTCGACGTACCCGGCGAGGTCCTCGGCAGGCCAGCCGACCTTGAGCAGCACTTGCTTGAGGCGTCCCCGCTCCGACGGGTGCACCACGACGGTGTCCTCGTCCAGGCGATCGCCCAGCATCGGTGCGACCTTCTTGTTCCGGAGGATCTCCTCGAGCACCGCACGGTCGAACGAGACCAGCGTCAGCCCGTGGGCGGGATGCTTCACCAGTTGAAGCCTGCCGAACCGACCCATGGTGTCGACGATGTCGACGAGCAGCGGCTGGGGGACGGGAAACCGGGAGTAGGTGACGAGAGCGTCGACCACCTGCTCGGCATCGTGGCCCGCGGCGCGCGCGTTCCACAGCGCGAGCGGCGTGACCCGGTAGGTGTGGATGTGTTCGGGCGCGCGCTCGAGTTCGGCGAACGGAGCGATCGCCGCCCGCGCCTTGGCGGCGTCCGGGTGATCCATCTCCAGTAGGAGGGTCTTGTCCGATTGCACGATCAACGGTCCGTCAGTCACCCGACCATTGTTCCTTCCCGGCGCAGGTCCCGGCCACCTCGGGTCCGTTCGGGTCTACAGGAGTTCAACGCGGGTGATGCGGTGGAGGGCGAAACGGACGTCGGCGTCGCCCGCCTCCTCATCGGCGACGAGTTGCCCGGCAGCCAGCGATCGAGCCTTCACGACGTGTCGGCTCGCGCCGCCCTGGGCGTCCACGTACCCGATGCGTAGCCGTCGGCCTGTCTGGAGCGCGAGCTGGATCAGGGTGGACGTGGTCTCTCCCGAGCCGGACGTCGCCTGCGCGGTGATCGGGCCGTCGGCCCGGTCGGCGGTGCGCATGCGGGTCACCACTGTGCTCGCCTGTCCTGGGCCGATCCGCCCTCGTTTCGCGGGTCGTCTGGAGCCCGACTGGCGCGCGGGTACCCGGACACCCGCACTACGGAGATCGACGAGCGAGCCTGACGAATCCTCGCCCGCGGGCGCGAAGCCGGCACCGCGGAGTCTCTCGATCACTTCTCGCAGGGGCGCCGCCGACACCGCGACGGTGGGGGCAAGCGCTCGAAGCGCGAGCTCTGCGGCGGCGTCGCTGCGCAGGACTTCGGTGAGCATCGCCGCATCGTCGCAGCGGACGAACGACGACGCGACGCCGACCCGGAGGCTTCCGTGACGGCGGGCGACGTCGTCGATGAGATACGTCAACGACTGCGGCACCGGAGTCTTCGAGTGTTCGGTGAACAGAGCTGACAGTTCTGCCGCGGTGCGTCCGGCATCCAAGGCACGGCGTACACCGTCCTCGGTCACGCGGTACACCGATGCGGCGCCACCGGATTCGAGGTCGGCGACCAATGCCAGCCGGTCGGCGAGCGACGGTGTCAGCGGGCCGGGCACGGTGACCGTGAAATCGGCCTGGACCAGGAAGTAGTCGATCGGTTCGGGCAGTGACGACGCCATCGTGGCGACGAGCGCAGTGGAGTCCTCGGCGTCCGGATCCAATTCGAGCAGCGCTCGGCCGGCCGACGTGAGACTCCCGTGCGCCACTAGTCCGAGTTCGGTGGCCTCGCGCAGCGTCTCGCCGACCACACGACGCGAGAGCCGCCGGAGCTGGCGCGGATGCCGCCACCCGAGCAGTGCGACCAGGTCGTCGACGCTCACCGGTACCGATCGCTCGGTCTCGGTCAGCGGAGCGAGCACGGTGCGCCGCAGCAGCGGTGCGGCCGCGTCGAACGACTCCGACACCAGCGCGCCGATGATCGCGCCGTCGCGGTCGGTCTCACCGATCTGCCACGGGCGACGAGGCAGATCGAGCCACGCGGTCGCCATGGTGGCCCAGCGACGTTCCGGATCCTGGTGTCGCCAACCGTCGACCGCGGTGGTCGGAGCGAACACCTCGTCTGTAGACAACGCGTCCATCGTCTCGGGCACACCGGCGCCGATCAGGCGGGCGGCGGCGAGGACCTCGACCAGCAGGCCGATTCGGGTGACGCTGACTCCGAGGGACTTGGCGAGACGGCGGAGCTCGCGCACTCCCATGCCGCCCGACCGCAGGACCGCGGCCGGGGCGTCGCCGAGCGCTCCGATCAGGTCCGCGGTGTGTCGGAGCAACTCCAGAGCTTCTCCGGCACCGGCGGCGTCGACGTCGAATCGGGACGGATCCCCGGCGAGCACCGGTTCACGGAGCGTCGCCGTGATCAGCGGCGGTTCGCCGCGCAGCACCTGCCCGACCTGGGGAGGAAGCTCGACCGTCTGCTCGTCGACTCGAGCCAACAGATCGGCGGCGAGGAGCCGGGGGACCGGCGCAGAGGGGTCAGCGTCGGGCGCGGCGTCCCGCGACCGTCCGAGGGCCGGTCCCTGAGCCAGCGTGGTCAGCAGTTCGCGTGGACGTTCGTCGAGTGCGGCCACTCGGTCGGCGATGTCGGATGAGTCGACCGAGGCCATCGGCCCGAGGAGATGAGGAGCACGCCAGGGGAGTGCGGACGGGAGGTGGCTCGCCGCCACCCAACTCGTCGCCTTACGACCGGACGACAGCCCGGACGGCCAGATCAGGGCCCGCTCCGACAGATACGTCAGCCGCGCGTCCACATCGGCGCGCAGTGCACGCCGACCGAGTCGGGAGACGATGTCGTCTCGACTCACCGGTCCGAGTAGATCGTGATGGCTGTCCCCGGGCCGCTCCCTCTCTGCCAGCCGAGCGCAGTCGAGGAACGCCTCGACGACCGCCACGCTGAGAAGATCGAGCCCTTCACCCGCGAGCGCGATCGACGCCGCCGACATCGCGCGTTGCGCCAGCACGCCTGTGCCGCGCGGCGGCGGCGACGCGAGGTCGGGGCGTCGGACCAGCAGTTCGACGAGCTGGTCGTCCGACCGCGACGCCAACTCGTCGGATGACGTGCGCAACGACGGGTCCGGACTCATTCGGTCCATGTTACCGATCGGGACAGATGTACCCGGGTGTGTAGTCCCGCCGGACCGTCGCATGGCAGAATGATCCACGTGGCTAAGAAGAATGGATACGTGGACGCGGGTTGGCCCGAAGAGGCCGGAGACGACCACGCTGTGACCGAACTCCTCGCGCACCTCTCGGGTGCACTGTCCCCGTTCGGCGACACGCAGTTCCCGCTGCCTGTCGACGACCTCCCCTACATTCACGCGAAGACCGTCGTCAATCGCTGACGCCACTCGCAGACACTCCAACGGCCCCGCTCACTGAGCGGGGCCGTTGTTGTTCTGTGGGTCGACGACCGTCGACTGTTACGACCTTTCGACTCGCTTCGCTCGCTCAAGGAGCAGGGGGGGGCGCCAAACAGCACCGTGAGCGAGCGAAGCGCGGCGTAAGGCCGTGCCCAGCAGCGAGGCGAAAGGCGAAGACCCCCACTCCGGAGATCGGAGCGGGGGTCTTCGGGTGATGCTTGGGGTGAAGATCAGAACTTCAGGAGGCCCTTGTTCTGGTTGAACAGCTTGACCTGGTCCTTGGTGAGGTCGTAGCCGGAGTCCTTCGCGGCCTTCCATGCGTTGCGGACCTCGGGGCTGACGTTCGAGTCGTCGAGCGCCTCGTCGACCTGCTTCTTGGCGTCGTCGCTGGTCTTGGCGTCGCCGGCCTTCGACAGGTCGAAGCTCTTGTCCTCAGCCTTGGGGGCCGTCTTGGGGGCAGCCTTCGGGGTCGCAGGAGCGGTGCGCGCGCTCGGGCCCGAGAGGACGGTGCCGCAGGTGGGCCATGCGCCCTTGCCCTGGGTGGCGAGAACGCGCTCGCCGATGGCGATCTGCTGCTCGCGGGTCGCCTGGTCAGCGGTGGGGGCGTACTGGCCGCCACCGTTGGCGGTCCAGGTGCTCGGGCTGAACTGCAGGCCGCCGTGGTAGCCGTTTCCGGTGTTGATGGCCCAGTTGCCGCCCGACTCGCACTGTGCGACCTGGTTCCACTCGGCGTCGGTGGCAGCCGAGGCGTGGCCTGCTCCGCTGAGGAGGGCTGCACCGCCGCCGATGCCGCCGATGACTGCCGAAGTGACGGCGATCTTGGCGAAAGTCTTGGTGTTGCTGGTCGTCTGCTTCGAGTGACGTCCGGTCATAGTGTGTTTTCCTCTCTCCACGCGCCTACGAGGTGAGCTGTCGGGTTCGGGCGAGAGGTGCCCGGCCGGCGGGTTCGGCGTGTGGCCTAGCCGCGGACTTAACCCCAAGGCGGTCGATTGCTCGTCCGCCGGGTCTCACGGGGAGATGGTGGGTCCCCCGTCCTCGCTCCTGAATTGCTGTGTTCGTTTCCCTGTCCGGCGGAGCGAGGCTTGGCGCGGTCGGACAGGGCTATTCGGTTGGATGGACATCACCTTCGATGACGACCGACCTGAACACTACGGGTTGGTACTCGCCAGTTCATCTGTTGTTTCGAGGCGCATTTCTACCGGCGAGTAACGCGTTTCGGACACCTGTCGGCGTCGTTGCAGTTCACGCAGCTGACACCCGGTCTGTATCCGGTTCGTTATCGTCCCGTTATGTGACAAGGATCACATTCAGATTGAGACTCGCGCCACGTCGTTGGCTCAGGATTGTGTTCGGCGGGCTTCGAGGGCGCGGAAAGTCGACGCGTGAAATACGAGTGGTTCGACGCTCGGATCGCTGCGCAGAGCATGAATCTGCAGGAGGACCACGTGGTGGTCGCCTGCGGGGATCTCCTGTAGCACCGAGCAGTCGAGGTGAGCCGCGGCCCCGGAGATCATCAGGGCTCCCGATTCGGTGACGAATCGCTTCACCGAATCGAATCGCTGCTCCGGCGGACCCGCCAGGCGGCGGCAGATCTCACCCTGGTGTCCGGCGAACACGCTGACCCCGAGACGTTCGGCGGTCGTCAGTCGAGGCCACGTGGTCGATCCGTCGCGAACGCACACCGACACCAGCGGCGGATCGAGCGACACGGTGGCGAAAGAACTCGCCGACATCCCGACGTCCTCGCCGTCGGACGTCCGGCGACAGACCGCGACGACGCCGGTCGGGAAGCAACTGAACGCCCGCTTCAGCGCGGCTTCGTCTGATGCGGGCAGAAGATCGGTCATCGACTGCGCCGACCGGAGCGCAACGCGAAGACGAGCCCGAGCAGGAAACCGGCAGGAGCACCCAACGCCACGACGTACAGGGTCGTCACGAGAGCGGTCGAACTGTCGCGTACCGGCGGCAGCAGGAGCGCCAACGACGCGACCATGCCGATTGCGAACAGGATCACCGCAGTGGGCAACAGGCGCGACGGCTTCTGGGTCTCCATGACTTCCACGGTAAACCAGCAGAGTAGAATCGGTTCCAGTGCGTCTCCGCTCTCCTGTCAGCGAGCAAGGGGCGCCTTTTCCATAGCTGGCAGTAGAGATCATTGAGGGTGAGTGCTGTGCCAACCGGCCGAGTGAAGTGGTACGACGCCGACAAGGGCTTCGGGTTCCTGTCGCAGGACGACGGCGACGACGTGTACGTCCGCGCGGACGCGTTGCCGTCCGACGTCGCCGACCTGAAGGCCGGTCAGCGAGTGGAGTTCGACATGGCCGCGGGCCGCCGCGGGCCGCAGGCACTGCGGGTGTCGGTGCTCGAACCCGCGCCCAGCGTGGTCAAGAACAACAGGGAGGCGTCGCGTCGGGAGCACAAGCGCCCGGACGTCGAGCGCAAGAGCCCCGACGAGCTCCACGGCATGATCGCCGACCTCATCACGCTCCTCGAAGGCGCCGTGCAGCCCAGTCTGCGCAACGGCCGCTACCCGGACCGCAAGACGTCCCAGCGCATCTCCGAGGTGGTCCGAGGCGTCACGCGCGAGCTCGACCGCTAGATCGACGATTCAACCGACGAACGCGGCCTTCACGAAGGCCGCGTTCGTCGTTGACGGGAATTGGCTTCCGCTCAGGCGCGGGTGTCGGGCAACTCGGTGACGTTCGTGACCGTGTAGCCGTCGGGGCGGGCGTCGACTGAGAAGACACCCCGCATGAGAATCGATCCGTCGGGGGAGTTCAGGCCGTTGGGAGAGTTGTCGAGGACGGTGGCCACCGACTGAATGTCGACACCGAGCAGGACCCGATCGGGGGTGCTTGTGAGTTCCATCGTGTACTTCGAGTCGGAGCGGTTCAACGTGACGACTCGCTGCAGGCCTTTCGGCGTGGCGTACTGCGCAAACGCGAACCACGGCCCGGACGCGATCTCTTCGGGGACCGTCAGCAGCATCGTGGAGCCGACCGGCGTGGCCGCACGCGCCACTTGGGTCGGGACCTGCTGCGCGGTCCGCGGGTCTGCGGGCGTGCAGTCGGTCATGTCTCGCTCGCACCAATACGCGGGCTGCACCTGGACAAAAGTGTCGCCTGCCTGGACTGAGACGGTCGGCACGTGATCGTCGTCGGACGTGACGACGAGGACCGCGGTGAGCCCCGCGATGAGGACGACCACAGCCGCCGCGGCAGCGGCGAGGATCGTCAATGCCTTCTTGTCTCCGGGGTGCTGCACGAGAAATCCTGTCGGTCGTTCGGTGGAATCGAAAGTCAGCGGGCGGTTCGGCGTGTCGGTGCGCCGCTCGGTCCGGTCGGCGGCTGCGCCTGGAACGGAACCGTGGGGGCGGCGTGATCGGGCCTGCGGCCGCCGAAACCGGGAACCATCGTCGCACCTCGACTGGTCAGCACCGTTTGCACGAAGCCGATTCCGACGAGAACCGCGACGACTGTGAAACCGATCGAGAGAGTCGTCGGCAAGACCACGCCGAGGCTCGCGCCGATCACCCAGCACAGCTGCAGGACGGTCTCAGAGCGGCCGAACGCCGATGCGCGAGACTCTTCGGGGAGATCGTCCTGGATCGCCGAGTCCATGCAGACCTTCGCGATCGCACTGGTCGCGGAACCGATGAAACCGGCCACCACCACGAACACGAGCGAGCCGAAGATCGCAGCGAGAACACACGCGACGAAGGTCGCTCCGGTGGCGAGCAGCACGATCTTCGTCGGATGCTTCAGTTCGAGGCGCGTGCCGAGGCCGTTGCCGAGGAAGTTGCCGACACCCGCTGCCGCGCCGACGGCGCCGAGCATCAGCATCTGCTGCCAACCCGACGTGGTGGGCTGGGCCTTTGCGTAGAAAGCGATGTACAGCGTCAAGAACCCGGTCAGAATGCGGATGGTGCCGTTGCCCCAGAGTCCGGTGACCACGGTCCGACCCAGCGGTTGGCGCATCTTGGCGGCCAGTTCGCGGGAGAAGCTGCCGCCCTTGGGCTGGGGCGCGGTGTCCTCGGCATTCGGATTGCCGCGGTAGGTGATCGTTGTCGGGACCTCGCCCTCCGTCGACTCCACCCATGCCGGGATCTTCATGCAGAAGTACGCGCCCGCGGCGGCGACCAGACACAGCCAGACCATGGCGCCGGGAACATGGAACGGCAACGCCTTGGCCAGCAGGAGCTCGAGGATTCCGGCGATCGCGCCGCCGACCATCGTTCCCGCGACCAGGCCGAACGTGGTGAGTCGCGAGTTGACGCGCACCAGGTCGATGCTCGGCGGAAGCACGCGGGGCGCAACGGCGGATTTGAGGACGCCGAACGATTTCGACAGCACCATGAGGCCGAGCGCCGCCGGGTACAAGACCCACGGCTTGTACTCGAGCTGCATCTTGTCCGAATCCCACGACGAGTTCACGATGATCAGCAGGCCGAGGACCACGCGCAGTCCGAACGTCGTCGCCATGGCAATGCGTCGACCATGCTGAAGCCTGTCCAAGACAGGCCCGATGAGGGGCGCGATCAGCGCGAACGGTGCGATCGTGATCGCCAGATACAGTCCGACGCTCACCTTCGACTCACCGGTCGCCGCAGCGAAGAACAGGGTGTTCGCCAATGCGATCGCCATCGCCGCGTCGACAGCGGTGTTCGCGATCACCGGCAGGGTGAGCGCGGTGAGGCCGGATCGGTCGGCGCCGTCGGCGGTCGCCGCACGATGCACCATCTGTGCGCCGCGCTCGGTGAAGTACTTCGACCGACGAGCCATCACACGGACGACGGTGACCTTCTGCGGCGGAACGTACTCGGCGTCCTTGCGTCGGCTCGCCCCGTCTCGATCGAACGCCGCGGTCTGCTCGTCGAGCGGATCCGACTGCGGCGGGAGCGGCGGAAGGTGCGGATTGTGGGTGCGCGGCGGCAGATATCCATTGCTCGCGGGACGCCCGTGATGGGATTCCGGCGCATCGAACCGCTGAGTGGGGACGCGAGGAGACCGCCGCGGTGCGTCGGCCGGGTAGTTGGCCTGACCGGGGTGCGGCGCGGGGCGGCGAGGACGCCGAGCCTGCGGGTCCTGCGGCATCGGGTTCCCCCGGCGGGCGCCGCCGGGCTGGGGACCGCCGGGCGGGGGATTCTGGCGACCGGCCGCCCCACGGTCGTCACGAGATCCACGGGTGTTCACACCATTGATTGTTCCTCATCGGCCCGACAACGGTGGGAACCCATTCCCCTGACGTGCGTCGGCGGGCCCGACTATTGCACACTGGACGGGTGACTGTTGCATTCGAAGCTCCTCGACTCGTCGATGCGGTCGACGTCGCGCGTGCCGCGCTCGTCGCCGAAGGTGAGCAGCCGGGCGCACACACAGGCGCCCGAGCCGAGGGCGATTACGCCGCGACGCACTACTTCGACGCCGAACTGCCCGGTTACCGCGGGTGGCAGTGGTGCGTGGTCGTGGCGGGTGCACCCGACTCGTCCGAGGTCACAGTCAGCGAAGTCGCACTGCTTCCCGGCGGGGGAGCGCTCCTGGCCCCTGACTGGGTGCCGTGGGTGGAGCGCATCGCGCCAGGGGACCTCGGACCAGGCGATCAACTCGCCGCGCCCGCCGACGATCCACGGCTGGTGCCCGGCCAGATCGACACCGAGGACGTCAGCCTCATCGACGCCGACGAGATCGGCCAGGTCGACGCAGAGATCGGCCTCGGCCGCAGACGACTGCTGTCGTTCGAGGGACGTACCGACGCCGCGCAGCGCTGGTTCGACGGCGAGTACGGCCCGGCGTCCGCGATGGCCCGAAACGCACGCCACTCGTGCGGCACCTGCGGCTTCTACTTGCCGATCGCAGGCGCGCTGCACTCCGGGTTCGGTGTCTGCGCCAACGAGTTCGCCGCGGACGGACGAGCGGTGTCCGTCGAGTATGGATGCGGCGCGCACTCGGACGTGACTGAACCGTCCGGCGCGGGCAGCCCGGCCTACGACGCGTTCGACGACGGCGCGATCGAGATCGTCGCGCAGGCCGTATCCGGTGCCGCCGACGCCTGATCGATCCACTGCCGATCCGTTCGGGACGGCAGCACTGCGTGACGCCACGCTGCGCGCATGGCGGTCGTCACCGACTCGCATGGCAGAGGACGCGGCAGCTGAGACGGAACTCGCCGACATCGGGTATCGCGGCCGACTCCTGACCGAGCTCGCCGCGAATGCCGCCGACGCCGCAGGGGACGACGGCGTGTTGTGGATCCGCCGTGACGGCGACGTGCTGCGATTCGCGAACACCGGTACTCCGTTGACGCGTGACGGTGTCGAGTCGTTGACGGCACTGCGCGTGTCACCCAAATCGCACGCGGCGACTGTGACCACCGTCGGACGGTTCGGCGTCGGGTTCCGGGCGACGGCATTCGCCGCCTCGGTGACTGTCGCGTCCACCACCGGGTCGATCGAGTTCAGTCGGGCGCGGACCGTCTCCGCGACCGGATCACAGGATGCTCCGTCGCAACGTCTCGCGTGGCCGTCCGCCGCCGAACCTCCTCCCGGATTCAGCACCGAGGTGTCGATCGACGTCGGAGACGACGCAACGGCACTGTTCGAGGGTTTCGCCGCGCACGTGCCCGACCTGCTGCTCGAACTCCAGGCGCTGTCGCGCATCGAGTTCGACGACACGGTCTTCACCCGCACCGTCGAGGGCGACCACGTCGTCATCGCCCGCGACGGCGCCGAGTTGCAGCGTTGGCTCACCGCACGGGTCGACGGGACGTCGTGGATGGTGCGCATCGTGGACGGGGCCGTGGTGCCGTGCCGTGACGAGGTACTCCGCAGTCCGACACCCACCGCCGTCGAACTGGCCCTGCCTGCGCGTGTCATCACAGATCTTCCGTTGACTCCGGATCGGCGGGACGTACACCCGGACGCCGACGTGGCGGCCGCGGCACGCGGGTACGCAGACCTCGTCGCGCTCGCGCCGGATCGCGACAAACACCTTCTGGTGCCGCGCCCGACGGTGGGCTCCGGGCGGGTCGACGCCGAGTTGCGCTCGGCGATCCTGTCCGACCTCGCCGACGCCCGATGGGTCCCCGCCATCGGCGGTGACGCGTTGGCACCCGAACGCACGTGGGTGCTCACCGGATTGTCGGACAGGTTGGCCGAGGTGCTCGGCGAAGTGATGGCGCCGCTGGCGCATCCCGACGTGTCCGACCGGGTCAGCGCGGTGGCGCTCGTTCGGCTCGGCGCTCGTGAACTAGGACTCGCGGACATCGCCGACCTGCTCGGCTCCACGGTGCGCGAACCCGCCTGGTGGGCGACTCTGTACGCCGCACTCGCAGACCGCGTCCACACCGGTGACGAGCGGGAAGAACTCGGCGCGCTGCCCGTCCCGCGCATCGACGGGCGCACTCACATCGGGGCGCGTGGCCTGGTGGTGGTCGACGGCCTCGGATCCGACGACGCCGCCCCCGACTGGATGGCGATAGTCCATCCGGACGCGTACGACCCGCTTCTCGATCGGCTCGGGCTCGAGCACTGCTCGATCGCCGACGTTCTCGCCGATCCAGCCCTTGCGGCCGCGATCGATTCCGCCGACGACCACGCCGAGCTCGCCGACTCTGTTCTGCGTCTGCTGAGCGCCGGAGGAATAGCGGAGCAGCAGCCCGGTCTGGGGCGGATCGAGATCAAGGCAGTCGACGGGGACGACTGGCCGGCAGACGAACTGCTGCTGCCCGACGCCCCGATCGCAGACCTGCTCGGTGACGACTCACCCTTCGGGGTGGTCGCCGCCGACGTCGTCGAACGATATGGACGGGCCCCGCTGCGCGCGCTCGGAGTGGGGTGGGGTTTCGGGACCGTCCACGACGACCTGCCGACCGGCCCGGACCACGATCTGCCCGACGAAGAGCAGTGGTGGGACGAGTTCGAGGTTCCCCCGGAACGTCTCGACGCGGTCCGCGACCTCGACCTCGTCGATCCCGGGCGATGGACCGACGCGCTGGCGCTCCTCGCGGACGACCCGTCCACGTCTCAGCTGGTGCACAGCGGCTACACCCGGTGGTGGCTTCGGCGATACGCCGAGATCGACGGCGTTCCGCTTCGCAGGCTCCGGAGCGTCGACGACCTGCGCTTCGCCGGCGTCTTCGATGTGGCTCCGGACTCGGACAGGTACCCGTCGCTGCTGGTGGGCGACGGCCCTGACGATTCCGACGACGCACAGGACTGGATCGACGCCCTCGCGGACCCTGAGCGTCAGATCAGCGCGGGGGTCGCCGCGCGGGCGCACGCGGCACTGGTCGCCGCCGTTCGTGACGGCCGCGTGGAGCCTCGTCGTCTCGAGCCGCCTGACGGAGTTCGAACCCTCGACGGATCGGTCACCGATCGGCCCGTGGTGATCGATCAACCGTGGTGGACCGCGGTGGTTCCCGCGGACCGGTCCGTGCTCCCGGGACCGTTGGTGTCCGAGTCCGATGCGCAGATCCTCGGTGACCTCCTCGACGCCGATCTCGCGAGCAGCCTGTGTCGCGCTGTCCCGGTCGGGCAGGGGCGGATCGTGGACGCCGACTCCGCCGAGGCCGTCTGGATCACCGCTGTCGGCGGCCGAGAGTCGCGAGGACCGATCGTCGTCCACGACCGGCTGATCGTCGCCGTCGACCTCGACGGTGAGGAGCGCCATGTCGCCGTCGAGCAGTGGGTGGACGACGCCGGAACCACACACTCGGTAGGTTGGACGCGTGATGGCTCCGTTCAGCGTTGACCACCGCGTGACAGACGCGGTGGTGTCCGGCCGTCACGAACCCTGGACGTCGCTCATGCAGTTCATCACCGTGTGGGGTGACACACTGACGCTGTCGCTGGTCGTCATCGGTGTCGTGGTGCTGTCGTGGCTCGCCGGACGGATCGATTTCGCCGTGCTCATCGTTGTCGCATCACTGACCGGCTACGGGCTGATGGTGCTGCTCAAACTGATCTTCTCGCGTGATCGACCGCCGGTCGCAGACCGGCTCATCGACATCGGGGGCGCATCGTTCCCGTCCGGGCACGCCATGATGTCGATGATCGTCTACGGTCTCGGGGCCGTCATCCTGCATCGCGTGTACCCGCGCGTGCGACGTCATGCGTGGTGGCTGCTGGCCGCGCCACTGCTTGTTGTCGGCGTCGGGTTCAGTCGCGTCTACCTCGGCGTCCACTGGTTCAGCGACATCATGTTCGGCTGGCTGTTCGGCCTGATCTGGGTCACGGTGTGGGTCGCCGTGCACGTCCAGGGCTCCAAGCGGAGACAAGCGGCACGAGCAGCGGCCCGTGCGGCCGCGACCGAGCGGGCCGCACGCATGGCGAGCCTCTCGAGTTAGGGCGTGTCTCCTAATTCGCCGATCCCGAGCGAAGCAAATTCGGAGACACGCCCTAGTCGAGACCTTCCTGAGCGCTCGTCGAACCGCGACGTACCGCGGCCTTCTGCGCGAAGACCAGTAGCGTGCCCGCGACGCCGACGACCAAGCCGACCAGACACACGGTGAGCGCGCGGTCACCGCCCAGATCCGTCAGCCAGACCACGACTGTGGCGACGAGCCACACCACCATGCCGACGACGATCACCGGCTCTGGTGCGCGGAGTCGCGCGGGAAGCTCGGGGATCGGTGTCTCATCGGCCATGCTCACAGGGTAGCTTTTCACCAGTGGTGCGCAGTTGGCGCACCGACGTTCCTGCATCCGTTACGTGAAGGGTGAACTGATGACCGATGCCGCTGGAAAGCCTGCCGGTGGTGTGCTGGACCGCTATTTCAAGATCTCCGAACGAGGGTCCACGATCGCCAGGGAGGTGCGCGGCGGTCTCGTCACGTTCTTCGCGATGGCGTACATCGTCGTCCTGAACCCGATCATCATCGGTGGTGAGCACAACACCGACGCTGCCGGAAACTTCCTCGACCCCACCCAGGTGACCGCAGTGACGGCGCTCGTAGCGGGTGTCATGTCGCTGCTCTTCGGGTTGATCGCGAACTTCCCGTTCGCCTTCGCCGCCGGTCTGGGCATCAACAGCCTCCTGGCCGTGACGATCGCCCCGCAGATGAGCTGGCCTGCGGCGATGGGTCTGGTGGTGATCGACGGCATCATCATCGTGATCCTCGGTTTCACCGGAGTCCGGACCGCGGTGTTCAACGCGGTCCCCAACGAACTGAAGGCTGCGATCGCGGCGGGCATCGGCGCGTTCATCGCGCTCGTCGGCCTCGCCAACGCGGGCTTCGTCACTCACGGCCCCGAGCACGGACCGCCGGTCAGCCTCGGCGTGGACGGCTCGATCGCCACTGTCCCGACTCTGCTGTTCTGCATCGGTGTGCTGCTGATGGGTGTCCTTGTCGTCCGCAAGGTTCCGGGCGGTCTGCTGCTGGGCATCATCGTGATGACCATCGTGTCGATCATCGTCGAAGCCGTCCTGGACCTGAAGTCGGGTGAACAGGGCGGATGGTCGATGAACGTTCCGAAGCTTCCCGACGGGGTCGGTGGGGTCCCCGACCTGTCGCTCGTCGGTGACGTCGATCTGTTCGGCGCCTTCACCGGTGCGTTCGAGCACGTCAGCATTCTGATCGCCTGCGTCTTCGTGTTCAGCCTCGTGCTGTCGAACTTCTTCGACGCAATGGGCACCATGACCGGCCTCGGCAAGGAAGCCGGCCTCACCGACAAAGACGGAAACCTGCCGGGCATCGGCAAGGCGCTGGCGGTCGAAGGTGTCGGCGCCGTCGCCGGCGGCGTCGCATCGTCGTCGTCGAACACGGTGTTCGTCGAGTCGTCGTCGGGTATCGCCGAAGGCGCGCGCACAGGTCTGGCGAACGTCGTGACCGGCGTGCTGTTCCTGGCCGCGATGTTCTTCACACCGCTGTACAAGATCGTCCCGATGGAGGCGGTCGCGCCGGCCCTGATCGTGGTCGGCGCGCTGATGATGGCGCAGATCAAGGAGATCGACTTCAGTCGATTCGACTACGCGCTTCCCGCGTTCCTGACGATCGTCGTCATGCCGTTCACGTACTCGATCGCGAACGGTCTCGGAGTCGGCTTCATCGCGTGGGTCGTCATGCAGTCGGCCCGCGGCAAGATTCGCCAGGTGCATCCGCTCCTGTGGGCTGTCGCGATCCTGTTCCTCGTGTACTTCGCCCGCGGACCGATCGAGAATTTGATCAACTGACGCAGCGTCGTTCAACCGTTACCGCTCAGCGGGGGTAGACCTTCAATGGGTCTGCCCCCGCTGAGCCGTAACGGGCGAACGCGGGTTCAGAAGAAGGTGCCCGCGAAGGGAGCTCGCGGTACGTCGAACATGCGCGCCAGGACGTCGAGGTGCTCTTCGGTCGTGTCGATTCGCCCTGCCAGGGCGAGCTCCCGGGCCGAGATTCCGCCGAGGTAGATGCTCGACAACGTCGCGATGTCGAGTACGGCATCGGCGGCCTGATCAGTGCGCGAGACCGTCGCGCGACCGCCGACCACGACGACCGCATAGCGGCCGGCACGATCGGAGTAGGTGTCGGCGACGTCGAGGACGATCGAGCCGTCGACGCCGTACGAGCGACGACTCAACGCGTCGACGACGTCGAGGATCGACACCCAGAGAGTGTCGGGGCGGCCCGTCACCGAGACGGCACGTGAATCCGTCAGGAGGTGCCCGAGGGTGTCGTCCACCGGGATCGCGGCGTCGATCGAGGTGATCAGGTCGAGTCCGGTCAGGACTCGCCAGAGATCGTCATGCGCCTGAGTGGTGACCGCGACGAAGTCCTCGACAGTGGCCGAATGGTTGCGAGCATCGGTGCGGTAGGAGGCGTAACCGTCGGCGTGCAGAAGATAGTGCAGCCCAGAGGTCTGGGAGTTCCGGCGGAACGTGCGATCGGCGAAGATCGACGGCCACCAGGTGTCCGGGCGTCCGATGGCCCCGGGATGCTGTGCGGCCCATCGGGCGTGGATCTCGGGAGCGCGCGTGGCGATCTCGTCGGGCGTCCCGTAGCGGACTCGCGAGTCCTCAGGGGCCTGGCGGCGGAACACGACTGCGGACGGATCGATGCGTGCCTGGTGCGCGAAGACGGCTGGACCGAAGCCGAAGCGCTCGTAGATGGTGCCCTCGGAGGCGGTGAGAATCGCGACGCTCAGATCGGCTGCGCGCCATGTGGCGAACTGCGCGTCGATCATCCTGCGAAGCAGGCCTCGCCTGCGGTGCGTGGCTGCGACGGCGACCCAGGAGAGGCCCGCGGTCGGGACGACCTCACCGCCCGGAAGCGTCATCGGCAGGACGAAGTACATGGAGAACCCGACGATCCGGCCGTCGTCCCGGACGACGAATGTCGCGTCGTCAGGGAACTTGGCGCGGAACTCGGCGATCTCGTCGGTCGGAAGCGGAGCGGGAAGCACAAAAGCTCTGGCGTCCGCTCCGATGATCTCGGGCCAGTCGGCTTCGGTCGCGGGGGACATCGTCAGCGAAGTCACATCACTACTCTGTCATTTTCTCTGCAGGCGTCCGCATGTGCCACCGTATAGACGTGAGCACCCGTGCAGCCATCGAGGTCATCGACATCACCGACCCGCTCGACGCGCGAGTCGACGACTTCCGCGACCTGAACTCAGTCGACCGCCGTCCCGACCTCCCGGCCTTGCCTGGAGGACGGGTCGGAAAGGCTCTGGTCATCGCCGAGGGCGTGCTGGTGGCGCAGCGGATGATCGCGTCGCGGTTCGCACCGCACGCCTTCTTCGGCGTGGATCGACGCCTGGCGGAACTCTCCGACGACGTCGTCGAGCAGCCGGGCGGAGTTCCGTTCTACCGTGCGAGCGCCGAGGTGATGGCCGAGGTGATCGGTTTCCACCTCAATCGGGGTGTGCTCGCGGCGGCACGCAGGCCGGAGGCGCTCTCGGTGTCCGAGGTGATCGAATCGGCGCGCACGATAGCCGTCCTCGAAGGCGTCAACGATCACGAGAACATCGGCAGCATCTTCCGGAACGCCGCGGGACTGGAGGTGGACGCCGTGATCTTCGGTGCGGGATGCGCGGATCCGCTGTACCGACGCTGCGTGCGTGTCTCGATGGGTCACGCGCTGCTGGTGCCGTTCGCGAAGTCGGACAACTGGCCGGGCGACCTGGAACTCCTGCGCGAGAACGGCTTCCGCACCATCGCGCTGACGCCGGGGGAGGGGAGCGTGCCGCTTCGTGACGCCGTGACCGGCCCGAGCGATCCCTCGAGCGTCTCGAGCGACTCCTCCTGCTCCTCGAGCGACGTCGAGAGGAAACTCGCCTTCCTCGTGGGCGCAGAGGGTCCAGGTCTGAAGGAGCACACGATGCGTTCGTGCGATGTGCGAGCCCATATCCCGATGAGTCGGGGAACCGATTCGCTGAACGTCGCGACGGCGGCCGCAGTCGCCTTCTACGAGGCTCTCAGCCAGTAGCTCACAGCCGACCGCGGAAGCCGAAGTACCGGGAGATCGGACCGGGTGTGGGTGAGGCCGGCGCGGTGTCGTCCACTCGCTTGATCGGCATCGTCACCTCCACGTCAGCCGGACTCTCGACGACGGCGGGCTCACGCGCGGGGGTTTGCGAGGCAGGCGACCAGTCGGCCCCGGACGGCCGGATGGTGTACGCGTAGACCGAGATCCGATCGAGCGCGGTGTCGTCGACACCGGACGGCGGTGTGAACCGGAATCCGAGCCACCGCCGGTTCGCCTCCTCGGCGAGCTCTGCGGGATGGAACGGCAGATCCAGCGGGTCGGGTTCGGCGTCGGGGAGGTACTGGAGGGGTCGATCACCCGCCCAGAACTCGCTCTCGAACGGGTAGGGCAGGCCCTGATCGTCGTGGATGGTCGCCGGGGACGCCGCGAACGAGCGGACCAGGCGACCGTTCTCCCACCGGGCGAACGTCCCGGAGGACGTCTCCGGGTTGAGCGACAGAAGCAGGACGGTGCGGTTCGGGGCGAGTCCGGCGACGAACTCGGTCAGTTCAGCCGGCGACGTCGTCGACAGCGATCGTCCGGCCAACACGGCCAGGTCACCGAAGTGGCCGGCGAACACCTCGTCGTCGCCTGCGGTCGCCAACGCGGACAGGTCCGTCAACGCCACCGCGGAGGGCGAACTGTCGACGAATGCGCGTCGAATGAACTCATCGGTCCGATCGGGGTCGGCGACAACGCCGCGCCGCAACTGTTCTGCGGGATCGGGACATGCGACCAACCACAAGGTGGTGGTGTGAACGAACACCTGCTCTACTCTCCGGGATGACTGCGGACGCCGAGGAGGACATCCTCCCACGCCGGCACTGTCGGAGTCGCGCGCTTGGAGCTGCGGTGCTTCGGAAGCGACTCTCCCGCAACCGAATGCGGCACGGAATCGTCGAACTCGAGTTCCAGCGGTGCGGCCGACTCGGCGCGATCGGCGCGGCTCTGTCGTTCGATGAGCCGGTCTGCGTCGACGGTCACCTCTTCGTGCCCGTCGGGCATCACCTCGCGCTGCGGGCGCGGAGCGGGAGCCGGTACCGCGGCCATCACAGATCGTCGTGCTGCACGGGCCAATTCGGGTTCGGTGAGTTCGACGGCGAGGTCGTCCAACGGTTCGGTGACACCGCCGTGTGAGCCGGGAGTGAATCGCCAGTGAGCGAACTCGACGTCCCCGGTTCCCGGCCAGCCCACCTGGACCACCCAGCGGCCGTCGTCGGGTCGCCATGCGTCCCACTCGGCATCCGACGACGCACTGCCGCGCAGGGCGAGACATTCCGCGACGAGCTCGCCGAGCGTCGACGAACTGGTGCCGTCGATCCCCGACGGGTGCGAGGCCCGGGCGAGTTCGGCGGCGCGCATGCGCTCGAGAAGGACCGGGTGCGCGAATCGATGGATCTTGTCTTCGGCCACCCCGGTGGCGGTGGAGAGTTCGGCGACAGTCGCACCGGCCCGGATGCGGGCCTGGATCTCGCGTGGACTCACTTCGACAGCCGGAACGGTCGGCGTCGCCGATGCAGGCAGGACCGCTGCACGGAGAGTGTCGTCGACGGCCAGGGTGAACTCTTCTCCCGATTCGGGATCGACGCAGATCACCGAACCGTCGGGTTCGACGCGATCTGCTTTGAGCTTCCGCACGCGACCCTCCTCCGGTCCCCTCGTACACGGATGTTCTCCCCAGCGTAAGTCACCGTGCTGATAGAAGACTGATGGACACGCGGCGAACATCTCGACTGCGCTCGATGAACGAGGGCGCGGCGCTCGGTGAACGAGGGCATACGTCGGATCTGCGGCGTGTCCATCAGTCGGACTACGGGTGGAGCCTGGGATCAGAGGCGCTCGACGATGTAGTCGATGGCCTGGGTCAGCTTCTGCACGTCCGACGGGTCGATGGCCGGGAACATGCCGATGCGCAGCTGGTTGCGGCCCAGCTTGCGGTACGGCTCGGTGTCGACGACGCCGTTGGCGCGGAGGGTCTTCGCAACGGCCGCGGCGTCGACCGAGTCGGCGAAGTCGATGGTGCCGACGACCTGGCTGCGGTGCGCTGCATCGGCGAACGGCGATGCGTACTCACTGGCCTCTGCCCACGAGTAGAGGATGTTGCTCGACTCCGCGGTGCGGCCGGTGCAGAAGTCCAGGCCGCCGTTCGAGTTCATCCACTCGATCTGGTTCTTGAACAGCAGCAGCGAGCCGAGAGCCGGGGTGTTGTACGTCTGGTTCTTCGAGCTGTTGTCGACCGCAGTCGGAAGCGACAGGAACTCAGGGCACCAGCGACCCGACGCGTTGATCTCCTCGACGCGGGCGAGCGCGGCCGGGCTCATGATCGCGACCCAGAGGCCGCCGTCCGACGCGAAGGACTTCTGAGGCGCGAAGTAGTAGACGTCAGTCGCGCTGATGTCGACGGGCAGACCGCCCGCACCCGACGTCGCGTCGATCGCGATGAGTGCGTCGCCTGCAGCCTCGGGGCGCAGGACGGGAACTGCGACGCCGGTCGAGGTCTCGTTCTGTGCCCAGCCGATGAGGTCCACGCCTTCGACGTCGGCCGCGGTGATGGCGGCAGGGTCGGGAGCGGTGCCCGGATCGGTGGAGATCACCTTGGGGTCGGCGAGGAACGGCGCCTTCTTGGTGACCGTGGCGAACTTCGACGAGAACTCGCCGTAGGTGAGGTTCAGGGCGCGCTCGCGGACGAGGCCGAATGCGGCGGCGTCCCAGAACGCGGTGGTGCCGCCGTTGGACAGGACCACCTCGTAGCCCTCGGGGAGGGAGAAGAGGTCGGACAGGCCTTCGCGGATCGCGCCGACGACGTTCTTGACGGGCGCCTGGCGGTGGCTGGTGCCGAACACCGATGCGCCGGTGTCGACCAGCGACTGCAACTGCTCGGGACGGACCTTCGACGGACCGCAGCCGAAACGGCCGTCGGCGGGCAGAAGGTCGGCGGGGATGGTGATCGCAGCGTTCTCGGTCATACCGAGGAGTGTAAAGCGTGTGCAAGCCGTCGGCCGATTCGGAACGATTCGCATCGTAAGCGCGCACTATGAAGAGAACAGATAGTTCGCCGGCGGGAGGCGCGGGATGGACAGACTCGGATCGGACTCGGTGATCGACGCGCGCGGTCTGCGCAAGAGATTCGGATCGTTCACCGCTCTCGACGGCCTCGATCTGACGGTGCGGGCCGGCGAGGTCGCAGGCTTTCTGGGGCCGAACGGTGCGGGCAAATCGACGACGATCAGAGTGCTGCTCGGCCTGCTCCGGAGGGACAGCGGCGACGTCACGGTGTTCGGCGCGGATCCCTTCACCGACGCTGTCGACATCCACAGACGTCTCGCCTACGTCCCGGGTGACGTGACGTTGTGGCCGCATATGACGGGCGGCGAGTGCATCGACATGCTGCTGGCGATGCGCGGAATCCGCGGATCGCAGACACCGGGCCGCGCCGAACTCATCGACCGTTTCGAACTGGACCCGACGAAGAAGTCGGACGCCTACTCGAAAGGCAACAGGCAGAAGGTGGCGTTGATCGCCGCCCTCTGCACCGATACCGAACTGCTGGTACTCGACGAGCCGACGTCAGGTCTGGATCCGTTGATGACCCGGGAGTTCGAGCGGGCCGTCGCCGACCGCGCGGCACATGGCACGGCGGTCCTCATGTCGTCGCACCTGCTCTCGGAGGTGGAGGAGATGTGCTCGACGGTCACCATCGTGCGCGACGGCCGGACAGTTCTCGCTGGTGAACTGTCGCGACTGCGGAACCTGCGCCGGTCGCGGGTGTCGGCGACTATTCCGGGAGGATCGGCAGCGCTCTCCGACGTAGACGGCGTCGACGATATGACCGTCGTGGGTGATCACATCGAGTTCAGCGTCGATCCGTCACTCCTGTCTGCGGTGCTCGCCCGACTCGGGACGCTCGACGTGCGCGGACTGACAGTCGCCCCGCCCAGTCTCGAGGACCTGTTCCTGCAGGCCTTCGACGTGACGCCCGGGGCGACGCCGTGAGAGGACTGCCGCTGCTCCTGCGCGCAGGAATCCGCCGTGACCGGGTGATCGCGCCGGTCGCCGTGGTGTTGTTCCTGCTCATCAATGTCTCGACTGCGGTGTCGATTCGTTCTATGTACTCCTCCCCGGAGCAGATCGCGGTTCTGCGCGCGGGTGCGGGGACGAACACCGCGTTCGTGTTCCTTCTCGGCCCGCTACCCGCTGACACGTCGCAGGCCGCCCTTACCTCGTGGCGCGCCGGTCTGTTCATGATCGCTGCGCTCGGCGTGTTCGCGGCGATGACAGTCGTCCGACAGACGCGCCGGGAAGAGGAGGCGGGGCGGACTGAACTCGTGCTGGCCGGGGGTGTCGGCAGGCTTGTCCCGCTCATCACAGGCTGCCTCGTCGCCGCGGCGACGGTACTCGCGACGTCGGTCGGGATGGCCGCGGTGATCGGGGCGTCCGGCGGCGATGCCGCATCCACTGCCATCGTCTTCGCGCAGTACGTGTGCACCGGGTTGGCGGCGATCGGGGTGGCCGCGATCTGCGCGGAAGTGGCGGCAGGCGCCCGCAGTGCGAACATCGCGGCGTCGTCGATCGTGGCCGGCGGTTATCTCCTCCGCGGGATCGGCGACGCGGCTCCGGACCTCGCGTGGCTGCGGTGGACCAATCCGATCGGTTGGGCCGAGCGAATGACGCCCTTCGACGGCAATTCGCTGCTCCCGGTCGCCGCCAGCCTCGCGGTCGCGGCCGGCGGTGTCGCCGCAGCCTGCGGGGTCCGTTCGCGGCGTGACCTGGGCGCCGGACTGTTCGTGCGTAGACCGGGCCCCGCGAACGGGCCCGCTCGCTGGTCGGCGACGGGGATCGTGTGGCGACTCGTTCGGACTCACACAATGTCGTGGGCGGTCGGTACCGCCGTGTACGCGTTCGTCGTCGGCTACCTGTCGTCGCAGGTCGCCGACTTCGCTGCGGGGAACTCCTACGTGGAGAAGATCATCGCCGCTACTGGCGCGGCCGGCATCACCGATGGATTCGTCGTCGCCATGACTGGCTTCCTCGCGGTGGCGGCGGCCGGTGGCGGGGTTGCGATCGTCGTGTCGATGAGAGGCGAGGAGCGTGCGGGACGTGCCGAAGCGATGCTCGCGGCACCGGTCGCACGACTGCGGCTGTACGGCACGTACGCAGGGTGGACCGCGGTGACGACGCTCGCTGTCCTGGGATCTGCGGCCGCCGGTGTCGCAGCCGGATCGTGGGCGTCCAGCGGCGACGCAGCACACGTCGCGGGGCTCGCTTTCACCACGGCTGCGGCGTCGGCCCCCGCAGTGCTCCTGGTGGTGGCCGTCGTCGCCGCGCTGTACGGGATGCGGTCGACACTCGCCGTCGTCGGCTGGCCGATCGTGCTCGGGTCTTTCGCTCTCGGTCCGCTCGGCGATATGTTCGGCGTGCCGTCGTGGCTGCGCCAGCTGTCTCCTTTCACGCACGTCCCTGCCGTCCCCGTGACCGCGTCGGCCTGGCTTCCCCTACTTCTTCTGACGTTCTTCGCGCTCGTCATCGCGACGGCGGGCGCTTTGGCCTACCGCCGCCGCGACATCGGCTGACTGTGCGCTCTATGCGTTCACCGCGGGCCGCTGATCGGCGGGCTCGGAGTGGCCCGAGACGGCGTCTCCGACCTTCAACAGGCGGGCGAAGAGCTGGATCAGCGGCCCGACGCCGAGTGCGTACAGGACGGTGCCCACACCGAGTGTGCCGCCCAGCGCGAAGCCGACGGCCACGACCGCCACTTCCAGTCCGGTTCGGACGAGGCGGACCGACCAGCCGGTGCGATTCACGAGACCGGTCATCATGCCGTCCCTCGGACCGGGCCCGAATCGCGCCCCGATGTACATCACCGTCGCGAACGCGTTGAGGACGATGCCGCCGAGCATCATCGGGATCGCGACGACGAGTGCCGGGCTGTCAGGAAGATGTGGTGCGACGAGGTCGAAGACGAGGCCGAGCACGAGAACGTTCGAGACGGTGCCGAGTCCAGGGCGTTGGCGCAGCGGAATCCACATCAGCAGGACGACGGCGCCCACGATGATCGACACCGTGCCGATCGAGAGGTGCACGTGTTCGGCGATGCCCTGATGCAGCACGTCCCAGGGGATGTTGCCCAAGCCCGCGCGCAGGATCATCGCCATCGACGCGCCGTAGAGGGCGAGTCCTGCATAGAGGAGGACGAGGCGGCGAGTCCACGAGAGTGTGTTGGTCATGTCCACCATCCTCCGGCGTACTGGACTGGTAATCCATAGCCAGTTGGGGGACACTGGCCCTATGATCACGGCCACTGGCTCCATCAGCGCGCACACCCTCGCCAAGCGACTCGGAGCGTGGCGGCCGGACGGTCCGCGGCCCGCCTACCTCGCGCTGGCCGACGCGGTGCGAGTCCTCCTCCTCGACGGACGTGTCGCCGTGGGGACGGCAGTGCCGAGCGAGCGGACGTTGGCGCAAGCGCTCGACGTCTCTCGGACGACAGTCGCCGGCGCGTACTCGACGCTGCGCGAGTCCGGTCATCTCAACTCTCGTCAAGGGGCGCGGAGTGTGTTGAGCCTGCCGGTGGCGGTGCCGGCAGAGCCGTTCGAGATCGGCGCCGAGGCCGACATGTGCAAGCTCAACATCGCGGCGCCTGCGGCTCCCGATCAGGTCGTCCACGAAGGCTATCGGCACGCGCTCGAGTGCGCGCCCACGTATCTGACAGGCACCGGGTTGTATCCGAACGGACTGCGCGCGCTCACCGAGACGATCGCCCGGCGCTACTGCGAACGTGGACTGCCGACGACTCCAGAGCAGATCCTCGTGACCTCAGGCGCCCAGCACGCGTTGCGCCTGGTCCTGGACATCCACGTGTCGCCGGGAGATCGAGTGGTGGTGGAACAGCCGACCCACCACGGGACCATCCTGGCGCTGGCCAGACACCGAGCACGACCGGTCGCACTTCCGTTGGACTCGGAGTCGGGGTGGGACCTCGACCACCTCGAATCGATCGTCCGACTGCAGCGGCCGAGTCTGATCTTCATGATTCCCGACTTCCACAATCCGACAGGTCTCCTGCTCGATGTCGAGGGACGTCGTCGGCTCGCCGAGATCGCGGCGCGACACCGCGTGCCGTTGGTGATCGACGAGACGATGGTCGAGATCGGACTCGACGAGGATGCCCCACCGCCGGTCGCCGCGTTCGCGCCGCGCGGCGCGCAGGTCATCACCCTCGGGTCGGCCAGCAAGACTGTGTGGGCCGGACTGCGCGTCGGTTGGATCCGCACTGAGACGCCACCGGATCCGTACGTCCTGGCCCGATACGAGCTCGACCTCGGCGGGGCGGTGATGGAACAGTTCGCGGCGCAGTACGCGCTCGATCACCTCGACGACTTCCTTCCCGCGCGCCTCGACGGACTGCGCCTCGCCCGTGCCGCGGCACTCGCATCGATCGACGAGTACCTTCCGGGCGCGACGACGGTCCGCGGCGTCGGAGGACTCACGCTGTGGGTTCACCTGCCCAGGCCCGTCGCGACGGTCACCGCCGCGGCGGCGGCCGGACTCGGAGTCCGGCTGACGCCTGGGAGCTCCTTCGGTCCCGACGGAGGTCTCGAGAGTCACATCCGCATTCCGTACACGCTGCCCATCGACCATCTCGTGACCGGGATCCGAACAGTCGGGCTGGCGTACCGTCGGTCGGTAGGCTTCGACGCTGTCGCGGCTTCGGCGGACGTCGACTTGGCGGGTCGGCTCGTCGTGTAAATCGGTTGCTCCACCGCGTCGGATGGGTGACGATCAACGACTCATGGAGATCACGTTCACCAAACTCGCCGGACGCTACGACATCGCGGTTCACCGCGATGTCGGGCACGCACTCGCCCCGCGCAACGGACCGGGGTTTCACGACGCGGTGCCGCACGACGTCGCGCACCTGATCGTCGAGACCGAATGGGGAATCCGCGGAGGCGTGTACGGGCGGCTGGCCGCGGCCGACGGCGACGACGGGATGTTCTGGGCAGCCGACCCCGCCGTGAAGCGGAAGGCCACGAAGAATCGTCGTACTCCGACGGAGTCGGAGTCGGCCGACATGGCGAAGTCGGAGCGGCTGGCGTCGCTGACCGTCGCCCTGTGGGAAGTCGCGCGCGGACGTCGGCGCCCCGATCCTGCGTGGCCGGGCACGGAGGCCGCGTCCGGTGAGAGCCCCGAGCTCCTGCAGAAGGTCTACGACCGATACGACGACTTCTCCCGCACCTGGTCGTCACTGCCGGCCGGGAGATCGGTGACCATGCCGTGGCCCTTCCCCGAAGGCGTCGGCACGAGGGCCCGTCGCTGAGGCGAATAGCATCGCAGGCGTGAACGACGAAGTGGATCTGCCGAGCATGCGCGTCGGATACGGCGCCGTCG
The DNA here is from genome assembly GCF_037148075.1 of Gordonia malaquae. Lineage (NCBI taxonomy): Bacteria > Bacillati > Actinomycetota > Actinomycetes > Mycobacteriales > Gordoniaceae > Gordonia > Gordonia malaquae. The sequence goes on along the minus strand of NZ_JBBCUB010000005.1, from coordinate 219,116 downwards.
ACCCGACGGGGAAGGACGGCGTCGCAGCGAATCTCGATCCGTCCTGGCTGGTGGGCGATCCGCCGTGGCGCTCCCTGTTCGACGCGTGGCTGGCGGACGCGATCACCGCGGGTGTGGTCGAACCGAACGCGATGATCGTCGGAACAGTCGACGCCGGCGGCCGCCCGGCCACCCGCACGGTTCTGTGCAAGGGCGTCTCCGACGCCGGGATCGTGTTCTTCACCGGCTACGACTCCGACAAGGGCCGGGCCATCGCCGCTCATCCGTACGCCTCGGCGACGTTCCCGTGGATCGCGATGGAACGGCAGATCCACGTCCGCGGACGCGTGGTGAAGGTGGATCCGGCGGAGACGCAGGCGTACTGGAACTCTCGCCCGCGTGGGTCCCAGCTGTCGGCGACGACGTCTGACCAGTCGCGTCCGATCGCCTCCCGCGACGCGCTCGAAGCGGCCGCGGCCGCGGTGTCCGACGAATTCGGCGGACCGTTGTCGTCGACGCCCGTCCCTGTGCCCGAGCAGTGGGGCGGTTACCGGATCGAGCCCGACGTCGTCGAATTCTGGCAGGGCCGTGCAGATCGCCTTCACAACCGGGCTCGCGCGATTCGCGACGGCGACGGTTGGCGCGTGGAACGCCTGCAGCCCTGATGGGGAGGCTTCTCGCCGACACGACGCCCCTGGCGAACACACACTTCCGGCGGCTGTGGTGGGCCAACATCATCACGGTCATCGGCGCGCAGCTGACCGTCGTCGCAGTTCCAGCGCAGATCTATGCGATGACGGGAAGTTCGGCGTATGTCGGGCTGACCGGCGTGTTCGGCCTGGTACCGCTCGTCGTGTTCGGCCTGTGGGGCGGTGCGCTCGCCGACGTCTTCGACCGTCGGCGGATCCTTCTCGTTACCACGGTCGGCCTGATCGCGACCAGCATCCTGTTCTGGGTGCAGTCGGCGGCGGGATGGGGCAACGTGTGGATTCTGCTCGGGGTGTTCGCACTCCAGCAGGCGTTCTTCGCGGTCAATCAGCCGACGCGGTCGGCAGTTCTGCCGCGCATCCTGCCGACCGAGGAACTGCCCGCCGCGAACTCCCTCAACATGACGGTGATGCAGGCGGGCGCGATCGCCGGTCCGCTCGTCGGCGGCGCGCTGATCCCCGTTCTCGGCTTCTCGCTGCTGTATCTGGTCGACGCGATCTGTCTGCTCGCCACACTCTGGGCCGTGATCGGTCTGCCGTCTTTGGTCCCGGAACTCTCCGGCGACCAGCGGCCAAAGACACCCGGCCTCAAATCGGTGATCGACGGACTCGGATACCTCCGCGGACATCCTGTGCTGCTGATGTCGTTCGTCGTCGACTTGATCGCGATGATCTTCGGCATGCCGCGGGCGCTGTTCCCGCAGATGGCGCACGAGAGCTTCGGCGGACCGTCGGACGGTGGCATCGCCTTCGCCTTGTTGTTCATCGCGATCCCGTTGGGCGCCGTTGTCGGAGGCGTCCTGTCCGGGTGGGTGTCCCGGGTGCAGCGACAAGGTCGGGCAGTTGTCGTCTGCATCATCGTGTGGGGTCTGTCAGTCGCGGTGTCCGGCGGTCTCCTTTTCTTCGCCCACGGGTCGGCTCTGCCGATCCTCCCGCTCGTCGTCGTCGCGTTGATGGTCGGCGGAGCCGCCGACATGGCGTCGGCCGCCTTCCGTCAGACGATGCTGCAGTCCGCCGCCACCGACGACGTCCGCGGACGTCTGCAGGGTGTGTTCATCGTGATCGTCGCGGGCGGACCGCGCATCGCCGACGTCGCGCACGGCGCGACCGCTGCCGTAGCCGGGACCGCGGTGACGATCGCCGGCGGCGGCATCGCAGTGGTCATCGGAACCGTTCTCGCCGCGCTCGCCGTCCCCGCCTTCTGGCGCTACCGCGCGTCCCTCCGGTCGGGTTCAGATGTGGCGTAGGCGCAGTGCTTCTTAGGCGCTGTGCACAATGAGCGCATGGACTCCGCAGACATCACGGACTCGTCTGACGACCTATTCTTCCGCGACGCCGAGGCTTTCAGCGAGTGGCTCGAGTCGAATCACGACACGTCGTCGCAAGCGTGGGTGCTGTTCCACAAGAAGGGTTCCGGGCTGGCGAGCCAGACATGGTCCGAAGCCGTCGACGTCGCACTGTGCTTCGGGTGGATCGACGGCCTCCGTAAACGCGTCGACGGCGACAGCTACCGGGTGCGCTTCACGCCGCGGAAGAAGGGCAGCGTGTGGAGCGCAGTCAACGTCCGGAAGGTCGAGGAACTGACGCGGACGGGCAGGATGAGGCCCAAGGGGGTGGAACTGTACAACAGTCGAAAGGACTCCGACGGCTACTCGTCTGAGACGCGACGGGTTCCTCTCGACGCTGAGTACGAACAGCAGTTCAAGGACAATCCCGCTGCGTGGGAGAGGTTCGCGACGTTAGCGCCCTCGTACAGGCGAGACGCCGTCTGGTGGGTGATGAGCGCGAAGAAGGTCGAAACGAGGCTGAAACGTCTGGATGTTCTGATCGCCTCATCGGCGCAGGGTGAGCGCGTCCCCGTCTTCAGAGCGAAGGGCGCCGCGACCTCCTGACCGCCGGGGTCTGGCTGGCATCGGTCACGTTCGCCGACGATCGGTCGATAGATCGACCGATCTCAGAGAGCCTGCGCTGTAGTCCGTTTCGCGATCCGGTCTCCGGCGCGGTCGACGAGAAAGGCGAACAGCGCCATCGCCGCGAACACTCCAATGAGGATCGCCGACATCGCGGCGTACCCGTGCTCGCGCGGGTCGATGAACGGGTACGGGTACCAGTCGACGATCGGTCCTCGGACCAGTGTGTACCCGCCGTATATGAGCGGCGCGATCAGCCACTGCGCCCACCTCGACCTGCCGCCGGGGGTGCCGGGGACCAGCAGCCAATCGAGGGTGAGCACGATCGGGAGCACCAGGTGCATCACCCGATTGATCCACATGACGTTCAGTTGCACGTCGATCCCAGAGAGCAGCGCTGCGTAGACGACGCCGGTGATGACCATGCACGTGGTCGCCAGACCTCTGATCCACGTGAAACACCGTGATTCCGGCGCTGAGGCGACAGCGCAAGTCACCAAGGTCCCGACCGCCAGCACATTGCTGAGCACGGTGAAGTAGCTGAAGTAATTCCCGAGCCCGAATCCGGGGTTGTCCCAGCTCAGGATCGGAAGAACGATGAGTGCAACGCCGCCCAGGATCCCGGCGGCGAGTCGGAGCGCTCGGACGACGAGCGAGTCACCTGTCATCAGTGCAGTCTGACTGGTCTGCCCTCGTGATGGCGGCGAATGCCGCGGGAGGTTTACGCATCAGGCGTCCGTTCCCGCTAATGGTCTGACTATTAGCGGGAGTCGACTTCTGTAGCGGGAAGGCTGACGATGGTGTTGTTGCTCTGCCAGACGAGCGGGTTCAGTCCATCGACGAGTCGCTTCGTCTGATTTGATGGTCGTTGGTCGCATCTTCGGCGACCACATCGTGGGGGAGTAGACATGACAACGGACGACGCAGCGCGGACCGATCGAACGCGCCGCGCGAACGCCACTTTGTACCGGCATCCGTTGTGGATCGTCGGTCGGATCGTCGACGTCCTCTTCAGCCTGGTCGTCTTGGGTGCGATCGCCGGTGCCATCGTGTGGCTGAACAACGACACGAACGCGCTCTGGCCTGCACTGGTGTGGCCGATCGCAATCGCAGTGCTCCTGCGCTGGTGGGGCAACAAGTTCAACAAGTTGGCCCGTGAGGGCGTTCTCACGGAGCGGACCGTCGGCGACAGGTGATCGCTCGAAGCGCTCACTCAGGCGTCCATTCCCGCTAATGGTCTGACTATTAGCGGGAATCGATTCGTGTAGCGGGAGTCGGGGCTGCGGTGGTGTTGCTCTGCCAGGGGAGGTTGGCGCGGCGGGCGGCGGTGACGGGGCAGTAGTGGATCGGGCTGTCGCGCTCGGCGCCGGTGGGCAGATTGCGGACGGGGGTCTCCAAGAGTGGAGCGTCTGCGGCGACGCGGCCGGTCAGACGGTCGTCGGCGTCACGAGCTCTCGGGTGGCGGCGGTACCGAGCCGGAAGCAGCTTCATCCCCGCGTTGACGGCCTTACCGAACAGGCGAAAGCGCCGTTGATCGGCATCGGTCCAGGTCAGTCCCATCATCTCGCGGACCGGTTCGTCGTACAGGCCGGTGGTGATCCACAGGAATATCCGCTGGACGACGGCGACCTGCCGCTTCCACAGCCAGGCGGGCATCCACGCCGCGGCCCACGGCGGTGGCGGCAGGACGGTGATGTCCAGGACGGTCCGAACGGCCTCGTGGTCGCGGAGCACTCGGCGGCACATATGGTCCCAGTACTCGAGGAACTCCTCGTACGTGTCAGGGCACGGCCGCATGCTGACGCCGTACATCGAGTACCAGGCACGCGACTCGTCGAACAGACGACGTTTGTCGGCCTCGGAGATCGGCGGACCGAACGCTTCGGCGCAGCGGATGTTGCCGTACCAGAACGTGGCGTGCGCCCAGTAGAAGACGTCGGGGTCGAGCGCGTGATAGCGCTCGCCGTCGTTCATCGTGCCCTTGATGGTCCGGTGGTAGTCGCGGACCTGCGCGCCGGTGTCCGGCGTCTGGTCGAAGACGACGCCGCTGATCGGATACAGCGACCGCATCAGGCGCTCCCAACGCTCGCCGAAGAAGTCTGAGTGGTCCCAGACGCCTGCGGCCAACTTCGGGTGCATGTTCTGCATCGACCCCGACCACAGGCCCATGAGCATCCCGCGCCAGTCGCCGAAGTAACGCCACGTCACGGAGTCGGGCCCCAGCGGGGGCAGCACCTCAGTCATGAGACGGAACTCTATCTTCGTCTCAAACTGGTGGCAAGGGCGTCAGCCGACCACAAATCTCACCGAGTCGCCTGACACCAGCTGCGCCGCGCGGATCAGTGACGCGGGGGTGAGCACGGCGACCGTCGGGTAGCCGCCGGTCACCGGGTGATCGGCGAGGAAGATGACGGGCTGGCCGCTCGGTGGAACCTGAACGCCTCCGAGCGGAACACCCTCGGATCGCAGTTCGGGCAGATCACGGTGGACAAGCGGTGGTTCGGTCGATTTGGACGGCCGGTCGAGGCGGACGCCGATCCTGTTGGACGCGGGATTCACCTGCCACCGGCCGATCACCAGTTGACCGGGGTCGACGAGCCGGTCGGCGCGCGGGCCCGGCCGGACCGACAGGAGCACCGCGGGCTCGGTGCCGACAGCTGGCGGCGGTGCGAGCATCACCGCAGGCCAGTCGCCCGACAGGTCGCCGACTGTGAGACGGTCCTTCACGCTCAGCGGCGGCGGGCCGAGTCCGGACAGGGTGTCCGTCGACCGCGACCCCAGTTCGGGGGTGACGTCGAACCCGCCGCGGACGGCGATGTAGTTGCGACACCCGTGGCGCGGTGCGGTCACCGACACCGACTGACCGTTGCGCAGCGGGATCGCGGAGTGGCTGCCGACGTCGTGTCCGTCGACCCGCACCCGCGTGGGCGGGCCGGTCACGGCGATCAGCGCGGTGCCGTGGACCCGGGCGGAGAATCCGCCGAGCGTCACCTCGACGCATGCGGCGTCGGGAAGGTTTCCGACGAGCCGGTTCGCCAACCCGAACGACTCGCGATCGGCGGCGCCCGACCGCGGCACACCGAGGTGAGCGTGGCCGGGCCGTCCGAGATCCTGGATCGTCGCGAGGGGCCCGGTGGAGCACACCGTGAACTCGGCGGGTGTCACCCGATCACCTCCTCGGCGCGCACGAATCGGACTCGTGCTCCCGCCGACAGCACGGATGGGGGAGCGGCGGTCGAATCCCACAGCACGGTGTCCGTCACGCCGAGCAGGTGCCAGCCCCCGGGGCTCACCCTCGGGTACACCGCGCTGTAACCGGCCGCGACCGCTACCGAACCGGCGGGCACGCGGGGGCGTGACTCCTCGCGTCGAGGGAGGTCGTTGAAGACGGCGGTCAACGAGGGGTCGCTGCCGTCCTCGGGCACCAGATATCCGAAGCCGGGAGCAAAGCCCATGAACTGCACCGTCCATGTGAGGTGAGTGTGCGCCTGAACCAAACGATCCGTCGAGCACCCGGCGGCATCCGCTGCGGATGACAGGTCGGCACCGTCGTAGCGGACCGGGATCACGATCGCCGACCGCACGGAACCGATGCCTTCATCGTTGTCCGGAACCGTCGAGGCGAGCAGATCGTGGACGACGCGGCGTACCCCGAGCTCGTTCAGGCCGGTGCCCGGAAGTGCTTCGACGAGAACGGTTTCCGCGCAGGCCACGACGTCGGACAAGGACACTCGGCCGTCCGCGGCGGCACCGCGGAGCGCGTCGGCGACTCGTGCGGCAGTCCACGCGGGACGATCCGCGGAACCGAAGTCGAGGAGGAGTCCGTCATCTCCCGCAGGGCGCTCGCGCATGCGCTCAACGCTACTGGGCGCGCAAGCGGCTGCGGGCCGTATGAGTAAGCTGAGCGGGCGACGAGAGAGTCGTCGGCCGCGCGCATGAGGAACCTGTGGAGATCCCCAAGGACCCTCGTTGGGCGGCTGAGTCGAAAGACGACTAGGTTGTTACCCAACAACTGCTCACCCGCGATTGCTAAGGGGTTTGTGTGTCCGTGGAGAATGGCGCCACCGAACAGCAGAACGGTACTTTCACCTACCCCGGTGGAAAGATCGACCTGCCGATTCTGAAGGCTTCGGAAGGCAGTGACTCGGTCGCACTGGGCTCGTTCCTGTCGCAGACCGGTATGACGACCTTCGACGGAGGCTTCGTCAACACCGCGTCGACCAAGTCTGCGATCACCTACATCGACGGCGACGCGGGCATCCTGCGTTACCGTGGCTACCCGATCGATCAGCTGGCTGGAAAGTCGACGTTCATCGAGGTCAGCTACCTCCTCATCTACGGCGAGCTGCCGACGCAGGCGCAGCTCGATGAGTTCACGAACAAGATCCAGCGCCACACGCTGCTTCACGAGGACCTCAAGCGGTTCTTCGACGGCTTCCCGCGCAACGCGCACCCGATGCCCGTCGTCTCCAGCGCCGTCAACGCGCTGAGCGCCTACTACCAGGACTCGCTCGATCCAAAGGATCCCGAGCAGGTCGAGCTGGCCACCATCCGCCTCCTCGCGAAGCTGCCGACCATCGCGGCGTACGCGTACAAGAAGTCGCAGGGCCAGCCGTTCCTCTACCCGGACAACTCGCTGAGCCTGGTCGAGAACTTCCTCCGCATGACCTTCGGCTTCCCGGCCGAGCCCTACGAGGTGAACCCGGACGTCGCCAAGGCGCTCGACATGCTGTTCATCCTCCACGCCGACCACGAGCAGAACTGCTCGACGTCGACCGTCCGCCTGGTCGGCTCGTCGCAGGCGAACCTGTTCACGTCCATCTCGGGCGGCATCAACGCACTCTGGGGCCCGCTGCACGGCGGCGCCAACCAGGCCGTGCTCGAGATGCTCGACGAGATCCGCGCTTCCGGTGGCGACACCAAGGCCTTCATGAACAAGGTCAAGAACAAGGAAGACGGCGTGAAGCTCATGGGCTTCGGTCACCGCGTCTACAAGAACTACGATCCGCGCGCCGCGATCGTCAAGGAGACCGCCGACCAGATCCTCGCGACCCTCGGCGTCCAGGACGATCTCCTCGACATCGCGAAGGGCCTCGAAGAGGTCGCTCTCAACGACGAGTACTTCATCGAGCGCCGCCTGTACCCGAACGTCGACTTCTACACCGGCGTCATCTACCGCGCGATGGGCTTCCCGACGCGCATGTTCACCGTGCTGTTCGCCCTGGGCCGCCTCCCCGGCTGGATCGCCCACTGGCGCGAGATGCACAACGACCCGACCACCAAGATCGGTCGCCCGCGGCAGCTGTACACCGGCTACACCGAGCGCGACTACCAGTCGATGGGAGATCGCTGAACCATGGCCGACAACACCAAGCCCGAGGTCGAATTCCCGGAAGGTCCCGCCCCGGCGGAGCTTCAGATCACCGACATCATCGTCGGTGACGGCGCCGAAGCTCAGCGCGGCGGCATGGTCGACGTGCACTACGTCGGCGTCGAGTTCGAGACCGGCGAAGAGTTCGACTCGTCGTGGGACCGCGGCCAGTCTGCGAACTTCCCGCTCGACGCGCTGATCCCCGGCTGGCAGGAGGGCATCCCCGGCATGAAGGTCGGTGGACGTCGTCGCCTCGTCGTCCCGCCGCTGCTCGCGTACGGACCCGAAGGTGCGGGACACCGCCTCTCCGGCAAGACGCTGATCTTCGTGATCGATCTGCTCGGCGCTTAATGCATCTCGACTCCGCTCGATGACCGGGCGGGGACTCCGCTCGATGAGCGGAGAAGAAACCCCTCGACTGCTCCCCGAGCGCAGTCGAGGGGTTTTCTCGTATCCGGTCACAAAACCCTCGGCGGATGTCGGTACTCTGCCGTCATGATCGTGAGCACCGCAGACGGATATGTGACGACCATCGAGTTGGCCCGTGAGGCCAAGCGCAACGCGCTCGACTACGACATGCTGCGCGACTTGTCGCAGGCGTTCACTGTTGCAGTCGAGTCGGGAGCGCGCGCCATCGTGCTGACCGGACGTGGAAGCGTGTTCAGCGCAGGAGCCGACCTGTCCGGGCCCGTCTACGATCCGGAGTTCCCAGAGAAGCTCGTCGCCGTCATCGCGCAGATCGAGTCGACGCCCGTCCCGGTGATCGCCGCAGTCAACGGCCCCGCGCTCGGCGGCGGGCTGCAGTTGGCGATGGCCGCAGACCTCCGCGTGATGGCGCCGGGATCGATCGCGGGCATCCCTGCCGCCAAGATCGGTGTTGCGCTCGACGAGTGGACCATCAAGCGTCTCGTCTCACTCGTCGGCGGTGGGCAGGCTCGCGGCATGCTGCTCGGGTGCGACCCTCTGACGGCCGATCGCGCGTACAGCCTCGGCTTCGCCAACCGAATCGGCGATCTCGAGGACGCCAAGCACTGGGCCGACACGATCGCCGGGTTCGCTCCGCTCACCCTTCGCCACTACAAGATGGTCCTCACGGGAGACGGCGCCCGCGACGAGGCGCCCGCAGACCGTCACGAAGCGATGCTCGCCGCATGGATGAGCGAAGACGTGAAAGAGGCGCGCGCCGCTCGCGAGGAGAAGCGCGCACCGAACTTCCAGGGGCGCTGACCAACGCTGGAGACGATTTCCGGTCCTGGTGCGGAAATCGTCTCCAACGTGGTGGACAGTCTGGGATCAGCTGCCGAGAGCGGTTTGCAAGTACGGGTTCGTGAAGACGCGCTGCGGGTCGAACCGGTTGCGGACTTCGAGGAACTCGTCGAAGCGTGGGTACACGCTCCGCAGGTAGTCGGCGTCGCGCGTGTGCATCTTGCCCCAGTGCGGACGACCGGCGTGCGACATCATGATGTCCTCGACATCGCGGAAGTAGGCTTCCGACGCCGCGACGTCGTCCCCGGAGAAGCGGTGGACGGCGATGTAACCGGACGCGCGGTCGGATGCGGTCGACAGCATGAGGTCGTCGGCGGCGGCCGCGCGGACCTCGATCGGGAAGCTCACCTTGTGGCCGCGGCGGTCGATCATCGCGCGGATCTCGCGCAGCGTGTCGGGCACGGCTTCGAGTGGGACGGCGTACTCCATCTCGCGGAAACGGACGTCGCGGTCGGAGATGAAGATCCGGTCGGAGCGGTCGGTGTACGTGCGAGCCGAGAGCGCGCGTCCGACGACCTGGTTGATCGACGGGACGGTGCGCGGCGAACGGGCGCCGACCTTGCACAGTGCCCCGAGCAGCTTGTTCGACAGCAGTTCGTCGTCGATGTAGCGCCGGAGGTCGCTTGGACCGGTGGCCGGGGTGTCGCGCGGAACGCGGGTGTTGGTCTTCACGAGTGTCTTCGTGGTGTGCGGGAACCAGTAGAACTCGTAGTGGTCGACGTTCTCGACACGCTCAAGGAACGTCGAGAAGGTCTCATCTGCTTCGCCGGGACCCTCCTCGGCTCGGATCGAGAACGCGTCGACGCACTGGATCGTGATCTGCGTGAGGACGCCGAGCGAACCGAGCCCGAGTGCAGCGGCCTTCAGGTCGGGGTCGTCTTCGCCGATCACCCGGACGGTGCCGGTGCCGTCGACGAGGGTGACACCGCGGATCTGGGTCGAGATCCCGCCGAACGCACCGCCGGTGCCGTGCGTTCCGGTGGACGTCGCGCCCGCGAGGGTCTGCTTGTCGATGTCACCGAGGTTGGCCATGCCGAGGCCGAGCGGTTCGAGGATCGCGGGGATCTCGTGAAGGTGAGTGCCCGCGCCGAGGGTGACGCGCTTGCGGTCGGCGTCGACACTGATGAGTCCGCGGAGTCCGGACAGCTTCACCTGGATGCCGGGTGCGACGGCGATCTGCGAGAAGCTGTGACCCGCGCCGGCGGGCTTGACCGTCTGACCGCTCGCGGCGGCGGTGCGCACCGCGTCGGCGAGTTCGTCCACGCTCTGCGGCGTGATCAACTCCGTCGGTGTGCACTGTGCGGTGCCACCCCAGTTGGTCCACGTCGCGGCTGCTGTCGTCTGGCTCACAGGAAGCACTTCCCTTCTCCGCGGTAGGTCGGGACCACGTCTACGACGTCGGCGACTCCACTGCTGTCACGTTTGATCAAAGCTACGCGAGCGGCACGTTCGGCCACCTCGCCCGATTTGGTGTGGCGGAACCACACTCGATCGCCCACCGAGAGGCCGCGAGCGGCCGCTCCGGTGAGCGGAGTCTGCACTTCACCGGCCGATTCGGTACTGATGTACTCGAGCCCTTCGGGCCATACCGGCTTGGGCAGGCGGTCCTGTGCGGGCGGCCCGGACGCGATCCATCCGCCGCCTGCACACGTCACGATTTCGTCGTCCGGACGGCGCAGAACGTCCAGTCCGAACGCCATCGCGGGTGCCGGACGGAAGTGGCGGTAATTGTCGAAGAGATGCCCGCCGAACAACCCCGAGCCCGCAGCGATGTCGGTGACCGACTTGTCTTTGGCGGTCTCCTCGAGGGATCCGGTGCCGCCTGCGTTGACGAACTCGAGGTCCGCGATCTCCCGGAGGGCGCTGATCACTTTGCCGCGACGATGGCGGATCTCCGTCATCGACACGGCCTGGATCGCCGAGACCGCCGTGTTCATCGCGAACTTGCCGTCGACGTCGTTGCCGAGTCCGGCCACCTGCGCCTCGTACGACATCACGCCCACGAGAGCGAAGCCGTCACGTCCGACGATGGTGCGAGCGAGCGCGGTCGCCTGGTCGACACTGTGGATGGGCGACCGGCGGACACCGAGGTGGACGCGCCCGCCGACGGCCCGAAGCGACGCGTCGAGGTCGATCGCGACGCGCACCACCGGCCGCTTGGCGGGCGGCAGCACGGCGTCGACCAGGTCGAGCTGAGCGACGTCGTCGACGAGGAGTGTGACCCGCCGACACGCGAATTCGTCGGCGAAGAGTGTTGCGAGCGCTTCTTTTTTGGCGGTCGGGTAGCCGAGAAGCACATCGGAGACGCCGGACTCGGTCGCGAGCCAGTGGGCTTCTGCGGCGTCGAAGGCGAGGACTCCCGCGTACCCGTCACGCGAGAGCACGTCGTCGATGATCGAGCGGACCCGAAGCGACTTCGACGCGACGCGGATCGGCACACCGGACGCGCGTCGTCGCAGGTCGGCGATATTGTGCTCGAGAAGATCGAGGTCGAGGGTCAGGACTGGGGAGTCGAGCCCGGCGCGTCGTACGGCGTCGTCGATCGCCGCCCAGTCGGGGCGCGGGGTGTCGACTGCGGGGTTGTCAGTCACGGGTGTTCTCGCCTTCGGTGAACCTGAGTGGATCAATCGATCAACTGTTGTCGAATACAGCATAGGGCATAGTCGGACGAAAGTGTGTCCCAGGCCACCCTCGCGAGACGATTACGCTGGTCGGGTGACCTTCACATCAACTGTCAGACGCCTGCCCGCACCGGCCCCGCTGCGCGCGATGGGCGCATCCGCGGACGCGATCGCCGAAGCGACATCCGGCTCGCCGAACCTCGTCGACGGAGTGTTCACCAACGTCGAACCGGTACCCGACACCGAAGGTCCCGGCGCCGGGACGTTTGTCGACATGATGCGTCGCCCGGGCAAGCCGAACGGGGTGCTTCCGGTTCTGCGACCGGTGTTCGCTGACGAGCCGTCTGGACTCACGATCACCTGGCTCGGGCATGCGACCGCTGTCGTCGACATCGACGGTGTCCGGGTGCTCCTCGACCCGGTGCTCAGCGATCGATGCTCACCGTCGCAGTTGATCGGTCCCAAGCGGATGCACCGGGTCCCGGTGACGGCGGCCGAGCTCCCGCAGGTCGACGTGGTGCTCCTCAGCCACGATCACTACGACCACCTCGACTATCCGACGATCCGCACGATCGCCGCCGCCCAGCCGCACGCTCGGTTCGTCGCGCCGATCGGAGTCGACGCTCACCTGCGGTCGTGGGGAGTGAGTGCCGACCGGATCAGCACGGCTGACTGGAAGGGCGACGTGACGCTCTCTGTTCGGGAAGTGGATGTGCGTTTCGGCTGCGAACGCGCCCGACACTTCTCGGGGCGTGGTCTCACCCGTAATCAGACGCTGTGGGCGAGTTGGGCGATCGTCGGGCCGTCGCACTCGGTCTTCTTCTCCGGCGACACCGGTTTCACTGATGCGTACCGCGAGGTGGGGGAGCGATACGACCCGTTCGACGCGACGCTCATCGCGGTCGGGGCGTACGACGTCCTCTGGCCCGACATCCACCTCAACCCCGAGGAAGGCGTCACTGTTCACGGTCTGGTCAACGGGGGTGATCGAGGCGGCCTCCTCATTCCCATCCACTGGGGTACGTTCAACCTGGCGCGGCATTCGTGGGGCGACCCGATCCAGCGACTGCTGCCCGCAGCGGAGTCGGCGGGGGTCGAACTGTGTGTGCCCCGGCCCGGCGCCGCGCTCGACGTCGACGCTCGCGTCGGCACGGCTTTCGACGATCCGACCTGGTGGGAGCGCTACCTATGACTTCGACGACCGACCGTCTGCCCGGACTGACAGCGGCGGAGGTCGCTGAGCGCGTCGCCGCCGGTCAGGCCAACACGATGCCCGACAAGTCGGGCCGCAGCGTCGCCGACATCATCAGGGCGAACGTCTTCACGAGGATCAACGCGATCCTCGGCGTGCTGTTCGCGATCGTCGCCTTCACCGGGTCGTTCATCAACGGTCTCTTCGGTCTCCTGATCATCGCCAACAGCGGCATCGGCATCATTCAGGAGATTCGCGCCAAGAAGACGCTCGACCGTCTGGCGATCGTCGGCCAGACCAGGCCGGTCGTCCGTCGTGACGGTGTCGCCACCGAAGTTGCGCCCGATCAGGTGGTGCAGGGCGACATCATCGAGCTCGGTCCCGGCGACCAGATCGTGGTCGACGGCGAGACCGTCGAATCGGAATCCCTGGACGTCGACGAGTCCCTGCTGACCGGTGAGGCCGATGCTGTCGACAAGTCGCTCGGCGACCCGATCATGTCGGGAAGCTTCGTGGTGTCCGGGTCGGGTGCATACCGGGCGACAAAGGTCGGCGCGGACGCGTACGCCGCGCAACTCGCGGCGGAGGCCAGCAAATTCACGCTCGTGTCGTCCGAACTGCGCTCCGGCATCGATCAGATCCTCAAGGTGATCACCTGGCTGTTGATCCCGGCCGGCATCCTGACGATCATCAATCAGCTGTTCATCAGCCAGAACGGCCTGCGAACCGCACTGCTCGGCATGGTCGCCGCGCTCGTCCCGATGGTCCCCGAAGGCCTCGTCTTGATGACGTCCATCGCCTTCGCCGTCGGTGTCGTCCGGCTCGGACGCCGTCAATGCCTCGTCAACGAGCTTCCGGCGATCGAGGGCCTGGCCCGCGTCGACGTGGTGTGCACCGACAAGACCGGAACGCTCACCGAGAACGGCATGCGGCTCTCGGAGATCCGCGTCGTCGACGATTCGGTGACTCCGGAGTCAGTGCAGACGGCGATGGCGGCGCTCGCGGCAGCGGATCCGCGTCCCAACGCGTCGATTCAGGCGGTCGCCGAGGCGTACCCGGACGCACCCGGATGGTCGACGTCGGCGATCCTGCCGTTCAGCTCGGCAAACAAGTTCAGTGGCATCTCCTTCGTGGACGGCGACGGGACCGATCGCGGCAACTGGTTGATCGGTGCGCCCGACGTGCTGCTCGACCCGGAGTCGGAGATCGCGCAACTCGCATCCGACCTCGGCTCGACGGGCCTGCGCATCCTGCTCGTCGCCACCTGCGACGCACTCGTCGACACCGTGCCGGCCACGGGCAGCAACCTGCCCGGCGTGATCACACCCGTCGGACTGATCGTGTTGGAGCAGCGGGTGCGCCCGGACGCCAAGGACACGATCGAGTACTTCGAATCGCAGAACGTCGCGGTGAAGGTGATCTCCGGCGACAACGCACTGTCCGTCGGAGCGGTCGCCGCGTCGCTCGGACTCGGCGAGCCCGAGCAGGCGGTCGACGCCCGGAAGCTGCCGACCGACTCTGTCGAGTTGGGGAAGGTGGTGGGCGACGCCGACGCGTTCGGTCGCGTCCGCCCCGACCAGAAGCGTGCGATGGTGCAGTCCCTTCAGGGGAACGGGCACACCGTCGCGATGACGGGCGACGGCGTCAACGACGTCCTGGCGCTCAAAGACTCCGACATCGGCGTCGCGATGGGCTCGGGTTCGTCCGCCGCCCGGTCGGTCGCTCAGATCGTCTTGTTGGACAACAAGTTCGCCACGCTCCCGTACGTCGTCGGCGAGGGCCGACGCGTCATCGGCAACATCGAACGCGTCTCCAACCTGTTCTTGACCAAGACCGTTTACGCCGTTCTGCTCGCGCTGCTGATCGGCATCGGCGGTCTTGTCGCGAAGGGATTCGGCTGGGCGCCGATCAGCTACCCGTTCCAGCCGATCCACGTGACGATCTCCGCGTGGTTCACCATCGGCATCCCGGCGTTCGTCCTGTCGCTTGCGCCGAACAACGAGCGCGCTCGTACCGGGTTCGTGCGCCGAGTGCTCACGCAGGCGGTTCCGAACGGCATCATCATCGGCCTGTCGACGTTCGTCTGCTTCCTACTGGTCAACCGCGACTACACCGGTGCGCTCGCGAGCTACACCGGCAACGTGTTGCTCTCGCCCGCAGACACTGCTGCCGCGATCGCCGGGGCATCGCAGACCATCGGTGCGCAGCAGACCCAGGCCGCTACGGCGGCGCTCGCGACGATGATCGCGATCGCCGTGTACGTGCTGGCGGTCGTAGCGCGCCCGTACACGTGGTGGAAGGCGGTGCTCATCGGCGTCTCGGTGGTCGCCTACGTGCTGATCTTCACGGTGCCGTTCAGCCAGCGGATGTTCCACCTCGACTCGTCGAACGCAGGCATGATGGCCGTCGCCGCCGTGTGCGCGGTAGTGGGCTGTGCCGCAGTGGAGATCAGCACACGACTGTTGAAAGCAGCTCTCGACCGACGCGCCGCGGCCTGACCGGTACTAAGATGTCGGCATGGATCTCTCAGGACTGGTCAACAAGGCCAAGGACGCACTCCGCTCGAACCCCGACCTGATCGAGAAGGGCGGTGACATGGTCGACAAGGCGACCGGAAACAAGTACGCCTCGCAGGTCGACAAGGCTCAGGACGCAGCCCGCAAGGCGGTCGGCGCTCCGGAGAAGGACGCCGACAAGTAGCTCAGAGGCGAGGAGCTTTCGGGTGACGGCGATACGCCGACACCGAGGGCTCGCCGTCCACCCAGAAGCGCCATGGTCGGTCAGCGGCCAGGCGCACACCGACACGCGGCCCGGCGACGACATCGCCGGGCCGTTCGTCGTCCTCGGGCAGTAAGTGCACGCCGTCCGGTGCGGTCACGTCGGCGCCGAGATCGGCCTTGGTGATGCCGAGGGCTCGGGTGAGGTTGCCGGGGCCGCGGGCCAACAGGTCGTCGGCGACCCCGCCTCGTCGTTGTCGTGCCAGGTCGAGACCGTCGACGACCCTGCCCGCGCGGATCAGCACGGCTGAGCCGTGACCTTCGGGACTGGTGACGATGTTCGCGCAGTGGTGGCCGTGCATCTGGTAGACGTACAGCCGCATCGGCGGGCCGTACATGATCTCCGACCGCGGTGTCCGCGTGTAGGCGTGCGATGCGGGATCGTTCGGGCCGTCGTACGCCTCCACCTCGGTGATCAGCACGGACACGCCGTGGCCGACCAGTATGCGGTACAGCAGGTTACAGGCGTCGGCGCAGACGCTAGGCTCTGGGACCATGGCCAAGACCAGTGACTCCATCCATGTCGACCTCTCGCCCGAGGATACCTTCGCGGCTGCCGCCGACCTGTCCCGCTACGACGACTGGCTCGTGATGCACGACGGCTGGCGCAGCGAACTGCCGTCCGCCGATCAGCTCGGCAAAGGCACCAAGGTGTCGTCGGTGATCAGCGTGAAGGGCGCCCGCGTGCGTTTCGCCTGGGAGATCGAGAAGTTCGACCGGCCCCGCGAAGTGGTCCTCAAGGGCAGCGGAAAGGGCGGCGTCAAAGCGAAGATCAATCTGACGGTCGCGCCGGACGGCGACGGATCGACCATCACCTTCCTCATCGACCTCGGCGGCCTCCCGCTCATCGGACCCGCGGGTAAAGCCGCTGCGATGGCCGTCAAGGGCGACATCGGCAAGTCCCTAGAGAAGTTCACTGCGCTCTACGCCTGACTGAAATCCTGCGTGTAGATCGTTACCCGAATCGGGTAACGATCTACACGCATCTGTCCACAGGGCCTGTGGACAACGGGGTTGGCGGTTTCGGCTCCTGCGCGCACACTCTGCCCCATGGGGGACGAACATGCATTGAGGGTTCTGATCGGACTGCAAGGCGGCGTCATCGCCCGGACGCAGGTTCTCGAATGTGGTTTCGGGTCGGCGTACGTCAGGCAACTGCTTCGATGTCGGGCATGGGTCGCCGTCTACCCGGGTGTGTATGTGACGCATACCGGTGCGCTCTCGTGGCATCAGCGGGTGTGGGCCGCGATCCTCGATGCGTGCCCTGCCGCCGCGAGCCACGACTCCGCGCTTTCAGCCGCAGGCGTCGGCCGTGAGCCGCGCCGGGACGACCCGATTCATATCGCGGTCGAGGCAGGCAGGAAGGTCACCCGACGCCCCGGTGTGATCGTTCATCACCGGTCACTGTTCAACCAGGACGTCCTGGATCACACGACTCCTCCACGAGTTCGCCTCGAAGAAGCGCTCATCGATGTCGCGAGCGAGACGCTGAACGAGATGAAAACCATTGCGACGTTGTCCGACGCGGTGGGGTCGCGTCGCACCACTCCAGATCGGTTGTTGAGCGCGGTCGTCAGACGAACTCGCCTTCGGCATCGAATGCTGATCGAAGGCTTACTCGCGGATCTGCGAGACGGCGCGTGTTCGGCGCTGGAGCACAGCTATCTCACCCGTGTGGAGCGCCCGCACGGACTGCCGTCGCCGGTGAGGCAGGCACCGACAGGAGCTGGGCGACCCGGTTTCCGAGACCTCGACTATCCGGACTGGGGCCTGGTCATCGAACTGGACGGGCGAGCTCACCACGACAACGCGCGCGATCGCGATCGCGACTTGGAACGCGATCTGGACGCCGCCGTCGTCCTCGATCGCCATACGATTCGGCTCGGTTGGGGACAGGCGCATGTCCGATCGTGTTCGACCGCGGTGAAGGTAGGGCGATACCTGTCGTTGCTCGGCTGGCCGGACAGCCCGCATCCGTGCACGTCCCCGAACTGTGTGGTCTAAGACGTGTGTAGATCGTTACCCGAATCGGGTAACGATCTACACACGTGATCGGTCGCGGAGGGCGCGAGCCTTGGTGACGGCGGCCGACTTGCCGGGGGAGTCGGCGAGGGCGTCGAGGCCGGGCCAGAGTGACGCGTCGGCTGGAGCGAGGCCCCGGGAGGCTGCCTGGTCCAGTTGCGGTGCGACGGTCTGCGCCAGGTCGAGGACACGGTTCGCCCACTTGGGGATCGTGCCGCCGGCTCGGACGACGTCGCCTGCGTGACGGATCGATTCGGTCAGGATCGGCCAGAGGGCGGGCAGTGAGCGAGGCTCGTGCTCGATGGCGCGGACCATTCGCGCCGGACTGATCACCGGATGTGGCAGCAGGAGCCGCATCGCAAGGCCGACAGCCTCGGCATGCAGCACTCCGTCGAGCGCACACGACGCCACCGTCCACCGGGCGTCCTGTGTCTCGTTGATGAGCGTCGCCAGCAGGACTGCGGTCATCAACACCGTGACCGGGGGTTTTGCACCTGACCCAGCCTGATCTCGGCTGTCTCCGACAGCGATACCGGTACCGTCCCATTGCAGCCAGACGTCGAGGCCGCCGTCGGACGCCCGGCACTGGCCCTCCTGCTCGATGTCGTATGTCCAGCCCTTGCGGATCGTGAACGCACGATCCGGCAAGTGCGCGAACGTCGCCGTGATGACGAGTTGACGACTCTTCGCGTCGGGGTCGAACCAGTCGATCGCCACTGCCGCGCGATCGTCGACGGCGGGTGCACCGCCCGCTCCTTCGGTCCACACGTCCGACAGGTCGAAGCGCGGCGCCACGGCAGCAGGCTGCTCCGGTGCGCGCGACGGCGCGGGCAGGCCTGCCGCCAGAGCGCGGGCTCCCTTCACCGCCACCGATGATCCGGTTCGATCGGCAAGAGCACGAAGGCCGGGGACATCCAACACCGACGAGTCGGAGAGACCCTCTGCGGCCGCCGCCTGCACAACGGGCAACACAGTCGCCATGACGTCGACGACAGTCTCGGTACCCGACAAGAGACGCTTCTCGGCTGCGGAAGCGGCGAGCAGATCGTCGAGGACCGGCCAGACGACGGCCGTCAACCCGCCCTCGGCGAGGTCGGACAACGTTCGGGCGAACGCCGCGATCGACGACGGCGTGTCGGCCCAGTCGAGATACCGCACATCGGCTGCTCCGGGACGGAGAAGGCCGCGGTCGAACGCCTCGTACACCGCAGCCTGGCCGTCAGCGGCGTCCCGCGGGTGAAAGCGACGCTGAGCGGCAAGCAAGTTGACAGCCGCACCCGGCGACAACGGGTCCCGGCGCCGCGCCGCTTGCCGGAGCGTGGGCCCGTTGCCGTGATACTCGTCGAGAACTGCGACGGGCGTCATCGCGGTGTCGCCTCGCCAACCGGGGAAGACCCAGAACTCGGCCGTCTCGCCGTACTCGGAGGCGATCGGTTCGAACTGCTTGAGCCACGAGGGCGCCACGATGTCGCCCGGCGTCCACCGCCGCCATCCGCGGCCCGAGACCAACCCGGGGTCGGCGACTGGCTCGGCGAGCGCTGCAGCCGCCAGTCGTCCCGCAGTCTGGTCGAGAACGGTCCCGTCGTACGCGACCACCTTGATGTCGATCTCCGAGAAGTCGACGTCCGGCGAGGAATCGACGTCCATCCGCAGCAGTGCAAGAGCAAGGTCGGAGGCGGCCGCTGCGACGCCGGATCCGACATACTCGCGTAGCCGGGCGAGGAGATCGGCCGGGTCCACACGCAGGTCGTCCCACGACGGCTGCGAGAGCACGCAGGGCAGTTCACCGTTGCGGAGCAGCAACTCGGCATCACGCCGGCGGACGATCGGCGCCCACGACTGCGGGTACTTCGCCATGATGTCGGCGAGGTCGCCGTCCAACCACGACCGGACCACCGACAGACCGGTGGCGGCGGCGTTGGGGACCCCGGCGAGGGCGGTGCGCACGGCGTCAGGGGACTGCACACCGAGGGCCGCCGCGCACGCGTGGAACTGCTCCACGACCACGTCGGCCGCGGTCGCTTCACCCCGTTCGAGGAGCGTGCGCGCGAGGTCGGTGAGGGCCTCGGGCGACACCGGGCCGGGTTCGAATCGCGGCACGTCCCAGACGTCGGGCACCGACCGCCAGACGGCGAACGATGAGGCGGCCTCTTGCGCCGGAGGCTCCACTTCCCATGCCGTGGCGAGCGCTGCGAGAGGTTTGACGAGTTGGCGGGCACCGGAGAGTGCATCGAGTTCGGCGAGCACGTCGTCGGAGTTGGACGGCACAGGCCGGGCCGCGAGTGCGTCGACGACGATCCGCCTGGTCTTCGCGGGCTTAGCAGTGAGAGCTGCGGACACGACATCGGGGAGGAGTTCGTCGTCGACGGCTCCGATGAGGACGGGCGCCACGCGGTCGGTGACGGCGGGAACCCCGGCGGTCAAGAGCGGGATCAGCTCCTCGGCACGGTCCGCGAGGCCCGACGACGGCACATTCAGGTCGTCGAGCAGGAACCCGAGCCAGCCCGCGAGGTCGCCGGGGCGGACCGCGGACTCGAGGCCGCCGAACGCCAACGACTGCGCGACGTCGGAGTCGAGGAGACCACGTTCGACAGCGGCGGCCAGAGCCGGGCGCATCGGCCCGGTCATCGGGACGTTCATGGCCGTCGCCGCGCGTGCGTACTCGTCGAACCGCGGTGCGAGGACGCCCACGTCGAGTCCAGCCTGCGACCAGAAGTCGGTGCGATCGCCGGTGAGCGCGGCGTTCGAATGGACTGCCCAATCCTTCAAGAACTCGATGTTCATCGGCACCTCGGCCGAGGTGAGCTCGACAGCGGTGATCGCGCCGGCACCGAACCCGGACGGGCCGTGAGTGAGTCCGCGGCGTGAGCTGACGCATGCTCGTTGGACGAAATCGGCGGCGTACGCGGCACCACGGTCGGCGACGAACTGGCCGAGCACCTCGGGCGGCACGTTGTACTCGAGCACACTGACCGCCCGTCGGGCATCCACCCCGACGGTGATCGCGAACAGCGCGAGCTTCGACGCCGACCTGCCGCCTATCAGCGACACCCGTCCGTAGGAGCCGCTCGAGGTCTCGGCGAAGTCGATCCAGACACCCTTGCGAAGGCCGCGCAGTGCGGTCGCGCGGTGCTCGGTCGGGCAGCGTTCGGCGATGTGCAGATCGGCGAAGTCCAACCGCTCCCAGCCGACCGTGTCGTAGACGGCGAGAGCGTCGTCGAGCTCAGTCATTGTTCTCCTCGATGGATCCGCCGCAGGTCAAGTACGCCGCTAGGACATGCTTGCACGGTCCCCGGGCGGTGCCGTGGCTCATGTACCAGGTGCACGTGCACCGGCTGCCGTCGACGCCGCCGGTCGGGCCGAGCGATGCCCGGTACACACCGCCGGACGGATTCGCGACGGTCCAGGCGCCGTCTGACGCCGACACCGCGCTCGCGTCGACCAGAGCACGAGCGGCGACGAGGCGCGGGTTGTCCTTCCGGACACGAGCGGGGTCGTCGGGTAGTTCGCGGTGGAACCACGATTCGTCGTGAGCGTCCCAGCCGACGCGGCCGGACGATGCGAGCACCGCGAGAGCACCCTCGGTTCGCGCGGGGGCCAGCGCGGCGTCTCGACTCAGTCGGGCGACGTCGATGATCGGTTCGAATGCGAGAAGAGCGGATACGAGGTCGGCGTCGTCGAGCACAGTCGGCGACGCCAGTGCCTCGAGCAGGCTGCCTTCGCCGGAGAAGCCTCGCCACGGTTCCTCGGTGAGACCGAATGACAGTCGTGCGCCGGGCAGGTCGATCTCGACGACGCTCGGGGACTCGCCTACGCCGAGTGCGTAGGCGGTCAGCCCGGTCGCGTGCACCAGCATGCGCTTCGCGGCGGCCAGCCGATGGAGCCCGTTGACATAGACGCCTCCAGGAACGGGTCGTGGTGACAGTCGCGCTCCAGTTCGATCGGGGACAAGCCACCCGCGCTGAGCTGCTGCGGTCGCGTGCGGCAACGAACCGAGAAAGGCCCGAGTCTGCCGCCGGTCGAGAGAGAAGGCCGACACTGCCGGCCGGTGCATCTGTGCGACGTTCCCCAGCGCCCGGATCCACCGATCGGGCATCTCGACCGGCCGCTCATGCGCGTGAGAATCCGGGGTCGCCACACGCAGACCGTCGTCGCCGATGTCGACGTGAAGCAGTTCGGCGCGTCTGACCTTCGCGAGTGCACTGCGCATCGTGGGGTTCACGTCGACGTTTGTGGTGCCGTGGCCGATGTCGCCGCCGTCGAAGCCGGAACCGAGCAGGTCGAGGCGGGCGTACACGCCGTTGCACGCGGAGAAGCACTCGGCGCGCAGCCGATCGCCGTGCGCCGTGAGAACCGGATCTCGCAGGTTCGACGGTGTGTACTGGAAGTATCGCGTCGCGGTCACGTCCGCGAGTGTCAACAAGCCCTGCGCGAAGACCGCCGGATGCGTCGCGAACCCGTGGAAGAAACTCGGCCGATCAGCGACCCCGTCGGGAGTCAGCGCCGGCGCGAGTGCCAACCCGACACCGGTCTTAGCGACAGCGGACGCACCGCTGAACGTACGACTCATGCACTCACCTTAGTGTCGCCCTTCGACGATCGGCGGAACGAGCTCGGTCGTGACTACCCTGGCGAAAGTCCATGCGATGCGGACTGAGACCTCGGCTACTGAACGGAGACCTTGATGACTGTCAGCAGCGCCGACGAGCGGAAGCTCATCGACTCCATTCCCGTGAACCTGCACATCGGCGGAGCGTGGCGGCCTGCGTCGGGCGGCAAGACCTTCTCCGTCGACGATCCGTCGACCGGCGAGCGCCTGGTGAACGTCGCCGACGCGGACGCCGCCGACGCTGCGGCAGCGATGGACGCCGCAGTGGCTGCGCAGGACTCGTGGGCCGCCACACCACCGCGGGAGCGCAGTGACATCCTGCGCCGAGCGTTCGACACAGTGACCGCACGCGCCGACGAGTTCGCGCTGCTGATGACCTTGGAGATGGGCAAGTCGCTGGTCGAGTCGCGCGGGGAAGTGGCCTACGGCGCCGAGTTCCTTCGCTGGTTCTCCGAGCAGGCGGTCCGGATCGACGGGAGGTACACGACTGCGCCGGACGGCAAGTCACGCCTCTTTACCGTGAAGAAACCGGTCGGGCCGTGTCTGCTCATCACACCGTGGAACTTCCCGCTCGCCATGGCGACGCGAAAGATCGGTCCAGCGCTCGCGGCCGGCTGCACCATGGTGGTCAAGCCCGCATCGGCCACCCCGTTGACGACCCTCCTGTTCGCACAGGTTCTTCAAGAAGCAGGCGTCCCGGACGGTGTGGTCAACGTGATTCCCACGTCGAGCGCCGGCTCGACCACCGGGCCGCTGATCGCCGATTCCCGGCTGCGGAAACTGTCGTTCACCGGCTCCACGCCCGTCGGGCAGACTCTCCTCGCCCAGGCGTCCGACAACGTCCTGCGCACATCGATGGAACTCGGCGGCAACGCCCCGTTCCTCGTGTTCGCCGACGCCGACGTCGACGCTGCCGTCCAAGGGGCTGTCGCTGCGAAACTTCGGAACATCGGCGAAGCGTGCACGTCGGCGAACCGCTTCTACGTGCACGAGGACGTCGCCGACGAGTTCTCTCGGAAACTGGGCGAGGCGTTTGCAGCCAAGCGAGTCGGCAGGGGAACTGAGGCGGGCGTCGACCTGGGACCGTTGATCGACGACGACGCCAGACATCGGGTGGCCGCCCTCGTCGACGACGCAGTCGCCAGAGGTGCGACCGTCGTTGTCGGAGGCTCGGTGATCGACGGCCCCGGATACTTCTTCGAGCCCACCGTCGTCACCGATGTGCCGGCCGATGCTCTGGTGATGTCGGAGGAGATCTTCGGTCCAGTGGCGCCGATCGCGCGTTTCTCGACGGAGGGTGAGGCGATCGAACTCGCGAACTCAACTCCGTTCGGGCTGATCGCGTACGCCTACACAACCGATCACGACCGGATTCTCCGGCTCCCGAACCGTCTGGAGACAGGAATGCTCGGCATCAACTCGGGAGTCATCTCCAACCCCGCGGCGCCCTTCGGCGGGGTCAAACAATCTGGCCTCGGGCGCGAAGGCGGGTACGAGGGCATCGAGGAATACCTCGAGACCGTGTACGTGAACATCGCTCTGACCTGACACTCGCGGCAGACTGCGGCGACACGATCGATCAGGCGACAGAGATCGTGATCGTTCCGCTGAACGTGCAGATCGCCGCGCCGCCGGGGTAGGCGACGGACAGCAGAGGCGTCCAGGTCACCAGTTCAGCCAGCCCGGAGGTGCTGGTCATGACCACCTGAGGCGAACCGAGGTTCTGGTTCGATCTGGCGTTCATGTACAGACCTCCCGCGGGTGCGGTTGCCGAGTAGGTGACCGCGCTGCTCGGGATCGTCATTGCAGGGCATCCGAATCCGTTCGACGATGCCGTCGCCGTCCACGATCCGCCACCGCCTGACGCCACGGTCACCAGCGGCAGGCTTCCATTGGCACTGGTGGCGCCGGGAACGATCGTTCCGTATCCCCCGGTGCTCACGGAGAGTCCGCTCGCCGCGAGTGGACTCACGCCTGCCCTGGCACGGGGAGGAGTCGAGGAGGTCGACGGCGCAAGCGTCGACGACGACGACGGCGTGCTTGATGAGGGCACCGGTTCGTCGGAGGTTGTGGTCGTCGGAGGCTCGAGTTCATCCGTCGTCGACGGAACTGGTGCGGTCGGCTCATCAGTCTCCTCAGTAGATGTCGTCGGTGTGACAGACGTGCTTGTCACAGGCTCTGCGTACGCTGTCGGCGCGAGTGCGCTCACTGCGACGAACACACTGGCGGCCGCTGCGGCGCACGCGAGGGCGGGCCTACGGGCGGTCATGCCGACTCGTCCTCGCCCGTTGCTGTCGCTGCGCGGCGACGTCGGTACAGAAAGTAGCCGAGTGCGGCTGCAGCGAGAACAACAAGGATTGTGACGGTCAGTGGCAGTGCGATCGATCGGGAAGCGGGACCGGAATCGGCGGCTGCCGTGAACGTGACCGTCTGATCGCTGGTGTGCTTGTGAACACCACTTTGCAGCGCAACTGATGCCTTCCATGGGCCGTCCGGCAGGCTCGCGCTGTTGGGGACGGTGAAGACGACATCGGATGAGGCGCCCGGAGGGATCGTGACGCCGGTGGAGCCGACGGTGCCTGCACTCAGATCCCCCGGACCCTTCGTCAGCTTCAGCGTTCCGCTCACGTCGACAGCGCGTCCGCCGGTGTTGGTCACCTTTGCGATCACCGTCGCGCCGTTGTCATCGCCGCGACTACCGGTAACGCTGTCGATCGAGAAATCGGAAGGGGGCCCGTTCCCGGCGCCCACCGAGAGGTAGACGCGGACTCCGACTCTCGATTCCGCGCCGATTCCGCCGTCCTTCCCGGGAGTCGTCAGGGACGCCCACACCACGCCGTACTGCTCCATCTCGGGAGCATCGGCCGGAACCTTGATAGTGACCGCGACTTTGGCGGTCTCGCCGTTGTCGAGCGTGACGCTCGGCTGGTCGACCTTGATCCACGACGTGAGTGCATTCGTCGCCCCGGGCTCGTCCGGGACGAAGGTGTTCCCCACGATCTGCGCCGGTCCGGCGTACATCCGCACAATTGCCTTGGCGCCCGTGTTGTTCGTGACCTGGACTCGCCGCGTGATAGTCGCTCCAGGTTTCACGTTGTCGACGATGTACAGCTTGGCGCGAGGATCGTCCTTCGCCTTCGCCGGTACGTCGAGCAGTCGGATGCCAATCGATCCCTCCGGGGTCGACGGTTCGGCATTCGCCGCGGGAGCGAGACCTGCGGCGATGGCGAGGACTGCGACGAATGCGGCGAGAAGGGCGCGGGCGAGGCTCAGGGGGCGCATGCGGGATCTTTCTGGTGGGGTAGCCGGGGTGCGGGGTGCGCACCCCGGCTGTCAGAGCTGGCGCTCTGACGACTGATCAGGCGACGGAGACGGTGATCGTTCCGCTGTAGGTGCCGATCGACGCGCCGCCGGGGTAGGCGACGTTCAGCGAGGGTGACCAGGTCGCGACTTCGAGCGGCCAGGTGAGACCCGAACGGTTCACGACGGCCTTCGGGCCGTCGAGGGTCTGGGCGCCGGTCGAGGCGAGTGTTCCACCGCCGACCTTTCCGACGACCGCATTCGCCGTGTATGTGACTGCCGACTTCGGGATCGTCTGGTCGTCGCTCACGAAGTCGGTCGACGATGCGGTGGTGGTCCACGCACGAGGCGAGCCGTTGCGATTGTCGCTGACCGAGACGGGAGGCAGCGCGCCGGTCGCGGCGGTGCCCGCCACGTTGGGGACGATGGTGCCGAGCGGGCCTGCGGTGATCGACAGATCGCCGCCCTGTCCGGCGACGATGAAGGTGACGTCGGTGTTGGCCGACGGCGCGGCGTGCGCGACGGCCGGAACGGCGAGGCCGGCTGCGGCCGCGACGATCGTCGCGGCCAGGATGGGTTTACGCATGAGGGGTACCTCTTCTCAGGCTCAATGTGTTGTCAGAACACGGGAGGGACCTCGGATGCAGACCCCTGTACCCGACAGCCGAGGTGAGACGAGTCTGAGTGCTGTCGCGCAGGGAGTCCATGTACCCAATCGGGGGACATCGGGATCGTCCGTGCGGATCGCTGTCGGACATCAGTTGCGACGAATTTCCGCTGACCAGGTTGTTTGACCAGTGGGGAGGCTGTCGGACGCAAGTCGCGAGTGGCTGGTCGATGACATCGGTGCGCCGGTGCCCGGCACGGATCACTCGCCGCTTCGCTCGCTTTCGACAGAAACTCGGACAAGTGGACTCCCCGGGACGCTTGGATCGGCTTCCCTCTTCGGGGCCGACACGGGCGACGCCAGGGACCGGAACAGTCTCACGTAGACTTCTCGCGTCGGGCCGTGCATCCCCATCGCAGCCCGTGCGCTCTCGTGGGACTGGCGGGAGTTCGGGCCGGCGCTGGTAGGGGAATCGGCCGATGGGGTTGGGAAACGCGTAGATGCGCGATCAGTAACGCGCTCAGCATCAAACCGGCTGGTCACAATCAGTCGAGGTTCGGGGGAGGAACGCGATGGGTAACGCGACGAGGTCACTGTGGGTGAGCGCGGCTGCCGCTGCGATCGCGCTGACCGCTGCTGGATGTGCGAACGATGCTAACCCTGAATCGGCCGCGACTCAGTCAGCGATGACCACGGGGACGTCGGCCGCGAGCGCCACGACAACCACTGCGACTGTCACGACCGTGACCTCGACGATCACGGAACCTGCGCCGACATCGACGAAGAAGCTGACGCCCGTCGACATCATGTGCGATCTGGTCCCTAACCCGAACAACAACATGAGCGAACCGGTCGTCGTGCTCCAAGGAGAAGTCGACTGCGCCGAGGCGCTGTCCGTCGCGCGCGGCTACCTGGCCGGTATCAAGGCAGGCAAGCCCGAAGGCCAAGGCCAGTTCCTCACCGTGCAGGGCTGGGACTGCAACTGGCCCTACGTCGACGGCCGCAGTCACGCCGACTCGTACCTGAAGTGCGTCGACCCGACGGGCGCGAACGCAATCCGTATCGGCAACTGAGCGAACTCCTGGCAGCTCCTTCGGAATCGGAGACGGGCGTGCGACGCCGGGGCCATGTCAGCCGTTGTCGTAGCTCATCGTCAGAATGGGCAGGTGGCGATTGCAATTCCTTCCTTCCGGCCCGGAACCATCGAAGCTGTGGCCCGCGCGATTGGCGACCTGTACTCCGGCACGGAGATCAGCCAGATGCTCGCGGACTTTCGCTTGCCCGACCCGTTCGGTGAAGGCACGAAATGGAGGAGACTCGATGCCTCACTCCGGCAGAGGCAGAACGAACTAGGCGACGGGCGCGGCGTGATCAGTCTGGTCCACGCAGCGATGAGCCCCGATCGGACGTTGTCGCGTCGTGCCCAAGCTGCAATTGCCCGCGACGAGTTGAGCCAGGCACTTTCCCTGTCCGGCTTCCGCGTCACCGATGAAGGGAGAGTTGTGAAGACCTCCCGAACTAAGACGGACAGCGAAGCCGCTGCACGGTCCACGCGACTGCGCACATTCCTCTCCGAGCGCGGTGCCCACGACGAAGTTCTTCTGCACTGCCGCGCTGAACTGCCTCGAAACGACTATTACGAGGCGGTGTTCGAGGCGATCAAGGGTCTCGGTGAGCGACTGCGCAGGCTCAGTGGACTCGACCTCGACGGCAGCAGGCTGGTGCAGCAAGCACTTGGCGGGAAGGCTCCGATGGTCCGCCTCAACGCACTTGCTACCGAAACGCAGCGGAACGAGCAGCGTGGGATCGCACTCCTCGCCGAAGGACTGTTCGCGGCTTTCCGGAACCCTACTGCGCACGAGCCGAGGATCAAATGGGAGGTCTCGGAACAGGACGCGCTCGACGTCCTAGGCACTGCGTCGATGGTGCACCGGCGACTCGACGCTGCGACACGCAGCTGACTCCTGGAGCAGGAGCGTGGATCGAAGGGGATTGAAGTGTGTTGACCCAACCGGTAACAACGCAGCGCAATTGGGAACCAGCAGGACCACCTGCACGTCGTGTGCGGGCGTATGCGGGCTAGAGCCTGCCGGGCCGCACGAACCCATTGAGATCGCGCGAAACTCTGTTGACCTGAACGTAGCGTTATCCCTTGCCGAGGTGTACCCGACGATCGCGGCAATTTCACTATCGCTATGACCCTGCGATTCGAGGGTGACACGTAAATGCTCTCGAAGTCGAGGAACTTCGGGCGGGATCCGGTCGGAACCGGGCTCCTCGATTCGATAGCCCTTTGCGCTTAGCATTTTGAACAGTCGCGTTTGCTCAGTGCTATTGATTGTTCCCAGCGAGCGGGCGCGTTGGATGAGGGACGCGATCGACACGCCCCACTCCGGCTTCAAGTCAATGAGCCGTCCCAGTGTTGGTTTGGTGAGGCTCGTGCGGATCATCTCGGACGGCATGAGAAATGCGGCGGCAAATGTATCTGCGTCAGCTTTGACGTCTCCGTCGATGTACTCGTTGTGCAGTACGAGATGGCCGAGTTCGTGGGCCAACGTCCATCGTTGACGATCAGTCGGTGCAGCTGAGTTGACCATCATGACAGGATGGTCAACGATCCATTGGGAAAGTCCGTCAAGGCGAGGTGTCCCGAAGTCCTCGGTGATGACCAGGCATCCAGCAGCTTCGATCCACGCGACAAGAGCTCGAACCGGCCCAACCGGCATGCGCCACTGCATACGCAGCATCCGGGCTGCCGCTTCAGGGTCCTCGCCATCGAAATGCGGGACGATCTGGTCTGCTTGCAGAGACACTTCTTGGAAGAGCCTGCTGGCGTGGAGCCGGTACTCATTGAGGCGTGCCTCGTACTGACGCCAAACGCCCACCTTCGCGGTCGCACGACGCCGCATGTGCACGTCCACGGCGAGCGCAGCCTTACGGCGTTGGCCGTGTTCAAGAAATCCGGTGGTTACTTGGAAGGCCTCTGCGAGCGAGTGAAGGGCGGCATCGTCAGGCTCGCGCAGGCCGTTCTCGTAGCGCGAGATCGTTACTTGTCGGACGCCGGACCTATCGGCCAACTCGGCCTGCGTCCATCCCCGCGCGATCCGGAGGGTTTCGATAAGGCCGCCGAGGCGACTCATTGTTGGCCAGAGGCCTCGCCGGTGCCACGGTCGTCCTCGTTGGTGATGACGTTGGGCAGGGAAGGTGAGGTCGGATCGATCGGCGTAAGCGGTGTTGCCGTGACACCGTCTGTTGGATCGAGGAGGGTCTCTAGCCAAATCACGTTGTCGCGCGAGTCCCGGAGGGTGATCACAGGTCGGAGAATCTCTCGCTCTTCCCGGTCCCAGGTATTGCTGCGTACTGCTTGCAGGAGCGAATCCAGCGGCCAGGATTCCTTGAACTCTGGTGGCCCCTCTGTGTCGATCGGATACCACCCAAGCATCTGGTAGCGGACAGCCTCCATACATCCGGACCGTGGTCCGTGTCCGGACCGGACAAATGGATTCGCGTCCTGAGCTGGGTCTTTTCTCAGCGCTTCCGGACATTGTTTGCCAAACTGTTGCTTGGCGGGTGGAATTACCTGTGGGAGCACAGCGCTTCCACCGCATACCGGATCTGTAGTGAGTATCGCCGATTCGGGAGCAGTTGTTACACAGGCTAATTGGCCTGTTCTGACTTTGGGGGTCACCTATGTTGCGTCGTATCGCGACACCACTCGTCCTTGCCGTCATCGCTGTGTTCGCATTGGCTTCGAGTTTGCTCGCCGGGCCCGCCGATGCCCGGACACATCACACGCGTGAAGGTGTCGACATCACCCTCACCGCATCCAAGCTCCGAGCGAAGAAGATCCCCGCCCTGGACTCCTCACCGTTCTCCGGCGAAGCACTGCTCTCCTCGGACGTGCACGCCGCCGTCCGCAACATCGACGACAAGACCGTTCGGGCGACAGTGGAGGTCGGCTACCAGATCGGCTACCCCGTCTCCGTCGCGCCCAACGGTGTGAAGGTCACCGCCCACACCCCCGAACTGAAGTTGACCGGTGGACTGAACGCCAAACTCGCCCCGAATGTCACCATCTCCGGCGGCGGCGGCGGAGGCTCCATCGGCGAGATCGGCGCCGAGCTCGGTGCTGAGGCGACTGTGATCCCGTCCGCGGATCTCGAGTTCGAAGTCGGCGCAGGCAAGATCACCACCGTCACCCTCGCTGAGATCGCCCTAACTCAGCCGACTGCCGACATCGTCCTGTCCGGCATCGAACTCAACACCACCAACGCCCTCGGACCCATCAGCGTCCGCCCCTACGCCAAAATCAGCGTCACCACCGACACCGGCGTCTACGTCTACTACGACCACGGCCCCACCAGCCGCATCTAGGGGCCCGGGTCAAGGACGCATAGACTGATGAAGAGAACACTGGAACGAGCCGTACTGGCCTTCTTTGCAATGACGGCCGTAGTGGGACTACTTATTGGTGTCGGCGTCGCCAATGCGGAGACTCCGGCTGAACGGTGCAAACGCGAAACGGCCGCCTACAACAACGCCTGGAAGAACACCTGGGCCCAGGCCAATCCCGGTAAGAGTCCATCCGATGCGCCCAAGCCGCCGGTGCCGTACAAGTGTGGCGGCAGTGATGGTGGAGCACCGCCGACCCTGACACCAACGACGAGCTCCCCGACACCGACTCTGAGTGAGCCCGCAAAGCCGTCTGAAGCACCGACAGGATCGGACGGTCCGTCATTGAATGGGCCGACCGAGCGCCGCGACATTGAGCATCCTGATACCGGCCAGCCGACCATCAGCGAGAGGACTCCGTCGCCGACGCGGCATGACAGTGGACCGATGCCGTCCCAACGAGCGGGAGCATCGGCTACCGATTCCACGTCGCCGTACTCGTCGTCGCGGCCCAGCGCGACCGTCGACTGGCCAACAAACTTCGGACGTCACGAGGTGGGGTTCTGTGCTATTGGGCACAACCCTGACGGAAGTTGTCGAGGCCATAGCGTGATCAATGGTAGTGGCGATCCGGTGAATGTCCCCTCCGACTACGTCTATGACCCTGACTGCCACCAGATGCCCCAGGGGCGTCACTGCGAGAACTGGCGCTATATGCACGACTATTGCTCCAAGTCGCCAGACGAACTCCCATCCCCAGGGGCGAATGCAGATTTTAGGGGCCCCTGCGCTCGCCATGACCAGTGCCTTGAGCGCGGCGGCACAAACAACTTCTGCAACAACCAGCTGTGGACCGACATGGGCCAGCAGTGCAAGTACACCTATGGATCAGCCGACCCTCGCATGCAATACTGCCTCACAAACGCGGACGTGTACTTCGTGGCAGTTACCGCAGTCCAGCCACCATTCCCAGGGAAGAACGGATCATGGACCAACTAAAGGTCAACTCAGGATTGGTCGGGAGCACGCTCATTGCAGTGGCCGTAATCGCTGGATGTGCGGGTCCCGACCAGCCCTCGAACGAGCTCCCACAGAGTGCATCTGGGTCGCCTGCCTCGGCCGCGGCTGACATCGAGGAGGTGTCCCGCGCTGCTATCAATGACTACAACACAGGAGACCTGGCGCATCTGAAGGCAATATCGTGCGGTCAGCTTCAATCTGAGCTGGCACCGGTCGACACTACATCGTTCGCCGCAGAAGCGGCATCAGACCGTAGCAAACGCGGGAACGGCCAGGTAGTAGCGGTCGATCACATCAAGGAACTTAAGGAGTTCGCCACCGCAAATCTGCAGCTCCAGTACGAAAAGCCAGCCGCCGGTCTCGACATGAATCGTCGAGTCTCCCTGTCGGCTACATTTCAACGGGTCAATGGGGCCTGGAAGATCTGCGGGATGCATGCATGAGCGGGGCTAGGCGCGCCTTCCTCGTCGCCGCAGCGACGTGCGCTGGCCTGGCTGTCAACATCGCATCGCGGTTGTGGAACTTTCCCGCGCGTGAGTCGCTGGTATTGCACAACGGGGCGATGATCTTGGCGATACTGTTCGCCGTTTGCGGTAGTGCAGTGTCGGCCTGGTCGCGGCGATGGGTCACCGCGACACTCCTCGTGGCCGTGATACCAGTACAAGTTCTCCAAATAGCTCTTGCGTATAGAGGGCATTCTGATGACTTCAATCACTACAACGTGGACTTGGCGATCGTCTACGCCGCAAACATCGTGTTGATATGGATTCCAGCAACCACTGTGGCCATTGTCGGAACAGTTGCTCAGCGGAGGAAGAGGTTTTGATCCGTTGTTCACGGAGGAGCCAGTTGGCGCGTATGGGACTGGCGAAAGTTCGGGTCGGCGCTGGTAGGGGTGGCGTGTTCCCGGTAGATCGGTCCACCCGGTACTGAGTCCGTGATCGCCCCTGAAGGTGGGGCGGGATAGGACAATGATCGGTATGGCTGGACGGAAGAGGCATTCGGCGGAGGAGATCGTCCGCAAGCTGCGCAGGGCGGATGAGCTTGCGGCGGCGGGGTCGACGGGCGAGCAGATCGCTGCCGAGCTGGAGGTGTCGGCTGCGACGCTGTACAACTGGCGCCGTAGCTACGGTGGGATGGACCTGGACGCGGCGAAAGAGCTCAAGGACCTGCGGGATCAGAACAACCGCCTCAAGCGGCTGCTGGCGGAGGCGGAGCTGGAGAACGACGCCCTGCGGGAGGTGGCGAAGGGAGAATTCTGAGCCCGGACGCCAAACGCGCCGCCGTCGACATGCTCAAGCGGGTCAAGGGCATGTCGGAACGGTTGGCGTGCAAGACGGTCGGGCTTTCCCGTTCCACCTACCGCACCCCGAAAGTCGCTGACACACCGCAGGATCCGGACGCAGAGCTCCGAGGATGGCTGCGGGAGTACTCGACGAGGCATCCATGTCATGGGGTTCCGTCGGGCGTGGGCGGCGCTACGGCACGACGAGGGCCGGCAGGGTGGGCCTGGACTACATCCCACCTGGCACGCCGTGGAACAACGGCACCGCGGCGCACCTCAGCACGCCACATCGTGGGGACGATGAACCTATCGGGAGCGTTTCGGCACGCGTGAAGCAAGCCGAGGACCTCGTCGTCGGTGGCAGTGTCGACGGTCGGCGCTGGCTCGGAGAGCCGATGCCGTGGCCGGGCGTGCAGAGCGAATCGCGGTTCCTCTCGGAAGTCGGTGGGGAACGTGTAGTCCTCGGCCACATTTAACAAGGAGAGCATCGTGTCCTCGTCGATCTTTCCGACTCCGACTTCATGCCGGAAGAACTCGCGGACCGCAGCGAGGATCACGTTGATCCGGCGGGCGTTGCGAACTAGCCGGTTGCTGCGCAACCGTACACGACTCCTGATGCCCCCGACAGAAGTCGGAGTTCCTGCTGCTGAACTTGTCGAGCGCACTGCGGCTCGCGCTGGCCGCTATGCGTGAACCCTCGTAGATACGCCTTGCGCTGGCGACTCTGCATCTAGTTACTCGCCGAGGGGGGATGGCCCAGCGTGGGAGATGGAACCTGCCCGATCGCACTCGAAGGCTTGGGTGCTGGCTGTCGGCGTAGGCGTCGGGGTGGGATCAGTTCATTGAGGCTGCTGCAGTGGCTGCAGGCGAGTGGTCTGCCCTGGCACGTAGCGGTGTGGGTCTTGCGCGGCGCGGGTTAGAACAATCTCGGCATTCGGATTCGTTCGCCGACCTCGGTGGGCCAGACCACGCTCGGAGGCATGAGATCGGCTGCGGTGAAAGCGTTCTTGGTTGCCTCTTTCATCCAGCTGGCTGGATCGATCGTCCAACGTCGATGCGGGTCGAGTGTCGACATGGCGACAGCGATGTCCGTCGGCGACATTGGCAGGTATCCCTTTAGTAGGCGCGTCAACCTGTCCTCGGTCATGAGTACTTCGCCCGCGTACTTGGCCTGACTGATGCCGTGGTTGGTCAGCGATTGGCGAATCAGGATTGCGATCCGATGCTGGAACACCGCTCCTTGAAGGAGTAGGTCCTCAACGTCGCCCGGCTCGCCGGAGACGATGAACTGGGCGCTCGGGTAATCGCCGAATTCTGTCGGGTCACCGCACAGGTCGCGGAATCGCACAGCCACAAACGAGATGATATCGCGCAACTTTGCCGATTAGACCAGGTGGCTGGTTGTAGCAACCAGATGGCTGGTCGTACCAACTGGGCTGAGGGGTATTGCGGTTTCCCTCTCGGGCGCACGACGTCGAAAATGCAACACTCAATGCGCACTAGGCTGACCGATCGGGGCCAACCGAGATCGACTACGTCCACGCCGTGGCCACTGACCCGATCATCTACGCGCTCGCGCACGTGATTCCGGGCAAGGAGCAGGGGCGTCCGGGGCCAGAACGTGCCTACGGAGAGTTGCTTTTCGTCTTGTACATGGCGTTGACCGGAGCAGTCGGATCGCACCGCAGAGCCGCCCGCATCCTCGGCCACCCCGACCACTGGATAGCGACCAGGACGGCGGCCTCCCAGAGGGGTTTCGCTCTGCCCGCGCAGCCGCCACGGCGATGGAATTGCGAAGACGCACGACGACGCGTCCTCCGAGTCCAAGGACGGCAGACCCCCGACACGGGACTTACCGAGAAACTTCGCGCCCGCGCGGCGGCTCTGTGGTGCGAACGTGCGCATAAGCACGGTGCGCTGGCAGACGGGAACCGCTCTAACGTCGATCCGGCCCGAGGGAACACCGTCTACGGAGACGGCAAAGTCACATCCAGCATGTTCGGGCCGAAAGCTCGCCGGGCACGCCGCGCGGCGGGGCAGAAGGTCGACGGCAGTACACACGTCCAAGGCGGCGACAACGGGACCTCCACGCACGGACTGAAGTTCATGCACGTCGGAGTGCGGCCCAACGACCGACCGAACTCCCGCCTCATCCTCGACATGCGATACGTGCCGCACTCGGGCTACGGCGGCGAAGCCGGGATCGCCGTCGACGCACTCCTCGACCTCGCCGCGAGAGAACCCGGCGCGAACACACTCTGCTACGACGGCGCACTACGCGGCACACACCTACAAGCCCTCACCGACGCCGGATACCTGGTGTTCTCCCCGCCCCACAGGTCCACCGCCAAGCCGCACGCGCTCGAAACGATCACCGCATGCGCCTGCGGTGACACGCACCGCCTGATGACCGTCGACGGATACATCGCCGAACGCGCCATCACCGACACCGGCACGACCACCGACATCCGCTGCACGTTGCTGAAACTGTCGGCGAACCGGCGACAGAACTCGCATGCCTGGTACCTCGAAGTGGAGCTGTCCTGCGGCAACCTGCGGCGCTTCCGCGTGAACAAACCCTCAGCGGACGGCCCGCTCCGGATCGAACGACTCCGGCAAGCGGCCAAAGACGAGTCCGACGACAGCGCCGTCTACAACCGCATCTACGGCCGCCGCGAAGACGCCGAATCGGTCAACAACATCCTCGAACGGACCCTGCACGGCGGACGGTCCATCAGCCCCAGTGCTATCGGGCAATTCCTCGTCATGGTCGGACACGCACTGGCCCGCAACGCCTACACCGAACTGCTCTGGCAACGCGACCACGCGGAGAGCCCACCGCCCATAGCGGCGTAGACGCCCAGCAATTCACACACCTTCGGAGGCACCCAACCGGCCCACCGCCACCCCGACGTGCACTCGTGGCCTACGGGACGCGAGTCACTCAGTCCTGCCGCAAACACCTCACGTAGACTTCTCCCGTCGGGTGCCGCAATCCCCATCGTGGCCGCCCGTGTGACTGGTCAGGCGAACTTCCGCCACGATTTCCGCCAGTCCCCGCTCTCGTAGCTCAGGGGATAGAGCACCGCTCTCCTAAAGCGGGTGTCGCAGGTTCGAATCCTGCCGGGAGCACTGTGACATCCTCGCCGACCTCCGGTCGGTGCGTGCCCGCTGGGTTTGAAGCGACTTCACGTGGGCGCACCGCAACAGCATCGCCGGGCCTGAGGTCGGCGATGCTGGGTCTGCCTTTCATCTGACTTGTCATCTTTTCGTACGAATTCGACCCACCGTGAAGTCCCTCATTTGCTGAGCGAAAACTACAAAGGCTAGCCTTGCCTGAGTTGCTTGTCTCATGTGAGGCGGGTCTGTCCGAAGAGGTATTGATATGTCCGACGTGAATCCCTACGACGGTTCTGAGGTCTACACCGAACCGTCGGACCAGCCCACCGTGACTGAGCAGCGAGAACCGGGATCGAGACTCAACGTCGCCACCGTGCTGGCGTCGGCCGGCGTCGCTGCCGTCGTGTCCGCACTGATCGTCACCATCGGCGTGGTCGGCCTGGCGACGTCGGACAGGTTCGCCGGCGGAAGCCCGCAGGCCACCCCGACCGTCGTGAACCTCGGCGCAGCGCAGACTCCAGGCGTCCAGGGGCCTGCACCGGTGGCAGGCGCCCCGACAAGCTCGCCGGACGGTGCCGCACCCACCACGGAGAACGTGCCGGAGAGCGATGGGGGCACAGGAACGGTCGGGACGCAGACCACAACTCCCGCTGCGGGCACGACGACACGGCCCGCAGCAGCGGCAGCGCCGACCGCATTGACACCCGGGCAGCTGAACACCAAGGTCAAGCTGATCATGAACACGGGAGCGTCGCGTTCTGCACGAGCTGACGAACTCGAAGGCGGTGCTCAGGCTCTGTCCAGCGTGGATCAGGTCGCCGAGATGCTGCGGGTCAGCGGTGCCGGGTTCAGTTACAAGATGAACGGCCCCGTGCAGGTCAACGGCACCACGATGACCGCCACTCTGCAGATGTCCCTCGTCGGGAACGGGTCGCGGTACAAGCAGCTCAGCTGGGTGTGGACAGGTGGCAAGTGGAAGCTGTCCAACGCCAGCGTCTGCGTGATCGCGGCCTACGCGATGCTCAAGTGCTCTGTCTGAGCAGTCCGCTCACAAACGCTGAACTGAGAGAAGAGACATGTCGAGGTTGAGGGCAGTTATTGCACTGGTCGCTGTTGTGGTCGCGACGCTGTCCGTTGGCGCCTGCTCGGCGCCCGCAGAGGATGCAACGTCCGCACCGGTTCAGATCAACCTGCCGGACGGCAGGCAGATCACCGTGCCGGGTGCGCCGGAACGCATCGTCACGCTCGGCGGTCAATGGACCGACGTGGCGCTGTCGTTCGGAGTCACACCCGTCGGATACTACGATTCGCAGGAACTGACGACCGGCAGCAAGCCGAAATGGTACGGCGACAAGCTGAATGAATCGACGCTCATCGATCCGAACGACGACGTCGTCGGGTCCGTCGCGAAACTGGAACCCGACCTCATCCTGGCCCCGGGGTTCGCGTCCATGGCCGAGGGATTCGACGCGTTGTCCAAACTGGCACCGACGATCGACAAGATCAGCGGTGAGCAGATCGACCCGTGGCAAGACATGGTCCGGCTCCTCGGCACCATTCTGCATCAACCGGACAAGGCTGAGGAGATCATCACCGGCGTCACCGCGCACATCGATGCGATCCGCGCCGAGTTCCCCGGGTTGAAAGGCAAGACCTACTCGTTCGCCTACCTGTACGGAGCCGACCAGATCTCCGTGCTGGGAGACGAAGGCGACGGGGCGGCCAAGCTGTTCTCCTCACTCGGCCTGGTCCTCGCCCCCGCGGCCGTCAAGCAGTCCGCATCGTCGGGCCAGCCTCGATTCCAGGTCAGCACCGAGAACGTCAATCTGTTGAACTCGGACCTGCTCGTCGTCGCCAGCCAGACCCCTCAGCTGCAGCGGCGAGTCGAAGCGCTGCCCGGATACCGAAACCTCCGCTCGGTGAAGAACGAATCGGTCGCGATGATGACGACGCAGCAGATCACCGGACTCAACGAACCGTCTCCGAGTTCGATCCCGTACGCGTTCGAGCAGATGAAGCCCGCGCTCGCTGCCGCAGCCCGCGGCTGACACGTCGCCGATCGGGCCAGGAATCACGCGACGTGGGAACACGATCTGTCCGGACCATCGGTCTTGTCGTTCTGCTGATCGTGTTGGTCGCGGCGTGTGGCGCGTCGATCGCGATCGGATCGAGAGTGATTCCGTTCGGCGAAGTCTGGGACGCACTCTGGGCCGACCGCGTGTCGGACTCGTCGGAAGCGGCGGGCATCGTGCAGGGACTTCGCATCCCTCGCACCGTGCTGGGCGTCATCGTCGGTGCAGCCGTCGGAGCCGCAGGGGCGATCTCGCAAGGCCACACCCGCAATCCACTGGCCGACCCGGGCCTGCTGGGAGTCAACGCGGGCGCGGCGTGCGCAGTCGTGGTCGGCGTCTACCTGCTCGGCATCACCACGCCGATCCAGTACATGGGCTTCGGCCTGCTGGGGGCGATCGTCGCGGCCACCGTCGTCTTCCTGCTGGCCTCCGTGGGACGAGGAGCGAACCCGCTCACCCTGATACTCGCGGGCACCGGACTGACCGTGGTGCTGACCGCGATCACCTCGGCGATCGTCCTCGTCGACACGGCATCACTCGACGCCTGGCGCTTCTGGCAGGTCGGGTCGACGGCCGGTCGGGGATGGGACGTCATCTGGGCGGCAGCGCCGTTCCTCGTGGTGGGTGCCGTGCTGGCCGTCGCCAGCGGGTACTTCCTGAACATCCTCACCCTCGGAGACGACGTCGCGCGCTCACTTGGGACACACGTCGTCAAAGTCAGAGTGGTGGGCATAGTCGCCATCACACTGCTCGTCGGGGCGGCCACGGCGGCGTGCGGCCCGATCGTCTTCCTCGGGCTCATCGCACCGCACGTAGCCAGATTCGTCACCGGCACCGACTACCGGTGGGTGGTTCCCTACTCGGCGTTGATCGGCGCGGTCGTCCTCGTTTCGTGCGACGTCGTCGGCAGAGTGGTCGCGCGACCGGGTGAGGTCCAGGCGGGGATCGTAGTCGCGGCGCTCGGGTCCCCGTTCTTCATCGCCCTCGTCCAATCGAGAAGACTCGCCGCCGTATGACGGCCCGAACCCGCGATCAGACCACCCGCGCACGGACCGCGCTGCGTCCCGACGTCGTGCGCTTCGGCCGTGCGTCGTTCATCGTGAACCGGCGCGTGGCGGCATGTGCCGGCGTGCTCAGCATCGTCGCCGCACTGCTGTTCGCCATCCGGGTGGGGACGAGCGAGTTCCCGATGACACCTGTCGCGGTCGCCCGAATCCTGCTCGGGGGTGGTACCCGCATCGAGAACGTCGTGGTGTTCGAGAATCAACTGCCGGTCGCACTGGTCTGCGTGCTCGTCGGCTTCGCCCTCGGCATGTCCGGCGCGCTGACCCAAACCGTCGCACGCAACCCGCTCGCCACGCCCGACCTGCTCGGCATCACGTCCGGAGCCGGTGCGGCTGCCGTCCTCATGATCACCGCGGGCTCGACGTTGCCGACGTGGGCGTCCGCCGTCGGCGTGCCGGCCGCAGCGCTGATCGGAGGCCTGGCGACCGCGGTCGGCATGTACGCGTTGGCATGGCGCAAGGGCCTCGACCCGGTCCGGCTGGTCCTCGTCGGAGTCGCGCTGACTGCCGGTCTGCAGGCGTTCATCGCGTTCATGCTGACGCGCGGAGCGATCGACGATGTCCGCCGGGCACAGACTTGGATCGTGGGATCGGTCTCAGGTGTCGGGTGGGACGCAGTGTGGCCGCTGACCGCGGTGTTGATACCGGCGACGGCGATGATGGCGATCGTGTCGTCCAAGCTCGCAGCACTGAGCCTCGGGGAGGACATCGGTCGCGGCCTCGGACTCCGTGTCGGCCGCGATGCCGGCGTGATCCTGTTCGTCGCCGTGGTCGTGACGGCTGTCGCCGTGTCGGCGGCCGGGCCGATAGCGTTCGTGGCGCTGCTGGCGCCGCAGATCGCCATGAGGCTCTCGCGGACGTCGATTCCGGGCCCCGTCACATCCGGCATGGTCGGTGCGAGCCTGGTCGCGGGCGGCGACGTCCTGTGCCAGACAGTGCTCCCGGCAGGACTTCCGGTCGGTGTCGTGACCGCAGGGTTGGGCGGACCGGTACTGATCGCATTGATGATCCAGATCAATCGGAGAGCCTCGGCGTGAACCGCTGACGGCCCCTGCCGATACCGTGGTCGGATGAGCCATCAGACTCTCCGCGTCATCGGCATCGGCCCGGGCGGCCCCCGTCAGATCACCTTGCAGGCGGTCGACGCGATCGCGGCGACCGACGTGTTCCTTCTTCTCGACAAAGGGGACAGGACCGCGGAGCTGACGGCGGCCCGCACCCGGATGCTGGACGCGCACGCACGAGCTGACCACCGGGTGGTTGTTGTGCCCGACCCTCCGCGCGATCGGGATCCCGTCGACTACGAGGCAGAGGTTCGGCGCTGGCATTCGGCGAGAGTCGACGCGATCGGCGCGGCCCTCGACGAGAACCTGGCCGAGGGCGGAAGTGCGGCGGTCCTCGTGTGGGGCGACCCGGCACTCTACGACTCCACTCTTCGGATCACCGACCGCCTCGTCGAGCAGCGCGACGATCTCACGGTCGAGGTGATCCCCGGGGTGACCAGCGCGTCTGCCTTGACCGCCGCGCACGGGATCGTGGCGCACGGCGTCGGCGAACCGATCACCACCACCACCGGGCGCAGGCTCGCGACCACCCCGGCCGGCGCCGATCTCAATCAGATCGTCATGCTCGACTCCGCGCTCGCCTTCCGCGAGACGGCGTCACCGGACGACGTCGTCTATTGGGCGGCGTACGTCGGCACCGACGATCAGATCCTCGTGAGCGGACGAGTCGGCGACGTCACCGACGAGATAGTCGCCAAGCGTGCCGAGGCACGTGAACGGCTCGGCTGGATCATGGACATCTACCTGCTGCGCAAGCACGGCTGAGCTCAGGCGGAACCGCCGGCGCGCG
This sequence comes from Gordonia malaquae, assembly GCF_037148075.1. NCBI lineage: Bacteria > Bacillati > Actinomycetota > Actinomycetes > Mycobacteriales > Gordoniaceae > Gordonia > Gordonia malaquae. The sequence continues at coordinate 177,948 of NZ_JBBCUB010000005.1, read as the reverse complement.
AGTCGCCCGCATTGATCGTGCATTGTGTCGTCAGCACCTTCGGGTCGGCGCCGCGCACCTGCGAAGTGGCCTCATCGATGGCGCCTTGTCGCGTCGTCGACCAGCCCCAACCCCAGTACAGGTTGGCCTGCGACTGCGCGATCGAGCCGCACGCGTTCCAGAAGCGGAGCACCGTGGTGCACGACGACGCGCTGCATTGCGACAGCGCCGCACTGTCCGCCTCCGCCTGGGTTCGATTGTTGATCGAGTAGCCGACGTCGCCGGTCGACGTCGACATCGCGATCGCGCCGTAGTACGTGTACGACGAGGTCGACGTGGTGGGCGGGGTGTAGCTGGTCGACGGATCGTACGTGTACGACGGATACGAGTACGAGGGGTATGAGTACGACGGGTACCCGCTTGAACTCGGGGCGCCGCTCGACGACGACGCTGCGGTGACGTTCTTCGGTGAATCGTCACGCACGATCAACCACGTCACCAGTCCTCCGACGAGGAGGACGGCGCCGACCAGGGCGATCCAGATGATCGCCTTGTTCGATCCGCTCGGTGGCTGACCGCCCGGAGGGTACTGGCCGGGGAACTGCCCATACGGCTGTTGCCCGTACTGACCCTGCCCGTACTGACCCTGCTGCCCGTATTGGGGCTGGCCGAACTGTGCGCCGTACGGCTGCTGCGGCTGACCGAACGGCGGCTGCCCGCCGTACTGGGGTCCACTCGGGGGCTGCGCCGCTCCGTACTGCTGGGTCTTGTCGTACGGATTGCCGCTCGGCGGAGGCGTCTGACCATGCTGGGTCGGATCATACGGGTTGTAACCGCCCGGCTCCGGGCCCGGTTGCTGCGGATCGCCGTTCGGCCACTGCGGCCCGTTAGTGTCAGCCATGTCATTCAGAATGGCACCGGTCGGCCGGTACGACCAGTGCGAATATCGTCGTGGAGCGCGCCAACTCCGCAATTCCGGAGTAGAGCGTCGGTCACCAGGGAGTACTGACCGCGTCGAGGACGTCGTCGGCGATCTCGGTCCGACAGATGATGAAGTCAGGCATGTACGGCTGAGGGTTGTTGTAGATGATCGGGCGGCCGTCGAGACGGCTGCAGTGCAGCCCGGCCGCGAGCGCGACTCCGACCGGTGCGCAGTTGTCCCACTCGTACTGCCCTCCGGAATGGACGTATGCGTCAGCATCGCCGCGGACGACGGCCATCGCCTTCGCGCCTGCCGAACCGATCCGGATCGCGTCCATGCCGAGCCTGTCGGCCACGGCGGCGGAATGGTACGAGTGGCCGTACCGGGAGACGGCGAGCCTGCCCGTCAGCGGGCCGTCCGCGAGCGGTACGTCGTCACTGCGAAACAGTTCGCCGTGAGCGGGCAGAGACACCGCCGCCACCTCCGGTAGACCGTCCACCGCCAGTGCGACGTGCACCGCCCAATCGGCCGTGCCCATCGAGAACTCGCTGGTGCCGTCCAACGGGTCGATGATCCAGACGCGAGACGCCGTCGACCGGTCGCCGACGTCCGCCGCCTCCTCGGACAGCACCGCGTCGTGGGGGCGATGGGTCCGCAGAACCGTCGAGATCCACGCCTGCGCGAGAGCGTCGCCGACATCACCGAGGAGCCGTCCGCCGATCAGATCGCCGTGCCGGATCCCGCTCAGAACCTCACCGGCGCCCACTGCGATACGGGCGGCGAGCTCGGCGTCCGACAGGCGATCAGTCATCCACTTACCAAATCACATCCCGTGAAGGACACTGGTGACATGCCGGAACTCCCCGAAGTCTCCGCGATCGCGGCCTACCTCGACTCCCGCATGGCCGGGCTGCCGATCCGTCGGGTCGACGTCGCGTCACTGTCCGTGCTCAAAACCGCGGACCCGCCATACTCGGCCCTCGTCGGACGGGTTGTGACAGCCGTCGACCGCATCGCGAAGTACCTCGTGATCCGCACCGACGGGGACAACGGGGAGATCGATCTTGTCATCCACCTTTCCCGGGCCGGATGGGTGCGATGGAGCAGCGATCTCTCACCTCGGCCGCTCAAACCGGGCGGCAAGAGCCCCATCGCGCTGCGCGTCCACTGTGGACTGCCTGGAGAAGGCTTTGACGTCACCGAGGCCGGCACCCAGAAACGACTCGCCGCGTGGATCGTCCGCGACACGGCCGACGTGGAGCGGATCGCGACGCTCGGCCCCGATGTTCTGGAACTCTCACGAGGCGACTTCGCGACGATCCTCGCCTCGCGCACGTCTCGGATCAAGAACCTCCTCACCGACCAGCGGGTGATCAGCGGCGTCGGCAACGCCTACTCCGACGAGATCCTGCACACCGCGAGGCTGTCGCCGTTCGCCACCGCCAAGACGCTCTCGGAGGAACAGGTCGGCGCGCTGTACGACGCGATGCGGTCGGTTCTGCTCGATGCGACCCGCCGCCTCGAAGACAGCGAGGTCGCGACGATGAAGTCCGAGAAGCGGACCGGGCTTCGTGTCCACGCGCGTACCGGCATGCCATGCCCGGTGTGCGGCGACACCATCCGCGAAGTGTCATTCGCCGATCGATCGTTCCAGTACTGCCCGACATGCCAGACCGGCGGCAAAGTGCTCGCCGACCGCCGGATGTCGCGCCTGCTGAAGTAGCCGCTCGGGGTCGGATCAGCGGACGCGGGTCTCGATGAGGGCGACGTTGTAGTCGTCCCACCTCGAGGCGTTGAAGTACAGCTCCGAGCCCGTGCCGCGCAGTGCAGGCGACGACGGAAGCATCATCGGCGCATACAGCTCAAGGCTCGGCGGTGTGATTCGGCGTCCCGGGCTCCACGGGCCCTGCGGATGGCTCGCGGTCCGCAGTCGCACCCCGTGCGGACTGTCGAGCATCACGTACTTCCGCAGCACCGGGCTCCATTGCACCGACAGTTCGGTCACCGGACCCCGGACGATCGGAGCAGGGCGCGAACCGGCGCCGCCCCAGCGCGAGCCGGTCCAGTACTGGTAGCGACCCAGGTTCAGGATGTCCGACGGGCGGAAGCGGGCGATGTACGCGTTGCCGAACCGTCCGTTCGGGGTTCCGTACTGGTAGATCCACCCGGCGTCCGGACCCGCACCTTTCACGTAGGCGCTCTGCTGGAACACCGAGTCGATCGGGTTCCACGGCAGATTCGGCCGGACAGTCGATTGGGGCGTCACCCAGGAGCGGCCGTTGTTCGACGACACCGCCGTGCCCGAATAGTTGGTGTACCAGCGGCTCGGCGGACCCCACGCGCGAACTGACATGAAGTTCACGTACTGCTTGCCTCCGATGGACACGCCTGCGGTCGGGATCTTCGTCTTCTCGATGCCGGAGAACCCGAGGGCCCCGAACATCGGACCCGCATAACCCGAGCGCTGCAGGGTCAGGCCGTCGGACAGGTTCCGGTCCGTCGAGCGCAGGAGAGTGTTGTTCCGCCAACCGAGGCCTTGTCGGAGGCAGTTGCCGAACGTGTCGCCGAACGCCATCAACGTTTGACCGCGTCCGTTGTCCCACGCGACGCCGACATCGGTGCCCGAGATCCCGAACCGAGTGAAGGTCTTGTTCTTGCTGAGCGGGCCGGTGACCCACGAGACGGTTCTGGTCCGGCCGTTGTTGAAACCGGGGAGCGGCTTCTGCGGACCTTCGGCTGCGCCGCCGCGAGGCAGGCCGAGCGAACCGGTGTTGAACGGCAATCGTATTCCGGTGCCGGAGTTGCTGCACGCACCGGTGGCATCGGCGGTCGGGAGCGGAGACATCGGCGACAACAGGGTCAGGGTCGCAGCGACAGCGGTTCCGATTCCGGCGGCGGACAACAGTCGGGGCGTTCGGCGCATGAGAGGTACCTCGGTCGAATGGACGACATGGTCACCGCCATTCTTACCGGTCCTTCCCGGAGTTCGTGGCGATTCGCGACACTGGACGATCAGCGTCGGAGTCGACTGCGCAGGAGGAGGACGTTGTAGTCGTCCCACCGTGAGGCGTTCATGTACAACTCCGGTCCGGTGCCACGCAGGGCAGGCGACGACGGCAACATCATCGGCGCATACACGCTGATCAGCGATGGGAACAGGAACCTGGGCAGACTCCACGGCCCCTGCGGGCGGTCAGCTGTCCGCAGGTGGACGTTGAGCGGGCTGTCGACCATCACGTACTTGCCGAGGTACTCGCTCCAGGCGACGGACACCTCGGTCACCGGCGCGCCGACGACACGTCGCACGGAGTCGATGTTCGGGGACCATCCCGAGCCGGTCCAGTACTCGTATGCCGACAGGTCGAGGATGTCCGACGGACGGAAGCGTGCGACGTACGCTGCGCCGAAGCGACCGTTCGGAGTCCCGTACTGAAAGACCCAACCGGCGTCGGCGCCGTGGCCCGCGACGTATGCGCTCTGCTGGAACTTGGCGTCGTTCGGCCGGACGGACGGCCACCCGGTCGGCAACGGGACGGCGATCGGAGCATTGACGCGGATCGTCGACGGTTCCGTCGTCCAGGTCTGGCCGTTGTCGGCAGAGACGGCGATCGCCGAGAAGTTGGTGTCCCACATTCCGGCGGCGCCCCACTTCCGGACCGACATGTAGTTGACGTACTGCTTGCCTTCGATGGCGATGGCGGCCGTCGGGATCGTCGTGACCTCCACACCGGGCCAGCCGATCGCGCCGATCATCTGCCTCGCATACCGGGGAGCTGTAGCCGATACCGACGCGCCAGACGTGGTGTCGCCCGGAACGCCGTCGGCGATCGTGAGGCCGTCTGACAGGTCGGTGTCGTCAGTCCGCAGAAGGACGTTGTGTCGCCACTGCTTACCGCTGACGGTGCAGTTGCCGAACGTGTCGCCGAACGCCATCAACGTCTGGCCCGCGCCGTTGTCCCACGCGATGCCGAGATCGGTGCCGGAGATGCCGAATCGCGCGAACGTCGAGTTGGGGCTCCGCGGGCCGGTGACCCATGAGAGCACCGCTGATGTGCCGTCGTTGTACTTCGGCAGTGCGCCCTGCGGGCCTTCGGCGGTCGGTCCGGGGGCGTCGCCGCTGCCTGATCCGAGCGAGCCGGTCGGCAGGAACGGGAGAGAAGATCCATTGCCCGCGTTGGGGTTCCCGCACGGTGCGGCCGAAGCCGCGCCCGGGAAGGCGAACGACACGGTCGCCACGCAGCATGCTGCGGCGACTCCTGCTGCAAGACGGCGCGGTCGCATACCTGTCCTCCGATGAAACTATTGGGGCAAAAGTGATTGAAGTGACTAAAGTGATATCACGGTGCGGGGTGTAGTGCGCGTCACGATCCCGTCACGATCGCCGCAGGTAGATTCGCTGTCGTGACTCAGACTCGCGACAAGATCATCATCACCGGCGCCAGCTCCGGACTCGGCGAAGGAATGGCCCGTGAATTCGCCTCGCGGGGACGCAGCCTCGGACTGGCGGCACGACGTCTCGACCGCCTCGATGCGCTCGCCGCCGAACTGACGACTTCGCCGAAGGTCGCGGTGGCTCGTCTCGACGTGACCGACACCGACGCCGTTCGCACTACGTTCCGAGCCCTGTCGGCAGACCTCGGCGGCGTCGACCGCGTGATCGTCAACGCGGGCCTCGGCAAAGGCGCCCCGATCGGCACCGGCAAGGCCGCGGCCAACATCGAGACCGTCCAGACCAACCTGATCGGTGCACTCGCGCAGATCGAGGCCGCGCTCGAGATCTTCCGCGAACAGAACCACGGGCATCTCGTCCTCGTCAGCTCGATGAGCGCCGTCCGCGGACTTCCCAAGGCGCAGGCCGCGTACTCGGCGTCCAAGGCCGGGCTCGCGACACTCGGGCAGGGACTGCAAGCCGAACTCGCCGGCACGCCGATCGCCGTCACCGTCCTGCTGCCCGGCTATATCTCCACCGATATCAACCGCGGTGTGAAGACGTCGATGATGGCCGACCTGGACACAGGCGTCGCATCGATGGTCAAGGCGATCGAAGCTGAGCGCGCCCGCGCCGCCGTCCCCGGCCTGCCGTGGACGCCGATCTCATGGGCGCTGCGATACCTCCCGGATGTGATCACGCGTCGAATGGTCTGATGCGGTCAGGCGCGTCACAGCGCGACCGCATATGGTGGATAAATGTTGGGCCGCGTCAATGGACATCCAGACAATGGTGATGACTTCGACATCACTGCCACCGTGTCGTGGCATGCGCTCGCCGCGCATCAGCAGCACGTCTACTCACTGCATCTTCGAGAACTGTTCGCGATGGATCCCGAGCGCGGTTCGTCGCTCGTCGTCGACGTCGCCGACCTGCACATCGACTACTCGAAGCACCTGATCACCGCCGAGACGATCGAGTTGCTCGCCAGCCTCGCCCGCGAAGCGGGGCTCGAGGAGAAGCGAGACGCGATGTACGCGGGAGCGCACATCAACACCACGGAAGACCGCGCTGCGCTCCACACCGCACTTCGGCTCCCACGCGACGCCGATCTTGTCGTCGACGGTCAGGACGTGGTCGCCGATGTCCACGAAGTGCTCGACGCGATGGGCGACTTCAGCGAACGCGTTCGCGACGGCTCGTGGGTCGGCCACACCGGGCGACCGATCACCGACGTCGTGAACATCGGCATCGGCGGCAGCGACCTCGGACCGGCCATGGCCTACCAGGCGCTGCGACATGACCGCCACGAGCGGATCTCGTGCCACTTCGTCTCCAACATCGACCCGTCGAACCTGGTGTCCGTCCTCGATCACTGCGATCCCGCGACCACCCTGTTCATCGTCGCCTCGAAGACGTTCACGACACTCGAGACCATCACCAACGCCGTCAGTGCTCGACGCTGGCTCGTCGGCGCGTTCGACGGCGACGCCTCCGCTGTCGCGAAGCACTTCGTCGCCGTCAGCACCAACGCCGACGAAGTCGAGAAATTCGGCATCGACACCGCCAACATGTTCGGCTTCTGGAGTTGGGTGGGCGGTCGGTACTCGCTCGACGCGGCGATCGGCCTGTCGTTGATGATCGCGATCGGTCGCCGCCGATTCGACGAGTTCCTCGACGGTTTCCATCTCGTTGACGAGCACTTCCGCACCGCGCCTCTCGAACACAACGCGCCTGCACTGCTCGGCCTCATCGGCCTCTGGTACTCCAACTTCTGGGGCGCGCAGACGAAGGCCGTGATGCCGTACGCGGACGACCTCGCCCGATTCCCGGCGTACCTGCAGCAGTTGACGATGGAGTCGAACGGCAAGTCGGTGACGACAACCGGGCGGCAGGTCACGTCGCCGACCGGCACCATCTACTGGGGAGAACCGGGGACGAACGGCCAGCATGCGTTCTACCAGCTGCTTCATCAGGGAACATGGCTGATCCCGGCCGACTTCATCGGTTTCGCGATCCCCACCGACGACCGCGAGACCGTCGACGGCGGCTCGATGCACGACGTCCTGATGAGCAATTTCTTCGCCCAGACGGAAGTCCTCGCGTTCGGAAAGACGGCGGAGGACATCGCCGCCGAAGGCGTCCCGCCCGCGCTGGTCCCGCACAAGGTGATGCCGGGCAACCGTCCGTCGACGACGATCCTCGCCCCGCAGATCACTCCGTCGGTCCTGGGGCAGCTGATCGCGCTCTACGAGCACGAGACCTTCGTGAAGGCGATGATCTGGGGCATCAACCCCTTCGACCAGTGGGGTGTGGAACTGGGCAAGGACAAGGCGAGCGCGCTGCTCGGCGTGGTCTCCCAGGCGGATTCGCCCGCGCCGCAGCCGGACTCGTCGACCGACGCCCTCGTCCGCTGGTACCGCTCACACCGAGGGCGTCGAGGCTGACTCCGCCCGCCGCTCCACCCGCTCCACGAGCAGACGGCGACCCGCCCGCTCCTTGAGCGAACGGCGACCCGTCCGCTCCTTGAGCGAACGGAGTGAGTCGAAAGGTCGGTCGCGCTTGCACCGGACTCGGCGAAAAGACGCCTGGACAGCCCGCGGTGACGAGCCTCGTAGCCTCATGCGCCGCGAATCACTTGCCTCATCTCGCACCTCCCTGCCTCAACTTGACTCACCTGCCTGAGCTCAGGCAGGTAGGTCGCATTGAGGCGGGGAGGTGCGAGATGAGGCAGGTATGTGGACGTTCGCTGACGGAGCGCGGTGGGGTGCGTCGCGCGAAGCTCAGCGGCCGAGGGGGCCGCGACCGAGACGCAACAGGAGCATCGCCAAGGTGTGACCTTCGGATCCGAGTGCGGAGAAGCGGTCGAGGACCTTCACTTCGCGGCTGTGGACCAGGCGCGGACCGCCGGTCGCCATACGGTGAGCGCCGATCTTCTTCGACACCGCACTCCGACGCTGGATGGCGGCGAGGATGATCGCGTCCATCCGGTCGATCTCCAGACGCAGGGTGTCGATGTCGTCGGGCAGATCGGCGACATCGGTGCTCAGACCGTCGACTCCCAGGTCCTTGTCGGATTCGCTTGACTCGCTCACGGTTCACGATCTTGCCATGAACCTCGACGCCGAGGGCTCGTGCCCGCCGGAAACCCGTGGCGCGGTGTACCGGCGGGACGCGGTGCGCGACAATGCAGGAATGCTGGATGCCAGGAAGATCACCGCACTCGCCGCGGCTCTCATCGTTGCGCAGACGATCGTGAGGGCGTGGCTTGTCATCCGGGGTGACTTCTACGGAGACGACCTGCTCCTCATCGCGCAGGCGTCCAGCCACGACGGTCTCGGCTGGTCCTTCTTCGGTCAGAGCCATGACGGGCATCTGATGCCGGGCGCCTATCTGGTGGTCGTGGTCTCGACATACATCGCACCGCTCCAGTGGTGGCTGCCCGCCGCGACGCTGGTCGTAGGGCAGGTGCTCGCTTCGCTCGCAGTGTGGCGTGCCATCCGGATCATCGCGCCGAATGCGAGAGGGGGAGCGCTTGCGGCGTTGGCCTTCTACTTGTTCGTGCCGATGACGGTGACCTCGTTCGTGTGGTGGGCCGCAGGTCTCAACACGCTGCCGTTCCAGGCGGCACTCGCATGGGTTGTCGGCAGCACGGTGGTGCTGGTTCGTGACGAGCCGACCGGGCCGCGCCGGACCCGACTGGTCGTCGGTGCGGTCGCCGCGTTTGCCGTCGGCCTGGTCTTCTTCGAGAAGTCGTTGGTGATACTGCCCGTCGCCCTGGTGGTGGCTCTGCTCGCGGTCCGCCACGACCGTCGTGTCGGACCGCTGCTCACCGCGGTGTTCAGCAGGGCGAAGGAGCTCTGGGCGGCGATGGGCGTCGTATTCGTCGCATGGGCGGTGCTGTTCTTCACGACGTCCACCACGGGCGACGGTGAACGTTCGGCGTCGCAGATGGCCGAACTGGTCTGGCGCAGCGTGAACAATGCGATCGTGCCGTCGTTCGCAGGCGGGCCGTGGGTGTGGGAACTGTGGCCGCCCGCTCCGCCGATGGGGTTGGCGCCGGTCTGGATGATCGTCGTCGGCTGGTTGGTGATCGCGGCTCTCGTCGTGACGACGGTTCGCGCCCGTCGCGGTGCGGCGATCGTCTGGGTCTTCGCAGCCGTCTACGCGGTCGGCGTGCAGATCCCCGTCATGTGGCTGCGATCGAGCGAGAACACCGCACTCGAACTCGCCCAGACTCTGCGGTATCTGCCCGACACCGCCCTGGTGTTCGCGCTCGCCTTCGCGTTGATCGCCGCCGCGCCCGCTCCCGGTGGGTCACACGCCGCGAAGGCTGAGCCGGACCGCAGACTCTCGATCGCCGGAGCCGCCGGATGTGGACTGCTGGTCCTGTCGGCGATGGTCGGCACGTCGTCGTTCTCGCAGTCGTGGAGCGAGGGACCCACGGGGGACTACCTGACCAACGCCCGCCAGGCGATGAAGGACAACGCCGGGCGCGTGATGTTCGACCAGGCCGTGCCGATCGAGGTGCTGCACCCGGTCACCTACCCGAACAATCAGATCAGTCGAATCTTCGGGCGCCTGCACGACCGTCCCGACTTCGGCGGATACACCGACAGGCTCGTGGTTCTGGCCCCGGACGGGCGGGCGGTTCCGGGGGCGGTCACGAGGTCCCGCACCATCGCGCCCAGCCGCGGCACGTGCCGGAACCCCGGCATCGCGGGCCCGCAGCGACTCCGCCTCGACGGGCCGCTGTTCAACGTTCAGTGGACGATCCAGCTCAGCTACTGCGCCAACATCGGGGGCGACGTGGAAGTCGGCCTCGAAGGGGGCCAACCGCTTCGCATCACTGTCGAGCCGGGTCTGCACGCGGTCTACCTACAGGTGAGCGGCCAGGGAGACAGGCTGCGGATCCGTCCGGTGACCCCCGGCCTGCGACTGCACACCGGCGAAGGACGTGTTGGACTGCCGGTGATGGCCGACCTCGCGCCCTGAGGGGTCGGCAGAACTGTCGTAGGTCGAAGGTAGCCTGGCAAGGCGATGAACACCTCTGTCACTTCTGCCTCCAGCCACTCCGACGCGGACCTCACCGACCGTGGTCGGGAACTGCTCGACGGGCTCAACCCGCAACAGCGGGCCGCCGTCGTTCATCAGGGTGTGCCGCTGCTGATCGTGGCCGGAGCCGGGTCGGGCAAGACCGCAGTCCTGACTCGTCGTATCGCATATCTGCTGGCCGAACGCGATGTGACACCGGGGCAGATCCTCGCGATCACCTTCACCAACAAGGCCGCCGCCGAGATGCGCGAGCGAGTCATCGACCTCGTCGGTCCCCGCGCCGCGTACATGTGGGTGTCGACGTTCCACTCGACGTGCGTCCGGATCCTGCGCGCGCAGTCGGCGCTGCTCGGCAACCGGAACTCCAACTTCTCCATCTACGACGCAGACGACTCGCGTCGTCTGCTCGGCATGGTGATCCGCGACCTCAACCTCGACCCCAAGAAGTTCAGTCCCCGCGGAGTCGGAACGCTCATCTCGAATCACAAGAACGAACTCGTCGACCCGGAGGAGGCGGCTGCGCGTGCCGCCGGCGACGACGGCGACCCGACCGAGCAGACCGTCGCCCAGATCTACGCCGAGTACCAGGCCAGGCTGTCCACGGCGAACGCTTTCGACTTCGACGACCTGATCGGCGAGACGGTGTCGCTCCTGCAGCGGCACCCCGACGTCGCCGAGTACTACCGCAGGCGTTTCCGTCACATCATGATCGACGAGTACCAGGACACGAACCACGCGCAGTACGTTCTCGTCCGGGAACTCGTCGGTGACGCGGAGTCGGCGACCGGCGGCGTCGAACCGTCCGAACTGTGTGTGGTGGGAGATGCGGACCAGTCGATCTACGCGTTCCGCGGCGCCACGATCCGCAACATCGAGGAGTTCGAGCGCGACTACCCGAACGCCGAGACCATCCTTCTCGAACAGAATTACCGCTCCACGCAAACCATCCTGTCGGCCGCCAACGCGGTCATCTCCCGGAACACCGGTCGTCGTGAGAAGCGACTGTGGACCGACTCGGGAGACGGTGAACTCATCGTCGGTTACGTCGCCGACTCCGACCGTGACGAGGCGGCGTTCATCGCCAAAGAGATCGAGCAACTCGTCGACTACTCGATCGGCGGCTCGGCCAGCCACACCTACTCCGACATCGCCGTCTTCTACCGCACCAACACCGGCTCGCGCGCGCTGGAGGAAGTATTCGTCCGTCACGGCATGCCGTACAAGGTTGTCGGAGGGACGAAGTTCTACGAACGCAAGGAAGTCCGCGACATCGTCGCCTACCTGCGTGTGGTGGCCAACCCCGACGATCAAGTGAGTCTGCGCCGCATCCTCAACACCCCGCGCCGAGGAATCGGTGATCGTGCGGAAGCGTGCGTGGCGGTGCACGCGGAGAACCTCGGCGTGAGCTTCTATCAAGCGCTGATCGACGCGACCGAGGGGCGAGTGGCTCTGCTGAACACTCGGGCGGTCAAGCAGATCACCGGGTTCGTGGAACTGATCGAGGGCCTGCGCACCGACTTCCTGATGTCGTTCGGCGCAGTCGGCGGGGAAGCGGACGAGGCGGTCGCGGACGCGACGACCGAAGGCTCCGACATCGGCGAACTCGTCGACGCCATCGTCGAGCGCAGTGGCTATCGAGCAGAGCTCGAGGCGTCCAACGACCCACAGGACGGGGCGCGACTGGACAACGTCAACGAGCTCGTAGCCGTGGCCCGGGACTTCAGCCTCGAAGCAGCTCAACGTGCAGAGGACGACGAGGACGACGACGCTCCGCTCGACGCTCCGAGTCCTGTCGAAGAGGGCGAACCGGAGCCGGGCTCACTCGCGGCGTTCCTGGAGAAGGTGTCCTTGGTGGCCGACGCCGACCAGGTTCCGGACGAGGGCGAAGGTGTTGTCACGATGATGACGCTGCACACCGCAAAAGGCCTCGAGTTCCCGGTCGTGTTCGTCACGGGCTGGGAGGACGGGCACTTCCCGCACATGCGAGCGCTCGGCGATCCGAACGAGCTCAGCGAGGAGCGACGTCTCGCCTACGTGGGCATCACCCGTGCCCGTCAGCGTCTGTATTTGACGCGCGCCATGTCCCGGGCGTCGTGGGGTCAGCCGGTGTCGAACCCGGAGTCGAGGTTCCTGCAGGAGATCCCGCAGCACCTCATCGACTGGCGACGCACCGAGCCGCGTCGTGCTCCCCGGGAGTTCGGTTCCCGGTCGGGAGGGTTCGGCTACGACTCAGGACGCGGTTCGTCGAGCGGTTTCGGCGGCGGTGAGTCGTTCGGTCGTGGTCGTTCGTCGTACTCCTCCGATCCGACGAAGGGCCGGAACAAACAGGTCAACTACGAGATCGGCGACCGCATGAACCACCCGAAATTCGGGATGGGGAAGGCCGTGGCGAAGGAGGGGAACGGCATCACTGAGCGCATCACCTTCGACTTCGGCGGCAACGTCGGCCGCGTGACCCTCATGACCGCGGGCGGTCTGCCGGGGGAGAAGCTTTAGGCGCCGTTCGGGGATCGAGCGGAACCACCGACGGTGTGCCGGTGACCGGGTCGGGAACCACCAGGGCGTCGATATCGAACACATCACGCACCAGGTCGGCAGTGATCACCTCATCGGGTGGGCCGGTCGTCACGACCTCACCGTCGCGCATCACGATCAGGTGAGTGGCATACCGCGCCGCCTGGTTGAGGTCGTGCAACACGACAACTTGGGTGCGGCCCTGCTCGTGCAACGTCCGGAGCAACTCGAGCAGGTCGAATTGGTGAGCGATGTCGAGGAACGACGTCGGTTCGTCGAGCAGGAGGACGTCGGTCTGCTGCGCGAGGAGCATCGCCAACCAGACACGTTGACGTTGTCCGCCCGACAGTTCGTCGACGAAACGATCGGCGAGGTCGGCGGTCTCGGTGGCGGCCATTGCGCCGATGACAGCGCTCTCGTCGTCCGGAGTCCACTGTTGGAACATGCGTTGGTGGGGGAACCGTCCTCGTGCCACGAGTGATGCGACGGTGACGCCCGACGGCACGATCGCGGTCTGCGGGAGCAGCGACAGCCTACGGGCGATCTGCTTGGCAGACAGCCGTGCCACATCGTCGCCGTTGAGGAGGATCTCGCCGCTCTTCGGCTGGAGGAGGCGTGCGAAGCTGCTCAGCAGCGTCGACTTTCCGCAGCCGTTCGGGCCGATGATCATGGTGAGCGAGTCGGCTGGGATCTCGACGCTCAGATCCTCGAGGATGGTCCGGTCGCGATACCCGACTGTCACTTTGTTCGCGATCAGCGGTGACTCAGACACGAGTGGACCTCCACATGTAGTAGATCAGCAGCGGTGCGCCGAATGCCGAGGTCACAGCCCCGATCGGCGTCGTCCACGGGATGGCGGCCCGGGCGGCCGTGTCGGCCACGACAACGATGATCGCGCCGGCCAGGGCTGACGCCACCAGCGGAGGGGCAGGTCGACGGGCGATGGACCGAACGATCTGAGGTGCCACGAACGCCACGAACCCGATCGGCCCGGTTGCCGCTGTGGCGAGTGACGCGAGGACAACCGAGAGGAAGAGCAGTGTGCGTTCGGTTCGCAGGGTGTCGACTCCCATGGTGGCGGCTTTGGCGTCGCCCAGTGGGAGCAACCCGATCGATCGGGTCAGGGGTATCAGGACACCGCCGCACAGCACCAGCCCGATGAGGACAGGCCAGATGTGCTGCGGTCCGCGGCCGTTGAGTGTTCCGGCGAGCCACGACATCGCTGTGTGCGCCACATCGCCGTCGATGTAGGACAGCAGGAAGGTGATGGCGGCCGAGCACAGTGCGGCCAGCGCGATGCCGGACAGGACCAGACGCAGTGGATCGAGCCCGGCCGCGACCAATGCCATCACGCCGGCGATCACGGCGCCGCCGATGAGGGCCCCCACGGGGACGGCCCACGGAGCGACTGCGGGGCCGCCGTTGACGACGATCACGGCGACTGCGCCGACGGACGCACCGCCGGTGACACCGAGGATGTCAGGGCTGGCGAGTGGGTTTCGGGTCACGGTCTGCATCAGCGCACCAGCGAGCCCGAGCGTCGACCCCGCGAGCGCCGCGACGATCGTGCGATTCGCGCGCAGGTCGAGCATGATGATGCGGTCGGGCATCGCTCCGCCGCCGGTCAGCACCTCAAAGGCGCGCAGCGGCGGAATCGTCGGCACGCCGAACATGAACGCGGCGCCCACCGCGGCGACGAGAAGAGCGGCACACGCCGCGGTCACGGCGATGCTTCGCCGTTCGACGATCATCGATAGTCGGCCGACCGAAGCCACCTGAACGGATCTCAACTTCCCGGCGTTCACAACTGCACGAACCTGGATCGACGGACGGCGGCGAGGAAGAACGGGACGCCGACGAGGACCATCATGATTCCCGCCGGGATCTCGCGGAACGCGATGACCCGGCCGAGGATGTCGGCGACGAAGAGGATCGCCGTCGCGCTGAGTGCCGAGACAGGCACCACCCATCGGTAGTCGGGGCCGGTGAGTGTCCGTGCGAGGTGCGGTGCGATCAAGCCGAGGAACGCGATCGGCCCGGCGATCGCGGTGGCCGCTCCCGCGAGGAGGGTCACGGCGACCACCGCGAGCACGCGAGTCCTGGAGAGATTGAGACCGAGGGACTGCGCGGCGTCGTCACCCATCGTCAACAGGTTGAGTCCGGGCGCAGAGATCGCCGCCACGATCACGCCGACGACCAGGAATCCGATCGCGGGGACGAACGAGTTGTAGTCGGTGATCGCGACCGAGCCGGTCGTCCAGAATCGGTACCTGTCCAGTGTCTCGGAACTCCGTAGGACCAGGGTGGTGGTGATGGCGATGAGCAGTGCGCTCACCGTGGCACCGGCGACGATCAAGGTGATGGGTGACGATCCGCGGCCGCGGGATCCGCCGAGGACGAAGACGGCGACCGCGGCGACCGCCGCGCCGGTGAAGGCTGCCAGAAGCTGGGGCAGCGGGGTGGAGACGGACAGGAATCCGATGCCGACGACAACGGCCAGCGCCGCGCCCGCCGAGATCCCGAGGAGACTCGGATCAGCGAGCGTATTGCGGGTCAGTCCTTGAATGAGGGCGCCCGCCACACCGAGGGACGCGCCGACGAGAGCGATGACGATGGTGCGGGGAACACGGAAATGGAGGACGGCGACCTCGGCGGGTGTCGGCTGTCCGGACTGCCCGTCGACGACGATGCGCAGGGTGTCGCCGGGGGCGGTGGCGAGTGCTCCGATGCACAGGCTCGCGATCGCCAGCGCGAGGACGGTGACGGCGAGGGCCGCGACCGCGGCACTCGGGCGTCGCACCGCGCTCAGTTGTGTTCGCACTCGGAAAAGATTAGCTTAGCCTCAGTTAAAGGGTGAATCCGGGTGGTCCGGTTCCTAGCAGGTCAGGAGTGTTCGAGTGCGTAGAGGTTTGATGTCAGTTGTGGCGGTGGCGGCGGCGATGTCCGCGGTTCTCGCCGGCTGCAGTTCCGGCGCGTCCGATGTGGGAGGCGACCGCACGGTGTCGGTTCAGGGGACCGACTACACGATCCCGTCCGACCCGCAGCGGATCGTCTCGATCTTCAATGCGGCCACCCAGGCGCTCATCGAAGCGGGTGGGGCGGACCGCATCGTCGCCGCGCAGGATCTGTCGCTCAATCTTGTGCCGGCGGCGAACCGGGCCGCATACAAGGCGATCCCCGCGAAGATCGACATGGACGGCTCCGCGGAGTCGCAGGCGTCGTACAACCCGGACCTCTTCGTGTCCGTCGACTTCGTCGAGCCGGGCCTCAACGATGAGCTCGCCAAGTTTGCGCCGGTCGCGATCATGCAGGTGAGCGGCAAGGGGCGCCCCGATTGGAAGGGTCGCTCGAAGGCGGCAGGCGAGATCCTCGGAACATCCGACAAGATCACCGAACTCGAGACGACGCTCGCCGCACGTCAGGCAGACATCAAGTCGCGTTTCGCCGACGTTCTGGGATCGAAGACGGTGACCGTTCTCGATTCCTACGAGCGTGGCAACCTCTACGCCTACGGCACCAAGTCGATGGTCGGCAGCCTCTTCGGCGACGCCGGTGTTCGTTTCGCGCCGTCTGTGGCCGGAGACGGCACCACGCCCGACACCAATCCCGGTGAATTCGAGTCGTCGGCGGAGAAGTTGGGCGACTTCCTCGACGCCGACATCGTCCTCGTCGTGTCCGACTACGACCGGAAGTACGACGAACTGCAGACCGCGCTCGTGAACAACCCGCTTCTCGCCAATTCCGGCAAGCCGGTGCAGTCACTCGGCATGGGACAGATCTCGTCGTACGCCCAGGCTAACTTCCTCCTCGACTCGCTGGAGAAGGCCCTCACGGCCGCTCGCGCGCAGAAGTAGCCCGAACGACGTCGCGCGGCCGAGACCTCATGGTCTCGGCCGCGTTTGTCATTCATGAGGCGTCGCGGCGGGAATCGGTGAGTTCACGCCAGTCCCGCGGTCGCGCCGCTGGGAGATCGGCTATCCAGTCAGAGCGACGAGCCGGATGCCGTGCTTCGCAAGCCAGGGCGCGGGGTCGATCTTGAAGTAGCCGCCGCCTTTGGGGATCCAGACCTCGAAGTGGAGGTGGGGTCCGGTGGAGAAGCCTTCGTTGCCGACGAGGGCGATCACGTCGCCTGCGGTGACCTTCTCGCCCTTGGTCACCTTCACGCCGCTTGACGACATGTGGCCGTACATGGTGATGGTTCCGTCTGCGCCCTTGACCTGGACCCAGTTGCCGTAGCCGGACGCCGGGCCGGCGTTGACGACAACACCGTCGGTGACGGCGTGGATCGGAGTGCCGAGCGGCGCCGCCATGTCCAGTCCACCGTGGAACGCGCCCCAGCGAGGTGCAAACGCCGACGTCAGTGAGTACTTGTCGGAGATCGGGCTGACGAACATCGGGCGACGAGCGGCGTCGTCTGCCGCGGCCTTCGCGGCCGCGATCTTCTTGCCCTGCGTCAGCTGGTCAGAGAAGTCGCTGAAGTCCGGCGCCGCATCCGACTCGGTGATGCCGGGGCCGAGATCGTCGGCCGAACGGGCGAGTTCCGGTGACGCGTCCGCGGGCTCGGGCGCCGAAGCCGCATGCGTCGCCTGGTCCACGCCGGAACCGACGATGGCCACGGCGCCTGCGCCTGCGGCGATCGCCACGAGCGCGGTGCGGGCCTTGAGTGCCGACGACGGAGGACGCAGGCGATGGCGACCGTTCGGCTTCGATCCGGTGCGGGCCTTGGCCAGAGCGGACTCTGTCACGGGCGTCGGGACGTCATCGTCGTCAGTCACCGGGATCTCGGTGGTGCGGACGTTCGCGATCACGGCGTCGTCGGCGCGGAGTCCGAGACGGAGGGCACGAGAGGGGACCGGGATGTCGCGCGTGACCGGAGCGTCGACAACGGCGGAGGCGTCCGCCTCGGGGTACATAACGTCCCGTGTCGTCAAGTGCTCGTCACCTCGTATCGCGTCCTGTGGAATGTAACCATCTCGTTATCAACCTCCACGACGGTAACCAAGTGTCCGCCCTAAGTCCACCTTCGGCCAGAAGTCAGTGAGATGGGGCACAAGCTTGGGGCTGCTTGGGCTGTGGGGGCATGACAGGATTAGAGTCCGATATGGCCCGCGTTACACCGAGGCGGGCAAAACTTACTTCAGATGGTGAGCTGAATGGATCTCTTCGAATACCAGGCGAAGGAACTGTTCGCCAAGCATGGGGTACCCACCACACCCGGTCGGGTGACCGATACTGCCGCCGATGCGCGGGCGATCGCCGAGGAAATCGGCAAGCCCGTCATGATCAAGGCGCAGGTCAAGGTCGGCGGCCGTGGCAAGGCGGGAGGCGTCAAGTACGCCGCTACCCCTGATGACGCACAGACACACGCCGAAAACATCTTGGGCCTCGACATCAAGGGTCATGTCGTCAAGAAGCTCCTCGTCGCTGAAGCCAGCGACATCGCTGAGGAGTACTACATCTCGTTCCTGCTCGATCGGTCCAACCGCACCTACCTGGCCATGTGCTCGGTTGAAGGCGGCATGGAGATCGAAGAAGTCGCAGCGACCAAGCCCGAGCGTCTCGCTCGCATCGCAGTCGACGCCGTCAAGGGAGTCGACCTGGCATTCGCGCGCGAGATCGCCGAAGCTGGCCACCTGCCCGCAGAGGTCCTCGACGCCGCAGCAGTGACCATCCAGAAGCTCTGGGAGGTCTTCGTCGCCGAAGACACCGTGCTCGTGGAGGTCAACCCGCTGGTCCGCACCCCCGACGACCAGATCCTCGCCCTCGACGGCAAGGTGACCCTGGACGAGAACGCCGACTTCCGTCAGCCCGGCCACGCCGAGTTCGCCGACGTCGACGCCACCGATCCCCTTGAGCGCAAGGCCAAGGAGAACGACCTCAACTACGTCAAGCTCGACGGCCAGGTCGGCATCATCGGCAACGGCGCGGGTCTGGTCATGTCGACCCTCGACGTCGTCGCCTACGCGGGCGAGAACCACGGCGGCGTGAAGCCGGCCAACTTCCTGGACATCGGCGGCGGCGCATCGGCCGACGTCATGGCCGCAGGTCTCGACGTGATCCTCGGCGACGAGCAGGTCAAGAGCGTCTTCGTGAACGTCTTCGGCGGCATCACCGCGTGTGACGCGGTCGCCAACGGCATCGTCGGCGCACTCGCCAAGCTGGGCGACAGCGCGAGCAAGCCGCTGGTCGTCCGCCTGGACGGCAACAAGGTCGAGGAGGGTCGCAAGATCCTTGCCGAGGCCAACCACCCGCTGGTGACCCTGGCGGAGACCATGGACGAAGGCGCCGACAAGGCCGCCGAACTGGCGAGCAAGTAGGAGCCTGCGAACATGTCGATCTACCTGAACAAGAACAACAAGGTCATCGTCCAGGGCATCACCGGCGGCGAAGGCACCAAGCACACCGCCCTGATGCTCAAGGCGGGCACCAACGTCGTCGGCGGCGTCAACGCGCGCAAGGCCGGCACCACCGTGTCGCACGTCGACGCTGACGGCAACACCGTCGAGCTTCCGGTCTTCGGTTCGGTCGCCGAGGCCATGGAGAAGACCGGGGCCGACACCTCGATCGCCTTCGTGCCCCCGGCCTTCTCGAAGGACGCCATCATCGAGGCCATCGACGCGGAGATCCCGCTGCTCGTGGTCATCACCGAGGGCATCCCCGTGCAGGACTCGGCGTACGCCTGGGCGTACAACGTCGAGAAGGGCGAGAAGACCCGCATCATCGGCCCGAATTGCCCCGGCATCATCACGCCGGGAGAGGCCCTGGTCGGCATCACGCCGAACAACATCACGGGCAAGGGTCCGATCGGCCTCGTCTCGAAGTCGGGCACCCTCACCTACCAGATGATGTACGAGCTCCGGGACCTCGGCTTCTCGACCGCCATCGGCATCGGCGGCGACCCGGTCATCGGCACCACCCACATCGACGCCATCGAGGCCTTCGAGAACGATCCGGAGACCAAGCTGATCGTCATGATCGGTGAGATCGGCGGCGACGCCGAAGAGCGTGCGGCCGACTACATCAAGGCCAACGTCACCAAGCCGGTCGTCGGCTACGTCGCGGGCTTCACCGCGCCGGAAGGCAAGACGATGGGCCACGCAGGCGCCATCGTGTCGGGCAGCTCCGGCACCGCGCAGGCCAAGAAGGAGGCCCTCGAGGCCGCAGGCGTCAAGGTCGGCAAGACCCCGAGCGAGACCGCTCGCCTCGCCCGCGAACTCTTCGAGGCGCTCTGATCCCTCAGGGACTCATCACAGAACCCCGGTCCGGCACGAGAGTGCCGCACCGGGGTTCTGTGCATCTGACATGATTTACCGATGATCTCGAAGTTAGTGTCCGAAACGGTCGGCAAGGCCGTCTCTGTTCCGGGCAGCACCGTCCGGTTCGTGCTGTCGGAGGCGTTGACGTTCCTCACCGAGGAGATCGATGCGACGCAGATGCTGATGGACGCGATCGACCTCAACCGGATCGTCGGAACGCTCGACGTGAACCCGATCGTCGAGAACGTCGACCTGAACGCTCTCCTCGAGAAACTCGACATCAACGCGGTCCTCGACACCGTCGACCTCAATCGCCTGATCGCTCGCCTGGACATCAACGCAGTCCTCGACCAGGTGGACCTGCCGAAACTGCTGGAGCGGATCGACCTGAACGCGCTCCTGGCCGACCTCGACCTCGACGCAGTCCTCGACCGCGTCGACGTCAACGCGCTGCTCGACGGCGTCGACATGTCGTCGGTGGTACGCGGCGCGAGCACCACCGTCACCACCGAGATGATCTCCGACGTCCGGACCGGCAGCGAACGCGCCGACGACGTCGTCGAGGGCATCGTCAACCGCATGCTCGGACGGAAGCAGGGCAATGAGTGAGGCAGCCGCTCCCTCGGAGGAGACGACGATCCGCGATGCGGGCATCGTGTCCCGGTCGATCGCGGCCGGCATCGACTTCGGCGTTGTGATCGGGTTGATGGGCATCGGGTACTTGTCGATGGCGATCATCCTGTTCGCCGTCGACTTCCGCGAGTTCCGGTTTCCCGAAGTGATGTGGATCTTCACGGCGAGCGGGTTCTTCGTCACTGCGGTGCTGTACCTGTTCGTCTGCTGGGCCGTCACCGGCCGCACCGTGGGTTACGCGTTCCTCGGACTCCGCCTGGCGAACACGGCAGGCGACGACGTCCCGGTGGTGCGGATCCTTCCGCGTGCGGCCTTCTGCGTGGTGTTCCCTTTCGGGCTCGCGTGGGTTGTGCTGTCCCCGAAGCGGAAGTCGTTGCAGGACATCGTGCTCCGTACGCGAGTGGTCTTCGCCGACTGACCTTCGTTCCGTCCCTGACATGGCCGCGGTGTATGTCGTTCGAACGAAATCGACGAGCCGAGGGGGTCTTGCCGATGAATACGTGCCAATCGAGTGGTTCAATACTCCCATGACGCAGCCGCCGTACCCGGGTCAGCCGGGCAACGTCCCCAGCAATCCCAACGTTCCGACGGGCGGATTCGACGCCACGACGAACATCGAGCAGCAGGGACAGCAGTGGGGCGCGCAGCCTGCACCGCAGAGCCAGCCGTTCCCCGGTCAGCCCGCGCCCGGGCAGCAGGTGCCGGGACAGTACGGCCAGCCCATGCCCGGACAGTACGGCCAGCCCGCGTTCGGCCCGCCGGTGCCGGCTCGGCCGTCGTTCCTGGCACTGCTGCCGCTGCCCTACAAGCTTGCGCTCGGCTCTGCGGTCGCAGGCGTCATCACCTTCTTCATGGGCTTCCTGGCATGGCTCACGATCGACGAGAGCGTCGAACGCGACGCGGAGAACTGGGCGGCAGACCTCAACGGCTCGGTGGACATCCCGGCGTTCTTCTCGCCGACCCTCCTGCTCAGCGTCGGCTGGTTTTTCATCCTGCTGGGGGCCGTCGCCGTCGCGACGTTCTCGCTGATCGCTCCCAAGTGGCGCAAGTTCCTGCCGTATCTCGCGTTCGGATCCGTTGCGGGCTGGCTGGGCATCTTCGCGGCCTCGATGGGTATTCCGCCGTTCATCGGACTGGGTGCGGGCGCGATCGTCGCACTCATCCTGGGCTTCGTGCAGGCGGCGCTGCTGGTGGCCGCGGTCATCATCGATGGTCTCGCAGAGGCTAAGAACCCGCCGCAAAACTGATACATGGCGGACGCTGAGCATCCCGTTCCCGGTGCCGCTGGTGCGGTGCCGGGAACAAAGCGTTCCCAGGCCAAGGCCGCTCGACGGGCGGAACTGATTGCCGCGGCGGCTCGGCAGATGGCTTCGCGGGGCTTCTCCGGTGTGCGCTTGGAAGACATCGGCGCGGAGGTCGGTGTCAGCGGGCCCGCCATGTACCGGCATTTCTCGTCCAAGACCGATCTTCTCGACCAGATGCTCCTCGACATCAGCGAGCGACTGCACGCGGGAGGCGAGGGCGTGGTCGAGGCGGGCGGAGAGCCGGGCGACGTCCTGCGGCGGCTCGTCGACTTCCACATCGACATGCTCGTCACCAAGCCGGACTTGATCGTCGTGCAGGGGCGCGACATGTCGTCGATGACTCCCGACACGAATCGCCGCGTCCGATCGTTGCAGCGACGGTATGTCGAGAGATGGGTCGACGTCCTTCTAGCCGCTTCCGGTGAGTCGTTGAGCCGTGAGCAGGCGCGTGTGCGGGTTCACGCAGGATTCGGCCTGCTCAACTCCTCGCCCCGCCTCCCCGCGTATCCGACGGATCAACTCGGTCCGCTCCTGGCCGGCATGGCGCTCGCCGCGCTGTACGCGGACCCGCCGGACTGAGGCGATCACCTGGTGCGGGTTGCGTTTTGTGCCAGCGACACACCCGTTCCTGTTCGATCGATCAACTTCGGGATACGTTCATGTGATGGTCACCTCAACGCGCTCCTGGGTTCGCAGCATTGCGGCGACGGCGACATCGATCGCAGCGCTCGTCACCGTGCTCGTGGTGCCGGCGGCGGCCGAGCCGCAGTCGGGCGGCTGGACGACGCCCCGGCTGACCGTTGCGCATCGAGACATCACCGATGTCACCGGCCGCACCGTGATCCTGCGCGGGGTGAACGCGAACCATCTCGTCGAGTACGCCCAGAACGGGCAGCCGCTGGCGACCGTCGTACCGGAGTCCGACGTCGACTACGCCGACATGGCCGCCCTCGGATTCAACGTCGTCCGACTCAACATCTCCTGGTCGCAACTTGAGCCGACCCGCGGCGCTTTCAACAGGGCCTACGTCGATCGCATTCGGCAGGCCGTCGATCAGGCGAAGGCCCACGGGATCTACACGGTGCTCGACATGCACCAGGACGCCTGGGGCCCGACGATCGGAACGCCGCGCGGCGCCAAGTGCCCGGGCCCGCTCCAACCCGGCATCGGCTGGGACGGTGCACCCGGCTGGGCGACGATCACCGACGGCTGGACCACGTGCACCATCGCAGGCCAGCGAGAAGCCGCGCCGGGTGTGGCCCGGGCATTCCAGAACTTCTACGACGACCGCAATGGAATCCAGGGTCGCCTCGTCGCAACCTGGGCGCGGCTGGCAGGCGAGTTCAAGAACGAGCCGGCAGTCGCGGGCTACGACCTGTTGAACGAACCGAACCCGGGTCTGCGCGAACCGATCGGCGCAGCGGACCAGATCGGCCGGTTCTACCAGCGTGCGATCCGGGCCATCCGCGTCGCCGAGCGAGGCGGTTTCGAGCACCTCGCCATCGTCGAACCCAGTGCGCTCTGGTCGGCCTTCGGAACCGACGTCCTCCCGCCGGCCAAGTACCTGACGGACCCGCGCGTCGTCTTCTCTCCACACCTGTACAGCGGGTCGATCAACGTCAGCAACGACATCCCGTCCGTCGAACAGGGCTTCCAGATCGCGAAGAACGCGGCCGCCGTCTACAACGCGCCGCTGTGGACCGGGGAGTGGGGCTGGTGGAGTGATCCCAGCCGTCGTGCCTCCGACGTCGCTCGCTTCATGCGCTCCGCCGATGCGCACCGGATCGGCGGCGCCTGGTGGTCGTGGGCGCAGGCGTGCGGCGACCCGCATGCGGTGAAGGGCGACGACACCCTCAACGACCAACGTCACCTGAACATCGTCGCCTGCCCGTCGGGCGTCATGGCCGGACTCGACCGCTCTGTCGCAGCGGTCCTCGGCCAGGCTTTCCCTCGCGCCGTTCCAGGACGACTCACCCGCACCGACAAGCGCGGGTTCGCAGGCGTTGGAACCGGCCGGGTGGAGGCGTGGATCCCGGGAACTGCACGCCCCACTGCGAAGACCACCGGACTGTCCGACGTCGAGCTCGTCCAGGTCGATGGAGGATGGCAGTTCATCGCCCGCTCGGCCGGGCGGTACTCTGCGTCGTTCTGAGGCCGTGAACGCGGCCTTCATCGACGAACGCTGCTCTCCTCGACACAAACCGACGCTTCGCCGACAAACGCGGCCTACGTGAAGGCCGCGTTTGTCAGTGAAGGTCGCGGCGGCAGCCGGCCGAACGTCGACGCGAAACGAATCGCCGCCTGGCTGTCCTAGCGTCTTTGACAAACGCTCCCGCAGGGAGCGGTAGCCCGGTGGGACGACTCGACCTCTGACAAGGCCGCCACCCGGTTTCGCGTCAACGTTCGGCTTGCTGGCGGGGGAATCGACGCCGCGACCTTCACCGACAAACGCGGCCTTCACAAAGACCGCGTTTGTCGGCGAGGCGTCGATCTGTGTCTGCGAACGCCGCGTTCGTCGCCGACGGCCGCGAACAGCGGCTACAGGGCGCGAAGCTGGCGGGCCATCTCCGCACGGTAGCGGGCGACGTTGCCCATCTTGACTCCCTCGTAGCCGCGGACCATGTCCGGCAGGTCGGCGATTGCGGTGGCGGCGGCGATCCGCTCGGGCGCCGGGTACGTTCCGAGAGCAGCGACGACGACGTCGACGGCACGGCGGTACTCGACGATCAGCTCGCGTTCGGTGCGACGGACCTCGCCGTGGCCGAACGGATCGAGCTTGGTTCCGCGAAGACGCTTCATCGACGCGAGACTCCGCATCGCCGGATCGGCCCACTGGCCGAGCGACAGCTTCTTCTTCATGCCCATCTCACGCAGCATCGGCGGGTGCAGGCGCAACGACACCTTCGCGTCGTCACCCCACGTGTTGGAGATCTCCGCAGCGAACGCGGCGTCGCCGGCGAGACGCGCCACCTCGTACTCGTCCTTGTAGGCCATGAGCTTGTACAGGTTCCGGGCGACGGCAGACGTGAAGTCGTCGCCGTAACCGCCGCGATGGACACGCTGAACGTCCGCCAGCCAGGAGTCGGCGTACTTCGCGCTCTGGTAGGCGACCAGCTCGTCATAGCGTCGCTCGACGATCGCCGTGAGGTCCTCGCCTGCGCCGGCGAGGGTGGACGCAGCCTTCGTGGCGACCGCGCTCGGTGCGTACGTCGGGACCTGGACGCGGACCGATTCGGCCGCGGCCGCCACGTCGTCGGGTGCGACGACGGCCTGGCGACCACGGCGGAACGCCTGGATGTTCACCTCGACGGCGACGCCGTTGAGTTCGATGGCCCGCTCGATCGCATCGGCCGAGATGAGAAGTGCGCCGGTCTGGTACGCCGCGCCCACCATGAGCATGTTCGCGTACTGCTCGTCGTCGAACAGGTCATCGGACAGTTCACCCGCGTTGAGGTACACCGAGCGCGCGACGTGATCGTCGATGGCTGTGCGGACCGCGAGAGCCTCCGGGAACGCGACCGACGTGTCGATGACCATCGATCCGGTGGGCACTTTCGCGGTGGAGACGACGGCGACAGTCTTCTTCGACGACGCGACCTTCAGGTTCACCGGATCGGCGCCCACGAGCTGGTCACAGGCGAGGTACACATCGCAGTCGCCGGACGCGACCTTCGCCGCCTGCTCCACCGGCGACGCGGACACCTTGATGTCACTGACGACGGCGCCGCCCTTCTGGGCGAGTCCCGTCATGTCGACGGTTCGTGCGCTGTGACCGTCGATGACGGCTGCGGTGGCGAGCACCTGGGACACGGTCACGACACCGGTGCCGCCGATGCCGGTGATTCGAATAGTGAAGTTTCCGTTCATGGTCGGAACCAACGTGGGTTCCGGGATGAGCGAACCGGTGATGGAGGCGACCTTCTCGCGGCTGCGCGCCGTGCCCGGCACGATGCTGACGAATGCCGGGCAGTCGCCCTCGAGGCACGAGAAGTCCAGGTTGCACGAGCTCTGATCGATCTGCGTCTTGCGGCCGAACTCGGTCGACACGGGATGCACAGACAAGCAGTTCGACTTCGCGCCGCAGTCGCCGCAGCCCTCGCAGATGCGTTCGTTGATCATCACGCGCTGCTTCGGAGTCTTGAACTGGCTGTTCTTGTCGGTCCCCTTGTCGCGCTTGCGCTTGCGGCGCTTCTCCGCGGCGCAATGCTGATCGTGGACGAGGACGGTGACGCCGGAGACTTCGGCGAGCTCCTTCTGGACGTCGAGCATGTCGTCTCGGTGGCGGACGTCGACGCCCTTCGGCAGGCCCAACGCCTTGGTGCGTGACGGATCGTCCGACGTGACGACGATCTTCGCGACCCGCTCGGCCTGCAGCAGTGCGAGGATCTGGGGAAGTGTCATCTGACCCACCGGGTCCTGACCGCCGGTCATCGCGACAGTGCCGTTGAACAACAGCTTGTAGGTGATGTTCTCGCCGGACGCCACCGAGGAGCGGACGGCGAGTGAACCCGAGTGCATGAACGTGCCGTCGCCGATGTTCTGCACGAAGTGGTTCTCCGTGACGAACGGCGCCATGCCGAGCCATTGGCTGCCCTCGCCGCCCATCTGGGTGACGCCGGCGATGTCGCCGACCTGCTCCGGCTCCATCAGGAGCACCATCGCGTGGCAGCCGATGCCTGCACCGACAAGAGTGTCGTCGGCGACCTTCGTCGAGCTGTTGTGCGGGCAGCCCGAGCAGAAGTAAGGGGTGCGAACGGCCAGCGGCAGCATGATGCGCTCGCGTGTGGCATTGCGTTCGTCCATCCACCGCTGGGCGGGTTCGATCTGGTGGTACTTGCCGAGGCGGGCCGCCAGGCCTCGCGAGACGGAGTCGACGTCGAGCTCACCGAAACGCGAGAACAGCGTGGAACCGTCTTCGTGGGTCTTGCCGACGATCGCGGGGGCGTCCGGACGACGGAAGAGGATGTCGCGCATCATCGTCTCGATGAAGTCGCGCTTCTCCTCGATGACGATCACTTCGTCGAGGCCGGCTATGAAACGGTCGAGAATCCCCCGCTCGATCGGGTAGACCATGCCGAGCTTGAGGATGCGGATGCCGAGGCGGCCGAGGTCGTCGTCGGAGATGCCGATGAGACGCAGAGCCTCGCGGAGGTCGAGGTACGTCTTACCTGCGGCGACGATGCCGATGCGGTCGTCGCCCGTCGACTGGACGATGTTGTTGAGGCCGTTGAGGCGCGCATACTCGACGGCGCGCGGGATGCGGGTGGTGAGTTGGTTCTGCTCGAGCTCCATCAGCGTGGGACCGAGGAGCCTGCCGGACGGGATGTGCGGACTGGTGCCGAGGCCGCCGTAGTCCACCTCGAATCGGTCGAGGTCGATCTCTGCAGTCGACGAGCCGTCGGCGACGTGCGCCGAGATCTTCATCGAC
The DNA here is from genome assembly GCF_037148075.1 of Gordonia malaquae. Classification (NCBI taxonomy): domain Bacteria; kingdom Bacillati; phylum Actinomycetota; class Actinomycetes; order Mycobacteriales; family Gordoniaceae; genus Gordonia; species Gordonia malaquae. Next base: position 150,428 of record NZ_JBBCUB010000005.1, on the reverse strand, counting down.
GTCCACAATCCGGAGACGCGGCTCATCAAGGCTGCGTGGATGCCGAAGTCCAGGATGTCGGCGCTGTCGGCCGGGTACAGGATCGGCATGTACAGGTCGGCGAGGGCCATCTCCGACGAGCAGGGGACCGTTGAGCTCTTGGCGCCGGGGTCGTCGCCGACGAGTGCGACGGCGCCGCCCGCCGAGTGGGTGCCGATGATGTTCGCGTGACGCAGCGCGTCGGTCGCGCGATCCAGGCCGGGCGCCTTGCCGTACCAGTACCCGACGACGCCGTCGCGCTGCACGCCGGACTTGTCGGCGGCGAGGTGGCCTACTCGCGCTGCCACCTGCGAGCCCATCACCGACGTCGCGCCGATCTCCTCGTTGAGGCCGGGACGATGGACGATGTCCCACTTCTCCAGATGCTTGCGGCGTCGGGCGATCTCGAGGTCGTAGCCGGCGAGTGGCGAGCCCTCGTAGCCGGAGATGAACGACGCGGTCTGCAGGCCGTTGCGGCGGTCGAGCACCGCGCGGTCGCGCACGGTGCGGACGAGGGCCTGGATGCCGGTCAGATAGATGCTTCCGGACGCGCGTGTGTAGCGGTCGTCGAGCGAGAAATGCGAGGGGCTGCTCGCAGGGGTGGACTCCGCGTGGGCGCGGTCGTCGGCGACGGTCATGGGTTCACCTGGCCTTGCTGTATTCGGCTCAACACGCAGGCCAAGGGTGATAGGCGTGCGGTCGAGAGCGTTGTTGATGACGCCACGAGGGTGTGTGGCTTGCCCCCACCCTAACTGTTTCAGTGAGCTGCGTCACCAGTGATGGAACAATCTATTTCGGGTCTGGCGGATGTGCGTCGGGTCACGTATGGTCAACTCGGTTAATGTCGAATAACTGAAAGGTGTGGCGATGGTCGACCAGTTTCTCGCCCCGCGGGACGCTCATCGGTCCAACGTGGACGAGCTCCGCGAACGACTGCTCGCAGCTGCGGCCGGAGGCGGCCAGAAAGCTCGGGACCGTCACGTCGAGCGCGGCAAACTGCTCGCTCGCGACCGGATCGACGGACTCGTCGACCCCGGTTCACCGTTCCTCGAAGTCGCGCCCCTCGCCGCGTACGGGATGTACGACGGGAAGGCGCCCAGCGCGGGCGTCGTCGCCGGCATCGGCCGCATCCACGGCAGGGAGTGCATGATCGTCGCCAACGACGCGACGGTCTCCGGCGGCACTTACTACCCGGTGACCGTCAAGAAGCATCTGCGCGCGCAGGAGATCGCCGCAGCGAACAGGCTGCCCTGCATCTACCTCGTCGACTCGGGTGGCGCGATGCTCCTCAACCAGGACGACGTGTTCCCGGACCGCGAGCACTTCGGTCGGATCTTCTTCAACCAGGCGAACATGAGCGCTGCCGGGATCCCGCAGATCTCAGCGGTCCTCGGTTCGTCCACCGCAGGCGGTGCGTACGTCCCCGCGATGAGCGACGAGAACGTCATCGTCCGCAATCAGGGCACCATCTTCCTGGCCGGCCCGCCGCTGGTGAAGGCCGCGACAGGCGAAGACGTCACTGCCGAAGACCTGGGCGGCGGCACCATGCACTCGTCGATCTCCGGCGTCACCGATCACCTCGTCGACAACGACGAGCAGGCGTTGGAGAAGGTCCGCGAGATCGTCGCGACATTCGGCCCGCGCGCGGCCGCTCAATGGGAGACATCGCCCACCGTGGCGCCGCCGCGCGCGCAGACCGACCTGTACGACGTGGTCCCGACCGACCCGAAGATCCCGTACGACGTCCGACAGGTGATCGAGATCCTGTCCGACGGCGGTGAGTACACGGAGTTCAAGGCGGACTACGGGACGTCGCTGGTCACCGCATTCGCCACCCTGCACGGACATCCGGTCGGCTTCGTCGCCAATAACGGCGTCCTGTTCAGCGAGTCTGCGCTCAAGGGCGCTCACTTCATCGAACTCTGCGATCAGCGGCGCATCCCGTTGATCTTCCTGCAGAACATCACCGGGTTCATGGTCGGCCGCGAGTACGAGGAGGGCGGCATCGCGAAGAACGGCGCCAAGATGGTCAACGCCGTCGCCTGCGCAAGTGTCCCGAAACTGACAGTCATGATCGGTGGCTCGTTCGGTGCGGGCAACTACTCGATGTGCGGCCGCGCCTACTCGCCGCGCTTCCTCTGGATGTGGCCGAACGCTCGCATCTCGGTGATGGGCGGGCCGCAGGCCGCCGACACTCTCGCCACGGTCCGTCGCAAGGGTGTGGAGCGTGCGGGCGGAACCTGGTCGGACGCCGACGAAGAGGCTTTCAAGGAACCGATCCGCGCACAGTTCGCCGAGCAGTCCGACGCGTACTACTCCACCGCCCGACTGTGGGACGACGGGATCATCGACCCTGCCGACACCCGCACCGTTCTGGGCCTCGCCCTCGAGGCATGCCGTTACTCCCCGCTCGCCGAACCGCGCTACGGCGTCTTCCGGATGTGATCACCATGAACCAGGAGTCAGCAATGCACTCATCACGCAAACCGATTCGCAAAGTCCTCGTCGCGAACCGCGGTGAGATCGCGGTCCGGGTGATCAACACCCTCGACCAGATGGGCGTCGAGTCGGTCGCCGTCTACTCCGATGCCGACGTCGATGCACCCCACGTCGCCGCGGCGGGTGAAGCGGTGCGTCTCGGTCCGGCCGCCGCGTCGCAGAGCTACCTCGACATCACCAAGGTCGTCGCCGCAGCGCAGGCGACAGGCGCCGACGCAGTCCACCCCGGCTACGGCTTCCTCTCCGAGAACCAGGCGTTCGCGGCCGCATTGAACGATGCGGGCATCGTCTTCATCGGGCCGCCTGCCCGGTCGATCGCCACGATGGGCGACAAGATCACCGCCCGTGCAGCCGTCACCGAGAGGAACGTCCCGGTGGTCCCCGGACTGTCTCGGCCGGGACTGACCGATGCGGAACTGATCGAGGCCGCGCCGGGGATCGGCTTCCCGGTGCTGATCAAGCCGAGCGCCGGTGGCGGCGGCAAGGGCATGCATCGTGTGGAGAGCATCGACGATCTGCCCGCGGCCCTGATCACGGCACGACGAGAAGCGGGGGCGGCGTTCGGCGACGACTCGTTGTTCCTCGAACACTTCGTCCTCACCCCGCGCCACATCGAGGTGCAGGTCCTCGCCGACACCCACGGCAACGTCGTCCACCTCGGGGAACGCGAGTGCTCCCTGCAGCGGCGGCACCAGAAGGTGATCGAGGAGGCTCCGTCGGCGCTCCTCGACGAGGCCACTCGCGCTCGCATCGGCCAGGCCGCATGCGATGCGGCGCGCAGCGTCGGGTACACCGGCGCGGGCACGGTCGAGTTCATCGTGTCGGCGCGGGATCCCGAGAACTTCTACTTCATGGAGATGAACACTCGTCTGCAGGTGGAGCACCCGGTGACCGAACTCGTCACCGGACTCGACCTGGTGGAACAACAGGTCCGCATCGCGCGTGGCGAGGCGTTGTCGTTCACACAGGACGATGTCACCTTGACCGGCCACGCCATGGAAGCCCGTGTGTACGCCGAAGACCCGGCGCAAGGCTTCCTCCCGACAGGCGGCGAGATCGGCGACCTCGCGTGGCCGCGGTCGGCACAGACACGGCCTGCTCACTTCGTTCCCGGCGCCGTGCGAATCGACTCCGGTGTCGTCGCCGGTTCGGTCGTCGGCAGCGACTACGACCCGATGCTCGCCAAGGTGATCGTCCACGGCGCAGACCGTGCCGAAGCCGTCGAACGTCTCGACGAGGCGCTCGCTCAGACCCGCCTCACCGGTGTCGTCACCAACATCGATTTCTGCCGTCACGTGCTCGCGCATGACGCAGTTCGGGCGGGCGACCTGGACACCGAACTGCTCGACCGGATCGTCGTGGACTATCAGGCTCCGACTCCGCCGCCCGAGGCGCTTGTCGCCGCGTCGCTCGGAGTCCTCGATCTCGGCGACCCGGATGACCTTTGGTCCAGTGCCCTCGGCTTCCGGGTCGGAGCGCCGTCGCCGTACGTGTCTCGTCTGTCGGTCGACGGCGAGACGTACACGGTGTCGTCCGTGATCCGTCCCGGAGCCGTCGGTGTGGTGGAGGCCGATGCGACGGTCACGTCCGACGACACACAACCGTGGACCGGGCATGTGTTGCTCGCGCGCATCGGAGAGCGGGTCCGACTGACGGTCGACGGCGTCGCCCGCTCGTGGACGGTCCGCGGCCAGTGGGTGGCCGGCGACGCCGGGACGTGGCAGGTCCATCGCAAGCGCGTCCTCGCCGACGGCGACGACGCCGCCGCCGCGGGCGATGTGACGAGCCCGATGCCAGGGACCGTGGTCGCAGTCCCCGGTGTCGACGGATCGACGGTCTCGGCAGGCGATCCGCTTGTCGTGGTCGAAGCCATGAAGATGGAGCACACTCTCCGCGCGCCGGTCGACGGCGTTGCGAGCATCACCGTTCGCGTCGGTGACAAGGTCGCCTCCTCCCAGGTCATGGCTCACGTGGCGACGCAAGCCGATGTCTGAGCGACGCGCAACCCCACCTGCTCCTTGAGTGGGGCGCGAAGTCCCTGTTCCTTGAGCGAGCTTGCGAGCGTTGTCCCGAGCGCAGCCGAGGGGTCGAAAGGTGCTCGGGTGCAGACCTTTCGACTCGCTTCGCTCGCTCAAGGAGCAGAAGGGGCCGCACGCGCGAGGAGGCAGAGGAGGTTGCGCGGGGCGACGGAGGAGGGCGGTCGCGCGGGGCGACGGAGCAGAGGGAGTGCGCGGGGAATGAGCAAGTTGTGGCGGCAGCGGAAGAACACCAAATGAAGGAACAGACATGGAATTGACCCAGGATTACACCGACCTCGTCGACAGCGTGCGCGACTTCGCGCAGAGTGTCGTCGCACCGGTCTCGGCGCAGCACGACCGCGAGAAGACCTTCCCGTACGAGGTCGTCGCCAAGATGGGTGAGATGGGCCTGTTCGGTCTGCCGTTCTCAGAGGAGTTCGGTGGCATGGGCGGCGACTACTTCGCCCTGGCCCTCGCGCTTGAGGAACTCGGCAAGGTCGATCAGTCGGTGGCGATCACCCTCGAAGCGGGGGTCGGCCTCGGCGCGATGCCGATCTACCGCTTCGGAACGCAGGCGCAGAAGGAGCGATTCCTTCCCGATCTGCTGGCAGGCAAGGCTCTCGCCGGATTCGGCCTCACTGAGCCGGGCGCCGGCTCGGATGCAGGCGCGACTGCGACGACGGCCCGTGAAGAGGGTGACGAATGGGTGATCAACGGCGGCAAGCAGTTCATCACCAACTCCGGCACGGACATCACTTCGTTGGTCACCGTCACGGCCGTGACCGGTGAGAAGGCTGGCGGCGGGAAGGAGATCTCAACGATCATCGTGCCCGCCGGGACGCCCGGATTCACCGCCGAGCCCGCGTACGACAAGGTCGGCTGGCACGCATCGGACACACATCCGCTGAGCTTCGACGAGGCCCACGTCCCGCGCGAGAACCTCCTCGGCGAGCGTGGCCGCGGCTACGCGAACTTCCTGTCGATCCTCGACGAGGGCCGTATCGCCATCGCGGGCCTCGCGACCGGCGTCGCGCAGGGCTGCGTCGACGAGTGCATCAAGTACGCGCGTGAGCGCAAGTCATTCGGGAAGGCGATCGCCGAGTACCAGTCGGTGTCGTTCGCGATCGCCCGCATGGAGGCGCGTGCTCACGTCTCCCGCATGGCCTACTACGACGCTGCAGCGCGCATGCTCGCCGGAAAGCCGTTCAAGAAGGAGGCGTCGATCGCGAAGATGATCTCCAGCGAGGCCGCGATGGACAACGCACGCATGGCGACGCAGATCCACGGCGGGTACGGATTCATGAACGAGTACCCCGTCTCGCGTCACTACCGCGACTCGAAGATCCTCGAGATCGGCGAGGGCACCACCGAAGTCCAGTTGATGCTGATCGCCCGTTCGCTGGGACTCCCGGCATGAGCGAGGGCAAGCGCGTCCCGCAGCGCGGACTGTGGTTCGAGGAGTTCGAGATCGGGACAGTGTACGAACACCGCCCCGGGCGAACCGTCACCGAAGCCGACAACGTTCTGTTCACGACGCTGACGATGAACACTCAGGCACTGCACCTGGACGCCGCATGGTCCGCGCAGCAGCCGGGATTCGGCGGACAACGGCTGATCAACTCGATGTTCACGCTGTCGACGATCGTCGGACTCTCCGTCTCGCAGCTGACCCAGGGGACGCTCGTCGCGAACCTCGGATTCAGCGACATCGCGTTCCCGCATCCGCTCTTCGCGGGCGACACGCTGTACGCGGAGACTGAATGCACCGGAAAACGAGAGTCGTCGTCGCGCCCCGGTGAAGGAATCGTCCAGATAACGCACATCGGCCGCAACCAAGACGGTGTCATAGTGGCGAGAGCGTTGCGCTCGACGCTCGTCCGACTCGCACCCAAGGAGAACTGAACTCGCATGACTGTCGAATCGTGGACACCCGCAGGACCTGCACTCCTGTTCTGCCCGGCCGATCGACCCGAGCGCTATCTGAAGGCGCTCGATCGCGCCGACATGGTGATCCTGGACCTTGAGGACGCCGTCGCTCCTGTCAACAAGGCTGCTGCGAGGGAGGCGCTCGTCGCGAATCCGGTCCACCCGGATCGGGTGATCGTCCGGATCAACCCGGCGGGCACCGAAGACCACGAACTCGACCTCGCCGCGGTGCAGGCGACGCCGTATCGGGTCCTGATGCAGGCCAAGGTCGAAGAGCCCTCGCAGATCGCCCACCTGCCGACGATCGCCCTGATCGAGACGCCGATGGGTGCACTCCGGGTGGAGGAGATCGTCGCGGCGCCGAACTGCATCGGCTTGATGTGGGGAGCGGAGGATCTCGTTGCAGGTCTCGGCGGCACGTCGAGCAGGTTCGGCGTCGGTGAGCCGTACGCGGGCGAGTACCGCGATGTGGCCCGTCACGTTCGTTCGCGTGTCCGGCTCGCCGCAGGCGCATACAGCAAGGCCGCGATCGACGCCGTCCACATCGACATCGCAGACGTCGACGGACTGGTCGCCGAAGTCCAGGACGCAGTCGCACTCGGGTTCACCGCGACCGCGTGCATTCACCCGTCGCAGGCCGCCCACATCAGGGACGGGTACGCGCCCGCTCCGGAGCGTGTCGAATGGGCCACGCGAGTGCTTCAGGGTGCGGTCGCCTACGACGGCGGCGTCTTCCAGCTCGACGGCCAGATGGTCGACGGTCCCGTCTTGGCGCAGGCTCGCGCCGTCCTGTCCCGCGCGGGCGTCACGCGGTAATTCACAACCCGGAGGAACTCATGGCTGACCAGATGTACACCGACACCGACTCCTATGCCCGCGGCGAGTCCGAGCCTGCACTGCTGACTCAGACGATCGGCGCGACACTGGCCGCCACCGCGGAGAGGTTCCCGGACTCCGTCGCGCTCATCGACGCGAGCGTCGACAGGCAGTGGCCCTACCGTGAGTTCCGGCGCGACGTCCGGGCCCTCGCCGCCGGGCTGTTGCGGCTGGGTGTGAACCCGGGTGATCGGGTGGCGTTGTGGTCGCCGAACAGGTTCGAATGGGTCCTCACCCAGTTCGCCGCCGCTGAGATCGGTGCGGTGCTCGTGGTGATCAATCCGTCGTACCGTCGTCACGAACTGGCGTACGTCCTCGGGCAGTCGGGGACGACCGTGGTGCTCGCCGCAGAGCGGTTCCGCGACTCCGAGTACGCGGTGATGCTCGACGACGTCAGGGATCAGCTTCCGGAGCTCCGTCAGGTCGTGTTGTTCGAGTCGGAGGAGTTCGCGACGCTGTTGTCCGAGCCGACGGCCGACGAGCTCGCCGCCGTCGACGAGATCGCCTCTCGACTCGACGCTGACGACGCCATCAACATCCAGTACACGTCGGGGACCACGGGCTCGCCGAAGGGCGTCACCCTGTCGCACACCAATATCGGAAACAACGGGTTCCTCGTCGGCGAGCTGGTGAACTACACCGAAGCCGACCGGATCTGCCTGCCGGTGCCGTTCTACCACTGCTTCGGCATGGTGATGGGCAATCTCGCCGCGATCTCGCACGGGTCGGCGATGGTGATCCCGGGCCCGGCGTTCGACCCGGCGACAGCGCTCGCGGCCGTCGAGAAGTACGGCTGCACGAGCCTGTACGGCGTGCCGACGATGTTCATCGCCGAACTCGCGTTGCTTGACACAGGCGCGTCGTACGACCTGTCGACGTTGAGGACGGGCATCATGGCGGGTTCGCCGTGCCCGGAGGCGGTGATGCGTCGGGTGATCGACGAGATGAACATGGCCGAAGTGTCGATCTGCTACGGCATGACCGAGACCAGCCCGGTCTCCACGCAGACCCGTACCGACGACGAGCTCGACTTGCGCGTCGGCACCGTCGGCCGGGTCGGACCACACCTGGAGATCAAGATCGTCGACCCGGTGACGCGCGAAGTGCTTCCGCGCGGCGAGACCGGCGAGTTCTGCACGCGTGGCTACTCGGTGATGCAGGGCTACTGGAACGAGCCGGAGAAGACCGCGGACGCGATCGACGCCGACGGCTGGATGCGCACAGGCGACTTGGGCGTGATGGGCGACGACGGCTACGCCCGCATCACGGGCCGGATCAAGGACATGGTGATCCGCGGCGGCGAGAACATCTACCCGCGTGAGATCGAGGAGTTCCTCTACACGCACCCCGACATCGTCGACGCGCAGGTCATCGGCGTGCCGGACGAGAAGTACGGCGAAGAACTGATGGCGTGGGTCCGCGTGCGCGATGGCGCCGCACCGTTGGACGCCGACGCTGTACGTGAGTTCGCGTCCGGTCACATCTCGCGCCACAAGATCCCGCGGTATGTCCACGTGGTGGAGGAGTTCCCGATGACCGTGACAGGCAAGGTCCGGAAGGTCGAGATGCGCGAGAAGTCGATCGAGTTCCTGGGGCTCGTCAAGTGACCGAGTCGCAGATCAGCCGTTTTGCAGAGACTTACGGCGACCTTGTGGGCCGTGATCTGACCGAGTACGGCTCCCTGTGGGAGCAGTCGGTCGCCGACCTTCCGGGCTTCTGGCGAGCGGTGTGGGATCACTTCGCCCTGGACACGATCGCCGCGGCGCCTCTCGAGGACGGCGACGACGCCGTGCTCGCGGATCGCGAGATGCCGGGCGCACGATGGTTCCCCGGCGTCGAACTGAACTATGTCGACGCGGTGCTGGCCAACTCGGGGCTCGAGGGCGCCGCGATCGTCGGGATCACCGAGGACGGGAAGCGCACGGAGATCTCCTGGGCGGAGCTCCCCGGACTCGTCGGCGCGGTGGCGCGCACGTTGGCGGACGCGGGTGTCGGGCGAGGAGACGTCGTCGCCGCCTACCTGCCGGACGTTCCGGAGACGGTGATCGCGTTCCTCGCCACCGCATCGCTCGGCGCACTGTGGTCGGGATGCGGTCAGGACTACGCCCCGGAAGGCGCGGCCGGTCGCATGGCTCAACTCTCCCCGAAGGTCCTCTTCTCGTCGTCGGGCTATCGGTACAACGGGAAGGACGTCGACAAGCGGGCTGATTCCGAGGAACTCGCCGGTCTCCTCGGCGTCTCGACGCACATCGTGGTCGGAGCGCCGGTCGCCGGTGCGGTGTCGTGGGACCAGGCGACCTCCGACCGCTCCCAGCCTGTTGCACCGGTCAAGGTCCCGTTCGATCATCCGCTGTGGGTTCTGTTCTCCTCCGGAACCACCGGCAAGCCCAAGGGCATCGTCCACGGTCACGGCGGTGTGGTGCTCGAGCACCTCAAGGCGGCCGGACTGCACAGCGATCTGCGCCCCGGCTCGGTGTTCTTCTGGCAGACGGCGCTCAGTTGGATGATGTGGAACTTCCAGGCCGCCGGACTCCTCGTCGGTGCGCGGATCGTCACCTACAGCGGATCGCCGCTGTATCCCGATGCGGACACCCTGTGGCGGATCGTCGCTGACGAGAAGGTCACCTACTTCGGAACCAGCCCGGGCCAGTTGCAGGCGTCGCGGAAGGCAGGACTTCGGCCGGGTGCCGACCATGATCTATCGGCACTGGAAACGCTCGGAAGCACCGGATCGACGCTCGCAGCAGACCTGTTCACCTGGGTGGACGACAACGTCGCAGCCGGATTGCCGATCTCCTCCATCAGCGGCGGAACGGATGTGGTGTCGGCGTTCGCGGGTGGTTCGACGGGCGTCCCGGTGGTCGCAGGCGAACTGTCTGTCCGATATCTCGGGGTGGCCCTGGAGAGCTGGTCGCCGCAGGCGAAGCCGCTCATCGGCGAAGTCGGGGAGATGGTGATCTCCGCACCGATGCCGTCGATGCCGGTCCACTTCTGGGACGACCCGGACGGTGAGAGGTACCGAAAGGCGTACTTCGCGCATGAGTGGGACGCAGTTGACGTCCCGACCGTCTGGCGTCACGGGGACTGGGTGACCGTCACCGACCGTGGCTCGCTCATCATTCACGGACGAAGCGATGCGACCCTCAACCGCAACGGCATCCGCATGGGTTCGGCTGACATCTACGAGGTCGTCGAAGGCGTCAGTGAGATCGCGGAGGCGTTCGTGCTCGGCGTCGACGGCCCCGGCGGCGAGTATTGGATGCCGCTGTTCGTCACCCTGGTGCCGGGCGCGGAGCTGACCGACGAGTTGACCGCGCAGATCGCGTCCCAGGTCAAGACGCGACTCTCGGCCCGCCACGTGCCGGATGAGGTGATCGTCGCGCCGGGGATTCCGCATACCCGCACGGGCAAGAAGCTGGAAGTCCCGGTGACGGCGATTCTCGCCGGACGGACCGAGGTGAGCATCGACCCGAAGTCGGTGGACGACTACTCGCTCATCGACTGGTACGCAGAGCAGGGGCGTGCTCACCGAGGCTGAGATCAGAACGCGCCAGTACACGCATGTCGGACCCTCTCAGGCGACGTGTATTAGCGTGGACTGCGTTCGTCGGAACGGCCGATGATGTGAGTTCGACGTGAGGGAGCGACACGATGACCTACCCGCAGTCCGGCGGTTACGGCTACGGCCAGGACCCGCAGGGGGCCCAGAACCAGCAGTACGGCCAGCAGGGCTATGACGCCGCGCAGGGACAGTACGGCCAGGCCGCGCAGTACGGCCAACAGGCTCAGGCGCTGTACGGTCAGCAGGCGCAGGACCCCTACGGCCAGCAGGCGCAGTACGGCTACGGTCAGCAGCAGGTTCCGGCCCCGAGCCAGGGACTCCCCGCGAACACGCCGGTCATCGTCGCCGCCGTCATCGGCGCGCTCGGCGTCATCACGCTGTTCTGCGGGTTCCTCGCCGGCTACACGTTCGACGATGGCGATTACTCGCGCGATCCGATGAAAGTATTCGAGACGAGTTTCGGCATTCCGTGGGCACTGCTGGCTGTTGCCGGCCTAATCGCGCTCACGACGTTCGCGCTCGGCGTCGAGAAGTGGGTCGTCGGTTCCGTGCTGGCGTTGACGGTGGTCTCCGCGTTCGGAACGGTCTTCATTTTCGCCGGTGCGGAAACCTACGATGGATCGAACGGCGCGGGAGCGATCGTCCTGCTCATCACGTCGATTCTGGCGGCGATCGCCGCAGTCGTGTGGCTGCTGATCGAGGGCGGTCAGATCAAGTTGGCTCCGGCCGACGCTGCAGCGACCGCGGGTTCGGTCGGCTACGCGGCACCCGCCGCCGACCAGTACGCCGCTGCACCCCAGACCGCAGATCCGTACGCCGCACAGCAGCAGGCGCAGCAGCCCGCAGCGGGATACGGCTACGGGTACGGTCAGCAGGCTCAGGGCCAGGCTCCCGCAACCCAGCAGCCCGAGGCGCAGGGCTACACCCCCGCGACCCAGGCGATCTCGACCAACCAGCAGCCCGCTGCCGGGTACGGTCAGCCCGCGGGCGACGTGAACGCCACCACCGCGTTCGTCAAGCCGAACACCGATTCGGGCGCGGCCACCCCGCAGTCCGAGCAGCAGTAACACCCAGGTTCGCCGCGACCGCGTGAGTCCAACGCCGAACTCTCTGGCCGCCCGCCTCCGGCAGGTGCGCCTCACTCGTCGTGCCGACGTGACCCCACGGAAGGCAGCGACGTGGGATCTGGTGAAGGTCGCGCTGCTGTCCCCGATGATCACCGTGATCGTGATCGCGGTGATCATCGGGATCATTCGCCTTCTCGCGGGCGACGGTCTGTCGGGTCTCGGCTCCGCCGTCGCTGCGGGATGGCTCGCGGTGAACCAGGTGCCCGTCACGATCGGCGGCGTCACTCTGGGAATCCTTCCGCTCCTGCCGACCCTGCTCGCGGCCGCCGGAACGGTGAAAGTCGTCGCCGAAGGCGCCTCGACTGCCCGTGAACTCCCTGATCTGATCGGCATCGCCGGCGCCGCGCTCGGCGGTTCGATGCTCGTCACCACGCTGTCCCTTGCGGTGATCGCCGACGGTTCCGCGGTGACGCCGATCGGGCAACCCGATTCACTGCAGGCGTTCGGCTACACGTTGCTGGTCCAGGGAGTGGCGGTCCTGGTCGGCGTCGCCATCCCGAGCTTGAAGCCGATCCTCACCGAGTTCGCGGTTCCGGCCACCGAGCGCGTCGGAGCGCGCGGTGGTCTGATCGCGTTCGGCCTGTTCATCGCGGGCGGCGCGGCCATGGTGTTCGCGGGGATCATCGCGCACTGGGGCGCGATGAGGACGATGATCGACGACGGAAACACCGTCGACGGCTATCTCGGGCTCACCGTGCTCTCCGTGCTGTACCTGCCCAACATGATCGTCGGTGCCACGGCGATCAGCACCGGGGCGAGCGCCCAACTCGGGACCACCGTGCTCGACGCATTCGACGTCGCGCGCGGTGAGGTCCCGCCATTGCCGGTCACCGCTGCGCTCCCCGAGACGAGCATCGGACCGCTCGGTGCGTTCGTCTTCATGATCCCGCTGATCGCCGGTGCGGTTCTCGGCTGGTACTGCCGCAGCGACGACCCCGTCCGTCACCTTCGAGCTGTCGGCATCGGAGCAGCCGTCGCGGCCGCGCTGATGGTCGCCGCCGCGTGGGTGTCCGGCGGTCGCCTCGGCGAACTCGGCCATTCCGGTGTCAACGTGCCGACCGCCGGTGTCTACACCTTCGCTTGGCTCGCGCTCGGCGGAGGTCTGGTCGTCGCAGTCCTCTGGCTCGCCGACGGTGGGTTCGCCGGTCGTCGACGAGCGGCCGAAGAGGTCGGCGACGACCTCGACGATTGGTTCGACGTCCCCGAATCAGGCTCGGTCGACAGCGCTGATGCAGGCGATGCGTCCGTCGACGATGCTCCCGATCTTGCCGGTCGGGAAGCAGCCGATGAGGCCGACGACGATGCGGCTCTCGCCGATGACACGTCGACGCCGGGCACGGATGCCACCGAGGCGCCCGCCTTCGGCACTGATCCACTCACTGAGACCGACCCGGGGAAGCACTGACTTCCGACTCGGTTACTCGAGGAACAAATCTATGATATGAGTCACCTCTGGCAAGTTCGTGTGTTCGATGGCCTGATGCCGGCTGTCGTCACGTGCGCTCAGTCGATCAGAGACCTCCGACAGCGCTGCGTATGCAGAGGTGGGGCGGAAGGCGACGTGGTCTGCAACACGCCTTAGACTCGTTCCTGTGACAGGCCCCCAGGACGCATCGCGCACCGAGAAGTCGCCCGTTGTGGTCCTCGCCTCCGGAACCGGCTCGCTCTTCGCGTCGATTCTCGAGCATGCGAGCCGGCCCGACGCATCGTTCACCGTGGTCGGCGCAGTCGTCGACAGGGACTGTGCGGCCGTCGGCATCGCCGACGCCGCGGGAATCCCAGTCATCCGGTGCCGACTGAAAGACCACCCGGACCGTGCTGCGTGGGACGCCGCACTCGCCGCCGACGTCGCGAACATGAGTCCGGAATGGGTTGTGACCGCGGGTTTCATGAAGATTCTCGGTCCCGCGTTCCTCAACCGATTCGGTGGGACGATCGTCAACTCGCACCCAGCCCTGCTGCCCGCCTTCCCCGGCGCGCACGGAGTCGCCGACGCGCTCGCGTACGGCGTCAAAGTCACCGGCACCACCGTCCACCTCGTCGACGACGGCGTGGACACCGGCCCGATCCTGGCTCAACGAATCGTCGAGGTTCGCCCCGACGACACCGAGGCCTCCCTGCACGAACGCATCAAAATCGTCGAACGCGCTCTGCTGCCAGAAGTAGTGGACGCGCTTGCCGCCCGTGGCGTTGTCACCGATGGACGAAAGGCACACCTCAAGTGAACGCAACTGCAGATCGCCGCGCCGTGCGGCGCGCACTGGTCAGCGTCTACGACAAGACAGGACTGACCGAACTCGCGACCGCGCTGCACGCAGCAGGCGTGGAGATCGTGTCGACCGGCTCCACTGCGAAGACGATCGCCGGTGCGGGCGTCCCCGTCATCGAGGTCAGCGAACTGACGGGCTTCCCCGAATGCCTCGAAGGCCGCGTCAAGACCCTGCACCCGCGCGTGCACGCAGGCGTTCTCGCGGACACCCGCAAGGACGATCACCTCCGGCAGCTCGACGAACTCGGTATCGCGCCGTTCGAGCTGGTGGTGGTGAACCTGTACCCGTTCACTGAGACCGTCGCGTCCGGTGCGACTCCGGACGAGTGCGTCGAGCAGATCGACATCGGCGGTCCGTCGATGGTCCGCGCGGCGGCGAAGAACCACCCGTCAGTCGGCGTCGTCGTCGACCCGTCCGACTACTCGAAGGTCACCGAAGTGGTCGCCGCTGGCGGCTTCACGCTCGCCGAGCGCAAGGCCCTCGCCGCCAAGGCGTTCCGTCACACCGCCGACTACGACGTCGCGGTCGCCTCGTGGATGAGCAGCGTCGTCGCCCCCGATCCCGAGTCCGACTTCCCGGTGTGGGCCGGTGCGACGTGGGAGCGCGCCGACGTGCTCCGTTACGGTGAGAATCCGCACCAGGCCGCGGCCCTGTACACCTCGACGAACGGTCCGGCAGGCCTCGCGCAAGCCGAGCAGCTGCACGGCAAGGCCATGTCGTTCAACAACTTCACCGACGGTGACGCCGCCTGGCGTGCCGCGTACGACCACGCCGATCCGGCCGTCGCGATCATCAAGCACGCGAACCCCTGCGGAATCGCCGTGGGCGCCGACATCGCCGAAGCGCACCGGCGTGCGCACGCCTGCGACCCGGTCAGCGCCTACGGTGGCGTCATCGCCGCCAATCGCGAGGTGAGCGTCGAGATGGCCGAGCAGGTCGCGGACATCTTCACCGAGGTGATCATCGCGCCGTCGTACGCCGAGGGCGCAGTCGAGGTCCTCTCCCGCAAGAAGAACGTCCGGATCCTCGTCGCCGAGGCCCCGAGCGAGAAGGTCGCCGAGATCCGGCCGGTGTCCGGTGGAATCCTCCTCCAGCAGCGCGACGTGATCGACGCCGAAGGCGACGACCCCGCCAACTGGACGCTCGCCGCGGGCGATGCCGCCGACGAGAAGACTCTCGCCGACCTGGTGTTCGCGTGGCGAGCCTGCCGTGCGGTCAAGTCGAACGCGATCCTGCTGGCCGCCGACGGTGCGTCGGTCGGTGTCGGCATGGGCCAGGTGAACCGAGTGGACTCTGCACACCTCGCGGTGAACCGCGCGGGTGATCGCGCGAAGGGCTCCGTCGGTGCGTCCGACGCGTTCTTCCCGTTCCCGGACGGTCTGCAGGTGCTGCTCGACGCCGGTGTCCGGGCCGTCGTTCAGCCGGGCGGGTCGATCCGCGACAACGAGGTCATCGAGGCTGCCAAGGCCGCGGGCGTGACCATGTACCTCACCGGATCGCGCCACTTCGCGCACTGATCGATGACGCCCGCCGACTTGGTGCTCCTCGTCGGGGCGGGCTTCGCCGCCGGGCTCGTCGGATACGTGACGGGCCTGGCGTCGATCATCAGTTATCCGGCGCTTCTGATCGTCGGGTTGTCGCCGCTCGCCGCCAACGTCACCAACACGGTGGCGATGGTGGCCGTCGGCGTCGGGAGTTTCGCCAAGTCCGGTCGTGAGCTCATCGACTACGTGGGACGACGCTCTCTCGCTGCCAGCGGCGGCGCGGCCCTCGCCGGGGGAGTCGTCGGTGCGATCCTGCTGCTGTCCGCGCCCGACTCGGTGTTCGCCGTCGTGGTGCCGTACCTCGTGGCGTTCGCATCGATTGCGCTGCTCGTCCAGCCGAAGTTGCGGACCTGGATCACGAGTGGCGCCGACCAGCCGGTGGCGTGGCTGATCGGCGTCTTCGCCGTCTCCGTGTACGGCGGATACTTCGGTGCGGGCGCTGGCGTTGCCTTCGTCGCCCTCGCGCTCCTCGTCACGTCGGTGCCGCTGCCGAAGGCCATGATCTACAAGTCGGCGCTGTTGGGCCTCGCGAATGCGGTCGCCGCGGTCGGTTTCATATTCTTCGGTCCCGTTCAGTGGCCCGCCGCACTGGCGATGGGCGCCGGATGCCTCGTCGGCGGATGGGCCGGTCCGCCAGTGGTGGAGAGGCTTCCGGTGACCCCGTTGCGCATCACCATCGGTGTCGCCGGGCTCGGACTCGCGGTCTGGCTGGCCGTCTCGTAGAACTGACCCGGATGGTCGGTTCTACGAGATCAGGGGATCGCACGTCGGATCGTCACGTACGACAACCCGGCGAGTACGGCGTCAATGGCCACGATCAGGCCTGCTGCTTCCAGCGGACGCAGGTCGGCGAGCCAGCGACCGACGGCGGGCCACTCGTCGGCGAAGCTGATGGCGAACGCCGCGACCAGAATTGCCAGTGCGATGCCGATGCCGGTTGCGATCAGCCACACCAAGCCGAACCTCTTGTACAGGGTTGACGCCCAGAACCCGATGGTGAACGCCAGCATGGCGATCGTGAAGTACAGGATCATCGCCGCGATCGGTCCAGAGTCCCAGATCCACGGCAGATAGAAGAAGTAGGCGTCGAAGCCCCACCCGTCGGTTGCCCGTTCTATGCCGCCGCCGACGATGAAAGCCGCGGTGAGTGTCAGGGAGGTGATGCACGCCGTCGCGAAGGTGCCGATGAAGAACTCGCGCCTGCTGATGCTCAAGGCCTGTGAGAACGGGAACGTGAACGACAGCGCCTGGACACCGATCACGAGGAAATACCAGAGCGGAGCCTGCGATCCGCCGCTGTACATGGGATCGGTGCGATCACTCGTCGAAAAGGCGACGATTCCGTGGATGGCCATCGTGATGGCGAAGGAGGCGGCGAGGATCAACAGCGGCATCCACACGAAGGTCTGCTTGTTGATCAACTGCATGCGGATCACCTTGCCGGTGCGCAGAGTTGCGGTCGCGGTGGTCATCGGAGTGCTCCTTTCGCGTGCGCTCGACTGGGAGCGCCCGGCGTCGTGCGGGTGGTGTCCGCGTGTTGGGTGAAGCGAACGATGAGTTCTTGGAGTGACACCGGTGCGGTGTTCAGATTCAACTCGTCGATGCGGCGGAGGTCGGCGACGTCGAGCGCGCCGAGGACTGTTGCCGATGCGATGGAGCCGAGCCGTTCGCGGTGGAGTTCTTCGCGTCCGGCGACGAACTCGTCGACCGCGCTCTCCGCGCCGATCACCGTGACCGCTCGACCTCGCAGGTCGTCGGCGTCCTCATCGAGGACGATCGATCCGTCATCGACCACGAGGACTCGTTCGATCAGGTCGGAGATCTCGTCGATCAGGTGGCTGGACAGCACCACGGTGCGGGGATGCTCGGCGTAGTCGGCCAGCAGGCGGTCGTAGAAGATCTGCCGTGCGACGGCGTCGAGGCCGAGGTACGGCTCGTCGAAGAAGGTGATCTCCGCGCGCGATGCGAGCCCGATGATGACGCCGACCGCGGACAACTGGCCGCGTGACAACTTCTTGATCCGGGTCTTGCACGGCAGACGGAACTCGTCGATGAGTCGCGTGGCGAGGTCGTCGTCCCAATTGGGGAAGAACAGTTTCGCGGCGGCGAAGGCATGGGATGGCCGGGCGTCGTCCGGGTACTTCTGGCCCTCGCGGACGAAGCAGATCCGGGAGAGGACGCCCGGGTTCTCGTAGGGGTCTTCGCCGAAGATCCGGGCGTCGCCCGCCGTCGCGAAATTCTGTGCGGTGAGGATCGACATGAGCGTCGTCTTGCCTGCGCCGTTGCGTCCGAACAGGCCGCATATCGTGTTCGCCGGGATGTCGAAATCGACGGAGTCCAGAACCGTGTTGTCGCCGTAGCGCTTGGTGAGGCCGCGTGCGCTGACTGCCGTCGTGTTCGTCATGTCGGGTCTCCTTCGGGTGCGGTGGTGTGGGGTGCGCGGTCGCGGATGAGGGCGACGAGGTCGTCTGGTTGGAGCCCGAGCCTGCGGGCCTCGCCGAGCAACGGTTCGATGAATCGGTCGGCGAACGCCTGCTGACGTTCGCGTCGGAGCGTGTCGCGGGCGCCGGTGGCGACGAACATGCCGACGCCGCGCTGCTTGTAGAGGATTCCCTTGTCGACCAGCATGTTCACGCCTTTCGCTGCTGTTGCGGGGTTGATCCGGTGGAAGGCGGCCAGTTCGTTCGTCGACGGCGCGCGGGTCTCCTCCGCGAGGGTTCCGTCGATGATCGAGTCGGCCACACTGTCCGCGATCTGCTGGAAGAGGGCCCGTCCGTCGTCGATCATGGGCGCCTCCTGTTCTTTGGTTAGTTACTTGACTAACTAACCATGGCACCGGGGGTGCCGAGTGTCAAGGGATTCGTCATGTCAGGGTGGAGCCGTGAATGAGCGACGATGTCCGTGCGGCAGTGGTGAGACCCTGGCCGCATGCTGCGGCCGATTCCTGTCCGGTGGGGTCGCGCCGACCGCTGAAGTCCTGATGAGAAGCCGATTCACGGCGTTCGCCGTCGGTGATCGTGAGTATCTGCTCGACACGTGGCATCCGTCGACTCGCCCATTGTCGGTGGACCTCGACGAGGGGACGCGCTGGCTGCATCTGGAGATCGTCGACGTCGTCGACGGTTCGCTGTTCGATGACGCAGGGATCGTGGAGTTCACTGCGGTCTATCGCGATGCCGACGGCAGGGGTGACATGACCGAGCGCAGCACATTCGAACGTGTCGACGGACGGTGGCTCTACGTGTCTGGTGTTCATCGCTGAATCTTCATCAACCAAATGGTTGACAATGACGTGGAAGAGGCGTGTACTAGTGATCAACCGGATGGTTGAACAAGGAGGTCGGTGATGTCGGATGATCAGCTCTCGCGAGTGTTCTCGGCACTCGCCGATCCGACTCGACGCGACATGGTAGCCCGGTTGACCACGGCAGATGCCACCGTGAACGAACTGGCTGAGCCGTACAACGTGAGTCTGCAGGCGGTGTCCAAGCATCTGAAGGTGCTCGAGGACGCAGGTCTGGTGACTCGAACCCGCGACGCCCAGCGTCGTCCAGTCCACCTGGAAGCGGAGGTGTTCGACCTGATGACCAAATGGATCGAACGTTATCGGCAGCAGGCGGAGTCGCGGTATCGGCGACTGGACGCGCTGCTCGCCGAGATAAACCCACGGACCGACTCGTCACAGGAGAACGCATCATGACCACCACCGCTCAGGCCGCCATCGAGGCCGACAAGGACCTGCCCGTCATCCGCATCACGCGCGACTTCGCCGCCACCCCCGCGCAGCTGCTCGCTGCTCACCTCGACCCCGACCTGTTCGCCCGGTGGGTCGGACCCGACGGGATGGACACCCGGATCGTCGTGTGGGATGCGCGAGACGGCGGAGAATGGCGTTACGTCGCAGGTAGGGATGGCGAAGAGTACGGATTCCGAGGATGTTTTCACCGCATCGGCGCCGACACGATCGTCCAGACGTTCACCTTCGAAGGCATGCCGGAGGACGTCTCCCTCGAAACACTGCGCTTCGAGGATCTCGGCGACGGACGTACCCGCCTGCACGCGCAGTCGTTGGTCGACAGCTTCGAGGGGCGCGACGCGTGGTTGGCGTCGGGCATGGAGACCGGAGTCGATCAGGGCTATGCCAAGCTCGACGCGATGCTCGACGCCGGGGAGGTGACGGGCGCATGACCGCACTCGCCTCCGCGGCGCCCGCGGACCGCCATCGCATCGTCGCCGACGGGTTCGCTGCCGAGATCGCGGCAACAACGGACTGGGACGCGCCGGCACCCGTCGACGGATGGGCCGCGCGCGACGTCGTCCGGCATCTCGTTGAGTGGTTCCCCGCGTTTCTCGAGGCCGGGGGAGTGGAGTTGCCCGCCGTCGCATCGGTCGACGACGACCCCTCGACTGCATGGTCCGCGCGATCGGAGGCCATCCAGGACATCCTCGAATCCAGTGACGCCGCACGGGACTTCACCCATCCGCGGCTGGGGACCATGCCGCTCGAGCTGGCTGTCGATCAGTTCTACTCCGCTGACGTGTTCATGCACACGTGGGACCTCGCGCAGGCCGGCGGGCGTCGTCCGGCGATGGACCCGGAGTTCGCCGCGGCGCTCCTCGCCGGGATGCATCCGATCGAGGAGATGCTCCGCGGCTCCGGACAGTACGGTCCCGCATTTCCGACACCTGACGAATCTGATCCTGTCGTGTCCCTTGCCGCCTTCATCGGCAGAGATCCGTCGTTCGTCGCCTGAACACGTCCGACTTCGGCGGCGTTTCCCCTGTTTGTCGGGGTGAGACGTCGCCAAAGTTGTCTCCAGAGTGTGCCGTCATACGTGATGAGGTCGCGACCTGGGAAGCTTGCGAGTCCTTAACACCACGCTGATCGCAAGGCTGGGCCGCTCCACGTCGGTCAGCCATTCTTTCTCGGGTGAGTACAACACAGACCGACGTCGACGCCCCGTCGCCGATCGACGACGAGACAACCGAGCCGAGAGGCTTGTGGCGGCATCCGGCCTTCGTGAAGGTCGGGTTGCCCGTCCTGTCTGCGGCACTGTTCGCAGTCCTGTGGCAGGTCGCCGCATCGAGCGGCATCTGGTCGGCGACGTTCGTCCCCAGCATCGGGTCGATCTGGAAAGCGTTCGTCGACATGTCGACCACGCACGACGGGGTCCGCGGCTACGGCGGGTATCTCCTGTGGGAGCACCTGTACATGACTCTCCGACGAGTGCTGCTCGGTGTGACCGTCGGTGTGGTCCTGGGTGTGCTGCTCGGCCTCTCGATGGGCGTGGTCCCGTGGTTCCGTGCGCTCGTGGAGCCGTGGCTCACGTTCCTGCGCGCACTGCCGCCGCTGGCCTACTTCTTCCTGCTGGTGATCTGGCTCGGCATCGACGAGGCGCCCAAGGTGACGTTGCTCGCGCTGGCGGCACTGCCGCCGGCCGCAGTCGCGACCACCTCTGCCGTCGCCGCGACCCCGATCGCATTCGTGGAGGCGGCCAGGGCGCTCGGAGCGAATCGCCTCCAAGTGCTGCGTGACGTGGTGATCCCGTCGGCGCTGCCCGAGACGTTCACCGGCATCCGACTGTCCGTCGGCATCGCCTACTCCTCCGTGGTGGCGGCCGAACTCTTCAACGGAATCCCGGGCATCGGAGGCGTCGTCAAAGACGCCAGCAACTACAACAACACCCCTGCGGTCCTGGTCGGCATCCTTGCCATCGGGCTCTCGGGACTGGTGATCGACGGAATCCTGCGCGTCATCGAACGACGTGCAGTGCCATGGCGCGGAAAGGCGTGACAGATATGAGTACGACCAGCTTCAAGACGAGGCTTCTCGCAGCAGTGGTGGCCGTCGCGGCCGTGGCCGGCCTGTCCGCCTGCGCGATCAGCGACGGAACCGACTCCAGCAAGCCGACCATCCGGCTCGCCTACCAGTCGTTCCCCAGTGGCGACCTCATCGTCAAGAACAACCGCTGGCTCGAAGACGCACTGCCCGATTACAACATCGCATGGACCAAGTTCGACTCCGGCGCCGACGTGAACACGGCTTTTGTCGCAGGCAAGATCGACTTCGGCGCAATCGGGTCGAGCCCCGTCGCGCGCGGACTGTCTGATCCGCTCCGCATCGACTACAAGGTCGCGTTTGTGCTCGACGTCGCAGGTGACAACGAGGCCCTCGTCGCCCGCAACGGCAGCGGCGTGAACAGCGTCGCGGACCTGAAGGGCAAGCGAGTCGCGACGGCGTTCGCGTCCACCGCGCACTACTCGCTCCTCGCGGCACTGCGACAGGCGAACGTCGACCCGGCATCGGTCGACCTCATCGACCTGCAGCCGCAGGCCTCACTCGCCGCGTGGCAGCGGGGGGACGTCGACGCCGTGTACACCTGGCTCCCCACGCTCGACGAACTCCGCAAGGACGGGAAGACGTTGATCACCAGCCGCGAGATCGCAACGGCAGGCAAGCCGACCCTCGACCTCGGCGTGGTCTCCGGGTCGTTCGCGAAAGATCACCCCGAGGTGGTCGACACCTGGCGCAAGATCCAGGCGCGGGCGCTGCGCCTGATCCACTCCGACCCCGCAGCCGCGGCCAAGGCGATCGCCGCGCAACTCGGAACCACCGAGGAGGACGCCGCCGCGCAGCTCAAGCAGGGCACGTACCTGACGCCCGAGGAGATCGCATCAGCGGAATGGCTCGGCACCGACGGTAAGCCCGGCCGTCTGGCGTTCAACCTGTTCAGCGCGGCGCAGTTCCTCGTCGACCAGAAGCAGATTCCGACCGCGCCGAGCGAGCAGGAGTTCGGCAACGCCCTGTACACGAAGGGATTGCCCGATGTCCTCGCTGACAAGTAGGAAAGCGCCCGCTCCGACCGTGCTCGCCGACTCGACACCGGACGTCGGACGCGTCGAGATTCGAAACCTGGAACGCCGATTCGGAACCGGAGCCGACCGGATCACCGCGCTCGGACCGATCGACCTGGACATCGCGCCGGGAGAATTCCTCGTCCTGGTCGGTGCATCCGGATCAGGGAAGTCCACGCTCCTCCGGCAGGTGGCGGGGTTCGACTCGCCGACCAAGGGCACGGTCGCCATCGATGGCAGAGCGCCACACGCCGGTCGAACCGCGGGAGTCGTGTTCCAGCAGCCGCGCCTGTTCCCGTGGCGGACAGTTCGCGGCAACGTCGAACTGGCACTCGGATACGCCGGAGTCGCACGGTCCGAACGGCACGCCAAGGCCGACGAACTCCTCGCGAGAGTCGGACTCGAAGGCACCGCGAAGCGGCGCGTGTGGGAGATCTCCGGCGGTCAGCAGCAGCGTGTCGCCATCGCACGTGCCCTCGCAGTCGAGACGCCCGTCCTGCTGATGGACGAGCCGTTCGCCGCACTCGATGCACTGACGCGTGAACGACTCCAAGACGACGTCCGGCTGGTCAGCGCCACCACCGGACGCACCACGATCTTCGTCACGCACAGTGCGGAGGAGGCGGCGTTCCTCGGCACCCGCATCGTCGTCCTGTCGAAGCGGCCGGGCCAGGTGGTGGCCGACATCGCCTCGCCTCTGGCGCGCGACGCCAAACCGGAACACGTCCGCGACTCGCTTGAATTCTCTGCGCTTCGCCAAGAGATCTCGACAGCGGTCAAGTCCGCCGCGCAGTGACCATCACAGACACCGAAAGGAACCTCCCATGACCGCATCGATCAACGGCTCCGCTCCGACCACGACGCGAGCTTCCGACAACATCTCGTCGGGTGTCGAGTTCGACATCACTCCGATCGGCCCGACACACGGCGCCCGAATCTCCGGTTTCGACATCGCCACCGCGTCCGACTCCCAGATCGCCGCGCTGCGCATCGCGCTCGCCGAACACAAGGTCCTCGTGCTGAACGACCAGCACCTCGACGACGACCAGCACGTCCGTTTCGCCGCACGAATCGGTGATCTCACCGCCGGGCATCCGGTGTGGGACAGCGGCGCCGACCTGCCTGCCGAGGTGTACTCGCTGGACAGCACCGACAACGGGTTCGCAGACGTCTGGCACACCGACGTCACGTTCATGCCGCGTCCGCCTGCCGCGTCCATCCTTCGTCCGCTGGTGCTCCCTCAACTCGGCGGCGACACCAACTGGGCCGACGGCGAAGCCGCATACGCGTCGTTGTCGTCGCCGATGCAGCGGCTCGCCGACGAACTCGTCGCCGTCCACGACGGCAACCGGGAGTTCGGCTACTACCTGCGCCATCGCCGATCAGGCAAGGGCAACGTGTGGGACGGAGAAGAGGTCACCGGCCTGCGTCCGGTGCGGCATCCCGTCGTCCGAATCCACCCGGTCACCGGACGGAAGGCGCTGTTCGTGAACCCCGGATTCACCTCGCACATCGCGGGCGTCTCCGAGGCGGAGAGCCGTGGACTGCTCGACGCGTTCTACGGGCATCTGACCAAGCCCGAGCACATCGTGCGGCACAGCTGGAGCCTCGGCGACGTGGTCCTGTGGGACAACCGGAGCACTGCCCACTACGCGAACCGCGACTACTCGCAGCGACGCATCATGCACCGCGTGACCCTTCGCGGCGACCGTCCGGTGGGACCACAGGGCCATGTCGAGCCGTTCGGTGACGAATCGGGCCACTGGTGGGCCGCGGAGTCGAAGTCCGTCGGCTGAGCCGAACCTCGAGAACCGACCACGGGTAACGTGGGTCACGTGGCAGATTCCAGCAATCCTCCCCAGATCCACACCCTCGGCGAGCTGCGCGCGTCAGATCACATCGAACGCGATGTGCGGGACGAGATCAGGCACAACCTCCTCGCCGCACTGCGCAACGGAGACGACCCGTGGCCGGGTGTCGTCGGCTTCGACGACACCGTGATCCCGCAGCTCGAACGGGCCCTGATCGCGGGGCACGACGTAGTCATGCTCGGCGAACGCGGCCAGGGCAAGACGCGTCTGCTCCGTACTCTTGTCGGACTCCTCGATGAGTGGACACCCGTCATCGACGGCTCCGACCTGGACGAGCATCCGTTCTCGCCGATCCTGCCGGAGTCGATCCGGCGGTCGGACGAACTGGGCGACGCGTTGCCCGTCGCGTGGCGGCACCGCACCGAGCGGTACCGCGAGAAGCTCGCTACTCCCGACACATCGGTGGCCGACCTCGTCGGCGACATCGACCCGATGAAGGTGGCCGCGGGGCGCAGCCTCGGCGACCCGGAGACCATTCACTTCGGGCTGATCCCGCGGTCGCACCGTGGCATCATCGCCATCAACGAACTCCCCGATCTCGCCGAACGCATTCAGGTCTCGATGCTGAACGTGATGGAGGAGCGCGACGTCCAGGTGCGCGGCTACAGCCTGCGTCTGCCGCTCGATGTCCTCGTCACCGCCAGCGCGAATCCGGAGGACTACACGAACCGCGGTCGCATCATCACGCCGCTCAAAGACCGGTTCGGCGCCGAGATCCGCACCCACTACCCACTCGACCTGGACGACGAGATCGACGTGGTCGAGCAAGAAGCCGACCTTGTCGCGAGCGTCCCGACACACCTGATCGAGACGCTCGCCCGGTTCACCCGGTACGCACGTGAACATCCGTCGATCGACCAGCGGTCCGGCGTGTCCGCCCGATTCTCGATCGCGGCCGCAGAGACGGTCGCAGCCGCGGCACTGCACCGCGCCGCGGTGACCGGAGAGGACCTGCCCGTCGCTCGTCCGGTCGACCTGCAGTCGGTGATCGAGGTGCTCCGCGGCAAGATCGAGTTCGAGTCCGGTGAGGAGGGACGCGAACTGGAGATCCTCGACTACCTGCTCCGCAAGTCGGTGGCCGACGTGGTCCGCGCTCATCTCGGCGGGCTCGACATGCGCCCGCTGGTGGCCGCTCTCGAGGCGGGCCATCCGGTCCTGACCGGCGACCGCGTGCCTGCCGTTGAGGTCATCGGTGCGATCGGCGACGACTCCGAGGTCCTGGCCGTCCTCGACGAGATCGCGGCCCGCCTCGACGCCGACGACGACGCCGAACGTGCGAGCGCTCTGGAACTCGCGTTGGAAGGGCTTTTCCTGGCCAGGCGGATCGGGAAGGACGAGGACGAGCAGGGGCGGACGGCGTACTCGGTCGTGGCCGACGACGAACTCGAACGTGATGGCGCGTAACCGATTCCACCGGTCTCGATACGGTCGCTACACCGGCGGACCGGACCCGCTCGCGCCGCCGGTCGACTTGAGGGAGGCGCTCTCGGCGATCGGCGACGACGTCATGCAGGGCGTGTCGCCGGAGCGAGCCATGCGCGAGTTCCTGCGCCGCGGCGGGGCGTCGTCGCGCGGTCTCGACCGGCTCGCCGAGGAGGCGAACCGGCGTCGGCGGGAACTGTTGAAGAATCGGAATCTCGACGGCACGTTCGACGAGATCAGAGAACTCCTCGACTCCGCTGTGCTGGCTGAGCGGAAACAACTCGCTCGTGACCTCGACGACGACGCACGGTTCGCCGAGATGCAGATCGGCAACCTTCCCGCGTCGACGGCGAAGGCCGTGCAGGAGTTGTCGGACTACGACTGGCGCAGCCCGGAGGCGCGTGCCGACTACGAGAAGATCTCGGACCTCCTCGGCCGTGAGGCCCTCGATCAGCGGTTCGCGGGAATGAAGGAGGCACTCGAAGGCGCGACCCCGGAGGACCGGCAGCGGATCACCGACATGCTCGCCGACCTCAACGAGCTGCTCGCGAAGCACAACAACGGGACCGATACGCAGCAGGACTTCGACCAGTTCATGAACGCGCACGGCGAGTTCTTCCCCGAAGGCCCGCGGAACGTCGACGAACTGATCGACGCCCTCGCCAAGCGGTCCGCCGCCGCTCAACAGTTCTTCAACTCGCTCACTCCGGAGCAGCAGGCCGAGCTCGCCGGGCTCTCACAGCAGGCGTTCGGTTCACCGGAGTTGATGAACGCGTTGTCGCAGATGGACGACGCTCTTCGCCAAGCCCGACCCGACCTGAACTGGGGTGGATCGCAGGAGTTCTCCGGCGATCAGTCGATGGGAATGGGTGAGGGGGCGGCAGCGCTGCGGGACATCGCCGAACTCGAAGAACTCGCCGAGCAGCTGTCTCAGTCGTACGCGGGTGCGCAGATGGAGGACATCGACCTGGACGCGCTCGCGCGACAACTCGGCGACGACGCCGCCGTCGACGCGCGGACTCTCACCGACCTCGAGAAGGCCCTGCGGGACCAGGGCTTCTTCCGGCGCGACCCGGACGGTTCGATGAAGCTCAGCCCGAAGGCGATGCGCCGTCTGGGGCAGTCGATCCTGAAGGACGTCGCCGCGCAGTTGTCGTCCCGCGGCGGCGACCGTCGGACCGATCTGGCCGGCCGCCTCGGTGAGCCGACCGGTGCCACCCGGGAGTGGGCGTTCGGCGACACCGAACCCTGGGACGTGACGCGGACGGTCACCAACGCCGTGCTCCGCACGGTCGCCGAGCAGAGCGACCCTACCTCGGGAGTGCAGATCGACGTCCGTGACGTCGAGGTCACTGAGACCGAGGCCCGGACCCAGGCCGCGGTCGTGCTGCTCGTCGACACGTCGTTCTCCATGGTCATGGAGGGCCGGTGGACGCCGATGAAGCGGACGGCGCTCGCGTTGAACCAGCTGATCTCCACCCGCTTCCGGTCCGACGAACTGCATCTCATAGAGTTCGGCAGGCATGCGCGGTCGACGACTGTCGACGAACTCACCGGGCTGGAACCGCGGATGGAGCAGGGCACGAACCTCCATCACGCCCTCCTGCTGGCGCACCGCCATCTGCGGCGGTTCCCGAACGCTCAGCCTGTGGTCCTCATCGTCACCGACGGTGAGCCGACGGCTCATCTCGAGCCGGACGGCGAGGCGTTCTTCTGGTATCCGCCGCACCCCGAGACCATCGGTAAGACGGTCCGTGAACTCGATCACCTGTCGCGGATGGGCACGCAGATCACGTTCTTTCGACTCGGCGACGATCCGGGTCTGGCGAACTTCATCGACCGCGTCGCCCGGCGTATCGGTGGCCGAGTGGTCGCGCCGGAACTCGACGGTCTCGGCGCCGCCGTCGTCGGTGACTACCTGCGTGCGCGTCGTGCCAGATGAGGTCACGCCAGCCGAGTCATGCGAACGCTCACGTCTAGACCTGAGCTGCCGCCGCCGGTGACGATCCCTTTGACAGGAGTGACGTCGGCGTAGTCACGACCGGTGCCCACGACGACATGGTTGGTACCGATCTCGATCGCGTTCGTCGGATCGATGCCACACCACTGACCGGTCCAGGTCTCGATCCAAGCGTGGGACTCGCCGTCTACTGCCTCACCGATCTCCGAGTCGGACCGGGGAAGAAGATACCCGGACACGTAGCGAGCAGGGATTCCCAGGCTCCGGATCATCGACAACGTGATGTGGGCGTAGTCCTGACATACACCTGCGCGCCGGTCCCATGCGTCTGGAGCTGTCGTGTAAACCCCTGTGCTCCCCGGACAGTACGTCATCTTGTCGTGTACGGCGGCGACAACGGCCACGACCGCGTCGGCCGGTGTCAGACCGCTGGTGACGCCCCGTGCGAAGTCGGCCAAGTCATCGGTGAAGGGCGTGTAGTCGGTCGCTGCGAGCATCTCGTCGAAGTCGCCCGCGACGGTGTCCGCATGCAGCGCGGTCCAATCTATCGCGTCGGTGCGAGGCACGGCGTCTGCGGTCTCGACGACGGTGGTGCCTGTCACTTCGAGGCGATCGTGCGGAGTGTGCACATCGAAAGCGGTGACAAAGGTCCCCCAATAGTCGGTGTACCGAAATTGGTGGACTGGAGGTGAGGTGTCGATGTGCGACGCGACGACATTCTGATGGGAGTCGGTGCGAGGGGTGAGTCGGGCTTCGTTGTACGACGACGCGACGGGCGAGGTGTACGTGAACCCGGTGGTGTGGACGACACGGAGTCGGGCAGTCATCGGACCTCCAGAGACAGGCTCGCGTCAGTCCACGAGACGAAGGGTGCAGGGTGGAAGTGCTCCGCCGATATCGACTCGCTGACAGCACGGCACGTGTCTTGCAGAAGGCTGAGATGTGCGGACAGGTCAGCGGTCAGAGTCGACGCGTCGACGAACTCGAGAGAGCTTCGTGCACGCCCCAGGAGCGTCCGAGCTCTGGATTGAGCGCCTACGCGGTCCGGCGTCCGGTCGAGTGCCGCGAGATTGAGTTCCGCCGAACGGAGAGCGTGGAACACCGAACGTGGAAACAGTCGATCCAGCAGGATGAACTCGACGACGCGTTCGGCGTCGAGGCTCCCGCGATGTGTTCGGATGAAGGTGTCCTGCGCGCCGGCCGCGATGAGGACGCTCATCCACGACGCAGCGCCTCCCGCCCCACCGGATCTCGCGTGAAGCATCCGGACGATCATGTCGACGCGCTCGACCGAACGACCGACGAGCAGGTAGCTGTACCCGTCGTCGTGACTGAGGGTTGCGTCGGTCAGTCCGGCGAACATCGCGGTCCTCGCTTTGACATAGCTGAGGAACTCGTGCGGTCCGAGCCTTCTGGCCCGTAGTTCGGCTTCGCCGAGATCGTTGTAGGTAGCGTTCAGGCATTCCCACATCTCGCTGGATATCACTTCGCGCGCACCGCGGGCGTTCTCGCGGGCGGCCCCGATCAGTCCCACGATCGACCTGGGGTCCGATCGGTCGTAGGCGACCTGTTCGGTGAGACTCCACACCGTCCGCTGCCGATCGAGCTCGGGTGTGAAGCCGAGGACCGCGGTGACGTGCTCGACGGCGGACTCCACATCGGTGGTCGGGTCCTCGAGGAGTTGGTGAACGGCGACGTCGAGGATGCGTGACATGTCGTCAGCTCGTTCGGTGTACCTGCCTATCCAGTACAGCGATTCGGCGTTTCGAGAGAGCATCATCGGGAACCTCCGGTACAAGACGACTGCTGTTGCTGGCGCTCCTGTTCGGCGACAATCGGCGCGGAAGCGGACGGCATCGGGCGGAGGAGTTCCAATTGGCCGTCGACAGCGGCTGGTCCAGAAGATGTCGGCTTCGGACGGGTCGCCAGGACCCACGTGTCTTTGGATCCGCCTCCCTGGGACGAGTTGACGACGAGGGAGCCTTCGTTCAGTGCGACCCGCGTCAAACCGCCGGGAAGCACCCACACCGACGAACCGTCGTTGACGGCGAAGGGACGAAGGTCGACGTGCCGCGGTGCGAGTCGATCGTCGATCATCGTCGGGTTGGTCGATAGAGAGATCATCGGCTGAGCGATCCAGCCGCGCGGGTTGGCCCGGATCGCCGCGATCGCGGACTCCCTTTCGGCGGGTGATGCGTCCGGACCGAACACGATTCCGTAGCCGCCGCTGCCTTCGACCGGTTTGACGACGAGCTCATCGATGCGGTCGATCACTTCTTCACGTTCTTCGGGCAGCCAGCACCGAAGGCTCTCCACGTTCCGCAACACGGGCTCTTCACCTAGGTAGTACCGGATGATGTCGGGCACGTAGGTGTATATGAGCTTGTCGTCCGCGACTCCGTTGCCGACGGCGCTTGAGATCACGACGTTGCCTTCACGCGCCGCGTTGACCAGGCCCGCCACACCGAGCATCGAGTCGGGGCGGAACTGCATCGGATCGAGGTAGTCGTCGTCGATGCGTCGGTACACGACGTCGACGCGGGTGTCGCCCGCGGTGGTTCGCATGAAGACCACGTTGTCCCGACAGAACAGGTCACGTCCTTCGACGAGTTCCACGCCCATCTGCCGGGCCAGCAAAGAGTGTTCGAAATAGGCGGAGTTGGCTACGCCTGGGGTGAGCACGACGACGGTCGGGTCAGCGACATTCGACGGCGCCGCCGCCCGAAGAGCTCGCAGGAGATGGCGCGGGTAGTCGCCGACCGCGCGCACGGCGTGGGTCGAGAACAGGTCTGGGAAAATTCGCGCGATGGTTCGCCTGTTCTCCATCACATAGGAGACTCCAGACGGTGAGCGCACATTGTCTTCGAGAACGCGGAGCTCACCCTCCTCGTCGCGGATCAGGTCGATCCCCGCAACGTGGATACGGACTCCGTTCGGCGGCCTGATTCCTGCGGCCTGCCGATGGAAGTGTTCACACGAGTGGATGAGTCTCCGCGGGAGCACACCGTCGGCGAGGATCGCCTGTTCTCCGTACACGTCGTCGAGGAACTTCTCCAACGCCTTCACGCGTTGGGCGACCCCGCGTTCCACGGTCTTCCACTCGGCCGCGTCGATGATCCGGGGAATCGGATCGAGGGGAAGCGGCCGTTCGGTGCCGGAGAGCGTGAAGGTGATCCCCTGGTCTGCCAAGGCCCGATGCAGGGCGTCGAGGCGAGCACGTAAGTCGGACGGTTCAAGTGCCCGCAGAGCACCGTCGATACCGCGGTACGGCGGACGCACGCTTCCGTCGCGTCGATACATCTCGTCCACTGCATCGGCTGTTGGGAGATACGGTGCGACAGGAGTCGGAGCCGTCGAGGACTGCATCGAGGCGTTCATGAACGCATCGTGCTCTCGGAATATTGCGGAAGCAGTCGGAAATGTTGCCGCTGAGTAACCATCCGCACGGTGGTAGTGATAGGTGAGTGAGCTTCTCGCGTTCCGAACTTCTGAGTTACGCCGACACGACCGTCCCCGACCTGATCGGACCCGACTGCCGATTGTTGATCTCCGGCATCAACCCGGGACTGTGGACGGCCGCGACCGGCGCGCACTTCGCGCGGCCGGGCAACCGTTTCTATCCGGCGCTGTACACCGCGGGAATCACGGACCGACTCATCGACGCATCGGCCGGTATGAGCGAGGCCGACGCCCGCGCGCTGACAGACGCCGGTGTCGGGATCACCAACGTCGTCGCGCGCGCGACAGCGAAGGCTTCGGACCTGAGTCGCGACGAACTGGAGGCCGGCGGTCGCAGGCTCGTCCGCACCGTTGAACGAGTGCGTCCACGGGTGCTGGCAGTGCTCGGCGTGACCGCCTATCGATCAGCTTTCAGGGAGTCGAAGGCGGCCGTCGGCGAGCAGGACCGCCACATCGGCGACACGACGATCTGGGTGCTGCCCAACCCGAGCGGACTCAACGCCCACGAGACCGTCGCGACACTCGCGGCCGCGTATCGGAGCGCTGCATGCGCCGCGGGAATTGTCTGATCCGACGCAGATCGGGGATTCTCGGCAGAATGGCCGGATGAGAATGTTCCTCAGGAGAGCTTCTGTCGTAGTCGGAGTCGCCGTGCTGACAACGGCGCTCGTCGCCGTCGGAATCCGGTACTGGCCGGGTGGGAATGTGCCGACGATCGCGGCGGCATCGGTGTCGCCGTACGTGTTCGCGATCGCGATCGTCGTCGCAGCCGCCGCCGTGTTCGCGCTGCGCGGCCGTACACGATGGGTCGGCGGAACGATGGTCGCAGTTGTCGCGGTCTCCGGTGTCGCGGTGCACGCACCTCTCTTCGTATCGGACGACCCGCCGACAGGGGAGGCGCTCACAGTGCTCACCTCGAACATCCAGTTGGGAATGGGCGACATCAGCGAATTGGCGTCTCTCGTCCGGAAGAACGAAGTCGATGTTCTCGCGGTCGAGGAGCTGACCCCGGACGCGGTGCAGCGGATATCCGAGTCGACGATCGCACGGGATCTGCCCTACTCGTTCGTTCGGCCTCGCACGCTGGCCGGTGGAACCGCGATCTACAGCAGGTATGAGCTGTCGGCGCCGGCCTCACTCGACGGCTTCGGGTTGGAGAATCTGACAGCGGTCGTCACGGTGCCGAACGTCGGCGAGGTGCAGGTGTTCGCCGTCCATCCGGTGCCGCCCAGCTTTCCGTCCGATTGGGCGGAGGAGCTCGATCGACTGCGCGCCGCAATCGGATCGGCGCCCTCGGAACGGCCGGTGATCGCGCTCGGCGACTTCAATGCGACCACCGACCACACGCAGTTCCGACGACTCCTGTCCGGTGGGTTCGCCGACGCAGCGGACCTCGCGGGCGCAGGCCTGCTGCCCACCTATCCCACCGACAAGTGGTACCCGCCGGTCGTCGGCATCGATCACGTCCTCCTCCGCGGATTCGGAGCGTCCGCGGTGACGACACACACGATCTCCGGCGCCGATCACCGCGCAGTGCTGGCGACCATAGGCGCGGTTTCGATTACGCGAGCAGCAATGCGATGAGTGCGATGACCGGGATCGACAAGACCGTGGTGATCAGCGCGGTGTCGCGAGCCAGAACAACACCGCGGCCGTACCGGGTGGCGTAGACGAGCACGTTCTGCGCGGTGGGCAGGGCCGCGATGACCACCTGGGCGAACAGATCGTGTCCAGACATGCCGAACATCCACCGGGCGACGACGTACGCGAGTGTGGGCATCACGATCGCCTTGAGGAACGACGCCACGGCGACGTCGCGTCGGGGACTCTCTCCCTTGGCGAAGATCGTGGTGCCGGTCAGGGTGAGGCCGAAAGTCAGGAGCGCGAGCGGCACAGACGCCTGGCCGAGCATGTCCGCGGGTTCGAGAATCGCCTGCGGCGGCGTCCATCCGCTCAACGACAATGCGAGACCGATCACCCCGCCGATCAGGATCGGGTTGCGTAGCGGGACGGCGATGGTCTTCCACACCGACCCGCGATGGGCCGAGTCGAGGGCCGTCAGGTCGAGCGTCGCGAGCGCGATGGGGGAGTAGAACACGATCTGAAACAGCAGGAGAGGCGCGATGAACGAGGCGTCGTCGAGCACGAAGATCGCGATCGGCAGTCCGAGATTGACGCTGTTCACGTACGACGCCGACAGTGCTCCGATCGTCACTTCGGGGATAGGCCGTCTGAGCCAGAAGCGCGCCACGATCAGGTAGATCAGGCCCATCATCAGCGCGGAGACGGACGCGACGGCGAGCGTCGGGGAGAACACCACCGACAGGTCGCTGGTGGCCAGCGAATGCATGAGCAACGCGGGGGTGCAGACGAAGAAGACGAGGCGGGCGAGTGTCGTCGACGCATGGTCGCCGAGAGCCCCCGTCCGCCCCAGGATGTATCCGAGGCCGACGACGAGGAAGATCACCGTGAACCCCGAGATGACGCCAGACACGCGGGCAACACTAGTTCCTGCGACGCGTTTTGCCACAAGGGCTCTCGGCCGGTTAATCTGTTCAGGTTGTGTGCCGCGGACGGATTGCCGTGGATACAGGCGATCAGCGGGTTGTGGCGGGTCGGGAGAGACCCGGACCCATGCCCGCGCCGAACGTGAGGAAGGCGAGAACCATGGCAGTACCGAAGCGCCGGATGTCGCGGGCGAACACCCGTAGCCGTCGTTCGCAGTGGAAGGCGGATAACGTCACCCTGCAGGAAGAGAAGATCAACGGAGTGTCGCAGCGTATGCCGCGTCGCCTGGTCAAGGCTGTCAAGCTTGGCCTGGTCGATCTCGACCGTCGCTGAGCGTAGCTCGCGGCAAACTGAACTACAAAGGCTGCGGCCGGTGGGATCTCCCACCGGCCGCAGCCTTTTGTCGTCACAAAGAAGTCTCGATGCGGTCACGACCCCGATGTCCCGGGTGGCTGCTGCGTAGGTTGGGCACGGAACGAAACCGGAAACTCACGTAACGCAGACACAGTTCGTCAGGGGAGTGGTCGTGACGCAGGTTCGCCAGTCGACATCGGATCGTCCGGACGGCGCGGGGTCGGTCGTCCCGCCCCCGATTCCGGTCAACAAGAGGGTGTTCTTCGGGGCGAGCGCCGGAGTGATCGCGATCATCGTCTGGGCGCTCGTCGACACCGCCGGTGCGGACCGCGTGATTCAAGCGGCCGTCACCTGGGTCGCGGACGAACTCGGATGGTTCTACATCGCACTGGTGGTCGCGGTTCTGCTGTTCGTTCTGTGGGCGGCCTTCTCCCGGGTCGGTGGCGTGAAGCTCGGACCGGACCACTCAAAACCCGCATACCGACTCTTCTCGTGGACTGCGATGCTCTTCGCGGCCGGGATCGGCATCGACCTCATGTTCTTCTCCGTCGCCGAACCGGTGACGCAGTGGACGGCGCCGCCCACCGGGGACGGGCAGACGTTGGAGGCCACTCGCCAGGCCGTCGTTTGGACGCTGTTCCACTACGGAATCATCGGGTGGGCCCTGTATGCACTGGTAGGCATGTCGTTGGGCTACTTCGCCTACCGGTACAACAAGCCGCTGAGCTTGCGGTCGGCGTTGCAGCCGATCTTCGGGGACAGAGTCGACGGACTCCTCGGCGATTCCGTCGACATCGCGGCACTTCTCGGGGCGATCTTCGGTCTGGCCACCAGCCTGGGCATCGGCGTCGCGCAGCTCAACGTCGGTCTCGACGACCTGTTCGGAATCGCGCAGAGTCACTGGGCGCAGGCCGGTCTGATCGCGGTCGCTGTGATCATCGCGATCCTGTCGGCGGTGTCCGGCGTCGACAAGGGCGTGAAGCGGCTGTCGGAGATCAACGTGGTGATCGCGATCGGACTGCTGCTCTTCATCCTGATCGCCGGATCGACGACGTACCTGATGAACGGGCTGGTCCAGAACATCGGCGACTTCGCGAGCCGATTCCCGTCGATGGCCCTCGACACCTTCGCCTACCAGGACACCGGCGAGTGGAAGGCGACGTGGACTCTGTTCTTCTGGGCGTGGTGGATCGCGTGGGCGCCGTTCGTCGGACTGTTCCTCGCCCGGATCTCCCGCGGCAGAACCATCCGACAGTTCGTTCTCGGCACCCTGACAGTGCCGTTCGCGTTCATACTCATCTGGATCTCCGTCTTCGGGAACAGCGCACTCGAGGTCGCTCGACGGGACGGAGACTTCGCGACGACCGCCGTCGAGACCCCGGAGAAGGCGTTCTACGCCCTGCTGCACGAGTACCCGGCTGCACCGCTGCTCGTCGTCATCGCGACATTCACGGGACTGCTGTTCTACATCACCAGTGCCGACTCCGGTGCGCTCGTGATGGCTCACTTCAGCTCCCACATCTCCGACAACGAGTCGGACGGTGCGAAGTGGGTCCGAATCTTCTGGGCCCTCGCGACAGGCGGTCTGACGATGGCGATGCTGCTCATCGGCGGCATCACCACTCTGCAGAACGCGACGGTCATCATGGGCCTGCCGTTCGCGATCGTCGTCGCGCTGATGATGCTCGGCCTGTTCCGAGCGTTGCGCGCGGAGGGGCACTGGGTCGCGTCGCGTCGCGAGGCGATGACACATGCGTTGTCGCATCGTGCGTCGGGCGGGACCGCCCTCAACTGGCGGCAGCGGGTCGAGCGCCTGGTGCACTATCCGGACCGGGACGATGTCGCGCGGTTCTCCGAATCCGTGGTGCGCCCCGCGCTCGCCGACGTCGCGGACGAACTGGTGCGATCGGGGATGTCCGCAGTGGTCGGGTCGGCGTACGTCGAGGCCTACGATCTGACCAGTCATCATCTCGACGTCGACCTCGGCGACGGACCGACATTCCACTACCAGGTGTATCCCACCCGGCATCCCACCCCGGTGTTCGGCCGGACCCCGGAAAGTCGCGACAAGTTCTTCCGGCTCGAGGTGTTCACCGCTCAGGGCAGCGAGGGCTTCGACGTGTACGGCCTGACCAAGGCCCAGATCAGTTCGAACGTGCTCGATCACTACGAACGACACCACCACTACATCGAAGGCGTTAACAGCGCGTCGGCGACGGTCTCCAACGAACAGACAGTCGACTGGTCGGCCGACTTCACCGAAGAGATGCTCGAGCCGGAACAGACCGAACTCGGCGAACCGGACCGACAATCAGCAAGCGGACAGACCAAGGAGGTCAAGTGAACGCACAGACCCTGTTCATCGACGGTCGGTGGGAGGCCGCGGCCGATGGCGAGACTCGCGAGATCCGCTGTCCGGCGGACGGATCGCTGGTCGGAACGGTCAGCGAAGCCGGGTCGGCGGAGACGATCAGGGCGATCGAGGCCGCCCGGCGGTCATTCGACGATCGACGGTGGGCCTCGGTGTCGGCCGGAGAGCGCGGTAAGCTGCTCGCCCGCCTGGCCGCCGGGATCCGGGAGCGACGGGAGGAGTTCGCACGCGCGGAGTCGTTGGACACCGGCAAGCGGATCGTCGAATCCCGGATCGACATGGACGACATCGCGAACTGCTTCGACTACTTCGCAGAACTCGCGTCGAAGGACGCCGGACGGCTCGTCGACGCCGGATCGGAGAGTGTGGTCAGTCGGATCCAGTACGAACCGGTGGGTGTGTGCGGGCTGATCACTCCGTGGAACTACCCGCTGCTGCAGGCCGCGTGGAAGATCGGGCCCGCATTGGCCGCCGGGTGTTCGTTCGTCCTCAAACCCGCGGAACTGACACCGCACACGGCGATCCTGACGATGCGTCTGCTCGACGAGCTGGGACTGCCCGCAGGCGTGGCGAACCTGGTGACGGGTGCAGGCGCGACGGCGGGTCCACCCCTGTCCGGTCACCCCGACGTCGACCTCGTGTCGTTCACCGGCGGCCTCGTGACCGGTCGGGTGATCGCGGCGTCGGCGGCCGCGACGGTCAAGAAGGTGGCGCTCGAACTCGGCGGCAAGAACCCCAACGTCGTATTCGCCGACGCCGACTTCGACGCGGCCGTCGACAACGCTCTCAACGCCGCATTCGTCCACTCCGGGCAGGTCTGCTCGGCGGGCGCGCGCCTCGTCGTCGAGGAGTCGATCGCCGAGAGGTTCGTCGACGCGTTGGTCGAGCGTGCAGGTCAGATCACACTCGGCGGACCGTTCGACGACGCCGCGGAAACCGGTCCGCTCATCTCCTCGGCGCACCGAGAGAAGGTGCACGCCTATGTTCAGGCGGGCGTCGCCGAAGGGGCTCGTGTCCGGTGCGGCGGTGACTACGCGACGGGAACCTCGGGGACGAGCGACCTCGACGCGGGCTTCTACTACCGGATGACGGTGCTCGACCAGTGCACGCGGGGCATGTCGGTGGTGACCGACGAAGCGTTCGGCCCCGTCGTCACCGTGGAGACGTTCACCGACGAGGACGACGCCGTCGCCATCGCCAACGACACGGTCTACGGCCTTGCCGGCGCCGTGTGGACACAGGATGCGGGTAAGGCGCAGCGCATCGCGAACCGCCTTCGGCACGGAACCATCTGGATCAACGACTTCCACCCGTACCTGCCGCAAGCAGAGTGGGGCGGGTTCGGGCAGTCCGGCGTCGGGCGAGAACTCGGCCCCACCGGGCTGGACGAGTACCGCGAGGCCAAACACGTGTACCAGAACATCGCACCCGAGGTCACCGGCTGGTTCGCTGACCGACGACACGAGGAGGACTGATGAGCGCGGATTCATTCGACTACGTCGTGGTCGGCGGCGGCTCCGCCGGCTGCGCGGCCGCTGCACGACTGTCTGACGACCCGTCGGTGCGAGTCGCACTGATCGAGGCTGGCCCCGACGATCGAGGTGTCGACGAGGTGCTTCGGCTGAACCGATGGATGGAACTGCTCGAATCCGGCTACGACTGGGACTACCCGGTCGAACCGCAGGCGTCGGGCAACTCGTTCCTGCGCCACGCGCGCGCCAAGGTGCTCGGCGGCTGCTCGTCGCACAACTCGTGCATCGCGTTCTGGCCACCGCGTGAGGACCTGGACGAGTGGGCGACGACGTTCGGCGCCACGGGGTGGAACGCCGACGCCATGTGGCCGATCCTCGCGCGCCTCGAGACCAATGAGGACGCGGGGCCGGACGCTCCGCACCACGGCGACAGCGGTCCAGTCCACCTGATGAACGTGCCGCCGAACGATCCGTGCGGGGTCGCGCTGCTCGAAGCGGCGGCGCAGGCAGGGATCCCGACCACCCGCTTCAACACGGGAACCACCGTCACCCGCGGTGCGAACTTCTTCCAGATCAACCGGCGCGCCGACGGCACCCGCTCGTCGTCGTCGGTGTCGTACATCCATCCGATCGCGGACCGGCCGAACTTCACCCTTCTGACCGGGCTGCGGGCCACGCGTCTGATGTTCGACGGCACCCGGTGCGTCGGGGTTCAAGTGGTCGACAACCAATTCGGGCGTGCTCGAACGATCACCGCAGAGCGGGAGCTCATCCTGTCGGCCGGTGCCATCGACACCCCGAAGCTGCTCATGCTTTCCGGCATCGGACCTGCGGCGCACGTGGCCGAGCACGGGATCGACGTCCTCGTCGACTCACCCGGGGTCGGGCTGAACCTGCAGGACCATCCCGAGGGAGTCATCTCCTGGGTCGCGAAGCAGCCGATGCCCGTCGACTCCACCCAGTGGTGGGAGATCGGCGTGTTCGACATGGTCGACGACGGCCTGGATCGGCCGGATCTGATGATGCACTACGGCAGCGTGCCGTTCGACATGCACACGGTCCGGCAGGGCTACCCGACCGCCGACAACGTGTTCTGTCTGACGCCGAACGTGACGCACGCTCGATCGCGTGGGACCGTCCGACTTCGGTCGTGCGACTTCCGCGACAAGCCGCTCGTCGATCCGCGCTACTTCAGCGACCCGGAGGGATACGACATCCGAATCATGACCGCGGGCATCCGTCGGGCTCGCGAGATCGTCGCCCAACCGGCGATGGCGAAGTGGGTGGGCGACGAACTGTTCCCCGGTCCGGGTGTGGTCGACGACGCCGATCTCGCAACGTACATCCGCGCCACCCACAACACCGTCTATCACCCGGTCGGGACGGCGGCGATGGGATCCGCGGACGAGGCGCCCGTCGATGCCCGACTACGGGTCAAGGGCGTCGACGGGCTCCGCGTCGCGGACGCGTCGGTGTTCCCCGAGCACACGTCGGTGAACCCGAACATCACGGTGATGATGATCGGTGAACACTGCGCCGATCTCGTCGCGGCGGACCGCTGACGGCGGTGCGGCTACTGCGCCAGCAGCTTGTTCACTCCGCGGTTGAGGACGTTCGGGATGAACTTGGCCGCGTTGCCGAGGAGTGTGGTCTGCACTCCCACGGAGTAGCTGGTGCGTGACAGGAGACGGTCGACGGTCGACGGATGCACCGACTCCCACACCTTCGCGGCGACGTCCTCGGCGGTCAGCCGGACACCGAGGGTGCGGGTGCTCTTCGCATCCGTGTCCTCGGCGAGCGCGGTCTGCGCCCAGAGCGGCCAGATGGAGACCACCCGGATGTCGTCCTGCTGCCATTCGAGTTCGAGGGCTTCGGTGAGGCCCGCGACGAAGAACTTCGTCGCGCTGTACGTCGCGATGCCCGGCTGTCCGTAGATGGCCGAGGCCGACGCGATGTTGACCAGGTGGCTGTCCGGCGTCGCCTTGAGATACTTGTGCGCTGCGCGGGCGCCGAGTGTGACGCCGAGGGCGTCGATGTCGATCTGCGCTTTGATCGCCTCCGGGCTGATGTCGGCGAGATTGCCCGACAGCAGAATGCCCGCGTTGTTGTCGAGGACGTCGAGCTGTCCGTCGGTGTGCGAGGTGAAGTCGGCGAGGGCTGCGTCCCACTGGTCGGGGTCGCGGACGTCGAGGACTCCGGTGATCAACTCGGGGTCGTCGGCGGCGGCCGCTGCGAGTGCGGTCTTGTCCACGTCGTAGATGCCGACAGTCCAGCCGTGAGAGCGGAACAGTTTGGCGGTGGCGAGACCGATTCCGGCGGCTCCACCGGTGATGACGATCGACGGCATGACGTTCTCCCTCTGTGTGCTGACCTGCATCTCTGTCCCATGAACCCTACTTACTCGCGGGTAGGGAAACTAGGGGTCTATGAAGCTCATCACACGCGTGTTATCGTGACAACAAATATTGTCACATCGATTGATGGGAGTTCGAGATGACCATTCTCGAGAACGCCTCGATGAGCACACCTGACCGTGGGGTGGACGAAGTGTCGCAGCGACTGGTGGAGTCCGCCGCGCGACTCTCGCGAAACGCGATGACGGAGATCGACTGGTCCGAACCGATGGACCCGGCGCACTACGGCTGCAGCCCGGAGTGGTCCACGCTGTACGGGACCGACTACTGGAACGAGCTGACCGTCGAGCAGCAGGTGACACTGACTCGGCATGAGTTCGCGTCGATCATGAACGTCGGCATCTGGTTCGAGATGATCCTGCAGGAATTGGTGCTGCGCGATCAGTACCTCGGCCGATACCACGAGCCGGAGTTTCAGTTCGCGCTCACCGAGATCGCCGACGAATGCCGCCACTCGATCATGTTCGCGAAGGCGTCGTCGAAGATGGTCGGTACGTCGTATCACCCGCCGCGTCGCATCGGTCGTCTCGGAAAGATCTTCCAGCACACGGCACGCGGAGCGGTCTCGTACGCCGGCATTCTGGTCGCCGAAGAGATCCTCGACGTGTTCCAGCGCGGCTGCATGCGCGACGAACGAGTGCTCCCGTTCATCCGCACGATCAACGAGATCCATGTGCTCGAAGAGTCTCGGCACATGAAGTTCGCCCGCGAGCAGGTCCGCGAGTCGATGGCAGGCATGAGTCCGCTCAAGCGGCGATTCTGTGCGCTCTACACCTCCCTCGGTGCGCTGTACATCGTGTCGAACCTGGTCCAGCCGCAGGTGTACGCGAACGCTGGACTCGACGTGGACCGTGCGCTCGCCGAACGTCGCACCAACAAGCACTTCCACGCGATGGTCCGCAGCAACTGCACGCATCTGATGGAGTTCCTCGACGACGTGGGGCTGCTGACGCGGGCCGCGCGGCGCAACTACCGCCGCGTCCACATGATCTGATGGCCCACGTCATCACGCAGTCGTGCTGCAGCGACGCCGCGTGCGTCTCCGTGTGCCCGGTGAACTGCATTCACCCGACTCCGGAGGAACGAGGATTCGGGTCGTCGGACATCCTCCACATCGATCCGGTCGCGTGCATCGACTGCGGGGCGTGCGCAGACGCGTGCCCGGTCGACGCGATCTACCCGGCCGATCGCCTCGGCGAGCGGGACAAGGTGTTCATCGAGGTCAACGCCGCCTTCTACCGCGACAACCCGGACATCTCATCGGGATGGTCGGACATCGTGTACCCGGTGATCCCTCGTCTGCCGGACGGACTCCGAGTGGCAGTGGTCGGCACCGGCCCGTCGGGCGGGTACGCCGTCCGCACGTTGATCGGACGTACCGACGCCGATGTCACGGTGATCGACAGGCTGCCGACGCCCGGAGGTCTCGTCCGCGCAGGCGTCGCACCCGATCACCCTGGCACCAAAGGCGTCCTCCGGACCTTCGACCTGCTTTATCGCGACCGGCGTGTCCATCTGCTCGGCGGTGTCGAGATCGGCGACGGCCCATCCGCCGTCACCCCGGCGGAACTGGCCGACCACTTCGACGCCGTCTTCTACGCGGTCGGCGCACCCGACTCCAGAGCGCTCGGAGTGCCGGGTGAAGACCTGCCCGGTTCGACGGCCGCCACCGATCTGGTCGCCTGGTACAACGCATATCCAGGTGCGGAAGGGCCGCCGATTCCCGAAGACGGAGTGGGACGCGCCGTGATCGTGGGAACCGGCAACGTGGCTCTCGACGTCGCGCGAATCCTGGTGTCGTCGCCGGACGCGCTGGCCGCCACCGACATCGCCGACCGGGCACTGGCCCTCCTGGAGAGACAGGACATCCGGGAAGTCGTGCTGCTCGGTCGACGAGGTCAGGCCGACGCCGCGTACACGGCAGCCGAGTTCCGGGCACTGCAAGAACTTCCGGGGGTCGACGTGATCGTCGCCGACAACCCCGACGGGCTGGGACTCGACGGTCCGCCCGTGCCCGAACGGCGACGAATCGTCCTGCTGTTCCACAGCGCCGTCGAACAGATCTCCGCGGGTGATCGAGGACAGGTCAGAGCCGTCAGTGTGACGACAGGCGACCTGACACACGACATCACCACCGACGTCGTCGTCCGTTCCATCGGGTACCGCGGGGTGCGCCTCGACGGTCTGCCCTTCGACGACGCACGCGGCGTCATCCCCAACGCCGACGGCAGAGTGATCAGCGAGACAGGCGAAGCGATCCCCGGCGTGTACGCCCTCGGGTGGGCGGCGCGCGGGGCCGTCGGAGGGATCGGTGCCAACAAGGCGCACGCGATCGCCACCGTGGACGCATTCATCGACGACGCCGCGGCAGGGCGTCTGCCCAGGACTGCGCACGGTCCGGACGACTTCCGCACGCTCGTGCAGAACAGGTCGCCCAACCTCGTCCGATACCGCGGCGTGCGGTCCATCGATCGCGCCGAGCGGGCGAGGGGACAGGCTGTCGGACGCCCGCGGATCAAGTTCACCGACGTGTCGGACATGCTCGCGGTGGCCCGCAGGCGACGGTGACCCGCGTGTTTCTCAGCAGGATCTGAAGTAGAGACGATAAGACTGTAGGCATGCGCATACTCGTGGTCGACGACGATCGGGCCGTCCGAGAGTCCCTTCGTCGGTCCCTGTCCTTCAACGGCTACACCGTCGACACGGCGGGCGACGGCCTCGAAGCACTCGAGAAGGTGATCGCCGATCGCCCCGACATGCTGGTGCTCGATGTGATGATGCCGCGCCTGGACGGTCTGGAGGTGTGCCGCCGACTCCGGTCCGCGGGCGACGACCTGCCGATCCTGGTGCTCACCGCACGCGACTCGGTGTCCGAGAGGGTGGCCGGACTCGACGCGGGCGCCGACGACTACCTGCCCAAGCCGTTCGCCTTGGAAGAACTCCTCGCTCGAGTCCGGTCGCTGCTGCGGCGCACGGCGCGGGAGGACGAGGAGGGATCGGAAGCGGTCAGCTTCACCGACCTCACCCTCGACCCGGTGACTCGTGAGGTGACACGAGGCGAACGTCAGATCAGCCTGACACGAACCGAGTTCGCGCTCATGGAGATGCTGATGGCGAACCCCAAGCGGGTCTTGACGCGCAGTCGGATCCTGGAAGAGGTGTGGGGCTACGATTTCCCGACCTCGGGCAACGCTCTCGAGGTGTACATCGGCTACCTGCGGCGCAAGACCGAGGCAGACGGCGAACCGCGACTCATCCACACGGTGCGCGGCGTCGGCTACGTGCTCCGTGAGAGCTCCGCACCCTAGATGAGTTTCCTGACGAGCCGAGCACATCGACCGATGCGTGCGCCGAACGCACTGACCCGATCGGTGTCGCTCCGGAACCGCGTCGCGCTGCTCGCCGCCGCGGTCGTCCTCCTGTCGGCGACCCTCATGGCGGGCGCGGCGTACTTCGTCGTCTCCCGATCGCTGTACCGCGACGTCGACACGCAGCTGATCACCCGCGCCGACGGGATGACCGTGCTGTCGAAGCTGGGGCGCCTCAGCAACGGTCCGGAGGATCTCCTTGCCGGAACAGTGTTCTCGACGTCGATCTCGATCGCGCTCGTCGAACCGACAGGGCACACGCTGATGCTGGGCGAAGTGCCGTACGGCGACACCGAACGACAGATCATCGGATCGGTGAACCCGCCCGGAAAGCTGAACCAGAGTCTGCGGACCACGTCGAACCACCGGGTGCTCGCCCGCAAACTGTCGAACGGCAGCACCCTGATGCTCGCCGAGTCGCTCGACCGCACCGACGCCATCCTGAAACGGCTCGCATCTGTGCTGTTCGTCGCGGGCGGCGTGGGAGTGGCGTTCGCGGCCCTCGCCGGAACAGCGGTGGCGCGGGGCGGTCTGCGTCCGGTGGGTCGCCTTACCGAAGCCGTCGAGCGCGTCGCGAAGACCCAGGACCTGAGACCGATACCGGTGACCGGGACCGATGAGTTGGCCCGCCTCACCGAGAGCTTCAACACGATGCTCGGCGCGCTCGCCGAATCCCGTGACCAGCAGGCGCGGCTCGTCGCCGACGCAGGTCACGAGTTGAAGACGCCGCTCACGTCCCTGCGGACCAACTTGGAACTGCTCATCGCCTCGTCAGCGCCCG
This sequence comes from Gordonia malaquae, assembly GCF_037148075.1. Taxonomy (NCBI): domain Bacteria; kingdom Bacillati; phylum Actinomycetota; class Actinomycetes; order Mycobacteriales; family Gordoniaceae; genus Gordonia; species Gordonia malaquae. The sequence continues at coordinate 105,753 of NZ_JBBCUB010000005.1, read as the reverse complement.
GTGCGCCACCGATCCCCGCCTCAGACATGGTGGAACTGCGGTCGGATGTGATGGCCCAGATAGAGGAACTGTCGACTCTGGTCGGCGACCTCGTCGACCTCGCTCGCGACGACTCACTCGACACCGTCCACGAAGAGGTCGCACTCGAGTCGGTCATCGACGATGCGCTGCTCCGGGTCCGACGCCGTCGTGCCGACATCGAGTTCGATGTCCAGACGGCGCCGTGGTTCGTCTTCGGTGAGGAACACGGCCTGGCACGTGCCGTGCTCAACGTGCTCGACAACGCCGCCAAGTGGAGCCCGCCGGGACGCACTGTCCATGTGCGTCTTCATCAAGTGGGGCTGCAGACGGCTGAACTGTCCGTCGCGGACGCCGGGCCGGGTATCCCGCCGGAAGACCGTGAGCGCGTGTTCGAGCGCTTCTACCGTGCCGACGCCACTCGGTCGATGCCCGGATCGGGTCTCGGGCTTGCGATCGTCCGGCAGGTGGTGGTGCGCCTCGGCGGTTCCGTCGTCGCGGAATCTTCGTCGGAAGGCGGCGCCCTGATCCGCATGCGCCTGCCGGGGTCGGCGCTGCACACCGAACCCGACCCTGTTGTCGTCCGTCGATGAAAAGCAGGCGGCGTCGGTCATGGGACGGATTCCCAGGATCCTTTGACCGACTTCACAGTCTCCTGGCCTAGGCTGACAATCATGACTGACGGCGGATACCGCGACCCCTCGGATCGACAAGACGACTTCACGGCGCAGAACAATCCCGCGCCGACTCCGTACTCGAAGCTCCCGCCGCTTCCTGGGAGTGATGCCGGTGCCGCTTCGAGCCCGTTCGACGCCCCGACCGGCGTCACCTCGACCGGTGGATTCGCCGCCCAACAGCCGACGACCGTGACCCCCGCGTATCAGGCGCCCCAATATCAGGCGCCTCAGCATCAGTCCGGGGCTTACGGGGCCGCAGCTCCGACGGCACCGTACGGCGCGCCGTCCACCACGCCCTACCAGCAGCCGTACGGCACCGGTCAGTTCGCCGCCGCGTCGCCGAGCGGACCGCCGACGGGATCGCTTCCGCCGATCGGCTCGGATCCGGCTCCGGGTGGCGGCTCGGGTCGCGGCGGGTCGGGTAAGAAGCTCCTCGTGGGCGCCGCCGTCGTCGCGGTGCTCGCGGGCGGCGTCGGCGGCGGAGTCGGGTACCTGGTCTCCGACCGCAACGGCACGTCGTCGAACGCCGACACCTCGATCGCGACCGGCCCGACGCAGACCGCGCAGCCGCCCGCCGCTCCCGGATCGGTCCAGGAGACTGCGGCGCGTGTGCTGCCGTCCGTGGTGTCGATCACCGTCTCGAACGGACGTGAGGTCGGCTCCGGCTCAGGTGTCGTGCTGTCGGACGACGGCACCATCCTGACCAACAACCATGTGGTCGGCGGACCGAACATGCAGGTCCTGGTCAGCTTCAGCGACGGGTCGCGTGCCAGGGCTCGTGTGCTCGGCGCCGATCCGGTGTCGGACGTCGCCGTGATCAAGGCGGACAAGATCGGCCTCACTCCCATCACGATCGGCAAGTCCGACAACCTGACCGTCGGTCAGAACGTGATCGCGATCGGTTCGCCGCTCGGCCTGGAGGGCACTGTCACCACAGGAATCATCTCCGCACTGAATCGTCCGGTGTCGACGTCCGGCGCGGACGGCCAGGACTCGGTGATCGATGCGATCCAGACCGATGCGGCGATCAATCCCGGCAACTCAGGTGGCGCGCTGATCAACTCGGCGGGGGCCCTCATCGGCATCAACACGGCGATCGCCACGCTCGGCGCGAGCACGGGTTCGGAGTCGGGCAGCATCGGTCTCGGGTTCGCGATCCCCGTCGACCAGGCGATGCGAGTCGCCAACCAGTTGCGCACCTCCGGCAAGGCGACCCAGGCGAACATCGGTGTGTCTGTGCGACCGGCTGCGGATCTGGAGAAGCCCGGAGCAGTCGTCGCGAACGTCGTCCGCGGCGGACCCGCGGAACGCGCTGGGATCCCGGTCGGTGCACTCATCACCGCCGTCAACGACCGTCACATCACGTCGGCGGATTCTCTCGTCGCCGCCGTACGTTCCAACGCTCCGGCGGATACGGTGAAGGTGACGTACACGGTGAACGGAGACAGCAAGACCGTCGACGTCACCCTCGGCACGCTATGACATCCAGAGAGGCAGACATGACTGACATCCTCGACGACCCCGATGCGCAGGCCGCGGACGCGGCCGCCCGGTCGACAAGCCCGGGACTCGCAGCCACTGCGCCCGGAGATGGATTCGCTCGCTCCCTGGTGGTGGTCGTCGACGATCGAGTCGCGCACGGCGAGGGCCCCAGTTCACTCGGTCCGCTCGTGGGCGAACTGCTCGAAGAGGCTGGATTCCACGTCGACGCCACCGTCACCGTTCCCGGCGACGAGATCGAGATCCGGAACACCCTGAACACCGCGGTCATCGGTGGTGTCGACCTCGTGGTGTCGGTCGGCGGCGTCGGCGTCGCAGCTCGCGACGTGACCCCGGAAGCCACCGAACCTCTCCTCGACCGTCGTCTGCAGGGTGTCGAGGAGGCCATTCGCAGTTCCGGCCTGTCCGCGGGCGCCACCGACGGTGGACTCTCACGTGGCCTCGCCGGCATCTCCGGCCAGACAGTGGTGGTCAACATCGCCGACTCGCGCGCCGCCGTCCGCGACGGCATGGCGACACTGTTGCCGCTGGCCCGGCACGTGATCGGGCACATCAGTGACATCTGACGAAGCCGACTGGGAACGCCGACGCCGCCTTGACGCGGTGTTCGGCGACGACCTGCCGGAGCAGATCACGGAGCCTGGTGAGCGTCGGCACAGCGGCCGCGGCCGCGAGTGGTACGACGAGAACCGTCCACCACATCACGGATGAAACACTCAAAGGACGGCCTCTCGGATTCGAGACGCCGTCCTTTGAGTGTGGCCGGATTCAGCTCGGGAACAGCTGGCTGAGTTCGGCGAACAGTGCCTGGTTGAGACGGAAAGCGACCTTGACCTCGTCGACGAGACGGGCGCGTTCGTCCGCGGTCAGCGTCTCGCCGATCTCGTCGAGCTGATCGCGGTAGGCGTCCTTGTACGGTTTGACCTTGCCGACCTCGTCGAACGCGTAGAACGCGATGCCCGCGCCGTCGAGTTCGAAATTGCGGTCGAGGATGCGGCCGATCGCCTGTCCGCCCGACAGATCGCCGAGGTACCGGGTGTAGTGGTGCGCGACAAAAGCGCCGGGCCATTCTGCGGAGGCGTTGACACGGGCCGTGTATTCAGCGGCGGCAGGCGAATCGAGGACGTCGTCGGTGCTCTCCGGCGCCCAGTGGGCGAGGTCGGCGTCGATGGTGGCGAGCCGGTTCAATGCGGGATCGACGACTTTGGATGCGATCGGATCGTCCGCGAGTGCAGCCGCTGTCGACTCCAGCGCAGCGTAGATCGGGCGGAGTCGCCGCAGGTAAGCGACGTACCCGGCGGCAGGCATGCGTCCGTCGAGGAGCGCCGACATGAACGTCGATCCTTCGGCCTGCTCGTGCTCGACGGCAGAGCCCTTTTTCATCGCTGCGGACAACGTGTCCTCAGTAGCGACGATCGTGGGTGCGTCGACGGTCATGCGGGGCCTCCATGGATAAGGACGGTCAATCGTGGAGGTAAACCTAACATCGGTGGGACGAGAACACGAAGAAGGCTCCGTTCCGGCACAAAACGGAGCCTTCTTCGATGTCGATCCCGGTGTCAGCGCGAGTGGCGCGGCCCATCGTTCGGGAACTGTCCCTGCGGGAACTGGCCACCCTCGGGCGGCGGCGGGTACTGGCCCGGCGCGTACTGACCCGGAGGAAGGTTTCCGGGCGGCGGGTACTGGCCCGGTGCCGGATTGGGTGTCGGGAAGCCTCCGCTGGGCGGACCCGCTGGAGCCTGCGGCTGGCCGTACGGCTGTTGGGCCTGCGGGGGAGCGGTGAACTGCTGTGTGACGCCGGGCTGGCCGTAGTTGGGCTGCTGCGGCTGCTCCGGGAACGGGGAGCTGGGCTGTTCGGCGGAGTCGAAACGTGCCGCGTCCTCGCGGGCGCGCAGCTCGTCGCGCAACCGTGTCTCCTCGGCTTCGGCGGCAGCCTTCGCGGCGGCGGTCTCTGCGGCCTTGCGCTCCTTGGCGGTCGGGTCGAGCAGGTCGCGGATCTCGGTGAGCAGCGAGACCTCGTCCTCCTCGACCTCGGCGTCGCCGAGCTTACGAAGCTCGGACAGCTTGTTGTAGGGCATGACGATCAGGAAGTAGACGACCGCGGCGACGATCACGAAGTTGATCAGTGCGGTGATCACCGCGCCGAAATCGACGAAGGTCTCGGGCATGCCGTCGCGCAGGCGGATACCGAGGCCGGCGTAGTCGGTGCTGATCGGAATCGATGCGATCAGCGGGTTGACGATCTTCTCGGTGAATGCGGTGACGATGGCGGTGAATGCTGCGCCGATGATGACCGCGGTGGCCAATTCGACGACGTTCCCCCGCATCAGGAAGTCTTTGAATCCTTTGAGCACGAGGCTCCCCCTAAAGTTATTCGTTGTGCCGTGACGTCGCTGAGTCTAATGCAGCATCGCTGTCATTTCGCGGCAACATTCGGCGCGTTATCGAATTTCAATGCAATACAAAAGTGATCTGTTCACGAAGTCCGGCCGATGCGACCCGGTGAGCAGCCGCCGCGGGCAGCGCGACGAGAACCGGCCCGGGGCGGCCCGAACCGTCGGACTGTGGGGAGAGCGCGACCGTCGCATCGCGTGCGAGAACGTCACCGTTCTCGGTGAGGAGATCGACGGTGTCGCCCGGCCGGATGAAGGCCGTCGACGACTCGTCCGCGGGCCGCACCGGTACGAGCCGGGCCTGGTCGTCGCCGGTCATCTCGGCGGGCAGACGGGGATCCAGAAGGCGATGACGTGTGATGATCTCCCCCGCGTGGATGGGTCCGGTGACGTGACGGCCGGCTATCGCATTGACGTCGGGAGGGTCGTCGGGCATCAAATCGTGAGGCACCGGTGCCGCCCGGACGTCGTCCGCGGTGACGATTTCGCCCGGCTTCAAGTCTCGCGCGGCGACGAGGGCGGTCGGAGAGGTCGGGGTTCGGTTGTCGATGACCGTCTGGACTCCGGCGCCGACCAAGAGGAGCGCCGCGACACAACGACGGAATGCGACGGACCTCACCCAGGTGGGGGCGGTGAGTTCTCGGACTCGGTCGATCGGCGTCGGATTGAGGGTGTGTGCACGGCGGTCATCACTCATGTCGGAAATGTACGTCGGGGCGGTATTGTCGAACGGCCCGAGAATCGAGTTGTGGACGAGTGTGTCGAGTTGTTGCCGTCATCCACAGGGGCGGCGTCTGAGAAGGTGGACGTATGGAACAGACGCCTGCGAAAACTGGATCGATTGATCGTTTGAGGGCGTGGGTAGGTGCGGACACCACGGGCGGGGCCCTGTTGATGGCCGCCGCTGTACTAGCTCTCGTGTGGGCCAATTCGCCGTGGCGCGACGCTTATCACGACCTCCTCGCCGTGACAGTCGGACCCGAATCGATTCACCTCGATCTGACGCTTGCCCAGTGGGCCTCGGACGGTCTGCTCGCGATCTTCTTCTTCGTCGTCGGCGTCGAACTGAAGCAGGAGTTCGTCGCGGGCAGTCTGCGCAATCCGCGGAGTGCGGGGGTGCCGATCGCGGCCGCAGTGGGCGGGATGATCGCCCCGGTTCTGGTCTACGTGGCGATCGTCGGGTCGTTCGAACCGGAGGCGCTGCGCGGCTGGGCGACGCCGACAGCCACCGATATCGCATTTGCGCTCGCGGTCCTCGCTGTCTTCGGCCGAGGCCTTCCGGTCGCCCTGCGGGTGTTCCTGATGACGCTCGCCGTCGTCGACGATCTCCTCGGGATCGCGGTGATCGCCACGGTGTACACCGACTCGATCGATTTTGTGATGCTGGCGGCGGGCCTCGCCTGCGTCGTCGTGTTCGGAGTCGCCGCGAGAATGGCACGGATCCGCGTCTGGGTTCTGATCCCGCTCGCGATCGCCGCCTGGGGCTTCGTGCATTCGTCCGGTGTTCACGCGACCGTGGCGGGCGTGCTGCTGGGCTTCACCGTGCCGGCGATCGCCAGGGAGGGGGAGGGTCATCCGCGGACCGAGTCGATCGGCGAGCGGGTGACCCCATACTCCACCGCGATAGCCCTGCCGCTGTTCGCATTCGCATCTGCGGGCGTGACCGTTGTCGGGCTCGGACACATCGTGCAACCGGTGAGTGTGGGCATCTTCGCCGGCCTCGTCGTCGGAAAGGTGATCGGTGTGATGGCGACGGTCGCGATCGTCACCCGGATCACGCCGCTCCGTCTGCCGGACGCCATCGGCCTCCGTGATCTCCTGCCTGTCGGGCTGCTCACCGGCATCGGCTTCACGGTTGCGCTGCTCATCGCTGAGCTGTCGTTCTCCCCGGAGTCGGGCCTGTCTGCCGACCATCAGCCTGCAGCGAAGGTCGGCATTCTCCTCGGGTCGCTCGTCGCCGCGGTTCTCGGTGCGATCCTCCTGCGCTGGGATGCCTCACGGGCACGCTCCGACGACGAGAACCGCGACGGAGTGCCCGACATCGACAAACGAGTCATCTGACTCTTCCGGAAACGCTGTCTCTCACCGTTGGCGGCGTTTTCCGGTCCCACGACGGGAATCTCCGCCAATTCTGCAGGGCAGACAACGGCAGCCCCTCGACCGGTGTCGAGAGGCTGCCGTCAGAGGAACCGGGGGAGTGAGGTCAGACGTCGACCTTCTCCTTCTTCAAAGTCGGCGGAACGTAGGTCTCCCAGAAGGTCGCACCGATGATGCCGAGCTTCTGCGGGTCGAAGACCGGGTCGGCCCCCATCTTCTTCTGCTGTTCGTAGTCGCGGAGCGCCTTGTACGCCGGAGCCTGCAGGATCAGGATGCCGATGATGTTGAGCCACGCCATCGTGCCGACGCCGATGTCGCCCAGCGCCCAGGCGTCCTCCGCGGATGCGATCGCACCCGCCAGAACCGACAGGCAGATCACGAGTTGCAGCAGGCGAGTGACGTTTCCGCCGACGGTGTCGGCGAGGAAGCGGAACGGCTTCGTCGCGGCGTTGCCCAGCATGTACCGGAGGTTGGTCTCGGCCATGTAGTAATAGGCGACGATAGTGGTGAAGCAGAAGAACGCCAACGAGATCGCGACGAACGACGCGCCCGCGCCGTCCCACAGGGTGTCCATGCCCGCCTGCACATACGACGCGCCGGGGCCGTCGCCTGCCACGACGCCGGACTGGTCCAGCACTGCCGACGGGCGCATGATGTCGCCGTCGGCGGACTCGCCCGAGTAGACGCGGTAGGCGCCGGTCGACAAGATCAGGAAGCCGGTGGCCGAGCAGACGAAGAGCGTGTCGATGTAGACGGCGAAAGCCTGGACGAGTCCCTGCTTGGCGGGATGGCTGACCTCGGCTGCCGCCGCCGAGTGCGGTCCGGTGCCCTGGCCCGCCTCGTTCGAGTAGATGCCGCGCTTGACGCCCCACATGATCGCCGAGCCGAGGATCGCACCGAACGCCGCGTCGGCGCCGAAGGCGCTGGAGAAGATCAGGCGCAGGACTTCGGGGATCTCAGAGGCGTTGGCGATGACGACGATGATCGCGATGAGGATGTAGACGATGGCCATGAACGGGACGACGATGCCCGCGAACGTTGCGATGCGCTTCACGCCGCCGATGACGACGAAGGCCAGCAGCAGCATCGTGATGGCGCCTACCAGCCACTTCTCGGTGCCCCAGGCGTTGGCCGCGCCCTCGGCGATGGAGTTCGACTGGATGTTCGGCATCAGGACACCACACGCGATGATCGTGACCGCGGCGAACACCATGCCGTAGATCTTGAACGGCGTCGATGCCTTGGTGTGGGCCAGTGCGCGGCTCAGGTAGTAGGCGGGACCGCCTCGGTACTCGCCGGTCAGCGGATCCTTGACCTTGTAGATCTGGCCGAGGGTGCATTCGACGAACGAGGTCGATGCACCGAGGAAGGCGACAGCCCACATCCAGAACAGCGCGCCCGGTCCGCCGAACGCGATCGCCGTTGCGACGCCGACGATGTTGCCTGCGCCGACACGTCCGGCCAGCGACATCGCGAGGGCCTGGAACGACGAGACGCCCGACTCCGACTTCTCGCCGACGAACATCAGCTTGATCATGTGGCCGAAGTGCCTGACCTGCAGGAAGCGGCTGCGGATCGAGAAGTAGACGCCTGCGCCGAGACACAGGAAGATCAGGCCTCTACTCCATATCCATTCGTTTGCGGTGGCGAGCAGTTCGCTCATCAAGGCTCCATGTTCGGTGGTGTTCGTAGGTGTGGACGACCACCAGAATGGCATGACGTGGGTCACAATTCCCAAATCTCCGGGATACTGCCGCCTGTCGGGCTGGCACTCGGAATGACGGAGTGCCAGGACCGGTTACACTGAGTGTTCTGACCGACCGGAGGTTTCCCGTGCCCACCTACAGCTATGCGTGCACCGTGTGCGACAACAAATTCGACATCGTGCAGTCGTTCTCGGACGATTCGCTGACAGTCTGCCCCGAATGCGGTGGCAAACTGCGGAAGCTGTTCAACTCGGTCGGCGTCGTCTTCAAGGGAAGCGGTTTCTACCGCACCGACTCCCGCTCGGGATCGGGCTCGCTGCCCGCCGCGTCGTCGACGTCGGACTCGAGCAGCAGCTCCACATCCTCCGACTCCGGCGCCGCGAGCGCCTGACTCAGCTCACGGGTGCGGCGTGCGGAGGAACCCGCCGCCCGGCGTGAGGACCCAGTCGACGGGGACGTCGTTCGGTTCCTGCGGGATCGAGTCGAGCAGTTCGTCGTCGTACACGACGGCGATGATCGGCGCGTGCGTCGCGGCCAGCGTCCTGTCGTAGTAGCCCGCACCGCGCCCGAGTCGCCCTCCCGCACGGTCTGCACCGATCGCCGGTACCAGGATCGCCCGCGCATCGGCCACCGCCTCGACTCCGAGAGCGTCGGCGGGTTCGAGGAGATCCCACCGTCCGCGGACGAGAGCATCCTCGCCGCGGAACTCACCCCAGTGCAGCGCGGTCGGCTCGCCGCGTGGGACAACGGGGAGCAGTACACGCAGGCCGCGGTCGACGAGTGCCTCGAGCATCGCGGTCCCGCCGGGTTCGTCACCGACTGCGACGTAGGCGGCGACGGTGTCGCCCGGGGCCACCGGGACCGGCAGCGCGTACATCCACTCCGCCAATTCGGCGTTCACTTGCGCGATCACGAACGGGGACATCCGTCCGCGTGCGGCGAGCAGGTCGGCCCTTCGGTCCTTCTTCATCGCAGTCACGATGTCGGTGCCCTCTCAGCGAACGTCCAGTGGTGCGTGGCCGATCCTGCCAGAACCAGCCTTTAGAATCGGAACCATGTCCAATCCCGTCTCGTCCTCGTCCGGTGCGATCGGTCAACCTCGCATCCCGCACACCGCAGTGGTGCCCGCGGCCGGCCTTGGGACCCGATTCCTGCCCGCCACCAAGACGGTTCCCAAAGAACTGCTTCCCGTGGTCGACACTCCCGGCATCGAACTCGTCGCCGAGGAGGCCAAGTCGGCAGGCGCCGAACGGCTCCTCGTGGTGACCTCACCCGGCAAGGACGGCGTCGTCGCGCACTTCGTCGAAGACCTCGTTCTCGAGCACACGCTGGCCTCGCGCGGCAAGGAAGCGATGCTCGCCAAGGTGCGGAACGCGCCGTCCCTGCTCGAAGTGGCGTCTGTGATCCAAGACCAGCCGCTCGGCCTGGGACACGCAGTCGGCTGCGTGGAACCTCAGCTCGCCGACGACGAGGACGCCGTCGCCGTGCTCCTTCCCGACGACCTCGTCCTGCCCGGGGGCGTGCTCGGCCGCATGGCGCAGACACGAGCGCGCTACGGCGGCAGCGTGTTGTGCGCGATCGAGGTTCCCGACGAGAAGATCAGTGCATACGGCGTCTTCGACGTCGAGGACGCCGATCCAGTGTCGCCCGACGTCAAGCGGGTTCGCGGAATGGTCGAGAAGCCACCGGCAGACCAGGCACCGTCGAATCTCGCAGCCGCAGGCCGCTACATTCTCGACCGCAAGATCTTCGACGCGCTGCGCGAAATCACGCCGGGTGCCGGCGGCGAACTGCAGCTCACGGACGCCATCGCTCTGCTCATCGAGAAGGGCGAGCCGGTTCACGTGGTGGTGCACCGCGGCACCCGTCACGACCTCGGCAATCCCGGCGGGTACTTGAAGGCTGCCGTCGACTTCGCGCTAGACCGCGACGACTACGGTCCGGAACTGCGTGCGTGGCTGCAGGACCGGCTCGCCCAGGGCTGAACTCCGCGCGCCTGCACCGGTCCCACGGTTGTGGGCATTACCCTGGCGGGGCCAGGACACGACAGGAGAGACGATGCGATCGGTCGAGGACCATTTGAGCCTCGTGACTGCGTCAGTGGTGGCACCGCGGCCGATCCAGGTCGCGATCTCCGAAGCGCAGGGACTGCTGTGCGCGGAGGAAGTGGTCACCACTGATCCGCTGCCGGGGTTCGACCAGGCCGCCATCGACGGTTACGCGGTGCGTGCGGTCGACGTGGCGTTGGCAGGCGCCGATGAACCCGACGACACCGCTGACCTCGACGACGAACCCGTCGATGTCAGTGTGCTCGAGGGATCGGGTCGACTCGTGGTCCGTCTGCCGGTCGTCGGCGACGTCGAACCCGGGTCGCGCACGCCCACCAGGCTGCAGCCTGGCCAGGCGGTTCGGGTGGAGACAGGCGCTCCGTTGCCGACTCTCGCCGACGCCGTGGTGCCGCACCGATGGACCGACGGCGATGATGATCGGGTGATGATCGGCCACTCCGTGGAGAGCGGCGACTACGTGCGGCGTGTCGGTGACGACGTTCAGCCAGGAGACGTCGCGGTCCGGACCGGTACGGTCATCGGGGCTGCTCAAGTCGGCCTGCTCGCAGCTGTCGGCCGCGCACGGGTGCTTGTCCATCCGCGTCCGCGAGTGGCGGTCATCGCGGTCGGCAGTGAACTCGTCGACATCGACCGTGATCCGGGTCCCGGTCAGGTGTTCGACGTCAACAGTTATGCACTCGCCGCGGCCGCCCGTGATGCGGGTGCAGAGGTTCATCGTGTCGGGATCGCCGACCGCGATCCGGACCGACTCCGCGAAGTGGTGGAGGCGCAGACCATCCGCGCCGAGATCGTGGTGATCTGCGGTGCCGTCGGCGGCGCCGCGTCGCGCATGGTGACCGAGACGCTCGCCGGGCTCGGTGATCTCGAAGTGGGTCGTGTGGGCATGCATCCCGGCTCTGTTCAGGGGTTCGGGCGCCTCGGCCGTGACGAGATCCCGACCTTCCTCCTGCCGTCGAACCCGGTGAGCGCGCTCGTCACGTTCGAGGTGATGGTCCGACCGCTGATCCGCATCGCGCTCGGCAAGAGGCAACCGATGCGTCGGACGGTCACCGCACGCTCGATCGGACCGATCGCGTCCGTCGAAGGCCGACGCGGCTTCCTGCGAGGTCAGCTGATGCGCGACGAGCGGTCCGGCGAATACCTGGTCCAGGTGATCGGGGAGTCGGAGTCGGGCACGTCGCATCTGCTCGCCGAGTTGGCCGAGGCGAACTGCCTGATCGTGATCCCGGAGGACGTCGAAGACGTGAACACCGGTGACCGTGTCGAGGTGTCGTTCCTGGCCGAGCGCGGCTGACCGCGAACCCGGACGAATAGACTCACAGACGTGTTCTCTTGGCTGGTCGACTCTGCGAAGCATCCCGGCTGGCCGTCAACGCTCGGGCCGGTGCGCCTGCACGCGGGTCTGCTGACCCTCCGGCCGGTGAGGATGCGCGACGGCAACACCTGGAGTCGACTCCGCATCAGCAATCAGAACGAACTCCTCCCATGGGAGCCGACCGGCGTCGGCCAGTGGGAGCGTCGCCATCAGGCATCCGCGTGGGCGCCCCTTCATTCCGTCCTCAAGAGCGAAGCGCGACGCGGAGTGATGCTTCCGTACGTCATCGAACTGGACGGTCGGTACGTCGGCCAGCTCACCGTCGGCAACATTCAACGGGGTGCGGTCCTGAGCGCGTGGATCGGCTACTGGGTGGATCGAGAACACACCGGACGCGGAATCGCGCAAGCGGCCGTCGCGCTCGGCGTCGACCACTGCTTCGGGCCGGTCGGACTGCATCGCCTCGACGCGACGGTCCAGCCGGACAACGTCGCATCGCAGGCGGTGCTGAAAGCGATCGGCTTCCGTGAAGAGGGTCTGCTGAAGCGGTACATGGACGTGAATTCACGTTGGCGCGACCACCTGCTGTTCGCGATGACGTCGGACGAGGTGGTCGGCAGTGCCGTCGACGGTCTCGTCCGATCGGGGCGCGCGCTGGGTCGAGTCTGACCTCACCGCACCCGTTGTGGCTGATGTGACTACTGTGAATCCAGTGATTTCACTGGTGTTGCGGCGCGCCGCCGGGACTGAAAGCCCAAGCGTCCCTAGGGTGTCCAGTGGAGACTCGTCACTCGACTCGAAGAAGGAGGTCGCCCGACATGCCTAACTCCTCCGTGCTGTGGGTGTTCCTGATCGTGGTCTGGCTGTTCGTGCTGGTGCCGATGGTGCTGCGCGGCAGGCCGGAGGCTCGCAAATCGACTGCTACGGCCGCGCAGACCCGTGTGGTGCACCGTGGCGGCAGTCGTGGGGCCGCCGCGCGTCGTCGCGCCACGCAGGCGCGATCGACTCGCGCCGAGGGCGCAGCGAAGCGCCTGGCCGAACGGAAAGCGGCCGCCGAAGCCGCGTCCGAGTCGACTGACGACGCCGTCGACGAGACCCTTGACGACCTCGTGACAGACGCCGACGCCGAAGTGCTGGACGCCGAGATCGTTGATGGCGAGACCGTTGACGACGCGACCGACGCGGAGGCCGACGTCGATTCCGACGTACTCGATGCCGAGATCGACGAGACGGGGACCGACGACGCGGCGGTCGACGAGACCGATCTCGACGAAGCCGCCGACGCGAAGCCCGTCACCCTGCGCGCCGAAGCCGAGAGTCCGCTCGAGGTGACCGACGTGTTCGAGCCGGTGGACGTCGACGTGGTCGACATCGACCGGGCCCAGGCTGCACGTGCCGACGTGGTGACACCGCACGACGAGGACGATGATCTCGACGACTCCGATGCCGCGTTCGACATCCTCGACGACGAGGAGGACGTCGAATCGGCGGAGGCGGAGGCCGACGACAACGATCATGTCGCTCCCACGCCGCGCGCGATGCGGGGCACCGGCGGCTACGGACCGGGACGAGCGCAGGACTATGACGAGGCCTCGTACCGCGAGCGGCGCCGAGTGCTGGCGACGTTGACCGTGCTGACGACCGCTGCCATCGTGTCGGCGTTCTTCATCCAGCCGCTCGGCTACGTCGCGGCGGGTGTGATGGTCGCAGTCTTCGCCATGTATCTCGTGTTCCTCCGTCGCGCTGTTCGGGCCGACCAGATCCGTCATGCGCAGCGCATGGCGCGGCAGCGTCGTCGGCGAGCCGAGGACGAGCGTGTAGAGCGTGTCCACGCCGAACCGGGTTACGTCGCGCCGCCTGCCCGCTTGCGTCGTCCCGGCGGGGCGATCGTCCTCGAGATCGACGACGGGGATCCGGCGTTCGAGCACCTCCCGACGTACGACTTCGCCTACCGCGAGGACTACGACACCGACTACGACGACGTCGCTCACCGCACTGCCGTCTGACCCTGCTCGACGGGCGCGTGACAAGCGCGCACACGGGCTCGGTGCTCTACGCTGGACGCATGGCTGAGGACACGCAGTGGTACTACCAGATCTCGACTGGCGCGGTCACCCAGGGCAAGGTCGGAGACGTCTTCGATCGCATGGGGCCGTACCCCGACGAGGCGTCGGCGCGTCGTGCGCTCGAGATCGCAGCGGCGCGTAACGCGGCTGCCGACGCACAGGACTCGGACGACGACTGATGGCGTTGACTGACGCCCGACTGGTTGCTGTTCTCGACCGGACGGTTGCGTCGATCGATCAGATCCTCGACGTCCTGGCGACCGCTGACGTCTTCGACTTGAAGCGGCGATCCTGCGTCCTCTCGGCCGTCGATTGGCCCGGCACCAGGGGCTGGAACGAGCTCTCTATGAACGAGCGCGCGGACTGGTGGGTCACTAGAGTCGGTGCGGTGACCACGACGGCGGTGGCGTTTCCCGGCATGTTCGGTGTCTGGGCTCGCTGGCTGCCGATCGGCGGGTATCTCGGCGTCGCAGGCCAAGCGTTGGTGCTGAGGGCGGTGTCGCGCGAGTACGGCGTCGACACGCGTGAGGCGGGCGTGGTGATGCTCGGTGAGATCCTCTTCAAGCGCGACCTCTCGCCGGTGGTCGCCGGGCTCGATGACGGGGGCGATCCGATCGTCGCCCCGGATGCGGACAGCGTGGTCGAGGTGACGGTCGGTATCGGCCGGACCCTCTACGATCTGTCATCGGCGTTGGGAGCGCGACCGGGGCCTCCCGCTGTGGCTCGTTGGGCATCGATGGTGCCGCTGATTGGCGGTCCGATCACGTACATCGGCGAGCGGATTGCTCTTCGGCACGCTGTTGACGCGGGCCGGAGATGGATCGTCGAGCATCCGACGACGGTGAAGGCGCCTGCGGTCGGTCACTGACCATCGGGAGCGAGGCTGTCGAAGCGACGTTCTACGACGCGGTACTGCCCCGACTCGTTCCGTTGATAGGCGATCCGACCTGTGCTGGTGGTGTGGCTGGAGACGGTGGTCCAGATGGTTTCCGTGGTCATGCCAACCACGATGATGAAATGAGTCAGATCAGATCAACCATTACACCTTCAGGCGTGCCCTGGATCGGTGGCGGCTGACGGCGTCGGTGTTGCCGCATCGTGCACTGCAGTATGTGCGCCTGCCGTTTCGGCTGGTGTCCACGAAGACCCGATCGCAGTCCGAGCGCGCGCAGGCGCCGAGTCGTCGTCCGCCTGCCTCGACGGTGAAGACGGCGAGTCCGCCGGAGGTCACGGCCATCACGCGGCTCACCACGTCGCTGTCGTCGGGCGCGAAATGCAGGTGGGGGCCGAAATGCCCGTGGGTGGTCAGGTACACCTGACCGGCGCCGTCGACGAGCAAGGCATTGATCGCGTCGCAGGTGGCGTCCTCGTCGACCGCTTCGAACACGGTACGCAGGCGCACGGCCCATCGTCGTAGTTCGGCGAGCCCGCCGTCGTCGAAGTCCGGCCGTCGGATCGTGTGTTCGGCGAAGACCGCTCCGACACTCTGGGCCGACCACCCTTCGCCGATGAGGTTGACCAAGTCCGCCGATAGCAGCGGACCGGTCATGTTGTCATGGTCGAAGCTCACTGGACCATTTCACCATGCCGCAGGGTCGACGGCGGTCAGCCTCGGCGCAGGCTGCGAGTGAGCCACGCGGACAGCGGCGGTTCGAGATGCCGGAGATCGGTGACGTCGGGGTCGTCGAGGGCGTCGGATGCGAGCTGGCGGAGCGCGTAGACCATCGCGAGGAACACGCTGGTCGGAAGATCCGGGTCGAGCGACGGATCGAGTTCGGCGAGGCGGCGATGCTCGTCTCGTAGAACGGTGGCGATGAACCCGAGTGCGTCGCGTCGTCGTCGACGGGATGCCGGCCCCGCGGCGTCGAATTCGAGTTGGAAGGTGCGGGCGACGACGAGGTCGAACTGGAGCGCTTCGAGGTACGACAGGATGACCGTCGGAACCTCGTGGCTCACGTCGGTCGCGCGGAGTCGTTCGGTCATCGTGCTGACGAGCACGGTGATGAACCGCTGGTAGGCGGCGTCCGCGCAATCGTCGAGATTGTCGAAGCACTCGTAGAAGGCGGTGCGCGACATGCTGCTGCGTGCGACCACGTCGCGGACCCCGACTGCGTGATACCCCCGGGCCGCCACCAACTCCGTGTACGCGATCATGAGCCGCTCGCGTTGGATGGTCTGCACTTCGTCTCGTGTCAGCCCGTGGGGGCCGCGGGGCAGCCGTTGGGGCGTGGTGAAGAAGGCCCCCTCGGTGATCCGCGGGATGTCGGGATTTTGTGGACTGGCACTCATCTGAAAGGCTCCGTGTATAAAGTAACGCTGCGTACTTTACTCGTTGGTCGTCATAGGGAAGGGGAACGTCGGTGTTCTCAAAGGTAGTCGGGCGGGGCAAGACTCTCGCCGCGATGGTCACCGTTGTCGCGGTGGTCGGAGGGGGAGTCCTCGCACCGGAGGCGTCGGCGTCGCCCACAGCGCCGCTCACCGCGACATCGATGATGTCGACGGTACGCGACCTCGTGGACATGGGGCCGCGTACAACGGGGTCGCCCGCGGGGCGTCGTGCGTCCGACTACGTCGCGCAGCGGTTTCGCGACGCAGGACTGACCGACGTGCATTTCGAGGAGGTCACGTCGTACGACTGGAAGCCCTCGAACGCAGGTCTGCGTGTCGGCGCCACTGCGGTCGACGCCTTCCCCGTATCGCACTCCTTCATTCCCGCCGACGCCGGACCGGGCGTTCGGTCGACCGGAGCGAACGGACTCACCGCACCGGTGGTCGACATCGGCCGCGGCAAGATCGACGGCCGAGACGTACGCGGCAAGATCGTGATGTTCGACCTCGCGTTCATGCTGCCGACCGCGGGACTGCTTCCGTTGGCCGAGTACATCAACGACCCGGACGGCACCACGTTCGACCCGGACGTCATGCTGAGCGCGAACCCGTACCTCACGTCCCTCGAGTCGACCATTCGTGCCGCCCAGAACGGTGGCGCCGTCGGCTTCGTCGGTGTCCTCAGCGACTACTTCAACTCGAACCGCTATCACAACGAGTACTACCGCAAACTGGCCATGCGGATCCCCGGCATGTGGGTCACGCGATCGGCGGGTGCACGGATGCGCGGTCTGCTCGCAAAGAACCGGAACCGAGCACGGATCGATCTGACCGTCACCCGCAGCGCCGTCACCGGTAGGACGGTCATCGGCATGCTGCCAGGCGCCACGAGGGACACGGTGATGGTGCAGTCGCACCACGACTCCGTGACAGCGGGTGCTGTCGAGGACGCCACCGGCACCGCCGAGGTGATCGCCCTCGCCGAACACTACGGCCGCCTCGCACGCACTCCGGGCAAGCGCCCGCGGCGCAAGAGCATGATGTTCGCGACGTTCGACACGCATTTCACCGGGTACCAGTCGCATCAGGCGTTCGTCGACAAGTACATCGTGCGTAAGCAGTCCAAGTGGAACATCGTCGCCAACACCACGATCGAGCATGTGGGGCGCCGCGCCAAGCGCGCGTCGAACGGGCGGCTCGTCACCACTGATCAGCCGGAGACCAAGGGGCTGTTCGAGAACGTCAACCTCGCGCTCAAGGCCGACCTCGCGTCGTCGTTGACGCGGAACAACGTGCGGTCGACGACGATGCTGAACGCCGCTCCTTTCCAGCTCATCCAGATGGGCATCCCGACCGATGCGTCGTTCCTGCTGGTCGCCGGGGTGCCGGTGGTGAGCTTCATCTCAGGCCCGCTGTACATGTACGACGACGCCGACACCATCGACAAGGTCGACGTCGGGCAGATGGCGCCCGTCGCGCGCTTCTTCCGCGACACCCTCGACCGTCTCGATCGCGAGCCGGGCGGTGCCATCGGATTGATTCCGGGTTCACGATGATCCGCGCAGCGGCGGGCGTGCTGACGGCGGCCCTTGTGGTGTCTCTTGTCGGGACCGGACCGGCGGATGCATCACCGGCCGTCCTCTCCACGAGAGTTGTGACCGATCCCGTCGTCGCGTTGCCTGCCGCTGCGTCGACCACTGTGATCCGATACCGATCGACATCGGTGCGAGGGCGTCCGACCACGATGTCGGCCACCCTCCTGCTGCCGCGCTCGAAGCCTCCGACAGCGGGGTGGCCGCTGGCGGTGTGGAGTCACATGACTGTCGGTGGCGCCGACAGATGTGCACCGTCGGTCGCGCGGCGGGGTGATCCGGAGCTGCCGCACATGACGTCGGGCGACCAGATCGTCGGAAGACTGCTGCGTGCAGGCTTCGCCGTGGTCAGGCCCGACTTCGAGGGCATCGGAAGCCCCGGTCCGCATCCGTATCTGATCGGGTCGTCGTTGGCCACATCGGTGATCGACGCTGCGGCGGCGGTTGTCGCATTCGATCGGCGGATCGGGCACGAGGTTGTTGTCGCAGGCCATTCCGAGGGAGCGGTGGCGTCCCTGTTCGCGGCGGCACAACCGGCGTCGCGGTGGGGGAGTCTGCGGCTCAAGGCGGTTGCTGCGGTGACCCCGCCGACTCAGATGGGGGCGATCGTCGACTCCGTTGCCCAGTCGCCGGTCGGCGGCGGTCTCATCGCCGACCTGACCGGGCTCGCTGCGCTGCTGGTGTCGGGGGCGTCGGCTGCCGACCCCGCTTTTGAGCAGTTGGCGCGCGACGGTGGGCTGAGTAGGCGTGCGCTCACGCTGATGCGCCACATCGACGACCGGTGTTACGGCGGACTGACGGCGGACGACTCGTTCGGCGGCATGGCGCCGTCGGCGATGCTCGGTCCGCGAGGTGCACGCCTGAAGTCTGAACTCGTCCGCATAGTCGAGGCCAACGACGTGGCAGGGCTGCGGCTTCCGGTTGGCCTGCCTGTCCGGATCGATGCAGGCTACGTCGACGGAGTAGCGCCGTACCCGCTTGTCGCGGGGCTGGTCGACACCTACCGCTCACGTGGATCGCAGGTCGCGTTCGTCGGCCATCCGGCAGGGCACACGCCCGTTCCGACCTCACAAGGGGCTGCGGAATCGATTGCGGCGTGGTTGGTTCGGCGCGGTCGATGACCTGGCGGACTCTGCCCGCCAAGGCATCGTGGGCCTTCTCGCGGATCTGGGGATAGTCGAACTCTCGACCTACGTGCGGGCGTTCTTTGAACTCCGCAAACACGCCGCGGCGGCAGACCATGCGACCGCTCAACTGGAAGGCGTCAGGTGATTGGAGCACTACTTCATTGAAACATTGGTGGCTGGCGGCTGCCCATTGCAAATGGGTGATTTCATTTGCTTGGCCTTCCAAGTTTCAAAGCTTGGTGACGTGATCTTATCATTAGTCTTTGTTCCGTCGACTGCGTACACATATGCCTGAACTGGCTCGCAAAAGAATACCGCTGCCACAATAAAGGAGTTGCTGACAGCTTCTTCGCCTAGCTCGGAGGATTTCTCGAGCACGATGTCTGTCACAGAGTTCGTGGAGAACGATGTTACTTTCACGCCGTGGTCGAATCCCCAGAAGTTGCGTTCGAGTTCACCGACGGACTTGCCTTCCAGAGATGAACCTTTGAGAACGTTCTGTGTTGATGGCGGCGGCGTGTCCGGAGGTGTTTGCTGTGTGTCGGAACACCCGCTGATTAGAGTGGCGCTGATGGTCAGTGCGGCGGATATAGATGAGATCTTTCTCACTTGGAAACTCCGTTTGTTTGGCGCAGGGCACGTTGACCCTGAGCAAGGACTGAACAGTCCTGGTCCGGTCGAAGATCTTGATTAGGCCACCTCGGGTGTCGAGGCGAGGTCCTGACGGTAATGCTTCTCGTGCTCGGTCGGCGAGGTGTACCCGATCGACGATCTCCGCAGTCGGCGGTCGACCTCCGCCGCTGCGAAAAACGCTGACGCCGTCCTCAAAATCTCGTTGGCTCTTCGCAATTCAGCATTCTCCCTCCGGAGAGCCTCCAGCTCCGCCGAGACATTCGAGCCCGATTCTGCATCGCCTGGGACGCCGGCTGCTTCCCAGCCGATGGGCCTCATCCTGGTCGACCGGTCGACGATGCCGGTGTTCCTGTCACTCGCCTCGTCGACATCGTGGATTGGTGTCGGTCTCTGGTTGGCCTGACCCCAGCACGACAACACCCCCCGGCTTCCGTATCACGCGGAAGTCGGGGGCTCTTGTCGTCACCGAAGCAGCCAGCGCCAACTGGAGATGCTCAGGTTCGAAACGATCGATGCAGGTCCCAAATTCCGGGCTCTACGATCATTTCAGCATCGGTCCCTATCGGGAAGGTGTTGACGAGACAATTGCTGGCCGCTCAGTTCTCTGAACCAGCTCCAAGGATCTTTCCCGCGGTATCCCACAGTTCATCCTGGTCGATTGACCCCCGCGGATACCCGATCTGGATGAATGCTCGATCTGAGTCGAGTGACCAGACTTCAGTTTCGTCGTCCTTACGAGTGGTGAATGCGAACTCGCCTAGCCTTTCGCGATCCCGTTCCGGCACTCGAGCCACAGTAAACATCGGTGCTCGATAGATCTCATTCTGATTGTTGAAGTCCGCAGCGGTGACTGGGCGCGTCCGCTGAACTGCCCGAATCCAGGCGGACTGTCCCGACAGCTCGCCAGCCCCGTGCATATTGACGCATATTAGAGTTGTCGAGTCTATGTCCTCTTCTTTGCACTGGCGAAGATATGGTGAGAGACGTTCGATGCCCGCAGGGACTACCGTCCTTACTTCTTCGTTTGTCCATGGAGTGCCTGAGCTTGCACGTACTGAGGACATCGATGCTCCATTCTCGGGTTTCTGGTGTTCGTCCGACGTTGACGAACAGGACGATGCAGCCACCGCGACGGTAGAAACTGTTGCGACTATTGCAAGACTACGTTTCATGATTATCATTCTAACCTTTGCAATGCGGAGCGCCGCTTGAGGGGAATGCGGTAATGATGTCGCCATTCCGGTCCGAGACGAGAACATTTGACCAGAACGAGTACCCCGTGAGCTCGCCAGTGCGCTTGTCGTAGAGGTGGATTCGACGCGAATAGCAAAGTGTCGCGCTGTGACCCTCCTTCTTTGGATCCTGCCTTTCGGTCACTTCGGGATTGAGGAGGGTCTCCCTGATGGACATATGCATCAAGTCCATCCACTTGTCCCCGGACATGTTCGCCATCGCCTCCCAGTCGCCCATGTGTCGACCCTTGATATGCTCGAATGAGTAGCCGCTGTTTCCGCAGCGCATGAATGCCCTGCCGCCGCCCTTGACTTCGTAGTCTTGTATCTCCTTTCTTTCGTCGGAAGAGCCGCATGCCGCGAAAGGCGGAAGCCCTGAGCTTGGGGCCCAATCCCTCGCCAGAATTCGGCCAGGAACCTGAAGGTCCTTCCTCTGACTAGTGCCGGTTCGGGTCGGTTTGGGATGTCCGGTCTGGGCTTCACCGATTGGCCTCTGGCCCAATCCCGGGTGCTCGATCTCGCGGCGCGTGGTGGGTGCGTTCAGCGCCGGTCTCGGACCGTCGCTTGGCGCAGTGGTTTCCGGCACCTCCGTCTTCGTAGACTCCTCCGGCGCGGTGGTCGTTGGCTGCACCGTGGGTGGTGGTCCGTCGTTGTTGCCGCCGCACTTGTATGGCACGGGTGGTTTAGGTGCATCGCTGGGTTTCTTTCCTGGGTGTGAGGCGGCCCAGGAGTTCTTCCATGCGTTGTTGTAGGCGGTGGTCTCGCGTTTGCAGCGCTCGGCTGGGGTTTCGGCGGAGGCCGGTGCGGGTGAGATCGCGAGCAGGACTGCTGCTGCGAGTGCAGTGAGCGCGATCAGCCCGGCTAGGAGTGTTCCCCAGTCGTGCCGCCGGCGGCTGCGGGGGTGAGTTGTTGTCACGGTGTGTCGTCTTCCGGGTCAGATGCGGCTGGTGGGGCCGTGGTCGTAGTAGACGTAGACGCCGGTGTCGGTGGTGACGCTGATTTTGGCGTAGGGGCGGACGCTGATGGGTCCGAGGGCGTTGGTGATGTTGAGTTCGATGCCGGACAGGACGATGTCGGCGGTCGGTTGGGTCAGTGCGATCTCGGCGAGGGTGACGGTGGTGATCTTGCCGGCGCCGACTTCGAATTCGAGGTCTGCAGACGGGATCACGGTCGCTTCAGCGCCGAGTTCAGCGCCGAGTTCGGCGCCGATCTCGCCGATGGAGCCTCCGCCGCCGCTGCCGGAGATGGTGACGTTGGGGGCGAGTTTGGCGTTGAGGCCGCCGGTCAGTTTCAGTTCGGGGGTGTGGGCGGTGACTTTCACGCCGTTCGGCGCGACGGAGACGGGGTACCCGATCTGGTAGCCCACCTCCACCGTGGCCCGAACGGTCTTGTCGTCGATGTTGCGGACGGCCGCGTGCACGTCCGAGGAGAGCAGTGCTTCGCCGGAGAACGGTGAGGAGTCCAGCGCGGGGATTTTCTTCGCACGGAGCTTGGATGCGGTGAGGGTGATGTCGACACCTTCACGCGTGTGATGTGTCCGGGCATCAGCGGGCCCGGCAAGCAAACTTGAGGCCAACGCGAATGTGGCGATGACGGCAAGGGCGAGTGGTGTCGCGATACGACGCAACATAGGTGACCCCCAAAGTCAGAACAGGCCAATCAGCCTGTGTAACAACCGCTCCCGAATCTGCGATACTCACTACAGATCCGGTGTGCGGTGGAAGCGTTGTGCTCCCGCAGGTGATTCCACGCCTCAGGCAACCCGCTGGCAAACTCCGGCCGGAAATGCTCGGCAAACGGCCAGTTCAGGCAGTGTTTCGATTTGTCCGGTCCGGACACGGACTGCGGTCCGTTTGGTTCATGGCGGTCTATTTCCGACATTCAGACGGGACGTTGTGTCGTAATGCGTAACGCGTGCGCCTGGCGGGGAATGCCGTCACCGCATGGCCACTGACCCTGACGACGACTGGACCTACACCCACGACGCGCTCGCCGAGACTGGACACGAGGACGACCCGAAAGCGTGGGCCGCGATCGAGCGCGTGCGGGCAGACCTCGCTGAGTACGGGCGACAGCTCGGGGTGCGGAAAGCCTGACTACCCGAGCACCTTGCCGATCGCCGCCGCCGCATCGTCGTAACTCGACCGGTCCAGATGCCCGTACACGTTCGACGTCGTCCCGATGTCCTCGTGGCCCAGGTGTCGCGACACCACCACTAGCGGCACGCCGGCACCGATCATCCAGGACGCACACGTGTGCCGCAGGTCGTGCACTCTCGGCGCCCGCGGCGCGAGCACCTTCCGTGCCTCCAGCCAGGCCCGGTTGTAGAACTCCTGCGTCGTCGCCGCCGTCCCCGCGGAGTTGCAGAAGAGGACCTCGTCGACAGTCGGGTCCGCGATACGCCGCTTCACAACCTCCACCGCCTGCGTCGGCAGGCTGATCGTCCTCACCGACCGCTTCGACTTCGGCGGCCCGATCGTCCGCTTCCGGCCCGTGTCGTGCTTCCATGCGCGCGTGATCCGGCACTCCGCACGGTCCAGATCAATGTCTTCGGCCCGCAATGCCGTCGCCTCCCCGAACCGCATGCCGGTCGACACCAGCCACAGAGCGAGGTCTGCCCACCGCTCCTGCGTGATCCGGCCGTGCACCTTGTCGAACTCGGCCCGCGACAGGAACACCATCTCCTGCCGCAGCGTCTTCGGCAGGCGTCGTCCCTCGCATGGGTTTCTGTCGATCTTCCCCTCGCGCACCGCCGCCTTCAGCACGCCGGACAGGAAAGCGTGCTTGTCCTGGATCGTCTTGCCGGACGACTCCGCAGCCTCTTGTCGCTGCACCCACCCGCCGATCGCGGCCTCGGTGACGGCGGCCAGGGGGAGGTCGCGTAGCTCAGGGAAGGCCTTCTCTGCGAACCGCTCGTATTTGTCGCGGGTCGCGCCCTGGAGACCCGTGCGGCCTGCGACGTGATCGTCCATCCACTGGCCGAGGGTGAGCGCCGGCGCGTCAGAGTCGACGATGTCGAGGATTGCGAGAGCTTCGCGGGGGCCATGGGCTTCGACGTTGCGCTTGAAGCGCATCGCGGATTGGAGGTCAACGAAGGTAAGGGAGCGTTGCTTGCCGTCCTGTCGCCACATCACGCGGTGAGTGGTCGCGCCGTCGGAGGTCCGGGTGCGAGTGGAGATCGACGCCAAGATGTTGCCTTCCCGGAGTGGGGGCAATACGCGCTGACCTGCGGGGCGTCCGGCGAGTGTTGCCTAGGGATGTTGCCCAAGCGTCATTCTCGCACACTTACCGCTGTGACCAGCGGTTATCGGTGGAGCTAGGGAGAATCGAACTCCCGACCTACTCGATGCGAACGAGTCGCGCTACCAACTGCGCCATAGCCCCGGGTGTCACCTGAGTGAACCGAAGCCCACTATAACAGTGACGTCGACGGCAGACGGCATCCAGGTTCCCTGGAGGAGGAGGCCTGGATGCCGTCGGCCGTCGAGGCGACGACTACTTGCCGAAGCCGAAGGTGAACGAGAGCGACAGCAGGTCGCCGCCGAAGATGGTGAGGTCGTTGAAGAACTGGGTCAGTGCCGGGAAGGTCACGATGATTCCTTTCGTGGGGGATGCGATCGTTTGTCGCACCGGAATCGTTACACGGAATGGCCCGTTCGGCACGCTTGCAAACGTGAATCACACCACGTGCCTTGTGTGGTGTGCATCTCTCTCGAATCCGACAGGTCTCTGACCTGCACTTAGGTTACCCTAAGTGGGTTCTCGGGTAGTGGATTCGCGATGACAGATCGAAGGATCGTGGCGATTTCAGGTCGGCCGCCGCGGACGAAATCTCAAGGGGCACTTGAGGTCAGCAGGATGCGAGGACTCGACGCATCGCGTCGCGTTCAGCGGATGTCACCCACAAGCGGTAGCGAGCTTTCACTTCGATCTGACGGGTGACGTACGTGCACCGGTAGGCCTTGTTCGGTGGCAACCAGCTCGCGGCGTCGGACGCGCTCTTCTTCTGATTCGTCGGCCCGTCGACGGCCTGGAGGTTCAGCGGGTCGTTGGCGAGATCGGTGCGCTCCTCCGAGGTGAGTTGCTGCGCGCCTTTCTGCCACGCGTCGGCGAGCGCGACCACATGATCGATCTGCACCTTCGATGACGTGCTCTGGCCGCGGGTGAAGGCGATGGTGGTTCGCGTGTACGGGTCGTTCAGGGTGCCGGTGAGCACCACGCAGTCTCGGGTGCGGGGTTTGAACGTGATGTCGGTCAGGTCGCGGCTCAGGATGTCGTTGCGGGTGTCGCAGCCATTGTGTCCGCCGTCGACGTTCACATCGTCCGACCACGACTGCCCGAACAGATCGCGGGCGTAGCCGGTCTTCGGCGCGCGGCCTTTCACCGGAAGAGAGTCGAGGGTCGCCAGAGCGCTCGACGTCGACGGCGCTGCCGGTGTGCTGCTCGTCGAGACGGGGGCTTCTGGGGAGTCCTCGGCGTATGTGGACTCCTGCGTTGTCGTCGATGTCCACTGAACGTCCGTGCGGTCCGCGGTCACGGGTGCGCACCCGGCAGTTCCGACGGTCACCGCGCCGAGCAGAACGACGGCGAGGGCACGGGTGACGGGGGAGAGCTCCATGCCGACCATTGTGCCGAGACCCTCTGACATTTCCGTCATCCGACCAGACGGAGAACACCGCCGATCGTGTCTTTGAGCCCGTCGACGACACCGTCGAACACCTCATCGGCGATGATGATCGGCGCGAGTTCAGGCCTCTCCAGGATGCGTGGCATGTCGGGGGCGCGTTCGACGTACGGGGCCGGCTCCTGTCCGGCGATCACTTTCGCAAGTGCGTTGAACGCATCCGAGTCGAAGTCGTTGAGATAGTCGGTGTGCGACGACGTTCCCTGGAGCAGACGGCGACCTCCGCTGTCGTCAGGGGACAGGTACCCGGAGTCGAGGCGGGTGACGCCCGGCGCGACATCCGGATCGCCGCCGTGCAGAGGTGCACCGAACTTCTGCGCGAGGTGGATCGGGTCGCCCGGCGGCGTGATCGAGTACCGCTTGACGTCCGATTCGGGGTTGCTCCATCCGCGGTCCGGGTCGACGCCGGTGCCTGCCGCCGAGGCGTACACCACGCGGTCGGCGCGCATGCCCAACTGCTCGGCCGTACCGACAATCGATCCGCCGTACGAGTGCCCGATGACAGTCGTCTTCGCATCGGGCGCGACGGCACCCAGCTCGGCGTCCAACGCTCGCGTGAACTCGACGAGCCTGGGGGCGTTCACTGCGGCAAGCGTGGGATCGACAGCCATTTCAATGGACTTCGTCGTCCTCGGATCGGCGACGATGTGCTGCGGGAAGGGGCCGTCGGCCCACACGATGACGGGTGCATTCGACTTCTCACTCAGCTTCAACGCCTTCTTCCGGAGCGAGTCGATGTCGTCGAGTCCTGTGCCGGTGCCGGGGACGAAGACGCCGACGTTGGTGGTCGTCGGAGTCAGCTCACCGACGATCTCGATGAACTCACCCGTGTCCGGGTCGAAAGCCAAGAAGGTCCGATCGTCGGCGAGCATCGACCTCAACCGGTCCGCACGATCGGCGTCGACATTGCCCGTCCACCCGCCGCCGAGCGCTTCGCGGAGCTCGGCTCGGATCGTCACCTCGTTCGCCACGGCGCGGTCGGCGAACGGAATCCCGTCCAGGTTGCCGATCACGGTGGACTTGTCCTTGATGATCTCGTTTCGTTCGGACTCGGAGAACGACGCCCATGCTCGACGACGCATCTCGGGATCGGTCATCGCAGAGAGCAGGCCTGCCGCACGTGCCGGCGTGACGACCGCTCCGGACGGCATGACGACGGCGTTCGGGTCGGACCCCGTCAGTTGGGCTGCGAACGAGTCGAGTGCGGCGCTGTGTGTTCGATCCAGGCGTGTGGCTTGCCCGAGCAGAGCCTGGATCTGCTCGGTGGCATCCAACGCGGCGGCACGATGCTCCGCGTCCGGATGTGTCACGGTCCCGTCGGCGGCCACCAGGTATCGGTCGGCGCGCAGCGTGTCCACGGCGCTGCGCAGTACAGTCTGGAGGTCGGCGAGCTCGGAGTGCGCGGTCCGCACGGATTCGGCCGCGTCGTCGACGGTGTGAGCGGTTCGGATGAGCGACGCGGTGACGGTGCCGATGCGGGTGCGCGCGGCGACTTCGGTGACGCCCTGCCACGCCCGATCTTTCAACGCGCTGCGCTCGCATGTGCGCCCGGTGTCGATGAGCCGGCCGGTGAGAGTGGTCAGTGACGATGCGGCCGCCGGCAGTCCACTCAAGTCCCAGCCGAGCACATCGTCGACAGCGACGGTCATCGTGGGCCGCCGCGAGACGCCGTGTCGAGGGCCGCTGCGGACGCGCGGTCGGACTCCTCGGTGAGCGCATCGAACCGCGCCAAGGCGTCGCCGAGAGCTGTCAGGCGGTGTGCATCGGCTGTTGTCGTCTTCGACGCCGCCGAACAGAACTCCGCACATGCGGCGACGAGGCGGCTGGTGCCCGATCCAGTGGGAGGCACCAGCCGTTCCTCTGACAGCGTTTCGCCACCGACGCGCCAATCGGCCGCGATCTGAGCGATCTGGCCGGGTGTGATCCCGAACTTCGACATGCCGTTCCCCGTCCCGAGCCCCGCGCCGGGTCTCTACTACTTAGACGCACGGGACGGCAGGAATGGTTCTGTCGAATTCCACAGCCTCTCGGAGTCGAGAGGAAGGTGTCGAGAAGAAGGTCAGGCGTGGACGCCTGCCTCGATGTCGGCGAGGAGATTGGCGACGGTCTCGCCGGAGTCGGTCTTGTTGGTGCCGATGAATCCGGACGGGCCACGTTTGATCCAGCCGGTCACATACACGCCCGGCGTGTCCACGACGCGACCGGCGACGTTGGCGACGGTGCCGGTCGCGTCGTCGAACGGGAGGCCGGGGACCGGGACACCGCGGTAGCCGATCGAGGTGAGGACCAGCCCGGCGTCCACCACAGTCTCGGTGTCGCTTCCGGTCTGCGTGAAGCGGACTCGCGTGGCCCGGGAATCGCCCTCGATCGCGACAGGCGTCTGTCCGAACGCGAGCCGGATGAACGGCTCCGAAGGCCTCTCGTTCTGCGAAAGCTCCTGCAGGAGGGACACCTTCGCGGCGATCGTCGGATCGTCGATGCCGTCGACGGATGCACCGTCGATGTCGGCCGGGTCGACCCACACACGTGCCTTGCCGTCGGCCAAGCCGATCAGCTCGGGCAGGGTGAACGCTGCGTGCTCGGGGCCACGTCGTGCTGCGACGACCACTTCCCTGACCTGCGACTTCCGCAGGACGGCGAGTGCCGCAGGCGAGATGTCGGTCGCCGCGAGATCCTCGACGTCCGCGGTCAGGATGCGGGCGACGTCGAGAGCCACGTTGCCGTTGCCGATCACCACGACATGCTCGGTCGACAGGTCGGGTACGGCGGAAGCGAAATCAGGATGACCGTTGTACCACCCGACCAGCGCAGTCGCGCTCTGAACGCCGGGCAGATCGGCGCCGGGCACGGGCAGCGGCTTGTCGGTCGGCGCTCCGCCAGCCCACAACACCGCGTGGTGCTTGGACCGCAGTTCGTCGAGCGTCACATCGCGTCCCACTTCGGTGTTCAGCAGGATCGTGATGTTCGGATGGCGAGCGACCTCGTCGAAGAGGTCCATCACCAGACGAGTCGACTTGTGGTCGGGTGCGACGCCGAACCGGGACAGGCCGAACGGCAGATTCAGTCGCTCGTACACGGTGACACGCACACGCGGCTGTTTGAGCAGTTCATCGGCGGCGTACATCGCCGACGGCCCGGATCCGACGATCGCGACGTCGACGACGGCGGGTCCGCCGCGAAGAGCCTTCGGCTTCTCGATCGGTGCGAGCGGCAGGCGCCAGTCCTGCTGAACCGGGAAACGGACCGAATCCTGCTGCGTGTAGCCGTAGTGCGCGGCGTTCACGTCGACGAATCGGGCGGCCTTCTCCTCAAGACGATGGCCGGGGACGATCGCGCCGACCGGGCATGCGGACACGCATGCGCCGCAGTCGACGCATGTCGACGGATCGATGTACAGCATCTCGGCGATGCCGAAATCCGGCTCGTCGGGAGTGGGATGGATGCAGTTGACTGGGCATGCGTAGACGCACGAAGCGTCGCCGCAGCACGCCTGGGTTACAACGTGGGGCACCGGCGGGTCAGCTCGCGTTGTAGGCGGGTTCGCTGCGGAATCGCGACTCGCGGCCGTCGATCTTCATCGCGCGCCACACCTGGCGGGAGACCGGGTTCATCAGGCCGCACTGCTCTGACAGCATGCGGACGTCGCCGAAGACGCCGGAGAGGAACACGCGCGACTTCTCGGACTCCCAGAAGATGTCCTTCATCACCTCGCGCGGGACGTTGAACTCCTTGCGGAACTCGCTCGGCGGGATGACGATCGCGTCGCACAAGATGCGCATGACGATCGGCATGAACACCGACAGTGCGAACTTGGTGAGGCGGCCCTTGCCGGGGATGGTCGCACGCAGGTGATTGTGCGCGAACGAGATGTGACGCGCTTCTTCGGCGACGTGCAGTTCCATGACCGCCGACATCGCGGGGTGCATGTTCGACTTCGGGCTGCGCAGGAAGTCCTTCTGGATGTGGTCGATGGGCTCTTCGCCCGCGAGCACGCCGAAGTAGAAGATCGTCGGTGTGATCGTCGAGAACAGCGGGATGATCGGCGAGATCGCGCGCAGCCAGGTGCGCATGCCCGGAGTCTTCATGCCGATGCGGTTCACCAGCTCCTGGAACATGAGGGTGTGGTTGCACTCCTCCTTGGCCTCATGAGTGGTGTAGCGGAATCGCTTGTCGCCGTTGGGGAGACGGTCCGCGTACTGCATCAGACCGCGGATGAGGATCGACTCGAACTGGAGGCCGACCTTCGCGACGTTCGCCTGGCGCCACATGCCGATGCGGATCTGCTCAGACTCGGGGAGGGCCTGGTACCACGGGTGGCGGCCGATCGGGTCGACCTCGTAGTTGAGGATCCACCGCGGATCGTTCTCGAAGATCTCGAGCTCGGGTGAGTCCCACGCGATGTCGAGGTAAGGGTCGAAGTTTCGGTGCACCGACGCCGACGACAGGTCGTCGAGGACCTGCTCGTAGTTCAGTTCGGCTGCCTGCTTGGCCGGCGGCTGGTACGCGGTGGGCCGGGGCTGCGTCGACGTCATTGTCGTGTCCTCTCGCTGTCTCGACGGGATGTCCGTCGTAGCAACTTCTCACTGACTACCGTGACACTCTTCATTGATCTTGTCAATGGGCAATGGCACGATCCCCGGCGATGAATGATTGGTGACCCGCGTCACCTGGAGGTGGAGGAACGGCACCGCCTGATGCGGGAGGATATGCGTATGGAAGCAGTGCTGATAGTCGTTCTCTGCGTGCTTGCGATCGCGGCCGCGAACCAGCTCGCGCCGCGTCTGCGGCTGGCCGCCCCGCTGTTGCTTGTGCTGGCGGGAGTTGTCGTCAGCTACCTTCCGAACGTTCCCGAGATCGACGTCGACCCCGAGATCATCCTGATCGGCGTGCTGCCTCCGCTCCTGTACGCGGCCGCCGTCGCGATGCCGACGATGGAGTTCAAGCGGGACCTCCGAGCCATCAGCGGTCTTGCCGTGGTGCTGGTTGTGATCAGCTCACTCGGGCTCGGGCTCGTGTTCATGTGGATCCTGCCCGACGCGGACTTCGCGACCGGCGTCGCGCTCGGCGCCATCCTCAGTCCGACCGATGCCGTCGCGACGACGACGGTCAAACGTGTCGGCGCACCCAACCGGCTCATCACGGTGTTGTCGGGGGAGAGCCTGTTCAACGACGCCAGTGCTCTTGTGCTGCTGCGGGCGGCGATCGCCGCGATGGCGGCCAGCGTCTCGCTGTGGGGTGTCGCAGTGTCGTTCCTGTGGGCCGTGGTCGCGGCGGTCGGTGTCGGCGCGGCAGTCGGGTGGATCGTCGTTCGCGTTCGCGCGATGATCTCGAACACCGCTGTCGCGACCGCCGTCTCGTTCGTCACGCCGTACCTGGCATACGTTCCGGCCGAGCTCCTCGAAGGCTCGGGTCTTGTCGCTGCGGTGGCAGCCGGACTGGTGACCGGTCGTGTCGGCGTCCGACGGCTGACCGCCGCCCATCGCCTGTCCGACGTTCAGAACTGGCGGATGATCGAGCTGCTGCTTGAAGGCGGTGTGTTCCTGTTGATGGGGCTGGAGCTCAAAGCGCTGGTCTCCGAGGTGAGCGAATCGAACGAATCGGTGTGGCATGCGGCCTGGCCCGCGGCGCTCGCGTTTGTCCTCCTCATCGTGTTCCGGTTCATCGTCGTGATGCCGCTCGTCGCGTGGATCGAGCGTCGAGCGCAACGAGTGATCTCCCATGAGGACAAACTGGCCCGGATTCAGGAGACGTTGGCGGGTCCCGACTTGCCGGAGCGTTTCACCGAGCGGCGCACCGAGATGGTGCGCACTCGCATCGACCGCCGGCTCGCCGACATCGCCTACTACCGTGCGGAGTCGATCGGCGCTCGGGAGGGATTCGTCCTGGTGTGGGCGGGCATGCGGGGAGTCGTCACGCTTGCCGCCGCCCAGACGCTGCCGACCGACACGCCATACCGAGCCATGCTCGTCCTCCTGGCGTTCTTCGTCGCAGTCGGATCACTGGTGATTCAGGGGACCACGCTCGGGGCGTTCGTCCGGTGGATGA
The DNA here is from genome assembly GCF_037148075.1 of Gordonia malaquae. Classification (NCBI taxonomy): domain Bacteria; kingdom Bacillati; phylum Actinomycetota; class Actinomycetes; order Mycobacteriales; family Gordoniaceae; genus Gordonia; species Gordonia malaquae. Next base: position 74,271 of record NZ_JBBCUB010000005.1, on the reverse strand, counting down.
AGCTCCCCGATCACGGCGCTCAGGTGGAGTCGGAACGAAGGGAGCTCGGCCGGGAGATGGCGGCGTTGACGGCGCAAGTGATGTCCGACCCGAAGGTCGGCGGCGCCGATCCCGAGATCGCGCTGCGGATCAGGACGCTTCGTGAGCTGGAGGCCACGGCAAGCGATGCCGACCTCGGTGAAGACGCCGACACAGCGCCCGACGTCCTTGATCGCCGGATCGCCACAGCCGACCGAATGCGTGTGATCCGCCGCCACGTCATCGATGAACAACGACGGCATCTCCTTGACCTGAGCCAGCGTGCCGCCTACAGCTCCGAAGTCCTCACCGCTGTCCTCGACAAGCTCGACGCCGAAGAGATCAGCCTCGACGCGCAGACGCCGGCTGTCGACGACCGTCCTTGAACGAAAATTGCAGAATGCCAGAAATATCACGCCCTGGCCGCGGGTGAACGCGGGCAGGGCGTGACTTCTGCGGCTAGGCGTGCGGACAGGCGTCAGGAGACGAGGGCGGGAACCGCGCCGAAGACCCAGACGACGGTGGTGGCGAGGAGGAGGATCGACGCGCCCTGCCAGATCTGCCATCCGCTGTTCGCACGCCACGCGAGAAGCGTCCGACCCATGGCGGCGACGGCGCCGAGCCCGACGGCGACCGGGCCGGCGATGATGAATGCGGTGTGGACGCCTCCGCTCGTGTTGAGCGCTATGACAAGCAACACGAAGCCGATCGCGTACGTCGCGCAGACGTGCAGGGCCGCGCTCTTGCGCTGGTCAGTGCTCACCGGGGGTTCCGCCTTTCAAGGCTCTGGAGAATATGCGGCTTTCGCCTCCATCGTACCGAGGGACGTTCGGCCCACCGGTGTCGATGCATTTCGAGAGTGATTGGGACAGAATGAAAGTGAGGCGCAAGACGAGGACCGAACTGCGGTCCCCGAGCCGGTCCGTGAAGGAGTGCATGAGCGATGAGCTTGATTCTGGTCGGTGTGGACGGATCCGAGGCGTCGACGGACGCGGTGAAGTGGGCGGCCCGGACCGCACAGGCCGAACACTTGCCGCTGAAGATCGTCGCGGCGTACACATCCACCACCAGCGACTACGCGCCCGGACTCGTGATCCCGCAGGACGTGATCGACGCGATCCGCAGTGAAGCGACCAAGGCTGTCCAGTCGGCCGCCGACACCGCCCGCGACGAGGTCCCCGGCATCGAGCTGAGCGGATCGATCGTCGAAGGCGACGCGGCACGCGTGATGCTCGAGCTCGGCGCACAGGCACAGACCATCGTCCTCGGGACGCGTGGGCTCGGCAGTGTGAAGGGTCTGTTCCTCGGATCCGTCAGCACCAACGTCGCGGCGCATGCGAAGGGCCGAGTCGTCATCGTTCCCCACGGCGCCCTCGGCGGCGACGGGCCGGTTGTGGTCGGCGTCGACGACTCCGCCATCAGTGATCCCGCTGTCGCCGAGGCCTACCGTCAGGCCGATCTGCGGTCTCGTCCGCTCGTCGCCGTCCACACATGGACGCCGCTCGACGCGGACGCGCTGCACGGGTTCGGGCTCGACGAGACCGAGATCGATGAGATGTCGAAGCAGGCAGTCGAGGCAGTCGCAGAGCGGATGGCGGGCTACTCGCAGGACTACCCGGACGTCGACGTGCAGCGTGTCGTGATCCCCGAGGAGCCTGCGAAGGCGATTCTCGACGCAGCAGGCGACTCGGCGTCGCTCATCGTGATGGGAAGCCGCGGGCGCGGCGGATTCACCGGACTGCTCCTCGGGTCACGTAGCCAGAAGGTTCTGCACCACGCCAAAGTGCCGGTGATGATCGTCCGTAAGTGACCTCTCGACCCCTCGACGCGCAAGGCGGCAGCGCAGGGTTGCCTCGTGGACTGTGGGTGTTGTTGGCGGCGAACGTCGTCATCGCACTCGGTTTTGGACTGATCGCTCCTGCGCTGCCGATCTTCGCAAGTGAGTTCGGCGTCGGGGTGACTGCCGCGACGGCAGTCGTCTCGGCGTTCGCGGTGATGAGGTTGGCGTTCGCGCCGACCACCGGGCGGCTGGTCACCAGACTCGGCGAACGCCGCATCTACCTGACCGGACTGCTGATCGTCGCGTTGTCGACGTTGGCATGCGCATTCGCGCAGGACTACTGGCAGCTCCTGGCCTTCCGCGCGGCCGGTGGCATCGGGTCCACGATGTTCTCCGTGTCCGCGATGGCCCTGCTCATCCGACTGGCGCCGCCGGAGATGCGCGGACGTTCGTCGGGATACTTCTCGGCGGGCTTCCTCATCGGCAGTCTCGCTGGGCCGCTGATCGGCGCCGCGCTCGTCGACTTCGGGCTGCGTCTGCCGTTCATCGTCTATGCGATCGCACTGCTCATCGCCGCGGCCGTGGTCGCGGCGAACATGCCCGCGGCACCGCTTGCGGCGAGTTCGGCCGATACGGACAGCACCAAGGCTCCCGCCGCGGGATTCCTCGAGGCGCTTCGGTGGCCCGAGTACCGTGCGATCCTGGCGTCGAACTTCGCGCAGGGCTGGGCGTCGATGGGCGTGCGCATAGCGGTGGTCCCACTGTTCGTCGGTCAAGGTCTCGGAAGATCTGCAGGCTGGGCGGGCGTGGTGCTCGCGTGTTATGCGGCAGGCAACATCATCGCGATCCTGGCGTCCGGGCGGCTCTCCGACAAGTTCGGCCGACGGCCGGTGATGATCCCGGGATTGATGATCGCGGCGGCGTCGACCGCGGTACTCGGCTTCTCGCCGAACATCGGCACGCTCCTGGTGCTGACGGCGATCGGCGGGATCGGGTCGGGGCTGTTCGCGCCGACTCATCAGGCGGCACTCGGCGATCTCCTCGCCGACCGTCAGCGCGGGGGATCGGCGCTCGCCGCGTACGGGATGTCGTCCGACTTCGGTGCGGTGAGCGGGCCGTTGATCGCGGGTGTGATCGCGGACCGGTGGGGCTACGGACCCGCGTTTGTGGTTACCGGCGGAGTGGTCGCCATCGCGCTGCTGCTCTGGCTCGTCGCCGGAGATCCCGCACGCCGATCCGGCACTACGACCAACTCGGAAGCCACATCTGTCGACCCCACTCCACATCCGAGATCGGAGCTCCAGTGAGGATCGGCCACAGCCAGACGAAGTTGGCGATCACCAGCGCCGCATAGAAGGCGACGACGAGCACCGAGATCGTCTGGCGGTCCGATCGTCGTCGTTGCGCTCCGGCCGACAGGATGTCGCCGCAGACCAGCGCCAGGCCCATCACGAGGAACGGCGCCATCGGGGTGGCGTAGAAGAAGTACATCTGACGGTCGAGCTGGGTGAACCACGGCAGGATCGCGGCGCCGTACGCGACCAGGACTGCGGCGTATCGCCAGTCGCGACGCGATGCGATGCGCCACAGCGCCCATGCGATCATCGGGAACGCCAGCCACCACAGTGCCGGAGTGCCGATCAACATCTGACCGCGGACACAGTCCGAACCGCCGCACTGGTCGGGGCCGTAGTCGATGGCGTACAGCATCGGACGGAGACTCATCGGCCACGTCCACGGCTTCGACTCCCACGGGTGATGATTGCCCGCCGAATTCGTGAGACCCGAATGGAACTCCAGTATCCCCGACTCGTAGTACCAGAGCGACCGAAGCGCCGCGGGCACCCACGAGAAGGCTCCCCCGGTTCCGACTTCGGTGCCCACCACGTAGCGGTACACCGACGTCTCCGACGAGAACCACGCGGCGAACGTGCCGAGGTAGATCGCCACGGGCATCGCGGCGAGAGAGAATCCGGACGGGACGACGTCGCGTCGAAGGACACCCATCCACGGTCGTTGGACGTGGTACGCGCGGCGCGCGGCGACGTCGAAGGCGAGGGACAGCAGGGTGAAGAACACCACGAAGTAGAGGCCCGACCATTTGGTGCCGCACGCCAGACCGAGCATGACGCCCGCGGTGAACCGGTACCAACGGAAGCCCAGACGCGGCCCGAACGGCGAGTCGTCGATGCGTCCCTCGACGAACACCTGGTGCAGGCGGGCCCGCATCTGATCGCGGTCGGAGATCAGTGCTGCGAACGCCAACACCACGAACAGCACCTGGAAGATGTCGAGCATGCCCATCCGCGACTGGACGAACAGCACGCCGTCGCAGATGGCGAACAGCGCGGCCAGTGCGCCTACCAGCGTCGACCGCGCCATCCGTCGCGCTGTCAGGTACACGGCGAGCACAATGATCACGCCCGACACCGCCGACATGAAACGCCAGCCCATCGGCCCGTACCCGAACAGGGCTTCGCCGAACGCGAGCATCCACTTGCCGACCGGCGGATGCACGACCAGCCCGTAGGCCGGATTGTCCTCGATCCAATTGCCGCCGGTCAGGAGCTGCCAGCCCTGCGGGACGTAGTGCTTCTCGTCGAAGACGGGCGTGCCGTCGTCGGTCGGGTGAGTGAGGTCCCAGAACCTGGTGACCACCGCGAGCAACGTGACGACGACGCCGACGATGAGTCCCCGTCGGCGGTCGACGGCGCCGAACACCGGGTCGGGGATCACCGGCCCGGGCCGGGAGCCGAGATCCTCGGTCTGCGGTCGCGGCGCGTACCGCACGCGGTCGTCAGTCGGGGCGTCAGGGGTCACCCGACCAACTGTAGTGCCACCCTCGCCACGGCGGCTCCACCGTCGACCGCGATTGCCCCATGATGTCGGAGGTGAGCGGACAATCACGGGTCCTGTGCCAGAAACAAGGCGCGTTGTTGATATTTGCGGGGTGTGGTGACTACCGTCACGGTTGAGTCGATCGACCGATCGTCCTGGTGCGGAACGAGGTTCACCTGATGGCACGGCTGTCCCTGGAGCAGCGACGGCAAGCGGCGATCACCGCGACACTGCGCGTGATCGGCACCGATGGTGTGGAGGCCGCGACGACGCGTCGTATCGCAGCCGAAGCGAAGATGGGTCAATCGAGCATCTTCTACGCTTTTGCATCCCGAGACGAGTTGCTTGCGGCGGTCGTCGAGTACGGCATCGCCGAGGAACTGGCGGCGATGGACGGATGGCTGCAGTTGCTTGCCGAGTTCCCCGCGAACGATGCGCCGATCGAGGACCTCATGCGGGGCGCGTTGCAGTCGTTCGCCGAGAATGCGATCAACGACTCCGCCCGTCAACACGCACTCATCGGTCTGGCGCTGTACGCCCGCCGGACCGAAGGACTCGAGTACCTCGCGGAACGTCTGTACGACGGCTACTACGCGGTCGCCGAGCGCCTGCTCGACGAGGCCGCCCGCATCTCGGGTGTCCGCTTCGCCAAGTCGACGCACGAACTCGCGCCGTCCGTCATCGCGATCACCGACGGGCTCACCCTGTGCTGGCTGGGCACCGCGTCGCGCGAGCAGGTGGACCGTGTCATCGAGACCGGCGTCTCCCTGTTCATCGGTTTTGTCGACACGTCCGACGAGTGACGGTCTGACCAGGTGAAGTGCCTGCGGGCCGCGTGGTCGTAGGCTGAGTGGCGTGACTGGGACCCTCATTCTGGCCGGAACTCCGATGGGACAGCCGGGCGACGCGTCGACCCGGCTCCGTGAGGCGTTGGCGACCGCGGATGTGGTCGCCGCGGAGGACACCCGTCGGACGAAGTCCCTCGCGGCGTCGTTGAACGTCGAGATCACCGGCCGAATCGTCTCCTACTACGACCAGGTGGAGGCGGCGCGCGCCCCGAAACTGGTGGAAGCGGTCGCGTCCGGGGAGACGGTGCTTCTGGTGACTGATGCGGGGATGCCGTCGGTCAGCGATCCCGGATACCGCCTGGTCGTGGCCTGTGCGGATGCAGGGTTGCCGATCACCTGTCTGCCGGGGCCGTCGGCGGTCACCACGGCTCTCGCATTGTCGGCCATGCCGTCGGAGCGGTTCGCGTTCGACGGTTTTGCTCCGCGGAAGTCCGGTGCCAGGAACGACTGGTTGACCAGCCTGGTGCACGAGCAGCGGACCGTGGTGTTCTTCGAGTCTCCGCACCGTCTCGCTCAGACGCTCTCCGACGCCGCCGACGTACTGGGCGCGGATCGTCGTGCGGCCGTCTGTCGGGAGCTGACCAAGACGTATGAAGAGGTCAAGCGCGGCGACCTCGGAGACCTTGCCGCCTGGGCCGCGGACGGCGTGAAAGGCGAGATCACCGTCGTGATCGCGGGTGCGGCCAAGATCGACGTGTCGGTGACTCTCGACGACCTCGTCGAACAGGTGCATGAGCTCGCCGAGTCGGGAGTCCGGCTGAAGGACGCGTCTGCTCAGGTCGTCGCAGGCACGAAGTTCTCCCGGCGCGACGTGTACGAGGCGGTCCTCGCCGCGCGCGACGCCGACTGAGTCGAGCGGAGCCGCGGTCAGCGGGAGACGATCGAGGAGGCCTTGTCGAGGCACTCCTGCCATTCCGCGTCTGGGTCGGAGTCGATGGTGATGCCGCCCCCGACGCCGAGCGTGAGCTCACCTGACGTGGTGACGGCGACGGTGCGGATCGCGACCGACAGGTCGAGAAGGCCGTTCGGTCCGGCGATCCCGATCGCCCCGCAGTAGACGCCGCGTTCGGCGTGCTCCCAGTCGGCGAGCAACTCTGCGGCCCGGATCTTCGGAGTGCCGGTGACCGACGCGGGCGGAAACGTCGCGGTGAGCAGCTCCGTGTTTCCGATCTCGGGGCGCAATGTCGCCTGGACCGTCGACACGAGATGCCACACACCGGGTGCGGGCGCCACAGACAGCAGATCCGGGACCGTCACCGATCCCGTTCGGGCGACACGACCGAGATCGTTGCGCACCAGATCGACGATCATCACGTTCTCGGCGACGTCCTTCGTCGACGACGTCAGCGAGGCCGGGTCGGCGTGTGCGGGGACCGTGCCTTTGATCGGCGACGACGTCACCGTGTCTGCCCGCCGGTTCAGGAACGATTCGGGGCTGAAGCTGGCGATCGAGCCGAACACGCCGGTCAGCCATGCGGCTTTCGCCGGGCGGGTGGCGGCGGCGACGTCACAGAAGAAGTCGAGCGCAGATCCCTCGAGCGTTCCGGTGAATCGGGTGCAGACGCACGCCTGGTACACCTCTCCCGCGGCGATCGCGTCGAGGCACTGATCGATCGCGCGAACGTGTGGCGCCTTGTCGGGCGGCGTCCACTGCGTCTCCCACTCGCCCCGTTCGGCGTGCTGAAGGGGATGAAGGCACTCGTGAACCCATGCGGGGCAGGGTGATCCGTCAACAGAGCGCCATTCCCACGCACCGTCGCGCAGTAGGAGGACACCGTCGGTGAAGCCGCCCACCACTCGTCCCGGCGTTCCAGGCCGACTGAAATCGAGTGCTCCCAACCAGTAGCGGTCGGGACGATCGGGTACCTCGACACCGTCCCGGATGGTGATGGACGGTGCGATCACCGCGTCGGCGTCGGCCCAATCGCCGACCAGCGCGGCAGGTGGCGGAAGGCCGTCGCGAACAGTCCGCGCGGTCAGCGTTCGGACGACGTCCAGTGCAGTCGCGCCGCCCGCGGCGCTCATGCCTCGTGGCGGGGGAACACCGGCTTGGGAGTCGGGAGCACGGTGCCGGGGACGATCCTGGTTGTCACGTCCGCGAACGTCCGGGCGTCAGGGGCCACGGACAGCAGGTCGAGCAGCGTCGAGGTCGACGACGGCATCACCGGCTGAGCCAGCAGCGTGACGATGCGGACCACTTCGGCGCACACGAACAGAACGGTGCCTGTTCGTTTCAGGTCGGTCTTGGCGAGCTTCCACGGTTCTTGCGCCGAGATGTATCGGTTGGCGTCGGCCAGCACAGTCCACAGCGCTTCCAGGCCGAGGTGGATGGCTTGGACGTCGAAGTGTCCGCGGACCCGTTCGAGCAGGGCGTCGGCCGAGTCGAGGAGTGCGCGGTCGTCGTCGGTGAGGTCGCCGGGTGTGGGGACGACGGAGTCGAAGTACTTCCCGATCATCGACAGGCTGCGCTGCGCGAGGTTGCCGTATTCGTTGGCGAGATCGGAGTTCTTGCGGGAGACGATCGCCTCGGCCGAGTACGACCCGTCCTGCCCGTACGACACCTCGCGGAGGAAGAAGTAGCGGACCGGGTCGAGGCCGAACTCGGAGATGAGGTCGTCCGGGTCGACGACGTTGCCGACCGACTTGCTCATCTTCTCGCCCTTGTTGAACAGGAACCCGTGTGCGAACACGCGCTTGGGCGTCGGGATCCCGGCGGACATTAGGAACGCAGGCCAGTACACGCAGTGGAAGCGGATGATGTCCTTGCCGATGACATGCAGATCGGCAGGCCAGTACCGTTCGAGCATGGCGGAGTCGTCGGGGAAGCCGACGCCGGTCAGGTAATTGGTCAGGGCGTCGACCCACACGTACATGACGTGACCGTCGGCGCCGGGGACCTTGACTCCCCAGTCGAACGTGGTGCGCGAGATCGACAGGTCCTTCAGACCGCCCTCGACGAACTTGGTGACCTCGTTGCGCCGAGAATCGGGTCCCATGAAGGTGGGGTTGTCGCGGTAGAACTCGAGCAGCGGCTCGGTGTACTTGGACAGGCGGAAGAAGTACGTCTGCTCCTCGGTCCATGTCAGGACGTGACCGTTCTCGGTCGCGACGCGCTCCCCGGCATCGTTCACGCTGGTCTCGTCCTCGGTGAAGAACGCCTCGTCGCGGACGTCGTACCAGCCGGCGTAAGAGTCGAGGTAGATGTCGCCGGCCGCTTCCATCCGCTTCCAGATCTCCTCCGACGCACGATGGTGATCGGCGTCGGTGGTCCGGATGAAGCGGCTCAGATCGGTGCCGAGCGCGGTGTGCAGCGACTCGAATCGGTCGGAGTTGGTCTTGGCCAACTCCGCCGTCGAGATGCCTTCCTTCTCGGCTGTCTGCTGCATCTTCTGGCCGTGCTCGTCCGTGCCCGACTGGAAGCGCACGTCGAAACCGTCGAGCGCCTTGAAGCGAGCGAGGGTGTCCGCGGAGATGAACTCGTAGGCGTGCCCGATGTGCGGTGCGCCGTTCGGGTACGCGATGGCGGTGGTGATGTAGTACGGCGTCGACGCGCCAAAGGACTCGCTCGGCATAATGCTCACGATTGTACTGGTCAGCTATGGCGCGGAATTCGCGCCATGGCCGGAAAGTCACGCGGCGGTGCGGTACGTACCCGCCCCCGGCGTGACTTTCACGGCACAAGGGGTCAGAGGGAGCGGCGGTAGGGCTCGCAACCGGGCGGGGCGGACGGCGCTTGTTGGGGCGTCGGAGCCGGGATGCTCCGTCGGACGGGGACGTCGCCGAGGACGAACGTCTCGCCGTGATGCGCGAGTTCGATCGTCGGCCCGGACAGCAGCCGGTACGTCGCCGACTCGGCGTCGATGGCGACGACGATTCGCGACTCCCGGACCACCATGCGGAAGCTCATGTAGGTGAGCTGCCGAGGGAGTTGCGGCGCGAAGGTGATCGAGCCGCCGAAGTCGCGCATGCCGCCGAAGCCTGCGACGCAGTCGGTCCACGCGCCTGCGAGCGCGGCGATGTGCAGACCCGACGACACGTTGCTGTGCAGGTCGTGCAGGTCGGTGAACACCGACTCGCTCATCAGGTCGTACGCGAGGTCGAGGTAACCGACCTCGGCGGCGGTCACGGCCTCGCAGCACGCGGACAGCGACGAGTCGCGCACGGTGATCGGGTAGTAGTAGTCGAAGTTCTTGAGCTTCTGCTCGGGCGTGAACCGGTCGCCGAACAGGTACATCGCGAACACGAGGTCGGCCTGCTTCACGACCTGCTTGCGATAGAGATCGTAGTACGGGTAGTTCAGCAGCAGCGGGTACCGGCCGCGGGACCGTTCGAAGTCCCACGGCGCCAGCAGCGTGAAGGCCTCCGACTGCTGGTGGACGCCCAGGGCGTCGTCGTACGGCATGGTCATGTCGTCGGCGCACGATGTCCACAGGGCGGTCTCGGCGGCAGTGACTCCGAGGTCGCGGGCGACTGCGGGTTGGCGTCCGACGGATGTCACCGCGTCGCGCAGCGCCTGCTGGGCGGCGAGGTTGGTGAACATGTTGTTGTTCACGATCGCCGTGTACTCGTCGGGGCCGGTGATGCCGTCGATGCGGAACTGCCCGTTCGCGTCGTGATGGCCGAGGCCTGCGAAGAAGCGGGCGATCTCAACGAGGAGTTCCACGCCGCACTCGACTTCGAACGCCTCGTCGCCGGTGGCGCGGATGTACTTGGCGGTGGCGTTGGCGATGTCGGCCGAGACGTGGACGCCCGCCGTTCCCGCAGGCCAGTAGCCGGAGCATTCGTCACCGTTGATCGATCGCCACGGGAACATCGCGCCCGACTCGCCGAGCTCGGTGGCACGGGCCTTCGCCTTGTCCATCGTGCCGTGTCGCCAGCGGAGTTCCTCGCCGGCGGCCGCGGGCACGGTGTAGGTGAGCATCGGCATGATGAACGTCTCGGTGTCCCAGAAGGTGTGGCCGTCGTACCCGGGGCCGGTGAGCCCCTTTGCGGGGATCGCGCGCGACTGCCCGCGAGCGCCGGCCTGCAGCACATGGAACAGGGAGAACCGAACGGCTTGCTGCATCTCGGCGTCGCCGTCGAGTTCGATGTCGGCGTCGCGCCAGAAGTCGGCGAGGTACGCGGCCTGCTCTTCCTTCAAAGCGTCCCATCCGGTCTCGCGGGCCATGGCGATCGCGGCGTCCACCTGTGCGCGGAGGGCGGGGACGCTGCGTCGGGCCGACCATCCGTATCCGAGGAACTTCGTCAGCACGATCTTGGTGCCCTGCGGAACGGTGGCGGCGACGGTGAGGCGGGCGAGGTCGCCGTCGGCGCGGATCGAGGTATCACCGCTTCCGGGGAGCTCAAGTTCGTGGTCCATGGCCGCTGCGACGGTCAACCCCGACTGGCGGGTGTGGTGGACGAGGACCGCGGAGTAGTCTTCGCTGTCGGCCAGGTCGGCGACGAGCGGGGCGTCCAGGGCCGCGGCCAGCCGCGGGTCGTCCGCTGCCGATTTGCCGCCGGCGCCCGCCAGGGGTTCGTTGGCGAGGAGGTCGGACTGCAGCACCAGCTTCATGTCTTCGCCGATCGGCTCCACCTCGTAGCGGATGGCGGCGACGGTCCGCTTCGTGAACGAGACGAGGCGCTCGGACGTGATCCGGACGGTGCGGCCGGTGGGCGAGGTCCACATCGTCTCGCGACGCAGGGTGCCGGTCCGGAAGTCGAGGACCCGTTCGTGTTCGACGGTGCTGCCGTACCGGAGGTCCATCGGCTCGTCCTCGACGAGGAGGCGGATGATCTTGCCGTCGGTCACGTTGACGACGGTCTGGCCCGACTCGGGGTAGCCGTAGCCGCTCTCGGCGTACGGCAGGTCCCGCAACTCGTAGAAGCCGTTGAGGTAGGTGCCCGGAACGTCGACCGGCTCGCCCTCCTCGAACGTGCCGCGCAGGCCGATGTGCCCGTTCGACAGGGCGAACAGGGCCTCGGTCCGGCCGATGGTGTCGATGTCGAATCCACGCCACCGCAGTTCCCACGGGTGGACGTCGAACCCGTGGTCCGGACGGGTGCCGTGTGTGGGGATGTGCAGCGTGTCGGGATGACTGGAGGTGTCGCCGTGGGTGGTGTGCGCGAGCCCGGCTGTGTTCGATTCGATCACGGGAGTCCCTTCAGTTCGTGAGGAGATCGTCGAGGTCGGCGACGACGACGGAGGCGCCCGCGGCGCGCATGGATTCGGCCTGGGGCGACGACGCCGACGCGTCGCCGACCCTGTCGATGCCTACGACGTATCCGAACGATCCGGCGTGACCTGCGGCGACGCCGGAAATGGCGTCCTCGAAGACGGCCGCCTGCGAAGGTGCGACACCCATCAACTCTGCGCCCCGCAGGTACGAGTCGGGTGCGGGTTTGCCGTTCAGCCCCTCGTCGACGATCGTGTTGCCGTCCACGCGGTGCTCGACGTAGTCGGACAGGCCCGCGGCGTCGAGGACCTTCGCGCCGTTCTTCGACGACGTGACGACGGCGATCCGAAGGCCAGCGGCGCGTGCCGCGTCGAGGTACCGGACCGATCCCGGGTACGGGGTGACGCCGCCGGCGTCGATCGCGGCGAGGAACTCGGTGTTCTTCGCGTCGGCGATCGCGGTGACCGTCGACTCGTCGGCGGTGATGGACCGCGAGGCGAGGAACGCGCGCACACCGTCGAGCCGCGGTCGGCCGTCCACGTACTTCAGATAATCGTCGGCGGTGAACGGCCCGGACGGGTCGCCCTGCGCGAGCAGGAACTCGTCGAAGGCGTTCTTCCACGCCGACTCGTGCAAGGCGGCGGTGGTGGTCAGCACACCGTCGAGATCGAAGAGTGCAACGGTCACGTCATCGGGGAGGCCCAACATTGCCGCAACGCTACCCGGCAGAGCACTACGGTGCCGGGTGACTCGTGGGGTCTGGAGCCGACAGTGCGGTGTGCCACACGTCGGTGAGCACTTCGACGGCGAGTTCTCGTGACCCGTCGATGGTTCCGAGGGTGTCCCAGCGTTGGAAGAACCGCTCGAGCTGGGTCACGAGCAACTCGATGCGCAGCCGCGCCTCGTCGCGTCTGTCGTCCGGCCATCGTGCGAGGTATCGGGTCATCGAGTCGGGGAGTGCTGCGATACCCGCGCGGGCGATCTCGCGGAACTCCGGTTCCAGCGCCGTTGCTTCGTCCCACGCCCGGAACAGTTCGTCGTTCGTGGCGAACCAGTCGAGCGCCCGGCTGACCCATCCGGCGAAATCGTCGCGGGAGTCGCCGTCGAGAACGTGATCGAGGTCTTCGTAGAACGACAACCACGACGGTGTGTCTCCTGATTGCGCAAGGGCGAGGAGGATGTCCAGCTTTCCGGGAAAGTGCAGGTAGAACGTCGCACGGCTGCAGCCGACGTCGGCTGCCACATCGTCGATGGTGACGGCGGCGTACCCGCGCTCGGCGAACAGGGCGCGCGCCGAGGCCATCAGCTTGGCGCGGGTCTGCCGCTTCTGCTCTTCGCGGAGGTTTCCGCGTCCGGCTCTGGTCACGGTCTGAAGTGTATCTGAGTAGATGCTCCGACATTCACTTGACACTATGTCAGTGAATGGGCAGTATGGCCTGCATCACGTTTCCTCCCTCCCAAGGAGCCCTGTTGAAGTCATCCACCCTTCCGACGGTCTGCGTCATCGGCGCAGGCCCGTCGGGCATCACCACGGCCAAACGCCTGAAGGACCACGGCATTCCGTTCGACTGCTTCGAGACGTCCGACGAAGTGGGCGGCAACTGGTACTTCAAGAACCCGAACGGGATGTCGGCCTGCTACCAGAGCCTGCACATCGACACGTCCAAGTGGCGGCTCGCGTTCGAGGACTTCCCGGTGCCCGCGGACTGGCCCGACTTTCCGCACCACTCGCAGCTCTTCGACTACTTCAAGGACTACGTCGATCATTTCGGACTCCGCGAGTCCATCACGTTCAACACATCGGTCCTCCATGCCGCGAGGGGTGCCGACGGACAGTGGACGGTCGAGTTGTCGGACGGTCGGGTGCGGACGTACGACGCGCTGATCGTCTGCAACGGCCACCACTGGGATCCGAACCTTCCGGACTACCCCGGCGAGTTCGACGGTGTGCTCATGCACTCGCATTCCTACAACGATCCGTTCGACCCGATCGACATGCGCGGCAAGAAGATCGTTGTCGTGGGAATGGGGAATTCCGGCCTGGACATCGCATCCGAGCTCGCACAGCGGTACCTCGCCGAGAAGCTCACAGTGTCTGCACGACGCGGCGTGTGGGTGCTGCCGAAGTATCTCGGCGGGAAGGCGGGCGACAAGATGTCGGCGCTCGCGTGGATGCCGCGCTGGATGTCCCTCGGTCTGAGCCGACGGTTCCTCCGCAAGAACCTCGGGACCATGGAGGGCTACGGCCTGCCTGCGCCGGACCACCAGCCGTTCGAAGCGCATCCGTCCGCCAGCGGCGAGTTCCTGGGACGCGCCGGTTCGGGCGACATCGCCTTCAAACCCGCGATCACTGCACTCGACGGCCCCAACGTCCACTTCGCCGACGGCACCGTCGAAGAGGTCGACGTGATCATCTGCGCGACCGGCTACAAGATCAGCTTTCCGTTCTTCGACGATCCCGACCTGCTGCCTGATGCAGGCAACCGCTTCCCGCTGTTCAAGCGGATGATCAAACCTGGGATCGACAATCTCTTCTTCATGGGTCTCGCTCAGCCGATGCCGACCCTGGTGAACTTCGCGGAGCAGCAGAGCAAGCTCGTCGCCGCATACCTCGACGGGTCGTATGCGCCGCCATCGGAATCGGAGATGCACGCCGTGCTCGCCGCCGATGAGAAGTACTACCTCGGTCCGTACTACGAGTCGCCACGCCACACGATTCAGTGCGAGTTCGACCCGTACGTGCGCAATCTCGTCAAGGAGATCGCTGCGGGTCGCAAGCGTGCACGTTCGTTGCAGGCCGCTCGATGACCACGATGCACGGAATGTGCGACCCGTGGTTCGACGCCCTGCGCGACGAGTTCGCCGCGCGCCTCGACTCCGGCGAGGAACTCGGCGCGTCGATCTGCGTGATGCTCGACGGCGAACCCGTCGTCGACCTGTGGGGCGGACACGTCGACTCAGACCGCACCGAACCGTGGCGACGGGACACGATCGTCAACGTCTTCTCCATCACCAAGACGATGACCGCCCTCTGTGCGTTGGTCTTGGTCGACCGGAACCTGCTCGACCTCGACCGACCGGTCGCCCACTACTGGCCCGAGTTCGCCGCAGAAGGCAAGGACGGTGTGCTGGTCCGGCATCTCCTGTCGCACACATCGGGGGTCTCCGCGTGGGAGCGGCCCGTCGAACTCGAGGACATCTACAGCACAGACGAAGCCGCAGCCCGGCTTGCGGGGCAACCGCCGTGGTGGGAGCCAGGCACCGCGTCCGGCTATCACGCGCTCAATTTCGGTCACCTGATCGGCGAACTGATCCGCCGGATCGACGGCCGTTCGCTCGGCGACTTCTTCGACGACGAGATCGCTCGGCCGCTCGGTGCGGACTTCCACATCGGGACCGGACCCGAACACCACGGCCGCATCGCGCCGATCGTCCCGCCGCCTCCCCTCGAATTCGACCTCGGCTCACTCGATCAAGACAGCGTGCTGGTGAAGACTCTCACCTGCCCGCTGCTCGACATGAACGAGGTGAACAGCGCCTCGTGGCGGCAGGCGCAGATCGGCGCGGCCAACGGACACGGGAACGCTCGCTCGATCGCCCGCATCCAGTCGCTGGTGTCGTGCGGAGGTGAGGTCGACGGCGTTTGTCTCCTGTCGCCGTCGACTGTCGAGAGGATCTTCGACGAACAGATCGACGGTGTGGATCTGGGCATCGCGACTCCGCTCCGCTTCGGAATCGGGTACGGTCTGCCGCACCCTGTGACGGTGCCCACAGTCCGCGGCGGGAAGGTCGCCTGGTGGGCGGGATTCGGCGGATCAATGCTGGTCAACGATGCAGACAATCGGATGACGTTTGCGTACGCGATGAATGCGATGGCCCCCGGGCTCATCGGATCTGACCGGAGCGAGGCGTATTTGAGTGCCACGAACGAGGCTCTGGCCGGCACGGACAAGGAGGTGATCGGATGAGAGCGCTGCAACTGACCGACCCCGGCGTGGTCGAGATCAGAGACGTCCCGGTGCCCGACGTCGGCCCATCCGATCTGTTGATCGAAGTGGGTGCGGCGGGCATCTGTCACTCCGACCTGCACCTCCTCGACTTCCCGTTCAAGATGCGCGAGGAACCCCTGACCCTCGGACATGAGATCGCGGGCACCGTCGCAGCAGTCGGCGCAGACGTCGACTCGGCGCGGATCGGGGAGCGGGGAATCGTCTACCTCTGCTGGTCGTGTGGTCACTGCAGTGAGTGTGCGAGCGGCAACGAGAACGTGTGCCTCGCGGCGGGCCGTACCGCGATGCCGCCCTGCCCCGGGCTCGGCCCCGACGGCGGCATGGCCGATTACGTCCGTGTCCCGGCGCGCTCGTTCGTCCCGATCGGCGACCTCGACTTCTGCCAGGCCGCACCGATGGCCGATGCGGCCCTCACGAGCATGCACGCGATCCGCGGCGCCCAGGACCAGCTGACCCCGGGGTCCACCGCGGTGGTCATCGGCGTGGGTGGACTCGGGCACGTCGCCGTTCAGATTCTCCGGGCGGTCAGCGCCACGAGGGTGATCGCCGTCGATGTCGGTGATCGGCAGCTCGAACTCGCAAAGCGCTGCGGCGCCGACGTGGTCCTCGAATCGGGCTCGGAAACCGCACAGCAGATCCTCGAACTCACCGGCGGTCGCGGAGCGGCCGCGGTCTTCGACTTCGTCGGCGTCGACACCACCGCGCAGACGTCGGTCGAGGCCGTCGCGCCCAACGGTGCGTATCGCATGGTCGGACTCGGCGGAGGCGCCCCCGCGATCACGGCGGATCCCTCGGGCGGTCCCGGCTGGCCGTGGGGCGCATCGGTCCGGAAGTCGTACGGAGGCACCCGCCGTGACTTGATCGAGTCGATCGCGCTCGCACAGGCAGGACGTCTCACTGTCGAGTTCGATCGATTCACCCTCGACGATGCGCACGACGCCTTCGCCAAGCTGCGTGCAGGTGACGTCAACGGCCGAGCGGTCCTCGTCCCGTGACCACTGCTGCCGCACCCGATTCCGAACCACCACCGAAGGAACTCACCATGACCGACACCGTTGATCCCCAGGCCTACATCGCCTCCGTCATGGCCGGGCTTCTCGGACCGGGCGGGCGGTTCGAGATGGTCCCCGAGGACGTTCTCGGCGTGACGATGCCGGTGATGCGACACCGCGACCGTGCGCTCGCCGATCTGCTCACGGCGTCGGAGGCCTACGGCGACCGGGACTACATCGTCACCGAGGACCGTCGGATGTCGTACGCCGAGCACGCCGCCGCGGTCGCGGCCTTCGCGACCGCACTCCGAGACGACTACGGCGTCGGCAAGGGCGACCGTGTCGGCATCCTCGGCGCCAACAGCCCCGAGTGGCTCGTCGCGTTCTGGGCGGCGCAGACTCTCGGCGCCGTCGCGATCGGCTTCAACTCCTGGTGGGCGCCGCAAGAGATCGCGTACGGCCTGACGCACACCGAGCCGACTGTCGTCGTCGCCGACGCCAAGCGCGCGGCGATCATCGAATCTCTCGGAAGCGGCACCCGCGTTCTCGGCATGGAGTCGGACGTGCCGCGTCTGATCGCCGACCACAACGGGGCCCCGGCGCCGATCACGGACGTCGACGAAGACGATCCGGCTGTCATTCTCTTCACCAGCGGAACGAGCGGACGGCCGAAGGGGGCGGTGCACTCCCACCGCAACGTGCTCGCCACTGTCGACTACCACCGTTTCAGCGACGCGCTGCTCGCGGCGTTCACCGGTGGCGACCCGAACTCCACCGCTCCGAGCGATCGCCGCTACATGGTGACCTCTCCTTTGTTTCACATCGCCAGCCTGCACAACCTCGCCATCCCGCGACTCGCGACTGGCGGCGCGATCGTCCTGCACCAGGGGGCGTTCGACGTCGATCACGTGCTCCGCCTGATCGAACGGGAACGAGTCACCAACTGGGCCGTGGTCCCGACGATGGCCAGTCGCATGCTCGAACACGGGGACCTGTCGCGATACGACCTGTCGTCGATGACGGCATTCGCCCTGGCGTCTGCGCCGTCCTCACCCGCACTGCAGGAACGCCTCCGACAGCAGGTCGACTTCGCCCGCGACTCCCTCGTGGACAGCTACGGGCAGACCGAGTCGAGCACTGCTGTCGCCGTCGCCACCCCGCAGGAGCTGCAGGCGTTCCCCGGCACTCTCGGCCGTCCGATCATCGGCGTCGCACTGGAGATCCGCGACGCCGACGGCGTGGCGCTGCCGGAGGGCGTCGAAGGAGAGGTGTGCGTCCGCAGTCCTTACGTGATGCTCGGGTACTGGAACGATCCGCAGGCCACGGCGTCTGCGATCACCGCCGACCGCTGGTTGCGGACCGGCGACTTCGGTCGGATCGACGACGGGCGACTGAGCCTGACCGGCCGACGGTCGGACCTGATCCTGCGCGGCGGTGAGAACGTCTACCCGGTCGAGGTGGAACAGTGCCTCGACGAGCATCCCGCCGTCCTCGAGAGCGCCGTCCTCGGCGTCGACCATCCGGACCTCGGGCAGGAGGTGGGCGCTGTTGTGGTCACCCGACCCGACTCCGAAGTGACCGAAGCAGACCTCGCAGGGTTCGCCGCGGAACGGATCGCCTATTTCAAGATCCCGACCCGGTGGCGGATCACCACCGACCCCCTCCCGCGCAACGCGACCGGAAAGACCATCCGGCGTGACGTCGCAGCCTTCTAGAGTCTCTGAACGGACCACTCCCATGACTTACGACGTCATCATCAAGAACGGCGCCTGGTTCGACGGCGCCGGATCACCCTCTCAGCAGCGTCACCTCGGCATCACGGACGGGGTCGTGTCTGCGGTCTCGGCTGATCCCCTCGACGAGACCGGCTGCCAGGAGGTGATCGACGCCGCAGGCAAGTGGGTGATGCCGGGCATGGTCGACATCCACACCCACTACGACGTCGAGGTGCTGGTGAGCCCGGGCCTGGCGGAGTCGGTGCGGCACGGTGTCACGTCGATCCTCGTCGGGTCGTGCTCGCTGTCGACGATCCACGCGAGCCCGTCGGACGCGGGCGACCTGTTCGGACGGGTCGAGGCGATCCCGCGACGTCATGTCGTCGACTCGTTGGAACGACTGCAGACGTGGACGTCGGCCGCCGAGTACGCGGCTGCACTGGAGGCGCTTCCGCTGGGTCCGAACGTCGCGGCGTTCATCGGGCACTCCGACATTCGAGCAGCTCAGCTGGGTCTGGAACGTGCCACCAGTTCCAACGTTCGGCCGAGTGAGCAGGAACTCGCATCGATGGAGGCGGCGCTGCGAGAAGCGCTGGACGCGGGCTTCGTCGGCATGTCGTCGCAGCAGCTGCTGTTCGACAAACTCGACGGTGAGGTGTGCCGATCGAGGACGCTGCCGTCCACGTACGCGAGGGGCAAGGAGCGTCGTCGTCTGAACCGCATCCTCCGGCGCAGAGGCCGAGCACTTCAGGGCGGGCCCGACGTCGGACGGCCGCAGTCGATGGTGTCGATGGCGTTCAGCAGTGTCGGCATCGGTCGGAACCCGCTGAAAGTGAGCCTGCTGTCGGCGGCCGACGTGAAGGCGATCCCGTTCGTCGCGAAGGTGTTCCCGGCGCTCGCCAAGGTCGTCAATTCGCTGGGCGGCGACTTCCGGTGGCAACACCTCCCGGTCCCGTTCGAGGTGTACTCCGACGGCATCGACCTGCCGGTCTTCGAGGAGTTCGGGTCGGGCGCAGCGGCGCTCGACCTGTCGAATCGACTGGAGGAACGCCACGCGCTGCTCCAGGACGAGGCCTACCGTCGTCGCTTTCGGAAGGACTATGACAAGAAGTACGGTCCGCGGGTCTGGCACCGTGACTTCTTCGACGCAGAGATCGTCGAATGTCCCGACGACTCGGTCATCGGCAAGACGTTCGGTCAGGTGGGCGTCGACCGCGGGGGAGCGCACCCGGTGGATGCGTTCCTCGACCTCGTCGTTGAGCACGGAACCAAGGTGCGGTGGCGCACCACGATCTCCAATCATCGGCCCGACGTGCTGAACACGTTCGCCTCCGACCCCGGCATCCAACTCGGATTCTCCGACGCGGGTGCCCACCTGCGGAACATGGCGTTCTACAACTTCGGTCTCCGACTTCTCCGTCGCGTGCGGGACGCGGAGCTCGCGGGTTCGCCGTTCATGACGATCGAGCACGCCGTCCATCGCCTGACCGGGGAGCTGGCCGACTGGTACGGCCTCGACGTCGGACACCTACGTGTCGGCGATCGCGCCGATGTGCTCGTCGTCGATCCCGAACGACTCGACGAGACGTTGGAGGATTACGCGGAGAATCCCGTCCCCGAGTACGACGGCCTCTCGCGGATGGTGAACCGCAACGACGCGACGGTCACCGCAGTACTGGTCGGCGGCGACTGCGTGGTCCGCGACGGAGTCCCGCTCCCGCATCTGGGCGTCCGACGGACGGGCTCGTTCCTCCGCGCCCGCTGAGCCGTCCCGTCCCCGGGCTCTTCCGGGCGCGGTCTTTCTTGGTTCTTCGAGCGCAGTCGAGAAGCGGCACAATGAGCGGATGACTCCACGCACGAGACCGTTCGCTCAGGTGGACGTCTTCACCGACGCTCCGACGCTCGGCAACCCGGTAGCCGTCGTCTTCGACGCCGACGACCTGTCCAACGCTCAGATGGCGGCATTCGCGCGCTGGACGAATCTGTCGGAGACGACGTTCGTGTTGCGGCCGACGGATCCTGCTGCGGATTATCGCCTTCGCATCTTCACCACAACCGGCGAACTGCCGTTCGCCGGTCATCCGACGCTCGGGTCGGCTCACGCCTGGCGTGCGCGCGGCGGAGTGTCGCGCGGCGAGCACATCGTGCAGGAATGCGGCATCGGTCTCGTCGACATCAAGGAGGAGTCCGGCAGGCTCGCGTTCGCCGCACCGCCGCTGACCCGATCCGGGCCGGCGGAACCGGAGGTGTTCGCGACGATCTGTCGGGGTCTGCGGATCACTCCCGGCGAGGTCGTCGCCGCCGAGTGGATCGTCAACGGCCCGCAGTGGATCGGCGTGGTGCTGCACGACGGCGACGCGGTGCTGAGCATCGACCCCGACATGCGCGCGCTCGGAGACCTGGACGTCGGGGTGATCGGCGCCTGGCCTGCGGAACTGGCACGCGAGAAGGGCGCCGACGTCGAAGTGCGAGCATTCGTTCCAGGCGACGGCGTGCCGGAGGACCCGGTGACCGGCAGTCTCAACGCCGGTTTTGCGGTCTGGCTGCGCAGGACAGGCAGCCTTCCGGAGTCGTACGTCGCGTCCCAGGGGACCGTGCTCAGGCGGTCGGGGCGCGTGCACGTCGTCGACGACGGGACGCACATCTGGGTGGGCGGCGACAGCGTCACCGTCGTGTCGGGCACAGTAGTGCTGTGAGTTCCAGCAAGAAGGACAAGCGTCGTCTGCCCCCGCCCGACCCGGAGCTGTTGCCCGGCTTGATAGACGCGCACACACATCTGGCGGCGTGCGGCGGTCGGACACCGGAGGCGGTGAAGGAGATCCTCGACCACGCGGAGGCGGTGGGCGTCTCCCACGTCGTGACCGTCGCCGACGACATGGTCGACGCACGATGGGCGGTGCAGGCCGCGAAGTGGGATTCCCGGGCGTTCGCGGCAGTGGGACTCCACCCCACACACGCAGCCGACCTGAACGATCAGACGCGCGCCGAACTCGAGGAGATGCTCAGCGACGAGCGGGTGGTCGCGGTCGGGGAGACCGGCCTGGACTACTACTGGACCACCCGTTCGCAGGACTGCGCTGATCCGGCGACACAACGTGACGTGTTCGCATGGCACATCGACCTCGCCAAGCGCACCGGCAAGGCGCTGATGATCCACAACCGGGACGCCGACCGGGACCTTCTCGACGTGCTGAAAGCCGAAGGCAGCCCGGACACGGTGGTGATGCACTGCTTCTCGGGAGATCGTCACATCGCGGCCGAATGCGTCGAGCGCAACTACTACTTGAGCTTCTCAGGCACTGTGACCTTCACCAATGCCGACGAGTTACGTGCCGCGGCGCACATCACGCCTGCTGAACTCATGCTGGTGGAGACGGACGCACCGTTCCTGACGCCGCATCCGTACCGTGGCCAGCCCAATCAGTCGTACTGCGTGCCCTACACGGCGCGTGCCCTGGCGGCGGTGAAGGGGCTCGACGACCGTGAGATGGCGACGATTCTCGGGGCGAATGCACGCCGTGCGTATTCCCTGCCGTTGCGGTAACAGCAGTCTGTTCGTTACCGTATCGTGATCGAAGAATCACCCGTCAGGATGAATTAGCTTGTCTGCTTTCACGAGAATCAACCAGTCCACGTCGATGCGCGCCCGCCTCGCGGTCGCCGCCGTCACCACCACCGTCGCTGCGGGCGCGGTGACCGGTGCAGTGATGCACAAGGAAGTGACCCTCGCCGTCGACGGTGAGAAGACCACCGTCAGCACCATGGCGTTCTCCGTCGAGGACGTCCTGCGTGACAACGGTGTCGACCCGGCAGCAGGCGACCTCGTCAGCGTCTCCCTGTCGAGTGCACCCGAGGACGACCAGACCATCGTCGTCGACCGCCTCAAGAAGGTCGAGCTGATGATCGACGGCAAGCGTGAGGTCGTCACGACCAACGCGTCCACCGTGCGCGGCGTCCTCGCCGAGAAGGGCCTCGAGTCCAGCGCGGTCGACGGCAGCCTCGACGCACGACTGCCCGTCGACGGCGGTGACGTCGATGTGACGCTGCCCAAGCGGGTCGTCCTCACCGACGGAACCGACACGACTCGCCCGACGATCGCCGCCAAGACCGTCGGCGACCTGCTCGCCCGCGCGGGCAACCCGCTCGAGCCGACCGACACCGTCTTTCCCGCCGCAGGCACCCCGGTCAGCAAGGACATGGTCATCAAGGTGACCCGTGTTCGCACCGAAGACGTGACCCTCGACGAGGACGTCGCGTCGCCGCAGGTGAAGAAGAAGGATCCGACCCTGATCTCGGGCCGCACGGTTGTGCTGAAGAAGGGCACGCCCGGCAAGGCCAAGGTCAAGTACTCGGTCACCACCCGAAACGGCAAGGTGATCAAGAAGGTCAAGCTCGACGAGCAGGTGCTGGTGGCCGCCACCCCGACGACGGTTCGGGTCGGCACCAAGCCGGGTGCGCCGTACGTGCCGTACGGCGTCTGGGACCGCCTCGCGCAATGCGAGTCGACAGGCAACTGGGCCATCAACAACGGCAACGGCTTCTACGGCGGCATCCAGTTCGACCAGAACACCTGGGACCGCTGGGGCGGCCAGGAGTACGCGCCGCGTGCCGACCTCGCGACCCGCGAAGAGCAGATCGCGATCGCCAAGAAGACGCAGGCCGCGCAGGGCTGGGGCGCATGGCCGTCGTGCACCTCTCAGCTGGGCATCCGCTGACGCCTATCCTTGGGGGTATGCAGAGCACACCCCGACTCCTCGGTCCCGCCGAGATCCGCGCCTTGGCGGCGGAACTGGACGTCCGACCGACGAAGACGCTCGGGCAGAACTTCGTGCACGACGCCAACACGGTCCGCCGGATCGTCACGACGTCGGGCGTGGGACCTGACGACGTGGTCCTCGAAGTCGGACCGGGTCTGGGATCCCTGACCTTGGCGCTGCTGGGTGTCGCAGGCCGTGTCGTCGCCGTGGAGATCGACCCGAAATTGGCGGGGCGCCTCCCGCAGACGATTGGCGAGTTCGCGCCGGACGCCGCGTCGAACTTCGACGTCGTGACCGCCGACGCCCTCACCGTGACACCCGACGACCTGCCGGTGACCCCGACAGCGCTGGTCGCGAATCTGCCGTACAACGTCGCGGTGCCTGTCCTGCTGCATCTGATGGCCGAGTTCCCCACGCTGCGCACGGCGCTCGTGATGGTCCAGGCCGAGGTCGCGGACCGTCTCGCCGCGACGCCGGGTGGACGCATCTACGGTGTGCCGAGTGTCAAAGCGCGTTACTACGGCGACGTGACACGCGCCGGCGCCATCGGAAAGCACGTCTTCTGGCCGGCGCCGAAGATCGAGTCCGGGCTCGTCCGGATCGAGCGAACCGACCCCTACGGTCACGACGCGGACCATCGCCTGCGGACGTTCGCCGCCATCGACGCCGCGTTCTCCCAGCGCCGGAAGACGATGCGATCGGCCCTCGCGACCTGGGCGGGCAGTCCCGCGCGCGCCGAAGAGCTGCTCCGCAGTGCGGACATCGACCCGAGCATCCGTGGGGAACGACTCGAAGTGGACGACTTCGTGCGTCTGGCCCAAGCAGCTGAGACAGCGGAGACCGGCCGGTGATCGGCGGGGCGACCGCGCGGGTCCCCGCCAAGATCAACTTGCATCTCGGTGTCGGACCGCTGCGCGACGACGGCTTCCACGAACTCGCGACGCTCTTCTGCGCGTTGTCCATGTACGACGACGTCACGATCCGGCCGTCAGACGAGCTCACTCTGACGGTCACCGGCGAGAACCGTCGCGCGGTGCCTGCCGACGCCACCAATCTCGCTGCCCGCGCGGTCATCGCACTCGCCGAACGGACCGGGCACGATCCGTCCGTCGCGATCACCATCGACAAGCACATCCCCGTCGCAGGCGGGATGGCCGGCGGATCCGCCGACGCCGCAGGTGCACTCCTGGCCGCCGCACGACTGTGGCGCTCCGATCTGCCGCGCACCGAACTCCTCGAGATCGCTGCCGAACTGGGCTCCGACGTGCCGTTCTCCCTGACCGGCGGTGCGGCGCTCGGCACGGGCCGCGGCGAGAAGCTGCTCCCCGTTCTTCATCGCGGCGAGTTCCACTGGGTTCTCGCCGTCTCCGGAACGGGACTGTCGACGCCCGCGGTCTACCGCGAACTCGATCGTCTGCGCGCCGACGGCGAGCGCACCACCGACGCCGGGACACGGCGACCCGACGAGCTGATGGTCGCGATCGCCTCCGGCGACGTCCACGCCGTCGCGCCGCTGCTCCACAACGATCTGCAGCCCGCAGCATTGTCGTTGCAGCCGATGCTGCGGCGCACGCTCCGCGCCGGCACCGAGGCGGGCGCCCTCGCCGGGATCGTCTCCGGTTCGGGCCCCACCTGCGCCTTCCTGTGCGCGGACGCCGACTCGGCCGTCAGCGTGGCGGCGGAGCTGTCCGGCTCCGGCGTCGCGAAGGCGGTGCGGACCGCATCCGGCCCCGTCGCAGGCGCCAGGCTGATTCCGCAGTCCTGACGGTACTTCCGGTCAGAAGGCCATCTTCATGACGAACTTGATCACCGGTCGGGCGAACACTGCGGTCCATCGGAGAGGCAGAAATCCGATGAATCGCGGCTGAACGGCCAGCGTGTACGTCACTCTGCTCGAGGACTCGTTGACAGGCGCGACGGTGAAACGTTCCGCGAACGATTTCACGACGACCGGAATCGAGATTGCTGATCCGACGGTTGTGACCGAGGATCGGTTCGATTGGTCGACCACGTCCGCGGTCGCGGCGACGATCCCGTGGTATGTCCGTGTGACGCCGACGACTGTGGGTCCATTGATCGCCGGTCCGAGAGCCACGATCGGTCCGTCCAGCAGCTGCTGCCAGACGACATCTACGGACCGCCGGACTTCAAACTCGACGGTTGCCGCCCATGCAGCATCTCTGTCGATGAAACGTCCGGTGTCGACTGGTGCTGACAAGGCAAAACGACGCGGGCCATTCTCTCCCGCGGACAGTGCCGCGAGCGCCAGCACGCTGATCAGTGCGGCGGCGACGGCGGTGCCGACGATGATCACGATGGTCGATGTAGTCATGAGCGTCCTATCCGTATGTGTGTGCTGCCGGCTGGCTGTCGGCTTTCCGGTCGGCACCGGAGTGCTGACGGACCCAGTCGACATTAATGGAACTGATGTATCATGTCATCAATATTCGCGGTACTGCGGGGGAGTAGACAGGTGACACAGGTTCGGCAGAGTGACGCGGTAGTTGAAGGTTTGGAGTCGACGTATCGCATCGATCTGCCCGGGCAGGTTCGAGCGGCAACTCTCGTGCGGCGAATGGATCAAATGGTGGCGGGCTCGTCGATCGATGCGGCGTCGAGGAGTTCGCGCACGGTTGCATCGATCGAGGACTGCGGTGCGACGTTGGTATGCGACCAGCGTTTTGTAGCGCATCGTGGTCGACTGCGCACGGTGTCGTGCGTGGTGTCTGCGTATTGCGCAGACCAGCTGGTCCGACAGGGGGGCGTGCGCGAGATCGGACCGTGGCCAACAGGTCGGCGGACTGCGTTGGGTCGGAGTCTGCTCGGGGTCATGCACGGTTTCGCCATCGCGGACGAGTTTGATCTGAATTGTCCGTCTAGGATTGCGGGCCCTCGTATCGATCTCGCACAGCGATCGCCTTCAGTCGTGTCGGTCTGCACGCCGACACGGCGGTTCATTGCAGGTGCGGTGCGTGACGTCGTATCGATCGAGATGCGTCGCAGCGAGACACTCGGCGGATTCTCGAGGGTTCGTTCTCGCCGTCCGTACGCGGTGTTGTATGTGGATCGTGCGGCTGTGCTTCACGGAGTGGGTCCGAGGGTGGTGGCGGCTAGCTTTTCGATCAGTGGCGTCGACGCCGGTGCGAAAGGCTATCTTGAACTCGACAATTGCGTGTGATCTCCATTGATCAATGGTCAGAGCATGCGGTGGCTCAAGGGGTGAGAGTCGTGGTTGCAGGATCTAACGGGCGTGGTGCGCGCATTCGACGAGGCGGGCAGTTGGGGGGCGTGGCTGCCCGCCATGCCGTGCGAGTGGCCGCCGGCGCGGCGGCTGCGAGGTTCCGTACGGGTGAAGAGATCGATTCAGCGCGGGACCGCGCTGCCCTGAATCTTGCGGACGACATCGTTTCGGTCGTGGGAGGGATGCGCGGTGCCGCACACAAACTAGGCCAGGTGATGGCGGTAATCGATGTCGGGATCACCTCGCGTGGTGTGCGCGAGGAGTTCGCCCGGCGCCTTGAGCCACTGTTCGCGGCCACGCCTCCGTGGAATGAGCGGACTATGATGCGAGTCTTGTCTGACTCTCTCGGCAGCCGTCGCGCCGACATCGTTGACATCTCCGGTCCGATCGCGGCGGCCTCGATCGGGCAGGTCTACCGAGGTAGGCTGCGCGACGGACGCGACGTCGCGGTCAAGGTGAAGTATCCGGACGTCGACATGATGGTCAGGGCGGACTTCAAGAATCTCGCGTTGTTCAGCCGGATGCTCGCAAAGTACGTTCCCGCCGACAATGTCGAGAAGCTTGTCGACGAGGTTCGGCGACAGATTCTGACCGAACTCGACTTCCACGCAGAATGTGCTTCGCAGCGCGAGTTCGCGGCGCGGTTCGCGGGTCACCCCGCATTCTGGGTGCCCGACGCTGTGTCGGAATTGTGTACGAACGGTGTGTTGGTGACCGAGTTCGTCGACGGGATGACGTTCGATGAAGCATGTTCGCTGGATCGAGCCTCGCGAGATCGGATCGGAGAGGCGGTGTATCGCTTCTACTGCGCGGAGATGTTCGCGAGCGGTAGATTCTCCGCCGATCCCCATCCTGGCAACATGATCGTGGTGCCCGATGGGCGAGTAGCGTTCCTAGACTTCGGTTTGACGGTGGAGTTGTCCGCGAGCGAACTCGACGTCGAGAGGTCGGTGTTGGCTGCGATCCTTGATGGGGATTTCGACGAGATGCATCGCGCGATCGTCGAGTCAGGGTTCATCACGGATCCGCAAGCCCTCACTCAGCAACAGTTGGTCGACTATGTGTTGGCGGCGGTCGGTTGGCATGTGGTGGACGGGCACCGGACGATCACTGCGACGGTCGCGAGGCGGGCGGCGACCGCTGCGCTGTCGCCGGCGGGTGGTCACATCGGAAACATGGGTCGCCAGTCAATGGTGGAAGGTCATGGGTTCGGGCGGCGGAACGAACTGGCCACGGTGGCGCTGCTCGGACGGTTGAACGCGACTGGGCCGTGGTCGGACATAGCCCGCGAAGCTCTTGGCCTTGCAGGCCCGGCAACTCCAATGGGTACCTCGATCGAGGAATGGAGACGCACTCAGTCCTGAGCGCCATGCCGGGTGCGATCGACGAGTCGCGCGAAAGCCTGGACAATTAGTCGAATGGTGTGTCAGTCTACTAATTGACGAAGATTTCGTGAAGGGGAGAAGAGATGAGCAGTGGGCCGGCGAAGGGCGATCCGACAGTGTGGACGTACCCGGGGCGGAGTGCGGGCGCGCGACTTGCCGCCGCGGCCGCACGGATTTTTGTGCGTCCTGTGATCGGGCTGTGGGCGAGGGCTCCATTCGTGCCGTGGCCGTACTCTCTACTCGAGCTCTTGGCGGCACTGCTGCGCCCAGTGAGCGGCGTCCGTCGTACACGCGTCGACCTTCCGCACTGTGTCGCTGAGCGGACGACTCCGGATGCCGGAGCGCGGGAAGAGTCCGCGATCCTGTACCTCCATGGCGGCGCCTTCCTGGTTGGCGGCGTCAAGAGTCACCGGAGGCTCGTGTCCCGGATCGTGCGCAACACCGGCGTCTCGGCGTTGGCCGTCGCCTATCGGCAGTTGTCCGACGGCGCTTCGGTCAGTACATCGATCAGTGACTGCATGGATGGGCTCCGAGCGCTTCTCGCCAGCGGTGTCCCGATCGACCGGATCGTTGTCGTCGGTGATTCGGCCGGCGGATACCTGGCGTTCAATGTGGCGCTCGAAGCGCGTCGGTCGGGACTTGGTCTCGTAGGCGGTATCGGAGCGATGTCGCCAATCGTCGACCTCGACCCGGCGACCAAACTGACCAGCGCCGACCGCGACCGCGATGCCTTGTTCCCGCCGGGGGCCTTGACTGCTATGTGGGAGTCGATTCAGCGTGCCGAGGACGGACCGGACGCTTGTGTCAAACTGCGGGACCTCATCGGGCTCACCTCGACAGAACTCGCAGCCCTGCCGCCGTTGCTGATCCAGGTCGGATCCGACGAGATCCTCCTGCCCGATGCGAAAGCACTCGTCGCATACTCTGCGGCAGCAGGCGGCGACGCCCGCCTCGAGATCTATCCGGGTCAGGTACACGTCTTTCAAGCAGCGGCGGATGTCATTCCCGAAGGGAAGGTGGCGATTAACCGCATGTCGGCGCACATCGCCGACGTGCTGGACCGATCGAGAAGTGTCGCTGCGTGACCTCGCTCGGAGTCCGATTGTTCGATCGGGCCGACGAGTACGTCCAGAAGACGGTGGTCGATTCGCTCGCGACGTTTGGTCGCAGCGTTCAACTCGCTGTCGCGGTCGGAGTGTCAGGCGTCGCAGATGCCGTTCGCGGACGATTTCCGTGGCGTGACTTCGCGTCGTTGACCTGGTTCATCATCACAGTCACCGCCACACCGACGATCCTCGTATCAATCCCGTTCGGCGTGA
The DNA here is from genome assembly GCF_037148075.1 of Gordonia malaquae. Lineage (NCBI taxonomy): Bacteria > Bacillati > Actinomycetota > Actinomycetes > Mycobacteriales > Gordoniaceae > Gordonia > Gordonia malaquae. Next base: position 45,213 of record NZ_JBBCUB010000005.1, on the reverse strand, counting down.
TCGTATCGATTCAGGTGGGCAGCCTCACTCAGCAGGTCGGGGCGACGTCGGTGTCGGGTGCAGCGGGTGGTCTGGGCGTTATTCAGCAGGGGTCGCCTATGGTTGCAGCGCTGCTTCTCGGTGGTGCCGCTGGTGCCGCGGTGGCGTCGGACCTCGGTGCCAGAGTGATGAGGGAAGAGCTCGACGCTCTTCGGACGATGGGCATCGACCCAGTGCGCCGACTCGTTGCTCCCCGGGTCGCCGCGATGCTGGTCGTTGCGCCGCTCATCTGTTTCCTCACGATCGTCATGGGCTTGTCGACCGGATATCTCGTCGCCGTGACAATGCAAGGTGTCGCGCCCGGCTCGTTTCTGACGTCGTTCGCGTCGTTTGCTTCCTTCACCGACATCGCGATCGCAGTCGCCAAGTCAGTGGTGTTCGCCTTCGTGGTCGCGATCGTCGCCTGCCAACGGGGCTTGGAGACAGGTCATGGTGCAAAAGCGGTGGCCGACTCAGTCAATGCGAGCGTGGTGATCGGCGTTGTCGCCTCGTTCGCCCTGAATCTCGCGATCACTCAGGTAACCACGATGTTCTTTCCCCCGAGGGTGTTGTGATGGCGTCCCGATACTCGCCGCCGGGCCTCGGCGCGGTGGCCCGCGTGTCCCGAACCGTGACTGATGTGCCCCTCAACGGACTTGCACTCATCGGCCATCAGGCGTATTTCGTGCTTCAGGTCTTCCGGTCGCTCCCGAGTGCTCTGACGAGGTATCGCAAACAAGTCCTCGTGCACATCGGTGCAATCACGTTCGGTAATGGATCGGTGATAGTCGGGGGTGGAATGCTGGGTGTTCTGCTATTCCTCGGAATGGCAGTCGGAGGCACCGTCGGTATTCAGGGGTTCGCGTTGCTCGACATGGTGAACATGGGGCCGTTGACGGGTTTCGTGTCTGGTTATGCGACCACGCGTGAACTCGGGCCCCTGATCGCCGCTGTAGGCTTTGCGGCTCAGGTCGGCTGTAGGATCACCGCCGAGGTGGGAGCCATGCGAATGTCGGAGGAGATCGACGCGCTCGAGGCGTCGGCGATCCGGCCGATTCCGTTTGTCGTCTCCTCCCGTGTCGTCGCGGGCGTCCTGACGATCATTCCTCTCTACTTGATGACATTGATGGCTGCATACATCGCATGTGAGGTACTCGTCTCGGTGCTGCATCAGCAATCCGGGGGCACGTACGGCCACTATTTCGAATCGTTCGTTCAGCCGGCCGATGTCGCATACTCGATCATCAAGGTCGTCGTTTTTGCGATCGCTATCGTGCTTATTCACAGCTATCAGGGCTATTACGCGATGGGCGGTCCGGAAGGTGTAGGTATTGCGGCTGGGCGTGCGATCCGAGCGAGCTTGATCGTGGTTGTGGCGCTTGACATGATTCTGACCATTCTGCTCTGGGGCTTCGACTCCAGCGTCCGGGTCTCGGGGTGATTCGATGCCACTGTGGATTGATCCGGCCGGCCGCGAGCCTAGCGTGCCCGCCCTACGAATGATCGGACTGGGGATGACGGTGGTCCTCATCGCGGTCGGAGTGCTGCTCGGAGTCTCGTCGACCGATGGTTTCGCCGACAAATCCCACCTGACATTGGTCACCGACCGAGTGGGTGACGGGTTGGCCGTCGGAGCCGACGTCAAGTATCGCGGCTATCGGATCGGGACTGTCGATTCGATTGACGTGGAGAGCGACGGCGGACAACGAGTCGACCTCGCGATTGATCCCGGACAGTTCGGAGGTGTCACCGTGGATGTGGTCCCGGCATACTTCGCGCCGAACATGTTCGCGGGGACCGGCGTCGAACTGGTCCCGACCGGACACGACCCTCGGCCGGTTTACGACGGCCAGGAGATCAGGGTGGACGGCGGCAGTACGTCGTTGGGCACTCTGACGAGTGTGCTCGGCCGGGCCGGTCGACTTACCGCGACACTCGGTGACCCCGAAGTGTACAGAGCCGTGGACACACTGCTGCGATACTCGGCTCCTGGAATCCACGCGATAGGCGATGTGATGCCGTTGCTCCGGCAGATCATGGCGGACCAGCGGATGACGATAACTGAGGCGATGTCGGATCTAACGGCCAAGCTCGACGCGATCGGTCCGGCGGTGTTGCCTGCCTTACGAGTGGTCGACGGAGCCCTAGACCACACCGAGTACCTCGATCAGCCGAACGGTCTGCGTGACGTTCGAGATGCAGTCGACGGGCTGAGCAAGCGTCTCGTGGTGCCGCTTGGGAACATTCTGGGACGGAACCAGAAACCGTTGCTCGCTCTGATCAATCTTGGCCTGGATCTCGGTGTTCCAGTTGTCATGTCGCTCGGCACCATCCCTCAGGCCTACGCAAAGCTCACATCGTTGATTCGAGCGACCGGCGACGCGTTCGTCGTTCAGGACGACTCAAAGGTGCGATTGCTGGTGGACGTGTTGTTGGAAAAGGCGCCGCAGATCGCCACACCACTCTTGTCAACGACACCACGAGGGGGACGACGATGAAGTCAGCACGAAGGGCGACGTTGCTCGTGATGGCGTTTGTCATGCTCGTCGGCGCCGCGATGTTCGTGGTGGTGAGGGTAATGGTGGAGCCGGTTCCCGGAGACAAAGACCGCTACACCGCGATGTTCACCGACGTGTCCGGCTTGTTCGACGGCGACGCGGTACGACTCGCCGGTGTCGCGGTCGGAAAGATCGAGTCAATCGATTTGGACGGCGCGGCGGCCCGTGTCGTGTTCACTGTCGTGCGTGAGCATCGCCTTGATGACAACTCCGTGATCGCCGTGCGCTACCAGAACCTCCTGGGCCAGCATTACCTTGAGGTGATCCGTCGGCCGAGGCCGGGCGGTCCTCAGGACTCGGCGCACACGATCCCCGCCACTCGGACAGTGCCCTCCTTCGATGTCACCGATCTGTTCAACAACGTTCTGCCGCTGATCAACGACGTGGATCCGAAGATTCTGAACACATTCGCCGAGAACATCGGACTGCTCCTTCAAGGAGACGGTCGAGGGCTCGCGCCCGCAGCGAATGCCGTCAAATCGATCCTGAGCACAGTCAACCGGCGAGATGTGGTGATCATCGCGATGGTCGACAATCTGAACCGTCTGGCCGACCAGATCGGCGGGCGATCCGGCGACGTCGGAAAGCTGGTTGAACAACTCAATGCGTCGATCAGCAGGTTCACCACAAACGTCGAGGTCGTCAAGGAGTCGCTTTCGTACGGCGATCGAGTCCTCGTTCCATTCGTCGATCTGCTCGAGACTATGCAGGGAAGCTATGACGACAACTTCGGCCCGCTCGACGCCTTTTTTCGACGTGTAGTGCCGTTCACGCCTCAGACACTCGACGCGCTCGCATCGATTCCAGGCCTGCTGTCCTCGATCGCAGGAACCGATGCACAGGCGGCCTCGGCAACGTTCAGCTGCCGGAACGGTCGGTTGGACCTACCGGTGATCACCCGCGTGTTGATCGGTGGTCGAGATGTGGTGGTGTGCCGATGAAGGATCGGACTGCAGCAGAATTCGTCCGCGACATCATCGGGCTCGGTCGTCCCAGAGACGACGCTGAGGCGCGGCGCAATCAGATCGGGCTCGGACTCGCTGCCGTAGCCGTCGTGTCGATCATGTCGTTGGTACTCGGCTACTTGTATCTCCGACCTGTCGGCTACCGCCAGTACACGGCATGGTTCGTCAATTCGTCCGGAGTTCGGAGCGGCGATCAGGTCAGGGTCGCCGGCATCACCGTAGGCAGGGTGGACTCACTCGACATCGACGGAGACCACGTCCGAGTTGGATTCAGTGTGAAGCGAGATGTCGCGCTCGGATCTGAGACATCGATCGCAGTGAAGTTGTTGACCCCGGTTGGCGGGAGATTCTTACAGATAGCTCCGAAAGGGGACCGCCCGCTCGGCGGCGCAGTGATTCCGTCGGAGCGAGTCACCGGAACCTACGACCTTTCGACCGTGCTCGAACACGCGACCCCGAAGGCCGCGGCGATACAAGGCAAGAAGCTGCGGGAGATGATCGTGAGCATCCGCGAGGGGATGGATGCTCAGCCGATGCTCGGTCGCGATCTCTTGGACACCACCGACGACCTGACCACCAAGCTGGCTGCTCGATCGGATCGGCTGCACAACGCTCTGGCAGTGTCCGACGAGTACGTCCGTGCGACAGCGGGCGATCGCGAGATCCTATTCACACTTGTAGCGAGCCTTGGCCGGATCGGTACTGAACTCGGAGTGCGGCACGCGCAAGTTCGACGAGTGTTCAATCTGCTGAAGCGATTGTTCCTCTTTCTGGAGAGGCCGATTGTCGCGTACTCACAAGCGATAGAGCCGGTCGTCAACGATCTCGAAGCCATCCTTCACCGGGTGGAGCCGAGCGTTGCGAGGGTGGAGGCCAGCGTGGCGAGCGTGGAGGGAGCGCTCGCCACGGTCGATCGTCTCGTCAGTGGAGGCGGCGTGCACATCGACCAGGGTGAAGCCGTTGTCACAGGGATAAACCTGTGCGTGCCCACCGCGGAACGGGGTTGCTGAGATGACAACTGTCAACGAGGTGGACGTGGCGTCGGTTCGGCGTAGGCGACACGTTCTTGCATACGTCGGGATCTGCTTGGTCGGAGCGATTATCGCTGCAGTTGCAGTCGTCGTGTTGTGGAAGCCGGTGAGCAAACAACTCGTGACGCGACACATGTGCGCCGACTTCACCGACTCAGTCGGTCTTTATGTGGGTAACCAAGTGGCGCTGATAGGCCTGTCAGTCGGGCGGGTCGAGTCGATCGAGCCGCGCGACGGGGGTGTTCGGGTAAGGATGGCCGTTGAACGTGATCTGGAGCTGCCTGCCGATGTCGGAGCAGTTGTCATCGACAGCTCGATCGTTGCGGACCGTCGAGTGGAGTTCTCGGCTCCCTATCGGTCTGGTCCGCTGTTCGACGGTGGTCAGTGCATCCCGGTCGGTCGAACAAAAACACCCAGGGGAGTCAGCGAAGGGTTCGCTGCCGCGGACCGACTGCTCACGGATGTGCTCGGGCCCGACGCGAGCCTGCCGAGCTTGGGACGTACGGACGACCTCGCTCAGGTGATGAAGGGCGTGGATCGAAACTTCGGCGGAACTGAGAACGAGGTGGTCCGCATCTTGCAGAGAATGGTGGCTGCTCAGGGGGACCCGCAGCAAACCGACGCTCAGATCCGACGCCTGCTCGACAACAGCGAGACCTTGATGGCCGAGGCGAGCAGTCGTTGGCCCGATCTGGCACGGGTCATTGCGACGATCGACGACTCAGGCAGAGCGCTGACTGGCTTCTCAGAGGAGTTCGCCGGTGCCCTCGCCTCCGCGGTTCGTTTCGTCCCGGTCCTGGGTCGAAACCTGGACAGGTACGGCGACAGAGTTCTGTCGCTTCTAGACCTGGCCACGCCGTGGGTCCGGCTCCTGGCCCCGTTCGCGACTCGACTCGCGCAAGCCGTGGCCCAGTTGCCGGGACTCGCCACGGCGACGGATTCGCTGTTCGACGCGGAGACAGGGGCATTGCGTGTGCGGTGGACGCCGCCGGTCGTCTCGCTTCCGCGCGATGCGGCGCCGGGGGTGTGCGCGGTCCTCAGCAAGAGGCCGGACTGCGTGTCGAAGGCCCGAGCCGGCGAAGGTCTTATCTCAATGATTCTGGGGGCGGCATGAGGGCATTTCGATGGATCACGACGACTACGCTGATAGCGGCGATGCTGACGACTGTCGGGTGCGGAGCCATCACCGGCGGAGCGGACCGCTCGTCCTCCTACCGGATCTCCATCGAGTTCAGCAATGTCCTCAATATTCCTTCGGGTGCCCGCGTTCTGGTCGACGGCGTGCGGTCGGGGACGCTCGCCGACGTGACCCTGCGCGGTGACCTGGCTGTAGCGGACGTCGACATCGACCGGAACGTCCGACTGTCGACGAGTACACGGGCCGAGCTGCGTCAGGAGACTCTGCTCGGAGATCTGTACATCGCACTCACTACCCAGGGTGACCCGGCGGCCGAGACGGCGCTTGCGGACGGAGGCCGAATACCGCTCGACCAGACGTCACCGCCGGACAATGTCGAGACGGTGATGCTCAGCCTGTCGCAGTTTCTGAACGGGGGCCTGCTCGGCCGGATGCAGATGACTCTCGCCGATGTGAACGCCGCACTGCCGTCAGACAAGGGTGAACTGTCGGCCCTCACCAAGAACGCGGCGAAACAGCTGATCGAGGTCGGTCAGAACGCCGACCGACTCGATCAGGTGATTGTTCGCGGCTCTGGCATCGTTCAAACTCTCGCGGACAAGCGTGAGACGATCGAGAAGGCGTTCACAGTTGGACCCCGGCGGTTCGGGAAGATGCAGGAGATGTTCCTGTCACTTGTCGGTCTGATCTCTGACCTGCGCATCCTGACGAAGCCTGGCACCGCACTGCTCGCCGAACCGACCTATTCCGATGTGAAAGCGATGCTGTCGACCGTCGACCCGTGGCTCATGGAGATCGCGAATTCGGACCGGTCCTTCGGTGTGAACGCCGTAGCCGTACGTGACCTGATCACGCGGCGGATCGTCCCTTTCCTCTCTGGTGGAGGCGAGATCGACTTCACCCGGACCACCGACCTCCAAGGGCGCGCGACCGCGCTTACCGATGTGCTGCGCGGAATCGGGGTGGTGTGAGTGAACACGGGAAAGGGTTTGCTGGGCTGTGGTGTGTTGATCGGGGTGCTACTCGTCGCAGCGTCGTACATAGCGGTCGGGGTCCTGGGCCTTGATCCGCGAGAACGAACCTACTCGGTGACCGTGACGATGAACCAGACGTCAGGGCTGATGGCGACCTCGTCGGTCGCTATGCACGGTATGGAGATCGGCGACGTCGACTCGATTTCTACCGGCACGACGGGGGTCGCGGTGAAGCTTCGCATCAATGAGCGGTACCGGGTTCCTGCGGCGAGCCGCGCGATCGTTCAGAACTTGTCCGCCGCAGGCGAGCAGTACCTGGACTTCCGGCCGGACAGGTCTATCGGGCCATACCTGTCCGACGGCGCTGTGGTCCCGGCGTCGCAGGTCGACGACACGCCGACGATCGGTTCAGTGTTGTCAAAGGTGGACCGACTGGCCGAGCTCATCGACCCTGACGTGGTCATTCGGCTGGGTGTGATGCTCAAAGCAGTCACGGCCGACGAGTCGGTGTTGGCAGACGCCGCATCGACGGTTGAGCTGATGCGGGCGACTGTGCGTGACAAGACGCCGATCCTCGGCAGCATGTTCCGTCTGGGGCAGGAGTTCGACAGTCGAATCATGGCAATCGACGGTCCGGCCCGATTGGCCCCCCTGGGTGGGACTCTTGAACGACTTGGACCGGCTTTGAACTCGGTGTTGTCCAAACTCGGAGTTTTTGGCGCCATGAGTGCGAGGACAGATGCGTGGAACGGTCAGATCGGTCCGTTCATGGACGGACTGCTGACGAGGCTGTCGGTGCTGGTGCCGGAGTTTGGCGATATCGCGGCAGCGCTCTTGCCGGTGACCGGACAACTCCGAGGGATTCGAGTCGACGCAAATGCGTTCACCGAACTTTGGGGTCGTGCGTTTCCGCCGGGTGGCCCGATGCGCGTGGAAGTGACAGTCCGATGAGTGATGAGGAAGGCGTCGTGATGGTTGAAGATGTACAGGTGGCGGCGATCGAAGACAAAGTGGCGACCGAGAGCGTGCCCGTCCCGGACAAAAGGCGGTCGAAGAAGTCCCGACTCCGCGAGGAAGCGGCGCAGGCGCGCGCGGAGGTCCGCCGATGGCGACGCGTGTCGATCGGTGTGAGTGCCCTGGCGGCCATCCTGCTTGTCGCACTGGCCGCCGTCACCTGGAACCGGATGTCGACGGCGCAGGAGTTGGCCGACACTCGTGCTTCGGCGCAGTCCGGACGGGACGATCTGACCGCGGCCGCTGGCGCGGCGAACGCCTACGCGAAGAAGTCGTTGACGATCGACTCCACACGCGCTCGTGAATACGTGAAGGGGCTCGCGGAGGGGACGACCTCATCGTTCGGAAAGACGTTCGACCTTTCTGTGCAAGGTGCCGGGACGCTCACCCTCGAATTGATCCAGCAACTCAAGATGCAGTCGACCGGGGAGATCGCGTACACGCATTTCGACGGTGATGTGGAAGCACTGCCCGGTGACGGTCAGCCGTGGAACTTCGTGGTCACCGCCAAGCAGGCCGCGACGACCGTGCAGCAGCCTGAGCGCACCACGTCGGCGGTGATCCTGCGGGTGGTCGTCGTGCGCATTGACGGTCAGTGGTTGGTGTCGAGCTTTGCTCCCGACCCGAAGATTCAGGTGGATCAGGGAGTGGTCGTCCCCGGTCCGAAGTAGGCGACCAGGCCCGCTGTCGCACGTCATCGACGGGGCTCTTGAATTAATAGAACTGATATGTCAGTCTCAGTACGTTGAACACGTTTTCCCACGAGTCGGATCAATCGAATGGAAGAGCCATGGCAACACCGAATCGCCACCTCGTCGCCGTCATCGGTGCGGGCCCAGGAGGCATCTGCGCGTCGGTCCTGTTGAAGAAGCGCGGGATCGATGACTTCGTCATCATCGACCAAGGCGACGACTTCGGCGGGAGCTGGCGGGACAATCACTACCCGGGACTCGGCGTCGACGTTCCCGGATTCACCTACCAATACTCCTTCGCCCGGAACCCGGACTGGACCCGGATGTTCCCTACTGGGCCCGAAGTGCACCGCTACCACTGCGATGTCGCACAACGGTTCGGCCTGAACGCCCACGCCCGGTGGGGACGCAGGGTGGTGCGGGAGGAATGGGACGACGCCGCGCAGACGTGGGTCCTGCACCTGGACACCGGCGAGACCGTCCACGCGAAGTACGTCATCTCGGCGATCGGCGCCTACCTGCGCGCCAAGGACGATCCGGGGATCCCCGGCTACAGCGACTTCGCCGGTCACGTCCTCCGCCCGAATGCGTGGGACCACGACTACTCGTTGGACGGCAAGCGCGTCGGCGTGATCGGCACCGGCGCCAGCTCCGTGCAGATCACGCCGGCGATCGCACCGTTGGTCGATCACCTGGACGTGTACCAGCGGACACCGGTGTGGGCACTCCCGAAGCCGGACTTCGCGATGAACTGGTTCCTGCGAACCGGGATGGCGCTTCCCGGCGTCGGCCCTCTGCTGAGCGCGATCGCCAACATCGTCGTCGAGATCGGTCTGCGGATCGTGTACCAGACGCCGCGCCCGATCTTCAGATTCGGGGCGCCGATCTTCGATCGGGTGGCCCGCGCGGTGTACCGACGCTACCTACGGGCCACGGTCCACAGCGACGCGGCCCGAACCGCACTCATGCCTGACTACGGCCTGCTCGGCAAGAGGCCGACGCTGTCGAATCGGTTCCTACAGGCGTTCAACAGATCGAACGTCGGCCTGATCGACACGCCCATCGACAAGATCGTGGCCAACGGAGTCGTGACGGCCGACGGCACGCTCCGTGAGTACGACGCCCTCGTGATGGCCACCGGCTATCACCTGTTCTCTGATCCCGAAAGTTACGTCGAAGGAGCCGTCGTTGGACGCGACGGCTTCGACCTGGGGGTCTTCTACAACACCGAACGCCTGCAGGCGTACCAGTCGGTGGCCGTCCCGAAGCTCCCGAACCGGTGGATGCTCGTCGGGCCCTACTCCTGGATCGGCACCGGCTGGCACGAGCTGGTCGAGATCTCGTCGACCCACGCGGTGAACGTGATCGCCGCGACCGAGGCGCAGGGTGGCCAGTCGGTCGAGGTGACGGCAGAGGCGCACGACGACTACCACCGGATGATCCGGCGCAACGACGAGAACATCGACTACTACTTCACGACGGTGAACGCCGGGCTCCGGACGTACTACGTCAACTCGGCCGGTGACATGCCGTACATCAGGCCGACCAGTCTGTTCGGCGCACGCCGGCAGAGCCGCAACGTCGATATGTCCGCGTACCGAATCACGCGCAGCGACCGGTCATCGGCGGCCGCGGTCGACAGCGTCGATCGCGACAACACGGAGGTGTCGGCATGAAGTTCACGCCATTCACCGTGGACGGGGCCGTCGCGGTGGTGACCGGGGGCGCCAGAGGAATCGGTCTGGCGATCGCCCAACGCCTGGCGCGCGAGGGTGCGCGGGTTGTGATCGTCGACCTCGACGGAGCGGCCGCCGACGTCGCGGCGCGGGGAATCGTGGACGGCGACGCCGTCGGGATGAGCGTGGACGTGGGCGATCGGGCGGCGTTCGCCGCGCTCATCGACGAGATCGAGACGTCGATCGGACCGATCGACGTACTGGTCAACAACGCCGGGATCATGCCGGTCGGCGCCCTCATCGACGAGGAGGTCGGTGTCGCCGAGGCCGCGATGCGCGTCAACTTCTGGGCGCACTACAACTCGTACCGAACCTTGGCTCCGCGGATGATCGCCCGCGGTCGCGGCCACTTCATCAACGTGACGTCGGCGGCCGGCGGGATCCACTCGCCGGGCCTCGCGACATATGTCGCGACCAAGCACGCGGCGACCGGATTCGCGCGGAGCGCGCGCGAAGAACTCCTCGGCACCGGCGTCACCATCAGCGTCGTGATGCCGTCGGCGGTCAAGACCGAACTCGTGGACGGAATCCGATTCAGCTGGTGGGAGCGACTGGGGATCATCTCGCCAGATCTTGTCGCGCGACGAGCAGTCGCCACGCTCCGGCGTCGACCAGCCGTGATCGGTGCGCCCGCAGGCACCGTCCCGCTTCTGCGGCTGCATCCCTTCGTCCCCGAACCGCTCTGGCTCCTCGGCCGGAAGGCGGTCGGCGCCGATCGGACGCTCGAACCGATCGATCGGGTCGCGCGTGCGGCCTACGACGGACGCATCGAACAACAGATCACACACGAGTGAGGGAGTGACACCGATGGTGAGAAAGAAGAAGAGGACCGCCGCGCCGGATCGAGGTCCACGACCCGATCACGAGGTGATCGTGATCGGTGCGGGCTTCGGTGGGCTCGGCATGGCGATCGCGCTCGCACAGGCCGGTATCGACGACTTCGTCGTCCTCGACCGTGCGGACGGGGTCGGCGGCACGTGGTACGCCAACACCTATCCTGATGTGGCGGTCGACGTCCCCGGCATCGTCTATCAGTTCTCCTTCGCGAAGAACCCCGACTGGACTCGAACGTTTCCGAAGGGCGCCGAGGTCAGGCAGTACATCGACGACTTGGTGGTCGAATACCGGTTGGCCGCCCACCTTCGTCTCCGCCACGATGTGATCCTGCGCGAGTGGGACGAGTCGAAGCAGCTCTGGCAGGTCGGACTCGCCGACGGTCGAACCCTCACCGCGCGATTCGTGGTCAGTGCGATCGGTGCATTCGTCGAACCGCGGCTGCCCGACATCCCGGGACTCGACGACTTCGAGGGTCATGTGATCCAAACCCAGCGGTGGGACCACGAGTACGACTTCGACGGCAAACGTGCCGCGGTGATCGGGACCGGTGCGACGTCGGTACAGCTCGTACCCGCCCTCGCCGATCGGGTCGAGCATCTTGATGTCTATCAACGACGTGCAATCTGGGTGTTCGCGAAACCGGACTTCACGATCCCGCAGTTCATCCGAACCGCCTTCCGGATCGCCCCGTTCCTTCAGAGCCTTGTCCGCGGCGTGGTCGCGGCGGCAGTGGAGGTCGGCTTGGTCGGCATCACCGTCTACGGCAAGCAGGTCGCACCGCTGACACTGATCCCGAACTGGGCCTGCCGGGCCTTCCTGTTCACTCAGGTCCGCGACCGGAGTCTGCGTAAGCGACTGACTCCGACGTACGGATTCGGCTGCAAGCGGCCGAGTGTGTCGAACGTCTACTACAAGACATTCACCCGCCCACACGTCGATCTGGTCACCGACCCGATCGAGCGGATCACGCCGACGGGGATCCGGACCAGGTCGGGGGTCGAACGCCCGATCGACGTCCTCGTGCTGGCCACGGGGTTCGAGATGTCACAGAGTCCGGCACCGTATCGCCGGCGTCCAGTGCGTGGGCGGAACGGCTTCGACCTCGCCGACTTCTACGAGAACAGCCGGTCGAAGGCGTTCGAGGGCGTCTGCATGCCAGACCTGCCCAATCACTTCATGGTGTTCGGCCCGTTCGCGTGGAGTGGGAGCAGTTGGCACGTGATGGTCGAGAACGCCATGCGCATCACCACCAGGCTGATCACCGAATGCCGATCGCGCGGTGCGAGTTCGGTGGCGGTCACCGACGAGGCGAACGACGCCTTCTTCGACTTCATCTCCGAACGTGGAAAGGAGACGCTCATGCACGGACGTGCCTGCGTCGACGCCAACTCCTACTACATCGACAAGCACGGTGACTTCGGCTTCCTGCGGCCAACCACGGCGTACCAGTCCACGCGTGCGAGTAGGCGGCTCGATATGGGGGATTTCGCCTTCCAGTACGGGCCAGAGCGTCAGTCGCCGACTGAGGAGACCGGCCGACAAGAGGTGGTGAACCGATGACACGGTCCGGCGCTGCGGCGACGAGGAAAGTAATGCGGAAGAAGGTCGCGGACGCAGGACTGCGATCTGCAGGGGTGCTCATCGCCGCGTCTGGCGTGGCGCACTTCGTCGTTCCGTCCGTGTTCGTGTTCATCTCGCGCTGGTTGTTTCCGAAGGACACCAAGACAATGGTGCAGATCAACGGTGCCGCTGAGACTGCCATCGGTGTGGCCATCGTCAACCGCCGCACGAGGGTCTGGGGAATCCTTGGTCTGCTGGGGTACGCAGCGTACCTAGGGGATAGAGTGGTGCGCGATGTCATCAGACGAATCGGGGTCTCCCGTCGATAGTCGGCCCGCCCGCCGAGGCCGACCAAAATCGGTAGGTCTGGGCGAGCGACGTCGTGCCGAACTCACAGAGGCCGCGTATGAAGTCTTCTCCGAGTTCGGCTACGACGAGGCGTCGGTCAGCGACATCGCCAAACGTGCAGGAATGGGCCAGGGGACCCTCTACCGATACGTTGAGGGGAAAAGGGAGCTCCTGGATCTTGTTGTAGATCTGTGCATCGATCGGCTGATGGGCGCGATTGCGGTCGACGAGCTCTACGACGCTGTTCGAGGGTCTGATCCGGCGGTCGCAGGTCGGATCTTTCGAGATGTCGGTGACCGCCTGTACCGATTGGTTGACGATGATCCGCGGCTGCTGAAGATACTGACAGCTCAGGTCAGTGCTGTTGATCGGGAGTTCAGATATCGAGTAACAGGTTTGTACAACACGATCGATGGCGCGATCACACGATTGATCGGCGACGTCAGCGAGCGCGGATGGCTGACGATTGGCGAGGACAAGGCACCGGTGCTCGCAAGGATCGTTCCGTCGATGGGCACGCCGGGACTGCTGCTTGTTCTCACAGGCGACCGGGATACGCCGGCACGGCGTGCGTCCTATCTCGACACGGCCGTCCGAATTGAGCGACAAGGGTTACTCAAGCGGCCCGCAGGACCGGAGCCGCGGACATGACGGCGATGCGCACGCGCTCGGACGAACTGCTCGACGCGGCGTTGTCAGAGTTCGTCGCCGTCGGCTACGCGACGACCGGCGTCAAGGAGATCACGGCAAGCGCAGGCGTCAGCCACGGGACGTTCTACAACTACTTCGAGAACCGCCGCCAGATGCTGACAATCCTGGTGGAGCGTGAGTTCGCGGACTTCTTCACACTGCTCGACGACGTGGTGGCAGGCCTTCCGCGGCCGCTCACCGAGGAGTCGCTTCGGGACACGATGACCACCGCGACACGCGGAGTCCTCGACCTCGTGGCACGCAGTACCGACTCGTTGCGGTTTATTCTCATCGACGTCCCCGGAGTGGACCAAGACGCCCTGGACGGCCACCTCGACCTGTTTCGGCGGATGTCTGCCCGTTTCGAGGCGATCGTGACGGCCGGTGTCGAGGACGGGATCGTCGAGCCGACGTTGGACATGGAATACGCGGGCCAAGCGTGGACGTCGTGCGTGCTGGGTGCGATAGCGCCGATCGTGGTCGACGATCGCGAGACAGCGGACGCTGCGACCACGTCCGCTGTCATCGCCGATTTCTTGTTGTACGGATCGCCGACCGGAATCGAGGCACTCCGCGGGTGATCGGCGGTCGCGCTGTGCCTGCATGCAGGTCAGCGGTCGACGCCGCCGATCATGGTGGAGCGGACACCTTCGAGGCCGGTGCCGTGCTCTCGTCGAATGCCGCGGAGGCCGAACCGGAACACCTGTTGCATGATCGGCGTGAGCCATCGCTGTGGAAGCCAGCCGAGGAATCGCACCCGGACTCCCATCGTCCAGCGCAGGCGAGAGCCGCCGCCGGGGATCGGCTCCACCCGGTACTGCTCGCACCACGTTCCGAAGAACGGGAGGGTGGCGTCGGTCGCAGTGTAGACGAGGCGCTCGCCGGGCTCCCAGATCAGGATCTGTTCCCGCTGAGCATAGATGAGCCAGTGGTGGGCGAACATCTGGAAGTCGCGTATCACCCCCGGTTCCACCGCGTCGGGGTCCGGGTAACGGCACCCCCACACCGTGGGGAGCCACGACCACATGCGGTCCGACGAGACCACCGACCACAGGTCGGACGGTTCGATGTCGGGGAAGTCGTAGTCGACGTGAGTGCGGAACGGCGCCGTCTGAAGGAAGTCCGGGGCCGTCTCGGCGGTCACCGGCGCCGTGGCCGCGAAGCGGAGGCGGGCGAAGGGCTGCATCACTGTGTCACCTCGTCGCGGGTGTCGGCGAACGTGTAGTCGTCGCGGTCGAAGCAGACGCTGCGCTTGCGTGACTGGTAGATCGTCCACGGGCGGACATAGACCGCCTCGCCGTGCGAATTGACGAAGTACGTGTTCGAGCCGGCGCAGTGGACACCGAAGTAGTGCGCGAGGTTGGCGCCGCGTTCGACCATGTCGGTGTGGAATCGCTGCTGTGCATGCGGTGTCACTTCCACGCGAGTCGCGCCGCGCGTGCGCGCTTCGTCGAGTACCGCGGTGATATGGCGTACCGCGTTCTCGAGGATGTAGTGGAAGGCGGTGCCCGTCCACGAGTACGGGCCGACGAGCAGCCACCGATTGGGCACCCCGGCGACCGAGGTGCTGTGGTAGGCGCGCAGCCCGACGGTGTTGTAGTACTCGCCGAGGTCGAATCCGTCCGTACCGATCACCGCTCCCGCCCGATACGACTCTGGATCGGAGAACATCTCGTATCCCGTGGCGAGGATCAGCGCGTCGATCTGGTGCCGCACTCCGTCGGCGGTGACGACGGCGTCGGCTTCTATGTGATCGATCGACGTGGTGTGCAGCGACACGTTGGGTCGGTTGAAGATGGAGAGATATCCGCCGCCGAGGGTTCCCCGGGTGCATCCGGGCCCGTATCGGGGTCGGAGCTTGTCGCGGACCTCCGGATCTTTCACGCATAGTCGCAGCCAGAGGTCGTAGAGCGCGAGGCCGACGCGGTCGAAGACGGTCGCTCCGACTCGGAACAGCGGGGCAGGAGTGTAGATCACCGTGCGGAGGCCGATCTCGAGCAGGGCGAGGATCGCCTCGTGCAGCACACTGGACAGTCGCGGCACGCGCAGGGCGGCCTTCATCCATCGCGGTGTGCGGAAGTCGGGTTTGGGGAAGTACCACTGCGGAGTGCGTTGGTACACGTCGAGGTGGGCCGCCTGTTCGGCGATCGCCGGGGCGATCTGAACCGAACTCGATCCGACGCCGATCACGGCGACCCGCTTGTCGGCGAAGTCGTAGTCATGATTCCAGGCGGCCGGGATCATCGTGGTCCCGGCGAAGTCGCCGAGACCGGGGATGTCGGGCTTGTCCTTCGGATTCAGGTAGGCGCCGACAGCGCTCAACACGAACCGCGCGGTGATCGTCTGGCCGTCGGCCGCGTGCAGCACCCAGCGGTTCGCCGCCTCGTCCCACTGCTCCCGGACGATCTCGACGCCGAAGACGGTCTTCTTGTCCAGGCCGGCGTCGACGGCGAGGCCGACGTGGTAGTCCTGGATCTCGTCGCCCTTGGCGAAGAAGTTCGTCCAGTCGTGCTTGGGTGCGAACGAGAACTGGTAGGCGAGAAACGGCAGGTCTGCACCAACATTGGGGTACGTGTTGGCACGCCAGGTGCCACCCATGCCGTCGCTGCGTTCGATCAGCAGGATGTCGCTGATCCCCATCTCCTGAAGTTTGATGCCTGCGCATATGCCGCCGGCTCCGGCTCCGATGATGGCGACTTCGCAAGTGGTGTCATGCATCGCACTCAGTTCCTCTCAACTCTCGTACCTCTGACAACCAGCAAGCTATCATAGAACTGATGTATCAGTTCAACTAAATATGTCGAACCTGGAGGATTCATTGAGACGGAACGGATTCACGCGGGTGACGTCACCGGTATCGGCGGCTCGCCGGCGGTGTCGGACGCTACGCGCTAGCGGTGGCCGGTCGTGCGGTCGGAATTGGACGGATCGAGTTCATGGCAGTACCGGAATCGGTCGCCGTACGTGGGACGGATCAGCAATCGGCGTCGTCCCGCGGCGGGCGCTCCGAGGACGCGTGCGCCCGCCCGATACACTGGACGTCTGATCCGCAGGTCGTGTAAAGGCCGACCCTCCAGCGGAGTCCCGTCGGCGATCGATGACGCACGACGGTGCCAGACGAGACGAAGGACCGCCCCTGATGGCAGCCAATCCAGGCACCAACACGTCACTGATCACCGCCGAGAAGATCAGCAAGAGTCTCGGCATCCGTGCCCTGCTCGACGACGTCAGCGTCGGTGTGCACGAGGGGGAGCGGATCGGCGTCGTCGGCCTCAACGGCGGCGGCAAGACGACTCTGCTCGAGATTCTCGCCGGAATCACCGAGCCGGATTCCGGCCGCGTGTCCCGGGTCGGCGGAGCGGTCGTCGCGACCGTCACCCAGCGAGGCGAGATGCCCGAGGACCACACCGTCTCCGACGTGGTCGTGGGCGTCGGTGTGGCCGAGCACGAATGGGCGTCCGACGCCCGGATCCGCGGCATCTTGACCGGAATCGGCATCGACGGGCTGCTCGACCGCAAGGTGACCGAGCTGTCGGGCGGACAGCGGCGGCGCACCGCGCTGGCGGCGGCGCTCGTCACCGACGCAGATCTGCTGATCCTCGACGAGCCGACGAACCATCTCGACATCGAAGGCGTCTACTGGCTCGCCGAGCATCTCGTCAACCGACGCAGCGCGCTGCTCGTCGTGACTCACGACCGCTGGTTCCTCGACACTATCGCCACGCGGACCTGGGAGGTCCACTCGGGTCGGGTCGACGAGTACGAGGGCGGCTACAACGACTGGGTGTTCGCGCGCGCCGAGCGGAACCGGCAGGCCGATGCCGCGGAGGAGCGTCGTCGCAACCTCGCGCGCAAGGAGCTGGCGTGGTTGCGCCGCGGAGCGCCTGCCCGCACGTCGAAGCCGAAGTACCGCATCGAGGCCGCCGAGAAGCTGATCTCCGACGTCCCTCCGCCCCGCGACAGTGTCGCCCTGTCGGCGTTCGCTAAGCGCCGACTCGGCAGGGTCGCGATCGAACTCGAAGACGCGCGGCTGACCACGCCGTCGTCCGACGGCGAACCCGGACGAGTGCTGCTCGACGACACCACCTGGCGTCTCGCGCCCGGTGAGCGGATCGGCCTGGTCGGAGTCAACGGCTCCGGCAAGACCACACTTCTGCGAGCCCTCGCAGGCGACGTGCCGGTCGCGCCCGGCCGACGCATCGAAGGCAAGACCGTCTCGATCGGCTGGCTGCGGCAGGAACTCGACGACCTCGACGAGTCGCTGCGGCTGATCGAGGTGGTCGAGGCCGTCGCCGGTCACATCATGCTCGGCGACAAGGAGATCTCGGCGAGCCAGCTCTGCGAACGTCTCGGCTTCTCGCCCGCCCGCCAGCGGACGCCGGTCGGCGACCTCTCCGGAGGCGAGCGGCGTCGTCTCCAGTTCACGGCCGTCCTGATGAGCGAGCCGAACGTGCTGCTGCTCGACGAGCCGACCAACGACCTCGACATCGACACCCTGCAGCAAGTTGAGGACCTGCTCGACTCGTGGGCCGGAACGCTCGTCGTCATCAGTCACGACCGGTACCTCATCGAGCGGATCTGCGACTCGACGTGGGCATTGTTCGGCGACGGCAAGCTGACCAACCTGCCACGTGGAGTGGACCAGTATCTGGAACGACGAGCCGAGGACTCTCGCCCGGCTGCTCCGTCGAAGCCTGCCGCGACCGCGACGGCCCCGGCGACGAGCGCCGCCGAGCACCAGGCCGCGCGCAAGGAGTTCAACGCAGTCGAACGCAAGATGGAGAAGCTGAACACTCAGATCGCGAAACTGCACGAGAAGATGGCCGCTCACGACCAGAGCGACTACACCGGGCTCGGTGACCTCACCGCCGAACTCCACGCCGCACAGGCCGAAGTCGACGAACTCGAAGAACGCTGGCTGGAACTGTCCGAGCTAGTCGGCTGACCAAGTCGGGGGCGTGGCGCAGAACACGCCGGGATTTACTTGGACGCCCAACCATCGAGGGAGGGCCTGCGATAACGTGGCGGTCATGTCGTACATCCGCACCACCGTCGCGAACGGTGTCGGGGAGATCGTCCTCGACCGCCCGAAAGCCCTGAACGCTCTCGATCAGACGATGATCGACGACCTGCATGACGTCCTCGAACGCTGGGCCGACGACGACGCGGTCGAGACCGTGCTCGTCACGTCGGCAAGCGAGCGAGCCTTCTGCGCGGGCGGCGACATCCGCGCGATCCGAGACAACGCGATCGCGGGCGACGCCGCGGCCGTCACCAAGTATTTCGCGAGCGAGTACCGCGTCAATCAGATGATCGCCGAGTACCCGAAGCCGTACGTCGCACTGATCGACGGCGCCGCGATGGGCGGTGGGCTCGGCATCAGCGTCCACGGTGAGATCCGCGTCGTCACCGAGAAGGCGCTCATCGCGATGCCCGAGACGGCGATCGGGTTCTTCCCCGACGTGGGCTCCACCTACTTCCTGCCGCGACTGCCGCGTGGAGTCGGCATGTGGCTCGGCCTCACCGGCGCACGTCTGCGAGGCGCGGACGCCGTCGCCGTCGGGCTTGCGACGCACTATGTCCCGTCGGCCGAACTCGGGGCCGTGGCCGACGCCATTCGCTCGGGCGAGGGCCTCGCCGCAGCGCTGGCGGATCACCGTGATCCCGTTGAACCCACGCTTCCGCTGACAAAGATCGCGGACTACTTCGGTGACACGAGTGTCGACGCGATCATCGGCGGCCTCCGAGGTGCGGTCGGCGACGAGTGGGCGACCGAGATGTTGACGCTTCTCGGATCGGCGTCACCGACCAGCCTGTTCGTCACCGCGAAGCTCATCGAGCTCGGCACGACGTCGTCGTTGGCGGAGTGCCTCGAACGTGAGCTGTCGACCGCCGAGCGGATCACGGCGCATCCCGACTTCGCGGAAGGGGTTCGCGCGGTGCTGGTGGACAAGGACCGCAACCCGTCGTTCACTCCTCGCACCATCGAGGAGATCGACCCCGCCTCCATCAGCGAGATCGTCTAGCGTGCTAAGGGGCGATTCGGTGTCACCAGATGACACCGAATCGCCCCTTAGACGTCAGTAGACGTCGACGTCAGTAGACGTCGAAACGCCCGGACAGGACGGCCGTGGCGGGCGGGGGAGAGGCCGGCGGGTCGTCGAAGGAGACGTCGTCGGACGGGTCGAACGGGTTCGCCGTCTGAGCGAGAGCCTGCGGGCACGCGAACCGCCCGGCCGCGCGACGGGAGTTGCTCACCGTCAACGTCAATGCGCAGGTCGGCGACGTGTAGTAGACGCCGTCGATCGACACACCGACCGTCGCGTTGATCGGATGGTCGAGCCGCCCGAGCGGACGAGTGTCGGGGAGTTTGCCGCCCGCCAGGTCGACGGCGCGGAACTCCACCTGGGTGCCGTCGCCGCGCCCACCGGAGAAGTAGTACAGCAGCGAGTCCGGCGGAACGTCGATGTTCGCGTTGCCCCATTTGGCGAACTGGACGCATCGCTCGCCGCGGCCGTCTCGGATCTTGATGCGGACGGCGCCGCGCGTGAACCGGAGGTCGTAGCCGAGTCTGTCGATCTTCCCGGTCGGCGTGGGCTCATCGCACTTCTCGGAGGCCAGCGCCTTCGCGGGCCGCGGAGCAGGCGGTTCGTCGACGGCCGCGTTCGTCGAGCAGCCGGTCAGCAGGAGTGCCGCAGCGACGACCGCAGCGAGACGTCGCACGTCAGTCGGCCGCGGCGACGAGCGGCTCGAGGTGGAGGTCCTTGTGCTCCTTCTCGATGTACTGCAGGCGCCACTTGTCGCTGAACAGTGCGAGGATCGCACCGTCGCTCCGCGTGAACACCTCGACGCCGCGCTGACGATTCAACTCGGCGACACTGGCCTCGTCGGTGCGGCGGGCGAGTGCGTATCCCAGCGGCTCGATGATGGTGTCGACGTTGAACTCGGCCTTCATGCGCGCCGTGACGACCTCGAACTGCATGGGTCCGACAGCGGCGAGCACCGGCGAGGCGTCGCCGCGGATGTCGTTGCGCAGCACCTGGACCACACCTTCGGCATCGAGCTGGTCGATGGCCTTGCGGAACTGCTTGTACTTGTCGGCGGTGGTGACGCGCAGCGACGAGAAATGCTCCGGCGCGAACGACGGGATCGGCGGGTACTGGACCTTCGGGTCGAGATACAGCGTGTCGCCGGGGGCGAGGGTCATGGCGTTGACCAGACCGACGACGTCCCCGGGGTATGCGGTGTCGACGGTGGCGCGGTCTCGGCCGAAGACGGCCTGCGCGTACTTGGTCGCGAACGGCTTGCCGGTCTGGGCGTGGTTGACGACCATGCCGCGCTCGAACTCGCCCGACACGATGCGCATGTATGCGAGCCGGTCGCGGTGCGACGAGTCCATGCCAGCCTGGACCTTGAACACGACGGCGCTGAACGGGTCGGTGACCTCGCGCGCGACGCCGTCGATCGACTCGCGTCCGCGGGGCGGCGGAGCGAACTCGACAAGCGTCTCCAGCAGCTGGCGGACGCCGAAGTTCAGCATCGCCGAGGTGAAGATCATCGGCGACGTCTGACCTGCCAGGAACATCTCCTGGTCGTGGTCCTGGCCGAGTTCGGACAGGAGTTCGCTCTCCTCGGCGGCAGCGGTCCACGCGTCGCCCTCGGCCTGGGCTGCCGCATCCGCGTCGAGCAGTTCCTCGGGCGCGATCTTGGCGCCGCCCGCGGTGCGCGTGAACTTCACATAGTCACCGGTGCGACGGTCGAGCAGTCCGCGGAAGTCGCCTGCGATGCCGACGGGCAGGAACATCGGGGTCGGGATCAGACCGATGCGTTCGCTGATCTCGTCGATCAATTCCAGCGGCGTCTGACCGGGACGGTCCCACTTGTTGATCACGGTGATCACTGGGATGCCGCGGTGGCGACACACCTGGAACAGCTTCAGCGTCTGCGGCTCGAGGCCCTTCGCGGCGTCGATCAGCATGACCGCGGCGTCGACGGCGGTCAGCACGCGGTAGGTGTCCTCGGAGAAGTCCGAGTGGCCCGGAGTGTCGACCAGGTTGATGACGTGCGGGAAGTCCTTGTCGTCGCCGGTCGCCTCGCACGCGTACTTGAACTGGAGCGCCGTCGAACTGACTGAGATGCCTCGGGCCTTCTCCATCTCCATCCAGTCGGAGACGGTGGAGCGTCGTCCGCCTTTGCCGTGGACGGCGCCCGCCTCGCTGATCATGCGGGCGTGCAGCGCCAGCGCCTCCGTCATCGTCGACTTGCCCGCGTCGGGATGGGAGATGATGGCGAACGTACGACGGCGCTTGACTTCGCGCCCGATGACCTCGGAACTCACCCGTCTACGCTATCGGTCCGCAGGCAGTGGCAGCAAAATGC
Organism: Gordonia malaquae; assembly: GCF_037148075.1. Taxonomy (NCBI): domain Bacteria; kingdom Bacillati; phylum Actinomycetota; class Actinomycetes; order Mycobacteriales; family Gordoniaceae; genus Gordonia; species Gordonia malaquae. The sequence goes on along the minus strand of NZ_JBBCUB010000005.1, from coordinate 23,273 downwards.
TATTCGAAGGGAATCGGGGGCATCGTGACGACCTGGGCGGCGTAACTGAGGCCTGCGCCGTAGCCGAGCAACAGCGCGGTGTCGCCAGGCTTGGCCTGCCCGGTCGACAGCATCTGCTCCATGGCCAACGGAATGGACGCCGCCGACGTGTTGCCGGTGTTCTCGATGTCGTTGGCGACGCGGGTGGTCTCCGGGAACTTCAGGCTGCGAGCGAGCAGATCGTTGATGCGCGTGTTCGCCTGATGGGGGACGAACACGTCGATCTCGCTGGCGTCGACCTTCGCCACGTCGAGCGCGCGTTGCGCGGCCTTGCCCATCTCGAACGCCGCCCACCGGAACACCGCGGTTCCCTCGAGACGCAGGTAGGGGCGTGCCGAGTGATCGTCCTGATCCATGTACGAGATCCAGTCGATGTCCTGGCGGATCGCGTTGAACTGCGTGCCGTCGCTGCCCCACACGACCGGTCCGAGACCCTGCTTCTCGCTCGGACCCACGACCACGGCACCTGCACCGTCGCCGAAGATGAAGCAGTTGGTGCGGTCGGTCATGTCCATCGTCACCGACAACTGTTCGGCGCCGACGACAAGAACGTTGGTCGCGCTGCCGCCGCGGACCATGTCGGAGGCCAGTGAGAGGGCGTACCCGAAGCCTGCGCAGCCGACCGTCACGTCGAAGGCCGGCACACCGTTGGCGCCGAGCTCGGTCGCGATCTTCACCGCGCCGGCAGGCGTCAGTAGGAGGTGCGTGTTCGTCGCGAGGATCACTGCGTCGATGTCCGCAGGCGACAGCAGGGCGTTCGCGATCGCGGTGCGTCCGGCGTTGACGCCCATCTCGACGACCGTCTCGTCGCGCCGAGCGAAGCGACGCGACTTGATTCCGGTGCGGGTGAAGATCCACTCGTCGGACGAGTCGATGTTCGCGCAGATCTCGTCGTTGGTGACGACGCGTTCGGGCCGGTAGGCGCCGATGCCGAGCATGGAGATGTTCTTGATGCCGACTGCTTCGTGAAGGTCCACCATGGGACGACTCCTTCGATCACGGGTGCTTCATCTGTGGGCACAGCTCTTTCCACAGTCTCATGTGACCCCGGTTACCCGAAAGTATCGAATGGAATTGTCGGTGCCTTCGGGTAGACACAGAGGACAACCTTCACCCATGACAGCGAGAGGCGTCACATGATCCATGCCAGAGGTCTGGTCCAGACCTTCACGACAGGCAGAGGGAAACAGGCGAAGGAGGTGCGGGCAGTCGACGGCGTCGATCTCGACATCGCCGAGGGAGAAGTCGTCGGATTCCTCGGGCCGAACGGCGCAGGCAAGACGACGACCCTGCGAATGCTGACCACACTGCTGCGGCCCACCGCAGGCACCGCGACGGTGAACGGATACGACGTGCTCACGCAGTCGGTGGACGTCCGCCGCAGCATCGGGTACGTCTCGCAAGCCGGATCGACGTTCTCCCAGGCGCTCGCGGGCGACGAGGTGAGCGACCACGGACAGCTGTACGGCATGAGCAGGCGAGACGCCGTCGCCCGCGGCAAGCGGCTCTTCGAGGAGCTGCAACTCGACGGACTCTGGGATCGCATGCCCAAGAACATGTCCGGTGGACAGAAACGTCGCCTCGACATCGTGATGGGACTGATCCACGACCCGACGCTCGTCTTCCTCGACGAACCGACCACCGGCCTCGATCCGCAGGCGCGAGCCAACTTGTGGGAGCACATCTCGAAACTCCGGACCGACCGGGGTGCGACGGTCTTCCTCACCACGCACTACCTCGACGAGGCGGACGCGCTGTCCGACCGGATCCTCATCATCGACAACGGGCGCATCGTCGCCGCAGACACTCCCGACAACCTGAAATCGCAGGTGTCGGGCGACCTCGTCCGACTCGAGTTCGACGACACCGCACACGTGCCGGGTGTCGCTCAACTGCTCGACGGCGTCGGCTCGGACGTCATGGTGGACGGCGGCGCAGTCAGCGCTCGCGTCCGCGGATCGGCGCGGATCGTGCCGGGACTGCTCCGCGACCTCGAATCGCGGGGCGCGACGCTCGACTCGATCGAGATCGTCAAACCCACCCTCGACGACGTGTTCCTCACCCTTACCGGACGGTCGTTGCGCGACGAGACGTCCACGCCCGACGCCGCAGACCAGGAGACCGCACAATGAGCTTCTTCACCGAGTCGTACATCGTCTTCCGTCGTCAGTTGCGAATGAACTTGCGCAACCCGGCGTGGGTCCTGATCGGCATCATGCAGCCGGTGATGTATCTGGTCTTGTTCGGACCGCTTCTGAAACCGTTGGTGGCTCAGTTCCCGGGTGCAGGCGACAACGCGTACACGTTCTTCGTCCCGGGCCTGCTGGTGCAGCTCGGGATCTTCGGTGCGATGTTCGCCGGTTTCAGCCTCATCGGCGAGTGGCGTGAAGGCGTCATCGAGGCCGAACGGGTGACTCCGGCCAGCCGTACGGCGCTGCTGTTCGGCCGAATTCTGCGTGACCTCCTGCAACTGCTGGTGCAGGCGTTGATCCTCGTGGGTCTCGGTTACGCGATGGGAATGCGTGGTCCGGTCGGCGGAGTGATCGTCGGACTGGTCATCACCCTCCTCGTCGGCGGAGCGTGCGCCGCCGCGTCGAACGCTCTCGCGCTGACCACGAAGAGCGAAGACGTGATGGCGCCCGTGATCAACATGGTGATGATGCCGATCCTGTTGCTCTCGGGCATCCTGCTCCCGATGACGATCGGCCCCGATTGGCTCAAGCGAGTCAGCGACTTCATTCCGTTCCGCTGGATCACCGACGCCGTGCGCAGTTCGTTCCTCGGCGATGTGCTGACGACGCAGGTTCTCTGGGGACTCCTTGCGTCCGTCGTCCTCAGCGCTCTCGCCGGCTGGTGGGGGACGTCAGTGTTCCGCAAGGAGAACGCCTGAAGTCGAAAGGTCCGATCAGCTGATGCGGAGGTGCTTTGCGAGGGGGCCGGGGACGGCGTCGTCGAGGCCGTCGAAGCTGGTCACCTTCGGTGCCGGGGGCATCGTGACGACGCCGCCCGCGTAGGAGAGGCCTGCGCCGAATCCGAGGATCAGGGCGGTCTGGCCGCCCTGAGCCTTTCCAGTCGCGAGCATCTCCTCCATGGCGAGCGGGATCGACGCGGCCGACGTGTTGCCGGTGTTCTCGATGTCATTGGCCATCGGCAGATCGTCCGGGAATCCGAGGTTCTTCTTCATCAGCTCGTTGATGCGTGCGTTCGCCTGATGGGGGATGAAGACCTCGATGTCGTCGACACCCGCGCCCGACTCGGTGAGCATCGTGGTCAAAGCCTTGGGGAGAGTGATCGCGGCCCAGCGGAACACGCGGGGACCCTCCATGCTGATCACCAGACGTCCGACGGGGTCGGTCTCGGGATCCTTGCCCTGGTACTCCACGGCACGAGCCATGTACTCGACGGTGTCGCGGTTCTGGCTGATCGCCTCCGCGTTGTCGCCGTCGCTTCCGGACACCATCGGGGAGATGCCGTTCACGTCACTCGGGCCGACGACCACCGCGCCCGCACCGTCACCGAAGATGAAGCCGGTGCCGCGATCGGTCACGTCGAGGCCGACGGACATCGTCTCCGCGCCGATGACGACCACATAGTTCGCGCTGCCTGCGCGGATGGCGTCGGCGGCGACGCCGAGTGCGTATCCGAAGCCGCCGCATCCGGCGGAGACGTCGAACGCGGAGATGCCGTTGATGCCGATGTCGGAGGCGATGATCGGCGCGCCGTGGGGCACGTTGTAGGGCCAGCTGCTTGCCGCGAGGATCAGCATGTCGATCTTCTCGCGGTCGACTCCGGAGTTGGTGATCGCGCGCTCGGCTGCGGCGGCCGACATCGACCGCATCGTCTCGTCGCCGCTGATCCATCGGCGGTTGTGGATGCCGCTGCGCTCGAAGATCCACTGGTCCGACGAGTCGAGCACGGTGCACAGTTCGTCGTTGGTCACGAGCCGCTTGGGTCGGTACGCGCCGATGCCGAGCATCGCCACATTCGGATGTCCCGAGGGTGTCACCAGGGTCGCCACGTGCATCGTCCTTCTGTAGAGCGCAGGGTTGTCGTCTGTCCGGTCGAACGCCGACCGTCAGGTGGAACTGATTCTAGTGACTGCCGGAACCTTGCGGGCACCCAGAGTCACCAGAGCGCCGACGATCGACAACACGAAGCCCATGAAGAACACCAACCAGAAGCCGCCGACGAGCGACACCAGGCCGGCACCGAGCACCGGTCCGACGAGTTGGCCGAGCGCTGCGGTGGTGTTGACGATGCCGAGATCACGACCGTGGTCGTCTTCGTGGGGCAGCAGGTCGGTGGCGTACGCGAGACCGGCTGTCGAGAACGCGCCGTAGCCGACGCCCATGAATGCGGCGCCGATCATCGTCGCCGTGAACGTCGGGCTGATCACGATGATCAGACCCGACAGCGACTGGATGAGAGCCGACACGATCGTCAGGCCACGACGATCCCATCCGCGGTCGGCGAGCGAACCGGAGGCGATCGACGCGATCACCACGAACACCGTGTACACCACGACGAGGAGGATCAGGTTTCCCTCGGCCGTGTCTTTGTCCTGGTCTAGCCCGTACAGGAGGAAGAACAGGAACAGGGACGTGCCGAGCGCGTTGCCGACGTTGGCGATGAAACGCCCGGCCAGCATCCACGAGAAGTCCTTGTCTCGCAACGAATCCCATCGGCCGCGATCGGGGTCGAGCGAGTTCTGCGCGGCGAGGTGGTCGACGGGCGGGTCGGGCAGCCGCAAGGTGGCCCACGTTCCGACGACAGCGATGAGGACGGCGAGGATCAGGTACCCCGCCCACGGGTCGAGACCGAGGCTGCCGATCACGCCCACGCCGACAACGATGCCCAGGGCCTGCGATGCGCCGACCGCGGCGGATGCGGAGCCGCGCTGGTCGTCGGGCAGTTGGTCGGCGATCAGGGCGGTGAACGACGCCGACGCCACGCCGACACCGATGCACACGCCGATCCAGGCGCCGCCGATGACCCAGGTGGAGTGCGTGATGCCGACGAGCACGAGGAACACTGCCATCAGCCAGGTGCCGATCAGCGACCACACGCGTCGTCGTCCGCCGAGCCACTCAGGCAGACGAGAACTGTCGGTGCGGTCCGACCACGCTCCCGCGAGCGGACCTGCGATGACGCCTGCGAGGCCACCCGCGCCGAGGATCAGGCCCGAGATGACCACGGTGTGGATCCACTCGTCGCCGCCCTGCGAGTTCTCCTGGTCGAGCTGAAGGGGCAGCAGCAGTTGCAGCGGCGTCAGCTGAACCATCCAGATGACGAGCCAGGCGACCGTGAACAGGGTCAGCCAACGGCGGCTGCCCGCCTTCATTGCAGTGCTCACTTGCGATTCTCCGCGATCACTCGGCGATACCAGTCGTACGACGCCTTGGGCGTGCGCTTCGCGGTCTCGAAATCGACGTGGGTGAGACCGAAACGCTGGGTGTAGCCGTCGGCCCATTCGAAATTGTCCAGCAGCGACCAGACGGTGTACTCCTCGATGTCCACCCCGGCGCTCATCGCTTCGCCCACGGCACGGATATGACCGTCGATGTACGCGATGCGGTCGACATCGTCGATTCCCCCGTCCGCTGTGTCCGGTTCAGGGAATGACGCCCCGTTCTCACTGATCACGATGGGCGGCAAGTTCGGGTAGCGGCCGGCGAGGTCGATCAGCAGGTCGCGCAGCGAGTCGGGTTTGATTCCCCAATCGGCGCCGAAACCGGTGGTCGGGACGCCGGGTGTCGGCACGATCTCGAATGGGATGGGGATGTCCGGCGCGGTCGCGACAACGGTGGTCGGGTTGTAGTAGTTGACGGCGTAGAAGTCGGGTCGGGTGGCGATGATCTCCATGTCGCCGTCGCGGATCGGCAGGTCCACGTCGCCGTATGCCGACATGTCCGGGTACTCGCCGGTCAACACGGGATCGGCGAAGAGTCGGTTGTGCAGTGCGTCGTATGCGACCGCGGCCGCCCGGTCGGCATCGGAGTCGGTGAGCGGATAGACGTGTGTGTGATTGTTCGCGACGCCCACGGCGGTGGCGCCGTGTTCGCGGAACACACGCGTCGCGTGACCGTGTGCCAGCAACTGGTGATGGGCGGTGGGGATGGCGTCGAACAGGAGGAATTCGCCGGGCGCGAGTTCTCCGACCGCGTATCCCTGCAGTGTTGTCATTGCGGGCTCGTTGACGGTGTACCAGTTCGTCACGCGGTCGCCGAGGCGTTCGGCGACGATGCCTGCGTAGTCGGTGAACCGTTCGACCACGTCGCGACCTGTCCAGCCCCCCGCGTCGTGCAGGGGAACGGGCAGGTCCCAGTGATACAGGGTGGGGAACGGAGTGACGCCCGCTTCGAGCAGGTCGTCGACCAGCCGTGAGTAGTAGTCGAGGCCCGCGCTGTTGGCCGCCCCGGTTCCGTCCGGCTGGATGCGCGTCCACGAGATGGAGAAGCGGTAGCGATCGAGTCCGAGCCCCTTGGCCAGCGCGACGTCTTCGGTCCAGCGGTGGTAACTGTCGGCGCCCGGCTCGGCGGTGGAGCCGTCCTTCACCTTGCCGGGGGTGTCGACCCAGGTGTCCCAGACGGAGCGTCCGCGGTCGCCTTCGGTGCGGGCGCCTTCGATCTGGAAGGCTGCGGTGGCGGACGACCAACGGATGCGTCCGGGCAGCGTGGGCAGGTCGGGTGGGGTGGCGCTCGACATGGGTGGCTGTCTCCTGAGTCCTCAGTCACTAGTGGATCATTCGATCCAGTTCGTGAATGCTAGCCCAGATGGGTCCCTCGTGACGAGCGTCACGAGATTCATGCCGGTGAGGCGCGGACGACTATCACCGTGAAACGACTTCGGCACCCGAACCGCGGCCGGCCGCCGGGTTCGGGTGCCGACGAGTAATCAGTGGGCGGTCACCATGCGTGGACGGTGTTCTGTGCCCCTTCGAGTCCGTTCTGGACGAGCAGTTCGGCTGCGTCCACGCCGTTCGCGATGAGGAGTTCCACGTCGCTCTTCGCGGCCGACGGAAACGGCTTGAGCACGAAATCCGCGGGGTCCTGGCGGCCGGGTGGACGGCCGATGCCGAGACGGACGCGGAGGTAGTCACGCGTGCCGACGGCTGAGGTGATGGACCGGAGTCCGTTGTGGCCGCCTTCTCCGCCGCCCTGTTTGAGTCGGACCTGACCGAAGTCGATGTCCAACTCGTCGTGCAAGACGATGAGGTCGGCGGGGGCCACCGAATAGTAGGCGGCGAGCGGGCCGATCTGGCGGCCCGTCACGTTCATGTACGCCCGTGCTTTCGCGACGAGGACGGGCTCTCCGCCGATGCGGACGGTCGCCGTCTCGGCGCCGGAGCGCTTGTGAACGGAGAACTTCTCTCCATACGAGAAGACCAGGCTGTCGGCGACCATTGCGCCGATGTTGTGCCTGGTCTTCTCGTAGGAGGGACCGGGGTTACCCAGTCCGACAATCAGTTTCACTGATGAAGCGGCAGAATTACTCTGCGGCCGCTTCTGCGTCGTCGCCCTCGGCTTCTGCGTCGTCCGAGCTGGAGCCCTTGGGCTCGTTGACGGCGACGATCAGGGTGCCCGGGTCCGAGACCAGGGTGCTGCCCTCGGGCAGAACGAGATCGGCTGCGGTGATGGACGAACCCGCACCGAGGCCCTCGACCGAGACGACGATCTGCTCGGGGATGTGCAGAGCCTCTGCCTCGATCTCGACGACGCTGGCGTCCTGGACGACCAGGGTGCCGGAGACGGCGTCGCCTTCGACGGCGATGGAGACCTCGACGGTGACCTTCTCGCCGCGCTTCACGACGACGAGGTCGACGTGCTCGATGTAGTTGCGCAGTGCGTGGACGTCGACCTGCTTGGTGAGTGCGAGCTGGCTCGCACCCTCGATGTCCAGATCGATGATGGCGTTGAGGCCGTTGTTACGCAGGATGGCAGCGAGGTCGCGTGCCGGCAGAAGGAGGTGCTGCGGGGTGGTGCCGTGGCCGTAGAGCACGGCGGGGACCTGGCCCTCGCGGCGAGCGCGGCGGGCGTCGCCCTTGCCCTTGCCGGTACGGATGGAAGCAGACAGCTTCGAGGTGTTGGACATGGTGTCCTCCAATCGGTTTCGAGAATCGGTGGCGCCGCGACTAGCGGCCTCGACACGCGATCTCATCCGCACAAGGCAGTGGAGGTCTGCGCAATCGCGCCGATAACGGTGATCAGATCACCCTCGCCGTGACAACGGGAGACACAATACCATGGGGGAATGACCTCACAGAATCCTGCTGACCTGGTCCGACACTTTCTCACGGCGCTCGCCCGCGGCGACGTCGACGCCGCGCTCACCGACGTCCACGACGACATCGTCTACACGAACGTCTCCCTGCCCACCGTCCGCGGGATGCGGCGGTTCGCGCCGGTCATGCGGAAGCTGAACTCACCTGGAGTCGGATTCGACGTCGAATTCCTGTCCGTCGCGGCCGACGGCGCCGTTGTCCTCACCGAGCGGTTGGACGAACTGCGAGCGGGACCGTTGAAGATCCGGTTCTGGGTGTGCGGCCGTTTCGAGGTCCGCGACGGTCAGATCGTCGTCTGGCGCGACTACTTCGACTTCTTCGACTGCACCAAGGGCTTCGCCCGCGCCGTCGTCGGCGTCGTCGTTCCGGGCCTCAACCGCTCCTTCCACGGCGTCGGCTGACTGAAATCGTCCCCCAGTGCACTGTCCGAGGGCGATTCGCCCTCGGACCACTCTCACGGGGACGATTTCAGTCATTGGGCATCAGAGGATGTCGTCGACGTCCTGGATCGGGCGGGCGAGGCGGGTGCCCTTGTCGGTGACGACGAAGGGGCGCTCCACCAGAACCGGGTTGGCGACCATCGCGTCGAGAATCTGATCGTCGGACGAGTTGGCGAGGTCGAGTTCGGTGTAGAGCGACTCCCGCTTGCGGACGGCCTGGCTCGCGGTGAGTCCGGCGTCGCTGAAGAGCTTTTGCAGCTGCTCTCGGGTCCAGCCCTCGGTGAGGTACTTGACGACGGTCACCTCGACGCCGGCTTCGGTGAGCTTGTCCAGCGTCTTCCGCGACGTCGAGCAGCGGGGATTGTGATAGATCGTTGCGTCCACCAGACCAGCCTAGTGCCGCGAGGTTTCGCGCTACGGTCGGATCATGAGGGGACTGTGGAGAATCGCACTTGTCATCGGGCTGGTGGCGACCACGCTGGGAGCTTCATGGGCCACGGCGGGGAAGGCGTGTGCCTGCAGTTGTGCGCCGATGACCGCCGAAGAGACAGTCGCGAGGGCGGACGCGATCGTCTCCGGGCGGGCCGTGTCGGCGTCGGAATCGGCCGACGGCATGGACCGCACGTACGTCTTCCAGGTCGACTACTCGTACAAGACCGTCGTACCCGCGTACATCGAAGTCTCGACCGCGTCGCAAGGGCCGGCATGCGGGGTGGAACTCACGATCGGTGCGACCGACACCGTTGTCCTCGGCGGGCACCGTGGGGCGTGGAGTGCCGTCTCTTGCAGCAATTACGGGTTGCCCACCGTCATCCCGCCATCGGCGGGACCGCGATTGGAGCCGACCCACGCCGATGTGCCCGATGCAACTCATTCGGATGCGAGCGTCGGCACTGCGCTGGTCCGGCCCGGGTGGATGGTGGCGCTGTGGGCGTTCGGTGCCCTCGTGCTGCTGGTGGGTGGAGTCGTGGTGGCGGCGCGTCTACGCAAATAGCTCCCCGCCAGGCGGATCGATCGGACGGGGAGTCCGGAATGCGAGCCTGACGGGGAGCGATTGACGAACGGGACGTTACGCGACGCCGTTGAACAGGCTGGTGACCGAGCCGTTCTCGAAGACCTCTCGGATGGTCTGGGCCAGTAGCGGCGCGATCGAGAGGACCGTGAGGTTGTCGAACTGCTTGTCCTCGGGGATCGGCAGGGTGTCGGTGGCGATCACTTCGCGTGCGCCGCAGTTGGCGAGGCGCTCGGCGGCCGGGTGCGAGAACACGCCGTGCGTGGTGGCGATGATGACGTCGCCCGCACCGGCCTCCTTGAGGACGTTGACGGCGCCTGCGATGGTGCCGCCGGTGTCGATCATGTCGTCGATCAGAACGCAGGTCTTGCCCGACACGTCGCCGACCACGCGGTTCGACTTGATCTGGTTCGGCACATCGGGGTCACGCGTCTTGTGTACGAACGCCATCGGCGCGCCGTCGAGGGAGTCGGCCCACTTCTCGCCGACCTTCACGCGGCCGGCGTCAGGCGACACGACGCAGATGTTCTCGGTGCCGTACTTGTTGCGCACGTACTCGGCGAGCTGGCCCTGAGCGTGCATGTGATCGACCGGGCCGTCGAAGAAGCCCTGGATCTGGTCGGTGTGCAGGTCGACCGTGATGATCCGGTCGGCGCCCGCAGTCTTGAACAGGTCGGCGATGAGGCGGGCCGAGATCGGCTCGCGCCCGCGGTGCTTCTTGTCCTGGCGGGCGTACGGGTAGAACGGCAGGATGGCGGTGATGCGCTTGGCCGACCCGCGCTTGAGCGCGTCGATCATGATGAGCGTCTCCATGATCCACTGGTTCATGGGGTACGGGCAGCTCTGCAGGACGAAGGCGTCGCTGCCGCGGACCGAGTCCTCGAAGCGGACGAAGATCTCGCCGTTGGCGAAGTCGCGCGCCGTCTGCGGAGTGACGGGGACGCCGAGGGCGTCGGAGACCGCCTGAGCCAGCTCGGGGTGCGCCCGACCGGCGAACAGCATCAGATTCTTCTGGTTGTCGGTGGTCCAAGATGTCATCGGCTAGCTCTTATTCTCCTGATCGAGGTCGTTCTTGGCGCGGACGGCCGCGTCTGCAGCCGCCGTTCCGGGGCGCTTGGTCGGCACCCAGTCTTCAATGATGCGCTGTGATCCAGCTGACACCGCGAGTGCACCCGCAGGGACATCCCCTCGGAGCACGGTACCCGCACCCGTGTACACACCGTCACCGATCGTGAGCGGTGCCACGAACATGTTGTCCGAGCCGGTCCGGCAATGGGAGCCGACGATCGTCTTGTGCTTGTTCACGCCGTCGTAGTTCACGAAGACGCTCGATGCGCCGATGTTCGTGAATTCGCCGATCTCGGCGTCGCCGACGTAGGTGAGATGCGGGATCTTGGTCCCGGTGCCGATCTGGGCGTTCTTGGTCTCGACGAACGCGCCGATCTTCCCCGAGTCGCCGAGGTCGGTGCCGGGCCGAAGGTAGGCGAACGGGCCGATGTCGGCGCCCGCGCCGATGATCGCGCCGGTTCCGTGCGTGCGGATCACCGACGCTCCCTGTCCGACGACGACGTCGGTGAGGGTGGTGTCCGGCCCGATGACGGCGTCGTCCGCGATCACGCATCGTCCGCGGAGCTGGGTGCCCGGGTCGATGTGCACATCCTGGCCGAGGACCACGTCGACATCGATCCACGTGGTCGCCGGATCGACGACTGTGACGCCTGCGAGCATGTGGCGGCGGACGGTGCGTCGATTGAGTTCGGCGCCGAGGTCCGCGAGTTGTGCGCGGTCGTTGCAGCCTGCGACGACGGACGGGTCGTCGACGACGTGTGCGCGGACCACTCGGCCTGAGTCGCGGGCGATCTGGACGACGTCGGTCAGGTAGAACTCGCCCTGCGCGTTGTCGGTCGACAGTCCGGCGAGCGCCGTTCGGAGGACGTCGGCGTCGAACGCGTAGATGCCCGCGTTGACCTCGGTGATCGCCAGCTCGGCGTGGGATGCGTCCTTGTGCTCGACGATCGCGGTCACCGCGCTGTCGCCATCGCGGACGATCCGCCCGTACCCGGTGGGATCGGCGACGACGAAGCTGGTGAGCGTGACGGCGGCGCCGTCTCCCGCCGTGTGCGTGTCGACGAGAGCTCCGAGCGTTGTCGCGTCGAGGAGAGGGGCGTCGGCGACCGTGACGAGGACGGTGCCGTGGAAGTCGGGCAGTGCGGTCAGTCCGACGCGGGCAGCGTCACCGGTGCCACGCGGCAGGTCCTGTTCGGCGATCAGCACGTCTCGGCCGAGTTCGCCTGCGACGGAGTCGATCTCTGCGATCACGCGGGCGCGCTCATGGCTGACGACACCTACGAGGGCATGCGGCGAGATCCCGTTGGCACCGTGCAGAGCGTGTCCGACGAGGGACCGTCCGCCGATGCGGTGCAGAATCTTGGGGGTCTTCGACTTCATCCGGGTGCCGGCTCCGGCGGCCAGGACGACGACCGCGATTCCCGTTGTCGCGGGCAGACTGCTCATCGGTGATCCTTCGCTTCAGACGTTGTCCACTGCGGTGACGAATCCTACGCACTCGGGGAGTCAGGCCAGAATCCGACAGATTCGAGATGCTCCACCAGCCGGTCGCGAGCGTTGCCGAACTGGGTTCGGATCTCGTCGGCGATGCCGGCCTTGTCGCGGTCTGCCAGCAGGTTGATCAGGCGGCGGTGACTTGCGACGGCGCTCTCGCCCCAGGCGCGGTCGTGCACGTACACGTCGTACGGGCTGTACCGGCTGGCAGCAGTCAGAAACCACGCGACCTTCTTGCTGTCGGCCATGATGTTGATGGTCCGGTGAAAGGCGAACTCTCCGGCGATCACGTCGTCGGGTTCGCCTGCCTTGACCGCGGTCTCGATGGTGTCGACGATCGCAGTCAACTCAGTGAGACGGTCGGGGATGTCGTCGGAGTCGGCTGCCTGCGTCGCCAGACGCGCCGACAGTTCCGCCTGAATCCAGAAGATGTCCGCGACGTCTCGCTTCGTCAGCGCCTCGACGATGAAGCCTCGATGACGTGAGGACCGGACGAGGCCCTCCCCGCGCAGGGTCACCAGTGCCTCGCGGACCGGAGTGACGCTGCACCCGTACGCGATCGCGGTCTCGTCGAGCCGGACGAAGTCGCCGGACCGGAGCCGACCGGTCATGATCTGGATCCGCAGGTCGTCGGCGACGACCTCCGTTATCTGTCGTCGACGCGCACTGGGAACGGGCATGGGTCCATTCTCACTGCCGGAAGCGGCGAATGTCCCGCTATCCGAGGAGGAGGATCGCCCTCACTGCTCAGCGGCGGGTCGTGTAGCGAGTCCAGAGCACATCGCCGGACAGGACCGACGCGAACTCCAACGCGAACGATGTGGTCCCTGCTAGTCGGAGTCTTCCCACAGTCCCTGCTTCTCGAGCATGGCGATGACGTAGTCGGCACTGTTGATGATGTGTCGTTCAGTCACCTCACGCGCGCGAGTCGAGTCCCGCGCTTTCAACGCCTCGAATAGTTCGTGGTGTTCTGGTGCGACGGCCCGAACGTGCGACTCGATCGATGCGTAGAAGGAGTTCGGCAAGTGTTTGACGATTGAAGCAAGGAGACGGGCGAGTCGATCGGAGTCGGCGGCGAGGTTGATCAATCGGTGGAACTGATGTCCCATGACGCCGATCGCCTCGGTGTCACCGGACTCGATCGCGTCATCGCAGCGTTCCATGACTTCCTCGAGCTGCCGGAGCTGCTCGTCAGAAATTCGCTCAGCGGCGCGAGCGGCGAGTTCGCCGGACAGGCTCGACTGTGCCCAGAACAGGTCGCGGACGTCCTGCCGAGTGAACGTGGCGACCATGAATCCGCGGCGCGGGACAGCCGTCACGAATCCTTCACTCGACAAACGCAGCAGGCCCTCGCGCACGGGAGTGATAGACACGCCGACCATCTCGGCGATCGGTTCCATCCGCAGGAACTCGCCTGGCTTCATCTGCCCGGACATGATCTTCTCGCGTACGAAGCCGGCGACCGCGTCGGGCAATTGCATATGCCGTCCGCGGGCGGAGGGGAGTGGTGTGCTCACGATGACCTGCCGTTGGAGTGATGGGACGCGTTCAGATATATCGTCGATTCTATGCGGTTGAGCGTGGGTTGAGCGGCACCGTGGCGTTCGCGGTGCCGACGTCTTCTCAGTTGGTGGCTACCGTCCCGGCCGGCCGTCGACGGGGTTGGGCTCGGGCCGACGTGGAGGTCACACTCGCGTTCATACTCTTTATAGATGAGGGCGTTCTATATCGATGTACAACGCGCAGACGTGGGTTGTACCAGGCGGTCGCGTCCGTGTCGGACGACTGTGGCAAACTCAATCGGGCAGCATTCCGCCGTGGTGTAATCGGCAACACTCCTGATTTTGGTTCAGGCATTTCAGGTTCGAGTCCTGGCGGCGGAGCAGTTTCGTGGAATGCGTTCTGACCTCGGCATCATGACGTTCACACCAGAACGTCATGGTGCCGGCATATTTCAGCTGGTGACTACCGTCCCGGCCAGCCTTCGACAGCGTCGACGGATCCGTCTTCGACAGCCTTCGCCAGTTGAGCGTGGTCTCGATCGTTCTGGTCGGCGTAGGCGAACGCGAAACGTCCGAACGCGTCGGCGGCCTTGTCCGAGTTCCCGAGGTAGTCGTGAATCGCCTGGACGTCACCGCTGCGTGCGTGGGCGCGGGCGAGGACGTGGCCGCACGCGGTGGCGAACTGGGACAGGCGCGGCGCGATCATCTCGCCCTTCGGAATCACCTTGCCGTCGCGGAACTGACGGACGTAGAAGTCCATGCGCTGGTCGGTGTCGTCGCCGATCGACGTCCATCCGACGAACATGTCGGTCGCGCTCTGGATCATGCGCTGCCCGTGGATCACCCTGGAGCCGTGATTGTCATACGGGCTCTCGCCGAGGAACTGCTCGTACACCGACGGTGCGGCCTGCTTGACCTGTAGGAACATCGGGTCGCCGGTGCGGCGCTCCTCGCTCAGGGTCAGGAACACGCGCATGCCGACGCTGCCGACGCCGACCACCTGCTGTACCGCGTCGACGAGGTCGAAACGCGACCACAAGGAGGAGATGTGGTCGGGCACCGACTCCTGGTACTGGGTGATGATCGATTCGAGCTCACCCACGTGATCCCGGAGGGCGTGTGTTCGGTACGGAGGGTCTTCGGTGATGCGTTGGACGCCGTCGACGACGTCGGTCAGCTTGCGGAACGCGCCTCGGCTCGAACGCTTCTCGGCGCGCTTCTCGATCAGCTTGTCCAGTTTGTGATCGTCGTCGTCGGTCGCATAGTCGAGGAGTTGCTCGGTGCTGACGCTGTCGTACCAGATGTCGATCTCCGGCCACGTCGAGTAGCGCGCGATCCAGTCCCGGTAGCCGGCGAAGCCTGCGGCGACGGCCGCCTTCGCGTGCTTCTCGACGCCGTTCGACCTGGCGAGGATCACCAGGCTGGCGAGGAAGCGCTTGACGTCCCATTCGAACGGGCCGGGGAGCGTCTCGTCGAAGTCACGCAGGTCGAATGCGAGGTTCCGTTCGGGGGTCTTCCAGAGACCGAAATTGAGGACATGCGCGTCACCGCAGAGTTGAACAGTGATGCCGGTGTTCGGCGACGACGCGAGGTCGGCGGCCATCACAGCCGCGGCGCCGCGGTAATAGGTCCACGGGGTCGCCGCCATTCGGCCGTGGCGAAGCGGTAAGAGCCGCTGATCACGAATCGTGTTCTGCGCCAGGATCGTTGCGAGCGCGTCGTGCCCACGCGCTTCGGGCTTCCAGTCGCCGAGCGACTTGCGTCCGACCACCTTGCGCTGTGCTGCGCCGTCGATGCTGACGATCTTGTTGGGACGCGATGTGAATGCCTGCTCGCCCTGCCAGAGGTTCATCCGCACATCTTGCCTCACGAGCCGCGCCGATCGAAGCGTTCGGCGACCAAGTCGGCCAGGATGCGCAGTCCGCGGTCGGCGTCGTCGTGGTCGGCGTGGCTGAAGTTCAAGCGCATGGTCCCCAGCATGGGCGGACCCGCGTAGAACTCCTCGCCGGGCATGAATGCGACGCCGCGGCCGACGGCCTCGTCGAGAAGGCGGCGGGTGTCGATGGGCTCGAGCAGTCGGAGCCAGAAGAACAGTCCACCCGGCGGGCTGGTCCAGTCGGCCAGGTCGGCGAAGTGCGTGCGGAGCAGCTCGTCGAACCCGTCCCGTCGATCGCGATAGAAGTCCACAAGGGAGTCGAGACGATCCTGCCAACCGGATCCGGTGATCGCGTCGAGGACTATCTGCTGGGACAGGCGTGAACTGTGCAGGTCGACGGCCTGCTTGAGCATGACCAGACGGTCGAACAGGTCGGGTGACGCCGTCATGAAGCCGAGCCGGAGGCCAGGGGCGAAGGTCTTGGAGAACGATCCCTGGTAGATCCAGGAGGCGCCGTGCATTCGCGCGACTATCGGGGTCCGGTCGACGTCGGCGTATGCCAGCTCGCGGTAGGGGTCGTCTTCGAACAGGACGGTTCCGTTCTCGCGACATGTGTCGGCGATGCGGTCGCGCTCGGGGCCCGATGCGCATGCTCCGGTCGGGTTGGCGAAGGTGGGGACGACGTACGCCAGCGACGCGTCGGCGAGTCCCGTGTCGTCCAGTCCGGTGAAGTCCGCGCCGTACAGGCGAAAGACCTGCAGTGCAGCGAGATATGTCGGGTCGTCGACGGCGGTGATCGTTCCCGCGTCGATCATCAGTTTTGCGACGAGGTCGATTCCCTGCTGGCTGCCGCTGAGGATGATCACCCGATCGGCGGTGGTGTCGACCCCGAGGGCACGGAGGTGGTCGGCGACTGCGCGTCGCAACGCGGGCTCGCCTTCGCTGGCTCCGTACTGCAGCGTCTCGGGGCCGACACTGCCGGACCAGGCGGGAAGTGCAGCAGCGGCAGGCAGGCCGCCCGCGAAGGACACCATTCCGGGGCGGTCGACAACACTCAGGACGGTTCGGATGGGTGACGGGCGGAGGCCGTCGATACGATCGGAGAACGTCGGCATGGTCATCCTCTTTCGCCAATAGGTCAATTAGGTTGCCGTGATTCTGCGCGGTTCCGGGAGGTACGTCAAGATGTTTGACCAAAATCGTGAGGCGGTGCTCCGCCAGGCGATCGAAGACCTGTACTTCGGCTATCGCGCGTTCACCGCTCTTCCGGACGAGATCCTGGCGGCGAGCGGACTGGGCCGCACGCATCATCGAGTCCTCTACTTCGTATGCCGCCGTCCCGGCATGTCCATCGGGGAACTGGTGGCACTCCTCGACGTCACCAAACAGGCTCTCCATCGGCCGATCAAGGACCTCGAGGTACGTGGCCTCGTGGTCAATGCCTCGGATCCGGGTG
Source organism: Gordonia malaquae (assembly GCF_037148075.1). Taxonomy (NCBI): domain Bacteria; kingdom Bacillati; phylum Actinomycetota; class Actinomycetes; order Mycobacteriales; family Gordoniaceae; genus Gordonia; species Gordonia malaquae. The sequence goes on along the minus strand of NZ_JBBCUB010000005.1, from coordinate 6,105 downwards.
ATCGACGGGTGCGGCGGCTCACTGCGACGGACGCGGGCTCCGACCTCGAGCGACGTCTCACGCACACGCAGATGGTGATGCTCGACGAGGTCTTCGCCGACGGGGACGGGGACTGGTACTCCGTGACGGGCAGAATGGCGAACCTCGCGCGTGAGAAAGGCTGACCTGCGCGCTTGCCGGATAGCCTGGGTGCATGCATTTCACCGAGTACCACACTCGCCTGGCGTCGTACGTACTTCTCACCGACCGCGGACAGATCCTGCTGTCGCGGTTTCGGGGAACGGCGACGCAGGCTCCGTGCTGGACGATGCCCGGCGGTGGGGTCGAATTCGACGAGTCGCTGCACGATGCCGCGGTTCGGGAGGTTTACGAAGAGACCGGATACCTCATCGAACTGGGCGCGATGCTCGATTCCGACCACTCCGCGGTTCCGGCCTCGGCGACGAGAGGGCCGGTCCGACTGCAGCGGTTCGTGTTCGCGGGAACGATCACCGGCGGTGTCCTGGGCACCACCGAGATCGACGGAACCACAGAACGCGCAGTCTGGATGCCGATCGCCGATGTGCGGGCGCTTGACGCATCAGACCGTGCGGACGTCGTCGACCTCGCGCTCACGCACGTGGAGCCTCACTGACGCGGGCCGAGGGCTTGCGGTAGGAACTCGGTGAGGACGGCTCGCGTCAGCGATCGATCGCGGGTGACGACCTGCTGCAGCATGAGTCCTTCGTGAAGCGCGACGATGAATGTCGGAAGGAGTGCAGCCCGCGCCGCGTCGGCGCCTGATCGCTCGAGGATCGGCGCCAGAGCGGTCTCTAGACGCGCGGCCAATGCGTCCTCGAAAGTGGTGAGCCGTTCGGCCAATGCCGGATCGCGTGCGGCGGCGAGCGTGAACTCGGTCGACACCATCGCCCATCGGCGCGACTCCTCGCTGTTGGCGAAAAGGGACTCGAGGGTCGACAGCAATGCGGCGTCCACGTCGCCTGCGGAACTGGTGATGGCGCTCTCGATCCGCGCCACCTCCCGCTCCGCGTGTTGTTCGAACAAGGCGAGGAACAGGGCTTCCTTGTTCTTGAAGTGCAGGTAGAACGTGCCTCGTGACAGCGCCGCCGCCGAGCAGATCTGGTCGATCGACGTAGCGTGAAACCCCTTGTTCGCGAACAGATCCCAGCCTGCGCTCATGATCGACGCGACAGTGCGGGTGCGGGTCGGTGCGCCCTTGGCCAAGTCGGCCACGTCCTTCCATTGACTTCGACATCGGTCGATGGCATTCTATCGCTCCATAGATACACATCATGTCTATTTATGGTGGCATCGGGGCCGCCCATGATGGTGTCGATGGGGAGGATCTTCAGATGGTGAGAACACTGACTCGGTGGCTCGTGCCGACCGCGGTCGCAGCGCTGGCGCTCGCGGTCGCTCCGGTGACGGGAACGCCACAGTCGTCGGCAGCTCCGCATCAGCCGACGACTGGATTCTTCGCGGTCCCGGCCGGCGTCGCCGATCTGAAACCGGGAACCGTCATCCGGTCTCGGCGTGTTGCGGTGAAGAGCCTGCAGGCGCTCCCGCTCAACGCCGATTCGTGGCAGCTGCTGTATCGGACGACGGATATGAACGGCGCACCCGACGTCACGACCACCACGGTCATTGTTCCGAGAGGCAAGCGGCCGTCGAAGCTCCTCTCCTACCAAGCGGCGACCGACGCTGTCGACTCGACCTGTGCACCGTCGTACCAGCTCACCAAGGGCGCGCCCATCGACCTGACAACGCCGAAGGGGCCGGTCACACTGAACAATCCGGCGGCCGAGATGCTGCTGGCGTCGGCGGGTCTCGCCAAGGGCTGGGCGGTCGCGATTCCCGATCACGGTGGATCCCGCAACACGTTCCTCACCCCGCATCAGCCCGGATACGCGGTGCTCGACGGTGTCCGCGCCGCGCAGTCGTTCGCGAAGTCCGGACTGTCGACGTCGAGCCCCACCGCGCTCTGGGGATACTCCGGCGGAGCGATCGCCAGTAGTTGGGCCGTCGAGGAACAGCCGACCTACGCGCCCGAACTGAACATCGTCGGCGCAGCTTTCGGCGCGCCCGAGCGTGATCTCGCTGCGTCGTTGAAGTCGGTCAACTTCACCCCGCTCGCCGGACTGATCCCGATTGCGCTCGGCGCGCTCGGCAAGGACTCGTCGGAGTTCACGAAGGCGCTGAACAAGTACCTGACACCTGCGGGCAAGGCCAAGATCAAGCGCACCCTGAGCCGGTGCGTCGTCGAGAACATCGTCGAGAACCTGTGGTTCGACTACCGGAACTTCCTGACCAAGCCTGTGAACGTGGTCCTGCGGGACCCGGTGATCAAGAAGACCATCGCGGCGCGCGGAGTCACCGGGCGTGGAAGCACAGTGCCCCTCTACATCTACAACGGAATCACCGAAGAGGTCGCGCCGATCACGGGTACTGACAAGCTCGTCCGCTCGTACTGCCGGGCGGGCAGCCGAGTGACGTACCGACGGGAACAGCTGCCGCCGAATCCGATTCCCCAGATCAGTTCGACTCACGGGATCGAACTGATCCTCGGCGGGCCAGCCGCACTGTCTTGGCTCGATCGTCGGATGGCGGGTGTGCCTGTCGCGTCCGGGTGCGACGTCAAGACCACCCCGAGCACATTCGTCACCGCAGGCGCACTGCGTGAACTCGGACCGTCGTTCATCGTCAACCCGCTCGCGACGATGCTGGGAGTCCCGGTCGGGAAGTGACCGCCGTTTCGGCCCCGCGCTCGTCATCGAGTGCGGGGCCGAGTCGTCTGTCCGATCCTACTTGTAGTGCGGATTGTTGCCACCGGGCAGCTCGATGCTGATCGGCATGCGCAACTCCGCCATGTACAACAGCACGAACTGGCGGAGCATCTCGTCGAACGTCCAGTACGCCTCCTTCGGCATACCGGCCTGAAGCACGCCCTCGCGGACCAAGATGAACGGCCCCCATGCGGCGTTCAAGAGCGGATCCCACACGGGTTCGCGCGGAATACGCAGGTCGTTCGCGATCTTGTCGCCGAGCATGAAACGGGTGAGTGACCCGAGCACGCCGCGGCTGAGGAGTGTCAGATCGAGCTGCATGCCGAGATCGCGCAGCATGTCGGCGATCTCGATTCCCTCGGGCGTCGCCTTCAGCACGGGGTCGAGAACCTGCTTCGCCTGAGTCTCAGCGGTGGCCCACGTCGCAGGGATGTACTGGTCCTCGATGCCGAGCATGTGGCCGGCCACCTGCCATGAATGCAGGAAGCCCTCCGACTCGGCGTGTTTGAGCGGTACCTGCCACCGGTTCAGCATGCGCATGACAGTGGTCGGCAGACTGTGCCACGTGACCATCATGTCGGCCTGTGTGATCGGCACCGTTTGACCCGACACGCTCGACCAGTGTGCTGACTGGGGGAGGAGGTGCCGGACGGCCGAATGAATGAGGCGGGTCTTCACGCAGGTCACCGACATCTCCCCGGATGGCGCATATGCGTTCAGCGAGCCGATGTCGTAGCCGAGTTTCGCCGTCTTGGAGATTCGGTCCTTCATCTGTGCGCCGCCTCGCGAGTAGTAGACGGCCCTGGCCTCATGCGGGATGACGGCGCTCATCATGCCGCTGGCGAAGCCGTACAGGGCGCCGAGATACGTACCGCGCTTCTGGTTGAACGTCACTGCGTCGGCGAGCTTGTCGCGATCGGCCCAGGCCGGGAGGCGTCGAGAACGTTCGACGAAGTCGCGCAGATCACCCGACAAGCCCGCGGGGAGCGGCTGCTCGTTCTTCGTCCACGCCCGCAGCGCGCGGTTGACCTTTCCGACGTCGCCGCGTTTGTAGACGTCGGCGATCAGTTCGTCTGGTTCGGGGTCCCAAGCCTTCTTGGGATCGGCTCCGGTACCGGTTCCCGGAACCGACCCGGCGGGCGACCAGGTCCACGGTGTCGCCGACCCTGCCGCCAGTAGTGCCCCTGCTCCGGCCGTCGCCTTCAACACGTTGCGTCGTGTCACATGCTCCATGCTCATACCCTCCGTACGCATCCCCGACAGATGCCGATGTAACAAATCATCTCGATCTGTAACATGGATAGCACCTCGTGATGACGATCACAAGGAGTTGGTCGGAAAGGGTAGGGTCGACGCGATGACGGCAGACGAGAACGGGGCTCCGCGATCGTTGATCGAGCGCGCGACACGACGTGCGATAGACGGGGTGGGCCCACGTCCAGTCGACGCGACACGCGACAAGCTCGTCGACGCAGCGTTTCATCAGTTCTGCATCGACGGCATCGCGCGAACGTCCATGGAAGACGTGGCAAAACGCGCAGGCACCTCGAGGATCACCATCTACCGCAAGTTCGAGAGCAAAGACGCACTCGTCGACGAAGTCATCGGCCGCGAACTCGAGGCGTACTTCCGCTACTTCACGCAGGCGATGGCGGAGTCGGAATCGCTGGCCGACCGCGTCGTGACGGGTTTCGTCACGTCGGTGCAGAGGATCTGGTCGAACCCGTTGATCAAACGCCTCATCGACGACGACCCCGCACTGGTCCCCGGGCTCGTCGGCGGTGGCGACGGGCGCAACATGTACGTGGTCAGCGCCTTCGTCGCACAAGCCTTGCGGAGCGAACAACGGGCGGGCAATCTCGACGCAGGCGTCGACCCCGACATGGCCGCCGAGATGATCGCCCGCATCGCCGGGTCGTTCGTCACGACACCCGGCGGGTTGGTCGACCTCGATGACGCCGACCAGCTCGCGGCCGTGGCTCGCGACTACCTGCTGCCGATGCTCCGTGTGTCGACCCACTCCATGTAGCCCGAACCGGCCACCGGGGCGCCCCGGAAGACGCCGTCGTACGAGTAGGCGGAGACGTACCCCCGGCCATGACCGAACCGGAGTGGACTGTCGACTGTCGCGTCGATCCGGAACACCACGGAGGCCCCGTCTCGAACCGTCCAGCGCATCGTCTGCGGAACGCGCATGGTCCGGCCCCACCGGTCGGTCTGCGGCCGATCCCAGGCGGTCACCTCGAACGTGACGTCCTCATAGACCGACGTCTCCTCGCCGAGGACACGTACATGAAGGAGACGGCACGCCGTGCGGCCGCGAGCCTGGACGTCGGTGAGAAGGAGCTGAGTCCGTTCGTCGAGCTCGATCACCTGGTACGTGAACAGATCGACGGGGAGTTTCAAAGCGCTCGGGAGAGCCTTCGACACCGCCGCCTGGTGTCCCATCGCCCTGGCGTACTCAAAAGTCCCCAGACCCGAAACCGCGGTGGACCCCGTCGAATCGCGGATCGTTCCCGTATACGGAGCGAGCAGGCTCAGGTGTTGGTAGATGGGAGTGCGTACGAAGTACGACACCTGGTCGGTCAGTTGAAGATCCAGATCGACCTCGAACGTCTCGTACCGTCCAGCCACACGAACGTGCTCGCCGTCGATGGTGAGCGTCAGGTCATCGCCCCACCGCAGGATCGAGCCGTCCGCGGCGAAGTCGCAGTCCGTGCGGGAGTCGTAGCCGGCGTAGTGATGCAGATCGTTCGACGCGGTGGACGACAGCACTGTGGCGAGTCCACGAACGTCGGAGGTCGCGAGTTCGTCGTTGTCGAACGCTTCGGTACCCGTCGGGCCGATGAACGTCATCGTGTTCACGTAGCGATAGGGATCGGGAAGGCGCGGAACGAACACTCCGTAGTGAACGACCGACCAGAGCCGAGACGACGGATAAGGCCGGAACGGCTCACCGCCGTCGAACGGCCGGCTCGATGCGGCGATCCGCGAATCGACCAAGGGACGCGCGGCGTCGAGAAACAGTCGCGACGCGAGGCCTGAAAGCACCTGGTTCATGGAGCCATCGTTGCAAGAATCCGCGAGCGCCGCCCGGCTACCTTCCTGACCTGCAGATTTGACGTTCAGTTCCACGATGCGTAACTTATGTCGAGTCCGAGCGGCCAGGCCGCGAAGGGCAAACTCCCTTCAACTTCTTCACCGGGTCGCGAGATTCTGGTGGTGGTGTTGGTGGGTCCGGTTGCCGCCGATACGCCGATTTGCACTGCAGAGCGGGGTGAGGCTAGACTGGAAAAGTTCGCCCGAAACGGCGGCAAATATT